>NZ_JAUOQR010000004.1 GCF_030547185.1 Neptuniibacter sp. 1_MG-2023
GTTGGTTCAAATCCAGCCCCCGCTACCAGATTAGAGAAAGCCGATTTAGTGAATGCTAAGTCGGCTTTTTTGCGTCTAGCCTTTGCTTATTTAATGCTTACTTAATCCTGTTACTCATCATTTGTTACCCCTCTTAACAAATGGCTGAATAAAGTAATATCTTTGCTAATGTTATGACAGTGCATTTTTTTGCATCATTACCTAACTATATTTTTCGTTTGTTAATTGTGTATTGAGAAAATAATAGAAAGTTGGTTGGGATAAGTGCTTTTTCTCATAAAGCCAGCCTATCCTGTCTATAGCCATTTCTAAATGGCGTGTAGTGACTAGGTAGTTAATACTAAGTCGCCACTGAGGTATGCAATTAGCCAATCGTTTTTTACGCGGAGAGATTAAAGATGAAAACTGAGCGCTTAGAGTTTGTTGGGCATGATGGTTCTACGTTAGCGGCGAGGTTGGATCTACCTGTTGGAAAGCCCGCTGCGTACGCTCTTTTTGCCCATTGTTTTACCTGCTCTAAGGATATACCCGCCGCACGTAGAATTGCTCAGCGTTTAGCATCTCTAGGTATTGCGGTTTTACGTTTTGATTTTACTGGATTAGGGCATTCAGAGGGTGAATTTGCTAATACAGGGTTTAGCTCAAATGTAGAGGATTTATTGGCAGCGGTTAATTTTTTACGTGAAAAGTATGAAGCACCGCAGTTACTGATTGGTCACTCATTAGGAGGGGCAGCAATACTAACTGCAGCAAAAGGTATACCTGAGGCGAAAGCTGTCGTGACTATTGGTGCTCCTGCTGAGCCTGATCATGTGTTGCATAATTTCAGTCATCATGTGAGTGATATTTGTTCTGAAGGTCAGGCCGAGGTCAGTCTTGGAGGGCGTGCTTTTACTATTAAGCGTTCTTTTGTAGATGATATTTCGGGTACTTCGTTAGAGGAGAGTGTAGGTCATCTTAAAAAAGCCTTGTTGGTTATGCATGCTCCTTTAGACGAAACGGTCGATTTAGAAAATGCGGCTAGGTTATTTAAAATGGCCAAGCACCCTAAAAGCTTCGTTACTTTAGATAATGCCGACCATCTGCTTTCACGTCCTGAAGATGCAGAATATGCTGCTGAATTAATATCTGCATGGGTACAACGTTATATAGATGTGGCTTTATTGCCAAAACTTATGAATGCCCCAGAGGGGGTTACGCGTGTCAGCGAAGCGGATCCTAGTAGTTTTACCCAAGATATTAGTGTTGAGGGGCATCATCTCATAGCTGATGAGCCTGAAAGTTATGGTGGTAATTATTTAGGTCCAAGCCCTTACCAATTGGTAGCAGCCGGTTTGGGAGCTTGTACATCTATGACGATTCGAATGTACGCACGACAAAAGAAGATCCCTTTAGATCATGTTCAAGTGGATGTGAGTCACAGTAAAATTCATGCACAAGATTGTTCTAGCTGTGAACAAGAGAAGGGGAAGGTCGATCAATTTATGCGTCAAATTACGCTGACAGGTGATCTGTTGGATGAACAGCGTCAACGATTACTTGAAATTGCTGATCGTTGTCCTGTTCATCGGACATTGGAAGGTAAAATTCACATTATGACGGTACTTGTCTGAGGTTAAGGTGGCAGCCGGTTGAAGTTCTGAATTATAAAAGTGATTTCTTGAGCTTTAATGGAACCATCGGTAGAATTTCGGGTCTTCTTATAAGGCATAAGAAAATAGTTTCTTATGCCTTTTTTTATGTTTGATGGGTGATTAATTTATGCAAGCTCAGTTCCCTACCATTGAAGATTATATTGGTCAGACCCCGTTAGTGCGCTTACAGCGTATTGGTCAAGGTCGGGGTAATGTGATTTTGTGCAAGTTAGAGGGAAATAATCCAGCAGGCTCAGTAAAAGATCGCCCCGCTTTAAGCATGATTCAGCACGCAGAAACACGCGGACAAATTAAGCCTGGTGATACTTTAATCGAAGCAACATCAGGTAATACAGGTATCGCTTTAGCCATGGCTGCTGCGATTAAAGGCTATAAGATGAAGCTCATTATGCCGGACAACTCAAGTGCCGAGCGTAAAGCATCAATGACAGCCTATGGAGCAGAGTTAATCCCAGTCTCGAAAGAGGCGGGGATGGAAGGCGCCAGAGATCTTGCTTTAGCTATGCAAGCAAAAGGTGAAGGGATCGTACTCGATCAGTTTTCCAATATGGATAATCCTGAAGCGCATTATCAAGGTACAGGCCCTGAAATTTGGCAGCAAACCCAGGGAAAAATAACTCATTTTGTCAGTGCTATGGGTACTACAGGCACGATTATGGGCACATCACGCTTCTTAAAAGAGCAAAATGAAGCGGTTCAAGTGGTTGGTCTTCAGCCTAGTGACGGCGCTCAGATACCCGGTATTCGACGTTGGCCTCAAGAGTATTTACCTAAAATTTTTGATGAAAGCCGTGTCGACCTTGTGTTGGATATTGATCAAAACGAAGCGGAAGAAACTATGCGTGCACTAGCGCAGAAGGAAGGGATTTTCTGTGGTGTCTCTTCTGGTGGGTCGGTAGCTGGGGCTTTACGTTTGGCTCAAGAGGTCGAGAACGCGGTGATCGTCTGTATTATTTGCGATAGAGGTGACCGTTATCTATCCACTGGGGTCTTTAATTAGTTTCCTCAGATAACGTATGTAACTTTAAAAGCCCTTAGGGGCTTTTTTTATAAGGCTGATTTATCTGGGTATAAATCGTGCTTGCTGTTTGTTTTTGATAGAGCGAGGGGAAACAGATTCGCGATTTTATCTTATAAAGAATAGAATGGCCGACCACAGGATAAGGGTTGAATAACAGGGAAGAGCCCATATTTTCTTGTCTAATAAGAATAATAATAAAAGATGCGGCTTAATTTTTGGGAGTAGCAGTTTTTATGGCGCAGGTTCATCATGGTTAAAGTTCGCCAAGATCAACCCATTAGAGATGATGGGTCCGTTGATATAGAGTTATGGTTAGAACACCTTCAAGATTTAACAGATATTGATGACATCGATGCCGTTCGTCGTGCCTGTGAAATGGCCAAAAAGGCACAGAAAAGTACCGATGAAGTAGAAGATGTTTGGGCTGAAAACACGGAAGGTTGCTTTCGAACCGGTCTGGAGATGGCACAAATTCTTGCTGATCTTCATCAGGATCAAGAATCTCTGATTGCTGCAATTCTCTATCGTGCCGTTCGTGAACGTAAGCTTCCTATGGAACGTGTACGTAAACAGTTTGGTAAGCCTATAGCCCAGTTGATTATGGGCGTCCTGCAGATGGCGGCGATTGGCAGTCGTAAGAATCCTCGTATTGATGACAATGTTTTGGGTAGTGACACAACCCAAATGGATAATCTGCGTAAAATGCTTGTGGCAATGATTGATGATGTGCGTGTTGCCCTCATTAAAATTGCAGAGCGTACTTGTGCTATTCGAGGAGTTAAAAATGGCTCTCGTCGGAAGCGTTATTTAGTTGCGCGCGAAGTTTTTGATATCTATGCCCCTCTCGCTCATCGTTTAGGCATAGGTCATATTAAATGGGAGCTGGAAGACCTTTCTTTTCGCTACCTAAAGCCCAATGACTATAAACATATTGCGAATTTGTTAGATGAGAAGCGTCTTGATCGTCAAGATTATATCGACCAAATTGTTGTTCGTTTAGAAAGTGAGCTTGAAAACGCCAATATCGACGGTGAAGTTAACGGTCGAGCTAAGCATATTTATAGTATTTGGCGGAAGATGCAGCGTAAAAACATTGAATTCAGCCAAGTCTATGATGTTCGGGCTGTTCGTATTTTGGTGCCAGAAAGTCGTGATTGCTATGCAGCGCTTGGGATTGTGCATAGTTTATGGCGCAATATACCCCATGAGTTTGACGATTATATCGCATCCCCTAAACCGAACGGTTATCGCTCATTGCATACAGCGGTGTTTGGTTTAGATGGAAAAGTCTTAGAAATTCAGATCCGTACCTTTGATATGCACGAAGAAGCCGAGCTTGGCGTATGTGCGCACCACCTTTATAAAGGGACGGACACTAAATCCAACAGCGATGCCTACGAAGACAAGATCGCGTGGTTGCGTCAAGTACTTGAATGGCATGATGATCTTGGCGAAAGTGAAGGCTTTGGCGAGATGCTACGCGGCGATGTTGTGCAAGACCGCTTATATATATTTACACCGGATGGCCATGTAATCGATATGCCTAAAGGGGCGACACCAATCGATTTTGCTTACCGTGTACATACTGAGATTGGCCACCGTTGTCGTGGCGCTAAAATTAATGGCCGTATAGTGCCATTGAATAGGCGTTTACATACGGGCGATCAAGTTGAAATCATGACCGGTAGTGAAGAACGCCCGCGCCGTGATTGGTTAAATATGAATTTAGGCTTTGTTACGACGCCTCGTGCACGGGCTAAAGTTGCGCATTGGTTTAAGTTTCAAGCAAAAGAGCAGAATGCCGATGCTGGCCGCGCAATGGTGGTTAAAGAGTTTAAGCGTCTGGCGATTGATCTGGAAGAATTAAACTTTTCTAAGATTTGTGAACAGGTCAACTACAAAAATATCGAAGATATGTATGCGGCCTTAGGCGCCGGTGATCTTAGACTTTCTCAAATTATCAATTCCGCACAAAGTCAGATTCTGTCTGATGAAGCAGATGAGCAGTTAGATCTTGCATTACCTGTTCTCCATGAAGCCGAAATAAGACCCGAAGGGTTGAAGGTTCGTGGTGTCGGTAACTTATTATCGACTATGGCGAGCTGCTGTAAGCCGGTTCTCGGTGATCAAATTGCCGGCTATATTACACAAGGGCGTGGAATATCTGTCCACAGAGAAGATTGTAGTAATTTTATCCAGCTACAAGAGAAAGAGCCGGAAAGAATTATTGAAGTTGATTGGGGTGAGTCGGGCGAAACAACATACCCTGTTGATATTTTCATTGAAGCCTTTGACCGCCCAGGTCTATTGCGTGATGTTATGCTGATTATGGCGGCTGAAAATGTAAATATCGTTGCTGCTAATACGCTCTCTGATAAGCATGAAAACATTGCTCGATTGACGTTAACTGTGGAGATCTCCAGCTTAGATCTGTTGGGACGTGTGATGGATAAAGTGAATCAAGTTTCCAATGTTATGGAAGTTCATCGTCAGCGTAGTGGTGTTATTCGTTAATTACATTTCACATAGTGTGATATGAGGCCGTTGGTAATGCAGCAAACTTATACAATTGATGATCTGACTTACCTTATGTCCCGCTTGCGGGATCCTGAGCATGGCTGCCCTTGGGATCTTAAACAGGATTTCGCCTCTATTGTTCCCCATACGCTTGAAGAAGCTTATGAAGTGGCTGATGCAATTGAGCGTAAAGATTGGACTCATCTAAACGATGAGCTAGGCGACCTACTGTTTCAGGTGATCTTTTATGCTCAGTTAGGGGATGAAGCTGAACGCTTTGATTTCTCCACCATTGTTTCTAATCTTGTGACTAAGCTGGTTCGTCGTCATCCGCATGTTTTTCCTGATGGTACATTGCATTCTCCCCCTGCTGAGCGAGCATTGACTGACAACGAGATTAAGCAAAACTGGGAGAGAATCAAACAACAGGAAAGGGATGGTAAAGAAGATCTTGGTGTGAGCCGTGTGCTGGATGATATTCCTAAAGCATTACCGGGATTAAGTCGTGCTGTTAAATTACAAAAACGTGCCTCTCAAGTAGGTTTTGATTGGAATGATGCAGAGTTAGTACTAGATAAGATCGAAGAGGAGTTGGCGGAGTTACGCGAAGCTATCCAATCGGGTAATCAGGCTGCAGTAGCGGATGAAATGGGTGATGTTATTTTTGCCCAAGTTAATTTAGCGCGACATTTAGGTGTTAATCCCGAAGATGCTGTTCGTGGTACTAATCAGAAGTTTGAGCGTCGCTTTGGTTTTGTAGAAGATCGGGTACGTGAATCAGGCAAAGGGTGGTCAGACTTCTCGTTAAATGAACTCGATCAATTTTGGGGTCAAGCTAAAGCAAAAGGATTGTAAAAGGTGACGCCGTTTCAGTGGTTTCTTATCGCTTTCGTTATCATTCTAAGTTTAGGCTATTGGAACTGGCAGAAAACGGATCAGCAGCTTAAACAGCTCCAAGCTACGGGTTTTACTATTAGTGAAGATCTCAAGGGCTCGCCACGACTTCTATTAGATCTTAAGCGCCGTGAAATTGCGGTGGTTGGGCCAACAAATTATGAAATTATTTCCCTATCTGCGCTAGAAAAATTAGAGGTTATCTACGATAGTGGAACGGAAGTTGACCAAAACTACCGACTCGCACTTTATCGTACTGGGGATAAGCAACCTTATAAAGAGATCGCTTATTCTGATGAGTGGATGGCAGAGAAGCAGCTTAAAAAAATCCATTCGTTTTTATGATCGATTAGCATTACCTCTCCCTATTTATCTATGGTATTTCTTCTGTTGTATGAGACTAATCACCTGAAAAGCCAGTGTTTTTATTCTTTTTAATGGGGTAGCATCGAGTTAATCAGATGCTAATTTCTGCGTCAGGAGGGGTATATGACCGATCTGCACGAAGCTTTACGTGATGATGTTCGAATGTTAGGTGCTAGCTTAGGTGACACAATCAAGGCTCACTTAGGTGACGAGTTATTTGAAAAAATAGAAACAGTACGCCAATTGGCAAAGGCCGGACGAAACACCGCTGAGCCTGAACATGAGAAGCTACTGCACGCGTTAAAAGGTTTGAGCGAAGATGATGTGCTTCCCTTATCACGTGCATTTACTCAGTTTTTGAATTTAGCCAATATTGCAGAAGAACACCATCGAGTACGTCGCCATCTAGAAGAAACCGATGTGTGTACACCCGATTCCCTATGTACTTTATTTGCTCAACTGCGCCAGAAAGGCTTTTCGCCGCAGAACATTACTGATGCCTTCAGTAAAATGCAGATTGATTTAGTACTCACGGCTCATCCAACAGAAGTAAACCGTCGAACCTTGATCCAGAAATATGATGATATTACTGAATGCCTACGGCGTTTGGATCGTGGTGATGAAGGTGCGCAACATCGTCTTGATGAGCTTATACGCCAGATCTGGCATACCGATGAGATCCGAAAACAGCGGCCTACACCGGTTGATGAAGCTAAATGGGGTTTTGCTGTTATAGAAAACTCCCTTTGGACTGCTGTACCTAAATTCTTGCGCCGTTTAGATTCTCAGCTGAATGAAACATTAGGTGAAAACCTACCGCTAGATTGCTCACCTATTCGTTTTGCATCATGGATGGGGGGAGATCGTGATGGAAACCCAAATGTTACGGCGAAAGTAACGGAAGAGGTTCTGCTCTTATCCCGCTGGATGGCCGCAGATCTTTATCTTAATGATATAGATATGTTACGTGCCGAACTTTCTATGTATCAAGCGAATAAAGAGCTACGTAATCGAGTTGGTGATTGCGCAGAACCTTACCGTAAGTTATTGGGTGATGTGCGGGAAAAACTCTCTGCTACTAAAAACTGGGTGGCTAGGCAGCTTAACGGTAATAGGGAAGAGGCCTGTGATATTTTTGTCCGTGAAGAGGAGTTATTGGAGCCTCTCATGTTGTGCTATCGCTCGCTACAAGAATGTGGAATGGGGGTAATAGCCGAAAGTGCTCTAGAAGATATTATCCGCCGCATCGCCTGTTTTGGTTTAACTCTGGTGAAACTCGATATTCGTCAGAGCTCAGATCGCCATGCCCAAGTGTTTGAAGAACTCTCGCAGTTTTATGGTTTAGGTTCATACAATGGTTGGAGTGAAGAGGGGCGTCAGAACTTCCTGTTAAAAGAGTTACAGAGCCGTCGTCCACTATTTCCTAAAGACTGGGTGCCTTCTGCAGAGGTGCAAGAGGTTATTGATACTTGCCAAGTCGTTGCTCAAGCCGAGCCAAATGCACTCGGGTCTTATGTCATCTCTATGGCCAGTACACCTTCTGATGTACTGGCGGTTATCCTATTGCTACGGGAAATGGGGATAGGTCATAACATGCGGGTTGTACCGCTCTTTGAAACCTTAGATGACTTAGAGAGTGCACGAGACTGCATTGATGCTCTGTTGAAGGTGGATTGGTATAAGGCCTATACGGAAGGCCATCAAGAGGTGATGATCGGTTATTCTGATTCATCAAAAGACGCTGGGCAGCTGGCCGCCGCATGGGGGCAGTTTCAGGCGCAAGAGGCTTTAACTCAATTATGTAAAGATCATGGTGTTCATTTAACGCTGTTTCATGGTCGAGGTGGTACGGTTGGTCGCGGTGGTGGTCCAAGTCATACGGCAATATTGGCACAGCCGCCGGGTTCTGTTGATCATAGCCTGCGTTTAACTGAGCAGGGAGAGATGATCCGCTTTAAATACGGTATGCCTGATCTAGCTGTGCGTAACTTAGAGTTATGCACAGGGGCTGTACTTGAAGCAACCTTAGATCCAGCTCCAGGCCCAGAAGAATCTTGGCGCGTACAGATGGAGAGCATGGCGAAAAAAGGGCTAACGGATTATCGTGCGATTGTTCGTGAAGATCCTAGTTTTGTGCCTTATTTCCGTGCTGCAACGCCGGAACAGGAGCTAGCTAAGCTTCCCTTAGGGTCAAGACCGGCTAAGCGTCGCCAAGATGGCGGGGTGGAAAGTTTACGAGCGATCCCTTGGATCTTTGCTTGGACGCAAATTCGTCTTATGCTGCCTGCGTGGTTGGGCAGTGATACCGCTTTAGCTGAAGCGCTTAACGACGGGAGTAGTGGCAGTTTGGTCAAACAGATGTATCAGCAGTGGCCATTCTTTCGGTCCACTATAGATATGCTTGAAATGGTATTAGCCAAGAGCGATACCAATATTACGGCTTACTACGATAAACGCTTAGTCTCCCAAGAGCTGTGTACATTAGGTTCTAGCTTACGTAGCCGTTTATTGAATATAGTTGCCTTGATTAACGCAATCAAAGAACAGGATAGCCTGCTCCAAGGTAATCCGGTTATTCGGCAATCTATCGATGTTAGGAACCCTTATATAGATCCATTACACTTTTTGCAGGCTGAGTTGCTGAATCGAGATCGTAATCAGCCGGATCAGCGTCTAGAGCAAGCATTAATGGTGACAATGGCAGGTATTTCAGCGGGGATGCGAAATACCGGCTAATAAGGTAGAGTAGTCGGCCCTACTTATTTAGGTTGGGTTGACTATCTGTTTGTTTTTTAAAATGATTGTCATTGTTTTTTGTACTGATTGATTAATTTTTCCGGACTTTAGTTTAGGGTTGGTAGTGCTAATGTCGAATTGTTCGACATTTGTAGCGTGGTATTGTCCGCAGTCAGCGTTTATTTGTAGCAAAGAATTTCTTGTTTTCGATAGCTTATATAGGTCGGGAACATAACCATTTTTCTATTTTTTTAAACTTATTAAGTTAGGAGTTTCCTGTATGCGTATTATTCTTCTGGGCGCACCAGGCGCAGGTAAAGGTACTCAGGCACAATACATCACTGAAAAGTATGATATTCCTCAGATCTCTACTGGTGATATGTTGCGCGCTGCAGTAAAAGCGGGTACCCCTCTGGGCGTGAAAGCCAAAGAAGTAATGGACGCTGGCCAGCTAGTTTCTGATGACATTATCATCGGTCTAGTTAAAGAGCGCATTACCGAAGCTGACTGTGCAAAAGGTTTTTTGTTTGACGGTTTCCCACGTACGCTTCCTCAGGCTGATGCGTTGAAAGATGCGGGCGTTAATATTGATGCGGTTGTCGAGATCGACGTTGCTGACGAAGAGATCGTTAAACGTATGGCGGGTCGCCGTGTACATCCGGGTTCCGGTCGTACTTACCATGTCATCTTCAATCCACCAAAAGTGGAAGGTAAAGATGATGTAACAGGTGAAGACCTTGTGCAACGTGCTGATGATGCGGAAGATACCGTTCGTGATCGTCTAAACGTTTACCATGATCAAACAGCTCCACTGATTAATTACTACAAAGGTTGGGGCGAAACAGATGCCGCAACAGCACCTGCATATATCTATGTAGCGGGCGTTGGCTCTGTAGATGACATTCGTGACAAAGTATTTGAAGGCTTAGCTAGCGTCTAACCCTCAAATCTTTAGTCATTTAAAAGCCGTACCTGAAAGGGTGCGGTTTTTTTATGCCCAAATGATCGTTTTAATAGGCTTTTACGTATAGTTTGGGGATAATAATCGGCCAAAGTAGAAGGAATATCGTTGAATGAGTCAATCTGAAAAAACTGCAGTCGTTTTAGTTAATCTAGGCACACCAGATAAAGCAGAACCGAGTGCGGTACGCCGTTATTTAAAAGAGTTTTTGTCTGACTCGCGGGTTGTTGAAGGTAAAGGGCTGCGCCGTCTGCTTTGGCTAAGTGTGTTAAATGGCATTATTCTTAATCTACGGCCGAAAAAGGTCGCTAAAGCCTACGCTAGCATTTGGGAAGATGACTCGCCCATGCGCAAAATTCTAGATAAGCAGGTGGCTGAGCTACACCTCCTGCTGCAAAAAAACTATGGTGACACGGCCCCCGATGTATTTGCAGCCATGACCTATGGTTTGCCTAACCTAACAGCGCGATTAGAAAAACTGTCCGAAAGCGGTTATAAAAAAATCCTCATCGTGCCTATGTACCCACAATACTCAGCGACAACGACAGCACCTATCTATGATCAAGTGGCTAAGTACCAGTTAAAACAGCGTTGCGTGCTTGATATTCGTATTGTTAATTCTTATTACAGTCATCCTGCTTATATCAGCGCGTTGGCGAACCACATACAGCAGTTTAAAGAGCAGAACGGCACGGCAGATAAGTTACTCCTTTCCTACCACGGTATTCCTAAGGAATATGCAGATAAAGGGGATCCGTACCCTGCACAGTGCCATGAAACCTCTAAACTACTCGCCGCTAAGATGGGACTGACTGATAATGAATGGGTAACCACCTTTCAATCGCGCTTTGGCCCCGCTGAGTGGATGCAGCCCTATACCGATAAAACCCTTGAGGCGCTGCCCGAAAAAGGGGTTAAAACACTGCATATTACCTGTCCGGCGTTTTCCGCAGACTGTCTAGAAACCCTAGAAGAGATCGCTATAGAAAACCGTGATGTGTTCCTGGAAGCGGGCGGCGAACAGTATGATTACATTCCTGCATTGAATGCGCAGGCCAGTTTTATAGACCTCTTGGCTGTCTTGGTAAAAGAACAAGCAGGCGATTGGGTAGGAGAGCGTTAATATGCAGTATGAACACCTATTTGGTATCCACGCGATCAATACTGTTTTAAAGCGCGATCCTAAACGAGTACAGCGAATCCTTATTTTAAAGGGTCGCAATGATGAACGTATGCATAGCCTATTTGAAACGGCCATGAGCCATAAAATTCAAGTGGAGCAAGTAAGCAAACGTGAACTGGAAGAACTGGTTGAGGGTGGCGTACATCAAGGTGTTGTTGCCCTCTGTAAGCCGATTCCAACCCGGACTGAAAAGTACCTTGAGCAACTACTCGATAATTTAGATGAGCCCGCGTTTCTGTTAGTACTCGACGGCGTAACGGACCCGCATAACTTAGGCGCTTGCTTGCGAACCGCCGATGCGGCGGGTGTTCATGCGGTGATCGCACCCAAAGATAAATCAGCTCCCCTCAATGCAACTGCATCAAAGGTCGCCTGTGGCGCTGCAGAAGTGGTTCCATACGTGTTGGTCACTAATCTAGCCAGAACGTTAAAAAGCCTACAGCAGCGTGGTATCTGGACAACCGGTACCGCAGGCGAAACAGATCTGGATGTTTACAAAGCCAACCTAACTGGGCCAATGGCGCTGGTTATGGGGGCTGAAGGGCAAGGTATGCGCCGTTTAACTCGCGAACATTGCGATCAACTGGTTAAAATCCCTATGGCGGGCGAAGTGAGCAGTTTAAACGTATCTGTAGCGACAGGTATCTGCTTGTTTGAGGCGGTTAGACAGAGACAAAATTAAGCAATTCATAATCTAACACTTCACTATGGCCGACTGGCATCGGACAAAGGTTGGCCGCCTATAGGGACGATCTTAGTGTAGGAGCTCAGCCCCTGAGCGAAATTGGGGTAAATAAGGCCAGCGTAGATTTATTAAGATCAGTTGTTCTACGGTTACTTTTCACAAGGATGCATACCCCTTAAGTTTGCTCTTTTCTGAGCTTATTACTCCTAAGGATGCTTGTATTCCTATCTAGGCTAGGTTAAATATATTTATAAATCAGACAGATGGATGTCTGGCATGGGTAGATAAACGTAGCCTTTTTGTATGGGCTGTGCATATCAATTGTTAATGCGCATGCTCGTTTTGTCACGGAAGAGTACGATCGAATTCTTTAGTTTCCCCTTCCTTTTCAAATAATTACATCTATTTTTAATTAATAGCGATGTGGGCAGATACACGGGCCCCCGTATATACAAATGTTAGGCATCAATTATGGATCGAGATAATGATTTAATTAGAGGTGTTGGATACATGGTTATTCAAGCATCTCACCTAGAGCGCACAATAGAGGAAATTTGTAACTTTCTAGCTATGGGGATTACTCGACCGGAACATCACGAAACTAAACGAGTGAGTGATAAAATCAAATGGTGTAAATGTCAAATCAAAGAACTTAACAATACTAAATTAGACTCTCTGGATAAAAGCTTTGAATCTACTAAATAAGAGAAATAGATTAGTTCATGGACAAATCTTCTTTGCTTCAAATGCACCAGAAAAAATTGTACCAAGTAAGCTCAAAGATAACGAAAGAACAATTTTACCATCTGAACCTTATGATCTGGCAGAGTCTATGTACAATCTTCATCAAAGAATCTTGAGCGAAAATGCATCTAGGTTGGTACATTCATTGAAGAGTAGAATAAATGCCTAACAAGTCTTTTCAAGACGGACAAATTACAGCTGGCTACGTTTCGCTTCGCTACACATTTTAGCCAATCATTACTTAGCCTGTTATTTGGGCGTTAGGCAATCCAATAGGAAAGTAGAGAATGACTGATAATAATGAATTAAAAGGCCTAGGTGGATGGTTGATATTAGTAGGAATCGGAGTTGTATTAAACCCGATTAGATTACTTGTCACGCTAATCCCTACTTTCAAACCAGTCTTTGAAGATGGAGCTTGGGAGGCTATAACTACAGAAGGCTCTGAAGCCTATATTCCATATTTAGGCTCTTTATTGGTAGGTGAAATAACATTTAATGCCATAATGGTCGCCGCCTCTATTTATTTAATATATTTATTCTTTTCGAAACATAATTTATTTCCAAAGCTATATATAGCTATTGTAACGGCATCATTGATATTTATTCCCTTGGATGCATGGGTTGTAACACTTATATTTCCTGGTGAGCCTATGTTTAACCCGGATACAACAAAAGAATTTATGAGATCGTTTATTGCTGGTGTGATTTGGATTCCTTATATGCTTTTATCAAAAAGAGTAAAAGTGACATTCGTAGAAAATTTGCCTAACAAACAAATGCATCCGACCGCTGAAAGTGTTGGTTGAGTTGGGCGCTAGGCGCTAATATTTCCGAGGATCAAGATGGCTTTTATAGAATTAATGAGGTCAGAGTACATTTAGCCAAATTTACACAGAAGTCATGTGAAGAGGGTTTATTCTGTTAAAATGGGTAATGATCTTTCATATAAGCGATCAAACTACGCCCGTTTCTTTGTAGTGGTTTGATTTGTAATATTTATCTCTTTTTAGCGGTCTTTCCGCGTGACTACTTTTTTGTACGTTAATATCGACGTGCATCGTTTTTTTAAGGCGGTGAGGTTGGGTTTTGCTATCCATCTCATCGCTTTTCTTGTTAATGAGTACACCCATGTTTACCGATATCGCATTGCATCCTGAACTTGAGAATAATTTGAAAGCGGCGGGCTATCTTGAAGCTACGGAGGTGCAGCAACGAGCGGTGCCTTTATTATTGGAAGGGCAGGATTTACTGGTGAGTGCGCCAACCGGTAGCGGTAAAACGGCGGCGTTTCTGATTCCGTTAATCCAGAGCATGGTGGGGCAGCAGTCGCCGGCTAAACAGCCACGTGCGTTAGTTTTAGTTCCCGTACGGGAGTTGGCGGATCAGATACTCCAGCAGTTTAGTAAATTAGCGCAGAACACAGAGCTTTCTGCGGTTTCTGTGGTTGGGGGAGAGGACTTTAAAGTACAAGAAAAGCGTTTAGCGTCAGCGGATTTAGTGATCGCAACCCCAGGCCGTTTACTGCCTCATATCGAAAACCAATCTATTGAGTTTGATAGCTTAGATTTTCTTGTGTTAGATGAAGCAGATCGTATGTTGGAAACAGGGTTTAAGGAGAGCTTGCAACAGATTCTGTCCGTTTGCCCTGATGCTCGCCAAACCTTGTTGATCTCGGCTACGCTGCCAACGGCTATACGTTCATTGGCTAATGAGATATTAGATGCGCCGGAATGGGTGCAAGTGGGCCAAAAGCGTGAAGCGGCAGAGGGGATTAAGCAGTACCTTATACTCTCTGACGATGTAGCGCATAAAGATAAACAGCTGTGCGCACTGCTAAAAAATGAGGAATACACTAAAGCGATTGTGTTTAGTAACAGTAAAACCCAAGCACGTCGTTTAGATGGTTTTCTTCGTTACCATAAATTAAAAGCGGCGCTTTTACATGGCGATGTACAGCAAAAGGGACGTTTTGCCACCATTGAGGGGTTCCGTAAAGGAACGACAACCGTATTAGTAACAACCGATCTTGCATCCCGTGGGTTAGATGTTGAGGATGTTGATCTGGTGATTAACTTTGAGATGCCGCGTAAAGGTGATGTTTATCTACACCGTATTGGCCGAACAGGCCGTGCAGGCGCTGAGGGTGAGGCGGTTTCGTTAGTCGATGCCACTGAGTGGAACTTGATGTCTTCTATCGAGCGTTATCTAAAAACGCGTTTTAGACGTAAATTGATAGAAGGCTTAGTGGGTAACTATAAAGGCCCGAAAAAACTCAAAGCCTCAGGTAAAGCGGCCAGCAGTAAGAAAAAGAAGAAAGACAGTGCTGTTAAGAAAAAAGCGCCGCGTAAGGCTAAGCGTTAAGGCTTTGTTGAGTATGCGCTTTTAGGCCCTAGTAAAGGACTTGATAGCATTTACAGGCCGTTATAATTGATACCCTTGTGGGTTAATTACAATCTGCATATTCGCTGGTGGGCCCTGTGGTTTACTTTTTAAACCACAGGGCTAACGAATGTTAAAACTTAAATTGAGAGAGAATCTCACCAAGCTTCTCTGCTTGACCCTCTAAATGGCTGCTTGCATGGCTATTGCTCCGAGCGTTGTTAGCGGTTTCTCCGCTAGCCTTATTAATCCGCTCTAAACTATCTTTTGTTAGAGATGTGACCTGAGCTTGCTCTTCGGTTGCTGTAGCGATAAGCAAGTTGAGTTGATTGATTCTATCGATCTCTGCTGAAACCGTTTTAATAAGAGTTTGTACATTGGTGGACAGATCAACATTGTTAAGGGCGAGCGTCTGACCTGACTCCATCACGGACACTGCTTTCTCAGCTTTAAGTTGTAAAGTATCGAGGAGCGATCTGATTTCTTCCGTCGCTTGCTGTGTACTGTGTGATAGTGCACGTACTTCATCGGCAACCACTGAAAAACCACGCCCATGATCGCCAGCGCGTGCAGCTTCTATCGCAGCATTCAGCGCGAGGAGGTTTGTTTGTTCGGCAATCCCTTCAATAACACTGATAATGCTACTAACTTTATTACTTTCTTCTGCAAGGTTTGAGATCACTTGGGTTGCGGCGAGAATTTCCCGAGAAAGGTTCTCTGTCGCTTGTCGATTTTCTTCAACAATATTACAGCTTTGATTGGCGCTTTGTTTAGCGTCCTCACTACATTCGGCGGCTTCACTAGCATTGTTTGCGATGTCGTTAACTGTACTGTTGATCTCTTCCATTGCGGTGACTGCGTGATCACATTCGATATTTTGTGTTTCAACGGCTTTTAATGTCAGTGTGGAATTTGATTTAAGTGTCTCTGAGGTTTGGGCGAGATCGGCTGCACTTTTTGATACGCTTTGAATCGTTTCGGCTATCCGGGTAACAAAACGGTTAAAGTTAGCAGCTAAATCGGAGATCTCATCATTTCCTTTTTCGGGTAAGCGGACGCTTAAGTCGGCTTCTCCACAAGCGATCTCTGCCATCTGTGTACTGGCTTCTATTACCGGCTTGATGACCATTCTATAACTTAACCAGATGGCGATGAGTGTCAGTATTATGCCTATTGGGAGGCTCGCAATCATCGATGCGTTTAAGCTATTTGCATCGTCAACAGTTGTTAGCGTTTGTTGTGAAACCTCTGTTGAAATTTTGTTATTCAAACTTGCAGTATGGGCGCTAAGTGCGAGGGTGATCTGCAAAAGTTGATCGCGTGTGTTAAGAAATTGTTCTTGGCTGGTTTGAACTTGGATTGTTGCGGTTTTGTGTAATTGAAGTGTTTTTTCTATGGCTTCTGAATAGGAGGTTCCTTTCCAGTTACCGCTATTAATAGTGCTGGTGGCTAAGGGAGAATGGCTTATTTCAGAAAGTGAATCGCTTAGGTTGTTTAATGCGTCGATTACAGATTCTTTTTCTTTTGAGGGGGTAGATGATTGTAGTTGTTTTTGCAGGGCCACTACTGATTCGCCTAAGGCAATACGTGCGCGATAGGTTGCAATAACAAACTCCCACTTTTCTTCGATATCGCCACTCCATGACGTTACTTGGTTACGTTGAAAAGCATCTTCTAATGAGGAGATTTGATAGTTGCCATAGAAACCTAGTCGTTGCATGAATTTATTGAAGTTTTGTGTTTCGCTATTACTGTGTTCTATCGCCGCAACATAAGCGGAGTGTTGCTCAAGAACCTTTTGTTTTATCGACTTTAATTGCTCAACCAATGCATTAAGTGCTTGGCTCTCTGCTTGGTATTTACTTTTATTTAGCTGTGAAAGGGCGGTTTCAGTTGCGCTAAGATGTTTTTCAATGGTGTTTTGAGTCGTTTCGCTTAGCGGTTCTTGATAGACAAGTGCATTAATAAGCTGTTGGCTACTTTGGTTAATATGAAGTCTAAGAGAAGAGGAACTATCAGCACTTTGCCACGCTTCACCTGAAATCTGTTCGAGTGCATTGCGAATACTGCTAACACCGTTTAAAGCGTAAAGGTTACTGATGATTAGAACCACGAGGGTGAGCAAAAAGCATCCACCTATCTTGAGTCCAATAGTCATTTTCATAATAAGCTCTCTGGTAATATTTTTTATATTTTTCATTTCTCAAAAGCAATATGGATGCCATGAGGTCTATTACGACCGGATGTTGGTAAAGCGGAGTTTTCAGGAGGTTATGCACGATAGAGGGCGTGATAAATGGATGGATTTTGACCCAAAGTTTCTGTTTTTATGGGTGGTTATTAGCCAAAAGTATTATTCTATGAGCGGAAAGAGAGGAGGCGACATTGCTGAAAATTAAACAGTGCCGCCTTATCGTTTTACTGTGTTAGGTATTATTCTTCGTTAGCTATGGGCTTTTGTGATTTCTAAAACATGGGTCGCAATCATAGTTTCTTCATTCGTGGCTATAACGCGTACAGTTACAGCTGAATCATTTAAGCTAATGATATTTTCATTATTTTGGTTGGCATCTTCGGAGTAAGTTATGCCCAACCAGCGACAGCGATTTAATATTCTTTGGCGCACATCAGCATCGTTTTCACCAACACCGCCGGTGAATACAATTTGCCCTAACCCTTCTAATGCAGCAGACAATCGTCCAATTTCTAAGGCTGCGCGATAGCAAAACATCTCGATAGCTTCTTCGGCTTCAGGTTGCTCTGCACGATGAAGTTCGAGCATATCTGAGCTGATTCCTGACACACCCAACCAGCCACTTTGCTTGTAGATCAGTGTTTCTAATTGGTCGGCATCCATCTGATGTTGGCGTTGGAGGTAAAGTAGAACGCCGGGATCTATATTACCGCAACGACTACCCATAGGTAAGCCATCAACAGCGGTAAAGCCCATAGATGAGGCGATTGATACGCCATTTTTAATAGCGCACATACTGGCCCCTGCACCTAAATGACAGACAACTGTATTCAGTGATGGACTTTGTAGTTGAGTGAGTTGGCGCTGAATAAATTCGTAAGATAAACCATGAAAGCCATAACGCCGAACGCCTTCGTCTGTGTATTGTCGAGGCAGGGCGTAGTTTTTTTCTAAGTTGCTTTGCTTGCTGTGAAACATTGTATCGAAGCAGGCAATTTGAGGTAGTGTGGGCTCGAGTGCCTGACAGGCTTCGATTAAACGAAGATTGTAGGGCTGATGCAAAGGGGCTAGAGGGATAAATTTCTCTAACTGAGCCTTAACTTCGCTGGTCACTATGCAAGGTTCACTAAATATCTCTCCACCATGTACAACCCGATGACCTATGGCAACTAGGCTACTCTCAGGTAGATGCTGGCTTAGCCAGTTTAAAATAGTTTGTAAACACGCCTGGTGGCGCTCTTCCTTAGGTACTGATTGGTAATCAGGCGTGCTTTGCTCAAGTGTCGCGCCGCTGGCATCTTTAACTTTAAATCGTGGGGTATTTAAAATATTCCCTAACTTAAAGCCATACAATAATGTAAGTGCACCGTTTCTTAATTCAAATAGGGCGCATTTCAGGCTTGAGGAGCCGCCATTAACGGTCAAAATAGTCTGCATAATTATGAATTCTTGTGGTGAACCATATGGGACGCAAGGGCACAAGAAGCTAAACGTGCCAATGTTTTATCTGCTCTGCTAGTCAGAATGATCGGTACTTTTGCCCCTAAAGCTATACCAGCTGATTTTGCATTGGCTAGATAAATCAATTGTTTAGCTATCATGTTGGCCGCTTCTAAGTCGGGAGCTAGAAGAATATCTGCATCGCCAGAAACTTCCGATACTATATGTTTATCAATGGCGGCTTGCCGTGAAATTGCATTGTCAAAGGCAAGAGGACCATCGAGTAAGCCACCTGTAATCTGTCCACGATCAGACATTTTACAAAGTGCTGCAGCATCAATCGTGCTTTGAATATTAGGTTTAACTTTTTCTACCGCTGACAAAATGGCTACTTTAGGTATATCAACACCTAAAGCATGGCAGAAATCGATAGCGTTTTGAGTGATGTCTGCTTTGCAATAGAGGTCTGGAACTATATTGATGGCAGCATCAGTAATAATGAGTGGCTTGTGGTAGTTGGGAATATCAAAGACAAAGACATGGCTTAAACGTCGTTCAGTGCGAATCCCTTTAATCTTATGTACTACGGCACGTAATAGCTCTGATGTACCTAAGTGGCCTTTCATTAAGGCTTCAGATTCACCACGCTTTACTAGCTCGCAAGCGATCTCAGCGGAGGCATGGCTATGTTCTGTGTTAATCAGCTCAAAATCGTTTATGTTTAGATTCTGCTCTTCCGCAACAGCCCTAATTTTATCTTCTGGGCCAACTAATGTCGGGATAATTAAATTATGTTCCGCGGCCTCAACAGCACCGATAAGGCTGTTACTGTCAACAGGATGAGCAACAACCGTGCGAATTGGGCGTGCTTTTTCAGCTTGTTTTATAAAAAACTCTAACTGATCATGCAGTGGCGGTTTTTCTTGAATAACCATTGAGACCTCGGGATTTTTTATCAAAAAGTAACATGCCAATACTTATTCTAAAGCGACGTATTAACAAAAGAATATCTTTAGTCTATTGCTTAATTATGACGCACTGCAACATTTTTTCTAATGATGTATGTCATTTTTAGTTAAGAGTTTGAAAATATTAATATTTAAAACTTAGAAGGAGGTTTTATTATTACTTGATATCTTGCTTAAGACTTAATTTTGGGGTGAATTTAAAATAATATGTACTTGTTTTGTACAGGTCGGTTCTGCAAGATTGTATCCAATTTAACGCTATTTTTGCCTCCTTTTTTACGGATAATTAGGCATGCTGCAAAGGGTTTTCCGTGGCTGTTAGTTCCACCCTTAAGACTTTTTATTAAACGATTTAGAAGGTTTATCTGTGGAGTGCTTAGGGTGGCAATAATCGCAGATGCTAAATCTCTATAGCTAGGGTTACATTGCGACGTATTTATGGCTCCTCTTATGATTTATGGTACTTGATCTGTGTTTTGTAGGGCCTGTTTTGTTTAGTTTTATAGGTAGTAGTGATAAAGAATAGGTAATATTTAGTGTGGAAAGATTTTTTATTAGGTTATGTTGATATATCTTTGTTAAGGCAAGAACTTAATGTGCGCATCTAAAGTTATGGGCTGTTAGAATAGAGCTTTCTTGTACGTTAAAACGCAAAATATGTGCGTTATAGCGAGTTTGATCAGGTTGTCAGATTGTAATAGCCGCTTTATGGGTTGAGGAACTTTCATGGGATTATTGATTGATTGGTTTTTGGATTTTTGGGATAACATGCCGGGCGGTAAAATAAGTCGCGCATTCTTTGCAGCGATTTTGTTGACGATTGTTGTTTCTATACCTTTAGGCGTTTATTGGAGTATTACCCCAAGTGCGTTTGATCCTATATCTGAAGCGGAGATTGATGCTGATGAGCGAGGTCTAGAGATTACCACTGGGTACACTACGGTTTTTACCCTACAGCGTTTGGTTGATACATTGCTACATAAGCCGGGTGGATATATTAGTAATGATATAGCGCCTCCAGGTGTGTGGTTAGATAATATTAGTAACTGGGAGTACGGCGTATTAGTACAATCCCGTGACTTAGCTAGAGCGATGCGGAAAGATTTTAGTCGTTCTCAATCTCAATCTGTAGAGTATTTAGCACTGACAGTAGCTGAGCCGCAACTCAACTTTGATGCTAATAGCTGGCTGATCCCTTCGTCTGAATCGCAATATAAAGAGGGTTTAGACGCCTTGTTAAGTTATCAACTTGCTTTGGCAAGTACAGAGGAAACTGAAGCTCAGTTTTTTGCCCGAGCAGATAATCTTAATAACTGGCTGGGTGATGTACAAACGCGTTTGGGAAGTTTGTCTCAACGCTTGAGTGCCAGTGTAGGTCAGAAGCGTTTGAATACGGATTTAGCGGGGGATGCTGAGGCTGAACAGTCCACGGTAGTCGCGAGCGAGACCGAAATAAAAACCGCATGGCTAGAGATTGATGATGTCTTCTTTGAAGCACGGGGATCTGCATGGGCTTTATTGCATATTATGAAAGCGATCGAGCATGATTTTGGGCCGGTGCTGGCAAAGAAAAATGCCCGGGTAAGTCTACGTCAAATTATACGAGAGCTTGAGGCTACTCAAGATACCGTATGGAGCCCAATGATCTTAAATGGTGGGGGATTTGGTCTTTTTGCAAATCACTCATTGGTAATGGCTAATTATATTTCTCGAGCGAATGCGTCAATTATTGACTTGCGAGATCTATTGAGCAAAGGCTAATACTCATTGGTCAGCGTGTTTTGAAACTAAAAAGAGAGCATTTATGCTCTCTTTTTTTATATTAGGTCTACACTGAGATGTATTAAAGGCAAAGGAGGAGAGTTATGCCTCGCCGTTTTATAAGACATCCTACGGGAATACCGATTCAACTTTCCATACCTAACTATAACTCAGAACGCTTATCGGGTTACGCTCCGCGCTGTGTTCAAACGAACGATATTAGTGTGGGTGGGCTTTCATGTGAATCATCTGAAGCAATGAGTGCAGGGCAAGCTGTTGAGGTTGAAATTTGGTTAAATGATCCCTCATTTAAAACGATTGGTCATGTTCTTTGGTGTAAAGGAGATGGTGCTGGGTACCTAGTAGGTATAGGTTTTTCTGATTTTGCTACGGCTTATTCGGTAAGGATGGTTGAGCAAGTTTGTCATATAGAGGAGTATCGCCAGAAGGTGCTTGATGAAGAGGGACGTCAGCTGAGTTCAGAGGGGGCCGCAGAGGAGTGGATAGATAAGTATGCTGCAGAGTTTCCTTTATACCCTTGTTAGATAATCAGTAAAAAAAACAGAGTACAACCATTACCTAAGTAATAGTTGTACATCCTTTAAATTCAAAGTATCTGCAAGACAAGTACTGTTAAAGCAGTGGTTGCACTTCTAAATTTTGTTCCTTGCTAATAAGCCACTCACCCTCGATATTCTCTATGGTGAGGCGTTTAAGGGTTTTATCTTTATAGCCGTTGGCTGCTTCATAGTTGATCCAAAAATCAACCGTTACCATCGAATCAGACAGCTGGATATTTGAGAACTCAGTTCGTTCTAACTTAATCCATTCCGGTGTTGTTAAAGCGGTGTGTCTTTTCTGTAACCAGCGTTGATGGGTTTTGTATGGGCCATTAAAGACGGATGTGTAAGTGAAAATATAATCTTCATGGTTTTGAGTTTGCCAAGCATTCTGCCAACGATTAATAAGCGCTGTCGCTTGATCTAATGGCTGTTTTTCTTTCTGCGAGGTTGCAACAGTAAGGGTTGTGTTGTTATCTGTGCTTACAACCTTGTCTGTAGCAGAGACTTCCTGAGTTGTATCACCTTGTGACGCTGTAGTAACGCTGGCTTGATCTACGCTCAGAGGTTCTGAAGTTAGTTGTGCTGAGGTTTCAGCAATCGCTGGTAGCGCTTCAGCCTGATTCGCTGCAAGGCTTTCTTTTGAGGAGCTGTCTGAGTTACTGAATGCCGGTTTTGTTTCTACAGCGGAGTTAAGACCCTCTTTCTTTTTCGTATCTAGCGCGTGTTTTATTTTAGCGCCTTGCTCTTTTTGCGCCTCAATCAATGCTAGTTGTAGGCGATTGTTTTCTATCTTAGCCTCGGTTAATTCAGTCTCTAACTGTAGTAGTTTCATTTTTACTTCAGTTTGAAATAGGTCGGGTGAAGCGTTGGTAGCTAGAGGGTTCTCAGATTTGTTAGCTGCATTATCATTAGCGCTAGCCGTCGATAGGCTGGTGTCTTGGTTTGTTAAATCAGTGGTTTTAAGATCCGTAGTCTTAACCGTGCTTTGCGATTTATCTTTGGCAACACTTGGCGGCGTTACACTGAAATTCGCTGCCTGCTGGGTTCCTGAAGCTGTGGGTTCTGATTCAGCAAAGACCGCCACTGCTGGGGGTTCTGAAGATGGCTGAGGTTCATCTGTAAATAAAAAGTGATTTATGCCGACGCCTAAGGCCAGTATGGCGACAAAAGCTAAGGCAAAAATACCTGAATGATTGGTATGCAAAGGCTTGCTGTTATGTTCATTGTTTGCAAAGTCTTTACGGGTAATCACATCTTTGTGAATCAAAGGCAACAAAAGGGCTTTTAGACGGCTGATCCGCCCCTCTGTTTGTTCTATCATTGAGAAATCTGTGCCTATTTCATAAGGTGTAGGGGGTAGGCCTTTTATAGCGCACAGGTAATATATATAGCCTTCGATATCGTCTATTTGTAGAGGATTAAGAGTGACTTCAGTTTTAATCCAATTATGAAAATCAGCCTCAGGTGTTTTACCTGTGTGGATAACTAAATAGTCTTTGCGAACAACGATGAGTTTAATTGCACCAGCCGTTGTTTCTGATGTTAAGCAAAGCTGTTTAAGCGCGTCAGCGACAGTTGCCGATGAATCTATAGCTTCTTGATCAATAACGACTAAGCAATATTGACCCGCATCTTTAGTATCACGCAGTGCTTGAATCAGATCTTTTTTTTGTTTGGGTACCTTGAGACATTCGGCTAGTTTCGAATAAAACTGTGAAGGTTTAGTCAGTGCCGTATCGAACCGTACGACAGGAACCCCTTTGTGTTGATAATCACTAATCAGCTCAGATACAAGTGTGGTTTTACCTGTGCCTTCCACCCCTTTGAGGATGACTGCGCTGTGATTATCGAGAGCATCACGCAAAGCATAAAGTGCCTTTTTATAACCCCTATGTCGATAAGGGGTTATTAAAGGTTGTTCACTATTCTCTGATCCGTGGTTACTCTCAGCGTGAAGCTGATTTTCCTGTAGCATGATTAAGGCTAATCTCGATTACATTCTATATGTATAAGTTAGCTGCAATTATATTCCTTTTGGATACGACTTCCAATTACAGAGTGCCTCAAGGTTATTCAGTCGGCTGTTTACTGTTCTATCGCTGTTTTCAATTTATCTTGATAAGGGGGCCAACCCATAGCTTTACCACCGAGCAGATGTAGGTGGATGTGGTAAACCGTTTGTCCACCATCTTCATTGCAATTAAAAACCGTGCGGTAGCCGTCTTCCTCAAAACCCATCTGTTTAGCAATAGTAGCCGCACTTTTTATCATGTGACCGATGAGAGGTGTTTGTTCTTCGCTAATATCATTGAGTGTTGATATATGTATGCGAGGAATAATCAGTAAATGGGTTGGCGCTTGGGGATTAATATCATTAAAAGCAATTACATGCTCATCTTCATAAACGATCTGTGCAGGTATCTCTTTATTGATAATTTTACAAAAAAGGCAGTCCATAATTCTCTCTCAATAAAGCTTTTTTAGCAGTATAGCGAGATTAATTGAGTTTAAACAACAGGGTTGATCGTTGTTGGTTGAATTTAAGGGAGGTTGACCTGTTTTAGTTAGTGGCCACTAAAAGTATGCTTTGATTGGGTGAAAGCTTTGTTTTAAATAAGCGATTACAAGCTTAATGGGGCGGGGGGGGTTAGAAAGTGTTGATTTAGGTACGATAAAATGACGTTATGGCAGAGTTTTCTTCGAATTTAGCCGTTTATCTAGATAAATTAAGTCCCATTAACACTGAATATCGTTATAATCAGAGCTTAAATTACGTTGGGGTTGTTTGGGTAAATGACAAAAGGTTTGATCGGTTCTGTAATTGCTTGGGGAATACTTTCTTCATTTGGGAATGCCGCAGCGGATGAGTTATCTCAAGGTCCTTATGGTTTATCTGATGGTAATGAAGAGCTTTTATTAAGTGGTTTAAAGAACCTGAGTAGTCATGAGTTAGATTCGGCATTAACTGACCTGAAACAGTTGACTGAACGCCGCCCGGACTTTCGCCTTGCTCAGCTTGTCTATGCAGATATTTTATCTGCTCAAGCACAAGGAGCGCCTTTAAGTAGTTCTGGCAGCCATAGTGATAAACAGAAAATTGATGGATTAATTTCTGAAGCTAAAGTGCGCTTATTGATGGAGATGGAAAAGCCATCCATTGATATGCTACCGGCTGATATGTTGAAAATGTCAGAAAATCAGAAATATGCAGTCGTTGTAGATACGCGACTCTCACGGTTATTTCTGTTTGAAAATCATGATGGTATTCCTGTTTTAGTTAAAGATTTCTATGCTTCCTACGGACGAGGTGGGGTTGGCAAAGAGAAAAGAGGGGATTTAAAAACACCGCTAGGCGTTTATTTTATTACAGGGCGTTTAGAGGATAAGAATTTACCCTCACGTTATGGATCTGGCGCATTGCCACTCAATTACCCTAATGTGTGGGATGAGCGCTTAGGGAGAACAGGTAATGGTATATGGTTACATGGATCTCCGGTTGAAACATACAGCCGCCCACCTAAAGCCAGTGAAGGTTGTATCTCCCTTACGAATCCAGATTTCATCGAACTTGACCAAAAGATAGATTTTAAAGATACCCCTGTCTTGGTGGGGCATAACATTCGTTGGATTAAAAAGCAGGACTGGTTAGCGCAAAGTGAACGTTTTAATAGTTTAATTGAACGTTGGGCTGCTGATTGGGAAAGCCTTGATCATTCGCGCTATATTCAGAATTATGCGACAAACTATCATGACGGGAAAAGAGATCTGAAACAGTTTTCTAGTTATAAAAAGCGCGTAAATAGCAGTAAAGAATTCATAGATGTTAATGTTGATAACTTAAGTCTCTACCGTTATCCCGACAATCCAGATCTCGTTGTGGCTACTTTCCGCCAAGATTATAAAAGTAGCAACCTTCAAGGGAAGTCTATTAAACGTCAATATTGGACGTTTGAGAACGATCGCTGGCGAATTGCTTATGAAGGTTTACCTTCTGTAGGTAAGCCTTAATCCATGCTAAGTGAGTTGGGCGCTATAATATATGAACGCTTCTGAGCTATTACTTCAAAATATAGATCAGCATCAGGTTGTTCGTATTGAGGGCTCTGAGATTTGGATAAATAAGCTTTTAGCACAAACTCAGCAACATTATCCAGATCACTTCCAATGTGAAGGTAAGCTAGAACTCCTTAGTTTACAGGCGGCGTTGGCCAGCTACCTTTCCGTTGAACAAAGTGCTTCCTTAATTCTTCAAGCCTTAAAAAAACGCCTGTCCGTGGGTCGTAAGCTGTTAATCACAATTAATTGCGAAAGTGTTGATGTGCAGGCATTAACTTATCTTTTGAGTTTGCCTTCGATATGTGATGAGCAGGGCACTGCTGTTGTTGTTTTGTTAGTGAGCACGCCCGCGCTTGTATTGGCTTTGAAGGTTAATCCCTCCCTAGCGGCTAAGCTGGATGGCTTCTATCAAGATGGTTTTAATGCCAACAGGTCTTCCGCCTTTTTTGCTAAGAATATGCTCTGGGTTGGGTTTATTGCTGTAATCGGGCTGGGTCTTTGGCGTTGGTATAGTGGTTTTATTGACCTGGCTCCAGAGGATAAAGTTTCAGCGACTATTGATGAGGTTGTTAAAGATTCAATGGTGCCTTTAACGGTCGAACTTCTGGATGATGCAGAAGTGGCTAAGAGTGAGGTAGTAGAGCAAGTTCCAGAGCCGATAACACCGCCGATTGAGTTAAATAATGAGGCTGTTATTTCAGAGTCGACACGAGCTACTCAAAATATTGATCATGCTGGCCCAGCCGCTCAGAGCCCAATGATGTTAAATCCGGCTCTTGTTGCCGATTTGAGCGTAGTCGTAGAAGAGGCAAAAAGTAGTTTGCAGCGCGACAAGAGTGAGCTAACTCAGAGATATATGGTTGCTAATAATGCCGACTTGCCCCCAAACCATAGAGGGGGCCCTGATGGTCGAGATGTTCTGAAGGTCATCTCTGCCACTCCAGGAAAGGTGTTGAATCATTCTTTGTTAGAGGGTGCTACATCCAAACAGCAAGTGACCTCAGTTGCTGCGCTTAATAATGAAGATGAAGTAAGGAAAGTGTTCGAGATTTGGCATCAAGCTTGGCAATCTCAAAACTGGGATGCGTATATAGGGAGTTATATTCAAGATGCTTCTCTGTATGGCGTAGATATGCCAGTAGAGGAGTGGAGGCGGTTTAGGAAAGAACGATTATTGTCGCCAGAATGGATAAAGCTTGAACTAGGAACACCAACCTTTACACGTTTAAATACCCATTGGTATCGTATTGAATTCTATCAGCGTTTTGAAAAGCCGGGCTATGCTGATGAGACTACAAAGCGTTTAGAGTTGGAGTTAACGACAGAGGGCTGGAGAATTGCGTCAGAAGCAACGGATGGTACCGTCGTATTAAAGCGACCGGGATCTGAGTTGTAATATTTGTGAGCTTGTGACCAATAAAAAACGTCCAGTAAAGGACGTTTTTTTATTCATACTCATTAATAAGTTTTACTGGATTAAACCTAGGCTTCTTTCGAGGCTGATCTTCCACTGTCCGTTGGAATTAACCATCATTACCCGCTTTTTGACCGCATCTTTATAAGTGTCGGATTCATAGCGTTGCTCAAAGTACACTTCGGCCAAGTCCTGTCCAAGAATCTTAACCTGAATATTACTGACATCTATACGAATGAATTTAGGTTTAGTTATACGTTGTTGGCGCTGAGTAACCCACTGCTGGTGGCTTAGCTTCACGTTTGGACGGTACATAGGAGTATAAGCGTTTATGTAGCCTTGATAATCTTTATTGCTCCATACTTGAGCCCAGTTCTGTAGGCTTTGAGTGATCTCTTGCTCTGTTGAAGCAAGGGGAGCAGAAACGGCTTTGGAAGGTACTGCTTGGTCAGCAACTTGTTGGTTTTCAAGTTTTGTATCTAGTGCTTCTACTATATGGTCTGTTGGTTCAGGTTCTGCCTCGTGAATGATTGGTTCATTTGCAGGAGTCTGATTTTTGTTACTGAATGCCGCAATTTCAGTAGTTGTTTTTTCGGTTTGTACGACATTAGGAGATTGCTTAGTTACATCAGCTTTCGACAGTGTAGGTATGACTTCAGCTGGATTTGCTTCCTGCTGTTGTAGTGGTGCACTTAAGGTCGCGGCGTTGCTAACCAGCAGTAACTGATCAGAACTATTACCTGAGATATCGCTAGGCACTCGATCGATCATTGTGAGTTCAGGGCTAGCGGCGATACTTCCAAGGTCAAGCGCTTTGTTGTAAGCCTGAGATGCCAATGTCGCATAGAGCTCTTTTAGATTGCTATGTACTTGGGCATAGCTTGGGTGGGTCTGAAAGGCTTGTTGTAAGGTTTCTATTGCTTGGGCAAAGTTACCCTCTTCAGCATAAATCACCGCGAGATTGTTAAACGCTTCGGGTCTATTAGGGTAGGCTGCCATCAGCTGTGTAAAAATGGATTTAGCGGATGTTTTGTCGCCCATCTGGTTGGTAACAATCCCTTTAGTCAACTTTGCTGCAGCCATATTGGGGTTTTCAGCAATGAGTTTATCAATCGCTGTAAGTGCCGCTTTATGTTGGCCTTGTTGGCTGAGACGTAAAATTTTTGCTATCTCAGGAGAGGTTTGCTGAGGTGTAGGTGTGCTTATGCTGACTGTTGTAATGTATTCTTGAGGCGTGGTGCTTTTTTTATCCGTTGGAGATGCTTCACCATTAAGAATGGCTTGTTTCTCTTCGGCTAGCCAAGAGCGAACTTCTGATAGCTTTGCGCTCATCCATTCTTCATCGATATCTGCTGTCCGCATGTCTGCTTGTGCGGTTGCTTTTTCAGGGTCGCAGCTATATTCGTTTGTGCGTCCACCGTTGTAGCAAAAGCCAGAATCTGCTTGTTCGTTGTTCGACTCTTGAGGTGCTTTTTGGGTAAGAGCACCACAGCCCGTTAAAATAGCTGTGGAAATAATAGCGCTAATCGCTGTGCGGAGTCGTTTTCTTTTAGAATCTATTTCGAATGTCTGCATGGATTAAAGCGTATCACGTAATGATTTAAGGGATGATTATACTCATATAATTGGGTATGTCATATTATAAAACGGCTTTTTCCATGCTGGCTAGATAGTTGAATTAGTGGGAAAATGATAAGTTATATATAGGGCCTATGAAAGAGTTTTAATGTTAATGCGGTTGTTTGTACTAGGCTTAATAGAAGCTTAATTAAAACTCGATTCTCCATCTCTTTTAATACGCGAAACAGGACGTTATTCAGTGATGAAATTAAAACAAAGTTTAGCATTGCTCTGCATATTAATGTTTTCTCAGACAGTGTTGGCAGAAACAGAGAGTGAATGGAATTATCCTATGCAGCCTGGGGAGTCTGTGTGGAGTATTGCTCATGAGCTTTTGACGGATTGGCGAGAATGGAAAACTATAGAGCGTCTGAATAATATTAGTAACGATAGGCAGATGCTACCGGGTACTGTGCTTAAAATACCGCGTTCATTAATTAAAGAACGTCAGTCGGATATTACAATTCTGGATGTTAGCGGTACAGTCACAGCACAAGTGGTTATGAATGACGGTACAGTTAAAGCTCATTTGCCATTAGTTCGAGGCCAAAGCTTAGGGCAGGGCGATCAGATAAAGACCTCTCCTCAATCGTCAGTGTTGTTGGAGTTTGATGACAGCACACAGGTATTGATTCTTGAAAACAGCTTACTAAAGATTAGGCAAGCGACTGTTGTCGGCAGTAAACGTAAAGTTGTAGATATTAAAGTGTTTCTTGAAGAGGGTGAGGCAGAAATTAGAGCGAACCCTGCAAAAGTACCGGGTTCCCAGTTCTTAATCGATACCCCTGTTGCCTTTGCAACGACCAAAGGCACTACATATCGAGTGCGTGCTCAAGGCTCAAGTACAGCGGCTGAAGTTGTCGAGGGTAAAATCGGTGTTGAAAATAATTTAGGTGGTACTACTGTAAATCAAGGTTATGGGACATTAGCAAAAGCGGATATGCCGCCAGCTAAGCCCACAAAGCTTCTTCCTGCACCTGAATTGCCTGATTTAAGTGCGCCGATTCATTACCTTCCGGGTAAGTTGGTGTGGAGTGAATTGAAAGGTGCGGCTAAATATCGTGGACAGATCTCACCTGATAAGCTGTTTACCGCCATTGTTTATGATTCTGTTTCGGATCAGCCGAAAATGGGATTACCTTCATCGCTGCAAGATAAGAGCTATTGGCTTAGGGTTCGTGCGATTAGTGAAGAGGGCCTGCAAGGTTTTTCCTCAGTGAAGGAAATTACTATTGATGCACGACCATTTCCACCCGTTCGGCAAGCACCACGCTCCTCTGATTCTATCTATTCTGGTGAAGTGGAATTTGTTTGGTCTCGTCCAGAGCTAGCAGATCGTTTTCAACTTGATATAGCTAAGGATGAGCATTTTGAAACCTTAGCTTTACAGGAAAGTGATATCTCAGATACTCGTTTTACAGCAAATATTATGGAGCCTGGCGATTATTATTGGCGTGTAACGAGTGTAACCTCGCAAGGAAAAGTGGGCCCACTCGGTTTTGCTGGTGAATTTACCGTCAAGCCTGTTCCTGCGAAACCAGAACTTCAGGCGCCGGTAAGTAGTGAAAATGAGATGTTTTTTAGTTGGAATACTGAACCAGATATTAAATATTACCAACTGCAATTTGCAAGTGACCAAGAGTTTAACAATATTCTGGTTGATAAAAACACTGATAAAGCTGAATTAGCTATAGATAAGCCACAGCCTGGTACATATTACATAAGAGTTAGGGCATTCGATGCTGATGATTATGCAGGTGAATGGACGGCTCCACAGCAGGTTGAGCAGCCAATAGAGAATTGGTGGCCACTTATCTTTTCTGGTGCGGCAACGTTACTGTTGATTTTGTAATGCTCCAAGGGGTTAGGTTTTTAGTCTTTCTGACGCTGCCATTAACGATTGTTGTTTTGGTAAGCTCTTCAGCTTTGACTGTTTGGTTTGATCGATTCGCCTATGACTTGTTGAATCAGTACTACGCATCTGTGGACTATAGGCCTAAAGATGTTGTGTTAATTGATATCGACCAAGAAAGTATCGACCGCTTTTCGGGGTGGCCGCTAAATCGTGGCATCCATGCGGAGGTGATAGAGGGGCTATCTTCAGCTGAAGCCTCATCTATCACTTATAATGTTGCGTTTATCGGTGAAGATGTTGATAACAAGTTAGGTGATAAACGTTTGGTTGATGCAATCAAACAGAGCGGTCGAGTGATATTGCCTTTGATCGCAGAGAATGGCCGAGAATTAAAACCTTTAAATGCTGCTGAACTACCAAAAGCAGTGATGGGTCATGCCGATCTCTCTTTAGACGAGGATGAATATCTTCGGCGTAGCTATCTTTATGCCGGCATGGGCTTTCCTCGGTGGCCTAGTTTGGCGCTGGCTTCTCTTCATGTCTATGCACCTGTGAAAGCAGATGACTTTTCTGGTTTAAGAACACCTTATCTGCATGTGGGCTTCTCCAAGTTGTGGAGCCGTGATTATGAGCTTTTGTTGCCGTTTGGCTTAGTCTCGTTTGATCAACATGTACTACGTTACCCATTGTGGGCTTTACTTGATGGCTCAGTTCCCAAAGATAAGCTGCGTAATAAGGCTGTTTTTGTGGGGATTAGTGCTCCAGCCATTGAGAATAAGTTAAAGGTTTTACCGCAAAAATCATTTTTTTCCACAGAAATTCACGCCTTTCTTTTTAGTACATTAAATCGTGGATATACGTTGTCGCCCTCCTTATCTGTGTGGGCAGTTACCCTGGGTATATTAGCAACATTGTGTTGGGGACTTTTTTTGGCGAAGCTGCCAGTAGGTTGGCGATTGGTTGGGTTTTGTATGGCGCTCCTACTAGCTGGGGTGCCGGTGTGGTTGCTGTCGTTAGGTTACTGGTTGAGTATGATGCCTATGCTAGCTGGGGTTATATCGATTAGCTGTATCTTTGCTGTCGGGCGTTTAAGCGGTTTATTACTAATAAATAAAAAAGCCCCAGATTAACTGGGGCTTTAATTAATTAGACAGGCAGTTTAGCTATTCGTCTCGCGAGCAATCGCACGGTAAGCAATATCGGTGCGGAAATAAGCGCCTTCCCAATTGACCTCTTTAAGTAGATCATATGCACGTTGCTGAGCTTCAGTTACTGTATCGCCTAGCGCGGTAACACAAAGTACACGTCCACCGGCTGTAACAACCTTGCCGTCGACTAACTTTGTACCTGCATGGAATACTTTGGTCCCTTCTGGGCAGCTAGCAGGGAAGGTGATGACATCACCTTTGCCATAGTCTCCAGGGTATCCGCCGGCAGCCATCACAACACCAACAGACTTGCGTTCATCCCACACTGCTGTGGTCTGATCTAGCTTTTTGTCGAGCGCTGCATTGCACATATCAACGAGACTAGATTTCAAACGTAGCATAATCGGTTGCGTTTCAGGATCACCAAAACGACAGTTATATTCAATAACTTTTGGTGTGCCGTCTGCTTGAATCATAAGGCCTGCATATAAAAACCCAGTGTACTCATTACCTTCAGCTTTCATGCCGTTTACAGTCGGCATGATCACTTCATCCATAATGCGCTGATCGATCTCAGGGGTTACAACGGGGGCGGGGGAGTATGCACCCATACCACCTGTGTTTGGCCCTGTGTCGCCATTACCTACGCGTTTGTGGTCTTGGCTGGTTGCCATAGGAAGTACATTGTCGCCATCAACAATAACGATATAAGAGGCTTCTTCACCTTCTAGGAACTCTTCAATAACAACTCGGCTACCTGCTTCGCCAAAGGCATTGCCTGCAAGCATATCTTTGATCGCGTCTTCCGCTTCTTGCAGAGTCATGGCTACGATTACGCCTTTGCCTGCAGCTAAGCCATCTGCTTTTACAACGATAGGAGCGCCTTTTTCACGCACATAGGCTAGGGCTGGCTCTATCTCTGTAAAGTTCTCATATTCAGCAGTAGGAATCTTTTGGCGTGCAAGGAAGTCTTTAGTGAACGCTTTAGAACCTTCCAGTTGAGCAGCGCCTTGAGTGGGGCCAAATATACGCAGGCCATCTTTCTGGAAGTGATCAACAATACCCGCTACTAGAGGGGCTTCAGGGCCAACAATAGTAAGGTCGATATTGTTCTCTTTAGCAAAAGTAGATAAGCCATCAAGGTCCATTACATCGAGCGCTACGTTTTGCATCTTAGCTTCTTGCGCTGTTGCTGCATTGCCGGGTGCGACAAAGACATTATCTACATTAGCATCCTGTGACACAGACCATGCTAAAGCGTGTTCGCGGCCACCAGAGCCAATAATGAGTATGTTCATTTTCATTAATTCCTAAACAGTAAACCCCGCGTCTGAATTATGCAGACCGGGGTTTTTGGCAATAAGCTTACTTAAGGTTTAAATTGACTAGGATTCAACCCGCAAAGTAGACCTATTGCTAAATGTACTTAATGGCGGAAGTGGCGCATGCCGGTGAAGACCATTGCCATACCATGTTCGTTCGCTGCATCAATCACTTCCTGGTCGCGCATAGAGCCACCCGGCTGGATAACGGCTTTTATACCAGCAGCTGCGGCTGAATCAATGCCATCGCGGAATGGGAAGAAAGCGTCAGATGCCATAACGGAACCTTTTACTTCTAAACCTTCATCAGCGGCTTTAATACCAGCAATTTTAGCACTGTAAACGCGGCTCATTTGCCCAGCACCAATGCCAATAGTTTGTCCATCTTTTGCATAAACAATCGCATTAGATTTAACAGCTTTGGCAACTTCCCAACAGAAAAGTAGATCTCTGATCTCCTGCTCTGTAGGTTGAACTTGAGTAACAACCTTCAGTTCAGATGCATCTACTCGACCTAAATCACGGTCTTGAACCAGTAAGCCACCATTAACGCGTTTGTAGTCGAAGCTATGTGCGCGATCTGCTGCCCACTCGCCACATTGTAGTAAACGGACATTAGGCTTAGTAGCAACAATATCGGATGCTTCTTGAGTTACTGTAGGCGCGATAATTACTTCTACAAATTGGCGATCGACAATGGCTTGGGCTGTTGCAGCGTCAAGCTCACGGTTAAATGCAATGATGCCGCCAAAGGCAGAGGTTGGATCTGTTTGGAAGGCACGGTTGTATGCATCAAGAAGATCTTTGCCAACGGCTACGCCACATGGGTTAGCATGTTTAACAATAACGCAGGCAGGTTCGTTAAACGGTTTTACGCATTCGAGTGCTGCGTCCGTATCTGCAACGTTATTGAAAGAAAGCTCTTTGCCTTGCAGCTGACGAGCTGTAGCAACGGAGGCTTCTGATGGATCAGCTTCTACATAAAAAGCCGCGCGCTGGTGTGGATTTTCTCCATAGCGCATATCCTGTGCTTTGATAAACTGAGTATTGAATGTGCGAGGGAAGGTTGCTGCTTTATCTTCTTCGCTTTCAACAATTGCACCTAAGTAGTTTGCAATCATGCCGTCATATCCTGCGGTATGCTCGAAAGCTTTTACTGCAAGATCAAAGCGTGTTGCGTGGGATAGGCCTTTTTGCTTATCTAATTCAGATACGATGTTGTCGTAGTCAGACGCATTTACAACAATGGCAACATCTTTATGGTTTTTCGCAGCGGAGCGAACCATTGTTGGCCCACCAATGTCGATGTTTTCAATCGCCATTGGAAGATCGCAATCAGGGCGTGCAATGGTGGCTGCAAATGGATATAGGTTAACTACAACCATGTCGATAGGATTGATGCCGTGTTCGGACATGATGCCATCATCCTGTCCGCGACGACCTAGAATGCCGCCATGCACTTTAGGATGCAGAGTTTTTACACGGCCATCCATCATCTCGGGGAAGCCGGTGTAATCGGATACTTCCACTGCGGGAATATTATTCTCTTTAAGCAGTTTGTAGGTACCGCCTGTAGAAAGGATCTCAACGCCGCGAGTGCTTAGGGCTTGTGCGAATTCAACAATACCTGATTTATCAGATACGCTGATCAAAGCACGGCGAACGGAAGTGATGTTCTCTGCCATTGTGTCTGGATTCCGAATAGTCAAAAAAAGGAGAATTAAAGCAAGCCGTACTGCTTCAGTTTTTTACGAAGCGTACCGCGATTTAGTCCCAATAATTGGGATGCTTTAGTCTGATTATCTTTAGTGTATGTCATTACCGTTTCAAAAAGAGGTGCTTCAATTTCAGAAAGTACCATCTGATAAACATCGGTGACAGGCTGTCCATCAAGTTGACGGAAATAGCTGTTTAATGACTGCTCTACGTTATCGCGTAACGTGTGATTTGCAGCTTCTGTTGAGTTTGGCGCGAATGTTGGTTGCTTAATTTCTTTATATTCCACAGTACTTATTATCCAATCTATTAGGCGGCTACGCCATTGTTTAAAGCGCTATCGAAATAATCTTCAATAGAGGCGGCCTGATCTGCTGCTGTTTCAATGATATTAAATTGTTTGCGAAAACTGCTTCCGTTAGCGTTGTCCTGCAGGTACCAACCTACGTGTTTGCGCGCAATGCGTACACCTAAGTATTCACCGTAGAAATCATGCAACTCTTGCAGGTGTCCTAACAAAATGTCCCTTATCTCCTCTAGCTTAGGAGGGGGCAGAATTGTACCTGTTCTTAAATAATGATCAATCTCTCTGAACAACCAAGGCTTACCTTGAGCTGCCCTGCCAATCATTACTGCGGAGCAGCCAGTATGCTGAAGTACTTTCAATGCTTTCTCAGGTGAGGTGATATCACCGTTAGCAAAGACAGGTATTGAAACTGCTTCATTAATACTGGCAATGGTGTCGTATTCTGCTTCACCTCTATATCCGCAACTACGAGTACGGCCATGTACAGCGAGCGCTTGGATACCTGCTTCTTCAGCAATACGTGCAATGGTTAGGGCATTTTTGTTTTCTGTATCCCAACCGGTACGTATTTTGAGAGTTACAGGTATGTCAACGGCAGAGGTAACTGCGTTGAGGATATCGCTAACAAGTTGCTCATCTTTCAATAGCGCTGACCCTGCAGCCTTGTTACAGACTTTTTTCGCAGGGCAGCCCATATTGATATCAATAATTTGAGCGCCTCGTTGTACGTTCATGATCGCTGCATCAGCCATCATGTCAGGATCTCCACCGGCAATTTGAATAGAGCGAGGCTCTACTTCACCGGTGTGATTTAAGCGATAAGCTGATTTACGTGACTTCCATAACCGAGTGTCTGATGTAACCATTTCTGACACAACTAAGCCTGCACCCATGCGTTTACATAACTGGCGGAAGGGCCGGTCAGTAACGCCTGCCATTGGTGCCAAAATTACTTGGCTGTCAATGGTGTATGGGCCAATATGAAACATGCTGTGCCTTAAAAAATAGTTAAAAAAACACCTGTCGTATCACGAATGATACGGTTAAAAGAGGTATTTGGGAGGCGGATAATCATACTCCTAAGGAGCAGAGTCTCCAAGGATTTTTTGATGATTTTTTGTACAATTTGAGCTTGATTTTTTATTGCTCAGGCGCTAGTAGCTCGGCCTTGTAATTGATTGCACGTAAACTAGGTGACATTAATTCTAATGATATCTGAGCGGGTCGGTTAACCGGTAGAAGGGGGGCTATATTGTTGCTGAAATTGAGATACTCCTTAGGCTGGAATACTCTTTGAGCAATAGTTTTCCCTTTTAAATCAGAGAATGTTAACGCAATAGCTGGATAAGGCTGCTCAAATGAAGCGCTATTCAGTAATAATAAGTTGATGCTGATCGCGCCTTCTAGTTCTTTGTGAGGCTGGATGATGAGTTTTTGATTTTGAATTTTATCAAGCTCAAATCGTTGTGGGATATTGCAGTCTAAATGTTGGCATAACGTCTCATAAAAAGGCTGGTAAGGTTTATGCCAATACAGCTCAGCACGATTGAACCAGAAGTATTGTATAGCTATGCCAGTGATTGCAGCGATTAAGGTTAAAAGCCAGAAAGTGTTTTTCGTCTTTCTTTTTTTTGCTGAAACGGATGAAAGTACAAGGGCTTCCCGTTCAATCGTTAAGGTTGGAATGGGAGCTGTGGGCTCAGCCGCGGTTTTTATCTCCAATGTTCTTAGCGGGGAGGTAGGGGAAGCTTGTTTCGTTTGTGCTAGAGGTTCTAGGTCTTTTTCGCTGGATAAGGAGACTGAAGTTGAGGGTTTTTGTGGGGCCGTTATTTTTTTGATTTTTGTAATATCTTTGTTTTCGGCAGCGCTTTGGGTTGGTGTCGTTAGGCTATGCTGTATCTCACTGGACTTGTTTTTGTCATCGATACGGAAGCTCTGTTCTTTATGCTCAGTCGCGGAAAACACGTGTAGGCAGTTTCCGCATCTAACCTGCTCATGGGCAATTTTTAGTTGTCCTTTAGTGACACGAAACTGCGCTTTACAGTTAGGACATGTAGTGATGATACTATCGCTAAGCATGATGAACTGATGTTAACCTTTTCTAGTGCCTGTGACTCTTATCCAGCCGTCTTTCTCAGCGATAGGATCAAGATCAAACCATTCGGAGTAGGCTGTTCTTATTTCTGTTTCCTGTGCACTCAACAAACCAGACAAACAGAGTTTGCCTTTAGGTTTTACTAAGTTGGCTAGGGTGGGGGCTAGTTGAACTAAAGGTCCTGCTAAAATATTGGCAATTAACGTGTCGGCGGTTTCTTGAGGTGCATTCTCTGGTAGGAAAACGTGCAGTATGTCATCTGCTAAATTATTGCGAAGTAGGTTGTCTTTAGTGGCTTGTAGAGCTTGAGGATCAATATCTACGCCAATCGCTTTGCTTGCACCTAATAATAATCCGGCAATACCTAAAATGCCTGAGCCGCAACCGTAATCAATAATATATTGGTCCGTAAGCATTTGTGAATCTAGCCATTCTAAACAAAGTGCTGTGGTGGGGTGTGTGCCTGTACCGAAGGCTAAGCCGGGATCTAGCATTAGATTAACAGCATCAGGTTCCGGTGTTTCTTTCCAGCTAGGACAAACCCAGAGGCGATTACCGAATTTCATTGGATGGTAGTTTTCCATCCACTCCCGTTCCCAGTCTTTATCTTCAAGAATTTCTGCATTTATGCTTGGTGCTGGCATGTGGGGGAAAAGCTGTTCATGGCCTTGAGTTAAAAATCTAAGGGTGGCTTTTAGATCATGTTCTGCTGCAAAGAGCCCTGTAATGGTTGTATTACTCCATAGGGGGGTTGTTCCTAAGTCTGGCTCAAAGATTGGCTGATCTTCACTATCCTCAAAGGTCACTGCTGCGCATCCGGCGCTTAATAGTAGATCTTCGTAAGCTTCAGAATTATCGGGATTAGTTTTAATTTTTATTTGCAGCCAAGGCATTATATTCTTCCATATGGGACAGTTAGACAGGCCAATAGTACCAGTCATCAAGGCGCGGATGAATAGTTCTAGGTAGTGTGTAAGTAATAAAAAACCCGCTAGATAGCGGGTTTTTTGTTTGACTATGCGGTTATAAGCCTAGCTTCTTCTCAAGGTAGTGAATATTCACGCCACCTTCTTGGAATCTGCAGTCTTTTACAATCTCTTGCTGAAGGGCGATGTTGCTACGAATGCCGTCAACAACCATCTCATCTAAAGCAATTTCCATACGTTTTAATGCGGTCTCACGATCTTCGCCATAACTGATAAGTTTTGCGATAAGTGAATCGTAATGAGGAGGTACTGTATAGCCATTATAAATATGTGAATCTACACGAATACCATTCCCACCAGGTGCATGGAAGTGCTTGATTGTACCTGGGCTTGGAAGAAAGGTTTTTGAATCTTCGGCATTGATACGGCACTCAAATGAGTGGCCCTGAATTTTAATATCTTCCTGTTTTAAAGAAAGAGGTAATCCAGAAGCGATTCGTAACTGCTCTTTTACAATATCTACACCAGTGATCATCTCTGTTACAGGATGCTCAACTTGCACGCGGGTGTTCATTTCTATGAAGTAGAATCCGCCATTTTCGTATAAAAACTCAAATGTGCCTGCGCCGCGATAATTGATTTTGATACAAGCATCTACGCATGCTTGTAGTACTTGGGCGCGAGCATCGGGATCTAGATGTGGTGCTGGAGCTTCTTCAACCACTTTTTGGTGGCGACGTTGCATTGAGCAATCACGATCATAAAGATGTACTGCATTGCCCTGTCCGTCAGCTAAAACTTGGACTTCGACATGGCGAGGGTTCTCAAGATATTTCTCCATATAAACAGTGTCATCACCAAATGCCGCTGCGGCTTCTGATTGAGTCACATGAATGGAGTTTATAAGTGAAGCTTCAGAATGCACTACGCGCATACCTCGTCCACCACCGCCAGCCGCAGCTTTGATGATAACGGGGTAACCAATGCGTTCGGCAATCTTATAGGTGCGCTCTGTATCATCATCTAATGCGCCGTCGGAGCCTGGTACGGTAGGTACGCCAGCTTCTTTCATTGCTTCGATAGCTGAAACTTTATCTCCCATCAGGCGAATTGTTTCCGCTTTTGGGCCGATAAATGTAAAACCTGAGCGTTCTACTTGTTCAGCAAAATCAGCATTTTCCGCTAAAAAACCATATCCCGGGTGAATACCAACAGCATCAGTTACTTCAGCTGCAGCGATAATAGAGGGGACATTTAAATAGCTTTTTGCTGAAGATGCAGGACCTATACAAACAGCTTCATCAGCTAAGCGGACGTGCATGAGATCTTTGTCTGCTTGGGAGTGGATAGCAACAGTTTTGATATCCAACTCTTTGCAAGCGCGCAGAATACGAAGCGCAATTTCGCCTCGGTTCGCTATGACTACTTTATCTAGCATCGAAAGTGATCCTTGCTTATGCGTTATTGGCTTAAACGATAGTTACAAGAGGTTGATCGTATTCAACCGGCTGACCATCTTCAACAAGGATAGCTTCAATAACGCCACTCTTGTCTGCTTCTATTTGGTTCATCATCTTCATTGCTTCTACAATGCAGATAACATCACCGGCCTTCACTGTTTTTCCTACTTCAATGAATGCAGGAGAACTTGGTGATGGAGCACTGTAGAACGTGCCAACCATTGGAGACTGGACAACATGACCTGAAGTTACAGGTGCATCGCTTACCGCTTCGGCTGGTGCAGCAGCTGGTACTGGCGCAGCTACAGGGGCAGGCATAGGTGCAGCAGGGTAAGGTGCTACAGGGGCTGGGGCACCGCGGCTAATGCGCACGGACTCTTCACCTTCTTTGATTTCAATTTCGTTGATGTTGGATTCTTCCAACAACTCAATCAGTTTTTTGACTTTGCGAATGTCCATTCTGATCTCAGTCTCTCTAAAAGCAACAATAATTAGTTTTAAGCAATCTGTTTTATGACAGACTGCAAAGCAAATTCGTATCCTTGGGCGCCAAAGCCACAAATAACACCTTGCGCAACATCCGATAAATAGGAATGATGGCGAAATGTTTCTCGTGTATGCACATTTGATAGGTGTACTTCAATAAAGGGGATATTAACTCCCAGTAAAGCGTCACGCAGTGCAATGCTTGTATGTGTAAAGGCGGCCGGATTGATAATAATAAAAGCAACCTCTTCCTGCTGAGCTTGATGTATTCGCTCAAGCAAAACGTATTCTCGGTTGCTTTGGCAGTGCAGTAATTCATGGCCTTGATCTTGCGCTTGCAGTATCAGTTTTTGGCAAATATCGTCCAATGTGTCTGTACCGTAAACCTCAGGTTCACGCATGCCCAATAAATTTAAATTTGGGCCATTTAGTAACAGGATTTTTGCCATGGTCTATTCCTGAAAATTGGCAGAGCGACTTAATCAACTACTATAGTTTGCCGTAGTCTTTTTCTCTTGTCTATAACTTAGCAAGTTTTTGCTGTTTTAGTGCTTTTTTACCGAAAATGTCCTCTCATTCACAGCGAATACTGAACATGAAATGAATATTTGTTGCGGATATGTATTAGGTTTTTTTAATATTAGTCCTTTTGGCTATAGTTTTATTCTTTTACGCTCAAGATTGTTGACGTTAGCTTCATAATTATAGATATTGCAATGCGGTACTAGTGTTTTTTGTGTGGGATTGAAGGAGAAAGAAAATGGCGATGATTAAGCGCGTAGTTTTCAATCAGAAAGGCGGAGTGGGTAAGTCTAGCATTGCTGTGAATTTAGCAGCAATTAGTGCAGCTCGTGGTAAACGTACTTTGGTGATTGATCTTGATCCTCAATGTAACTCTAGTCACTATCTTTTAGGTGAAGGCTATCAAGATGTTAAGCCTGATATTAAAGATTTTTTTGAGCAAACGCTGACTTTTCAAATAAAACCTAATGGGCCGGAGCACTATGTACATGCTACGCCCTATGAGAACTTAAGTGTAATACCCTCTAACTCAGATTTAGGCGATTTGCAGTCAAAATTAGAATCGAAGCATAAAATTTATAAATTAAAAGATGCCCTAGAGCAGTTATCAGATCATTATGATGCTGTTTATATAGATACACCGCCAGCGTTTAACTTTTATACGCTTTCTGCTTTAGTGGCTTCTGAAAGATGTTTAATCCCTTTTGATTGTGATGAGTTTGCGCGACAGGCGCTATATAGCTTGTTAGCTAATGTGCATGAAACGAAAGAGGATCATAATGATGCGCTTGTTGTTGAGGGTATTGTGGTGAATCAGTATCAACCTCGCGCTAGTCTGCCTAAACGCATTGTTGAAGAGTTGTTAGATGACGATCTACCTGTGCTTAAGGCAAAAATTTCAGCGTCAGTGAAAATGAAAGAATCCCATGATGAGACGCGTCCACTTATTCATATGGCGCCAAAACATAAATTGACGCTACAGTTTATCGAATTATTCGAAGAACTCTCTCACTAGCTTATTTGCACTCAAGTTTTAAGGGTGGGTGCAAATCCTTGCGCTTGCTCTTTTAGCTTTGCTCTTCAGTATTTTCGTTCTTTCGCAGACTTAAGATCCAAACTATAAGTAGTGGGACGCTAACTGCTAGTATTATTATTTCAGCCATCTAACTTCCAGGTAAATATACGAATCTTCGATTTTAATTAGATTACACGGCTGAGCAATAGAAAGTTTTTCAAGAAGATGGGGTTATTTGTTGTCTGATTCATGCTGATCAGAGATGCCCATATGCTGTGATCTGAGGTTGGAATAAAGAGGCTGCGTCTAAAGTCTATAAGACCTAAAATGTACCCTTTAGACGCAGTGTTTGCGGTGCTTTAGCAGCTTTTGTTTCCGTTGCACGCGATGGTTTCGGGTGCAACTATTGCGCTGCCAATTTTCAACTGTCCTTTGTGCTCGCCAACAAAAAGGGTGCTGGTCGTGCGCTTCCCTTTATTGTTGATGTAAATAATATTAAGTTGGCCAGTTGGTTTTAAGTTTAAAGCATACTTTTTGCCATCTTGGACATATGATTGCGGAGCATTTTGAGCAATTGGATCTATATAAATACGACGAATCTGTCGGCCTTTAAAGCCTGATTTGATGTATTTTTGTAGAGAGCGGCGAGATTCTTTATCAACCCCTTCCCAGTTAATTAGATTGAATATGCCTTGAGCGTCGCGGCTGGCAAAAGAGTTAAGATAGTTTTGTACTAACAAACTGTTTTTATCGGCCATGACCATGCTGGACATTAAAAGGCTTATAACGCATATACAAAGTTTGGGAAGTGTCATTATTCACCTCTATTCTTATATTTCCCTGAGACAGCTGGGGTAAGTATATCTATTTTTACTGATACGTGAAGTAGTAACTTGCAATTTACGGCAAGTAAATGTGTGCATAAGGACTTAGCGCAGAGGGCTATGAGCTGCATATAGGCTGGTTTTATAATAAAAAACCTCGCCGAAGCGAGGTTTTTTTATACTGCATAAATAATACTAATTATTTAGCAGCTTCGTAAGCTTTTACGCCAGCAACAATGGCTGCGCGAGCAGCATCTGCGTTGCCCCAGCCTTCAACTTTAACCCATTTGCCTTCTTCAAGGCCTTTGTAGTTTTCGAAGAAGTGCTTAATACGGTCTAGTTCAAGCTGTGGAAGATCTTCGATATCTTTAACGTCACGATACGCTTTAGTTAGCTTGTCGTGAGGTACAGCGATCAATTTAGCATCTTCGCCTGCTTCGTCAGTCATGTTTAGTACGCCGACTGGACGGCAGCGAATAACTGATCCAGCAATAACTGGGTAAGGTGTCATAACCAGTACGTCTACAGCGTCGCCGTCATCAGCAAGCGTATTGTTGATATAACCGTAGTTTGCTGGGTAAAACATTGGTGCCGCCATGAAGCGGTCAACGAAGATTGCGTCTTCTTCTTTCTCAATCTCATATTTTACCGGAGCGCTGTCTGCCGGGATTTCAATAATAACGTACAGATCGTTCGGTAGGTCTTTACCTGCGGGTACTTGTGCGAAGCCCATAATTGTCTTCCTGTAAACTGTTTTTAAAAAGGTTATATCTAACTCGAATTATAAGCGCAGCGTGAGGCGCTTAGAATACTACTTAAAGCTGAAACTGATGCTTTTATGTATTTAATTTTGCTGCACGGCCATCACTTGATTCTGAGTGATAGGTAAGCAATGTTTCAACTTCTTTAGTGGAGCCTAGTGCTACAGAGCAGCGTTGGTGAATATGTTTAGGCTCTAGGTCGAGAATGTTTTTATAGCATGTGCTGGAAGTGCCGCCAGCTTGTTCGATTAGCATGCTCATCGGATTACCTTCATACATAAGACGAAGCTTTCCTGGTTTGTTTGAGTCGCGGCTGTCCCAAGGGTAAGCAAATATTCCACCGCGTGTGAGTACGCGATGTACTTCTGCAACCATAGATGCGATCCAGCGCATATTGAAGTTCTTTTCGCGTACACCTTCTTCGCCTTGGAGAAGGTCGCCAATATAGTTACGCATCTCTTCTTCCCAGAAGCGATGGTTTGACATGTTGATGGCAAACTCATTTGTTTCTTTAGGGATGCTGACCTGTTCGCGGGTAAGAATGAAGTCACCCGTATGGGCAAGCGTAAAGAAATTCACACCTTGGCCAGTTGATAGCGATAAGATGGATGACTGGCCATACAATACGTAGCCAGCAGCAACTTGTTTACGGCCGGGCTGCAGATAGGCTTCGTCCTTAGTTGGATCCATGCCTTCTTCGATTTCTAGTACCGAGAAGATGGTTCCTACTGAAACATTAATATCAATGTTTGAAGAGCCGTCTAGAGGGTCGAAAATAACGAGATATTTCCCTTTAGGGTTGCCGCCAACGGGATGGTCTTCTTCTTCTGATGCGATACCTGCAACTAGCGGGTTATCTAAAAGAAACTTTTTCAGCAAATCATTTGCTATAACGTCCATCTTTTTTTGGGTTTCGCCCTGAACGTTGGTGTTATCCGTTGATCCAAGAACTCCGGCTAATTCGCCTTCACGAAGCTGGATTGCAACTTCTTTGCAGGCAAGCATTAACGTGCCAATCAAATCGACTAATTTGTCTTCGGTTTCCTGTTGTTTCAGGAACTGGCTCAGGAGCAGCATTCTTGTATTATCTCGCAGATAGAATAGTTGGAAAGTTGGCGAAGAATTTTACGTGAAACTTAGAGAGAATGCATTGTTTGTAGAGCATTTTCCGCGGTTTATTATAAGATTTTCCGCTGGATAGTGGATAAAGTTTAGTGGACAAGTTACCGCACCCGCAAAACTGTTATGATAGCCCCATATATTTGCTTACTTTTTAATTATTTATCAGCCGGAGTTTGGACCTTGCATATTCATATTTTAGGCATCTGTGGGACCTTTATGGGATCGTTGGCGATTTTGGCCAAACAGTTAGGTCATAAAGTGACAGGGTCGGATCAAAATGTATATCCACCTATGAGTACGCAGCTTGAGTCGCAAGGTATAGCGTTAATTCAAGGCTTTGATCCTGCGCAGTTTAGTCCTGAACCGGATTTGATTGTGGTGGGTAATGCAATGTCGCGTGGTAATCCAGCTATTGAATATATGCTTGATAAAGGGCTCGATTATATCTCTGGCCCGCAGTGGCTTTCGGATCATTTGCTTAAAGATAAATGGGTTTTAGCGGTAGCAGGAACCCATGGAAAAACAACAACCTCCACCATGCTTGCTTGGATTTTAGATCATGCAGGTATGAAGCCGGGTTTTTTAATCGGCGGTGTGCCTTTGGACTTTGGTGTCTCTGCACGCTTAGGTGATTCGCCGTTTTTCGTAATTGAAGCCGATGAGTACGACACGGCTTTTTTTGATAAGCGCTCAAAATTTGTTCACTATCATCCTCGCACGCTTATTATGAATAATCTTGAATATGACCATGCGGATATTTTTCCTGACCTAGCGGCGATTCAAAGACAGTTCCATCACTTAGTTAGGATTGTGCCAAGTAATGGTCAGATCATTTTTCCGCAAGAGGAGTCAGCGCTTAAAGAGGTTATTAATATGGGCGTGTGGACTGATGTGGCTCAGACCCGTATAGGGGGTTTTGACCCCTCTTCTGAGGTGGAGTGGCAGGCGGTTTTGCTTAAAGATGATGGTTCCCAGTTTGAGGTTTGGCATCAAGGAAGTATGGTGGGAGTGGTTGCTTGGAAGATGACTGGGAAACATAGTGTAAATAATGGATTGGTAGCTATTGCCGCGGCACGAAATGTAGGTGTTCAGCCACACCATGCGATTGAGGCATTAAATGAGTTTGCTGGCGTGAAGCGTAGAATGGAGCTACTGGGTGATGTGCGTGGCGTTAAGGTTTATGATGATTTTGCCCATCATCCAACGGCTATTGAGACCACATTACAAGGTATTAGGGCTCAGGTAGGCGATGCAAAAGTTATTGCTGTAATCGAACCCCGCTCAAATACAATGCGTCTAGGTACGCATCAGGCTTTATTGGCCGACTCCGTTGTTAATGCTGATCGGGTTTGTTGGTTTCAACCGCCTGGAATGGATTGGTCGTTAGATGATATTGCCGCGCAAAGTGCTGTTCCTTCCGCTGTTTATTCAGATACGGGTGCCTTGATCAACGATCTGGTAAAAACATTAGAGCCTGATTGCCATGTGGTCATTATGAGTAATGGTGGTTTTGAAGGCATTCATCATCGGTTATTAGCGGCGTTAAAAGGGGAGTGATCATGTCAGATATGAATGCCAATGTTGCAGATACTCCAGAGACGATTACCTTAGCAATAACAGGCGCGTCTGGTGCTCAATATGGATTGCGGCTGCTGCAGTGCTTGTTAGCAGCCGACAAACGCGTTTTTGTTATGATTTCCCGTGCTGCGCAGGTAGTGATTAGTACTGAGACAGATTTTAAAATGCCCGGTACGCCAGCGGATCAAGAGCAGTTCTTGAGCCAGCTGTATAAGGCTAAACCCAATCAGCTAAAGGTGTTTGGACGTGAACAGTGGATGGCACCCGTCGCCTCAGGTTCTGGGGCACCGAGTAAAATGGTTGTTTGTCCTTGCAGTACTGGCTCTTTATCGGCGATTGCTACAGGTGCGAGTAATAACCTGATTGAGCGTGCTGCGGATGTGGCATTGAAAGAGCGCCGTCAGCTGATATTGGTTCCCAGAGAGGCGCCGTATTCTGAGATCCATTTAGAGCATATGTTGAAATTAACGCGTATGGGCGTGATTGTGATTCCTGCGAGTCCCGGTTTTTATAATCGTCCAACAACGGTTGAAGATATGATCGATTTTGTTGTAGCAAGGATTATGAATCAATTAGATATAGAACAAAATTTGCTGCCTAGATGGGGCGACGACTTAATTTAATTAACTGTTGGGTTGCATGGATGAAATTGTCAGCTCAGCGGAGTAGAATTCTCAACGAGTTGTTGTTCATTGTATGCCTATCCTCATTCTTTGTTTAAGTGATCCAATTTAATGTCAAAAATCTTAGCACTTGATACCTCTACTGATGCGTGCTCAGTCGCGTTGAGTTTGAACGGCGAAATCACAGAAGATTTTCGAATAATCCCTCGTCAGCATACACAGCAATTGCTCCCTATGATTGAGGTGATGTTAGCAGAGGCGGGTATTTCTGTTTCGGCATTAGATGCGATTGCTTTTGGCCGCGGACCTGGGTCGTTTGCTGGTATTCGTATTGCAACTGGGGTTGCTCAAGGCTTAGCTTATGGGGCAGACCTTCCAGTACTGCCAATCTCTACCTTAGAATCATTGGCTGTTTCTGCTGCAAAACGAGAGGGTGCTGAAAAGATAGTAACCGCATTAGATGCTCGAATGGATGAGATCTATGTAGCAAGTTACCGTATAGATAATGGCCTACCGATTACTGAGTTAAAAGAGCAGGTGAGTGCGCCTAATGCATTGAGTCTTGAATGTGATCAGTACTTAGCTGTTGGAAGTGGTTGGCGTTATTTGGATGGAATGTCAGAGCAGATAAAAAATTCCCTTAAAGTCAGTACTGAAACTTATTATCCATCTGCAAGAGATATACTTGTACTTGCATTGGATGCTTGGGCGCAAGATAAAGGAATGTCTCCGGAACAGGCTTTGCCTGTCTATCTCCGCGACGAGGTCGCATGGAAAAAAAAGGATCAACAATAAATGGAACTCTTTCAGGTCGTTATACTGGCCTTACTGCAGGGATTGACAGAATTTTTACCAATCAGTAGTTCTGCCCATCTGATTTTACCCTCACAGCTTTTAGGGTGGCCAGATCAGGGGTTAGCTTTTGATGTTGGTGTACATATTGGTACGTTGTTGGCTGTGGTGATCTATTTCCGTAAGGATCTCGCCTCTATGTTTTGTGCTTGGAGTGCGAGTTTTAGCGGTAAGCGTTGCGAAGATGCAAACTTGGCGTGGCTGACTATTTTAGCAACATTCCCAGCACTGATCGTTGGCTTGCTGTTGAATGATTTTATTGATCATAACTTACGTTCAATTTTAGTCATTGCTGGAACAACGCTTATTTTTGGTGGTTTACTGTGTTGGGCCGATCTTTTTAGAGTTGAAACGCGTCAGTTAAGCGCTTTAACGGTTAAAGATGCATTGTATATAGGTTGTTCGCAGGCGCTTGCATTGATTCCGGGTACTTCGCGTAGTGGTATTACCATTTCTACGGCATTGATGCTTGGGTTTGAGCGTCAGGCCGCTGCTCGTTTTTCTTTCTTGCTCTCTATTCCAGTGATTCTTGGGGCCGGGCTCATTAAAGGTCTAGATCTGTATCATCAGGGTGAGAGTGCGCCTTGGGTGATGGTGCTTATAGGTACAATAATCGCGGGTATTAGTGCGTTTAGTTGTATTCATTTCTTTTTACGCTGGTTGGATCGTATTGGAATGCAGCCATTTGTTATCTACCGTATGATTTTGGGCGTGTGCTTGTTGGTTGTTTGGTTTACCAGTAGCTAAGGTCTCTGTTTGGAACGTGCTTTATATGTCTGTATCTGACTTTACAAATGATCTAGGTGGTGACGGCATGATTGCCGTTATCGCGTTAGATCAGCAAACTAGCGAACAAGCTGCTTTGTTAGCTGGTCATCTTAAACTTCCCCTGATCGACTCATCATCTGCAACCGCGTTTAATCTGTTACTTCAGATCTCTGAATCAGGTGTTCAGTTGCAACCAACGGGGAAAAAAGCACCTGGCGCTACTTATGTTGATTTTGTGTCCGGCGCAGTTGCCCATCGCCGTCAGTTCGGTGGTGGTAAAGGGCAGATGATCGCCAAAGCTGTAGGCATTAAAGGGGGTGTTAGACCTCAGGTTTTGGATGCTACAGCTGGGTTGGGAAAAGATGCCTTTGTGCTTGCAACTTTGGGTTGTGATGTAACCTTGCTTGAGCGTTCGCCAATTATTCATCTATTGCTTAATGATGGGCTTGCTCGAGCAGCTCAGGTTCCTGAGGTCGAAGAGATCATTCAGCGTATGACGTTGTATCAAGCGAATAGCATCGAGTGGATGCAGCAACAGGCGTTACAAGGGGAACATTATCAGGTGGTGTATCTTGATCCTATGTTTCCACATAGCGATAAAAGTGCATTGGTAAAAAAAGAGATGCGTAGTTTTCGCCCCGTTGTTGGCGATGATCTGGATGCGGACCAATTATTAGAGGCTGCTCTGGCCATTGCAGAAAATCGTGTAGTGGTTAAACGGCCTAGAAAAGCTCCTTTTTTAGCTGATCGTAAACCCTCTTTACAGTTTGAGGGGAAATCGAGCCGCTACGATATTTATCCGCTGAAAAAACTATAAGCTCCTGCGGTAGGAGCTTATACCTATAGTGTTTTGGATTAGCCTTTACTTCCGAGTTTATAATCCACAAGTGAAATCATATGTGGTTTCAGAATCTTTTTAGCTTGGGCGAATAGAGCGCTTGTATCGAAATTACAGCTTAAGCGACCGTTTTCCTCCCGTAGAAACTCTAACGCATGAAGTTGCTCAATAAATGAGTTTAAAACTCTTTTATCTTTGTACTCAGGCGTGCTGTAGCCATACTCTTTGTGAATATGTTCGGCAATATTTTGGCTGCTTTCAATCAGATCTTCTGCGCTAATCTCGTTATAGCGAGCGAGTATGCGTAGCACAATGTAATAGCGTAAAAGAATAGGTTCAGCGGTTAGGATTAGGGTGTTCACGAGAGGGTTGGCAGTAGTTGTCCAGCCTTTATCTGCATCACCTTCTAGTAAATTCTGTTCGATCAGCGCTTCACGTACTTGTTTAAGTAAATCTGTGAGATCAGTTAGCTCCCACTGTAAGAAAAGTTCTGCCTGAATAAAGGGATAGATCATCCGAATTGTACGGTTAATGCTTTGGGTTTTACCGTTTTCAAGCCTGTGCGCAAGTAGTAAATACATACTGGGTAGAATAAGCAGATGCTGAATATTGTTTCGATAGAAGCACAGCTCTTGCGCTTGATGTTGATCTATTTTAATTAAATTGATCTTTTGATTAACTTGCTGCATTTTTGCGGCTTCGTTAATCCAATCGGAAGGTTTTCCTTCAGGGATGAGTTGTAGCTGGGGGTTCAGCGTTTTGATTAGGTTAAGTAGGCGAGAGCTTTTGTCGCTTAACTCTGCCACCGATTGTAATGGACTTCCGCCTAGTAGGCAGGTGGCTAACAAGCTGCTTTGGGTTATTTCTGCCGCTTGATTTATTCTGCGCATAACCGTTGCTGCTATCTGTTTTACATCCTCTTTTGATGAGTACTCAGGGTGAATATGCTCTTCTAAAAGAAGAGGCTCACCAAAGCTCAATAGAGTATTACCAAATTTTTGTCCGAGTATTTTGCTGGTGGCTAATACAGTGGATATAGATTCTTGCTGTTTTTTTCCGCCTGACAGTTCTTCTTGATAGCTTTTACTTTCTACAAGGCGGTCGTATCCGACCCAAACAGGAATGAGGGCAACCGGCTTTTGAGGATTGTCTCTATAAGACTCCACGCTCATTGAGAGTAATCCGGTCTTTGCTGCCAGTAAGCGTCCAGTACGGCTGCGACCCCCTTCAATAAAATACTCTAAAGAGTGGCCCCTATGGGTCATCTGTTCTAAGTAAGTTTTATATAGACAGCTATAAAGCGGGTCCCCATGAAACTGGCGGCGCATAAAGATTGCCCCTCCGCGTTTTAGTATGGGCCCTATGACTGGGATATTTAGATTTTCGCCTGCGGCGACGTGAGGAATCATTAATCCGTGTCTGTACAGTACCCAAGATAAAAGCAGGTAATCCATATGACTACGGTGACAAGGCAGATAGATAAGTTGATGGGTTTTAGCGATCTCTTGGACGCGGTCTATATTTGCGATCCTAACTTTTCTGTATAAGCGTCCCCATACCCAGTTTAAAAGTGGATCTAATATACGTGTAGTTATGGGACTAAAATCGGCAGCAATCTTATCGAGTGTATGTGCGCAATGCCGTTCAATACGATGCCGGCTAGTGCCTCGTTCTTTGGCTTGTTGATCAATGGCTTGCTGTACATTTGGATCTTTTATAACAAGGTTAATTAATGTGCGTCGATGGGATAGATCAGGTCCTATGATTGATTGGCGAGTGATGCTGAAATGGGTGCGTAATACCCGGGCAGCTTTACGAGCGGTGGCTTCACTATCATCTTCTTGTTGGAGTAGCTGTTTGAGATCTAATGCTTTGTCTATGCGGACTAAGGTTTGGCGGCCATTAAATAGAAGTTGGAAAAAACTACCTATAGGCCCAGCTTCATGCCAGGTCTCGGCATACAAAAGGTTAAGCCATGATTTTTCTCTATTAGGGAGGCGGCCGTGAAAGATCGCAACAGGTATAATTAGAGTATTAAATTTTTCACTGCTGTTTTGGGCATTAACCAAAACTTCTAAGGCTTCTCGTAGAGGGGCTTGGCCTTTTGAGTCAGCAAAAAGGATTTGTTCCTCTTTAATATGGCGTTGCTGTTTGCGTAGTAGATTTTTTAAAAGAAGTTTGTGACTGAGCCTATTGGATTCAAGTATGTAATAAATATGATCTGAGGTTGGTTGTGTAGGTAATAATAGTTGTGGATTAACCAACTTCGGACGGGTTACTAAATTTATAAACATACCCCCTAAGGAGTGTATGCCGCGCTCGAACAATGGGATCATGTGCACTTACCTTAGTAGTGTGGAGGAGGTGGCTCATCCTCAGGTCTATTTGCAGGTAGATCAAGAGTTAGACTTTTTACTTGCTGACTGAATACTTTCATCATTCTTGTTAGCTTCAGTATTTCTAGCTCTTGAGTAGAAACAATACTGTTAAGTTTATCCAGCGTATCTTCTTGGAAAGCAACGCGAGTTTCCAGTTCATCAATACGTTCCTGCTCTGTCATGATTGTTTCCGTTTCTAAAATGGCTAATGTTACAGTGTTCGGTTTAAGGTTGTGATAAGACTTAATTCGTAGCCTACTAGCATAGTTTATCAGGCCCCGATATTAAACGGTGTTTGATTTTTATTCGCTTTATTTGCATAAGCTGTTGAAAAAAATCATAAAATTAGATATACCTCTGTAGTTGGTGGGAATAATGATTTATGCTGCCAATTCTAAGTGTTTTTAATGTGATAAATGACAATATAATAAATGAGGGTTAATCAGTTGATTCGTAGTCTGATTGTGAGTGCTATCGCCGCAGTGTTGGTAACTGTTTTGTTGGGTCCGGTAGCTGGTATAGAAGTTGAGTTATCTAATATTGCTGCGTTAGCAGTTGTGTTCGTTGTGACATTTGCTGCATCTTTCTTTGCTGCACTTGGTAACAATGCTCAATCTGGGGCTTCGGCATTTAATGGTGCTGAAGAAGAGTATATTGATGAGAATGACGATCGTGAGCAAGGCACAGTAAAGTGGTTTAATGTGTCAAAAGGTTTTGGTTTCATTACCCGCGGTGAAGATGATGATGTCTTTGTTCACTTTCGCAATATCCGTGGTCGTGGTCACCGTTCATTAGCGGAAGGCCAAAAGGTACGTTTCCACGTACGTGAAAGCGACAAAGGCTTACAAGCAGAAGATGTTTCAGTCGTTCGCGACTAAACCTGTTTGTAGCACGCCCAGCGAGACTGATCAATTCAGTCTCGCTGTTACACCTTCCAATGCTCTTCCCCATTTTATTCCGTCTCTGTTAGCACCGAATCTATTCTGCTTTTTATCTTGATGGCGTCCGTGTAGCCGTAACTAAGTGCTTTGATGATCCCTTCTTTGGTTTCAATAAAGAGGCTAGGGAACCCTTGAGCACCAAGTCCATGGGAGGCATTTATCTGTTTTTCAAGTTGGCGTTGAGTCTCTGGGCTACTCATTAGTGTTTTAAACGCGGAAATATCTAGGCCTTGTTGTTGAGCTAACTCTATTAACGTATCTAACTCTGATGGATTTTTTGCATTTAGGTAATAAGCGTTTTGTATTAAGCGAGTCATCTCTAAGCCGCTTCCCGGTGAAAGTTCTTCTGCACTAATGACTGCTCTACAGCTAGCATATGTACTTCTTTTGGGCGTGTTGTTCGACCAGAAATCGTAATTGAAAGGAGTGCCTGTTTGCTGCTCGATATGCTGCCATATAGATTGCAGCTTTTGTTGCATCTCTATGGGCATAGGCTCATTACTATCTGGAGCAAGGCCGCCCATGAATAAAGTCCAAGGAAATGGGTAACTGCGTTGTAATTCATGCACTGTGTCACTAAAAGCCCAGCACCAGCTACACATTGGGTCTAATACATAGATAAATCGTGGATAAACCTGTTCATTTTGAGTAGGTGATGTCATATGTCAGCTTTTAAATAAGTAGTCAGTCACTAAGAGACTGTTATTTAAAAAGTTAGTTCATTATTTTTGTTCAAAAAAAGTGAATAGATGCTTCTTTATAATCTTATAGTGTTGCGGAATCTTGCACGCTAAGCTTGTTGCTAAATATCAAGCTATCCAAGGAGTATGAAGTATGCCGTACGTTAATATTAAGATTACAGATGAAGCTGTGACAGCAGAGCAGAAGAAACAACTTATTGAAGGTGCAACTCAGCTTTTAGTGGATGTATTAAATAAAAACCCTGCAACGACAGTTGTTGTGATTGATGAGGTTAATACCGATAACTGGGGAGTAGGTGGGGAGGTTATCACTGAAAGAAGAAAACAAGGAAAGTAGAGCCTCAGTAGATCATAGCATTTTTCTATATTGCCGCTCAGATTGAACGGAGTTAATTAAGAGAAGATGGGAAGAGCTGCTAATAAGTAGGTTTCCTCCCTGACTATTCTGATTTATAGTCGAAAGCTTACATGATCCATAACAAAGGAGCTGCATAATGGAAGTAGGTACGATTGTCTTTTTGGTGATAGTTCTAGGTGCTGTCTTTTATGTAGTAAGTATTTATAACCAGCTTGTTACCTTAAAAAATAGGCATCAAAATGCCTTTTCTCAGATCGAGGTTCAGTTAAAGCGCCGTTACGACCTCATACCAAATTTGGTTGAAACGGCTAAAGGTTATATGAGCCATGAGCGAGAGACGCTCGAAGCTGTTATTAATGCGCGAAATGAAGCGTCTGCGCTTTTAAAGGGTGCAGCAGCCACCTTGACTGATGATGCAATACAGCAGCTATCCGGTGCAGAAAATGCCTTACAGGGCGCTTTAGGGCGCATGAATATAGTGATGGAAGATTATCCAGACCTTAAGGCTAATGAAAACATGATGCAGCTTTCAGAAGAGTTAACAACCACTGAAAACCGTGTGGCATTCTCCCGCCAAGCTTTTAATGATGCTGTAACCGCTTACAATATTTATCGACAATCTTTCCCGCCTGTATTTTTCGCGTCCATGTTTGGTCACCCTAAAGATGCTTCTCTCTTAGAGTTTGAAGATAGTGTTGAAATCCAAGCTGCGCCTAAAGTTAGTTTTTAATATGCCCAACTTTGCTATGAATAGATTAGTAGAGATTCTTGTTAGGTAAGGGATAAATGGACTTTTTTACACAGCAGGATAAGGCTCGGCGTCAAACAGGCTGGCTGGTTTCTCTTTTCATATTAGCGGTTGTTGGCTTAATTGTACTTACGAACCTGTTAATCGGGCTTGTGGTCTGGTCTGTCACCCAAGAGGAGACCATGCAGCGGGGATTGAGTGTTGTATCACAGACCGATACTCAAACTATCGCTGCGCTGTTTTCTTGGAATACTTTTGGTCTAGTTAGTTTAGCTGTTGCGGGTGCTGTTGGTTGTGCCATTTTATACAAGTGGTTTCAATTAAGTTCAGGGGGTAAAGCGGTTGCTGAATCATTGGGCGGGGTCCGTCTTTATCCGAATAGTGAAGATGCAGATCACCTACAAGTACTTAATGTAGTTGAGGAGATGGCCCTTGCTTCAGGTATGCCTGTTCCTGCGGTTTACTTGTTAGAACATGAAATAGGTATCAACGCTTTCGCCGCAGGTAATGGACCTGCGGATGCGGTCATTGGTGTGACTAAAGGCTGTGTTCAGCAGTTTAAACGTGATGAACTTCAAGGTGTTATCGCCCATGAATTTAGTCATATTCTAAACGGCGATATGCGACTCAATCTGCGACTTATTGCCTTATTGCATGGTATTGTTTTTATTGGTTTAGTTGGGGAGTTGCTGGTTAGGGGGAGTCGAAGTCGTCGATCAGATAGTCGGGTTGCCGTACTGGGAATTGCGTTACTAGTGATTGGTTGGCTAGGTACCTTTTTCGGAAATCTTATTCGTGCAGCTGTTAGCCGTCAGCGAGAGTTTTTAGCCGATGCCAGTGCTGTTCAATTTACCCGTAATCCTGAGGGTATAGCTAATGCTTTAAAGTTGATCGGTGGTTATAGTAGCGGTACAGAGATCAATGATAGCCATCGCAGTGAAGTCAGCCATCTGTTTTTTGGTCAAGCGATTAGCAAGCTGAGCAACATGATGGCGACTCATCCACCGTTAGTGGATAGGATTTTAAAAGTCGATCCCGATTGGGACGGTAATTATCTTTATCGAAGTACGGTTACACGTGAACGTAAAAAGGAAGAGGAGAAGCTAACTCAAGCAGAAAAGCGTGAGGCTTTTTCTCAGGCGATTATTACTGGTGCTGCCGTTACCTCGGGTATAGATCCAGAAGTGCTCTTTTCTGGAAGTGCTGATTTAGATCAGATCAGGCGAGAGATCGATGGTATTCCTGCTCTATTACATGAACAAGCTCATGATCCTTTTGGCGCCATTGCTGTATGTTATTTATTGATTACTCATATAGAACCCTCTCTGCAAGAGAAACAGTGGCAGGTTATAGCGCAAAGCGGAATTAAGGGAATTGAGCCATTAATGCGTCAGCTTTACCCTGTCGTTGAACATTTAGATATTAGTGCTCGTTTACCTTTAATTGAATTATTGCTACCGGCCCTGAAGTGTATGTCGCAGGAGCAATATAAAAGGTTCAAGCATACTTTATTGCTACTGATTAGAGCCGATGCGAAGACTGATCTCTTTGAGTGGTGTTTATATCAACTTGTGCGCCATTATTTAGCGGGTGAGTTTGAACCGGTTAAGGCCTCTAAACCACGTTACAAAGAGGCTAAAGCACTGAGTGATGAATACCAATTGATCTTGTCGGTACTTGCGCATAAAGGCCATGAACAGGAAGCCGATGCACAGAGAGCATTTAATCGAGGGGCTGGCTCAGCGGGCTTATATAATATAAGTCTGCTATCTGAAGATGCGTGTGAGTTAGAGCGTTTTATTCGGGCGGTCAATGCGTTGTCATACGCTTATCCCACCCTTAAACCTCGTCTTATTACAGGTATTAAAAAATGTATCTATCAAGATGGCGAGGTGACTGCACTTGAAAGAGAGATCGTCTCAAGTATAGCCGTTGTTATGGATGCGCCTATTCCTCTATTTATTGAGCCACATTAATCTTTTTGCCACTCCAGTGAAAGTGATACAGAGTCGGCAAATCTAAGCGCGTGGGGTTTATCTATAGTGACTTTAGCGTAGCGAGTCCAAGGATGGTTGCTACAGATTTCTAAGACATCAGAAACCAGCTTCTCAAGTAATAAGAAACGGCCATTTTCCACATGCTGAATAATATCTTTAGTAATTGTTTTGTAATTTAAGGCTTGTTCTACATCATCGTTGGCAAAGCCATTGCTAGCGGGGTATTGAATCTCAATATTGATTACAACATCCTGCTGTTTTTGCATCTCGTCGGGATTAAACCCGATAAAAGTACGTAGGCGAAGATTGGTGATGTTAATAATTGCGTTGCTGAGCATGAACCTGTTTCCTTGAAAAACCTTAATGCATTAGGTTAGTAAGTTTTATACGCTTATTCGATCGATTCGGATGGATGAGTGGGTAGCTTAATTGTAAATGTTGTCCCTTGACCTTCAATGCTGTGAACACTGATCTCTCCATCGTGGTCTTTTATAATACCGTAAGCAATGGCTAATCCCATCCCCGTACCTGAGCCTATAGGCTTAGTTGTATAAAAAGGAACAAAAATCTCTTTTTCTACCTCCTCGCTCATACCTGAACCATTATCCGTGATTTCAATAATAATTTCAGATTGTACGGTACGAGTAGATATCTCAATTATTGGTTTTTCTCTGTCTTCTGTCGCGTGCTTGGCATTGATGATTAAATTTAGAAAAACCTGGTTAAGTTCGTTTAAGTTGCAGGGAAACTCAGGTATTGGCTCAAGATCTAATTTTACTTCTACGGTGTTCTTTAACTCGCTATTGAGTAGCTTTAAGGTACTGAGAATACCGTCTACTACATTTGCAGAACTGCGGCCAGTTGACTGTATTCGCGCAAAACTGCGTAAATTCATCACAATATCGCGTACGCGAGTTAATCCCTCAACTGTATCAGTCATCAGTTCAGGAAGGTCTTCTTGAATAAATTCAATATCTTCCTCTTCGAAGAGCTTTTCCAAATCAGCTTGTACTGTACTTGGTAGCGCTTCATTGATGTTCTGTATAAATGAAATTAACCGAGTATATGAACAATGGTATCGCCCTAAGGACTCTATATTACTTTTTACAAATGCGAGGGGGTTATTGATTTCATGGGCCATGCCCGCAGCTATGGTACCGAGTGTAGCTAGCTTTTCGTTTTGTAATATGGTGGTTTGTTGCTTTTGTAGCAGATCCAAGTTTTCTTTTAAGCGTTCATTTTGCAGGAAAATTTCCCGCGATTTATTTTCTAATAGCTCTTCTGCTTTCAGGCGTGCACGTTTCTCTCTTTCATAGGCTACTTTATAAGCGTTTTCTTGATCCTGTATACCCATTATATGAACCTCAATATCAAGTCACAGTGGTCTGAGCCTTTATGCATGCAGACAGGGTGATCAATAGTAATGGCTGTATCATAATGAGTGGCGGCGCCTCTAATGAGGCCTTCAGCAAGAATGCAGAGCTTTCTCGGTGAGCGATAGCGCATTAATAAAGTGTCATCTGTATTCTCAGCGTACTCAAAATCAGGGAGGTTTGGATTATCGTATAATTTTCGAACTTCGGTATGAATAACGCTATCAATACTTTTCAAAAAGCCTTTGAGTGTATCTTCTGCTTCAATAAACAAAGGGTATCGAGTAGCGAGGCCTTTAAATAAACGTATGCCAAAAGCTTCAATAAGTGTATTAGGCATCATGCCTGTTTTGTCAGAAATTGAGCTGACTAGGTTGAAAAGTTCTTCGTCAGGATAGCTTTCACCCGCGGTATAGATACCATCAACAGATTGTGATTCCAGAATCTCATTCCACACTTGCATACTGTATTGTTCAACTACCATCTCTTCGAGAACATTAAAAATCACACCTTTCATAATCTACTCCGTTTACTCAATATAGATCTGGGTTATTTATCTGTTTATCTCAGAGGTAGTGAATTAGTTTTTAATAATAGCTGTTTTTTATCGATAGAGTCAGGCTATGTTGATTCTGCTTTTACTGAAGTTTATCGGTGTTAATCTTTTTTTGACAATATTTGATCTCTATCCATTGTTTATCCTGATTGGAGAGATTAGGCCTCTATAATCTATATATTTATTGATTAGGTTATATTAGAAACTTCACATCAGGGTAGAACCGCTGCATTTAACGGTTATACTGAGTACTACCCGCTTCTTCTACCTGTAGGTTGTGCCATGGATAAATCCCTTTTATTAGTTGATGACGAGCCTTCAATTTTAAGAGCCTTAAAGCGGATTTTTCACCGTGCTGGTTATAAAGTCACTATTGCAAATGGCCCAGAAGAAGCATTGGCCATTCTTGAAGATCATTCGTTTCCCATCGTACTTTCTGATTATCGAATGCCGAATAAAACTGGCGGTGAGCTTTTAATCGAGATTAAAGAAAAATATCCCTCTACATTAGGGCTTATTCTGAGCGGGTATGCAGATCTGCAATCAGTCATTGCAGCCTTAAATAGTGGGGCTGTCTATAAGTTTTTAGAAAAACCTTGGGATGAAGCTCAGTTATTAGAAGAGATTGATCAAGCCTTTGAGCATTGGCGCCAAGAGAATATATTGCCTCTCGATGATGTTAGTTCTGATGAGTTGGGTGTGGTTTCCGACCTTGGCAATGTAGCACGGGCTAGCTCCGATTTAATCTACGGAAAGATGACGGTCATGGAGAGTATTGACCATAAAATATTAACCCAGGCTCATTTCTCACTAGTTTATCTAGATATTAGGCATTTTAGGCACTTTAATGATTGCCTCGGCTATCAGAAATCTGACCAACTGTTACACCACATTCATGCCTTGCTGAAGAAACAAATCAGGGCGGATGTTGAATTTAGCTTAATGAATGGGGCTGCTTTTGTTTTTTTTGTTCCAGAGGTATTTACCGAGGCGAGCGCGTTTGATTTTATTACCTCGCTCTTATCGCCTTTTAAGCAATTAATAACCTTTGATGAACGGGAACTGTTACTGACCTTTAGTGCTGGTTATTCGGTCTATCCTGACGATGGCCTAACTGCGGAGGCGCTTGTTCGAGGTTCCCAGTTAGCTGCAAATTACAGTAAGGACAGAGGACTTAATGTTTATCCTCATTATAAAAAAAGCATGGATGGTAACCGTGATGATATGGTGAGTTTGCAAAGTGAACTGTGCCAAGCGTTGAAGCGTAATGAATTTACATTGTATTACCAGCCAAAAATATCCCTTGCAAACGGTAAGATATTAGGTGCTGAAGCACTTATTCGTTGGCACCACTCCAAAAAAGGGCTGATCTCCCCTGATAGGTTTATCCCTCTTGCTGAATTAACGGGATTAATCGAGCCGATCGGGGAGTGGGTTTTATCCACGGCAATTGCTCAAAGCTTTCTTTGGCAGCAGGAGGGTTTACCCACATTTGTTATGTCGGTGAATGTTTCAGGCCGCCAACTGGTTGAACATGATTTGGCTACTAAGGTGAAAAAGATTATCCAAGACAGTGGCTTAGCGCCTGAGTATATAGAGCTGGAAGTGACTGAAACATTTTTGATGCAAGATATTGAGCACAGTATCGATGTGTTAAAAGAGATTCGAGCTTTAGGTGTCAAAATTGCTATTGATGACTTTGGCACAGGTTACTCTTCCTTAAACTATTTAACGCGCCTTCCTGTTGATACGCTAAAAGTGGACCGTTCATTTATTACTGATTTCTCGACAGAGACTGAAAAAACAAATTTAGTCAAAAATATGATCGTCATGTCCCATGATTTAGGTATGCGTGTTGTTGCTGAAGGTGTTGAAACTCTGGAACAGCTCCAGCAACTCAAGGAAATGAATTGTGATGAAGTGCAAGGGTATTATTTTAGTCGTCCAGTAGTGGCGGAAGAGTTTAAAAAATTGTTGCAGGCACAATCTTGGGCTCATTGTCCTTAGGTGAAATCAGGAGAGATAGTAAAAATGCATGGATCTGATGTGATGGATATGAGCCAAGCGACAGTTTATTTTATTGATGATCAGTCTCAGGTTCTTAGTGCTTTACGTCGAGCATTACGCTCGCGGTTAAAAGGTTGGACCATGATCTTTGAAGCATCCCCCCGTCAAGCACTAGATCAAATGGCAAAAACGCTTCCTTGGGTTGTACTGGTAGAGAAAAAAATGCCGGAGATGGATGGTGCTGATTTTCTAAAGCAGGTTAAAACCAATTACCCCGATGCTGTTAGGGTGATTCTTTCCGCGGATATTAGCCATGATACCGTGGTTCAATCTGCCGGCATAGCTCACCTGTTGTTGTCTAAACCGTTTGAATTAGATGAAATTGTTGAAGTGATTGAACGTGCGGTTTGCTTAAGAACATTTCAGCTAGACGACAAACTACGAGCTGAAATGGGACAGGTTGATAATTTGCCGCTCCTGCCAGCGAACTACCAAGCTTTAGTCCAGTATCTAGATTCAGTCGAGGAACCTGATCCCGCTAAAGTAGATACGCTGCTGAGTCATGATGTGGCGGTCTTATCAAAAATACTACAGTTAGCCAATTCTGCATTCTTCTGCGCAGTTAATCCTGTTTACTCAGCACGGGAAGCGGTTATCCGCTTAGGTTATGACTTGGTCAGAAAGTTAGTGCTCTGTTTTAGCATCTATACTGCAAATGGAGATACTGATTTAAATAGTCAGTTACTCAGAAATTCAGAACGCGTCGCTGAAAAGTGTATTGAGTTGGCAAGCTTCGCTCGATTGCCCAAAGCGCAAAGAGAGCGCGCTTATTTTACTGGTTTACTGCATAACATCGGAGCATTAGTTATTTCGGGTAGAGAGGTTAACGCTTCATTCGAGTTGGTTGGTAGTTTTCTGCTCCGGCTATGGGGTTTTGAACAATTGATTGTTGATACGCTTCGTTACCAATCAAACCCTGAAGCATCAGGCAGTGATGATGTAGTGCTTTATCAGTTACATATCGCTAAGGCTTTGGTTGATGCAGAGAATAATAATCAGCCACTGGAATCGTTGTTTGATGAGCTTGACCCTAAACTTATAGAGCAAGCGATGTTATCTGAATACCTGGAGAGTCATGTATGAAAGGGCGGTTATTCTGCTTATTCTTATATCTTGTGATCAGTTCGTCGTTCGTTACTGCAGAAACATTAACGTTTGGCATAGTGCCACAACAGTCAGCTAAAAAACTGGCTAAATTATGGACGCCTATTAGCCGCTATTTGAGCGAAAAAACAGGGGTAACCGTCTTGTTTAGCACCGCTCAAGATATTCCTACCTTTGAAAAGAGGTTGCTGGCAGGGGAATATGATATCGCGTATATGAACCCATATCATTATACGGTGTTCCATCAAAAGCCTGGCTATGAGGCGATCGCGAAACAGCAAGATCGAGAAATTAAAGGGATTGTTGTTGTCGCTAAAGAGAGTGATATAACATCTCTAGATCAGCTATCAGGGGCTACTCTTGCCTTTCCTTCTTTAGCTGCCTTCGCTGCGAGTGTTCTACCGAGAGCGAAAATGGCGAAGGAGGGGATCGATATAACACCTAAATATGTTTCATCCCATGATTCGGTTTATTTAACGGTTTCGAAAGGTTTATTTCTAGCTGGGGGCGGCGTTATGCGTACTTTTAATAATACCGCACCCGAAGTAAGAGAAAAGCTTCGGGTGTTATGGGCGACCCCCGGTTACACCCCTCATGCTATAGCGGTTCATCCCAGAGTAAATGCTGATTTAAGGCAAAAGATCCAACAAGCATTAATTGATATGGACCAAAATCCAGAGGGAGAAGCGTTATTAAAAGCGATTCATTTCAAAGGATTAGAGCGCGCAGAAAATAAAGATTGGGATGATGTGCGAGACTTAAATATTAAGCTACTAGAACATTTATTGTAGTGATCTTTGTCTAAGAGAGAAATTTTGTGTCATTACGACTGAAAACCATTTTAGGTATAGCGATAATCCAAGCGGTTTTACTCCTGCTTTTAGTCTCTATGACGTTACATTATCTTAGAACAACTAACTACGAAAGCCTTTCCAAGCGCGCTTCAACAACAGCGACCTTGTTTGCTACAACTGCCGCCAATGCCGTTTTAAGTTATGACTTAGCCTCCTTAGATGCCTTTGTTAGTGAGGTTATGAAAAACTCAGATTTAGTCTATGCACGTGTCTTAGGTCCCGATAATCAATTATTTGCTGAGGATGGTGAGGCTAATATTTTGAGCCGCCCATTTGTTTTAGATACAGATGTTGAAAAGGTCAACGACTCGATCTTTGATACTTATGCAGAGATTAGTGAAGGTGGCGTCGTTTATGGAAGAGTAGAGATTGGTATTGATACCGATAGCCTTTCTACCATTATTGACGAAGCGACTAATAGAAGTGCAACTATTGCTGCTGTTGGGATGTTATTTGTAGCGCTATTTTCTTCGATGTTGGGTACCTACTTAACAAGCCAGCTTAAATATTTAAGGGCTGCCGCTCGATCGATTTCAAAAGGTGATTTAGCGATTAAAATACCGATTAATGGCCGCGACGAGATCGCCGATGTGGCACATGCATTCAACTCTATGGCATCTGATCTAAAAGATGCCAGCTTACGTCGAGATCAATTTGAAGCGGAATTAAGTGAACTTAACCGCTCCTTAGAAGATAGAGTTAAACGTAGAACTGAAGCGTTAGAAAAAGCCAACAGTGAAATAAAATCAGCCCAGACACAGCTTATTCAGTCAGAAAAAATGGCGTCAATTGGTGTGTTATCAGCCGGTGTTGCCCATGAAATTAACAATCCCCTAGGCTTTGTTATTAGTAATTTATCAACCTTAGATATCTATGCGCATAACTATCGTGCCTTAGTCACTGAATATCAGCGCTTACTGGAAATTAACGACACCGCTGAGCGTGAAGAGCAGCTAAATAAGATCCAAGATTTAATTAAAAGCATAGATCTTGAGTTTATGAATGAGGATCTTGATGATCTGTTAAAAGATACCCACGAAGGCTCAGTTCGAGTTAAAGAGATTGTAAAAGGTTTAAAAGCATTTTCCCATACAGATCAAACGGGGCGTATGCAGTTAGCTGATATTAATGAGTGCATTACGAGTACCCTTAAAGTGGTCAATAATGAACTGAAATACCACTGCACTATCTCGACCTCCCTATCAGATATCCCCCAAATATATTGTTTACCTAGCCAGATAAAACAAGTGTTACTCAATATTATTTTAAATGCTGGACATGCGATTCAGGGACAGGGTGTTATTGATATATCTAGCAATGTGGTTGAAGATCATATCGAGATACGCATAAAAGATGATGGTTGTGGTATAGCTGAAGATGAGATCAATAAATTATTTGATCCCTTTTATACAACCAAAAAAGTTGGTGAAGGAACAGGCCTAGGTTTAGCAATCTCCTACGGCATTATTGTGGATGATCACCACGGTGAAATTAATGTGCAAAGTGAAGAGGGTAAAGGAACCTGCTTTACTATTATATTGCCGATAGTTACTGAGCCTCCTAATGAAGAGGATGATTCGGTTGTGTCAGCATAAAACGGTCAAATAGGGATGAATAACAATGGAATATCCTGATAATACAGTCCTTATCGTTGATGATGAAGCCTCAGTTTTAACCGCATTTGAGCGATTGTTACGTGTATTAAAATGCCATGTAATTACAACAGTTTCCGCTATAGATGCTTTAGCTATACTGGAAAAACAGCCTGTTGATATAGTGATTAGTGATATGCGTATGCCGGAGATGGCCGGTGAATGTTTTTTAGAACAGGTCGCCGAAAAGTTTCCCAACTGTGAACGTGTAGTGATCAGTGGTTATGCGGATGTTCAAGCAACCATTGATGCTATCAATAAAGGCCAAGTAAGCCGCTTTATCTCTAAACCTTGGGAAGATAAAGATGTGCTTAACATGGTTAAGAAAAGCTTTGAACTTGCCCAGCTTAAAAAAGAAAATGCGCGGTTAAGTGCCGAGACACAACAAAAAAATCTGGAGTTACAGGCGTTAAATCAATCATTGGATTTAAAGGTTCAGGCACGTACCGAGCAGCTTAAAGTTGCGAACCAAAGTCTTAAAAATAGTTACCGTTCCGTTGTGAGAATGTTTTCAACATTAACAACGAGACGTTTAGGTATTAAAGCATCGAGCAACAACCAAAAGCTCAATTTAATTTTTGTCTCAGTTGCTAAAAAAGCAGGTATAGAAGGGGGAGAATTAAAACAGCTCTATTTTGCATGGCAGCTACGCCAAATAGGGAAACTAAGCTTTTCCGACGATTTAATCAAAGTCCCTTATCTAAAATTAGACGCTGAGCAGCAGCGTGTATTTCAAACCCATCCCCTGTTAGCGCAAGCGGCAACGCTAATGGTTAAACCTCTCTATCCCGCTGGAAAGATAGTTTCTCAGCATAAGGAATACCTTGATGGCAGCGGTTACCCGAAAAAGCTTAAAGGGGAAGAAATTAGTTACCGAGCGCAAATTTTAGCGGTTGTTAATGATTATGTTGAGTTGATGTATGGCTTTTATGATGAGCGCCAGTACAGTACAACGGAAGCGATTAACTACTTACAAACAACAGCGGCAGAACGTTATAACCAATCCATAGTGACAATTTTAATGGAGTCGATCCAAGCGTTAAGCGATACAGGCGATGCCATTAACGATAAGTGTATACATAGTGATCAGCTTACAAAAGGGATGCGTTTAACGCGAGATCTGATCAGTGATGAGGGGATAATGTTACTCAGTTCAGAGCAGGTATTGGATGAGGTTTCTATTAACCGTATTCGTGAAATTGAATTTAACTTAGATGAAAGCCTACAGATCTACGTCTCTCAATAACTGTTAGAGATGGCTATTAGAAAAAAACGGATCGAAGAGGATTTATTTTGATCCGTTTATTATGTGATTTATCATTAAACATACTTAAGTGGCATCGCTGTACTATCGACCACTTTACGCATAATAAATGCAGATTTAACCCCTGTTACTCCCTGAATACGGGTTATTTTACCTAATAAAATATCTTGATACCTATCCATATCGGGCACCGCTATTTTAAGTTGGTAATCCGCATCATGTCCGGTGATTAGATAACACTCCATCACTTCAGGGAGTGACTGTATAGTGCGCTCAAACTCCTCAAACCGCTCAGGAATATGTTTATCCATACTGATATGCAGTATGACAAATAGATTAAGTCCTACTGAGCGTTCATTTAAACGTACAACACGATCACGAATAACGCCTGCTTCCTCTAGAGCTTTTACCCGTCGGGAGCAGGGCGCAGCGGTTAATCCTACCCGCTCGGCTAAATCCTGATTGGATAGCTCCCCATTAGCTTGTAGCTCGTGCAATATTTTTAAGTCAAAACGGTCAAGCGAGAAGGAAGTTTTCATAGTTTTTAATAGTTTGGCAATAAAATGTATAGGTTTAGTGTATTTTCTTTTTATTAATTGCGCAAACAGGTAAAAATATAATGAATAAGATCGGTAATTGCGCAAGGTGCGCTATAAACTTATCTCTATCGGTTAAGGGGCTTGTTACACCTAAGTGAGAACAGGCTGTTAGGTTGAAAATCACATATTAATCCGTATGTGAGGGGGCAATCATCATAAGTGAGCGCATCCAGCCCAGAATAGTTTTATAGAACTAACCCTTAGTGTCAAAAGCAGATAACTGAAAAATTTCCTGCTGTCATATTCGCCAAGAGTACCCGACAGCAGGTTTTACAGATTGTTTTTATCCATATAAAAAATTGTGTATTACTGAGCTATAGGTAAACCTTATGTTTGACCATAAAAAATATCGCCGTTTTGAAACCGTCCGCTTAACTGACCGTACTTGGCCGGATCAAGAGATCAATAAAGCACCTGACTGGTGTAGTGTAGATCTGCGTGATGGTAACCAAGCACTGGTAAATCCTATGTCAGTTGCACAGAAAACCCGCATGTTCACCTTGTTGGTGAAACTAGGTTTTAAAGAGATCGAAGTAGGTTTTCCTTCAGCCTCTCAGCCGGATTTTGATTTTGTCCGTAAATTGATCGAAGAGAACCGCATCCCTGATGATGTAACCATACAGGTATTGACTCAAGCACGAGAAGGATTGATTAAACGTACCTTTGAGTCCCTAGAGGGTGTGAAACGCGCCAATGTGCATGTGTATAACTCCACATCTATTGTTCAGCGCGAACAAGTTTTTAATATGAGCCGTGACGAGATAAAAGCTATAGCGACTCAAGGAGCGTGTTGGGTTCGCGACTATGCGGCTCAATACCCTGCAACTGAATGGGAGTTTCAATACTCACCTGAAAGCTTTACCGGAACCGAGATCGATTACGCTATAGAAGTTTGTGATGCGGTGATCGCTGAATGGACACCTGAAAACGGCCAAAAGATTGTCATCAACCTACCGGCAACGGTCGAGATTTCATCGCCTAATGTTTATGCCGATCAGATCGAGTATTTCTGTCGTCACCTTAAACAGCGGGATCAGGTTCGTATCAGTTTGCATACCCATAACGACCGTGGCTGCGGCGTTGCAGCGGCCGAGTTGGGTGTGATGGCGGGTGCCGATCGAGTTGAAGGTACCTTAATTGGTAACGGTGAACGTACCGGCAATATGGATATAGTGACCATGGGGATGAACTTGTACTCTCAAGGTGTCGATCCTGAGTTAGACTTTTCCAATATTCCCGAGATTATTGATGTGGTGGAATACTGTACTGAGCTACCGGTTGCTGCACGTCACCCTTGGGCGGGCGAGTTGGTCTACACTGCATTTTCCGGCAGTCATCAAGACGCGATTAGAAAATCAGTTAACTACCATACTGAGCATCAACAAACCCATTGGAATGTAGCGTATCTACCGATCGATCCACGGGATATTGGTCGTGAATATGAAGCGGTTATTCGTATCAACAGCCAAAGCGGTAAAGGCGGGGTCGCCCTTGTTTTGGAACGGGATTTTGGTATTGAGCTACCTAAATGGATGCATGCACCTTTGAGTCAGCAGGTACAGCAGGCAGCTGAAACCCAAGGGGTGGAGCTATCTGCGGCGACCATTAAAACTATTTATGAGCAAAGCCTTGTCAGCGTACCTGCTCAATGGCAACTAAATGACTATGAGCTGCATACAGACTCAAACCAAGTGAGTGCACAGTTTAGCATTGGTGAGGCCCAATTCTCAGGTAAAGGAGCTGGCGCTCTAGAAGCATTGTGTGATGCCTTGGCCAAGCAGTACCAATGTGAGATTGAAGTCAGCCATTTTGATGAGCACTCAATCGGCGCCGGTACGGATGCCCAAGCTTTAGCTTCTATCTGTGTTGCTATCAATGGTGCGCTAGAGTACGCCGTTGCAACCAATGAAGACACCTCGGCTGCTGCGCTACAAGCAATGTTAACCGCTTTTAGCCGGCAAGCCATTAAGGTCGCACCTAGTGTGCAAGATACGGAACAAGTCGCCTAAGGTAGTGATATACAGCTATAACAGCCAGAGTGACAGCTAAGCATGATCTTAACCCCCGCTTTCTAGTTAAGGCGGGTTTTTTTATGTCACCGAATCAAGGAAAGAGGGAGGCTGCGTATCCATAGGTTATATCTGATGCTTATCCGGCTATTATCCGTACAAATTGAGTTGATTCAGCAAGTGCAGTATAATTTTAATATGTACGGATATGTTCCGTACATTGGAGGGCGTATGGCAACGGCACGTTTAGATATTCGTCTTGATGAAGAGATTAAGGCAAAAGCAGAAAAAGCCTCAGCGTTACTTGGTTTAAAAAGTTTGACTGAGTATGTTGTTAGGGTAATGGATGAGGATGCAACTCACGTAATTGAAGCGCACGAAAGTATGGTTGTTACAGACAGCGTCTTTGACGAATTTATGGCAGCCTGTGATAAGGCTAACGCACCTAATCAGGCATTGCTTGATGCAGCAAAGCTTGCAGATGAGAGCGGTATCAAGTGAGGTGGGCTAAAACCTTCGTTGAGCTGAGTAAATCGGAACATGACCGTAATCCGTTTGATTGCGGCGAAGAAAAGTTAAATAGCTTCATAAAAACACAAGCCGTTAAGCACATGCAAGCGAGTATCAGTCGTACCATGGTGCTGCCTAGTGCTTTACCGCTGCCTAATCAGAAATACGCGATTTGTGCATTTTATACGGTCGCGCCTAGCTCGATTAGTCGTGAAACCTTGCCTGCTCAGATAGCAAAGAAACTCCCTCGATATCCAATTCCTGTATTTCTACTAGCGCAACTTGCCGTACACAAAGAGTTTCAGGGGGAAGGTTTAGGAAAGGTTAGCCTGATCCGTGCGCTAAAGTACCTATGGGATGTTAATCATCATATGAGGGCTTATGCTATTGTTGTCGATTGTCTGACCGATTCTGCGCAAGCCTTTTACGCAATGTTTGGCTTTAAAAGGCTATGTGAGCATAACGGACATATGCGTATGTATTTGCCGATGAAAACGGTAGAGCAGCTTTTTAATCGACCGTAATTTATAGCATTATATTGTTTAGAAGGATTTAAGTATGAGTACGCGAATTTTTTTTGACAAAATAAAAAATGATACGCAGCAGCTAATTTCAGATATTGAAAATGAATTAAACCTAGAGTCTGTATCAGAGCGGTATACACAGTTAAAAACTGAAGTTGGTAATTCGTTAAAGTTAAACGATGAAAGTAAAGATCAAACATATGCTGAATCTATTCTTGAGTTTTATAATCGATTAAAACCAAGTGCTGGTTCAAACGATCATAAAAAAATATTCAATGCATTAATTGATGGTTTTGATCTATTAGAGTGGACAGAGAAGCATAGTGAATAAGCATTCTTGATAGGTCATAACAACTAAACCGATGAGCGATCATCGGTTTAGTTGTTTTAGTGTCGGTTAACTTTTTACTTTAAGCGGGAACGCCTGCTGCTTTATCCAACCTTCTGGTACGTAGTCACCTACCACCCCATAGGCTTCAGGCCACTCGTTTTGTCCCCGTACGGCGGTGCCGAAAAGGTAATCAATAAAGGCAAAGTGTGCGGCATAGTTGCGATCAATGGCTGCTTTATCGGATGAGTGGTGCCAGTGGTGAAACTGAGGGGTAACGATAATATATTTAAGCCAGCCAAATTTTATCTGTGCATTGGTGTGGTTTAGCACGGCTTGGAAGCCCACGATGATGATATAGGCATCGATAACGCTTTTATCAAAACCTAAGATAAAGATCGGGGCGAGTACGCCACAGCGGGTTAAGGTGAGTTCGGCAATATGCTGACGGGAACCTGCGAGCCAATCCATCGTTTTCGCACTGTGGTGAATCGCATGGAAACGCCAGAAAAAAGGCACTTCGTGGTAAACGCGGTGCAGTGCATATTGAACAAGATCGGCCACCAACAACACCAATAAGAGTTGGCTAAACCAACTAAAGTTCTGTACCCATTCTTGGGAGCCCCGTTCAACGGCCCAGCCAAATGCGTTGGAGACAAACTGATTGGCGGCCAGTAGAACAAAGCCAACAATCAGGTGATTTACAAAGAAGTGGTGTAGATCGGTTTGCCATTCAGGTCTTAGGATCGCTTGTTTTCGGTGGGGAATGATTTTCTCTATAAAGATGAAGATCAGTGTGGAGCCAAGAAGATCTAGAATAAACCAATCTAGCCCTAAGTAAGCGCTACTTTGTTCAAAGTCAGAGACCTCGACACGATGCCCACCTAACGCGATAGCGATAGTAATCAGAGACCATGCCACTAAACCTGCCCGTTTATTAGTGTTACGGACAAAGTTAAGCAGGCCTAAACTACCGGATATGATTAGGGCAATAAACATAATCATACGAATAAGTTCTACATCGTAGGCTGCTCGCAGTTCTGGCGTGGTCAGGTATTCGGGGAAATGAAAGGCCAATACACCGAGTAAACTAAGTGCAGCTAACGTAACTGCTATATAGCCACTAATTCGCCCCTCGCCGAAACGTAGTTGCCCCCCTTGCAGATTCTTTAATAGCATCCTATGCCTCTTGTCGTATGTTATTAGCTAATGGTATTGAACGAGAGCATGGCGCCTCGGCTCTTAATCTGTAGGGATTATATAGTAGAGTGGGGCGCTCACATATAGCCGTTAATGGCTTAGGCTAAGAGGATGAACGTTTTTGCTTGACTCCAATAGCTGGGTTAAACAGGCGATGCATCTGTCTACTTCTGCTTCAGTTATATTAAGGGCAGGCATAAATCTGAGTGTATGCTCTTTGGGTGCATTGATTAATAGGCCCTGTTCCCGTGCTTGTTCAACTAAGTCTGGGGCGGAATAGCTCTGTGTTTCTAAGGCTAACAAAAGGCCTTTGCCTCTTACTTCCCCCAAGCCAAATTTTGCACTGAGGGCTTTTAGCTGTTGTTGGAAGTAAATACCTATCTTCTCTATGAGCGGCATAAACTGTGGTTCCAATACTGATGAGAGTACCGCATTAGCAACCGAACACATCAGAGGATTACCATTAAACGTACCGCCCTGATCGCCATAATCAAAACAGCTTACCTGTTTAGTAGCGAGTAACGCGGAGATAGGTACACCGCCGCCAAGTCCTTTACCTAAGGTCATAATATCCGGCTGTATATCAAACTGCTGGTAAGCGAATAGGCTGCCTGTTCTGGCGATGCCGGTTTGTACTTCATCGATAATCAGTAATAGATTGTGTTGTTTACATAGGGCTGCAAGGCCTAACACAAATTCACTATCTGCGCTGATAACACCGGCTTCACCTTGAATTAGTTCTAGCATGATGGCGACGGTTTGCTTATCTATCGCCTGTTCGGTCGCCGCCAATTGGTTAAAAGGAACTTTAGTAAAGCCGCTCACTTTAGGTTCAAAAAGTGGCGCAAAGGTGTCTTTCCCTGTGGCGGACATAGTGGCTAAAGTTCTGCCATGAAAGCTCTGTGCGAAGGTGATGATTTTAAATGCACCTGATTTATTTTTTTGTCCCCATTTTCTAGCGAGCTTTATTGCGCCTTCATTCGCTTCTGCGCCGCTGTTGGCAAAAAAGACCTGATCGAATACGGAGTGAGCGCATAAAGTGGCCGCAAGATTGATCATTGGTTTATTAAAAAAGGCGGGGCCAGGGTTAATTAACTGAGCTGATTGGTCTAACAGTGCTTTTTGAATCACATCAGGGCTATGGCCCAAGGTATTAACTGCCCAGCCTTGCATAAGATCTAAATAGGCTTTGCCTGATTGATCGTATAAATAATGGCCTTTGCCCTTAGTAAAGCAGATGTCAGGTCTTGGGGTGATGGGCATTAAATGTTCTTTCTGTATAGCGAGTGTTGGGTCTATAGGTGTAGACATGGTTTTTTCCTTAATGGTTAATCAAGTTTTTCATCCGCTTGTTAGCACGATGCAAATAGAATTGAGGTTCTTTAGGGCACAAAAAAACCGCGGGGGTTAGCCTGCGGTTTCTTAAAGGGTGATACGCTTTAGGTTATTTAGCGTCGTCGGTCAGCAACACCCAGTAAGGCACAGGCAATGGATACACGACGTCGTAGTGTATTGTTGGCTGGCTGAATAGGGCCTGTTGGGAGGTTGCTTTGAGTATTCATAGTTAACGGAGTATGTCAGCGGAGCCTTTATTGGGTCAACAAAAAATTTAGCCGCTTAGCGTTTTTGGTTTTAACAGATTAATAGCTGCGGCAATATTGGTTTATAAATGTCGGCGGCATTAATCAGTGATTTAGCCGTGAGTGCTTGTACGGCATACACTTCAGTTGTGACATGGTATTTTTCACGCACCTTTTTTAATAACAAGTCAAAGTCACCATCTCCTGAGAGTAAAATGACGGTGTCTACGTCGGCTGAATGCTCCATCACATCAATGGTAATACCTACGTCCCAATCGCCTTTGGCGGAGCCATCTTTACGTTGAATAAAGGGTTTGAGTTTTACATCAAAGCCTATGTGACGTAGTGCATCTTGGAACTTACGCTGACCATCATTGTTACTTTCAATCGCATAGGCGAAGGCGTGAGTGATCTCACCCTCTTGGCTAATAATCTTCCAGAATTTACGAAAATTAAAAGGGCAACCAAACGCCTGACGGGTGGTGTAATAGATGTTTTGTACATCAACAAAGATGGCGATTTTTTTAGCTGATTTACTCACGGATAACCTGTAACGCTTAAATTAAGGGGTTCACTATATCAGACCTCGTCGCTATCTCACGGAAATGCTGGAAAAAACAGTTCGGGTGAACTATCGTAGCAATAATAACGAGGTTTACTGAACCTTACTGATTGATTCATCGGAGCTTTTTAATGTCTGTTTCAGACGAGACGCCTACCTCAAGTAAGCCCACATCTACCATGTCTGCTACTGGTAAAGCGAAAAAACGGATTGATGTCGCTGTTGCTTTCGCCCTTTGTGGTGCGTTGTTTTCCCTACTTATCTTCCTTTATATGTTTAAACAGGAAAGGGATACAGTTATTCAGAGCTTTTATGTCCAGATTGCAGAAGATGTAGCACTTTTTGAGCAAAAACTTACCTACACCTATTATGGTATGGAATCTTTACAGACTTATTTTGATCTGGCGGCTGAAGATAATAGTGTTGATTTAAGTGTTGCTGCGCGGCGTATAGTTAATTCTAGCCAAGGAATAGAGGCATTACTCTGGTTGCCTGAAGGGCAGCTGAGTCCCACTCTTTTTACTGTTTCAGAGAGTGATTTAGCTACAGGGCATGTAGAGCAGGTCTTAGTGGATATTTTTAAGAGTGATATGGCCGTAACTCAAGTTATCCAGTTAGCTGAAAAGCCTGTATTGGTCGTGTCTACAGGCCAAGATCAGCAGCGCATGCTGGGTCTTCTGGATGTGGGAAAAGTGATGCAAACAAGTCTTGAAAATAGTTTGCAGAATGAGCTGGTCGTTCATCTTTTTTCTTCGACGGCGGAGTCTGATAAGCCTATTTTCTCTATGGGACAAGGAATTGTTGCAGAAGACTCGATCATAGATAAAGTCATCACTTTACCGGATGGCACTGAACTTACTTTGAGTTTTGCGGCTACAGAGTCTTATCTTGCTGCAAAAATGAACTATACCTCTGTGTTGTTTCTACTAACCGGCTTATTGTTATCTTTACTCTTAGCCTCTTACCTTAAGCGACTTGGTTTGCAGCTAACAAGACTGAAAGATGAGCAGGAGATTCTATCAGAGCAGATGATAGACACATCATGGAATGATCCTCTTACTGGCTTAGTGAACCGTACCCACTTTGATGAAACTTTAGATATTGAATGTCGCAGAGCGGTACGTGAGTTCTCTCCTTTATCTATGATTTTATTGCGCATTGACGATTTTACTCGCTACCGTGATCATTATGGTGTTGATGCTGCGGATATTTTGGTTCAGCGTATCTCTGAGACCTTAAAGAGCTGTGTGAGTCGGCCGGGAGATATATTGGCCCGTGTCGATGACAGTCAGTTTGGATTTATTTTACCATCGACCAATGAGCTGGTTGTTCAGCTAGCTGAACGTTGCTCTCTAGCGGTAAGGACATTGGCGCTGCCAAATGAGTCAGAGGCGCAGGACTTATGCGTCACGGTAAGTTTAGGTGTTGTGACACTGCAACCGACCCGTCTGTTAACGGCTGAGCGTTTATTTGATGTAACTAAGCAGCAGCTAGCGCTAGCCAGTGAAGCTGGAGGCGATCAATATAAAGCTTATATTGAGAATAACTCTGAGCCCTCGCTCACTTATTCAGTCTAAATGCCTCTTTAGGCTCAGTGATCCTAACTTAAGAGAGATATATGGCTGTCATTGAATCCCTATTTACACGCTTGCAGAACGATGCAGAACAGCATAATCATCGTCGTTTGCTGGTGGTTAGTGGTTCTAAAGAGTGGTGTGGGATTCAAGCTCAGCATCTTAATAACCTACCGGATTTACTTTGGATTGGTGAATCGCTCTCTTTACAAGGAAAAGCTTCTCAAACTTCTCCCTATATTAATGCTTCTGATCTTCATCTTCTTTTAGGGCAAACAGTCTCTTCTGTTGTGTTTAATGCTTGGGATGGCTTTAACCCGAATAGTTTTGGTCAAATAGCGGGTGCATTGGCGGGGGGCAGTTTGCTGGTGTTGGTCTGCCCTGATTTAGATGGGTGGCCTGAATATGATGACCCGGAACATAAAAGCATAGTGGCTTATCCGTATCAGAGTAGTGATGCGGGCCGCCGTTTTATCTCTCGGGTGGTTATGTTGTTAGAAGATGATGCTTATACGGTCATCTATCGTGAAAAAAACACCTTAGCGGGTGTAGAGATTGAACTACCCGAAGTGTTGATCTCTGATGAAATGCGTGGCGATGATGAGCCTATTCTGCCTAATAAAACAGTAGATCAACAACATGCCGTTGAACTGATTCTGAGTCAGTTTAGGCGTGGTCGTCGCCCCGCCGTATTGACTGCTGATCGAGGTCGAGGGAAGTCGGCTGCTTTAGGTATTGCGGCAGCTCAATTGTCGGGATTGGATTATAAACAGGTATTAATTACTGCACCAGATTATGCCGCTGTAGATGAAGTTTTTAGTAGGGCTCATCAGCTCCTACCGGATTACCAATACAGTAAAGGTTTAATGCAGAACGGGGATCATCAGATACGTTTTTTAGAACCTGAGTTAGCATTGAGGGAGTTGGGCGAAGGACAGGTTTTATTGGTTGATGAAGCGGCAGCGATCCCCGTGCCGATTTTGTCGAAGTTACTACAGCGTTTTCCTCGTATTGCCTTCGCCTCGACGATTCATGGTTATGAAGGCACAGGGCAGGGATTTAGCGTTCGATTTAAGAAAGTACTCGATCGTGATGCCCCTAATTGGAAAAATCTTCACCTTCAGCAGCCCATACGTTGGTCAGCACAGGATCCGCTGGAATCATTGACGTTTCAGCTGTTGTTACTGAATGCGCAAGCGGTTGATAAGCACGTTTTATTGGATGCCTATAGTGCTGAGCAGACGCGTAATATTCAACCTGTAATAGAAAAGATAGATCGTGATCTGCTGATTGAGGATTACGATACTTTAGGTCAGTTATTTGGGTTACTGGTACTGGCTCATTATCGTACATCACCAGGTGACCTACGTGTTTTGTTAGATAGCCCTAATTTACATATATGGCTACTTAAAATAGATAACAACGTTGCCGGGGCGGTATTAGTGGCAGAAGAGGGACCTCTACCCGCGGAATTAGTTGATGATATCTGGTCGGGAAAACGCAGGCCACGAGGTCATTTACTTCCGCAAACCTTAGTCTGTCAGGAAGGTGCTAAAGCGGCTGCCCATTTGAGGGCGGGGCGCATTATGCGTGTTGCTATCCATCCAGTACTTCAGCGAGAGCAGTTGGGGAGTACCTTATTAAGTGCAGTCCAAAGATATGCTAAAGCTGAAGGGTGGGATTATTTAGGGGCTAGTTTTGCTGCCAGCACTGACCTTATGGGTTATTGGCAAAGTAATGGTTTTGAAACGGTTCGATTAGGAACAGCTAAAGACAGTGTGAGCGGTAGCCATGCAGCGGTGGTTATTGTGGCTCTTTCCGCCGAGGCCAAAGCATTACAGGAACACTTGCGGCAACGGTTTTTAGAGCAGATTAATTACCGTTTAAGCGATGATCTGATCGATTTGGATATACCGCTCGTTTGTCGGTTATTACAGCATGGGGAAGGCCCGTTTGAATTGACCACTCATGATTGGTCCGATTTAGATGCGTTTTGCTACCATAATCGAAGTTATGAAAGTTGCGCTTATATCCTGCATAAGCTGTTATTGCTTTTCCTGAAAAAGGTGGCAGAGAATCGGTTGCAGATCTTTTTACAGAATAATGATTTTCGCTTGCTTATGGAGCGTAATATGCAGCAAAGAAGTTGGGCGTTGCTTGAAAAACGGGGGCAAGGCCGGAAGCAGTTAATGCGTCAATTCCGTGAAGTGGTATTGCGCATCATGGCGGTTGTTAAAGAAAATTAAGACTTAGTCTGTTGTGCTGACAAGGAGTAACAGTAGTGATACCTGTCGAATCTCTTATTATGTTTATTACGGCTTCAGCACTACTGGCGGTTGTGCCGGGACCAGATAATCTTTTTGTGTTAACTCAGTCAGCAATTCATGGGCGGGCTGCGGGGATTATGCTTTCTTTAGGGCTTTGTACCGGTTTGATTGTCCATACCTCAGCCGTTGCGCTGGGTGTTGCTGCTATTTTCCAAACATCGGTTGTAGCGTTTACTGTGTTGAAAGTAATAGGGGCTATCTATCTTGTTTATTTGGCTGTGCGTGCATTTCAAGCGTCTGCTGACAGTGTTGAATTAACGCGCCGAGGAGCTCTGTCACTAAGTGCCTTATACCGTCGCGGTATCCTTATGAATATCACTAACCCTAAGGTTTCTATCTTTTTTCTGGCTTTTCTTCCGCAATTTGTTGTGCCGGAAAAGGGGGCGTTTACCCAGCAAGTTTTTATGCTCGGTGGTGTTTTTATGTTGGTGGCGTTGGCTGTTTTATGTGTTATCGCGATGTTAGCGGCGGGTTTAGGGTATTGGCTTAATCGCTCACCGGTCGCTCAGCTGTATCTGAATCGCCTAGCAGGCGTGGTATTTATTGGGTTAGCGTTGAAATTGGCTACATCTAAAGCGGTACCAAGCTAGTGAGTGCAGCTCTTAACGTCGCAAAGTTAGCGTATTGCCTTTTTGCGTAATTTCAAGATGTTTCATAAAACTCATACCTAGCAATACGGTCTCACCGTCCATATAAGGGTTTATATGGCCACGAATATCGTACAGTTTAATGCCTCCCAATTGCACGCTATCGAGTGTGCTGTTATAGACCGAGATATTGCCGTTTGCGGTGCTTACTTCAGAGCGAAAACCTCTAGTTAAGCCTATTTTTTTTGCAACGGCTTCAGGAATGCTGATCGTTGTTGCACCGGTATCAAGGAGGAAGGTAACCGTTGTGCCGTTAATCTTGCCAGGCGCTACATAATGGCCTGAACGGTTTCGCTGCAGTACGACTTCTGCATTGCTGCTATCGCTGACTAAGCTTTGATTCGGGTTGTACTGCTGGGAGATGGTATCTTCAAAGAAAAGGTAGAGCAGGCCAAGCAGTAACACCCAAGCGATCATCCACATGCCTTGGCCAATACGTTTGGGAGTATGTTGCTGTGTCATCTTGATACTCTACCTTTTGTCATTTAAGAGGTTATGCACGTTCCATAAATTTACCGGTTTCGGTATTTATTTTTACTTTTTCCCCTTCTTTAATGTATTCAGGTACTTGAACTTCCAAGCCATTTGAAAGAATGGCTGGCTTTGTTCGGCCTGTTGCACTCGCCGCCTGCATCCCAGGAACGCACTCCGCTATAGTAAGTACGACACTGCTGGGCATTTGGATGGTAAGAACTTCACCGTCAATCATCATTGCTTGGATATTTTCCATACCATCTTGCAGGTAGGGCAGCTGTGCTTCAATGGCGGCAGAGTTTAATAAATACTGATTGTAATCTTCACTGTCCATAAAGGTGAATGTGTCATCTTCACGGTAGAGGTAGGAGCAGCTACGGCGCTCCAGCTGAACCTCTTTTAATATATCACTGCCGATAAAGGTGTCTTCATACTTTCCGCCGCCGGGTAACTGGCTAAAACGGACTTTGTATAAAGTGTTTGCACCGCGTGAGCTTGGGCTGCGAACATCAATGCTGTGAACTGAGTAGTAGTTATTGTTGATCTCAAGGACCATCCCTTTCTTTAATTCTGAAGCCTTAGGCATAGCAGTATCCGTTAAACGCTTATAATTAGCGTTGATTGTATTGGAGTGCAGTAGAGAGGAAAAGGGCAGTGGGTATAAAAAGGGCCAGCTCTGATGTGGTTAGAGGGGCCCTTTTATATATGGAGTAGATGGTATTGTTAGCTGAGCTGGTTAAGGTGCTCTCGTGTAATGGCTAACTGTTCATCAATCGCTAGGGTTAGCTGGTCAAAATAGATGCGTGGTTCTATCTGTATTTTTTCTGGAGTAAGAATCTCATTATTAATTAGTGTCACTATCTGTCTTGTATTGCAGCGATCCAATTGGGTGCTTTCTAAGTTTTGTAGCTGATAGAGCAGTTGCACGCGAACATCTGCTGGACATTGGCCTAGAGAGGCTGCTTTGTTGCCTAGGGCTCTTAAACGTCCAAGTGATTCAGCAAACTGTGGGCGTTTTAACACATTATGCCAGAGGTTTTGATTGTCATGATTAGTTTCCTGCGCGGTCAGTGAGCAGGTATCTGCAATCACGGTTAGCTCATGGAGTAATTTTTCGATGAGCTGACAATGGGGCATAAAGCTATTGTCGGGTGATGCACTGATCTTTTGCCAATTAATATGTTGGAGCCTTATACGGGTAGGGTTACCGCTATAATCGCTTTTTAAGAGGGGAGACCAGAGGGCGTCGATTTCTTGGCTTAATCTATGCTGTTCTGACTGATTCTGTTGTAAGTTCGCGCACAGCCCACGATGACGTTGCATCTTTTGCATAAGCTCTAATATTTGGGAGAGCTGGTTGATGCCCCGTTGCCGTTTGGCTGCTCGTCGTTTGGCCAGTTTGTTACGATGATAGAAATTGACGCTGAGCATAATAATTAAAAGAGCGCCGAAAATGCTGGCTTCGATCATACTTGCTTCGATCATTTTGTAGGCTCCTTTTGAACAGATTTTTCGGCTAACTTTTCAAGATACCCTGTTAATTCCGTCAAGGAGCTAGCCTGTTCGCTATGTTGCTGTAGAAGCATACCTATATTAGTAAGCTTCTCGCTGAGTTCATTACTGGCTGAGGCATGTTCATCGATTGAATGGTTAACTTCGCTTATGAGCTCTAAGCTGGTGTTGCTGCCGTCTTCAATTGCCTGTAAAAGATCGAGCATATGAGTACATGTATCAGATCCCGTATTAAGCATTGTTTCACAGCTATCCATGCTTGTTGTAACTTCACCAACGCGATTAAGCATGGAGCTTACTAATTGGGTGATATCTCCTGTCGCTTTTTCGGTACTACCCGCGAGTAGGCGGACTTCATCGGCGACGACGGCGAATCCTCTTCCTGCTTCGCCCGCACGTGCTGCTTCTATCGCTGCGTTTAAGGCTAGTAGGTTGGTTTGCGCTGCAACCTTCTCGATTGTACTGACAAATGCTTGTATAGCTTCAGCTTCGTTGGTTAGTTGGTTTATTTTAGTTACAGCTTCAGAAAATTGGGTACGAACATCGGTTATTGAGTGGCTGAGTTGTTGGGCCTCTTCGCTTCCTTTAATGCATAAGGATTGGGAGCTCTGGGCGTTACTATGTGTTTTTTGTATGTGTTCTCTAATTATGTGTACCGTTTGGCTCATCTCTTCTGAGGCGCTTGCAACGGTTAATAACTGGTTTTGTTGTTCAGATGCTGCATCGGCTGTATGTGTCGCCAGATTTTCCAATTCGTGCGTAGAAAACTTCATCTCGCTGCAAAGCTGATTTGATAGATCATTTAGCTCTTCGTAATTACGTGAAACGCTATAAAGGCTTTGTGTTAAGTCTCTTAGAGGTTTGTCGCTACTGGAGTGTTGTTCACGAAATTGCAGGTCTTGATTCGCGAAAGCATGAATAACCGATGCAAGGTTGCTCCAGCGCTGCTGGCACATATATATAAAGCTGATTTGTAAGTAGCTCAGGGGGATTAAAGCCCACAAGGCTGATTTGATGTCGTATGCTTGGGAGATTACCACTAAAAGCCAGCAGCAAAGTAATAGAAGACCTGACGTTTTTAGTGATACTTTGCTTAGTAGTGAATAGCCAAAAGATAATAGCAACATGCTTTTTCCTCAAAAATTCCAGTCCCCTTGGTTAGTTCTGCAAGAGTTAAGCCATAAATAACCTTCTGCCTTGCGATGCTCATTTTTCGGGCGTTATCTTTAAGTTGAAGGAACTATAGTGGGGCAATTTAATGGTTTTTTAGAAGCCGGGTGCACGCTTTAGGTGCTTTTCAGTTTTTTATGGTGCGTTATTGAGGAATAAACTCAATCGAGGATTATGGCTAAGTCAGCGTAGCTATTTGGGTTTTGATCCAAATTTATTAGTATATTTCTTATCGGGTAATCCCGATTGAAGTATTATTGTCATGATGGAACTTTATTCTATTTTTGACAGAGGATATCTATGCATATTTGGGTTGATGCCGATGCTTGTCCAAAAGTAATCAAAGAGATTCTTTTTCGCGCGGCTGAACGAAAAAACGTATCAATGACTTTAGTAGCTAATCAGTATATGGCTACACCTCCATCGCCGTTGATCAATGCGGTTCAAGTACCGCAGGGATTTGATGTAGCGGATAACCACATTGTGGCTAAGATGGAAGAGGGGGATTTGGTCGTTACGCAAGATATTCCTTTGGCATCTGAAGTGATTGATAAAAAGGGTGTTGCTATTAATCCCCGTGGAGAGCTTTACACTCCTGAAAATATCAAACAGCGGTTATCGATGAGAGATTTTATGGAAACTCTACGTAACTCTGGTGTTGATACGGGTGGTCCTAACACTTTTAATCAATCTGATCGTCAGGCGTTTGCTAACCAGTTAGATCGTTTTTTGGCTAAAAGTTGCCGATAGAAATTTTTTTGTGCACTGCACAAAAAAACACTTGACTAAAAATCGTGCAAGTCGTATCTTAGCTGTAATGGATTGCTGCACTGCAGCATGAATAACATTTGGAGATATAAATATGAACGCTGCTAACCCTTTTGCTGATTTTTTCAAACCTGAACTTACTAAAGAGATGGCTGATCTTTTCAAACCAATGCAGAGCTTAGTTGAAGTAAACACTAAGACTGTTGAAACTTTGGTTTCACTTCAGAAAGCATACGTTGAAGAACTAGCTAATGCTTCTGTTGAACAGTTCAAAACTTTGTGCGAATGCAAAGATCCTAAAGCTGCTCTAGACCTACAGGTTAAATTCTACAAGTCTGTAGAAGCTAAAATGACAGAAACTGCTGAAAAAGGCGTTGCTGCAATGACTGAAGCTAAAGATGCTTACGTTGCAACTGTTGAAGAGTCTGGTAAAAAAGTAACTGAGCTAGCTGAAGAAGCTGCTAAAAAAGTTACTGAATTGAAAGTTGCTTAATTTCAATTAACAAATTCTAAAAAACCGGCTTATTAGCCGGTTTTTTTTGTTTAAAATTTGATAGTGCAGTCTGATTTAGGAATGCAACTACAGGCGAGAATAGTTCCTTGCTCTATCTCTTTTTCGCTTAATGGAATTTCAGAGTCCCGTTCTACCTCGCCTTGGATTAAGGTAACTTTACAGGCGCCACATACTCCTGCTCTACAGCCTGAAGGGATAAAAATACCGGCTTCTTCTGCTTGATCTAATAAGCTTGTTTGATTGTCGCCAGAGAAGCTTTGACCATTAATGGAGAGTTCAACTTCTTCAAGGAATGGTGGGGGAGCTAATAAACTGGGTGGTTGTCCAAAGCTTTCTTCATACCAATTCGCTTCTTTATGGCCTAGTTGCAGACATAGCGCTTTTGCTTTTGTCATAAAGCCTTCTGGGCCGCAACAGAGAATCGTGCGCTGTTCTATATTAGGGACAAGTAGTTTTATTTGCTCCTGACTGATCCCCCCTTTTATTCCGCTCCATTTTTCGTCTGGCTGACTTAGGCTGAAAATCAGTTTCAAACGTGGATTTTGTTCTGCTAACCAGAGTAATTCATCTTTGCAGATTAGATCTGCTTCTGTACGGGCTTGATGATAAAAAAGAATCTCCCGCTTAGAATGTTTATCTGTGAGTGAACGCGCAATGGATAGCATCGGAGTAATCCCGCTACCTGCCGACAGTAAAACAACAGGTAGTTCATGGGATATAACTCTTTCATTAAACTCGCCTTGCGGAGCTAGTGCCGTGATTTTATCACCGACTGTAAGGTGGTCATGTAGCCAGTTAGAGACCTGGCCACCCTTCACTCGTTTAACGGTGATAGTTATATCACTTGGCCTTGAAGGGGATGAAGATAAAGTGTAACAGCGGGAAGCCCTTACCTCTCCTATAGTTATTTTCAGCGTTATAAACTGCCCAGCTATGTATTCTGCTTGGTAACCTGCGGGTAATTGAAAGCGAAACGTTGTGACATCAGGGGTTTCATCTACTTTGGCAACGCAAGTTAAGTTAAGTGCTTGGTCTGACTTCCAAGTAGTTAAGTTACTAGCTCCTTGCGTAGTTAAGGTCATATCTTTGTTAATAATAGGGGCATTATTGGGATACTGTTCAGCTGTTTTCGTCTCGAGTATTTCAACTTTGTCGTTCTGTTTTATCTGACCTTCATTTAAGGGGATAAGGTTTTGCCCAAAATAGACTTCGTTATCATCGCCCCTGCGATAGTTCGCAAGAGTTTTAATAGGTTCGCCCTTGTCTATAGGGTTGAGAGAGGTTAACTCATAAGTGGTCATGACGCAGCGGGAGCAAGGTTTAACGATTTCAAACTCTACCTCCCCTATACGGATACGTTTCCAACTATCTTCGGCAAACGCTGCGCAATTACGGACGACTAAATTAGCACGAAACTGATCCATGATGGAGGGGCTTGTACTACGGCTATTTAGATCAGCTAACGATGCTTCGGAAATTAGCAATAAAGGATAACCATCGGCAAAAGCGACAGGCTTTTCTGGCTGAATAGAGGTGTAGCGTTCTGATTGTTCACCAAAATACAGGAGCTGACACTCTCGTCCTAGTTTTTTTGTAAACCACTCGTCAAATTGCAAACCGCAGTGTTGTGCATTGATCTCAGTTCCCCACACAGTAACCTGACGATAATTTTGAAATAGCTCAGGGTAGTGGAGGGTAATACGATCCCCATCAGGAGAGATGACGACTATGCCGTCATCTATAATAAGTGCTTGGTAGTGTAGTAGCTCTGGGATTTGTCGAGCGGATAACAGCTCTCCCGTTGGGGTACTCAGCATAAATCGGCGATCAAAGGCTATACCTTTTTCACACACAAAAGCAGAAGAGATTGATATTTTTGCCATCGATTTGATGGGAAATATATTGATGGTACTTAATTGAGTTTCTGACACTGATAGGGTCCTTAAGCTGAATCAACTTGCATATTGATAATATGATCTAGCCTGATTTTAAAAGGTTTATGTTCTTCTGTTTCCGCAATAAGGTACTCGGCCCCTTGTTCGCACTTGAGGTCTAAAAAACGTAATTTTTGATTAAATGTCTGATGCTTTGTATGCCAAGTAAGCGTGCGTACTTCTTGGCGGATACACGCGAGTTCAAATTCATCATGTATAGCGCAATTAATTGGTTGGTAATCTATGTTGTCAGACATTATTCTAACCCGAGGTGATTTAAGCGTTTGTGCACAAGAATAATGCCTCTGTTCGGTGATGAACAGAGGCATTATAAATAGGATAAGAAACAGTTTTGGATTTAGAAAAAAAACACTTACTCAAGTTAGCTAATATGAAGATGCCTTTTGGTAAATATCAAGGTCGGGTATTACTCGATCTTCCAGAAGAGTATTTGTTATGGTTTGCGCAGAAAGGCTTTCCTCAAGGAGAGTTAGGGTCGCTGATGGAATTGATGTTGGATATCCGTATCAATGGCTTGGAGTCAGTACTCCAGCCTTTAAGGCAAACATCTAGGGCGCCCCATCTTAGATAAAAGCGCTTAGCTTTATTGATATCATTAATCTTGTAGATATTCTTATTGAAGCCGTAGTTTTGTTAAAATTTCCCTTTAGATAGGATTTGGTTTTTCCTATCAGATTATAATCCGTTGTTAGGTTTTTTTATGACGCCTGCTATCAAAGTAGCTATCAAAGCTAAAGTTAATCATCGAGTCCATGAGTATAAGCATGATCCGAAGGCTGAATCTTATGGTACTGAAGCGGCCGAAGCGATCGGTATTGAACCCGGTCGAGTCTTTAAAACGTTGTTAGTAGAATTAAATGGGGATAACAAAAAGTTAGCGGTAGGGGTTGTTCCTGTATCTGGACAGTTAGATCTTAAGGCGATAGCAAGTGCCTTAAAGGTTAAGAAAGTAGCTATGGCACAGCCGCAAGATGCAGAGCGTGCAACCGGTTATGTTGTAGGTGGGATAAGCCCTTTAGGACAGAAAAAACGTTTGCCTCTAGTGCTAGATAGCTCCGCAGATCAGTATGAGACTATTTATATGAGTGCAGGTAAACGAGGGTTAGAGATAGAGATGTCAGCTGCGGATCTTTTAAGGTTGACCCAGGGAATATCGGCGGCAATTGGCCGAGGTTAGTGAAGGTTAATTACAGGGATCTTATCAGCCTATCTTATGTTAACGTTAGGTTAGTAACTTGTTTTTTTGGAGCATTCTACTTATCGCACAGCTTAAGTGTCCTAATATAATAGACTTAGAAGCCTCTGGCTTTGGCGTTGATAGCTATCCCATTGAAGTAGGCTTTGTGCTTTCTGATGGCACACGATATTGTAGTTTGATTCGCCCCAAAGATGATTGGTTACATTGGAGCGACGAGGCGGAAGAGCATCATAAAATACCGCGTACTGATCTAATTCAGTCGGGTGCATCTGTTGAACAGGTTGCTAGTGAGCTTAATCATAAACTTTATAATCAAACGGTCTACAGCGATGGTTGGGTGGTTGATCAAACTTGGTTAATCAAGTTGTTTTATCGTGCAGGTATGCCGATGCAGTTCCGAGTAAGTGCTTTAGATATGATCTTATCTGAGCCCCAAATGGATATCTGGCATCAGGTTAAACAAGAGGTTGAGACGGAGCTGAATATCGTCCGTCACCGTGCCAGCAATGATGCTTTAATTATTCAGCAAACATTTGTAAGAACTCGGGAAATTAGCCAAGCTTTACAGCATACGTGAGGATAACTAACCGCTTAAGTCTAAGTGCGATTAGTTATCTTTAGTTGGTTCGTTTACGTCGACGATTAACTGAAATTAGTTCCAAACATTTCGCCTATGGCGGTCGTTAATTCAGGGCTCCTATCTTCATTACGGAACTGCATTAGAATGAGTGCTCGTAGTGCAGGCATAAACATCAGATCTGATAGTATCCTTGAAAAACCGTTTTGACCGCCTTTCCCTATAGCTAATTTTTCCAGAAATATGGCCAGAATAGCTGGATCTTGTAAGCATTCATGACAACGGGTTGCTACGGCAATAATCACTTCCGGCTCAAGTGCGTATTCACTTGTGACTATCTGTTTAATTAACGCCATCTTACGGGCACCGTTGGGGCCATTCGATAGTCCACGTGTGAGTGCCGCAATGTGATTAGCATTAGCGGTACCTTTTGCCAGTGTTTGTTCTGCGCGTAGGCAAAGGGCTTCATAAAGTTTGTGGTCTGGCTCAATACTTTCTAGGCAAGTGCAGAGCACCTCAAACGGAACGTCTGGCAAGAGGGGAATAGATTTCGTCAGTATTTTGCTGTTATTACCGTTTTGATGACGAACAACTAAATCAGCAATACCTTGGAAGCCTAGAGATTGCCAATCATCAAACCCCATCTGTCCTGAAAAGTATTGTTGTGCCTGTTCAAAATACTGAGAGGCCGGGTCGCTTGAGGTCAGTGTAGAGTAAGCATGGAAGAGCGCCATTTTTTCTTGGTCAGGTTTAAACGAGAAAGGGTTATCTTTAAGCGCGTCTTCTGGTACTTCACCGCTCTTTTCATGCTGCATTACCCCGCCAGCATTTTTTAGCAACCTTGAAAGCAGATCATCGCGCACCGCTTGAATTAGAAAACCTTGCTCATCTAAGGGAAGTTTTAGAAACCATGCAGCACCTTGCTGTTTATCTTTAGGATTCCATACCATCAATGCGACCCAGGCATGTTGTAGGTAAGGGTACGGATAAGGGGTTTGCTGGTTTTCAATCTTCTCAAATTGTTCAATGGAAAATTTCTGCACCCGACGGCCCATATCAAAGAATCGGAATTGACCGCCACTTTGGCGAAGTAACTCTGTAAGCGAGGAAATTTCAGACATGATCAGCACCTAAATAAACAGGAGCGCAATTTTAGCAGCTTTAGGATAATGAACAATAATACCTGTGGCTCAACTTGTTAGATGATTGTTTAGATGATGACAAAACGATTTTTACCCGACTCTTTAGCTTGGTACATCGCTCGATCTGCCAAGATAATTGCTTCTTTGGAGCTTTCTGTTTGGTCGGAGAGAATATAGACACCAATACTAGCCGAGATAGAAATAGTGTCATTCTTGACCGTATATTGTGTATCTAAAATCTCAAGTAATTTATGAGCAATAATCGCTGTTTGGTTGGGGGATTCAATTTCGTTGATGAGAACTAAAAATTCATCGCCGCCTAAGCGTCCTAAAATATCGAAGCCGCGGAGCACGCTTATCATGTTTTTAGTTAAACTTTTTAGGCATTGATCCCCAAAATCATGACCAAACGTATCGTTGATGCTTTTGAAATTATCAATGTCGATAAACATAATAGCAGCTAAGTTTTTCTTACGATGGACTAGGGAAAGTAAACGCTCTAGTTGCTGAAGTAAAAACATACGATTAGGTAAGCCAGTGAGATTATCGTGGCAGGCTAAATGTTCGAGTCTATCATTCACCTTTGCTAGCTGTTGGCTTTGCTTAGTAGTGGTCATAATGACGTAAGTGGCAAACATAAAACCACCGGTGATGATAAGAACCATAAACATAATCAGCGTGGAGACTAAATCTGATATCTCTTCAGCTGAATGATAACGGGCATATTCATTTTGAGATTGCTGTAGGGCGATCATGCTATCCAATAAATCGGCTACTATAATTTGATCAGTTAATGTTTGATTGAGTGATTGTGTGTGCTCAGTATTTTCCTCAGCGAGTAAGAGCCTATCTGCAAATGCTCGTAAAATAGGGGCTCGTTTTGTTGTTTCTTTATCGAGTACCTCCATTAAGCTTTTTTCTTCGGGTGATAACTGTGATGTTAATATCGCCATTCTGGCTTTATGGTAGTTCGAGCCATGATTATAGAACTGCTGTAGGGCTTCATCCCTTTCAAAATAATCTGTTTGTAAGGTCATGCGCCAAAGCAATATAGCCCGTTCTCTAACGGCTACACGCATCTCCATAGCCGCATTAAGTTGACGGTCGTTATTTTGGGTTGCTGTGAGTAACTCTGTTCTAATTTGAGAGTATTGTAGGTAGGAATATGTGGATGTGATGGCAAATGCTATGAATATCACAAAGAACCCCAGAAAGTAGAAGTAGGCCTTAATGTTGTTTTGTCCTGGGTTCATATGCTCGCATCATTTAGTTAAAAAGGTTTAGCTGAATGGTTGGGGCTGCCTCGATGAACTTTTTTATAGTTATATCTATGTAAGTTTAGTTTGTTTTGAGTAGATTGCAGAAAGTTTACTCAAATATTAAAAGTAGTTTTTTTTCGAGATGAGCTTGGACTAGGAAGGTGTTTTTATACGGTTGTTTTTTATAGGTATATGACAAGAAACGGGTGGTTGTTGTGGCATAGGCCCCATAAAATATATTTTTGGCTTTTCTGCGTTGTTGTATCTTGGTGTAGAGGCTATTTATTATGAAGTTGGATACTGTAGCGCAATTTCTGGGTCTAATACCCGTTGAGGGTTAGATAGCTAATCAATAGCAGGTAAAAAATGGCTAATAATTTTGCAGAAGGCACGACCAACTATCTTCGTATTGAGCGAGCTATCCATTTTCTTTGTGAGCATGCTGAAGAACAGCCATCGTTACCTGATCTAGCTGCTTATGTTGGCATTAGTGAGCATCACCTGCAAAAGATATTTAGTCGTTGGGCCGGCGTATCACCTAAAAGGTTTGTTCAGTTCTTGACCAAACAGAGAGCTAAGCAATCCCTTGCTCAATCACGAAGCGTATTAGATACGGCTCATGAGCTAGGTTTATCCGGCCCTAGCCGGTTACATGATTTACTGATTAGCAGTGAAGCGATGACACCCGGTGAAATTAAATCTTTAGGGGCTGGATTACTCATTTCCCATGGCTACGCGCTTTCGCCTTTTGGGTTAGCGTATATTGCTTGGACGAGCCGTGGTATCTGTCATATGGCATTTTGTCAGTGTCCGGAACCTGATGTCGAGAGGGCTCTAGGGGAGTGTTGGAGTGGAGCATCTTTCTTGCGTGATGATAGTGGCGCCGCGAAATATATAGATCAAATATTTCAACCAAAAGGTAAAAAACAGCCATTACAGATAGTGTTAAAAGGGACCAATTTTCAGCTAAAGGTGTGGGAGGCGCTGCTTAATATAGGGGAAGGGGAGTTGATCTCATATTCTCAGTTAGCAACGATGATCGGTTCCCCAAAAGCATCGAGGGCGGTGGGGACTGCTGTCGCGTCCAATAATATTGGTTTTTTGATCCCTTGCCACCGAGTTATTCGTGAGAGCGGTGACTTAGGTAATTATCGCTGGGGTATAGAGCGTAAGGCGGCAATCCAAGGCTGGGAAGCCGCCCAAAGCCTAGCTGAGAGAAGCTAAGCGGTTCTTACTCTAACCAACGGTCTAGCTCATTGATATCTTCAGGGCTTAGGGTACCGATCTGTTGCTTGAAGGTGATCAAGTTTTGCACAAAGTTAAAGCGTGCTGTCGCGTAGTCCCTTTTGGATGTGTAAAGCTGTTGCTCAGCTTGAAGCACGTCTACAACATTTCGTGTACCTACGTTGTAGCCCTCTTCTGTAGCTTGTAAGGCAATTTCGCTAGATTTAATACTTTGTTTCAGGGCCCTAACACTTAATGCACCGGTACGAAGGTCACGTAAAAGGCTACGAGTGGATTGAATAACAGCTCGTAACGTATCGTCTTTGTTAAACTGAGTTTGAACGAGTCGTTGCTCTAATTCTCGGGATTTTGAACTCACAGATCCGCCCGAATACAAAGGAACAGACAGGGTTAATCCAATTGAGCTTGTGTCAATTCCATAATCGGTTGATGAAGTACCATTATCGTAATCATAACTAGCGCTTAAGCTTAACGTAGGGTAGTGACCCGCATGACCTGCTTGGGCTGCACGGCGTGCTGATTCAGTTGCGAGGTTGGCAATCTTAAGATTTAGGTTGCTCGTCATCGCTTTATCTAACCATGGTTTTGCTTGTGTAGGGGTAGGCTCTTCAATTGGGTAATCTTCAGCAAGTTCAGCGATGACATCAAAGTTTTGTCCCGTTAAGCGCGCTAACTCTTCATAGCTGTTATCTAAATCGCCTTCTGCAGAGATTCTAGCGACACGGGCGTTATCATATGATGCTTGTGCTTCTTGTACATCAGTATTAGCAATTAAACCGACCTCAAACTGAGCGTTCACTTGGTCTAAGCGACGTTTAATTGCTCGCTCTTGAGCTTCCAATGTTTGTAACTCACTTTTTGCACGTAGAACGCTAAGGTAGGCTTCAACCGTGCGACTAATCAGCGTTTGTTGTTCCGCATCAAACTGGAGAGAAGCCTGTTGTGAGAGTACTTTGCCTTGCTTGAAGGTAAACCAAGACGCCGCATTAAAAACTGGTTGGCTCAGTGCTAAGGTATAGCCATGGTTGTTGTAATTGGCGGTATCTGAATCAACTGATGTTGTATTCGCACTTAAGCTTAAGCTAGGTAAAAGAGACGCGCGGCTTTGGATCTCAATCTCTTTATCTGCGTTATAGGCAGCTTCAGCCGCTTTTAATTGCGGATCATTGTTGAGTGCAAGTTGATAAATATCAGCCAACTGTCCAGCATTGACTGATGTTGCGAGCACTGAGCTTACTGCTAATGTCAGGCACGAAATTTGGAAAAGTTGTGTGATTTTCATGGAATGAACGTCCTTAAACCTGTTCAGGTTGAACTTCTTTAAAAGTTCGCTTACCTAAGTAACTGTAAACTGTTGGAATTACGAATAATGTCAACAGTGTACCAAATGTCATCCCGCCGACAATAACCCAACCTATTTGTTGTCGTGATTCGGCGCCCGCACCAAAGGCAAAGGCCAGAGGGAATGTGCCTAATACGGTTGCGCCTGTTGTCATTAAAATTGGGCGTAAACGTAAAGAAGCTGCTTCTAAAATTGATTCTTGCAGTGTTTTGCCTTGATCTTGTAACTGATTGGCAAACTCAACGATCAAAATACCATGTTTAGTGACCAAGCCGACTAGGGTGATAAGGCCTATCTGACTATATACACTTAAAGAGCCGCCGCTGTAGTGTAACGCAAACAAAGCACCAAAGATTGCAGGCGGTACAGATAGCATAATAATCATTGGATTTTTGAAACTCTCGAATTGAGCAGCAAGTACCAAGAATACAACAACTAGCGCCAATACAAAGGTCACCTGCATGCTACTGCTAGACGTTTTAAACTCTCTAGAGGAGCCGGTATAGTCATAAGATGCTTGCGGTGCAATTTCCCCTAGTTCCTTTTCAAGAAAGGCGAGGGCTTCCCCTAAGCTATAATCGGGGGCTAGCTGTGTTTGTATTTTAACCGCCTTAACTTTATCAAAATGGTTGAGCTCACGTGGAGCGACGGTTTCATTGATTTCCACTAAGTTGGATAACTGGACCATATCACCGTCATTTGTGCGCATATAAAGGTCTGTTAAGTCACTGGGGTCGCGGCGTTGTTCATCAGCCGCTTTAACTATGACTTCATACTGCTCACCAAGACGCTTAAAACGTGTCACTTCACGACCAGCCATATAGCTTTCTAAGGTTCGACCTAAGTCAGAAATATCGACATTCATATCAGACAGCTTGTCGCGTTTTACATCTATCTGTAGTTCAGGTTTGTTGAGTTTTAGATCGGAATCTGGTTGGGCAAAGCCTTTGTTTTCATGAACTTTAGCCATTAATTGATCGGTAATGTTTTTTAAATCTTCATAAGTCCCGTTTGTTTTGACGATGAATTCTACAGGGCGAGAGATAAAGCTCTGTCCAAGGGATGGGCGGTTAAGCGAGAAGCTCATAATGCCTGGAATGCCGCCGAAAAGCTTAGGCGTTTGCTCCTGCACTATTGCTTGCTGTTTCTTATCTCGATCTTCCCAGCGTTTAAGGCCTTGGAATACCAGCGCGTTAGTTTCTGAAGGGAACCCGACAACGGTAAAGTAGCGTTCAGTTTCAGGTGTTTTGCTGATTGTTGCTTCGATCTGGCGAGTATAGCGATCAATATAATCTACAGATGAACCGTCTGGTGCTAGGGCGAAGTTAAGGATCGTACCCCGATCTTCATAAGGTGCTAATTCTTGTGGAAGTTGTTGATAGTAGAAGGCGGCACCGGCAAAGCTTAATCCCATAATAAGTAAAGCTAATAGACGGGATTTGAGCAGTTTCCCCAATAGCTTTTGATAGCTATGGGTGATCCAATTAAGAAAACCTTCAATTAAATTGAAAAATGCAGAGTGGCGTTTTTCATGTTTAAGCAGACGTGAACACATCATCGGCGATAAGGTCAGCGCGACAAAGGTCGATACGACTACCGCTCCTGCAAGTGTTAGCGCGAATTCAGTAAAGAGCTTTCCTGTACGCCCTTCAGAAAAGGCAACAGGGGCAAAAACGGCTACAAGGACAATCGTAGTAGCTAGTACGGCAAATCCGATCTCTTTTGCGCCTTTAAAGGCTGCTTGAATAGGGTGTAAACCTTCCTCTACGTGGCGGTAGATATTTTCCAGCATAACGATGGCATCATCGACAACGAGTCCTATTGCCAGTACGAGAGCCAGTAGGGTTAATGTGTTAATACTGAAATCCATCCAATACATCATGGCTAAGGCGCCGATGAGTGATAATGGAATCGTTATAACCGGAATAAGTGTGGCCCGAATATTTCTTAAAAAGAATAGAAGCACCAGTATGACGAGGATGCCTGCTTGTATTAAGGTTTGGTAGACGGACTTGATTGATTCTTCGATAAAAATAGAGGAATCATAGGCAACCTCAACATTCATACCTTCTGGTAAGGTCGGTTTTACCCGTTCGAGTGTTGCACGAATCCCTTTTGAAACATCAAGGGGGTTGGCGGTCGATTGTTTGACGACCCCTAATGCGACTGCATTTTCACCTTTGTAGCGAGTGATTCGGCGAATGTTTTCTGGGGCGATTTCCACACGAGCAACATCCTGTATACGGACAGGATAACCATCAACGTTACGAATAATAAGCTGTTTAAATGCTTCGACATCGTTTACGTCAGTTTTAGCTAATAGGGTAAATTCTCGCTCTTTACTTTCAATCCGACCGGCGGGTATCTCAATATTTTGGTGGCTTAAGGTTGTTTCAATATCACTAGGAATAACCTTGTAAGCGGCCATGCGTGCAGGGTCTAGCCAGATACGCATGGAGTACTTTCGTTCACCGACTACTCTGATATTCGCGACACCAGAGACGGTTTGTAGCTGATCTTTTACGCGTTGATCTGCTATCTCTGTGACTTCCATCATATCGTGCCTATCTGAGTTAAAGGCTAACCAGATAATAGGCTGTGCATCGGCTTCTGTTTTGGTAACGATCGGTGGGTCTATATCATCCGGCAGCTGCCCAGTAACTCGACTTACCCGGTCACGAACATCGGCCGCAGCGGCATTAGGTTCGCGGTCAATATTAAAGGTGATACTAATCTGGGATTTTTCTGTGCGGCTGATCGAATTCATAAAATCGATCCCTTCAATACCGGACAGGGAGTCTTCAATAATCTGTGTGACTTGGGTTTCAATAATTGATGCGCTTGCCCCAGGGTAGTTTGTTTCAACTGTAACAACGGGCAGATCTATTTTTGGGTATTCACGTATAGATAAACGGTCATACGAAATAAAGCCGATAAGTAAAATTAACAGGCTCATTACTGTTGCTAATACAGGGCGTTTTATACTGATCTCTGAAAGAACCATAATGGATTAGCCCTGTTTATCGGTTGTTGTTTCTTTTTGACTACCATCAACAAAGATAGGGGTCACAGGCATACCGTGTTTGAGCTTTATCTGCCCTGCAATAATAAGAATGTCACCGGCTGTAAGGCCTTCAATGATTTGGACAACGCCTGGGCGTCGTTGGCCCATTTTAATCGGTGTCATTGCGACGGTATGCTCTTCTGTGACGGTCATCACAAAGAACTCTCCGTCTGAAGGAATAATGGCTTGTTCAGGTACAACCACGGTTTCTTGTTGATCGACAAGTAGTGAAACTTGTGCAAAAAGTCCAGGTCTTAGTTTACCTTCATCATTGGCGATCTCTGCGCGGATCTCTATATTATGGGCGCTGCTATCGGAGCTAGGTGATACGGCTGTCACTTTACCTTTAATCACTTCACCTGGTAATGCATCGACATTAACTTCGAGCATACGGCCATTTTTTAGCTCTGAGAGATAGATTTCAGGGAATTTAAGGTCAAGTTTTAGTTTGCTGTAGTCGGTTAATCTAACTAGATTTTCGCCCTGATTGACAAAATCACCGGGGCTAACCAGCCTTAAACCGGTATAGCCGGTAAAAGGTGCTTTGATTGTCATTTTGTCTAGTTTTGCTTGGGCAAGTGATTCATGTGCTTGGTCTACACGTAGTTGCGCCAAGGTGCTGTCTCGATCTTGGGCGGAACCTACTTTTTTATTCAATAGACTTTTTGCGCGTTCATAATCTACGCGACTTAGTTGTACGCTCGCTTGTGCTGATTTGAGTTCCGCAATGTAAACTGAACTATCTAGTTTAAATAATGGTTTGCCTTGCTCTACCTTTTCGCCTTCTTCAAAGAGAATTTTCTCAATTCGTCCACTTTGTTCAGGGCGTAGCATTACCGATTCGTTCGCTCTCAAACTGCCTACTGCAGAGATCTTTTTATCTAAAATGGAGTTGGTTACAGTGATAACTTCTGCTGGTAATCCTTTAGCGAAAGAGGATAGAGAGAGTAGTGCGGTTAATACGGCAACCGCTAAAGTGAGATAGGATTTATTAAGCATAGGCATTATTATTATCGTCCCTAAAAAATTGTAGATGCTATTGTAACGGGATGCATAGCGCTCACAACGCTTTATAGTGTTGAGAAATGCAACAATCTGTTCTTAAATCTGTGTTAGTTGTTGTGTCCGACCATAAAACCGGTCGGTTTATGCCAAGCATATATAAAGATCTTTACAGTTGTTGTAGTGAGCGCTGTTCCGTTTGCATCTCATCGAGAATCCAATCTCTAAAGGCTTGCATGCTCTCCGTTAGAGGGCGTCCTTTTTGATAAACTAAGTAGAACGACTTTTGTGTATCTAAGGATATATCCAGTGGGCAAATGAGTTGTCCATATTCCAGTTCCCGTTCTGCAAGGCCGCGGTCAGCCAAAGTGATACCTAAGCCTTCCATAGCTGCACCTAATGCTAGTGATGTACTGGAAAACGTCATGCCCCGTGTATTCTCTATTTCATTAACGCCGTTTTGTTCCAGCAGAGATTGCCACTCGGTATCCCGTTTAGATATGTGGATAAGTGTGTGCTGTAGAAGATCCTCAGCTGATTTTATTGGAGGCTTTCCCTCTAAAAGCTTAGGGCTGCATACCGGTACTAAGTGTACGTTGCGTAATAGATGGTAGTGGAGATCAGGCCAGTTGCCATCACCATAAAACACGGCCATATCCATATCGCTGTAGCGAAAATCGATCTGGCTCATTGATGCAGTTAATCGAAGCTCCACATCAGGGCTGAGTGATTGGAAGTGATTAATTCTTGGCACTAACCAACGAGTTAGAAAAGCTGGTGCAACACTTAAATTAACAATATTTGAGTTGGGAACCGTGACTATTTTTTTTGTCGCTTCATCTATTTCATCTAAAGCTGATTGAATAGCAAGAAGGTATCGTTCGCCGGGTGGTGTAAGCGCTACACGTCGTTTAATACGTTCAAATAGCTGGACGCCTAAGAAGGATTCAAGAGCCTTTATTTGATGGCTCACAGCAGAAGGTGTCACAAATAGCTCTTCTGCCGCTTTGTGGAAACTGCCTGCACGGGCGGCTGCTTCAAAGCTGCGCAGGGCATTAAGAGGAGGAAGGCGTCTGATAGGAAACTCCTATAGATGAGATAAATTCATCTATTTGGTGAAAAACTGTCGTTTGTTAATGTCCTTGGTAGACTTTAGTATGTACAACATCGTTAATCAACAAGTGATCTGTTTATCTTTAGTTACAGTAACTTATTTTTATTTGTAGCTTAGATTTGATGAATTTATTTGTTCGAGCAGCGGGGCTTCTTTTAATTGTTTTGTTGATTTAATTTGGTGTATGTGTGAATAACGAATTTGAAATGTCAGTACGTCTTAATGCTTGTGGTGATGTAGATACTGCATATTACATGGCTCTAGCCAAAGAGCAGCGTAGTGAGGCTTTTGTTGGTGCTATAGCGGTTGCTGTAGCGGCGGTTAAAAAGTTACTGAGCTCTTCTCATTCCAACCGTTTATCGGTACCTACATACACTTATTGAAATTGATTAGTTACATCCTGTTATTTTGCCCGCTTTTAAGCGGGCTTTTTTATACCTGAAATTTATAGTTTGAAGGTAGTAATGACGCTGTTTAATTTATTAGACAGGTCGCTCATTTGGCTACATGCTTTTGCTGTCTCATCAGCTCCTTGAGCCGTGAGTTCACTTGCCTTGTTTACGTGTGAAATGCCGAGTTCAATATTTTGAGCGTTCTCTGATTGCTCCTCTGCATACAGAGTGATGTGATCGTTCATTTTTGAAATGGTAGAGATTGATTCTGTTATCTCATGTAAGGCTGTACCTATTGATTTTGATTGCGCTGCTGTTTGTTCTGCTTTTTTTGCACTGTTCTCCATAACAACCACGGCGCTATCGATCCCTTTTTTGAATTCGTTCAGCATACACTCAATCTCTTCAGTAGAGCTGTGAGTTCGTTGAGCTAAGTTTCGCACCTCATCGGCCACGACGGCGAAGCCCTTTCCTTTATCACCTGCTCGGGCGGCCTCTATTGCCGCATTCAGTGCGAGTAAGTTGGTCTGCTCGGCAATGCCTTTGATCACATCTAGCACTTTAACTATATTGGTGCTTTTTGCGGCCAGTTGGTCAATTGATTGGCTTGATTTACTTAAATGCGCTGATAGTTGCTCAATTTGATCTAATGCGCTTTGGACTTGTACATGGCTTTTGAATGCTAATTCATTGGTTTGAGAGGCTTCCGCGGAGGCGTTATTGACTTCGTAACTGATTTTTTCAGCTAAAGCGGACATTTCAGTAATAATTAATGACATCTCTGTGGTTTGTCGTTTTTGTTGCTGAGCTGATTGGCTAGAGTTGTAAGCGGTCGTATCTAAGCTTTTTGACTGTTCTTCGACACTGCTTGCAGTATGCTTTAGTTGCTCAATTAGAATATGAATCCGCTGTCTCATCTCATTAAATTGATTACTCAGTTGTGCCATTTCGTCTTTAGATTGTAAGTCGATGGTCGTTGTTAAATCCCCTTGGGCTATTTGCTTTGCTGCATTGAGGACTTGTTTCATATTTCTTTGTACTGAAATATTAAATCCAAGATAAAAGTAGGCAGCTAAAAGAATAATTAAAGAGATGGCAGCGACTAAGCTATATAACTGTCGTTTTTGTACTTCGAGGCGTTCTTTTAATATATGTGATGCATAGCCGAGGGCTAGATCAGAAAAGTGGAAGATATGTTCGAGATCCTGACTGGACGCGTTAAAAAAGGTTTCCCAAGACTGCTCCATATTTTCGCCAACAATAATATCTCGATCAAGACGATCAGCAAAATGGAGGAGTGCTTGGTGAGATTGGCGACTTAATTCAACTAATTGTGGGTCAATATCCTGAAGGTTCTCTAGTTTTTCTGTGATTGCGTTTAATGATACGGCGCTTTTTTGTAAGCGATCATAAAGTTGGTTTAAATGATCGAGTGCTGCTGAACCAAGATAGCCGGTGGACAGCCCATGTCCTGCATAATCTCGTGTGGCGCCAATGTTTTCTAAGGTTGTGGGGATATCTTCAAGTAGTGCTCTTAAGATGATATAGATTCGAGTATCTAGATCGCGAGTGATACCTGAGTTAAAGCTTTCTTCTTCACTTATTTTGACTAATGATTGACTTAACTGATTAAAATATTGGAAGCGGTTTTCAATATCTAAGTTCAATGTTGAAAACTGTGAGGTATCTATTTTTTGCCATAAATTCGCGAGGTCAGATTCAGGTATAAGCTGTATGGTTATTATCTTTCTTAGCTCAGCGAGCTGTTGCTCTTTTTCCGGTTTTAGTGGCTGGTTTACGAAGCCAATAGTAAATCGCAGGTCTCTATAATCTGTAAACGCTTTTAGTAATTGATAGTTAGTATTGAGCTTTTTTATAGCGATGGCTCTATGTTGTGTGTCAGTAATATCGGTTCGTAAATACTGAATTTGGACAGTACAAAGTAGGGCGAGAGGAAGCGTAAATACAGTGCTAACCAAGATGAATTTGTATAGATAAGGCAGTCTATCCATCAGTCGAATGACGGGGGTTAGAATGAAAGTCATTGTAATGTTCCGGATGCTGTTAGTTGTTTTTATTTTTAAGCGTGATTGAATCAGGCAAAGATGGTAATTATTGATCGATGGTATTAATTTAAAGGCACGCAGACGCTGAGTCAGTGACAGAAAGCAGGTAATCTAGTAACAAATTTCTTCAGCTATAGGGTGGGGCGTCGTTTTACATAAAGAACTTTTTTTACTCGAGCAATAAGGTTCTTGTCGCTATCGATGATTTCCACGTGGAATTCGGGGAACTGCTTTTTTCCTGTTTGGGCTGAAGTCTGGATCTGTTCTATCTGTTCGTCTAATACGTGGATATGTGCAGTTATTTTTTTCTTGGTTGCTTTTATAAAGGCAATTTCAGCTGCGCTATCCCAAACCCAATATTCCTTGCCAAGTTTTTTCATAAGAATAAGCATGATATGTGGGTCGATCATTGAATAGATACTACCGCCAAAATGAGTGCCGACGGCATTACGGTTATACCAGCGGACTTTCATTGATACGGTGATATGGTTCCAATCGTCGGATATGTTTTCTACTTTTATGCCAGCACCAATATAGGGAGGGTATAAGTTGAATAGATGTTTCATTGTTCTTGCTGACAGCTTCATACATAGGCTCAAAAGCAGAGAAGGGTAGCGTTGTATTTTTAGGGTAGTTGGTCGGTGTGTCAGTGACAGAAAAGGTTCTTTTTACTAACTGAATCGTTCAGTTTGTGAGATGGCTTAAATAATCTGGAATGATTTAGGCGAATGAATAGATTATTTAAGCCATATGCAGCGTTAGTTGTGGCTATTTATGGCGAAATTGAAGTGCGCTAAATAAAATAGAAACGCTTACAAGTAAAATAGATATAAGCATTAATCCTTCAGCCATTGTTATACCAAACAGAAGTTCTGGTGTGTATCCGCAAGGCTCCCAAGGTTCAAATACTTGGGGAATCCACTGATCTAATGCAAACCAGTTAGGTAGGCCGCTATTCATGCTGCAGCTATCAATGACCCAGCCGCGTTCAACAGCTAAGGTTTGCCAAGAGCGCTCAGTTAATCCAAGGCTAACAAGAAGCATTAGTAGGTGAGATAGTTTAGCCCCCCAGAGGGATTTTCTAACAAAGAATCCTAGAATAGCTACAAGAGTGAAAGCCATGACCCAGATACGAATATGGATGCAGAGTACGCAGGGGCCGTAATTTAATCCGTATTGAAAGAATAGCGCGACGCCTTCCATGCTAAGGCCAAGTATAATGAGCCCAAGCCAATACCAAGACGAACGACTTAAACAGCTTAATTTACTTAGCATCGACTATCTCCTTTTATATAAGTAGTTTCTCTGATGCCGAAGTCGCGAGAAGGTTCCAATAGATAGAAAAAACCGAGCATATAAGCTCGGTTTTTTTGTGTTCACCCGTTTAGGCAGAAAGTGCTTTGCTGATACGTCCAAGCGCATCTTCAAGTACGTCCATGCTGGTCGCAAATGATAGGCGCATATTGCCGGGGGCGCCAAAAGCGGAACCGGGTACTAGTGCGACACCCGCTTCTATTAATAAGAACTCAGCTAGTGCTATATCATCTTCAAAGCGGTCATCATTATCGATCACTTCCTGAAAACTAGGGAAAGCATAAAAGGTACCGTCAGCAGGAATGCAGCTCACACCGGGAATGTTGTTAAGTGTTTTAACAACATACTCGTGGCGGGCTTTGAAGGCGACGACCATCTCTTTAACACAATCTTGTGAGCCTTCAAGTGCTGCTTGTGCGGCGACTTGAGCGATCGATGTTGGGTTTGATGTGCTTTGCGATTGGATCTTTTTCATCGCGCCAATCAGCCAAGCCGGTCCTGCTGCATAGCCTATGCGCCAGCCAGTCATTGAATAAGCTTTTGAAACACCGTTTAGCACGATTGTACGATCATAAAGTTCAGGGCATGCATTTAGTATGTTGACGAATGAATTGTCATTCAAGCGAATGTGCTCATACATATCATCTGTAGCAATCAATACCTTCGGATACTTCAGCAGAACTTCTGCTAATGCTTTAAGTTCGTCTAGTGTATACGCAACGCCAGTTGGGTTTGATGGGCTGTTTAAAACCATTAGGCGTGTTTTGTCGTTGATCGCCGCTTCAAGTTGCTCTGGCGTCATTTTAAAACGCTGTGCTTGTGTTGTGGTAACAATCACAGGTTTTGCGTCGGCCATAAGAACCATATCAGGGTAAGACACCCAGTATGGAGCAGGTACTATAACTTCATCCCCTTCGTTTAACAGAGCAAGGGAAAGATTAAAGAAGCTTTGTTTTCCGCCGCAGGAAACAAGGATCTGATTAGCTTCGTAATTTAGGCCATTATCATGTTTGAATTTATTAATAATCGCTTTTTTTAGGGATGGCGTTCCGTCTACAGCGGTATATTTAGTGAAACCTTCATTCAACGCCTGGATGGCAGCCTGCTTGATGTGATCGGGCGTATCAAAGTCTGGCTCACCAGCACCCAGGCCAATAATGTTCTTACCTGCCGCGCGTAATTCTGCTGCACGGTTAGTAACCGCCAGCGTTGGTGAAGGTTTTATGTTGTTGACGCGGTCTGAAAGTTGAACGTTCAAGCCTAAATCCTCAAAAATTACCTGCTTGTATAAGTGATATGAAAGGGGCGCATCAGCAGGTGGCGATATTAATCAGTAGTTATGGCAAAGCAAAAACTACATCAGGCGTCCCCAAACCCGCTAATAATACAGCAAAGAAAAGCCAGCATGAATCCTGTTTCGGTTAAAAAACGCCTTTTTAGATCAATATATTGGTCATAATTCTATTAAAGGAAACTTTATTGCTTCGATTATGTTCTTTGTAGGGGAAATAACTGCTCAAAATAAAAGGGAGTGGGATATAATGCGGGGTTTTATCTTCGCATGGTTATGGTATGAAAGAGCGCTTTAAAGTTCATTCGAAATTCGCTCCGGCGGGTGATCAACCGCAAGCAATCGCAGAACTCGTCGATGGTATACAGTCGGGCTTAGCTTCACAGACACTTTTGGGGGTAACGGGGTCTGGTAAAACCTTTACGATTGCCAATGTCATAGCTCAAGTTCAGCGCCCCACGATTGTGATGGCCCATAACAAAACCTTAGCAGCCCAGCTTTACGGTGAGTTTAAGGAGTTCTTTCCGGATAATTCGGTGGAGTACTTTGTATCCTATTACGATTACTACCAGCCTGAAGCTTATGTTCCCTCTTCTGATACCTTTATTGAAAAAGACGCCTCGATTAATGACCATATAGAGCAGATGCGGCTTTCAGCAACCAAAGCTTTATTGGAACGGGATGACGCCATCATTGTTGCTACGGTTTCTGCTATCTATGGTTTAGGTGATCCGAAATCGTACCTCGGCATGATGCTGCATATAGATCGGGGCGATATTATTGACCAGCGGGCTGTCTTGCGTCGTTTGGCAGAGTTGCAATACACCCGTAATGATGTGGAACTACACCGTGGTACTTACCGCGTAAGAGGGGAAGTTATCGATGTATTCCCCGCAGAGTCGGAGCAGGAAGCGATCCGTATCCAGCTGTTTGATGAAGAGATTGAAGAGATTAGCTATTTTGATCCATTGACCGGCGAAATACTACGCCGAGTTCCCCGCGCGACTATCTATCCAAAATCCCATTATGTTACGCCCCGTGAAACTTTGTTGGCTGCGGTCGACAAAATTAAAGATGAGCTACGAGAACGATTAAAACAGCTGCGTGATAATCAAAAACTGGTTGAGGCGCAAAGGTTAGAGCAGCGAACTCTCTATGATATGGAGATGATTATGGAGCTTGGGTATTGCTCAGGCATCGAAAACTATTCTCGCTACCTATCTGGTAGAGAGCCGGGGGCTGCACCGCCAACCTTATTTGATTATCTGCCGGATAATGCCTTGCTTGTACTGGATGAATCCCATGTCACCGTGCCGCAAATAGGGGCGATGTACCGTGGTGACCGTTCGCGTAAAGAAACGCTGGTTGAGTATGGTTTTCGTCTACCTTCTGCATTAGATAACCGGCCGATGAAATTTGAAGAGTGGGAGGAAGAATCCCCTCAAATGATTTTTGTATCTGCGACACCGAGTAAATATGAGGCTGCTAATCAGCAAGCAGTTGTTGAACAGGTGGTGCGCCCGACAGGATTGATTGATCCAGAGGTTGAGGTTCGGCCTGCTTCAACTCAAGTGGATGACTTGTTATCAGAGATACATAAGGTCGTTGCTAAAAAAGAGCGTATTATCGTTACTGTGCTTACGAAGCGTATGGCTGAGGATCTGACTGAATACCTCGATGAACACGGAGTTAGAGTTCGATACCTTCATTCCGATATAGATACGGTTGAGCGTGTGGAAATTATTCGAGACCTCCGTATTGGTGAATTTGATGTCTTAGTCGGCATTAATTTACTTCGAGAGGGTATTGATATGCCCGAAGTGTCTTTAGTTACGATACTTGATGCCGATAAAGAAGGCTTCCTCCGTTCAGAAACATCGTTGATTCAGACAATTGGACGTGCGGCTCGAAATGTTAATGGGCGCGCTATTCTATATGCGGATCGAATAACTGGCTCAATGCAAAGGGCAATAGATGAAACCCAGCGACGTCGAGATAAGCAGATTGCTTATAATGAAGAGCGCGGGATCGTGCCTAAAGGTATTACGAAGTCGGTCGCTGATATTATGGAAGGAGCTAGTACGATCCCAGGCCGCAAAGCAACACGAACGGCGAAGAAAGTTGCGGAACAGACGGGCGAGTATCAGGTAGATCCGTCATTGATGTCAGTTAAAGAGCTGGCAAAAGCGATGACACGCATCGAAGATAAAATGTATGAAGCCGCTAAAAATCTAGATTTTGAAGTTGCAGCACGTTATCGCGATGAATTACAGAAATTAAAACAACACACATTTGTTAGTTGAGTTTTTATCGATTTGACGACAGTTTAAAACAAGGAAGAAATCATGGCACGGCTCTCTAGATTATTGATGTTTTCAGCGGTGCTATTAACGACTGCAATCGGTTCAAACCTGAGTGTGGCCGCGGCTCAAGAAGCGGCCGTAGTTGTTTTAAGTATAGGGGAAAACACGGCCCAACTGCCTCAGCAGCCTAGCCGTGATCTCAAACGTAAATCTAGCATATATACGCAGGATTTAATCTCAACAGGGCCTAAGGGACAACTTCAGTTACGTTTTAGCGATGGTTCTCGTTTCTCCTTACGAGAAGAAACCGTATTCAGTGTTGAAACCTACCAATTTAATAAAGATACACCGGAAACGGGGAACTCAGTTTATCGCCTATTAAAAGGTGGACTGCGGACCATTACCGGTGCGATCAGTCATGCTAATGTGGAGCATTATCAAGTGCATACACCGATTGCAACTATTGGGGTTCGAGGCACACATTACACGCTTTTCTACTGCGATAGCGCCTGCCAACAAGATACGCGTGGCATAATGGGGCTGTACGGCTATGTCTTGGAGGGAGAAATCGTTGTAGAAAATGATTTTAGTAATGCGCCTGTTTCCGCTGGACATTACTTCTTCTTAGCAAGTAGGGAGAGTCGAATAGAGATGAAAGACACTCCTTTCGATATTTTTGAAACAGTTAAAGACCTAGGGCCTGTTTTAATCGATGGTGTTAATGATAAAAACATTCCTGCGACAGAGGTTTTGAACTCTAGAGCGTTACCACCACAATATCAGTAACAAAAAAAGCGCTAAGTTTTATTAAAATTGTAGATGTATCGTCCTTATATAGCTGTTAGCCTTAAACTAATAGTGTTTAAAAACCACTTATAATCTTGCTCAGGAGTAGTCAGTGTTCAGGAAATTATCTATTGGTCTGATGCTGAATGTAATGTGTTTGTCGACAACGGCAATGGCAGATACGGTCAGTGATTTGTCCCAGCTCCTTGAGAAAGGAGAGTCTGTAAAAGCCTACCAGTTATCGCTTGATAATCTTGATGAGATGGAAGGTGACCCTGCGTTTGATTTTCAGTATGGCGTAGCAGCCATTGATAGTGGGCATCTTAGTGAAGGTATTTTTGCTCTTGAGCGTGTTCATATGTTGGAACCTAAGAACTCGCTAGCGACGTTGGAACTGGCGCGTGGTTATTATTTGATCGCTCAATATGACAGAGCACAAGTGTTATTCCAGCAGGTTGATGCAGAAAATCCACCCGAAGTTGTGCGTGCACGGATTCAGCAGTTTCTGACGTTGATTACAGAAAAAACGTCAATATCACCGACTAAATTTAAGAGTTTTGTTGAACTGTGGACCGGTTACGATAGTAATATTAACTCGGGCCCTGGTGGGCAAACTAATGTGGTTATCCTAAGTGATAATGCATTAGGTCGCGGTGATCAATATGCTCAAGTTAAAGTGGGGGCGAGTGTCGAGCATGCTTATAATCCTGATAATGCACTTATGTTCAGTGCTAATGTGGACTCGCGTATTTACGACACTGAAGACGAGCAAGACTACAATAATATCAATTTAAGTGCTGGCCACGTGTGGAAAGGAGAGACTGATCAATTTCAGCTTAACTTTAATCTACAGAAGTATCAGCTAGCCAATAATAACTACCGCGATATGTTCGGTATTACGGGGTCATGGAGCAAGCAGCTTAGTAAACGATCGGTGATGAAGCTTTTCGCAGGGGCTAGTGACCTCGCTTATGATGATCAGTCATGGAAAGATGCAACCTTGAGCAATGTAGGTGCAACCTATATTTATGCTGGGGAAGGTGGCTGGCGTCCGCTTTATTTTGTCAGTGCTTTTGTCGGAACAGAAAACCCAAAAGCCGCGGGTATCCTTGCTAATGGTCAAGTTGACCGGGTTTTTCACGGCGGAAACCTAGGGATCCAGCTATCGCCTACTAGCGATATTAAATTGACACCCGCTATTACTTATCAGCGCAGCGAATATAAAGGAAAAGATTGGATCTATAATATTAAACGCAAGGATGATTTTGCCATGTTTAATCTGAACATGGAGTGGATGGTTGCGCCTTCCTGGACAGTGCTAGCTAATTATAGTTTTACCGATATAGACTCCAATATTGAGCTTTATGAATATGACCGCCAGCAAGCAATGCTGGGTTTGCGTTATAACTTTCAGTGAGATTTAGCATATGAAAACCTATGTCACGGCGGCTCTATTTATACTTTTTTCTAGTTTTGCTTCTGCTGCGCCTCAAAGCGTAGGCACCGTCATTTTAAGTTTTGGCCAGAATACAGCGGAATCTGCAAGCACTCAGCGGGTTTTGAAGCGTAAATCCGATGTATATGCGGATGATCTATTGAAAACGGGAGATACCGGTCGTTTACAGATACGATTCACCGACGGCGCGCGCTTATCATTAAAGCCGGGTACTGAATTTAAAATCGCTGAATATCAATTTGATGAGGCGAACCCTGAAGATGGCAAAGCGGTTTATCGGTTGTTAAAAGGCGGAATGAGAACGATCTCTGGTCAGATAGGTAAAGTGGACAAGGAAGATTACAAGCTCGATGCCGTGGTGGCGACAATCGGTATTCGTGGAACAGATTTTATCGTTAATAAGCAAGGTAATAGGGTCAGTGGTAGCGTTAATGATGGTGCGATTTACGTAGCTAATAAAGACGGAGTGAGTGATATTGCCAAAGGCTTCTCTTTTCAGTTGGAGGGTGCTGAAGGAGCGATAAATAGATTCAGAACGCCTGCTACGGTCGACCGCCCTGACGTTCCTAAACCACCGGCAGCGCCTTTGCCTGCAGCTACGGTTGTCGTCTCGGAGGCTGAGAACGAGGCTGTTGCACTAGCGGCCGATGAGAATAGTGAAAACACAATCGTTTCACCAGACCCAAACGGTAGTGGTGAAAACGCACCGAATGAAAGTGTTGTTGCCTTAGCGTTCTCTCAAAGTGGCGTAGGGGCCTCTATTGGCGGCGTAGAAATTTCTGCAGGCAGTATTCATGGTGATGATAGTAGCTCCGATATTACGGTCGATCGTTCGTGGATAGGGGGGGATTTGGTAACTGGCGTTGTCTTTAACGATGAAAGCAGCTTGTATTCGGACTCCTGTTCACCTTGTGTTGTGTCTGCTCCACCTATTATTGGTACAGTGGTTGTTCAAGATAAAGCAACTATAGGCACAGCAGAGGTCAGTTGGGGGCGTTGGGCGAGCGGTTATACTGTTGTTGAGAATGGTGGGTTGACTGCATCATTAGGTAGCTTTCATTTTATGTACAGTGAAGATTTGACGCCAGCGTCTACTATTACTAGTAAAACCGGCACGTTGCTCTACCGTTATGACAGTATGCATGGTGGAGCCACAAGCCCTCAAGATCGAACTGGTGCGCTTGGAACGTTAACTGATTATTCTTCAGTCACGGGTACTGATGGGCATACATATAGTGGCACCTATTTACTGGTGAATTTTGGTGCGCAGGCTTTAACCGAGGTGGGCATTGAAGCGGAGGTTAGCGGGGCTACTTATGTGCTACGGGACGACCCAAGCCTTGGCGGTGATATCTCTTTGAATAGTGTCTTAAATGGACAAGAGGTTGCGTTGACGGGGAGTTGTTCAGGTGGCGGCTGTAACCCGGTATCTACCAATTTATCGGGCCATATGAGTTTAGACTTTGTTGGTGATAACGCAGAGGGCGCCGTCACTAGTTATGCTGCCGAGGGCATCAATGCAGTGAATAGCCAGCCGGCTGCTATTTCAGGCACTATCTTATTTGAAGCTGAGTAGCCTAACGGAGGTGTTTAAATAGCGTTTACATCGATTTGTTGGTTGTGCTGTAAACGTTCGACCTTTCTGTTAGCTAGCCGTTGATGACACTGTTGCATAATGGTGTCTTCAAACCCAGGCTTTAAATGGGTGATCATGATTTTGCAATCATGGTTTAGCTGGGCTAATTGCTCTTGTAAGTGGCTTGGGGTTAAGTGCCCACTTAAGCGAGCAAGCTCATCTATCTCGTCGGTAAACGAGACATCAATAATCAGTAAATCCGGTTTGCGATCATTTAATATAGGCCAAAGTTCATCGTTAATACCTGAATCGCCGGTAAACGCAAAAGATGCGTTTGCGTCAGATATTAAATAGCCAACCGTTGGAGTAGGGTGCTGCGCGGGCAGCACTTCAATGTTTTTGTCTTGTAGAGAGAGCTTGTCGCCTTTTTTGATCTTGTGCAGACGGATAATTGGCGATTTTTCAGGCAGGCAGGTGTAATCGGGCCAAATAGTCCAGTTAAAGATATGCTGCTTCAAAGCATCAATAACTTCAGGAAGTGCATAAATATTTAGAGGCTCTTTATGCTGATCAAAGATAGTGGCAAGCATGAGAGGCAGGCCGATAATATGGTCTATATGTGCATGGGTAATGATAACATCGCGTATTTTTAACATACGCTCCATTGTTAGTAGTTCGAGACCTGTACCTGCATCGAGCAGTAACGAATCATCTACCAAAAATGTTGTAGTTTTTAAGCCTTGACCTATACCGCCACTACAACCTAACACGTCGATCTTCACGTTCCACCTCAGATGTGGCTATCTAAATTAAGTACACTACTATGCACAGTATGGTAGTTGGGTCTAACAAAAGCGACAGCAAAAAAATAGGACAACCAAATCGTTGCAGGTGCTGACTTTTTGGTAAAACAAACTTTTGCTGAGTACGACAGTTTTATATAAACGCCAACGGTTATTCAAGATACAGATATTAGTCCGTTGCAGCAAATGAATCAGTTTGAAATTTCAGGTTATAAAAAGCTGTGCGCTTTCTATATTCGACTCTGTAGCGGAAGTTCAACATTTGACCTGCTTTATAGCTGTCGCGCGCAAATAAAACTGTTATTTTTATATAGTATAAATCTAATAAAACCTATGGCGAATGGATTGAGCCTCCTTGGTTCGCTTCGTCAAATTGTTGCTGAGTAGTCTATGAGACAAAGAAAAATCAGGACATTGTTGGGTATCTTTCTCACCATTCTAATGATAGTTCCTGTAGTAACCGGCGATCGTCCTGAGCTATTTGAACGTTTTGAACATGACCTTTATGACTTACGTTTACGTCAGTTTCTTTCCAAAGAGAAAGATCCTCGTATTGTTATTGTTGATGTTGATGAAAAAAGCCTTGCTGCGGAAGGGCGCTGGCCATGGAATCGTTCAAAGTTAGCACGTATGGTTGATCAGTTATTTGATAACTATGGTGTGGCCATCGTAGGCTTTGATATGGTGTTTTCAGAAGCGGATCAAAGTATTGATTTAGTTGAGCTTAAACAGTTTTTTGAAAATAAAAGTACCGATCACGATGTAACTACGCTGCTTAAAACGCTTAACTCGGATGCTCATTTTGCCCGTGTAATAGCTGATAGGCCTGTTGTATTGGGTTATCTATTTGACCGTAGTACTAAGCAGCTACAAGTAGGCCATCCAGGAAAAGCGGTGATAGGTGAAGACCCCGCTTTAGCTGAGTTGCCTATTCCTGAAGCGAACGGTGTGATCTCTAGTTTGAATGCGCTACAAAGTAAGGGTGTTCGTAATGGCTTTTTTGATAACCCAATGGTTGATTCCGATGGTGTTTATCGACGCGTACCTATACTGCAGCGCTTTGAAGGTCAATATTATCCATCCTTAGCCTTAGCTATGATGTTAGCGTTGTTTGAGGAAGATCAGGTGCTGCCGGTTATTGAAACGGATGCAACAGAGGAGAGGAATGCTTTAGTGGCCGTTGAAGCAGCAGGCATACGTATCCCTGTTGATCAACATAGCGCAGTGCTGGTTCCTTATCGAGGCCCACAAGGGAGTTTTCCCTACGTTTCGGCTACTGATATTATTAATGGGGTTGCTGATCCTGAGTTACTGGAGGGCACGATTGTTTTAGTTGGAACAAGTGCGGCGGGTCTATTGGATCTTAGGGTGACACCTATGAGTAATCGTTACTCTGGAGTGGAGGTCCATGCCAATATTTTATCCGGCATGTTGGATGGGAGTTTTCATCACCAACCTGATTACACGCTCGGAGTTGAGATCGTCCAGCTTATTTTTTGCGGTCTACTCTTATCGATCGTTATTCCTCGATTATCAGTATTTTTATCAACGATTATCACACTGGCCATTGGTGGGGTGGTCATCGCTCTGAATCTCTATGCATGGCAGCAACTATTATGGGTAATTCCGCTGGGTTACACCTTAATTTTAATTAGTGTGTTGTACCTTTTTCAGCAAACGACAGGTTACTTTTTTGAAACCCGAAATATAGCCCAATTGGCGAATCAGTTCGGACAGTATATTCCGCCCGAGGTGGTGGAAGAGTTAAGTCAGCAGGATCAATCCGTGCAGCTTTCTGGTGAAAGTCGGGAGATGAGCGTTTTTTTCTCAGATGTTCGGGATTTTACCAGCCTTTCAGAGCAGCTGACGCCTCAACAGTTAACTCGTTTAATGAATATCTATTTAACGGGCATGACTAAGGTGATTCATGAGCAGCGCGGTACTGTGGATAAGTATATAGGGGATGCTGTGATGGCTTTTTGGGGAGCGCCCCTTAAAGATGAAGATCATGCTCGTCATGCCTTGCAAGCCGCGTTAGAGATGCTTGCACTGTTGCCGGAACTTAATCAGCAATTAGAGCAAGAGGGGTTGCCCGCGGTTCGTGTAGGTATGGGTATTAACAGTGGTTTAATGAATGTGGGTAATATGGGCTCCTCTTTCCGTATGGCGTATACGGTCATGGGAGACGCGGTTAATTTAGGTGCACGTTTGGAAGGGCTGACTAAATATTATGGTACGCCGTTGCTGGTAAGTGGTGAATTAGCGCAAAAAGTACCTGAGTACCTATACCGTAAATTAGATAGAGTGCAGGTTAAAGGTCGTAATGAGGCGGTGGATGTTCTAGAGCCTATAGGGTTACGTGAACAGTGCACACAACATGAAAAAAACGCAGTCGATCTATTCCAAAAAGGTATTCAGGCCTATTCGACAAAACAGTGGGATGAGGCTCAGGATATTTTTGAGGCTTATCTATGTCAAGCTACAGAAGATACAATGGCACGGATTTATCTGCACCGTATTGCTGAATATAAAGATGCTGCACTCCCCGCTGATTGGTGCGGAGTCTTTAGCCATACCAGTAAGTAAGAGCGTTTATTGCAAACCAGGAAGTGAGTGGATATCAAAGGTATCTATCTGGCGGGGTGCCATATGCTTTTGTGCATAAGTGAGATAAGCCCCACTTTCTGCAAACAGTTTGAATAAGTCACCATCTAAGTGGTTGTCCTCTACCATACGGCCTAAAATAGTCATGGCTTGGGATAAAAGCATGCCTTTTTTATAAGGTCGATCGGGGGAGGTGAGTGCCTCAAAAATATCTGCGATGCACATAATACGTGCTCGGGTTGAGAGATCATCCGCCTTCAAACCTCTAGGGTAACCACTGCCATCTAAGTGTTCGTGGTGGTTACAGGCGATCTCGGGTACCTGTTTCAGTTGTTTAGGGTAGTTCAGAGATTCCAGCATATCGATGGAGACTTTAATATGATCCCGCATAATCTGACGTTCATTTTCAGTTAGCGTTCCTTTGCGAATACATAGATTATCGGTTTCATCTCTGCTCAATAGTTGGCGGATTTTCCCCTCTACATCAACCCAGCTGATATCTGCAATACTTAGGACGCGGGCGATATCCTCATCAGCCATAAACTCCGATCCAGCATTAGAGCGTTTGATAAAATCGAGATCAGCGTCTAGTTTCTGTTTTTGCTGTTCTAATTGGAGGTGGGCCAGTGCGCGCTCTTTGTCAGATATCGACGAGTTTAAGGTAAGAAATTGAATTTCTAAATGAAGCTTATATTCACGAAACCGGGACTCAATTAAATCGATACGGTCAAACATGGTGTGTAGTTTGGTGGCTTTATCGATTATATATTCTGGTGTTGTGATCTTGCCACAATCATGCAGCCACGCGGCGATGCGTAGCTCGTACATCTCTATTTCACAAAAGGCTTTATTTGCGAATTCGCCTTGGGTTGCCGTATTTACAGCATCGGCTAATAGCATCGCAATTTCTGGTACCTGCTCACAATGCTTGCCGGTAACAGGGGATTTGTGGTCAATTGCACGGCCAATCAACTTAATGAATGATTCAAAAAGGTGGCGTTGGGCATCAATTAAACGGCGTTTAGTAAGGACCGTTGCGGCGAGCGAGGCAAGAGATTCTACTAAATGCTGCTGGGTTGCTAAGAAAGGGATGATCTGCCCATTCTCATCAATGGCGTTTATTAACTGCAAAACACCGATAATCTCCCCTTCATGGTCTTGTAAGGGGACACAGAGAAAAGACTTTGAATGGTAGTTTAGTTGTTTATCGAAATTGCGTGTGCCTGAAAAATCATAATCAACACACTCATAAGCATCAGGAATATTAATGGTTTCACGCTGAACAAAGGTCTGAACGACCACCAGTTTAGATGCTTGCTTTTGAGAATTAAAAATATCTATCGCAGGTAGATCGTGAGGTTTACGATGAATACCTAAAGAACGGTTATGCAATATAGTAAATGCTAACTCATTCTCGTTCTCTTCATTCAGGGTATATAAGGTCCCACCATCAGCATTAGTCAGGTGCATACAACCGAGAATAATACGATCTAATAGTTTGGTATGATCATTTTCTGTCGTCAAAGCTCCTGTCAAATCAGCCAGTTGCTTTGCGATTTCTTCTGGATCTAAGTGAAGCATAACTATTCCGATCTACCTATTTAGATGTAACTATAAATGTGGCGCCCTAGCGCAGTTGTGTCAAGGGGGTGCAGTGTTAAATAACCAAAATATAAAGGTTTTATCTCTTGTTAGGTTATAGGAACGGGTTTAGAACGCTCTCATTGGCAACCTGCCCATTTTAGACAGCATAATAACAGTATTAGAGGGAAGGCAGGTTTGAGCTAGGTTAGTTATTGTGAGTTTAAGGCTCTAGTCCTAGGCGTTAGGCATAAGATTAAGCTAAAAAACATATAAATCAAACAGATGCGTGCTTGGCAGAGATTGATATCTGAGGGTTTATAAAAAGGTTCAGCAATGCCTAGATGAATACACCTATAGGGGGCATGGAAGATATATTCAATTTTAGCGCTTTTTACCTGTTCAAACTGTTGTCGTTGTTTTAATTGATTAGGGTAAAGGCAGATATATGCCCCCGTAGAAGAAATCTTATCTAAGGGGTTAAGACTCAAAAAAGGCTAGTTGGGGATCTCTAATGTGACTGTTAAGCCTGATTCATAAATATCTGAGTCAGCTAAGGTTATGTTGTACCCACTACTGTCACATATCTCTTTGACTATAGATAAACCTATTCCACAGCCGTCGGTATCTTGGCTTGCTGCTCGGTAAAATCGTTCAAATACATGTGTTTTTTGTTCATCACTTAAACCGATTCCATTATCTGAAATGACAAACTTAACTTTAGCATTGAGTTGTTCTGCTTTTATTCTGATTTCTCCCCGTTCTGGAACATATTTAACCGCATTGTCGATTAGGTTTCGCAGTAAGATGGAGAGTGTTTCTTGATTTGCTTGAACAGAAATTTTTTCATCTATAAGTGTGCTAAGTAGGATCTGCTTATTGCTAATTACACTGTTTAGTTCGGATATAACCTCATTAACTAAACCGTTAATATCGACCTTTTCTTTCTTGGTGGGTTCGGTAGAGGACTCAGTTTGGCTTAAGGTAATTAGTTGGTTGAAAAGGTGGGTTAGTTTATCTATACCCGAAATAATATGGGTTTGAATCTTGGTGAGCCTCTCATTCTCTGGGTGCATGTTTTGCGCGTGAACTTTTATCGCGGCTAGTGGTGTTCTTAACTCGTGAGCTGCATTACCGGTGAAGCGTTTTTGTCTTTCTAAAGCGGCACCGAGGGAAGACATGAGATGGTTGATTGATCCAACGACTTGTTGCAGTTCATTAGGTACAGAGGAGAAACTTAATGGGGTTAAGTTGTGATTTCCTCGCAATGAGATCTGCTTGTTGATCTCATTAAGTGGAGAAAGTCCTTTTCGTACGATCAAGGTGATCAAGATAAAAATTACGGGTAATAGGATCAATAAAATTGATGCGTTAACTGAGGCTATCTTATGGGTTACATCCTCTCGTATCTCTACGGATTGTGAAACTTTAATCCAAATAGATAAGGTTTCACTGTACCTAACAAAGGTTCGCCACTGTTTATCTTTAATGGTTTCGTAGCTATAACCAGGCTGGTCTGAAAAACTCAAATCTGCATCATCTTCCCCACTTCCTAGTAGGGGAACCCCTTTACGGCTCCAAACTTGAAAAGCTAATTTCTTCTCATATTTATGACCATCTTTGTTGTACTCACCCTCCGCAATAATCTCAGGTGAAATGATCAGTTTTTGTTTATCGTGGGTTGTTTCTGAAATATGTACACCGGTAAATTCAAACTCGATACTTAGTACAGCTTCTAGTACTCGGCTGATTTGAGCCAGCTCCGCGTCGTATAGCTCTTCGGTTTCGTGAGTGATACGTTGATAGCTCATGGCGATTGAGGCAGCAATGGCAAGGCCAATACCGATGACTAAGGTGAGTGTTAGATAGGCACGTATGGAATTCACTCTGAGGTGCTCCCTAATTGATAACCAATACCACGGACGGTTTTAATAATATCTTTGCCTAGTTTTTTTCTAAGATGATGCACATAGACTTCAACTGTATTACTGCTTACTTCATTGTCCCAGTTATATAATTTATCCACTAGAGCCTCACGGCTAAATACTTGGTTTGGGCGATTGATTAAGTGGAGTAACAGATCGTATTCATGGCGGGAAAGAAGTATAGGTTTTCCATATTGAGAGAGAGAAAAGTTGGCTGGATTGATCTCAATACTGCCATGAGTGATGATTGAGCTTTTCTGTTGCGATTCCCTGCGTTGTAAGGCCCTCAATCGTGCCATGAGTTCCGGTACATCAAAAGGTTTCACCATATAATCATCTGCGCCACGGTCTAGCCCCGTGACTTTTTCGCCTGAAGTGCTCCGCGCAGTGAGGATTAGAATCGGTGTTAATATTTTATTATTTCTTAACTCTTGCAGAACATCTAAGCCATCCCTATCAGGAAGGCCTAGATCCAGTATGATGACATCAAATTGACTTGCGTTAGCAAAACTAATCGCTTGCTTGCCGGTTTTCACCCACTCAACAATATATGATTGATAGGTTAACGCATCAGCGATACCTTGACCCAGCAAGGGATCATCTTCCACAAGTAATATCTTCATGGTTTGGTTAATAACCCTCAGCTTAAAGTTTTTCTAACAGTGCCTTTATCTCTAGGCGACGGCCACTATCAGCAACCTCGCGGCCCGGCCTTGGTGATGCCTCTAGAGCATGTTCTAAGAAAGCTTTAGCCTCATCTTTTTTATGCTGTTCAATCAGAAAATCGGCATTGAAAAAGTTACTATCAATACCATCTGGGTTGATTTCAAGTGCTTTTGTTAGAAACACTTTTGCTTTTTTATCACTACCAAATCCAATCGGCCAGCCGGGTACCTGATAATAAAGGCTTCCTAAGCTAGTGTATGCTGAACCTTGTAGAGCTGTTGGATTAATCTCTATCGACTTTTCAAGTAGCTGTTTAGCCTCCTTTACTAAGCTTAACGCACCTAAACCACCTTTTTCGCCTGCATAAGTGCTAAGAATAATGGCACGCCAGATCATAATATCTGCCGACTCTGGAAATTGGGATAGAGTCTCTTCGGATTGTTCCGCAAGGGATTTAAACATTATCTCTTGCTGATCTTTTTCTAGCTCATATTTGATATGCGCCCACTCTGTTTGTAGTGTGAGCCGCGCATCATCAACGGGTGCAGCAAGTATACACATGCTGAAGAGTGTGAGTGCTGTAGTGATAAATAGGTTTTTCATAGTAAAACTCTCTTAGCCAATATATTTACGGACAATGGGAAGTTGTTTTTTTAACTGTTGGCTCATAATAGATGGCAGCACAGCGTTAACTTTTACAAACAGTTGTTCTGGCCAACCTAAGTGACAGCTATCTTTATCCGTTTCGAGGAAACGTATCAGTTCATTAGCAACGTACTGAGTGCTATCTGCTTTATTGCCCAGTTCAGTATTCATGGCGTTAGCACTATCGGAATTAATACTGGTTTCTGTGGTACGAGGGGCAAAGTATTTGATGTTAATAGGTTTGTCTGCCAGCTCGCGGGACAGTGCTTCACAAAAACCGCGCAGTGCAAACTTTGATGCGCAATAGGTTACATAACCGGGCAGGCCAATGGCGCCAAGCGTGGATCCGACGTTGACTAAGGTGCTATTACTACGTGTTTCTAATAGGGGAATTAGGTCGTGAGTCAGTAGCATAATGGCAGTGAGGTTGGTGTGAATCATCGCTTCAATTGATTCTGTTGTTTGTTGTTCAAATGCAGTTAACTGATTGATACCGGCTACATTAATAATAGTGTCAATCGGCGATCTGCTAACCTCAGTTACAATGGCTTCACGGCCTTGCGCACTGACGACATCAGCGATAAGTAATGTGTGTTGATCCTGATGTAGAAGATTAGCTTTTAGGTCTGCTAAAGCGGTTTCATTACGCCCGCATAGAAAAAGGTTTTGTCCCTGTTCGGCCAGTTTTTTAGCGACGGCCTGACCGATACCACCGGATGCACCAATAATCAGTGAGGTCTTGGTCTCTAAGCTCATTCTGCACCTTCCACTGATGAGAGCACTTCACCGTAAAGGTGATAGAACACTTGTGCTGCATGAATGATTGTTTGTTGAGCTGCAGGGCACTCAATTTTGTTCATTAGATCTTCAAAAAATTTCACATGGGCTATATCGAGCGAACCGTGGGAGCGAAGATAGCTAAAGGCTTCATCCGGTAAACCTAATCGGCCTTGTACTAACTCGGATGTGTGAGTGGCTAACGCGATACTGGTGCCTTCTAATACATGGACCATGCCGAAAAAGGCAAGTGGATGTACACGGTCGATTTGATTGTAAGCGTAAGCGACCATTACTTCAGTGGGCAGGGAAGGGGTGCCTACTTTGACACTTAATGGGTCTAGGCCGGTTTGCTCTATATCGTTAAGAATCCACTGTTCATGACCAATCTCTTCTTCAATATATTCCGCAATCGCTTTTTGCAGCCAGTTGAAATCTTCAGGTAATCGAGAACCGCAGGCCATCAACAAAGGAACGGTGTGCTTAACGTGGTGGTAGGCTTCAGTTAAAAACGCTTGATAACGAGCAAGTGAAATATCCCCTGAAAGTGTTTGTTGAATAATAGGGCGCTCTAGAAAGGCGTGCTGAGCGGCTACTGTTTCTTGTGACAACTTATCAAAAAATACCATGTTATTTTTCCTACAGTTATATAGTGACGCTGTGGTAGCAGTCTTCAATCTGCTGTGCGTAATAGTGTTTAATGGTTTCCCGCTTGATTCGACCATTAGCGGTTAATAATCCGTGGTTGGTAAGTACTTCAGCCGACATAGGTAGAGTGGCTTTGATCTGGGCGTAATCGGGGAGTGATTGGTTTAACTGTTGAATCTGCTGTTGAATCTGAGACTCACTGACTCCGGGTATAGTTTGAATGAGCGCCGTGATATAAGGTTTACCATCCCCGAAAATAGCGGATCGTATGACACCGGATAAACCGTTGATTTCAGCTTCAATCCACTCTGGACTGAAGTTGCGACCAAAGCTGTTGATCTGGATATTTTTTATACGACCTGTAATAAAGAGAAAACCATCTTCATCTATATAACCGAGATCACCTGTTGATATGTGGTCAGAGACTGATACCGGTTCATCTAGGTATCCACTCATATGCGGGCCATAGACCAGTATCTCACCACTGTCTGATATCTTTACATTACAGTGAAGCAGAGGCTTACCGGCACTTCCTAGTTTGGTTGCGTTAGGTGTGTTGAGTGCAACTACAGAGCCGCATTCACTTAAACCGTAGCCCTCATAAACAGGAATATTTAAGGCGTTGGCTTGTTGGAGTAGGCGTTTTGGTACTTTGCCGCCACCTACCGCAACAAGTTTTAAATAATCGAGCGCTTGGCCTTGCTGCTTTAGTAGGAGTAAAAGTTTCAGTAACTCCGGCGTTACAATCAAACTATGCGGTTGCTCCGCACTAAGGTACAGACCCAGCTGCTGAATGTCTGACTGTGATGAGCCCCTAAGTCCTGTGATTTCTGAGCTATCAATTACAATAGTTTCACCCGCATAAAGTGGCAAAAATGCCCCTGCAATATTTTCTAGCATGACAGCAAGAGGTAGCAGGCAGAGGTGTTTTTGTACACCTAGGTTATGGGTGAGTGAATGTAGAGAGCTACACATTTGATCAATCAAATCAAAATCTATACACACTCCTTTTGGCGTGCCCGTGCTGCCCGATGTGAAGGTGACCAATGCTGTGCTTAAATTAGTCGTGCTGCCTGTATGAGTAGATTTTTGATAAGCGGATAAGCCGCTAGGTAATGGGAGTTGAGCGTTCGTATAGCTTTCAAAATCAACTTGTGGGTAGGCTAATTTTAATCGTTCATCTAAAACAATCAGCTCAATATTTGCGCTGTTAATCAGGTGTTGTACTTGAGAGGGACTAAAAAATATGGGCATCGGGATTACATTAATACCTGCAGACATCGCTGCTAACTGAGTAATCACCCACTGGGGGGAGTTGTCCGCCCAAATACCTAAAATAGCGCAGTGAGTCTGTTTTAAGTGTGTTGCAAGTGACTCTACTTGTTTATAGAGCTCAGCATAGCTGATTTGACCTAAGTGACTCTTAAACGCTGTTTTATCAGGTTGGGATATTGAGTAAGCTTGTATCTTTTTTAATAATTGACTCACTCGACTGTTCCTTCTTTTACCGCTGAGTTATGAGTGATTGATACGGCACAGTCGCTCACTGGTGTTTTTAAACGGGCGAGCAGTTTGCCAATGACAGGGTTGTTTTTGAGTACGTTAATACCGGCATCTATATCGCCTATATAAACCTCTGGGTTATGTTCGTAATAACTCCCCCAATTTGAATTTGTATCGATAACTGCACTCGCATCCGCCTTGCATACCTTGTGTAGGTCTAAGCCAATATTGAGTTTCTCAAAACTATTTTTGACGTGAGAGGTCGCGGTGATGACTAACCATTTATAACCTTGCTTTTGAAAATGACAGGCTAAGTTAAGAATTAACCGTCGCGTCGCCCCAGGGGAGAGCGATGCGAGGTTACCTACTTCCAGTATTTCACTACGACGAGGTTTATCGATATTTAGCCGAGCGGCAATGGCATCTTCAATTGGCTGATCTAAATAATGTTCGAGATAGAGGCTATGTGATTCCGCTGATTGATAACCCACAGATGCTTGGACGGCTAGCTGGTTATCTAGTAGTGCAAGCATATGGGGAAGAAAGTCATTTACATCGGCGTTATATGCCGCTTTAAAGCGAGCCTCCGCAAATCGCCTGACCATCTCTTTATTCTCATGACGAGAAACTAAAAGAAGATCTGATTGTGGAATAAATTGCTCGCTGGGTTTGAGCATTACAACACTCATATGCCATCTCCATTAGTTGATGACATATAAATTAGCGTTGCTTTCTTAAGGGTTTCTTAAAAGTGTAAAAGATTGGTGATGGAGTAAAGAGCGATCGTCTAGCCTAGTGTGATTTTGTAAGGTTGATCTCAAACTACTGTTTCGGTTTGTAGTTAACCTGCTAACTCTTGAGGTTCTTGAATACATTTAATAACGACTTTAAAACGGTCATCGTTTGATTCTATTGCATACTGCCAGCCTTTAGCTTCGCAGATACGTTGCACAATAAGTAACCCTAAGCCTGTTGATGAGTGGTTCGTGACTTTTATGGGAGCGTTTGAGACGGTGAAATGATCATTATGCGCCGTAATATGAATATCACCTGAGCTGTATTTCAGGGCGTTGTGGATTAGATTGTCGAGTAGTATTGATATAAGGAACCGGTTACTAAGCCAAGCGATTGTATCCCCATCAACCTTAATTCTTTCCGTCTCTTCGGTGGGAATATGTTGCAGGCAATCGCTTATTAGTAATTTAAATTGAGTTAAATCTATAAGGCTCTCTTCCTGCTCATAATCATCTCCCTCTCGACTTAACCATAAAAAGGCATGAATTAACGCGGACATCCGATCTGTCGCTTTCTCCATACGTTTTAGCACTCTGTCTGTTGCTAGGCTCGGTGTGAGTGTTGAATTAAGTAACTCTATATTGCCTTTTAAAATGGTGATGGGGGTGCGTAGCTCATGGCTGGCAAAGCGCGTGAACTCTTGTTCTCTTTGGGTAAATTGATCTATTCGCGTAACTAAAGATGAAATTGATCGGCTGAGCTCTCCAACTTCATCATCCCGCTCCATCACCGTCAGGTGTAGATTTTGGGTTTCGATTTGATTGATTTGTTGTTTGAGCTGTATAACTGGTTGAGCAAGCCGTTTTGCTAAAAACCAAGCCATACCACCTGAAACAAAGGTTGCCATAATAAGGCCCATAAGCAGTACGATTAAATCAGAAAACTCATTATTTATACCTTCTTCGTCTTGATGGGGAGGCGCTAAAAGCAGGTAATAAGGTTGCTGGCTAATGGGGTGGTAATCCATGATGAGTTCATCCCCATTGGCTAAAGTATACAAGCCCGGCTGCTTGAACTTTGTATATGCTTTGGGAAGTGCTGAATCTGATAGATATAAACCTATACCGTTTTGTGGATGGGAACTTTCGAGAGCAGGTGTAGTGCTCATTAACGATTTGATTAAACGATTCACCTGTAAAGCTGACGCTTCATATTCACTCTCTTCAATGCTTTCAAACGTAAACCAAGCAGCGCCGAGTGAAAGGCAAAATAAGAGTGAGGTATAAAGGCTGACAGAGACAATAAGCCGTTGGGTATAGTTTAACTTCACGATGCATCTCCCGCTTGATGATCTGTTAAGCGATAACCGACGCCGCGTATTGTTTCTAACATCGGGTAAGTAAAGGGTTTATCAATGATATTACGTAGTTGGTAAAAATGACTTCTCAGGGCATCGCTATCAGGGGGATTATCTTGCCACAATGTTTGTTCTATTTGCTCGCGGTTGGCAATTTTCGGGGCTTGAGTTATAAGGAGTTTTAGTAAACGAAATTGCAGTGGATTGAGGTGTAATTGTTGTCCTGCACGGCATGCATTTTTTTGCTCTAGATCGAGTTCTAACTCGCCAAAGTGGATTGTCCGTGCTTTATTACGTGATATACGTTGTCCAAGGGCTTCTATACGACATATAAGCTCACGCATGGCGAAAGGTTTTACAAGATAGTCATCAGCACCTTGTTGAAACCCTGTTACTTTATCGTCCAGAGTATCGCGAGCTGTCAACATTAGTACAGGAGTGGTATTTCCCTGATTCCGAAGCGCCTCGCAGGTCAGGAGCCCATCAAGTTTGGGCATCATGATATCAAGTACGATCACATCGTAATGATTATCTGTGAGTAAGAAAAGCGCCTGCTCCCCGTTGTAGGCGAAGTCTACCGTCATATTATGTAGCTCTAAATGATCCGCTATTGTTGATAAAATATCGGGGTCATCATCGGTAAGCAATATATGCATACAACGGCCTATTCTAAGAGTGTTTAAGCGGTTTTCGATTTAAGAAAGGGGTAATAAGTCTATTTACTTTACCTGAGAAAAATAATGGGTAAAGCAATAATGCGGTTAACCAGCAGATCGTTAGGGTGGCTAAGTCATGGGAGATAAAGTGAGCACCGCGTAGCTGCTGCACAGCGCCGAATAAAAGACCTAAACAGAGGATGCCGCCTAATATAAGCCACTTCCATTGAGGACAGTACTTTAAGGCCAAGAAATAGAGCCCGAACCACGCATAGCCAGCAGATGCATGCCCAGCTGGAAAGCACTGAGCATCAGGCATCCATTCAGGACGGGCATGAAAATATGAGATAAACGGTAGTTTTCCGCCGTAATTCACTAAATCCCAAGGACAGTCTATTTGGCTAAAGTGTTTACCTGTAGTGATGAGCAGAGCGGATAGGGTTGTTGATAAAAGTAGATAAACGATGGCTTTCCTGAAGGGTAAAAGCTGAGGTACAAAAAACGATGATATTAAGCTTATAAACACGATTAATAATAGCGATATCATCAGATTACGTGCGTCAGTATGTAAAACGGTTGAGAAAAACCAATGGTCTTTGTAGAGCCACTGCCTGCCTTCCAGTATATAAACATAGTTAGCTAACGATATATCTAACTGCCAGTAGGCTATTGCAGAAAATAATAAGATTGAGCACAACAGTGGTAAGCCTAAATGTTTGTACCAAAAGTGGTTATTCATTATCTGCCTGCAATTTTCTGAACGTTTCTGCATTTAGAAAATATATCTAACGCTTTATTTTTTGAGGTGGTTTGAATATCCATAAAACCTAAAATTGAGTGGAATAAATTGTCGTGAGACAGCTTGCTGCTCGCTTGTTTACTGAGACATTCATTATTGATATTGAATTGCGCTTTGTATGCTTCCGATAACCATAAGATCAATGGCACATGCGTTTGCTCTTCGGGGGCAATAAAATAGGGCAGTCCGTGTAGATAAAGATTGCTTTCACCTAGTGATTCTCCGTGATCGGAAACATACAGCATTGCAGTGATATATTGATCGTTGTGCTGTTTTAAAAAGTTGATCACTTTAGCGAGGAAGTGATCGGTATAAAGGATTGTATTGTCATAAGCATTAATGACTTGTTGTTGGCTGCATGATTGTAAATCGGAACCTTCGCATACAGGCGTAAACTGTTCATATTTTTTAGGGTAGCGATGTGCATAGGATGGGCCGTGGCTGCCGTGTTGATGAAGCACTATCATAGTGTTTTCATCTGTACTGTTAAGGTACAAAGAAAGATTATTTAGCATCATCTCATCAAAACACTCCCCTGCATTACAATCCGCCTCTAATCTATATTCCTTTTGAGTTTGTTGGTGGATACGTTCACAAACACCTTTACAGCCAGAGTTATTATCACGCCAAAGTACATTGATGCCTGCATGGGAAAGTACATCTAAAACATTTTCGCGGGATTGAGCGGTCGCATTATCAAACTTATTACGTGGTATATCAGAAAACATACAGGGAACAGATACGGCGGTATTGGTACCGCATGAATAGGTCTGTGAGAAATTAATAATATTTTCTTTAGATAATTCAGGATTTGTTTCGCGCCCGTAGTGGTTTAAAGAAAAGTTCATCGCTCTTGCTGTTTCTCCGACCACGACCACAGTCACTACTTTTTTTGTTGCACTGTTGAGTAGTGGACCAGAGGATGCATCCAATCCGATTGTTTGTAGGGAACGATTATTTAAATCATAGGCACCGGATAAATATCGACTACCGTAATACAGATAACTGGTGGGAATAATTAAGTTTCGGATCTCGCGGTGGGTGCGAAAAACAGAAGAGAAGTCTTTATAGGCTAAGAGTATCACAGCGGTTAATAGCAAAACGGATAACAGAATATTAATTAGTTTATGTTTTAGCCCTGTACTGATGCTGGTAGGTTTTATGCGTATAAGTGTAATGAGCGTTGCGGGTATGGCTCCAAAAAACAGCAGGTTGATAAGAAAATGAAAATTGATCAGTTCAACGACTTCTGCGCTATCTGTTTCCATCAAATTTTGCATCATACTCCGATCAAACATAATGCCGTAGTGGCTTGCAAAAAAGTTACAGCCTGTTGCGGATAGAATAATCAGTACGATGATCGGTTTTTGAATATATGAAACACTGATTAAAGTAAGAAGGATGTTAAAAATAAGAAAGATAAATAGGAAAAATGAGCCGTCAAATAAGAGTTGGTCTAAAACATTATCAAAGGGGGTTTTAAGGATAAGAGACCAGAGCGCGTCATTATAGAACAGGGTGAGTGTAGTAGCGGAGAGCAGCGTAAGAGTTGTTCTATGGATACTTGGTAAGGCGACCAATAACTGAGAAAGTGTTGCACGTTGCGTCATATCAGATCACTACAATGGCTGATTAAAGCGCGAAGGTTATCGTGAGTGATGTGAAAGAAACGTGAAATCTGTGCCTAATGCTTAAGCGAGCTATAAAAAAACCTCCTAGGTAGGAGGTTTATTTATAAAAGGGTTATAGCTCTGCGCTATCTAATACTCCTGTCCTGAGGCTAGGAGGCCAACCACCTCTTGGAAGCTACTGACGCGTTTGGATATATCAACGGAGATATTCAAGCGGCGTGCAATATCACTGCTGGAGATCACACCACGAATAGAATGGTTTGAAGTATCAACAACAAGGATATGGGGTGTACCTTCATGTTTCAGTGTTTGTAATAAGTTGCCTATTTTAGCGGATTGAATTTCTGATAAAGGAATAGCTTTTAGTTGGGCGCGTGGAGTCATTACATCTCGAATAGAGATATCCTGGCGTTTGATACCTGCGGTTGTTGCTACACTCAGGGCTGATCGGCTTTCCAGATCTGCAAGTGTAAGGAAGCCTTTAAAGTTTTCATCAGAATCGATAACTAATACTGACCGTACATGCACTTTACGCATCATATGGCGAGCATCATCTATAGATACATCTAGCTCCATTGATAGCGGCTGGACATGTGAGAAGTCAGTTAAAATAGTTATAGCGGGTGTTTCTAAGGTGTATTCAGTTAGCTCTTCAGGGCGCATAACAAGATCTGACGCTTCTAAAAATACTGTATTCAGTTCGTTGTAATTTTTCATTGTGAAATCCTCGCCAATAGTGGCAGCACAAAAAAAGATAAAAAGCTTAAAAGTATTTGTACTAGCTGTATTGTGGTGGGGCTTGTGGCAAGGGTTTAAGCCATTTTTTGTGACTTAGGTTATGGTTTTGTGTTAGGTCTGCTTTTTGTAGTGGCGGAAATGGCGTATGTAGCAGCGTTGAATGGATAACGGTGAAGTCATCATAATCATTATCAATAGCTGTAAAGGAAAGTGCAGACGATTGAAGATTGGTTTCGGATGATAGAATTAAATGGGATAGGGGGGATGTGGAAGGAATGCTGGATAGCTGGAAAACGATAATGAATAAAAATAACAATAGTCCCCGCACACCATAGGTGAGGTTTCTTTTATGATGGCATATAGAAAATCTAGCTATCTTATTCATAAACCTAGTCTAGACTAACTTGATATTAATAAGCTAAAAAAATATTCCATCTCAATAAAATAGTTCAGGTACTACGTAATACTACGTAGGATAACTAAGTATTCATAGCTAATCGCTTGCGCAGTAATCCTAATGGGAGAGTGGACTCTTCTATGTAATACTGTTTAGGCTGAATCATCGATTCTTAGCCGATTGATTCTTAGCAGATTGTGCTATTTGTGGTCGTAGTGGTGTTGGGCAGGAGATCCTCTTACCATTACGACCAATCTTTTTGACGGTTTTTCAAACGCAGTTATATAGCTAGAGGGCGATAATAAAAATGTTCAAAATGACTTATAAAAAAACCTTGATCACTGCAGCAGCGTGTACAGCTGTATTGGCCATGCCTGCAATGGCGGCTGATAAAGTTTACAAGTTGAAACTTGCCGAAACTTGGCCAACGAATTTCCCAATATTTGGCGATGCGCCAAAGAATATGGCTGATTTAGCAAATAAGATGTCTAACGGCCGCTTACAAATTACTATTGATTCTAAGAATAAGCATAAAGCGCCTTTCGGTGTTTTTGACATGGTACGTTCTGGACAGTATGACATGGGTCACTCCGCGTCTTATTACTGGAAAGGTAAAGTGCCAAATACCCTTTACTTTACTACTATGCCTTTTGGTATGACTGCGCCTGAACAGTACGGCTGGTTCTATCATGGTGGTGGTCAGGAACTAATGGATGAGGTTTATGGTAAATATAACCTTATGTCCTTCCCTGGTGGTAACACCGGTAACCAGATGGGCGGTTGGTTCCAGAAAGAGATTAATTCATTAGAAGACCTACAAGGTCTGAAAATGCGTATCCCAGGTTTCGCAGGTGAAGTACTAGCTAAGCTAGGCGCAAAACCTACGAATATTCCACCAGGTGAGTTATATACAGCGCTTGAACGCCGTACAATTGACGCGCTTGAGTGGGTAGGCCCATCACTTGATCTACGTATGGGTTTCCACAAAATTGCACCGTTCTATTATACGGGTTGGCATGAACCTGCTACAGAGTTGCAGTTCCTTATCAACAAAAAAGCATACGCAAGGTTACCAGCTGATCTACAACAGATCCTGAAAACGGCTATGCGTACTGCAGCGTATGATATGTACATTCAGTCTTACCATGCATCTGCAGAGAACTGGGCTAGCATGAAATCTGAGTTCCCAAATATTCAGGTTAAAACTTTCCCGCCAGAAGTTATCGCAGCAATGCGTAAAGCAAATGATGAATTGCTTGCAGAGAAAGCAGCGGCTGATCCATTAGCTAAGAAAATCTTAGAATCACAGTCTTCATACATGGCTAAAGCCCGTGTGTGGACTAATATCTCTGATAAAGCTTACTTGAACAGTTTGTCTGACTAAGCGTATCTCTAATAAGGCCTGTTGAAGGGGCAGGTCTTATTTAATTACGTTGTTCCACAGGGTGACTAATTATTTAGTTACCCTTTATTATCTAAAGTTAAAGAACCTCCGTTGGTATTTTGAGTGTTGTCCCTATTCAGGGTGCCATTATCTATTTTTTCTTGGAGCTAGCATGTTTCTATTGAGACTGGAGCAGGTGATCAACAGCTTTTCAGAGCTGATGGGTAAGATCTCTGCAGTCCTATTTGTGTTAATGCTATTCAATGTCTTTATCGATGTTGTTATGCGCTATGTTTTTAATGATGTTTCTATAGGGATGCAGGAGATGGAGTGGCACCTTTACGCTGCTGTCTTTCTTTTAGGCGTACCTTATACATTAAAGGCCGGCGGACATGTACGTGTGGATCTTATTTATGAAGGCCTCAGTGCAAAGACTAAAGCTATAATTGACATGTTAGGTTGCTTGATACTGTTATTTCCTTTCTGCGCGTTAGTGGGCTGGTATGGTGTTGATTTTGCGCGTGAGGCATTTGAGCTGGGCGAGACATCGGGTGATCCTGGTGGCCTACCTTATCGCTGGCTTATTAAATCTGTAATTCCTTTTGCTTTCTTCGCTATGTTAATTAGCGGTGTGGGTCTATTCCTTAAATCTTTAAACGTTTACCTAGGTAATAGCCAGGCAGACGATTATCAACCCCCACAACATTAAGAGGCCTTAGTAATGATTGGTATTGTCATGTTCGCGGTGGCGCTGCTTATGCTGCTTGTCGGCTTCCCAGTTGCTTTTACTTTTGGTGGCGTTGCTTTGCTTTTCGGTGTCTTTGCCGAAGGCGCAGAAATGTTCGCTTTTATGCCATTCCGTATTCAGAGCATTATGGAAAATACGGTATTGATGGCGGTTCCTCTGTTTATTTTTATGGGGATTGTTTTACAAAAAACTCAATTGGCTGAGCAGTTGCTTGAGTCGATGGGTAAGCTTTTTGGTGGGGTGCGCGGCGGCTTAGCGATCTCTACTGTATTAGTCGGTGCGCTTTTAGCCGCATCTACAGGTGTTGTAGGTGCATCGGTTGTGGCGATGGGGTTGATCTCCTTGCCTGTTATGCTGAAGTATAAATACGACAAATCTCTAGCCTGCGGAACTATTTGTGCGTCAGGTACTTTAGGTCAGATTATTCCACCGTCGATCATTCTAATTATCTTAGGTGACGTACTTGGTATTCCTGTTGGTGATCTATTTAAAGCCGCAGTGGGGCCTGGTCTAATGTTGATCGGTATCTACGTTGTTTATATCTTGATTTATAGTTATTTGAAGCCAGAAGCTGCTCCAGCTCTGCCTTTAGATGATGATGTGAAGAACAAACGCGAGCAATATACTAAAGCGTTGATCGCTATTATTCCGCCGCTAGCATTAATTTTGATCGTTCTTGGCTCTATCTTTGCTGGTATTGCTACACCAACAGAATCTTCTGCACTAGGTGGTGTTGGTGCGATTGTTCTGGCTGCACTTTACCGTCAGTTTAGCTGGAAAATGGTTTTAGACTCAGCTAAAGAAACCGTTAAAGTGACGGCGATGGTGTTTGCTATATTATTGGGCGCTACCGCGTTCTCTATGGCATTTACCTATACAGGCGGTGATTACATTGTAGAAGAGATCTTATCTGATCTGCCGGGTGGTGCGACAGGCTTCTTGATTCTATCTATGCTGGCTATTTTGGTATTAGGTTTCTTTATCGACTTTGTAGAGATCAGTTTTATTATTGTACCAATTCTTGCGCCTGTGGCGGATGCTTTTGGTATAGCGCCGGTTTGGTTTGCGATTTTGATTGCGATGAACCTACAGACTAGTTTCTTAACGCCTCCATTTGGATTTAGTCTATTTTATCTTAAAGGGGTTGCACCGCCGCAAGTCACTACAATAGATATTTACCGAGGTGTGATGCCGTTTATCATAATGCAGGTAGCTGTTGTTGTTTCAATACTTCTATTCCCTGCTTTCTACGGGCTTTCCTAAAGATAGCTGGTGTATTGGCGGTTGTATTGCTATGGGCTAGTAATAGCCCATTTTATAATCCATTCCCATGTTCAGCTCTGTTATATGAGCTGATTAATTGCCTCGTTTTACGGGGCATTTTTTTATCTAATTTTTGTGTTTGATTTGAGAGGTAGGGCTTAGCATATTACTATGCAGGCTTTAATCACTTAATGATGCTTAGGAATATAGGTAGATGTGGGTAGAGAGAATAAAGAACGGTATTGTACTGTGCTGTTGTTTCCTGATTACTACGCTGGTGCACGCAGAAGATAAAGTTTATCGTTTAAAGTTGGCCGAAACATGGGGCACGAATACCCCTATATTAAGTGAAACTTCCCGCCACATGGTGCAATTGGCTGAGGTTATGTCCAATGGCCGGCTGAAGATAAGAATTGATTCCAGTAATAAACATAAAGCCCCCTTTGGTGTATTCGATATGGTCCGAGCGGGTCAGTATGATATTGGCCATACGGCTTCATATTATTGGAAAGGTAAGGTGCCTAATACCCTTTATTTTACAACTATGCCTTTTGGAATGACTGCACCTGAACAGTATGCTTGGTTCTACTTTGACGAGGGCCAATCGTTAATGAACGAGGTTTATGCGCCCTTTGGGATGTACTCTTTTCCTGGTGGGAACACGGGAGTACAGATGGGTGGCTGGTTCCAGAAAGAGATTAATTCGCTTGAAGATGTACAGGGGCTAAAAATACGTATTCCGGGTTTTGCCGGAGAGATCTGGGCCAAGTTAGGTGCTAAGCCGGTCAATATTGCGCCTGGTGATTTATATACCTCATTAGAGCGACGTACAATTGATGCTGTTGAGTGGGTTGGACCGTCGCTTGATCTGAGAATGGGGTTCCATAAAATTGCGCCTTTCTATTATACAGGTTGGCATGAGCCTGCGAGTGAGTTGCAGTTCTTAGTCAATCAAAAGTCATTCTCTCGATTGCCTAAGGATCTCCAGCAGATATTAAAAACTGCGATGCGCTTGGCTGCTTATGATATGTATATTAATACTCAGCATGAATCGGCAGCTAACTGGTCAAGTATGAAAAGTGAGTACCCGGATATTCAGATTAAGTCGTTTCCTACGGACGTTATTAAGGCGATGCAAAAAGAGAATAATGAACTGTTAGCTGAGCATGCAGGAAAGGATCCGTTAGCGAAACGTATTCAGGACTCTCAAGCAGCCTATATGGCTAAAGCACGGGCATGGACTGAAATATCGGATAAGGCTTATTTAAATAGTTTATCTAATTAGTAGTTTTCCGGTTAATTCACAATCAATTGAAGCTGGAATAAGTTGAAGGCTCTAGCTCTTTAAGCTTGTTTTGGCTTCTTTTTTGGGCTTTGTATGTCTTATATAAAGCTACTGTTCTTTCTTGTCTCTCCCCTTAGCTTCTTTCTGATCGTCTTAAGATTACCTATATCTCATATATGGAAATCAATGGGTTATAGGATTTTTTTCCATATTTGTACCTGATCCTTTAAGAGATCTAGGTTGGTTTTTCTCACTCAAATTTGAGAAAAGCTGTTTTATCAAAGCTAGCTGTAAGTCGAATAAAAAAATGGCTAGATTTTTAAAAAAGGAATTTTTCCTATAACACCCAATTTATTTATGAATATATGATCGGACACATAAATTTTTAGATGGTGCGGGGAAGGTAAGAGCTATAGGTAGCAGTAGGTGTGCATAGCTATCAACTCAGTTTTGATAAATTACTTTTTCACAAAGGCTTGGGAATATTTCCCGAGCCGATTGGGAGAAAAGAATATTCGAAAGTTTGTAAGGCTTCTTCCTAAATACAATGTTTTTACTTAGCGCTCATCTTTACTATGAAAAATCATAAAAAGCCAGATGTATAAGCCCGTTCTTTGTAGGCGTACAGAATTTAAAAAAATAAAGGTTGGAGCTGTGCTGTGCAAGCTGATCATAAAACCGCTGAGTTGGCTAAAAAGAAGTTACTTGAGCTATTCGATGATGTGTTAAGTCACGATGGCTTTGGCGAAATACGTGTTGAAACGAAAATTCTTAAACGTCAGCAAAAAGAAGTTATTTTGCATTGTGGTAAGCAATACCGCTTTGTTGTTGATGTGTAAAAAATAGATATGAGATAAGAGTGCAATGAGGGTTTGCATCTTCTAAAAATAAAAATAGAAATCCAAAAGTCTGTACGAGACAGATGCGGTAAATGTATTGAGAAAAAAGATGAATACTAAAAAAATAAAAAATACGATAGCTAAATTTAAGAAAGCTGACTTATCCCAAGTTAAAGACGCAGATTTGCGTAGTAAGGGTGAAAAATTACAAGCGAAGCAGGGCGGTTTTACCTTGCTTGAGCTTTTGGTCGTAGTGGCAATCTTGGCCATTATCGCCGGTGCAGTTATCTCCTCTCTTGATGGTAAAGAGGAAGGCGCTGCCCAAGCAACTGCTGTTCATACCATGGCAACTTTAGAGAGTGGTATGAAGGTATTCAAAACTACCGAGAAACGTTTGCTACCGGATGAGCTGGAGTCACTGATCTGTATTGATAATATGGCAGTGGATGCTGATGGCTTAAGTGCAACGCTGGGTGCAGGAACCGCGACGGGTGCAATTCTTCTTAGTAACAGTGGTGATAACTCAAATGTGTCCCGTGTAAACGGTGGTCTTACCGGTGACATTGCAGATAAGTTAGAAGTTATTGGTGTCGATGTGGCTGATCCTGTCTGGGATAATATGGCTGATGCTGGCCTTACCGGCCTGCGTTACGCGACGCTGGCTGTTTGTGATGGCGTTGTTACAGCTGGTGCCATTGCAACCGGTGTTGATGATGTTGCGCTAGTTGATATTACTAAACCCAATCTTATTTTTCGTGACCCTTTGATTGATGGAACGGAATGGGAATACGGAGCGGGTGCTTTAGTTGATTTTAATAACGCAGCTTCTGGAGCAGTTGCTCCTATCGCATTTTTTGATGAGCCTGCAGAGATTGGTGGTGATGAGGGTGACGTCGTTGCTGTCTTTGGTATCGGTCCAGATTCTAGCCTGATTAATAACATCATAGGTCGTGCACCAAGTGACGGTAATGTTGGTCCAGATAAGTATGGGCACTTCTCTATAGCAGTTAAAGTCGCAGAGTGTACTGCTGGTACAGCAGAGTTTGGGGATACTGATTGTGATGCATCTGACGAATGGACTGTAGATGAGTCAGCTGAAATTCTAGCAGTGCTGGATGCTGGCGGCGATGCTTACGATGACGAAATTGCCGAAGCAAAAGGTAATGAAGAAGAGTAATCACTCCTGATGTTGGCAGGGGGGGGAGCCCTCCTGCCTTTTTTCTTATTTAATTGGGTAGCTAGGTTACTTAGATATTGATTAAAAAATTAACAGAAAAACTGACTAGTTAGCTCTAGTCATCATTATAAAAACAATAAAAATGATGTGGTAGTAAATGTATTTTGTAGACAGATGTACAAGCTGTGGTGTATCAGACCGTTTTTCTAAAAGTGTCAAGGACGATGCTTTTAGGAAAGCGGTTTTCCGTTATCAGTCGGGTTTTACCTTATTAGAGATGTTAGTTGTTGCGGCGCTGCTGTTAGTCATCGCCGGTGGTGTTGTCACGTCGTTTCGTGATGTGGGCTCTGATGCCACAGAGCAAGCGGCACGTTACCAGATGCAACAACTGGGTGACGCTATTGATGCTTACTATACCGATACCGATTTTATCCCTTCCCGTGACACCCCTGCTGACCTTTCTTTCCTTTTTATTAAGCCAGCCTCAGCCGCAGACTGGAGTATTGATTATCGCCGCGGTTGGCGCGGACCTTATTTAAGTGGCCATAAATATCTTTATGTAGATATAGGTGATGATTTGGCGGCCAATGGAACCAGCGTCGATGATAGCAGCAGTGCAGGTGAACCTAACCTAATTGCTTCAGGTGGTGACGTCATCGAGTCGGTTATTGCTATTGCGGACCCGTTTGATCATTACCCAGTAGATAATGGTGTTAGTCGCAGCCGTGATGGATGTTATACATCAGACTGTCTATTTGAATGGCGTAAAATTGAGGATGATGATAGTTCTCGGCTAGATCGCTTTGGCCGACCTTATCTGGCTATAGACCTTGAGCTTTTACAGGACAATACCATTAAACCAGGAGCTGCTCGTTTGGTGAGTTTGGGTTCTAATGGTGTGTATGAGCCCAACAGCTGTGATTACGCTGAAACAGATGACGAGGAAGACGATTATTGCAGTAAAGATCTACTATGTAGCAGTAGCGGGGATGATATTGTCTTATGTCTACGTTAATGCCCACTTTATCGATTCTCAACGATCGATGTTGCACACAGTTTAAGCAGCAAGGCTTTACCTTACTTGAATTAGTTTTAGTCATGCTCATTATCGGTTTAATCGCCAGTACCCCTTTAGCCTTTATTGATAACCAAGATAACCAGCTTCGTTATGATGAAACTTTAGCTAAAATGAAGCTCATTGAGCGGGCTGTTTATAATCAATCCACCTACCAAAACCAACCGCTTTTATCCGGCTTTGTTGTCGATAATGGCGTTTTACCGCCTACCAGTGGCACGCCGTCGCAAGACCCTTCTGAGCTATTTCCTTTAATTGGAAAAAATGATGTCTGGAATATGGATAGCGGCAATGACTGGAGTTCATGGCAAGCGACTGCTCCTTATCTGAAGTTGAGTGCTTCAGGTAGTTCTTTAGCATCTTCCTCATATGCTCAGCTAAAAGGTTATCGCGGTGCTTATTTACAAGAAGGTGTCGATAGTAATAACGAGTTTTTAGATGGTTGGGGTGTAGGTTTTGAAGTGAGCAGCACAGCGATTGGTGATTACCAATTTAATTTTAAAGGGGATGATGGCTTACATCCTTCACCTTTCAATATATCCGTCTCTGGTGCAGTTTCGAGTTTAGATTGGCAGGTACCTTTGAATCAGCTTGATATTCAAGTAACGAATTACAGTGCAAACCCTCAGAAAGTTGCGCTAGCTGTTTTTAAAAATAAAGCAGTTTCCACCCCAGCAGAGCGTTGGACGACCTATTATTTCTCAGTAGCTGCGGCTTCTGGGGGAGTACCTTCAATCGAAAGGTCTCGCTTGTTTACCTCATCAGAGTGGATGGAAAGTGGTGCTAGTGTCACGCCTTCAAGTACTTATATTCCCGCAGGGCAGCATGCTGTTTTTGTGATTGATGACGCTAATGACATTACAGGCTATGACCATCTCTTAGTTATCCCGCGTTCTACGCAACCATCTTTACAGTTCGAGGTTGATTAATGTTGTCTTTCCTTCATAAAAAAACAGCGGGAAAAGGAATTCTTGTTCTTAAAGTCAACGGTTTTGATTTAAAAGCGACAGTTATTAATGGGAGTCGTGATGAATTAAAAGTAACAGTTTCTGTTACCTCTCATAAGGTTGAGCCTATTGCTGCTTTAGGTGATGTCTTTGAGCAGTTGCAAAATGTATTAGGTAAAAATATGCCTAATACAGTGCTATTACTGCATGTTAGCGCGATCTCCGGTTTGGTTGAGGTGACCGAGAGTTTTGAATCTGAAGATAAAGGCAATCTTCTGGAGATGCTGCGTTGGGAGATGGAAGGCATTGTTGCAACTCAATCGCCAAATTGGGACTTAGGTTGGTTGCTGATGGGGCGCGGTTATATAAATGCTGAGCAGCGCGAGGCACTAACAACTTTGGTGGCTGAAGAAAAGAATATGGCGGCACAGCCGAGTGGGCGAGGTCCGATGCGGTATGGTGAGGTTGCTCTTCGTGAACAGATGGTATCCAAAGAGCAGATTTCAGAATGCTTACATATTCAACAGCAGTTGCAGTTATCTGATCAACGCTTACTCACTCAATGGCGGCCTCAATTAGAAAAAGCGTCTGATTCAGCGGGGATGCTGGATGGGAGCGATGCAGTCAAAAAATATTTATGTACTTCTATGCCTATTGCCCAGCATCAACAATGGTTGGAAGCTGTCAAAAAAATAAGTGGTTCAGCTAATGTACCTCGTCTTAATTTAAGACAGGTTTATCCTTTTGCTGGCTCGACAGTACCTTTAGTGGGTGAGAGTGATGAAACCATTCTGCTAACTGAATTTCATCAAGCTTATATCTATTGTGCGGTACTTTCTAATGGCCGTGTATTAGATGCTGCCATGATTAAGTGTTCTAACCAGCCGGTAGATATCTCAGCGGTGGCCGACCTTATAGGCAATGGGGCTTTTGTTGATATAGCACGTTGGTTTGTTGCTGATTTTAATCATGCTTATTCAGAGCAGATCTCATATCTTGAAACTGTTTTGGCGCTTACACCAGAGTCGTTAGTCAGTCGTACGCAACTTAATGATGAGGCGCTGTTATGTGAACTTGGTGTTGCCCAACACTTTTTGGGGGCATCACCACTCTTATTAGCTCCACTAGCGGGTATGCCGCCGCCAGATCCTTTTTATCGCAGTAAAAACTTTAAAGTCTTTATGGGAGTGTTAACTGTCCCACTTTTTATTGCTGCTTATGAGGGCTATTACCATTGGACGCTTGAGAATATTAAGCGGGAGTTGATTACAAAAGAGGAGCAGTTGAATCGACTTAAAGAGTCTAAAAAAGAGCAGCGTAAAGAATCTCAAGAAGCGGGAAAAAATATCCAGTTATTTGAGGCAAAACAGAAAGATCTGACTCAGCTCCAATCTGAAAAGCAGTTGGTAGAACAAGTTATTGTTAAACGGCAGGCATTTATGGCGCGTTTATTACCCGTACTGTCTGAAAGTATTAATGATGGGGTCGTGCTGGAAACACTTAAAGAAACTAAGTGGTATGAGTTCTCTTTGACAGGAAAAGCGGTAGATCAAGCTAGTATTGATGACTTTAACCAAGTGCTATCTATCAGTTTAGAGGCGCTGCATATGTATGTAGCTAAAAGCCCTAGTAACTTTAGTGGTGATACGGCTTTGATGCAAAACGGTGTTTATGCTTTTGAGTTTTTGCTTAAACATCAGGAGGCAGAATAATGTCGTTGTTTGAGACTATGGCGCCACGGGAAAAATTGTTGTTACTGGTTTTAGGATTGACCTTGGTTCTAGGTGGCTACTTTTTTACCCGGGGATCAGATCTAAATACACAAGTTTTGATTTTAGATGAGCAGTTGCAATCGGCTAAAGACAAAATATCCCGAGAACAAAAGAGGGATAAGAAAATTGTTATACCTGAATTAAACGGTAAGCAGATTAAATCTAAAGATATTAAAAAATTGGATCTGCTCGTTGAGGAAGAAAAAGCACTCTTGTCAGGGTTTGGGCATGTATTTGTTGACCTACGCGATAAAACAAAAGTTGCTCAATTGGTAGGCGAGGTGAACCGTAATGCGAAAGAAAGCAACTTGCAGCTGCTCTCTAAAGTTCAAAGCGAAGCGAACCTCATTCAGTTTGTTTCTACAAAAACGAAGAAGGTCTCTGCTTCATCTCTGAATAGGCCCCTGTATGACCTGCATTTACAGGGTGGATATAGTGCATTGCATGGTTTTATTCAAAGACTCTCTAAATTGGAATACTCAGTTGTTCCGATCAAAGTACAGATTAGCCGAACTGACCGCACAGCATTGGGTGGCGGGCATGTATTAGATATTCAGATTACGTTGGCATTGTGATGAATAGTCATTTTTATAAACAACAATTTGAAGATCTTTTGGCGTCTATGTTGGCACTCGGTGCCTCTGATATGCATGGCTCTGTAGATGTTTATCCGGTTTTTCGTATACAGGGAGAGTTACTCGAACAGAACCAGTTGGCTGTTTTAGAAAAAGGGACGCTGAAAGGGATGGCAGAGGCGCTTTTATCAGCAGAGCAGTTTGAGCATTTAACAACTCAACGTAGTTGTGACTTAGGTTATAGCAACGGGGTGGGTGAGCGTTTTCGGTTGAATTTTTATTTCGAGCGAGGAGGTTTAGCATTTGCGGTACGTGCATTAAATAATGCTTTTTGTACTTTCGAAGAGTTACGACTTCCCGCGCAACTAGAGGCTATTGCCGGCCAAAAGGATGGTCTAGTGCTTGTAACGGGTACTACAGGTAGTGGTAAATCTACAACCTTAGCGAGCATGATTAATAAGATTAATGAAGAGCGAGCCTGCCATATTCTGACGATTGAGGACCCGATAGAGTTTGTTCATCCGAATAAACGTTCGGTCGTCCATCAGCGAGAGGTCGGTGAGGATGTATTGAGCTTTGCTGATGCTATTCGCAGTGCTATGCGAGAAGATCCTGACGTTATGCTGTTAGGCGAAATGCGAGATCTTGAAACTATGCACGCGGCAATTACTGCTGCGGAAACCGGACATCTTGTGTTTGCGACACTGCATACTAATGATGCGGTGGGTGTTATAGATCGTCTTGTAGGTATGTTCCCTGGGAATCTGCAAAATACCGTTCGTCAGCAACTTTCCATGAGTTTACGTGCTGTAGTCACACAAATATTAGTACCCTCCGCAGATGGCTCTGGTCGTGTACCTGTGAATGAAATCCTGATGGTTAACGGTGCAGTGTCGAATCTGATCCGTGAGAAAAACTCTGCACAGATTCGTTCAGTGATGGAAACAGGTCGCTCACAAGGTAATCAAACCCTTGAATATGCTTTAGCTCTGCGCGTTAAAGATAAGCTAATTACTTATGAAAAAGCGCTGCAGTTAACCTATAGAAAAGAGCAGTTTGAAAACGCGCTCAAGGTTTTAAATAGGTAGGCTTATGGCGATTCGAGGAAAAGGTCTGCTTGAGGCAGCATTAAATCAAGGTCTTATAACCCCTGAGCAGCAAACAGAGGCGCGTTTAAATGCACGTCGTTTTCAGTTGGATGAGGTGACTGCACTTTGCTATCAGCAGCGCTTATCTCTAAGTAGCTTTTATCACGCTTATGCCAGCGAACAGGGATTACTTTTTGTTCGTTCATCGCAGGTTCGTATTAATAAGAAACAGCTGAATTTAGTGCCTCAAAGTCTTGTTCGTCAGTGGCGTATTTTACCTATTGAGGTTGCATCTAATGATGATGAGGCGATATATGTTGTTACTGACTCGCCTGAAAACCCTGCACTGGAGAAGCAAGTACAACGGATTTTTAAAACCGATATTAAGCTCTGTGTAACCGATCCGGAAACCTTCGAAAGCTGCTTACGTATAGATCTAGAGATACACACCCCTGAAGTAGGGTTTGATGCGGTGGAATCATTTAAGCAGCTATTAAATTCTGCCTATATGCACCGCGCTTCGGATATACATATTGAGCCTCAGGCGGAATCTTATTTGATTCGTTTTAGGGTTGATGGACGTTTACAGCAGTATGGTAAGCGTTTTTCGCTAGCTGAAGGCAGCTCTTTGGTTAGTCGTATTAAAGTAATGTCCCATCTGGATATTGCGGAAACGCGCATGCCTCAAGATGGCGGCGCTGATTATGTAACACCTTCCAATATAGAGTTTGAAATGAGGGTGGCGACTGCGCCAACCAAGCATGGGGAAAGGGTTACACTGCGACTATTAGGGACAGATAATCAGCTCTTGACCTTAACCCAACTGGGTATGTCATCTGAAACCTTACGCCAGTTTAGTCGTGTTATTGCGCAACCCCATGGCATCGTTCTTATTACAGGGCCGACCGGTAGTGGTAAATCAACAACACTCTATGCCGCGCTTACTCAGTTAAAGTCCGAAAGTACGAATATTCTTACGGCTGAAGATCCTGTGGAGATGGTTGTAGAGGGTGTTTCGCAAGTACAGATGAATGCCAAAGTAAATTTCGCCTCGGCGCTACGTAGTTTTCTGCGTCATGATCCTGATGTGATTATGGTGGGGGAGATACGTGATCCAGAAACGGCTGAAATTGCACTTAAAGCAGCGACTACAGGTCATATGGTTTTATCTACTTTGCACACCAACTCGGCGATTGCCAGTGTAACAAGGCTTAAAAATATTGGCTTAGAGCCGTTTATGATCGCTTCTAGTTTACAGGGAGTCGTGGCCCAGCGCTTGGCGAGAAGGCTTTGCCAGCATTGTAAGTTAGAGATGGAGGCCGACTTAGCTGAGTTAGATGCTTTAGGTATAGAGGAAACAGACCAGGTGGTGATGCTTTCTCATCCTCAGGGCTGTTCTCTCTGTGATGGCACAGGTTTTAAAGGTAGGATCGCGCTGTTTGAAACCTTGTGGGTGGATGATCTCCTTCGTGAGTTAATTACCCAGGGTGCTGACGAACAACAGTTACGTAAGCATGCGCAATACTATGTCAGCCTAGCCCATGATGGCTGTGAGAAAGTGATTCAGGGGTTAACTACATTAGATGAGCTGAAGCATTTAGGTTTAGTGCATAGGTTAGTGGAGGAGGGTAGATGAAGTTCTCCTACAACGGTATTAGCACATCGGGCGATGCTCGCAGTGGCACTATTTCGGCGGTCGACCATGATGCGGCAATCGCCAAACTGCAGAATAAAGGTATCTATATTACCGATATTCATGAAAGTACATCTAAAAACGAGAAGAATAAGCCGAATGTTGGTTTATTGGATGAGATCAGTGCGCTTCTACCGATTAAAAATTCACAAAAAATATTTTTCTTTAGGCAGTTTGCGTTAATGCTTCGCTCTGGGCTTTCGGTGACTGAAGGGCTCAATATATTAAGGGGAATACAGCGGGGAGGAATGCTTCGGATCATTGATGATATGAATGATCAAATTAGCGCAGGCCGATCCTTCTCCCAAGCGATGGAAAAGCATGAAGCTATATTTACGCCTTTAGCCTTGCATATGATTCGCAGCGCAGAAGCTAGTGGTGAATTAGAACCAGCGTTAGTACGTATCGCGAGTTTTATGGAGCGTCAGGCGGAGATTAAAAGCCAATTAATTTCCACCATGACCTACCCTGCGGTTGTGCTGTTTATGACGGTGGGTGTGTTTATCTTCTTGATGTCTACTGTCATACCTAAATTTGCTGCTTTCTTTGCAAAAACGGGTCGCGTTCCGCCACCGGAGATGCTGCAGATGATGGGTATTTCTAATTTTATTCATCAATATTGGTGGCTGATTATCGTTTGCATTATTGCCATCTTAGTTTCCATTTTTATTACCTATAGGCAGCCCAAAGGGCGTTTGTTTCTAGACCTGATTCTTCTGAAGATGCCGCTTATAGGCAAGATGATTTCAGCTAGCTCAATGTCGCAGATTACTTGGGGGCTAACCAGTATGTTGCAAAGTGGCATATCTGTTGTGCAGTCGTTACAGATTATTAGCTCTTTGATTAATAACAAAATGATTGCTCGGGATATATCTCAAGCAGCAGAGGATATTTTGTGTGGCGATGATATGGGGAAAAGCTTTCGTAAACCTCATATTGAAGGGCTTATTCAAGAGATGACGCTGGTGGGTGAACGTACCGGGAATATGGTACAGGTGATGCAAGATGCAGGTAGTTTTTATGAGGAGCGGGTGCGTTCAATTACAAAAGCGTTGGCCGCTGCGATGGAGCCTATATCAATTCTGATGATCGGTGGGATTGTCGGATATGTCTACTATGGCTTCTTTAAATCAATGTTTGCTGTATCGGGTTAGGTGTTTTATGAATCGGATTTTTTTATTAATTATGTTGGTTGTTTTTAATACCGCGCATGCAGAGGAAATCTTGGTGATGCGTGACCCTTTTAGTGAGCCACAAATACTTAAAAATACAGAGGAGGCTGGTGGTATTAATGGGGTGCTGAGTACCTTTGGTCGTGGTTTCAGACGTATGCCTGATGACGTGAAGGTGCCGGTGCTGTTGTTTAAAGGTTATGTAGATAGGGGAAAAAGCCTCCCACCTATGGCATTGATCGAAGTCGCAGGGGATCGTGTTCACATGGTGACGGTAGGGGATGAGATTAATATTGATCCAACCAACCCTAGGCATGCAATAAGAATAACAAAGATTTCAAGGTTAAGTCTCACTATTGAGGCGGGTACTTTGGGGCAGATGAAGGTGCTTCGCTAATGGGTAATATCAAGATAATAATCAGTACTGTACTGCTTGCCGTGACTTTAAATGCTTCGGCGGCGGCTAAAATTTCTGAGATAGAGTTTTCTGAAACACGTTTAGGCGATGTGGTTAGGGTGCTATCTGAATTATCACAGTCCAATATTATAGCGACTCCGAGTGCGATTAATAAAAGCATTACTATACATCTTAAAAATGTTTCAGAGATTGATGCGATTAAATCGATCTGCCGCATTAGTGATCTGTGGTACCGCTATGATGAGGATACTCATACCTATCGAATCATGGGAAGAGAAGAATATACGCGCGATCTAGTTGTACGAGAGAGTCAACGGATTGAGGTGTTTAGATTACGTAATGCGAATGTGCAAATTGTTGCCCAAGCGATTGAAGATCTTTATGGCGATCGTGTTGAGTTATCTTTAGGTATTGAAGCAGGGCAGTCCACATCCACATCGAGCCGAAGCAGCAGTCGTTCAAGTAGTACATCCGGTCGTTCTTCAAGTCGTTCTTCAAGCAATTTGTCACAGCAGCGCTATGGTAGCAACGGTAATGCTGATACCTCTGAATTTTCAGTAGCGCAGATCGAGCAGCTTGCACGGGAAAGCAGCAATAGCAGCGTTATGCCGTTAGATCCTAATAAAATACAGGCGGTCACCTTACAGCCTCAGCCTATCTATGTGACGGTGAATAACGAGCATAATATGATTATTGCGCGAACTGATGATGATAAGGTACTTGCCTCCATCGCTAGTTTGGTTAAGCAGATGGATATTCCTGTTCCGCAAGTGATGCTGGAGATGAAAATTCTTAGTATCTCCTTAGGTGAAGATTTTAACTCTATTTTTAATTTTGAATTGGCCCCTTTTGGTAGTAATGATTCACTAACACCAACCTCATTTGGTAATAATGGCCTCTTAAATTCAGGCTCATTCCTTTACGAATATCTGAATGATCGTTTACGCGCTAACATTGAGTTTCTTGAAGAAAATAAGCGTTTAAAAGTATTGTCCAATCCGATGGTATTGGCGTCTAACCATCGCGAGGCTGACCTCTTTATTGGTGAAGAGAGCATTATGACGCGTGGTTTTACGTTTAACCCAGCTACCATCGATAGCGGTGTTGTTATTTCCCCTGCTTATATTGAGACGCAAACTGAGCTTAGAGAGATTGGTATCTCATTAAAGATCACGCCACGTATCAACTCAGATGGATCTGTCCTGTTGGATTTAGAACAAGAAAGTTCAACCTTGAATCCCGGTGGTGGGACTGTTCCTGTGACTGATGGCACAGGTAATGTAGTTAATCTCTCTATAGATACAATTAATACCTCCCGCCTAAGAGGTATAGTCGCGGCTCAAAACGGGTTGACCGTTGCAGTAGGTGGCTTAATTCGATCCACAGTTTCAAACAACGAACGTAAAGTTCCCTTTTTAGGCGATGTGCCGGTTTTAGGTGCTGCTTTTCGCAGTACGATTGAACAGGAAGAGGAAACTGAAATGGTGCTGTTAATTACACCGCGTATTTTGAATACACCGTCTAGCAGCCAAGAGTTAGAAAACAGTAATAATCGTTTTTATCAACAACATAATCAGGGGTTTCCTGACTTAGAGAAACCAGAACCGCGTTTTTTTAAGGAAGAAAATAAAGCATTGAATAACCGAGCTCAACAACCGGAAGTTCAGCCTGTTCAGCAACTGCCGTCAAAGTCATCAAAAGGTACAAATGCAACACAGGGGTGGTGGGATTCTGCGGATCAAGTTATGTTTGATGCAGGTTAAGAACTGATTTTAAAAAAGCGAGTGACAGGACGCCACTCGCTTTTTGTTTAAACCGGCCAATCTACTTATGCCGCGTTGCGTTTTGTATGTCCACCGGTCATATGCTGTACTTCGTTACCGGTTAGACCATCGCCGGCTAAAGTGTAGGCTTTACCAAACCCTTTAACGTATCGGCCTCCTGTGGGGATTAATTTAAACAGCTTAAAGTCAGACAGTTGGCTAAGTTTATTAATTCGATCCCCGTGACGTTTAGCTAAGGTATTGATGCCGAAGCTCCATTCTTGGCTGTCGTATGAGAGAAGTTCAGCTTTTATGGAGTAATTAACACGCTTACGTGCAAACAACTCTTTGGCGCTGTCTTCATCCTGAATAATCATCACAGCCGCAACGGAGTTTTCTTGCAGATTGGTCGCATGTACGGCCATTTCACTCAGTAACACGTATAAACAATCATCGCCAATTGCGAAGGGGGAATATGAGGCATAAGGCTCGCCATTTTTTCCTACAGTCGCTAACTGTAAGCTTCGACGGCTATTGATAAATGTTAAGACTTCTTCTTGTACACGGGTTTGCAATAAATCGTTGCTCATGGAAAATTCCTAATCTTTTTTTAAGCTAAACTGCTGTTTTATTTGTTTAAAACGAGAGACTTGGTCGGCTATTAATTCACCATCCTCTGTTCGTCCTAAAAATACTTTGAAAATGTTGCTATCGTCTTTATCTTGGAAATTGAAGGCGTAACTTTCCTGACCTCGATGAGGCTTATCTTGGAAGTTTATATGGTGAATGCTGTTTAGGTTTATATGTCCATGAAAGCCAGGAACGGGGCCTGTTAGGTTGTAGTAACCATGGCCAATTTCACCCTTTGGAAATACACCTTTAAATTCAAATACAGACCCAGCATGTAAAATAATAGTCGTGGTGTTACCCCAAGTTGCTAGCTCCCTCAACAGGGCTTCAGCTTGATCGCCAGGGAGTTGTGTATTTAGGGACTGAGTGTCTTCTTTATTCATTAGTTTTTATGCTCTAAGTTGGAAATTAACAGAGCGATTCAAAGGAGAGTCGCTCTGTTAATTAAATGCCTTTATTTAGAACTTATATGTGGCGGCTAAAGATACTTCGCGACCCGCTTCATAAATTTCAGCCCATGCGCGACGGTAATATTCATCCGTTGCATTATTAACCGTGAGGTTTATGGTCAAATCTTTGAGAGCTGCTGGCTGCCAAGCGGCGTAGAGGTCAGTGATAGTGTAGTCATCATAAACATCACCTGTAGATAAGTTCTGTTCTTCAGCATGTAGGACTCGTACACCTGCTTTTAGCTGATCATTCAGGAAGCTGGAACTTAGGTCTGCAGACCAAGTATCGGCTGGGATGTTGTTGAGTGCGTCACCTGTTGCTAGGTCTTTACCTCGGGTTTGTCCGTAACCTAATGCCAAATTGACATTGTTTTGGCTATATACAGCACTCACTTCAAATCCGTGCAGTTTTGCTTTATCAACGTTTTCCCAATAAGTGTTACCGGGGAATGGATTCATCGATACGGTCTGCTCAATAAAGTCATCTACACGGTTTTCAAAGATGGATGTTTTTAATGTCCAAGCGTTATTGATCTTTAACTTAGCCAGTAATTCGGTATTGGCTGCTTTTTCAGCTTTCAAATCAGAGTTAGGTATAAAGGTATTACACATACCTGGCCCCATACAGAAGTGAGTGCCTGTACTGTAAAGCTCCTCAGCTGTTGGCGCTCGGAAGGCTCTATCATGTCGAAGGGTGAGTTCTAGGTTATCAGTTGTTTTCCAGACCAGTGCAGCAGAAGGGGACAGCTCATTATCTGAGCGGCTATCATCTAAGTTGTTAGCTGTAACTGAAAAGTAGTCGTAACGGGCGCCTAATTCTACAGACCATTTATCTGATAGAGGGATAATACCTTGGGCAAAAGCGCCCCAGATATCAATGTCTGCATCAGGAGGTGTTGGACGGTCGGCGCCACTACGTTCAGCGGAAAAATTACTATGTGAACCATCAACCCCATAAAGCAGTGTGATATCACCAAACTGTGACAGGTTGTTAAGGTTTAAGCCGTATGTGTCTTTTTCAGTGTTATCTATACGCCCATCACTCACACGAGACTCATCAACATCGACACTATTCCAGTAAGCCATTATCTGTGCATTGAGTAGTGGTGATTCTGTATTGATTCTATAGTCAGCAGATAGGCTGTTGTTAACTTGATCTTTGTCGATAAGAAAAACGCTGCTGCCGTTGACTTGGGATGCTCCATTAGAAGGAACTCCACCTTCAACCGTTGCGTGGCGCGCATTAAAAGCGATGGATTGATCCTCGTTAATTTGCCATTCAATCTTAGCTAAAGCACCTTGATCTTCTGAAGCCGAGTCTTCTAACGGCTCGCCGTTACCCATTTCGATATTATTAGAATCGCGACCATAACCACTAATTAACCAATCGACGGAGTCTGTACGACCCGCGACAACGGCTGTTGTCGTTAATTGGTCATTGTTGAAGTTAAAACTGCTTTTGATTAGGCCGCCTACATCTGCATCGCCCTCTAAAATATCTGCTGCGTCAATGGTGCTTTGTGCAACTACACCCCCTAAAGCGCCAGATCCCCAAAGAGTACTTGCCGGCCCTTTAACGACTTCAACTGACTTCAGTATTATTGGATCTAAAAAGTAGCTGGCTCGATGACCAGATTCAAAATCTTGTCTAACACCATCAACGGTTTGCAATACTCGATTGTCACCTAAACCTCGTATGTTAATAGTCTGGAAGCCAGGGCGAGAGCCACCATCGATTAATATATTAGGTTCATTCGCTAGGACTTCAGCGACCGACTGCGGTTGAATGCTATCGATTGTTTCCTTATCAACAACGGTGATTGGACGTGAAACCTCATCAGATTTTTGTTCCATTCGGGTTGCGCTGACAACTACTTCACCGACATTAAAGACTAGGCTGTTATCAACAGCATCGGCCATTGCTGGAGCTGAAATAATACTACTGATGAGCACCGCTAAAGGTTTAGGTTTCATGAATTCCCCTATTACGTCAATGAGAATTGAGTTTTCTAGCTTGCTGCATATAGCGTTATCAGCAATGGCTAGCTCGTTAAATTTGGAGTTTTTTCTATCTCTCTAGGTCCTGATTGAGGGGATGCTACTATTTAATAAACATAATGTAAATGATAATGACTTGTATTTGCATTAGGTTTTGTCCTGTTTTATTATGGCGGTCATTATTAGTCTTAAAGAATCATCGGGCGCTTTTTTGCGCAAAGGTTATAGGGTTAGGTAACGGGTATTTATGACTCAGTTGGTTAAGAGAAAATGGGGTTTACTTGGCTGGCGAGTGCTATTCATTAGTGCACTTATTTTGCTGCAAGAGTGGGCTTTCGCTGCGTTGGCAAAACCGAGCTTTATGGATGAGGCCTCGGGGAAAGGTAGTCAGCTATCGCTCGCGATCTCGTTTAGTCGGCCACAGCCTGAACCTACTCAGGGGAAAACAGTTAACTCTTTGCCTGCTCAAGAGGCATTAAGGCATACAGAGCCTAAGCCTGAGACAACAGCGGATAGACCTGTACCTAAAGAAGAGGTCACTAAGGCGCTTGTAGTCGCAAATAAAGTTACAAAGAAAACAAGCAAACCGGCTATTACACAGCCAGTATCGAAAGAGGTTTTAAAGCCATCCTCCGTTCTCAAAAATAAGAGTGAAGCGCTAGCCAGTACCTCAGTGGCTAAGGTGGAACCGAGTATTAAGCAGGTAAATCCTGATGCTAAAACGGTTGAACCATCATCGGTACAGACTAATTCAGATACTCAATCCCTCACAGACCTAGAGGCTAATCCTCCCCATCGGAGCACAAGTGATCAGATGGAAGTGAGCGAGCAAATTATTACTAAGCCTGTTTTTGCGGCACAGCCTAAGCCGCCTCGCTACCCAGCGGTTGCGCGTAAGCGAGGTCAAGAAGGCACTGTTTGGTTAGATATTTGGTTGGATGAAAAAGGTAACAAGTCAAAGCTGGAGGTTACTCAGAGTTCAGGTTTGGCTTTGTTAGATAAGTCAGCTTTAAAAGCTGTGTCCGAGTGGAAGTTCAAACCTTATGAAAGGAACGGTATCCGCATCGCTTCACGTGTCAGGATTCCAGTTGTTTTTTCGCTTAACTGATCGTTTTTATAGGTTTTAAGATTATAAATTATGAATATCCTTGTTTTAACGCAACAGTATTTGGGGCCGCTAGGAATCCCATTATTAATCTGCTCTGTTCTTACTCTTTTGATATTGCTTGAGCGTATAGCTGTGCTTTGTTATCACAGCATTCAGCGGAGCCTTCCTAGTGCTGGGATGGAACTACTTAATCAACATGCAGATCAATCACGGGTTATGAGGACGGATATAGCGGCAATATGGCTGCATAACAGACAACGAAAACTGAGCCATGGTATTCGTATGCTCCAAATTATCGCGTTAATTTCACCTTTGTTAGGGCTGCTCGGGACTGTGATTGGTCTGATTCAAGTGTTTGATGCCTTAGGTGATCACCAAGGACCGATTAACCCATCTATGATGGCCGAAGGACTAGGAATCGCAATGAAAACAACAGCCGCTGGTTTGATTATTGCTGTTCCCGCGGTCATTGGGGCTCATGGCTTTCAGCTTTGGGTGGATAAATTGATAGCAGTGACCGAGCAAGTACTTAATGTAGGTAATCTTCGGATCGAAGGTGTTTGCACTGAGGCGTTAAAATGATTCGTGTACAGCAGAAGAGCCAAATAAATAGCAGTGTAGAGCTCACCCCATTGATAGATATTATTTTTATAGTGGTGGTTTTTTTACTGTTAACTGCGAATACGCGTTTGCTCTCCTTGCCGGTCGATATACCAGACAGTGATAGTGATATTAGTCACCATTCCGAAGCGGTTACGCCGTTAACCATTAGTTTGTTGGATGAATCTCCCATCTATGCAATTGGAGAAGATCGCTTTTATGAATGGGCCGAATTTAAACAGGCGCTGTTGGTAAATATTGCAGATCAAAAAGATCGGGCACTTTCAATTGCTGCTGCCCGTGATTCAGACGTCGAACCTTTGTTAAAACTTTTAGCCCTCCTCAATGAGCAGCAAATAACTAACACTCAAATTTTAATGGAAGACGCACAGCCATGATCTCTTTGCCGTTTCGATTATTTACACAAAAAAAGAATAGGTTTTCAGTCGTGAACTGGATGAAACTTATCCTATTAATTGCGTTACCTGTTTCAGTTTATGCAGCGGATGAACAGCGTTTAATTAGTACTGATGCGGGTGTTACTGAGCTGATTTTTGCTCTTGGCTTTGAAGATGACCTGATTGCCGTAGATGTGACTAGCAAGCTGCCAGAGGGGTATCCTAAACTCCCCAATATTGGTTATCACCGCACTTTGTCTGCTGAAGGTTTAATGAGTTTAAATCCATCGGTAGTGATAGGGAGTGAACATATAGGTCCTTCATCCGTTGTGACAGCACTAAAGCAAGCAGATGTTCAATTTGTACAGTTAAGCAGTGCAAAAAATAGTGAACAACTTCGTGACAATATACGTTCGCTATCTCTGGCTTTAGAGCAGAAGGAAAAGGGGCAAGCTTTGCTTGAATCTATTGATCAAAAACTAGCGACACTTGATAAGGTGAACTTATCGGGGGAGCGCGTAGCGTTTTTATTATCTATGGATGATAGTAAATTACGTTTAGCAGGAGAGGGGACAACGGGCCATTCCTTTATCGAATTAATGAAAGCTAGCAATGTAGCTGACTTTAAAAACTACCGAAATATATCGGCTGAATCACTGTTTGAAATGAAACCCTCTGTGATTATCGTTGCAGGTAGTGATGTAGAGAATGCAGTGCAAAGCTTGCTTGCGGCTAATCCTGTACTCGCTCATACACCCGCGGTCAAAAATAAACGTATTGTGGCCGTGAATGGTTCCGCTTTAGTTGCTGGTTTGAGTGTATCGGCTATTAATGAAGCGATTCGTTTAACTCAGCAGCTATCTAATCCGCAAATTCTTGCTCGTCAGGAAAATAATTGATGCAAAGGTCCGTTTCAGTATGCGCCTTAGCATTAGCGAGTCTTTTGATTGCCTGTGCACTCTTATCACTTGTGTTAGGGGCGATGAATTTACCGGTATACGATAGTTTATTGATTGTTGTAGATGACCTTTTTGGTGCTAATTTCAGTCAACTAGAAGGTTATCAGCAGGTTGTTGTTTTAGAGCTTCGTTTACCTCGATTATTATTAGCTATTTTTGTCGGGGCCATATTGGCCCAATGCGGTGCGGTTGCTCAGGGCTTATTTCGTAATCCGTTGGCAGATCCTGGCATTATCGGTGTTTCTTCTGGAGCAGCGGTGGGCGCTATTTTAGCGATTGTTGTGTTTCCGGCTGTTTGGGGAAGTTGGACAATCCCTACGATGGCCTTTGTTGGTGGTTTGCTCACTACTTTGCTGGTCTATGGTTTAGCGCAATCAAAAAATGGCACCTCCGTATTAGTATTATTACTGGCCGGTGTCGCTATATCCGCTTTCGCCGGTGCTGCTATCGGTTTCTTAAGTTATTTTGCGGATGATGCCAGTTTACGTGAACTGAATGTCTGGCAGATGGGTTCATTAACCGGTGCGAGTGATGCTAACTTATGGCTAGCTTTTACAACAATGCTGCTATTAATGATCGCCTTTCAGCGTCGGGCCCAAGCTTTAAATGCGTTACTTTTAGGTGAACCCGAGGCGCGTCACTTAGGTATAGATGTTGAGCAGCTAAAGTTACAAATGATTATTCTTACCGCTATAGGTGTTGGTGTGGCGGTTTCCTGTTCAGGCATTATCGGTTTTGTTGGCTTAGTTGTGCCTCATTTGGTTCGTTTAGCCACAGGGCCGAACCATCATTTCCTACTGCCTTTATCAGCTCTGCTAGGTGCTGTTCTACTGATGGGTTCCGACCTGTTAGCCCGTCTTGTCGTACAGCCTGCGGAACTTCCCGTAGGTTTAGTTACGGTGTTATTGGGCGCTCCGTTCTTCCTGATTTTGTTAATCCAACAGCGTAAAAACTGGAGTTGATCATGTTGCAGCTTAATAATGTCAGTTTTAAACCGCAGGGAAAGCTGTTATTGGATCAGGTTTCTGTATCGGTAAAAGCAGGTGAAGTCTATGGTCTACTGGGGCCGAATGGGGCCGGTAAAACGACTTTATTAAAAGCGATTAGTGGTGATATTAAAGCCAGCGGTTCTATCAAGTTCTATGGTAAAGAGCTAACACAGTGGAATCGCCGTGAATTGGCTAAGCATCTGGCAGTACTTCCCCAAGCGAGCCAATTGACCTTTCCCTTCAGCGCCAGAGAAGTAGTTGCTTTAGGTTTAACTCCATTATCGCTGTCTAAAGCTCAAGCAAATTGTTTGATCGATGAAAAAATGCAGGCGACTGATTGTTATAGCTTTGCGGATCGCTCCTATCCTTCGTTATCAGGGGGAGAACGACAGCGGGTTCAGCTCGCGCGGGTCTTATTGCAGCTCAGTCAAGCGAGTCACTCACCTTTACTGCTTCTTGATGAGCCGACGTCGGCACAAGATTTAGGACAGCAACATAATCTGTTAACGTTGACTCAACAGCTAGCAAAAAAAGAAGGGTTTGGCGTTGTTGCCATTCTGCATGATCTTAACCAAGTGCTGCGTTATTGTGATACCTGTTGTTTGTTAGATCAGGGGCAGGTGAGTGCTGTAGATAGTCCTGATAAGGTGTTATCCGATGAGCGGATAAAACAGCACTGGCAGTATCAGCCACAACGGGTGATCTTAAATGATGGACAGATCGCTTTAATTTGATCGTTGCAAAAGTCTTTGGATCAAGGGGGTATTTTAAGACCAACTCACCACATTTAAAGCCGTGGAGAGTCCAGCCTCTATAATCTCGTGAGCTTGTGCTTCGCTTTTTACTAAAATCGAACCACTAAAGGCAAGTGCATTAAGTGAGACACCGGAAAAATTTTCACCTGTTCTAGGTACCATCAACATCCAATGGTGGCTTAAGAGAAGATTATAAGCGCGGGCTATCTTCTCTCCGTCTTTTTCGATCCCTAAGGTCATTCGCAGCCGATTATAAAAATTTTGTAATTGAGCAGCACCATCACCATTCTGTATTTTCTCTTCTGTAAAAATATCTTTAGGTAAGGCCAGTGCTGCATGGCGAAAGGGTAAGCTATCTAGCTCCCTAGGTACTTCGTCATGTAGTTCTGACAGTTGTGGATTAAAAGCGATTAATTGTTCCACTGTTTCTGGCACTTTTATCAGCTGTAGGTGCTTATGGGTTTGACTGGCCCCAGCCGTTTTACCACTATTGTAAAAAGCTAATGCCGGCGCGGCGCATAGGCACCGGTGTAAGGCATAAAAATCGTTTTTATTAAGGGCTGTATTTTGTTCTTCAAAGGCTTGAGTTACTAAGAGCAGATGTTCATCGACTACATTATATTTATTCAATAAACATTTATGATTATCACCGATGTTGGTGACAAATAAAGCTTCTTCATGGGGTAGGAATGGGTCGGGTTTACTTTGATTGAGCTTAGCTAGGGAGCTATCGGGTGTTGGTTTGTTTTGGAGATTATCAAGTATACGGACATGAAAATTAAGACTTCCTTCTTGGACACTAAGCATAGATGTTTTAAAACTGTTTAATGCGCCAGCTTTAGTGGCACTTTTTGCAACTTCCGCAGCATCTTTCCACAATGTAAAAACCATCGGGTGTTCTCCCTCAGAGTACTTTATACTGATTATATAAGTGGTTATTAAGCTTGTGGGTTTGCCGTTATAGGCTGTTCTTTAGTCATGCGTTAGTTGTATTCTAGCGTCAGTTAAAAATCATAATTATTCCAATATGAAAAGCGTCACAGCTTCATTAAAAGCAAAAATGCTACTGCTTTCAATACTGCCACTAATTATAGTGACGGTAGCTATCACTATGATTAGCTTAAATCAGGCGCATATTCTCTCAGAACAAGAGATTGAAACCTTCGAAGAAAATTTACTCAACTCCAAACATCAAGAGCTACAGCATTATGTCGCCTTAGCGATGAACGCGATAGAGGAAGTCGTTAATGAATCTGAGCCTGGAGATGAAAATGCAGAAAAGCGTATAAAGGATATGCTGAGCACTCTCACTTTTGGTGATGATGGCTATTTCTTTTTATATGACATGCAGGGCATTAATTTAGTTCATCCTACCCAGCCGGAGTTGGTTGGGCAGGATCTAATCGAGCTGCAAGATAGTAATGGTAAATATGTAATACGCGATTTGATTAGGATTGCTGATGAGGGGGGCGGGTTTTATCGTTACCTCTGGCGAAAACCTTCAGCAGGGCATCAGGAAAAGAAATTGAGTTTCGTGGTTAAAATACCGAAATTTAATTGGATGATGGGAACCGGTTTATATATTGATGATATTGCAGAAGAAGTTGCCCATACGCGTTTAAAAGTAACCCGTAATATCAGAAATACATTTTTTACCGTGGTCGTTATTCTAGCGGGTACAATTATTATTATTGCGCTCATAGGTATTGCGATTAATATGCATTCCTCCCAATTAGCGGATGTGCGGTTACGTGAGTTAGCCCATCGCTATGTTCAATTTCAGGTGAGTCAGCGGCGTAATTTTGCACGTGAACTGCATGATGGCATTAATCAGTTAATGGTATCGGTAAAATTTAGATTGGAACTTGCCAGAGATAAATCGTTGAAAGGGGATGCAAGTGCGGTTGATGACATCACTAAAGGTTGTGATGTTTTAAATATGGCGATTCAAGAGGTGCGACGTATCTCCCATGACCTTCGACCTATACAGCTTGATGATCTAGGGCTTGAGTCCGCACTACACAGTATGGCCAATGACTTTTCTGAGCGCACGAACATCCGAATGAATGCCAGAATAGAGTTACCAGAACAGCGTCTACCTGATGATATTGAGATTACGCTGTATAGAATTGCCCAAGAAACCCTGACAAATATTGAAAAGCATGCACAAGCTCAGAATGTAGGTTTAAAAATTTGGTTTCGTGAAGGCTATATCTGGTTAGAAGTATCAGATGATGGACGAGGCTTTATCCCCGAGAAGACAGAGACAGGAATCGGTCTTCTAAATATGCGTGAGCGTACAGAATTGCTCAGTGGACGTTTTAGTATTAAGAGTCGTTTGGGTGTAGGTACACGTATTAAAGTGGGTTTCGCAATTTTTTAGGAGATACAAACGCTAATGCCGAGTGACAATAAAATCCGAGTATTATTGGTCGATGATCACCCTCTTGTACTAGATGGAATTAGTGCGCGCTTAGAAGGTGAACCCTCCCTTGAAATTATCGGCATGGCTAATGATGGAAAGCAAGCCCTAGCGTTGGCATCAACCCTTCATCCAGATGTTGTTCTTATGGATATCTCTATGCCGGTGATGAATGGTTTTGAAGCATCGGAGCGATTCCATGCGGAGCAGCCAGATGTGAAAGTGCTAATTTTAAGCATGCATGATGATCGAGAATATATTGTTAAGCTGATTAAATGTGGTGCGGCTGGCTATGTTTTAAAAGATGTTTCATCTAACGAGCTGATTTCAGCGATTGAAACGGTTTACGGCGGTGGTACATACTTTAGTTCAGGAGCATCACAAAGCTTATTTAGCCAGTTTGATCAGGAGGGTGGGCATGCAAATACTCAACAGGAAGAGCTTACCGGCCGTGAAAAAGATGTCTTGAAACTAGTTGCTGAAGGCAATAGTAATAAAGAGATTGCTAGAGAGCTCGATATCTCTGTACGTACAGTTGAGACTCATAGACAAAATATCAAACAAAAATTAGATATACACACAGCAGCAGGGCTGACCCGTTACGCGATAGAACATAAGCTGGTGGATTGAGCGTTAGGCTGTAAAAGGATTAAAACGCTCTTGCGCTAATAACTTCCCTGCCTTTTAAGACAGAATCAATAACGTCAGAATATCTAAAAAATTATTCAGCATATTTTGACGTTATTTTATAAGTTGAGCATCCCATCACTCTACTTAACGTTAGCCTACGCGAAATTTTGCGATCATCGCTTTTAGCTCGTTGGAAAGGGCGTTTAGTTCAGTACTCGATTGAGAGATCTTTTCCGCCCCATTACTAGAGATATTAGACGCATCATGTAGGTTAATGAGTGAGCGGTTGATCTCTTCAGACACACTGGTTTGTTCGGTTGATGCGCTAGAGATAAGAGCATTCATATCCGTTATGCTGATAACTGCTTTTGAGATCTCTTCGAGTGCAGAGCCTGCTTCAGTCGCTTTAGAACCGGCGGTCTCCGCTTTTTTCTGACCTTCACTCATTGCGGTTACGGCATCGGTAGTCCCCGACTGTAAACGTTCAATAGCTACTTGTATCTCTTGGGTAGAGACCTGCGTGCGTTGTGCCAATGTACGTACTTCGTCCGCTACGACAGCAAATCCACGTCCTTGATCGCCTGCCCGGGCGGCTTCAATAGCAGCGTTAAGTGCCAGTAAGTTTGTCTGCTCGGCAATGCTCTTGATCACATCCACAATTGAGCCAATATTTTCACTATCAGACTCAAGCGTTTTTATTTTACTGGATACACTTTTAACATCAGTGACGAGTGCGTTTGTGGCCACGACCGCTTGATTTACAATCGTAGTGCCTTGATGTGCTTTCTCTCTTGTATTGCGAGCATCACTATCCGCTTGCTCCGCATTGTGTGATATCTCTTGTGATGAGGAGACCATTTGATTCATGGCTGCTGCCACTTGTTCTATCTCTGCACGTTGAGTGTTAATACTGGATTTTGTTTCAACGCTAACATCGGTCATATCCGTAGCCGCGCTGGCCAGTCGGTTAGTCGCCGAGGTAATTTGACTAACAATGTCACGCATCTGCGCGATCATTGCGTTAAAGCTTTTACTTATTGTTCCTAATTCGTTTTTACCTTCTGTTTGCAGTGTGAGAGTTAAATCAGAAGATTCAGAAATACGTTCAATGGTTTCCTGCATATGTAGCAGTGGATTAATCATGGAGCGATAGATATAAGCTGAAATAGCGATCAGTAAAACCATGATCAGTATTGATAGTGTAGAGAGCAGAAAAATACTTTCCTTATAAACCTGTTGAATAGCCTCATATTCTTGTTTAGCAACGCGCAGCTGTAAATTAATTAACTCAGTAACTTTTTCGCTAATAGGGTCTATTTGGGTATAGAGAGGGCCATCCAGTGCATCAAGCTGGCCTTTAGGGGGCCCAGATATAGTGGCTAGGATCTGTAGTGTATTATCAATAGCTGCATCAGCGGACACAAAAAGGTTTTGAGCTTCATCAGCTAAAGTTTTCTCTTCTGGTGTGAGGTTTGTTGCTAGATATTTTTTCCACTTAAGGCTGATCTCTTGCTTAGAGCTTTCTATATCGGCTACGGTTTCGTCTAAAGTATAAATACCGGCATTTGCTTTATTGATCGCATCAATAACGAGCACCGCATAATCGTCGGCGATTATTTTTAAGTCTTCAAGGGGAACAACCCTGTCATGATAAATCCGTTTCGCGCCGCCTTCCGTCAATTGTAGTTCTTGAAGTGCAAACAAAGTAATACAAATCAAGCCAATAATAGGTAGAACGACCATTACCGTCAGTTTTGTCTTTATGGAAACATCTTTAAGCATAGCTATTATCTCTTTTTGGGATCGGCGCTGTTCAATTCTTTCTGGGCAAATGGGTTATTGACCTGCGCGATTAAAATTTAGTTAATCGAAGGCAAGTCTTATAGGGTGTTGATTTTCATGTATATCTAATGAGTGCAAAAGGCCTGAATTTTAAAAACTAATAAAGTAGCGAAACACTAACACTCGGTTACTGAACCTGTACTAAATGAGCTTCAGCAGGGGAGGTGATAAATTGAACAGCTTCCTCGCGAATGCTTTCGGTTATTCTCAAAATCTACACCTTGGGTCTAGGCTATATGAGGTAAATATACCGATAGGTTCCCTATAAAGTTCACCGTTCTAAAGCAGATAATACCGCACCTCACAGCTTAGAGTGTACTGATAAATAGTATCTAATTTTACCACTATGGAATGATTAACGGTTGATAAACACTCAGTAAACATAGACGCAAGGATGTTTTCTGTAAATGATCGATCGGGTTAGTGATTCAAAAAGAACGGAACCTAAAACTTAATATTAAAGATGCTACTTACAGTGTGATAAGCGGCAGCAGTGTAAGGTGTTTTAGGCTAATAGCAGTGATCCAACCCGTTTAATCGTTGTATTTAAGTATCAAAGTGGTAAATCGAGTGAAAAAAATCTTGAACTGATTAAGCAGAGTCGTATACTACGCACCACTTATTTAGGACTATAGCTCAGTTGGTTAGAGCACTTGCTCGACATGCAAGGGGTCGTCAGTTCGAATCTGACTAGTCCTACCAGATTTAAAAGAGCCTCGTGAATGCGGGGCTTTTTGCTATCTGGACTATGCAGATGAGAACTGCGCAGTTCGAGCCGAGCGAAGCGAGACCACATCGGAGCTTGCGACGATAGCCCGAAGGGGAATAATCTGCTTAGCCTTACTTAAGTTATATTGAGTATTAAGTCGCTGTCAGCCGAATCTTATGATTCGGCTTTTTTGCTTATAACCCTTCCATCTGTAGATTGCTGTATAGAACGGTTTATCTGTGATTATTTAATAGCTGATTATAAGGGATAAGCGATCTTTCAGGGCAAGGTTGCTTATACTGTACTATTGTTGAAAGAGGTTGATCTTGCGATAAATATAATTGGCGCCGTTTAACATAGGCCTATAGGTATTTTTATAGGGACGGCGTTTTTGTCGATAAATGCCTCTTGTTGCACCTGTTTCTCTTAGGTGGCATCAGCATTGGCAGGGATAATTCTTTAAGGTCATTGTGACACTGGTATATACAGGATAGGGATAAACCTATCGTTGGGTCAAAAGAGCAAATGTTGCGAATGAAACGTTCGATTTTTCAAAGTTATTATTGTTCCACCCCTGCTTCTGCTAAGGAAATTATGAGTATTTATCTTATATGAAAGAAACAAAGCTAAATCGATATGGCTTTTCTACATTGCGGTGGCCTTTGGTTATTGGGCTCTTAACAACAATGATAATTGCTTGGATGCTGGATTATCAAAATAAGCATGATATTAAGGCTTACACGAATGGGCTTGCAGATAAAACAGAAAATCTGATTAAAGAGCGTTTTCAACTCTTTGAATACGGTTTACGTGGTGCTAGAGGGGCGATAGCTACAGCGGGGGTTAATGAAGTTACTCGTAAACAATTTGAACGTTATGTGAATAGCCGAGATATAGATAATGAATTTCCAGGCGCATTAGGGTTTGGTTTTATTCGACGGGTTCCCCCATCACAAGAAGCTAGCTTTCTAGCCCGTGCGCGTCAGGACGGTGCGCCTGATTTTACTATCAGAGCGCTATCGCCTCACGAGGAGGATCGCTTTGTAATTCAATATATCTATCCTATCTATAAAAATAGACAAGCTATGGGGCTGGATATTGGATCTGAAAGTAATCGACGCTCAGCGGCTCTTGCCGCAGCTAGAGATAATAAAGCTTATATAACCAATCCAATTACCCTTGTTCAGGCAAATAGAAAAGCCCGTAAAGGTGTTCTTATTTTGTTGCCGGTTTATTCACATACCGCACTTTTAACCACTGTAGAGTCACGGGAAGAATCGGTACTGGGCTGGGCATATGCGCCTTTAATTATCGATGATGTGTTATCGGATATAGATTTATTAACGGATAATGCATCAATTACACTCAGTAATGTAAAAGAAGAGGAGCCTTTTTTTAGCGTACTTGATACTTATTCATCTAAGTTGCTCAAGGATAGCGCAGTAGTGCGAGATGTCCTTGTCATGGGGCAGCATTGGAAAATGACGCTAACACCCACCGTCGAAGCGACTGATCTTATAAAATCATGGAATATGGATTGGGTTATTGCTATTGGTTTAGGGTTAACCTTGTGCGGTTTATTAGTGATTAGTTTATTGCGTAATGGTCAGGTGGGTGAGGATCAGTACGATGAAATATTAAAAGCGGATATCCATAGCTTATCCATTTTCTTTAAGAGCGCTAGATTTAATCGTTCTTGGCCATATATTTTTCTTATTCTCTGTTTTGTATTTTCGGTATCGAGCTGGTTTATCGTAAAAAGCCACCTGTCTAGTGTTAGTAATGAGCTGCTAAAAGTAAAAGAATCTGTTCTTCTTAAGCTTGATAATGAAGCGACTCAATTCAAGCGTGATGTGATATTTCTTGCTAATACACCCTCTATTTCTGACCTTTTAAATAATCAAGTCGAGGGTGTGGATTCACAAAATCGCCTATTATCGCATCACTGGTACGGGACGCTGGCGGACATTTTTAAAGCGTATATGCTGGCCATTCCTGATGTGCATCAGGTGCGTTTAATTGAGGCCGGAAATGGTTGGCAAGAAAGCGTTAAGGTTCAACGTGATGGAGATGAGCTTGAGGTATATGCCCAAGAAGAGCTTCAGTTTAAGGGTGATGAGCCGTATATCGCAAAAACACTTCAAGTGGGGGCTGGCAAGGTTTACGTCTCAAATATTAATTTAAACCGAGAATACGGGAAAATCGAGCAGCCTGCCCGACCAGTGTGGCGTTTTTCAACGCCTATTTTTAATGAGGATGGCACGCCGTTAGCTATTGTTATTGTGAATGTCAGTGCAGACAGGGTCTTAAACTCCTTTGCCTCCAATTTACCTGCAGAGTCCGAGCTTTACATCACAAATCAAGCGGGCGATTTTTTGCTCCACCCTAATGTAGAGAAAACGTTTACTTTTGAATATGGGAATCCATATCGTTGGGATAATGAATTTAAGGAAGCTACTTTTTTACATAAATTAAGTGCTTTTAATATGCTGCGTTTTGATGGGCAAAAAGGATATGTGTTAGCCGATCAAGGTCGTTTTTCTCTTGATGAGCAGATTCAAGGAAGCCGTTTAGAAATTTATAGTGTGATCTCTCAGTTTTTCGTTGTAAAAAAAATCGCCTTTAATATTGCCGGCGTATTTTGTGTGTTTTTGATTTTAGGTTTCTTAGTTTTCGTTGTTCAATATTGGATGTGGCTAAATGAAAAAATACGTCAAAGAAATGCCCTCGCTGTAGAAATAGAAGCCCAACGGAACAAAGAGATGCTGCGTTTCAAAGCGTTGCTAGGGTCTGCGCCTGATGCAACTTTTGTGATCGATCAGATAGGTATTATTAAAATAGTCAATGCACAAGCAGAGAGTATGTTTGGCTACGATCGCGTCGAATTAGAAGGACTTTCTATATACAAAATATTACCCGCTACGGCAGACGATGGAGATGCGGTGCATCTCATGGAGTATGTGGAGCAGCCTGAAAAACTGCCTTTTGGTGGTAATGAAGAGTTTCTTGCACGCAGAAGGGATGGGAAAGAGTTTCCAGTTGAGATTAGCTTAAACACCGTCAACATTGATGAAAAGTTACTGGTACTCGCTTCAGTACGTGATATTAGCGATCGGCTTGCTATTGAGGAAAAGCTTAGAAGGGCGTTACATGATGCTGAGCAAGCAACGGAAGCGAAAAGTGCATTTTTAGCAAACACTAGTCATGAAATTCGCACACCTCTCAATGCGGTCATTGGTTTAACCTATCTACTGAATGAGGAGCAATTAACTGACTCGCAACATCGACTAGTTTCTAAAATTCAGATTTCAGGTAAATCCCTATTGGGTATTGTTAACGATGTATTAGATTTGTCGAAAATAGAAGCGAATGAAATGGCATTGGAGCAGTACCCGCTAGATCTACCAGAGTTCTTTGAGGAAGTATCGAGTGTCTTTGCGGTACAGGCAGAAGCTAAAAATATAGATTTTACTTGCAAGCTTGATCCGAATTTACCCTCGTGGGTATTGGCAGATGAAGTCAGGCTTCGTCAAATTTTGGTTAATTTACTGAGTAATGCGTTTAAATTTACTACCATAGGTAAGGTTTCTGTTCGTGCTGAAGTTCAGCCCGAAGTAGAAGGCCTGCCAGATAACCATGTGAGCGTACGTCTTAGTGTATCGGATACAGGGATTGGCATTTCTGATGAGTCTAAAACGCGCTTATTTAATCCTTTTACGCAAGCGGATTCTAGTACGACACGCCGTTTTGGTGGCACTGGATTGGGATTATCCATCGTCAGTAAATTAGTTAGCCTTATGGGCGGAACGCTAGGTGTTGAAAGTACAGAAGGGGTAGGAAGTGTTTTTTGGGTTAGCTTGCCATTGAGAGCCCAAACATCTGACGAAATTATACTGCAAGAGAATCAAAACCGAGCTCTTTTTGTGTTGATTGCTGAGGATGATCCAAATGATGCTAAGCAGTTGCAAGAAATAACACGCGCCTTAGGTTGGCGTTCTGAAATAGTCAGTAATGGTAAGCAGTTAATTCAATCTTTTGTTACACGACAAGAAGAAAATCTACGGCCACCTGATGCTATGATCGTTGATTGGCAGATGCCAGAGATGGACGGATTAGATGCGATTAATATTCTTGCGAACAAAGAGGATAGCGAGAAATTACCAGCGATTTTGATGATTTCAGCCCATGATAGTGAAACCATTAAAAAGCATGATACGGAGCATTTGGTAAATCGATTTTTACATAAACCCGTCAATGCTTCGGCACTATTTAATGCAATTAATGATGCGGTGACGCTACACACGGGTAATGCTAAACGTGTATTACAATCCACCCATACTGAAGCTGTCAGCGCAAGATGGTTACCGGGAATTCGTTTGTTGGTAGTGGATGACAGCCCGACTAATTTAGAGGTGGTTAGTCATATTCTTGAGCATAACGGGGCGTTGGTTGAGACAGCAGGTAGTGGTGAAGAGGCCCTTGAAAGATTACAAGATAGATCTAATGACTATGATGCAGTACTGATGGATGTACAAATGCCAGGTATTGATGGTCTTGAGACAACGCAGCGTATTCGTCATCAACTAGGCCTGAGTTCTTTACCTATTATTGCATTGACCGCAGGTGCTTTGCTGGAAGAGAAGAACCGTGCGTTGGATGCTGGAATGAATAACTTCCTTACTAAACCTATAGATCCATCAAAACTTATCAACGTGTTAAGAATATCTGTAGAAGCTTATCGAAGTAAGGATATACCTATTGAAGCGATTAATGCAGCGGCGCCTGATCGGGATACTTGGCCAGACATAAGCGGTTTAAATCACGCTCAAGCCAAAAAATTGCTACTAGGAGATGAACAACTATTCTTAGATACGCTGGATAACTTGTTGCAAGAGTATGCCAACCTTATGGTTCCGCCAGCCGTGGATTTTGATAAAAACAGGGAGACTGATCAGCGCTTGCAGATAGCATCTCAAGTTCATAAATTGAGAAGTGTTTCTGGAATGGTTGGCGCAGAGAAAATACAGTTGCTTGCCGCTGAGATTGAGACGGCTTTAAGAGCTGAAAATGAGCCGGTAATGAACTTGTTATCAGAACTAGCGCTTGCATTACAAACACTACAGCAAGCGAGCTCCCGTCTCATAGATGCTAGGCGTAAAGAGAAAGATTCCGCTGTAAATCAGGAGTCAAACTTAAGCTCGAACCTGTCAGAGCCTGTATTTAAACAGGATGTAGTAGAACATATTCTGACCTTGTTAACTGAGCAGGATTTAAGCGCTTTGGCTAAAGTGGAAGAGCATAGTGCGATGCTGCGTGAGGCTTTGGGCTATAAGGGGTTTAAGGAGTTGAATGATAGTTTGATGAAACTTAACTTTGAACAGGCGGCTTCTTTAGTGGGTGCCCTTATAAAAACGTCTGGAGCTGAAGAGTAATATGATCAAGCCTAAGAGTGGTGAACTACCAGACATTCTAATTGTTGATGATGACAACACGGTCATAATGGCATTAAACAAAGCTTTAGGGGAGATCGGACGAATTCGTTTTGCGTTAGATGCAAGGCAAGCGTTAACGATGATAAAAGCACAGCCGCCTAAGCTTCTTCTGCTCGATATGGGTTTGCCTGACATTAATGGATTAGAGGTGTGCCGCACACTAAAAGACAATCCCGATACTGCTGATATTCCTGTCTTATTTATTACAAGTAATAGTGAGCTTGGTTTTGAAGAGGCTGTATTTGATGCGGGAGCCGCTGATTACATTGTTAAGCCACTTAACCCACGTGTGGTAGCGGCACGTGTACAGACACATTTGAATTACCATCAAGCCATTCACTTGCTTGAGCAGTTGGCGAAAATCGACTCTATGACGGGGCTTGCCAATCGTCGAGCATTTGATGAACGGTTAAGTGTTGAGCTAAGACGAATGTATCGTGAAAGAGAGCCTCTGACAGTTGCTATGATCGATATTGATCAATTTAAAAAGTACAACGATCACTTTGGTCATATAGAAGGTGATGTGTGTATCAAAGGTATTGCTCAGGCACTGGCTAATAATGTTCGGCGTCCGGCTGATATGGTTGCTCGGTATGGTGGTGAAGAGTTTGCGTTAATTCTACCTAATACAAATAAAGAGGGTGCTGAAATATTACTTCAGAAGCTCATTCTACTAATCGAAGAGTTGAATGTTGAGCATGCGCCAGATGCTATATATAAATGCGTCACTGTATCTGTTGGGTACAGTACTTTTTATCCAGAAAAAAAGAATCAAAATCATTTAGATGATTGGGCTGTCGTTAAAGCGGCTGACCGCGCCCTTTATGCCTCTAAAGATAAGGGGCGAAACCGACTGAGTTATCAGTCGGTGGAATGAGTCTAGCGTATCAGATCCATTTCTTACGTTTAAAGAGCACAATGAGCGCAAAGGAGATAATAAACATCGTACTGAGCAGCACATAATAGGCATTAGGGTGGTGCAGCTCTGGGATATTATCAAAGTTCATTCCGTATAAACCGGCTAAGAAACTTAGCGGTACAAAAATAGCGGTAATGACTGTAAGCACGCGCATTGAGACATTTTGCTGGTGTGAGCTTATTGATATATAGCCTTCAACCATATCTGAGCACATCTCGTAGTAGAGGCTAGATAAACTGTAAATACGTTCAAAGCGTTCATAAACATCAGTGAGATAGTGTTCATGCTTTGATAGTTGAATAAATGAGGCTTTATCATCATTTGCGTGGGAGCAGAATTCTGCAAACATCTGTTGATGATAATTAAATATGCGCTTTAGGCGTAGAAGCTTTATCCGGTAGCCTGCTAAAGCGGCCATATGCCTTTCTCCTTCACCAGCTAGAAGGGCGTCTTCTTGTAACCCCAATTCATCTTCAAAATTCAGCATATTAGATAGATAGGTATCGGATGACTTATGCATTATTTTTAGAGCCAGTAGCATCGGCTCCTCTATATAATCTGTAAGTGAATCCAATTGGATAATTTGGCTTATCCCCATGGAGTGTTCAGGGTGTACGGTGACTAAATATCGATCATTGATAAAAAAGCCGATCTGTTGGTGATTGTATTCCAACTCATTAATAACGTCCGATATACCGCGGTACAAGATAAAAGTTTGATCTTGAAAAAGCTCTATTTTGGGTGGATGGCGTGTCCTAAGTACATCTTTCACTGCAAGGGCATTGCAGTTTAATGATGAGAGAAGCTCGCCAACCCATTGTTGATCCATCCCAGTGTACTGGATGTCTATCCAAATAAAACTTGATGCATCGTTTTGCCAAGCCGCTATCTGGTCTTCATTGCCGATCAACATAGGTTGACCGCTCTTTTTCCAATACGTTGTGACCATTTACTATGGCGTCCTATAGATTAACGATTAAGTTCGTCAGAGAGGTCTTCTTGAAACTCATCAACTTTGGCTTCAATCTCTTCAATGTCGCCAAAGCGGGCAATGTGATAAAGCGCATCTCCTTCATTAACTAAGGGGAGATTGGTTTTTCCAATCACAATGCCGCTATAGGGAGAGGTGATTTGCGCTTCTTTCTCACCAAAAGGGTCAGACACAACACCCAGTAAGGTGCCTTTGCTGACACGACCACCAAGGGGGATAAGTGCGCGCAAAATACCACTTTCAGAGGCGCGTACCCATGAGCTAGAGCGGGCGACTACCGGTTCTTTATAGGATTTACGTGTGCCTCGTGAAGGGGGAAGCATACCTAATGAGCGCATGACGTTTACAATCCCTTTTACGCCGGCCCTGATCGCCATTTCATCGAATCTTAGCGCTTCACCTGCCTCATATAGCAGCATTGGAATCCCATGTTCCGCTGCGGCTTCTCTAAGCGAACCATCTCTAAGGTTGGACGATATGATTACCGGAACATTAAAGGCGCGTGCGAGTTTGTCGGTTTCTTCATCATCCAGATTGGCACGAATTTGGGGAAGGTTCGTACGGTGTACCGCGCCAGTATGTAGATCTATACCGTGAGTACTTTGACAAACTATCTCCTCCATAAATAGGTGGGCGATACGCGCTGCAAGGGAGCCTTTTTCACTGCCAGGAAAGGAGCGATTAAGGTCGCGCCGATCTGGTAGGTAGCGAGAGTGGCTCAGTAATCCGTGCACATTAACGATAGGCACGGCGATTAATGTGCCTTTAATACGTTTAAGTGCAGGCAGGGTTAACACGCGCCGGATAATCTCAACCCCATTGATCTCATCGCCATGTATTGCGGCGCTGAGAAATAGTCGAGGACCATCTCGTTTACCATTGATAACGTGAACAGGGATGGTCATAGGCGTATGGGTGTAGAGGCGGCCTGCCGGAAGCTCAATGGTCGTCCGTGTACCTGGGGCGACCTTTGTTCCGTTAATAGTAAACGTTGTATCTGCCATAGATATTAACCTTTACCCCGTGTTTTTGTTCGATGAGGTTTTGCATTTTTCTCAATGAAATCAATAATCATACCCGCTATATCTTTGCCAGTTGCGGATTCGATTCCCTCTAACCCAGGTGATGAATTCACTTCCATCACCAACGGGCCTCGCTCTGAACGTAAGAGATCAACCCCAGCCACATTGAGCCCCATTATTTTGGCTGCATTGACTGCGGTGGCTCGTTCAGCGGGGGATATTCTAATCAGTGATGCACTGCCGCCACGATGAAGGTTGGAACGGAATTCCCCCGCCATTGCTTGGCGTTTCATCGCAGCAACGACTTTATCACCAATAACTAAGCAGCGAATATCGGCACCGCCAGCTTCTTTAATATATTCCTGCACCATAATATTCACTTTTAGACCCATGAAGGCTTCAAGTACGCTTTCGGCTGCTTTTTGTGTTTCAGCAAGGACAACGCCTATACCTTGAGTACCCTCAAGTAACTTGATGACGAGAGGTGCACCGCCAACCATTTTGATTAGATCGCCTATATCATCAGGGTTGTTCGCAAATCCAGTAAAGGGCATACCTACGCCTTTACGGGAAAGTAACTGCATAGTACGTAGTTTGTCTCTAGAGCGAGAAATAGCGACTGACTCATTTAAAGGGTAGGAACCCATCATTTCAAACTGACGTAGAACCGCAGTGCCGTAAAAGGTAATAGAAGCGCCAATACGAGGAATGACGGCATCAAAGTGGGGTAGTGGTTCGCCTTTAAAGTGAGCCTGTGGTTTATTTGATGCAATATCCATATAGGTTCTTAAGGCATCTACCACCATAGCTTCGTGGCCACGCTGCTCGCATGCTTCGACGAGACGGCGAGTTGAATAGAGCTTTCTGTTACGTGAAAGGATGGCGATATTCATTTGTCTGCCTTTTGGCTTGAATTGTGTGTCATATCATCGGAGGAACCTAATAAAAATGTGGCTGCAGGATCTACGATGAGCCGTCCGTCAATTGCTGAGTGGCCTAACACTAAACGGAATGTCATTTCATCCATATTGGTAATTACCAACTCAACAGGCCACTGCTCGTTCCCCATTTGAATCGTCGTTTTTATAAGATAATCGTCTTCTTTTTTGCCGTACTTATTTGTACCTTCGAACTTGCCGAGGATGGGGGCTTCGCAGAGTACAGCGTCTGTCCGATCATTCTGTTTTGGATGAATACAAAAGCGGACGTGAGGCTGCCCATCTTTTTCAAACTCCTCAGTCATAAAGGCATGCAGGGTCGATGTTTGCCTTCCTGAGTCAATTTTGGTTTGTAATGGCGTTAAACCGAGCTCAGGAAGTAGAGCCCATTCTTGCCAGCCTGTTGATATACGTTCTTTACCCATGGTGCATACCTATAATGTATAAGCCTAGCGCTGCTTTTTGAGTGGATAAGTTAGAAGTGCTGCAGGCAGAATTTACGCTTCTCCTTTTACCAAGGAAAATCTGTTATTGCACTCTATTTCAGTTAATCAAGGCTATTTAAAAATCATCTATTGATTAGCGGTATTCCAAAGAGGGAGCCGATTGATAGCTAACCCTGAACTAACTTTAGGTAGAGATATCTATTTTGTCGACTAATGGGGTTTCTTATTATTGAAGAAGGGAAGCGGTAATGGGATTAGGCTATGTATCGTTCTATTCGGTATACTCTAATAACACAGGATACTAATTTTTGTGCACTTATATTCTAATTGTTGATATTTATGCGTCATATATTGATTTTAATTTGTTTGTTCTTTGTTGTTATGCCTCGGGCTTATGCTGAACACATATTAATTGCGGCAGACCGCTGGTGTCCGTTTAATTGTGAAGTAGGTGCCGAACTGCCCGGTTTTATGGTGGAGGTTGCCCAGCGGGTATTCTCAGACCATGGACATGATGTTGAATATATAGAGATGAACTGGTCGCGTGCTATTCAAGAAACGCGAAAAGGTAATATTAATGCCATTATGGGGGGCTTTAAGAGTGATGCCCCACATTTCATCTATCCTCAAGAAGAGTTGGCGGTTTTGGCGAACTCTTTCTTTGTGCGTAAAGATAGTGACTGGACTTATGAGGGAGTTGAATCCCTTAAATATGTGCAGTTAGGGGCTATTTTAGGCTATGACTACGGTGATGAGTTAAGGAGTTATATCCAAGAGAGTGGTGCTGAGAGAGTCACTATGCTCAATGGGAATTATCATTTGTTATCTCAGGGGATTAAATTACTTGATAGGCATCGTATTGATGCGATGATCGAAACTGATCCTGTGTTTTGGTATACCGCAAATCAGTTGGGTGTAGCGGATCAATTTAAATTTGCTGGCACAGTTGTGCAACGGGAAAAAGCGTATATCGCTTTTTCTCCAGCACTGAAAAGTTCAACAGTGTATGCAGACCTTCTATCTGATGGCATAAAAAAGCTTAGGGCGTCGGGAGAACTCTCCACAATTTTAGCTAAATATGGCCTTAAGGATTGGAAATAATAGAGAGATCTAATAGAGAGTATCTATCTGATACGGGCATGCTAGGTAACAAGTTTATAGCATGCAGTTTATTATCACTTTTCACCTAAAAAGCCACCGCTTTGATGGGCCCATAACTGGGCATAAATTCCCTGCTTTTGAATTAACTCGTTATGGGTTCCCTGTTCAAGTACTTTTCCCTCATTTAAGACGATTAAGCGGTCTAAAGCTGCGATAGTCGATAGGCGATGGGCAATCGCTATAACGGTTTTGTTTTCCATTAAGGTATATAAGCTAGATTGGATTGCGGCTTCGACTTCAGAATCTAATGCAGATGTTGCTTCATCTAAGATAATTATAGGTGCATCTTTAAGTAATACGCGGGCGATTGCGATCCGTTGGCGTTGTCCACCGGATAGTTTTACACCCCGTTCGCCCACGTGGGCATCATAGCCTGTACGTCCGGCACTATCGCGTAGGCCTAGAATGAAGTCGTGTGCTTCCGCTTTTTTAGCTGCATAGATCATCTCTTCTTCGCTTGCTTCAGGTCGACCATAAAGTAGATTATCGCGCACTGAACGATGAAGGAGTGCGGTATCTTGAGTGACCATGCCTATATGCGCGCGCAGGGAGTCTTGTGTTGTGTCTCTAATATCTTGGCCATCAATTTGTATAGAGCCACTTTCAACATCGTAAAAACGCATAAGCAAATTAACAATGGTTGATTTCCCTGCGCCAGAACGACCTACTAAGCCTATTTTTTCACCCGATTTTATCGCCAAATTTAACTGATCTATGATCTTTTTCTCTTCACCGTAACCAAAGCTGACAGCGTTAAAGTCTATTGCCCCATTTTTTATTTTAAGTGCTTTTGCATGGGCTTTATCTTGGATCTGGAGTGGCTTTGAAAGTGTGCTCATGCCATCGGCAACTGTGCCAATATTCTCAAAAAGTGCACTGATCTCCCACATAATCCAGTGCGCCATACCATTTAACCGCAGAGCTAAGGCGATAGAGATAGCGATGGCACCAACAGATACAGCATTTTCGAGCCAAAGCCAGATGGAAAGAGAGGCTACAGAAAATGAGAGCAGGTGGTTTATGCATTGCACACTAAGGTTCAGCCCTGTGGCAAGACGCATCTGTTTATGGACAGTCTTTAAAAATAGATCCATACCCTCCTTAGCGTATTCAGCTTCTCGCTGAGTATGGGAAAAAAGTTTTATGGTTGTAATGTTGGCATAGGAATCGACAATTCGTCCGGTCATCATTGAGCGAGCATCGGCTTGCTCGGTAGATATTTTTTTCAAGCGAGGGACAAAATAGGTTTGGATCCCTACATAGAATAATAACCAAATGGCCATAGGTAAGGTGAGGCGCCAATCTGATTGAGCGACTAATACTAGCATGGCAAAAAAGTAGACAACGATAAACACCATGACATCTAGTAGTTTCATTACTGATTCACGTATAGAAAGTGCCGTCTGCATCACTTTTGTTGAGATTCGTCCGGCAAAGTCATCGGCATAAAAGGAGACGCTTTGTTTTAAAAGATAGCGATGGGCGAGCCAACGGATGGACATAGGGTAGTTACCCAAAAGAGTTTGGTGGGTAATTAATGAATGTAGTAGACCGGCAATGGGCAGCGCAATCAAAGGCACTAAGCTCATTAACAGAAGTTGATCTGCTTCTTGCTCAAGAAAGGTGGCTCTATCTTTAGTTGATAGCCAATCAACTAGTTGTCCCATAAAACCAAATAGAGTGACTTCTAAAATGGCAACCGTAGCGGTGAGTAAAGACATCGCTATTAATGGCCATTCTGCCCCTTTTGTATAGTGACGACAGAACGCATAAAGGCCTTTGGGCGGTTGGCTAGGCTCTGCAGGAGGAAAAGCGGGAATCAGCTTTTCAAAAAATGAAAACATAAGTCTCTCTAACAGTGAATAAGGTAGTTATGAGTGGTGGGGTCAATCACAGCCGTTAAAAAAGGTCTTGTTGGGTATTGAGCACATGTAAACGATCTCCAACTTTGATCTCACCTGAGCGGATGATTTTACAGCATAATCCGCCGTGGCCAAGCATTGCACTAATACCATTATGACCTAAGGCTGCTTCCATTCTTGAGCAGGGGTGGCATAAAGCGCTGGCTTCAAATACAGCACTGCCGATTCGAAACTGTTGGTATCTTAACGCATTGAGATTAATGCCGGATACAACAAGGTTTCTCCGTAAAAGATCGGGGGCTATAGTGCTTTTGTTAGCGTAATAAGCGATTTGTTGAATAAACTCTTCAGAGATAAGCGTTACTTGGCGTGCAGAGCCGGGCGTTTTTATGCAGCGATGATCACCTTCTAAGCCTTTGTGTTTAATTGCCATGACATGATCAAGTGAGATCAGGGGCTGTTTACGCTCTGGTCTAATGCCTATCCAGTTAAGCGTACCGGGAGGTAGATCTTTTGCGTAACGTAAAAATAAACTATGTAAGCTCATAAAACGATGGCTACTCCCATTCCTGCTTTGCTTCCACGTAGATCTTTTGATCGCTTTCGGTGATGAAAAGTTCAATCGGTTGGCAGCAGATCTCGCAATCTTGAATCATCTGCTGATCAATATCGTTGTCCGGATCTACTTCAGCAGTATTTGGGGTCATACAGTAAGGACATTCGAAAGATATGAACATAGCACCTCTTTTAAGATCAATTTGAACAAGAGTGTGGTTTTCGTTTATCGCTTGTGGAAAGGGTTTGGTAGCCTGTTTAAATTTAAATGATACAGGCTAGGTTTAGAATAGCTGAAAGGCGGTTAGTATTCCGGATTAATTATGGCATTGATTAATTCAAATGGGCGCGCATGATTTTCTTGAGCAATATCTTTCAGGCTTAGTTGTTCTGAACTAACGCTAAAATTGGCGATCTCTAAATCAATCAGTAATTGCTCTATATTACGCTCTTCAAAGGAGGCGATCTGTTCTAGTGACTTCTCTGAGTAGAGTTCAATAAGTTGCTTGTCTGGATGTGGTTTATGCTCTATTGGCGTTAAGGCTAGAGCGCTAGCTCCTAGTAATATAAAACTTATAACGGCAAGGCCCGTTTTCTTTGAGAAGTATTGTTTAAAGGAGCGCCAGTGAAACTGAATATGTAGCAGAGTCGCTGCGGCCATGATAAGGCCAATCCACTCATGCATTAATTTGACTACATCTTTCCCTATATGGAAAAACATCATAACGCCACTAATCGCAATAATTAGACCGCTAGCGATGATGAGGGGCGTTGAAAAATGACGGTGGTTGTATTTCATAACGATGATCCAAATAAGCTATATCTCTTTATAGAAATTATGCCGTTAGGAAGAGTTAACTAGGGTTTATAAACTGTAAAGAAAAGTAAAGGAGGGTCTTAAAGTTAAGGCGAAGGCGATTAAGAGGGTGGGCTCTTGTTATTGAGCATAAAAAAAAGGGGGCGTTAAATGCCCCCTAAAAGTTTCTATGAATATGATCGATTGAGCATTTAATATGCGGCAGTGACACTCAATTCAACAAGTATCTCAGGACGCGCCATACGTGCTTCTACACAAGCACGAGCAGGCTTTTCACAGTCTGCTACCCATGCGTCCCAGACTTTATTCATCGCAGCAAAATCTTTCATATCACGGATATATATAGTGACAGAAAGTAATTGATTACGGTGGCTACCCGCTTTAGCGAGTAAGTCATCAATTTTATCTAGGCAGCGTTGCGTTTGTTCTGCTATATCCCACTGGGCTTCGCCAGCGGTTTGGCCGCAAAGGTAAACGGTATTGTTATGCTTAACGATACGGCTCATGCGTTCGGTAGATTCCATGCGCTCAATGCTCATAGATGTTTCCTCAAATATATTTTTTGTGTACACGGCGAGTAATACCGGTAAACAAGGTGTAGGGGATAGTGTCGCAACAAGCGGCGACTTCTGAAGCTAGTAAGTTCTCGCCCCAAAGCTCCACATAGCTACCAACTTTAGCGTCTGGAATATCACTGAGATCAACGGCCAACATATCCATAGAAACGCGACCAATAATGCGGCTTTTATGTCCATCCACAAGTACGGGGGTGCCATTTTTCGCATGACGTGGGTAACCATCGGCATATCCCATAGCGACCGTACCTACACGGGTGGGTTTGTCACAGGTCCATGTGGCGCTGTAGCCTACACTTTCACCCGGCTCGATTTCGCGAACGGCAATAACTTCTGAGCTTAATGTCATAGCTGGTTTTAGCTGATCGGCTAACTTATGTGCTTCAGCAAAAGGGCTTGCACCGTAAAGGATAATACCTGGGCGCTGCCAGTCCCTACGTGCATTATCATGTCCAAGGGTTCCGGCTGAATTGGCCATACTGATCGGCGCTTTGAGCTCATCAGCGAGAGTGTCCAAAATCTGGATTTGTTCAGCTGTTGTATTAAGTTCAGGCTCATCGGCAGCAGAGAAGTGGCTCATTAATACAACATGTTCAACTTGAGGTAGAGCCGATAGCTTATTAAATGCCTCTTTGTATTCACCTGGAGTGATACCTAAACGATGCATGCCATTATCTAATTTCAACCATGCGGTGATAGGTTTGTTTAGTGGAGCATTAGCAATAATATCGATCTGATCTGCGTTGTGAACTGCGCACCACAAGTTTTGGTCGCTGATAATAGGTAGCTCATCCGCGGTGAAAAAACCTTCTAGTAATAATATAGGTAAGCTAATACCTGCATTGCGAAGCTCAATGGCTTCCTCAATACAGGCTACGCCAAACCCATCTGCATCTTTACTTAAGGCTTTGGCAACTTCTACGGCACCATGTCCATAGGCATTGGCTTTTATAATAGCCAATGCGCCTTGTTTAGGCGCCACAGATTTAGCCAAAAGATAATTCTGACGTATAGCATCTAAGTTAATTGTAGCGGTGGCTGGGCGTGCCATGGGAACTCCTAATCGGTGGTGCTTTTAGTAATAATAAATAGCGCTAAAAAATAAAGATGATAATCTCGTAAAAGCTATTTTAAGCTGTCTTATAAAACCATAATCGCTTCGATTTCTATATCAGCATCTTTTGGTAATGCTTTGACCGCATAAGCTGCACGCGCAGGATAAGGTGCTTGAAAGTACTTTGCCATGATTTCGTTAACCTGAGCAAAGTAAGATAGGTCAGATAAAAGCACTGTTATTTTAACAAAATCGTTTAGGTTACCACCAGCGGCTTCTGCTACCGCTTGTAGGTTTTCGAATACTTGTACGGCTTGTGCTTCAAAAGATTCTGTAACCATCTCCATTGTTTCAGGGTTCAACGGGATTTGACCTGAAAGGTATACAGTATCACCTGCTTTGACTGCTTGAGAGTATGTGCCGATCGCCGCTGGGGCTTTGTTGGTGGTGATGATAGATTTATTGCTCATAATAGTTCCTTCAATGTTAACTGATGCCAATCAGTTGGCTGATTGGCATCAAAAATATTAGATACGATTTAGATAGGTGTTAAGCGTAACGGGCTACCGACAAGCCTTCGTTATCTATATCTGGGGCCTTTTGGCTGATTACATCGGCAACGTATTTGCCTGAACCTAGTGACATAGTCCAACCTAAAGTACCGTGGCCGGTATTTAAGAACAGGTTAGAGATATTGGTTTCGCCAAGAATCGGTGTGCCATCGGGTGTCATCGGACGTAAGCCTGTCCAAAATTCAGCCTGTTCTATATCGCCACCACCAGGGAAGAGATCATTTACAACAAACTCAACATTGGCACGGCGTTTTTCTTCTAACTCTTTGTTGTAAGAGGCGATCTCTGCGGTTCCACCAACACGAATACGATCATCAAAACGTGTGACAGCCACTTTATAGGTTTCATCCATAACCGTAGAGGTTGGTGCTTTGGATGGATCTATAATCGGTATTGTTAATGAGTAACCTTTGATAGGGTAAACAGGTACTTTTAAACCAATTTTTGAGAGCATTAAGGTTGAATAGCTGCCTAATGCAACGAGGTAAGCATCAGATGTCATCTTACCTCTTGAGGTGCTGACACTCACGACTTCATCACCCTCAGTGTTGATGTTAAGAATATCGGTCTTCATCTTGAAGACGACACCTAACTTTCTACACTCTTCAGCAAGGGCGTTAGTGAATTTGAAGCAATCACCCGTTTCATCGCCCGGTAGTCGAAGGCCGCCAACGATTTTTTCTTTTACCATTGCTAGGGCTGGTTCATATTCAATACAACCGTCGGTGTCGAGGGCTTGGAAATTAACCCCACACTCTTCTAAAACAGAGATGTCTTTTTTAGAGTCGCTGACCTGTTTATCTGTACGGAACAGTTGCAGCGTACCTTTGCTGCGCTGTTCATAATCTATATCAATCTCTTGACGTAGGTTAATAAAGCAATCGCGACTGTATTCAGCTAAACGCATCATTCGAGCTTTATTGGTGTGATAAGCGTCTTCAGTGCAGTTAGTCAGCATTTTTGTCATCCAGCCAAGCGTCTGAATATCGACTTCTTTGCCGCTAATCATAAACGGGGCAAGGTCTTGCATTAACCATTTAATCGCTTTAAGAGGGATGCCTGGACCAGCCCAAGGAGCTGAGTAACCGGGGGATATTTGTCCGGCATTGCCATAACTTGTTTCTAAGGCGACATCTACTTGGCGATCGATTATAGTTACTTCATGGCCTGCTTTGGCTAAATACCAAGCGCTAGTAACGCCAACCACGCCTGCACCTAAAACCAATACTTTCATTGTATGACCTCATTTATTAAATTTATTTTGCTAATGAGAAAACACTAGTTTATTGGCTTTTTTGTATTAAATGGCTTTGAATTTTTCTATAATTAAGCGATATTAGCTAATTAATTTAATATATGCAGTGGATTTCTCTATATGACGAATAATAAAAAACGTGCATTAGATCGTTTGGATATCAGTATACTGCGTACGTTACAGTCTGATGGTCGAATTAGTTATGTCGACTTAGCGGAGAAGGTAGGATTAAGTTCTACGCCTTGTATTGAGCGTGTAAAACGGTTGGAAAAGGAGGGTTATATAGAGGGCTATTATGCTCGCTTGAATCCACAGCTGCTTGATTACAATATGTTGGTATTTGTAGAGATCTCGTTGTCTTATCAGACACCAGACGCCTTTCGTATGTTTAACAGAGCTGTTTCTGATTTGCCTTATATACTTGAGTGTCATTTAGTATCGGGTGATGCAGATTATCTACTTAAAGCTCGTATTAATGATATGTCGCAATATCGTGCGTTATTGGGTGATATGTTATTGACCTTGCCTGGTGTTAAAAACTCTAAAAGTTACATAGTAATGGAAGAGGTGCGAGAGACATATGCCCTGCCTATTGAGTATAAAGCGAATCCCTAGCTTGGGCTTATATAGATGGATAGGAAATTGACGCTAAAGTGTCTGTGTTATGTGGAACTTTCTCTTTGCACAATCACATTTTTTGAGTACAGCGGAAATTAATTCTTAAATTCCTAGTATTCATTATTCAAAAGGAATCATTCGCTTATTAGCTTTACTGTGTCGCTATTAGCTTTGAAACTTGTCTATAGCAGTGGAAACATCTGTTTATTTGAAATTTTTATTATAGATCGCTGCAATCTCTTAATTTTTCCTATAAAAAAGTATATTTCCCTCTCTTAGGGGGGGATATAAAGTTATTTATTCGGAATATCTATTAATTTCAAAGCCATTATCTAGCTAAATTGACTTATCTTATTGGGAACTACTATTTGTCATAATAGGGCCATAACTGTTAAAAGAGTATTTCTTTTAGTTGGCAATAAATGATTTTGATGAGTATTGCTTGTGCTGTGATCGAGGGGATCTGCATGTTAAGCAAACTGATTGAGTCAGCCATTAGTTTGCTGTTTTATTGCAGGTAGTTGTTAGCTGTTCTTTTGTGTTTATAACACATAAAAAGTGCAGTGCAGCATGTACTAATAATAAGAAGTTCAAGAGTAAACAAACCTCAATTAAGACAAAAATATCGAGGAAAAATAATGGAAGCATTAACCGGTTTTATCACTATGGTTAACGGCATCGTATGGGGTCCCATGATGCTTGTATTGATTCTAGGTGTAGGCTTGTTTTTACAGCTAGGATTAAAACTGATGCCAATCTTTAAGCTTGGTACTGGTTTTAAACTTATGTGGAATGGTCGTAAAGCGACTGATTCAGAAAGGAAAGAGGGTGACATTTCTCCATTTCAAGCGTTGATGACTGCTATGTCTGCAACGGTTGGTACTGGTAATATCGCAGGTGTTGCGACTGCGGTATTCTTAGGCGGTCCTGGCGCTCTTTTTTGGATGTGGTGTACTGCGCTAGTGGGTATGGCGACTAAGTTTTCCGAAGCGGTACTAGCGGTTAAATACCGTGAAGTAGATGAAGAGGGTAACCATGTTGGTGGCCCGATGTATTACATCAAAAATGGTCTTGGTAAAAAATGGGCTTGGATGGGTACGCTTTTTGCCATTTTCGGTACGATTGCCGGTTTTGGTATTGGTAACACCGTTCAATCAAACTCAGTTGCATCTGTTCTTGAATCGAATTTCGGTACGCCATTATGGGTGACGGGTGTTGTTTTAATGGTGCTAACAGCAGCTGTTCTATTGGGCGGTATTAAACGTATTGGTGCTGTTGCGGGTTCGCTTGTGCCTTTGATGGCGATCAGTTATTTGGTTGCGGGCCTTGTTGTATTAGCGATTAATGCTGATGCTATTCCTCATGCACTTGATCTTATTTTTACTTATGCATTTACAGAATCTGCTGCCGAAGGCGGTTTTGCCGGTGCAGCGGTATGGGCAGCTATTCGTTTCGGTGTGGCGCGTGGTGTGTTTTCCAACGAAGCTGGTTTAGGTTCTGCGCCTATTGCCCATGCGGCGTCTCAAACTAAAGATCCTGTTCGTCAGGGTTTGATCGCGATGCTAGGTACATTCCTAGATACTATTATTATCTGTTCTATCACTGGTTTAGTGATTATTACATCAGGTGCATGGACTTCCGGTGAGTCCGGTGCAGCACTGACCTCTGCTGCGTTTGCTCAAGCCTTGCCTGGTGTGGGTAACTATATTGTTGCTATAGCGTTAGCTATTTTCGCCTTTACAACTATTTTGGGGTGGAGCGTTTACGGTGAGCGTTGTGCTGAGTACCTGTTTGGCGTGAAAATTATTGTACCTTTCCGTATCCTTTGGATTCTAGCGGTTCCTGTTGGTACTTTAGTTGGCTTAGATTTTGTTTGGTTGCTAGCCGATACTCTGAATGCATTAATGGCGATTCCTAACTTAGTGGCACTTGCTTTGTTGAGCCCTGTTGTATTCCGTTTAACACGTGAGTATTTCGATAAGCAAGCCGCTGAGTCGCTAGCGGGTAAATAAACTGCGGCGTTAAAGCATAAACATAAATCACACTGTTTTTAAAGTCGAAAAACCGAGCGTTTGCTCGGTTTTTTTTGTCTATTTATAGGCGGTTTTTTTACATAACTTTACAGATTAATTTTTAATATTAGATTATTCTTACCTAGTGAGAATGATATTATTATGTCTGATAATTAAATCAGTGAGGAGAGTCTAACAATGGAAAAGTTTATTAAGGCAGCGTTGTGCGCAACGGTATTAGCGACAACCGTTTCACCTGCTATGGCAGAAGATTTCCCTTTTGAAGACCAGATAGAAGGCCGTCAAGGTTTCTTCCAGATGGTGAAGTTTAATATGGGCGTGCTTGGTGCGATGGCTAAAGGGAAGCGTGATTATGATGCTGAATTGGCTCAAGCGATTGCCAATAACCTGAAAAACGCGGCGGCAATGGATAATGCACTGATGTGGCCAAAAGGTTCTGATATGGATGCTAAAGGCTTGTCTGATGTAACAAAAGCTAAAGCAGACATTTGGGCGGCTGATTCCGATATTGGTGAAAAACATAAAAACTGGGTAGCGGCGACAAATACAATGGCAGAAAGTGCAGGCCAGGGTCTTGACGCGTTACGTGATGCGATTGGTCCTTTAGGTAAGTCATGTAAGTCTTGTCACGACAATTACAAAGCTAAGTAAAGAGATCTAAAGGTAGTCTTGTTGCTTAATAGGGCTACCTTCTATTGAAATCTTCAATGGTATATGGAGTATTAAATTGATGGTTAAAATTTGGGATCTACCGACCCGGATTTTCCACTGGGTGCTAGTTTCACTTTTTCTGTTTCTGATTTATAGCGGTAATTGGGATGACAGCCTGATGCAATGGCACTTTTATAGTGGCTACCTATTATCTGGTTTGATTCTTTTTCGTATTTTATGGGGCATCGTGGGTACTTATTATGCGCGTTTCTGCTCTTTTATTGTTTCACCAATCAAGGGGCTTAGTTATCTAAAGTCGACTTTTAAAGGTGATACATCAGAACATTTCTATGGCCATAACCCTGCTGGCGCAATGATGGTTGTGATGCTTATTTTACTGCTTATGCTGCAAGTCGCTTCAGGCCTAGTAACCTCAGACGAGGTATTATGGGAAGGCCCTTTTTATGCGAGCGTAAGTGATGAACTGGCAAGTTTAGGCGCAGAAGTTCATCATACTGTACAGATTATCCTACAGTGTTTAGTTGGATTACATATTTTGGGTGTTATTACACATAGCATCTTATTTAAAGAGAAGCTGGTGGCTTCTATGGTGACGGGAACAAAGAAGGATTTAGGTAACGCAAAACCTAGAGAACCTGTTAATCCTGTTGCTTTGTTAATGTGTGTCGCATTAAGCGTTGCTTGGGTGTATTACCTGTTTGGTTTACCTATCTAATATATGCCTCTTTTAGTTTAAGGGAGCGTTCTGACCTCCCTTATCCATTTCTTATACTGACTTAACCTCTAGCGCTTAGACTATTTTAGATAAGGGGTTAGGTTAAGTTCTTTGGATCCAATAATCGACTTAACTCATCAGCGTCCATACCTGTTACCTCGATTGCTACCTCAAGTACGGTTCTTTTTTCGGCATAAGCTCGCTTAGCGATGATTGCGCCCTGTTCATAACCGATAACTCGATTGAGAGCGGTAATTAAGATAGGGTTTAGAGCTAAGGTTGATTCCATACGGTCAATATTGATTGTCATTTTTGAGATCGCTTTATCTGCGAGTAAGCGCACGCTGTTGCTTAATAGCTCAATGCTTTGAATCAAGTTATGAGCAACAAGAGGTAGCATTACATTGAGTTGAAAATTACCGGATTGGCCAGCAAGGGTGATACAGCAATCATTGCCTATTACTTGCGTAGCAGCCATTGCCACGGCTTCTGGAACGACAGGATTCACTTTACCCGGCATGATGCTGCTGCCCGGTTGTAACACTGGTAAGCTAATCTCACCTAATCCGGCTAATGGCCCACTGTTTGCCCAACGTAGATCATTAGAAATCTTTACTAAGGCCACCGCTAAGGTTTTGAGCTGGCCGCTTAACTCTACGGCGGTATCTTGGCTGCTGAGAGCGGCAAAGTGATTTGGCGTGACTTCAAATGGTAGGTTAGTGAGTTGGCTTAACTCAGCGCACACTTTTTCTGCAAAACCTTTTGGGGCATTGATGCCTGTGCCTACCGCTGTGCCGCCAATCGCTAGTTGAAATAGCCGTGGTTGTACATCGAGTAATCTATCTTTTGATTGCTTTATTTGTGCTTTCCAACCACTTAATTCTTGAGCGTAAGTGACAGGCATAGCATCCATTAAGTGAGTGCGTCCGGTCTTGACGACCTGGGTTAATGTTTCTGATCGGTCGTTAATAACTTGCATCAGGTGTTCTAGGGCAGGGATGAGACGTTCATTCAGTAGCAGGGCTGCACTTAAATGGATGCAGGTCGGTATGACATCATTGGAGCTTTGGCTCATGTTAACCTGATCATTAGGGTTAACGGGTGAATTTAGTTGTTTAGCGGCCAAGTGGGCGATGACTTCATTTGCGTTCATATTGGTGCTGGTGCCAGAACCTGTTTGGAACACATCTAAAGGAAAATCATGGTCGTAATGCCCATAACTAACATCTTTAGCAGCGCACTGAATCGCAGTTGATACCTCTGCATCGAGTATTTCTAATTCTGTATTGCCGGCTGCGCAGGCAGCTTTTACTAAGCCTAGAGAGCGAATAAATGCTCTCGGCATGGTGATGTCGCTAATGGTGAAATTCTCCATAGCGCGTTGGGTTTGAGCGCCGAAAAGGGCGTCGATTGGAACTTGTACTTCACCTAGGGAGTCGTTCTCTATTCGGTAGCTGTTTTTGCCCATGAGTTCACCTGTGATGCGGCTTGTGTTGCTTTTTAAGTTTAGTCTAGGTGTGGATAAATATAGATTCCTTTCTCCCTAAGACAAAAAAAATACCCTTGGCTATCCTCTGATACTAACCACCCTGCGATAGAGTTGTTCGCTATTATTTAGGCTGTTTTTACACGGCGGTTAATTCAAGGCGTTTATCCCTTGTTGTGATGAAATGATGTTCATGGCTGCTGCATAATACGATCTTGTCGGCCCAGTGTGCTCTTAATTGCGAGTAAATTTGGGCTGCAAGGGTGCTATCCATACCGGCAGTAGGTTCATCGAGTAGGATAAGTTGAGGGTTTTGGAGTATCAGGCGAGCTAAACCAATTCGCTTACGTTCGCCGCCGGAAGGTTGCCATTCACCTTCGCCTAACCACGTGTCTAGACCGTTAGGAAGCCTTTTTGCCCACTCTCCCAATTCAACAATATTGAGTGCATGCCTAATGGCTTGCTCTGAGGCTGTGATATTAAGTGTTAGGTTATCCCTAAGTGTGGCGCGGAGTATATCGATACGTTGTGGCATAAAGCGGATCTCATCTGCGTTTAAACCGGTAAACTCTATGCTGCCAGCACTAGGAGTGAGTTGTCCATAAATCAGACTGAGCAAGGTGCTTTTACCTACGCCGCTACTTCCATTTAGCCAGATCCAATTCGGTCCATCATACCTAAGATTAAACTGCTTAAATATGTCAGCTTTTTGCTGTGGGTAGCGGTAATTAAGCTGGTTGATGTGCAGGCCGATAGTGCTGGAATCCGTTTGCGTGAAAGTCCGTTTGTCGAGTGTTTCTGTGTTGTTCGTGAGGTTGTCTTGGAGGCGATCTAATGCGGCTAAACCAAGACCTAGGTTTGCTAGAGCTGGGCAGTTATTAAGTAATACTTCAGCACTGCCTAAGGTTAATAACAGGAGCATAAAGGCATAAGCGCCTTCAAGCTGACCTTGCTGGAAAGCTAATAAACCCTGCCAAAATATGAGTACGGTCATAATAATCAGAATGGCTTGGGTGAGTAGTAATATTTGTTGTTGGCGCTGTACTGCCATGGATTCGTAGTTATCGGATTCTTGGGCCTGTTTTTGTAGGTATTCTCCACTGTGTTTTAGGCGCTCAAATAGAGTCAGTGTTCTCATATTGCTTAATAATGCACTGGCAGATAACCATTGTTCGCTGTGACGTTTATGTAAAGTGGACTCAGATTGTAAGACGCGATGGCTATACAGCCAAGGCATAACAAACGTTGCAAATATTAAAGGGATGATAACCCATGGTATTAACGCTGGTAGTACTAGATATAAAGTTACTAAATAGGCGCCCATAACCAAAAAGCTGACTGCAGCAGGAAGTATTGCGGAGAGATAGATCGCTTCGATATTTTGAATATCTTGTAAGAGACGGCTGGAGGTTTCGTGGCGATTAAGTTGTTGTTCGTTCCAGTTCAAGCGACTAATGAGACGAAATAGATCTGCCCGCAAATTAGAGATGATTCTAAAGGTTGCTTCGTGACTACTTAAACGCTCGCCGTAGCGCCCTGCGGTTCGTGACATAGATAAGCCGCGGACTATAGCGCCTGGGGCAAAGAAATTAAAAGAGTGTGCGGCCACGGCGCTTAGCCCAGCTAAGGCTGCAGCACTGATAAACCAGCCCGAAACCGCGAGTAGAGCGATACCTGAATAGGCAGTAATTACGGCAAGAAGAACCCCAAGCAAAGCCATTTTATACTCTTGCCGGAGTAGTTTTAAATAGTGCCGTTTGACATTATTCATGTGATTCTCCTAGGGCTTGCATAGTAATGACTTTATTGAAAAAGTGTTGATCTGTGGGCCGGTGGCTGGTCATGATGAGCATGCCCCCTTGCTCCACATAGACGGCTAATTGCAACATAAAAGCTTGAGCGGTTGCTTCATCAAGGTTGGCGGTGGGCTCATCTAAAAGTAATAAACGAGGTTTGTGCAGAAAAACGCGAGCTAAAGCGATACGTTGTGCTTGCCCACCTGATAGATAGCCACCCTGATCACTAATTATATAATCCAGCCCGCCGGGGAGTGAGCTAATAAGCTCCTCTATTTGTGCGTCTTTGAGGGCTTGAAATAGTGTTTCATCTGAGAAGTCACGGCCAAGGCAAAGATTCTCTCGAATACTGGCGAACAGTAGTTCAGGGGTTTGGGTCATATAGCCAATTTGTTGCTGCCAGTCTGGATGTTGGTAGATGTTATGTTCAACCTCATTAAGTTTTATCTTGCCTTGATGAAGAGGATATAACCCCGCCAAGGTATCTAGCAGTGTTGTTTTACCTGAACCCGAGGGGCCGTTGAGTAACACTCGATCTTTCATCTCTAGAGTAATAGAGATAGGCGTATGAAGAGGTCGTTCTTTAGCGCCCGCTTGAACGGTATCAAGTTGTAAACTGCCTATTTTTGGAAGAGGTTGTTGTTCTACATTTAATTCGCTGCCTGATATTTGAGAAGCAAGCTTATTAAGTGTGAGAAGATGTTCGGCAACGCTCGTTGCATCCGCCTTTGCATGATATAGGGTGCCGAGACGACGCAAAGGTAAGTAAAATTCAGGCGCAAGCATCAGGAGGAATACACCTTGGCTCAAGCTCAGGTCATCGCTCCAACTCCCCAGCTGATATTTATCAAGAAAAAATAAGCCTAGATAAACAGCGACCAATGCCACACTAATGGCACTAAAAAACTCAAGTATAGTGTTTGATAAAAATGCGAGACGTAATACTTTCATGGTGGTTTCGCGGAATGATTCTGACTTTTGGAATAATTTATCCGCTTCTTGCTCTGTAGTGCCGGCAAGTTGGAGTGCTTGTAGATTTTTTAGCCGATCAGACATTAAGTTGCCAAGACGGTTAAGCTGTTGGAGATTATCATGACTTGCTTGCCCTGCTTTTTTCCCTACTAGAATCATGAATAAAGGCACTAATGGGGCAGTTAATGCCAATATAATAGGCACTAGCCAGTTAACGGTAGCTGCTGCAATGATTACCGCAATTGGCATCAAGACAGCTAAATATTTTTGCGCACTATAATCCGCAAAGTAGAGCCGGAGGCTATTAATTTCAGTACTGAGCAGGTTGCTAAGCTCCGCGGTCTTAAATCGAGGGAAAAGTCGAATATTAAGGGTAAAGCAATGTTTGAGTGCAAATTGCCGTAATTGACTGCGTATCTTAATGCTAGCCTGATTAGCGATGTTGTTTTGCAGGTAGGTCGCTACGGCTTTTGTCAATAAACTCAGCGTTAAGACAAGCCAAACTTGCGCAGTGGGTAGTGTTTTCTCCGGTTGAAATAGGGCGTTATCTAAAATATCAGCCACGACAAACGCAAATAGAATTGTCATAGCAATTTGCAGAAGACCAAGCAGTATAGACAACCGGTTTTCCCGTTTGCCATGCAGACTAAATTGGCGAAGCAGATCGGCTGCGTCTTTAAACTGTACTTTTTGAGACTCTTTACCCATGGTTTATGTGTTAACTCTAATGTTTGGCTATTTATGCTAGCTCTAAAAGTAGGTTTTTGTCATTATTGACAGATCTTTGACAAATTTTGGGGTGGAAACGATGACCTATAATAACTGGCTTGCATCCATCACTAATGTTTTGGAGAGCTACCATGAGCCTGCGGTGCTTTTGGATGAACACTATAATGTAGTGGCCTCTAACCAACACTATACTCATCGTTTTAAGCCCTTGCCTAGGGATGGTTATGCTAAGTGTTATGAATTGTCTCACGGTTATCAACAGCCTTGTGATATGGAGGGTGAGAGCTGTCCAATGAAAGCTGCGCTTGAGAGTGGCTCTACCTCGAGTGTTTTGCATATTCATAATACGGCGCAAGGCAAAGAGCATATGCGCATAGAGACCACTCCTATTACTGATGAACAGGAACGTCGTTACTTTATTGAAGTAATGAAGCCCGTCAGTGAAGTGAGTGCTGAACCTATCGCCAATAAAATGATTGGGCGAAGCCCTGCATTCAATAAACTGGTCGACCTGATTCAGCGAGTAGGCAAAACGGAAACTAGTGTCTTGCTGACTGGGCCGTCGGGTAGTGGCAAAGAGTTGGCTGCACTGGCTCTGCATGATGTGAGTCAGCGTACTCGGAAGCCTTTTGTTACGGTTGAGTGTTCTGGTTTGACCGACACACTTTTTGAAAGTGAAATGTTTGGCCATATTAAAGGGGCTTTTACGGGGGCAACGAATAACCGTAAAGGTTTGGTGGAGTCTGCACGAGGAGGGACTCTGTTTCTTGATGAGGTTGGCGATATCCCTTTGCATCTGCAGGTTAAATTGCTGCGTTTGATTGAAACGAGAACATTTCGCCCAGTAGGGGAGAGCCAATCCTATGAGGCTGACTTTAGGTTGATCTGTGCTACTCACAAAAATCTTCCAGAGATGGTTGCTGCGAATGAATTTCGTGAGGATCTTTACCATCGTATTAGTACCTTCCCCATTCGATTGCCCTCGCTTGCGGAGCGTAAAGATGATCTGCCTTTGCTGGTCAAAAGTATTTTGTTGAGGATTGATAGCGGTTCGCCTCTTAGGCTTGATAACGAGGCTATTGCGTTGCTGGAGAAGCAGCCATTTACAGGTAATATCCGCGAATTGAAAAATATTCTTGAACGAGCCGTTGTGCTCAGTGATAGACCAGAGATCAATGTTGCGACTCTGCAGCAGGCTTTGGCATTGAGCCTTTATGTGCCAGAGAATGCTAAAAATACACCACAAGGATTGTTGGCGTTGGCACAAGCTCGTTGCAGTCTGATAGAGGTTGAGCAGGCTTATATTAGACAGCTTCTGGCTCATTATACTGATAAGTCCGAAGTCGCAGAGATTGCTGGATGTAGTCTGCGTACTTTGTATAGAAAGTTAAAAGAGGGGGAGTGACCGTGCTTAATTCAAAGGTACTGAATCTTGTTTAGTCTTCCCCTATAAATAGGATGATTTATAGGGGGCTAACATGAGGTTAGCCCCTTAAATGTTTTTCTATTCTTCGTCGAAGTGATTTTCTAGCCACATAGCGTTGATAATACCAAAGCTACATGCCAGTAAGACGCCTAAAATCCAAGCAAAGTACCACATATATCTCTCCTAATAATTAGAAACGCTGTTCTGTTCAATAAATTCAGGTTCGATTCTGCGCCACATTTTGTAGTACCCCCACAAGGTGTAAATCAAAATGATAGGCACAAAGAACATGGCTACCCAGAACATTATCTCTAGTGTGAGTATGCTTGATGTTGCATCCCAAAGGGTTAAGCTGCTTGCCAAATCAGTTGAAGAGGGCATTACGAACGGGAATAACGTGGAGCCCGCTAGTAAAATGATCGCAGTAATATTGACTGCACTGAAGGTAAACCCCCATCCCGCTTTTCCATATTTTGCCAAGAGACTAACCAGTAGTGGTAAGACCACAGTTCCTGCGGCTAATAGCCATAAAGCAGGTAGCGTCGTAAAGTTAGCTAACCAGTTTTCGGTTTGAGCCACCTCTTTACTTAGTGGATTTGAACTTGCGTCAGAGATCACCTCAGAGGTAATTTCATAACCTGGAATCATCCATATAATAGCAGCACCCGCAATTAGCATAAGCACGGCTAATACAGGCCCAAGTAATGATGCGTATTTTTGCGCACGAACTTGAACATCACCCCCTGCGCGCATCTGTAACCAGACTGCGCCATGGAGTAATAGCATTGCGACACTTGCAAGACCGCAGACTAATGCGAATGGGTTCAGCAGTGCCCAGAATGAGCCTGTATAAGTTGAACGGGTTAGTTCATCAAAGTGGAAGGGCACCCCTAAAAATAGGTTGCCAAATGCCACACCAAATACAAGGGCGGGAACAAAGGAACCTAGGCATAAACCAAGATCCCAGTTATTACGCCAGCGTTTACTGTCCATTTTACTACGATATTCAAAACCTATAGGGCGAAAGAATAAAGCAAAAAGGACGAGCAGCATTGCCCAGTAAAAGCCAGAAAATGCAGTGGCATAGACTAAAGGCCACGCAGCAAAAATAGCGCCGCCGGCAGTGATAAACCAAACTTGGTTTCCATCCCAGTGAGGCCCAATAGTGTTGATGATAACACGTCGTTCTGTATCGGTTTTACCGAGCAGGGGTATCAGCATGGCAGCACCTATATCGAAGCCGTCAGTGACTGCAAATCCGATAAGTAGCACGCCGATCAGTAACCACCAAATGAGTCGCAGAGTTTCATAATCAAACATGTTGAGCTGCTCCTTTATTTTCATCTAGCGAAGGTTCGTTATCATAACGCCCGGTACCTAGAGCACTTGGGCCTTTGCGGATGTACTTAACCATGAGGAAAACTTCAATCACAAGGAATACGGAGTAAAGCGCCGCAAATCCGAAAATACTCATCCATAGGTCAGTTTCGCTGAGCGTTGAGGTCGCAACATAGGTGGGTAAAATCTCACCTATCGCCCAAGGTTGACGTCCAAATTCTGCGACAAACCAGCCCATTTCATTTGCGATCCAAGGTAGAGGGAGGGCAAACATTGCGAATTTAAGTAACCAACGTTTTTTGTACTCTTGGCGACGGGCTGTGTAGTAAAACGATAGGGTGAACAGAAGCAGCATTGTAAAGCCGCAAGCTACCATTACGCGGAAGGTCCAAAACATTGGTGCAACCTTCGGAATTGTATCTTTAGCTGCTGCTTTTATTTGCTCTTCAGTCGCGTCCACAACATCGGGCGTGTAGCGTTTGAGGAGCAGGCTATAACCAAGATCATGATTAACAGCAGAGAAGGCTGCTCGGTTTTCTGGCGTATCTTCACCATTACGCAGCTTCATCAATAGAGCATAAGCGTTGATGCCGTTACGAATACGACCTTCAGCATGCTCAATTAACTCTTTTATCCCCATGATTTCTTCATCGACTGATCGGGTTGCGATCAGACCGAGTACGTAGGGAATACGTACAGCCATGTCGGTTTCTTGGGTTTCTTCATTGGGTAAACCAAAGAGAGTGAAGGGTGCGGGTGCTTCGCTGGTTTCCCACTCGGCTTCCATTGCTGCCAGTTTAACTTTTTGCACTTCGCCTATTTCATAGCCGCTTTCATCACCTAAGAGAATAACCGACATGACAGAGGCGAGACCAAACGCTGATGCGATTGCAAAAGAGCGGCGAGCAAAGCCAATATCTTTATTTCTTAGCATGTAATAAGCGCTAATAGAAAGTACAAAGATAGCCCCTGTGACATAACCGCCGGATACAGTGTGAACAAACTTAACTTGAGCGACAGGGTTAAAAATCACTTCTGCAAAGCTACTCATCTCCATACGCATAGTTTCGAAGTTGAAATACGCGCCGACTGGGTTTTGCATCCAGCCATTTGCGATCAAAATCCACAGAGCTGAGAAGTTGGAGCCTATAGCAACAAGCCAAGTCACCCCTAAATGTTGTACTTTTGTTAGTCGATCCCAACCAAAAAAGAACAAACCAACAAAGGTCGACTCAAGGAAAAAGGCCATTAAACCTTCTATGGCTAAGGGCGCTCCAAAAATATCACCTACATAATGAGAGTAGTAAGCCCAATTGGTACCAAACTGGAATTCCATCGTTAGACCAGTCGTAACACCAAGAGCGAAGTTGATACCAAAGAGCTTACCCCAGAAACGGGTCATATCTTTGTATACTTGCTTGTTTGTCATCACGTAAACAGATTCCATGATGGCTAGCAAGAAAGAGAGTCCCAATGTTAGTGGGACAAAAAGAAAGTGGTATAACGCGGTTAAGGCAAATTGCCACCGTGATAATTCCACAACAGTTTCAGATACCATAATTAATACCTTTACTTATTGCCGATTCATTCGGCTATGTAGATGTGATAAATCTTAATTAAGCAGAAGCCGTGCCAGTTATTTCCTTGTAACTTAATAAGTTAAAAGAAAATAAAGTATACGCCTCGCCATTTTGGGTCGAATAGTCTTTTTTTTAGACATATTCAGCGCTAAGGTTCTTTTAATCTGTTCTTTTCTCGAACTTTGATGCTCGATTTTTACTTTAAACTGGGGTGTAACCGTGCAACATCACATCATATACGGGACGTATAAGTGACTTTTCCATAACCCAAGCGATTTCACTTTTATCAAGAGGGTCTACAACCGGGAAGGGTAATGTGGTCATGGGCTCTAGGCTATAATCAAACTCCCAAAGCATGGCGTGGCCAACATCTAAGATCATGGGGCAAGATGTATAACCATTCCATTGAGCGGTTAATGGCTGATCTGTGATTAATGCTTGTAAGTTTTTGGCAATAATCGGTAATTGAGATTTAACTGAGGCCGCTGTTTTTCCTATAGGTGTACCTACAGTGTCGCCTAGGCCAAACACATTGGGGTATCGTTTATGCTGTAGTGTGTATTTATCGACCTCTAAATATCCTTTAAAAACTGTTTCATCCACTAACTCTGACTCCCGTAAGCTTTTTACCGTTGTCATAGGCGGCACTATATGTATGAAGTCCCAATCCATAGTACGTTGTGAATTATCAGCTAAAGTAAAGGTTGCGGTATGGGCTGCGCTGTCCAATGAGGTTAGTGTCTGCTCATAATTTGGAGTGATTTGTCGCTCAGCCCAAATCTCTTGTAAGCGTTTATCAAATGCTTTAACTGCAAATAAGTAGTTTTCAGCGGTAAAGTATTCAAAATTAAACGCATCTCGATTACCGGCCTGGCGGACAAAATACTCTATTAGGTTTGTTGCTTTCATTGGAGCGCCTGCACATTTCATGGCTCCTTGGGGGCGAGTAAACAGAGCTTGGCCACCTTTGCTTTGTGCAAATGCTAGCGCTTGCTTGTGACTGGCGATACCTGCTTCAGGGCTTAGGTAAATACTCGCGATATTGCCTTGTCCAATTTCGTTGATATCTAAGCCTTCAATCATGTCGTAGCGTAGTTCTAAGCCTGTAGCAACAATGAGGTAGTCATAGTTGAGTGCCTGTCCTGATGAAGTAATTACTTGATTATTATCAGGTTTATACTCTCTTACGGCTTCTGAAATCCATTTTACTTGGCTGTCTAAATAGGTTTCATTATCTTCGATAACTTTATCTTTGCTTTTATAAGCACCGGCCAAGAGTAATGTTTGCCCAGGTTGGTACCAGTGATAGCCGCGTGGATCTACGATAGTGATCTCTGCGCCATTAAAATAATGTAGCAGCTTATTTGATAAGGCAAGACCACCCGCACCACCACCGGTAATAAGGATTTTTGCTTTTGTGTCAGTTTTGCTTAACTCCCAAGCACCAAAGCCAAACGCCCCGGCAACACCTAGGGCTGCTCCGGTTTTAAGTAAATTTCGACGATTAATGGACATAGTTATCACCTTTTTATAAATACTTTATAGGCTCTTGAAAGGGCTGAGAGTCTATGATTAATAGGCGTATCTGCTTTGATCAGAGCTGGCTGTTATGTTTTATCTTTAAATACTTAAAGCAGATTGCATGCCAGTTATATTCCTTTATGTTATTTGTATATAACTAAAGGCTCTTTGTGGAGATCCTGTCAACTTAGGCCGTTTTTTTAGCCTATATATCAGTTTGTTTGTGACATATATGGCATTTTATTTGCCATATTTTGTTTTTTAAGCGACCTGATTGGTCAACTAACTCAGCCTAAACCATCACTAAATATAGCTTTATGTTAAGTATATATCATATTAGTTATATCTTATATTTCGGTATTCTATTTTGAAGGCGTTTTATAGGTGCTATATGTATAGAGGCTATGGATAGGGGATTATGAGCCTGATCTAGAAAGCTAATCAGGCTCATTTGAAATACGGGGTTATCGCATATCAAAAAGTTCTTGATGGAAATTTTTTGAGGGTATGCCCTTGGCTTGAAAGTCTTTACGTAATGTTTGGCCTAAAAGCGCGGGGCCGCAATACCAAATACTGGCGGATTGCCAATTAGGTACGGCTTGACGAATTTTTTCGGGAGTTAAGCGCCCATCTTGTGGGGTTAGAATGAGATGCAAATGTACACCGGCGGCTTTTGCGTCGGCGCTGAGTTTGTCCATTGCTGTTTGATCGAAATCGCTAGTGGCATGAAAGAGATCGATCTGTTGTGTACCGGGGACTTTAGCAAGGTACTTCATCCGTGCAATAAAAGGGGTAATACCAATACCTGCTCCAACCCAAATTTGTTGAGGGTTGCTGTCACTGAAGTTAAAACAGCCGTAGGGGCCTTCAACCGTAACGGGTAGGCCGACTTTTAACCAATCACGTAACCGACTAGTCCAATCACCTAGTTCTTTGGTAATGAATGTTAATTTGTGTTCTTTATCATCCCATGCTGAGGCAATTGTATAGGGGTGAGCACCCTCTCTTTTTTTTGAGGTGACAAAGGCAAACTGTCCAGGCATATGTCCTTGCCAGTCGCGATTTACATCAATAGTACATTCAATAATTCTTAAGCTAGGGTAATAGGTAAGTGAGTCTACAACGCCTCGTGCTTTGCGTCCCTGTCCAACTTGGCCAGTCATCACTAATATCGCCGATAGTGTACCGCCCATGAGTAGAAGGGCGATGATGATACCAATCGGCTGAAGCCAGTAACTAAACTGGGTAAGAATTAAGGTATGGAAGGCGAGTACTAGATAAGCAACGGCAAGCCAGTTATGTACTTTGCGGAAGAGGTGGTAAGGAAATCGTTTTATCAGTGCTAACACTATAAGCACTGTTGCGGCATAGAATGCCCATTCACCGACAGATTCTGCTAGATGGCGTTGATCTCTGAATAATTGCTCTAAAAAGGGGAGTGATTGTGGGTCCGAGGATTTTCGCGCAGGTTTGGCAAGCCAGCCCCAGCCGACCATCCATTTAGTCCCCGTTGCCCACCACCAGTGGAGAATTGATGCGACAAGCGCTGTTATACCTAACCATTTGTGTAGTCGGTACATCTTATCTAGCCCGTGTAGTTGTTTCTCCATCCATGTTGATCGCAGGGTTAATATCATCGCCACACTCATTGCGCATATGGCTATTACGCCAGTGTACTGAATAAATACCGAGCGAAATGAGAAATAGGTAAAAGGTTCGGGGATGAAAGTGTCAGCTAGTAACCATAGGGCTGTTAAAACTAACAATAACCCCGCAAAACTTATTCTTAGTGCGTTCATTGTGAGTCCTTCCGATATAACTTAGGCAAATTAACGTGATTGCCAATAACGATAATGTGTAGCATTTGTGTCTAGAGCTGGCGTTAACCTATCCAGCTAACAAAACGGTTTTAGTGTTCTGTGTTAAGGCTGGGTATTTGAAGACATAGAGTAGTTTAGTAATGACTGTCCTCGTAAATTGATGTGGTTTTCTTTGATGAGTGTAAAGCCTGATTTTTTGAAGAAGGGCATAGCAACTTTACTGGCTTCTACATGAAGCCGAGTTATCTTTTTCTTTTGAGCGACCATGCGTAGGTGTTGTAAGAGTTGGCTGGCTATTCCGGAACCTTGGTGCTCAGGATGTACGTAGAGACAGTCGATATGTCCATCGCTCTCTAGTTCTATAAAGCCAATAATGCCGTTGTTTTCCAGCGCTACAAATGGCTTTTTCTCCAATAAACGCGCCTTCCAGTCAGTATAGTCAGGTGGTGTAGGAGCCCAAGCCTCTAGCTCTTCTTTTGAGTAAAACGATTGCTTGATAGCGTGCACAGACTTATGAAATAGATTAGCTATCTCAATATAATCGGATGGTTGATAGGATCGAATATGCATGAATATGACAGGTGTAAAGTCGTAATTATACGATGTTGGCAGGCGCGTTGTCTTGAGGATTAGTTGCTGCAGCTCAATTAAAGGGGCATTAAGACAAGGATATTACCGTGTATAAATATGCCTTGTAGTGTCTGTGGCTAAACTAAAACTTGTCGAGTGGTCGCAATATAGTGATGAACTTCACGTTCAATCTTTGGCTCAACCATCTCTTGTGGTCGACAACCGTTAGGGCAGGCCATATTGGGTGTAGTGCCAAATAATCGACAGATGAGAGGGCGCTCCCCATAGACGGTGCAGCCATTGGGACCTAAGTGGACACAATTAAACTCTTTTAAGGCTGCATCATGTTCGGCATCCGATTTAACCGGTAGGCGAGAGATCTCTTCCGATGAGGTGGTCACCGGCCCGCAACAATCATGGCAGCCCGGTGTACACTCGAATGTAGGAATACGTTGACGCAGTCGTGCGATAACCTCGCGGTCATTATTCATGGGTGCTCTCTTTTTATCTCATTGATTATTATGGTTTTATACCTAAGGTATGAGAACCCGTTATTCTATTCGTTTGTGTTATATTTTAACCGATTACTGGCACCACTGTAGCTCACATGGAATACCATTGTGATTACTTTTAGCTATTTATCCGATGTCATTTTTAGTACGGTTCTGTCGTGTTTTACAAAGTGATGGTACAAGGCTGCTAAAACATGTCCCAATATTAGAATCCACACTAACCAAGCGCCGAATATATCTTTGTGGATAAAGTCGACCGGTTTTTCGAACTCTTTAAATGTGAGTCCTAAATTCTCCTGCACTAAAGATATGAAGATAGGGGTATCTTCAAACTTAGGTATATCGAATAAAAAGAAGTATTCCGTAGCACCTCCAGTGCCTAAATAGCCCGTGAGAGGCATGATGATCATAATGGCATATAGTGCATAGTGGCCGGCACGGGCAGCTTGATGTTCTAAGTGTGTACCTGGTTCTGGATTAGGTTTGCGGTTAGTTATACGCCAGATAATACGCAGTGCGACTATGACAGCAATGGTCACACCAATAGAAAAGTGCAGCTGAAGCACCGTCCAGTTTTCAGGTGTTTTGTCCTCGGTAAACCAACGCCGAAAGTAGACAGTGATATAAGCGCCTAAAAAAAGAATCGCTGTCATCCAATGTAACCATTTTGCTATTGAGCCGTAGTTTTCAGCGGTGTTTCTGATACTCATTTAATACTCCAAGATGGTTATTGTGCTGGCGCTGTATGTTATAACTCGACTTATGAAATGTCGCGTATAGGAGATCTAGACTGAAAGCCGTTTTGGGAAAAGTTGTTGTATTTTATGTAAATGGTGGCGAAATAAATAGAAGCTAATTGAGTGATCTAAGAATTATATTTAGATACTTGACGTTAGCTAATTCATACCCAGCCTCTTATTTTAGCTGAAAAATAAGGTGAAAATGTAGTTGTAAGTAAAACAATAGGCCAAATATTTCCCTCCTTAAACAGATACGCTTCAAATAACTGAGGCCAAGATTGACCTTGGATTCGTCCAAAAATGAACTCGAAAACTAAGGTCATGCTGAGCCAGCTGAAGCCAATTAATAGATAGGTTGTTGTCTGTCTTTGTCCAATCCAAGGTAGAGTAGCGTAGGTAACAAACATAATAGCTAGAGCTAAAGTTACGCCACTTAGCATAAGTCCAGTGTTACTGCTTAGCATGGGAATGAAAAAAGTTTCACGAACAGTACCGTTGACTATTGCCAGTAATAGTATGCTCAGCCATATAGTGAATACTTTAAAAGTGATGCTCTGAGTCAAGACACCTCCCATCAATGTAGCGCGGAGTTCCCACCAGCTTTATACCTATATTATTTTCATGAGTATATAAAATATAAGGTGGAAATAATAAGGTTAGTGAGGGTTCCAGAGCGATCTGTTGCGAGGTGGCTATATTAAAACATAGCCGTAATCGTGGCTTGCGAAACGTGCTATCAGGCAATAATTCTCTCTTATTGCCCTTCACGCTACCCAAAAGCCACGCTGTATTGCTCTTAATGCTACGGTTATGCGAGGGCTATGTTAGCTTGGTTTAGATTTCTTACTGGATTAGATTGAGCCATAACATTTTGCTTAATAGTGGTTGATGATGTGCGAGGGTTATACAGTACTTGACGAATCTGCTTGCCTGCTGATTTTAGATAAGATTCAACCGCAAGATTATGAGGTGCTTTTCCCCAATCTTCACCAATTACAAAGATATCTGCATTTAATGCTTCACAACCGGAAACATATTCAAGCTCATCGTAAGGGCGCACTATATCAACGCAGCGCAAAGCGCTTAGCATCTCCATTCGCTGTTCTAAAGGAATAACAGGAACGTTAGGTTTATAGGAATTTACAACACGATCTGAGGCGACGCCTACGGCGAGCTTGCCCCCTAAGGATTTGCAGTACTCAAGTAAAGCAAGATGTCCAACATGTAATAAATCAAACGTACCAACGGTATATACAATCATATTTTATTTAGCCTTTGGGAAAAATTATTAATCAGTGTCGAGTGTTAACGACAGTTTTATGTGTGCCGTGGTTTTTTAGAAAAGCTTCCACGTATAAGTGGCTGTTATTACAAGCGTATAAATAGTAAGTAAAATAACATTGCGGGGATTGCCAGAAAGTTTAGGGGTCTTAATTTGAGACACGTTGAGTATGGCCAGCAATAGGGCGCTAATATAGAAGATAGCGCTGAATATCTCGCTTGGAATAAGGCTTTCTAAAAGGAAGATAAAAACTAATAGAATATTATTGTTATCCAGTGCGAGCCCTGTGTATTTAGACTCATCAGATAAACCAAAAGTACTAAAGTAGCTTAAGCGTATAGCGCTGGCAGCAAGAATGATAAAAGCGATGGGTAGAAAAATGGGATTAAATTGGCCGTAGCTCAGCAAAAGAATAGCGGGGGTGACGCCATAACTGACAATGTCGATGACGAGATCAAGCTGACCTCCAAACATGCGGTCACTGCCTGTGCGTCCTTTCATTCTGCGTGCTATTAATCCATCGGCCCAGTCAAACGCCACAGCCCAGATCATGCCGATCATTGCCGCATAAAAAACGCCAATAATACTGAAGTAGATCGCTAACAGTGTACAAGCTAATCCGGCAAGTGAGCATATATTGGGCAGATCTTTAACATAGGAAATAATGGCAGGTTGGAGTGTTTTGTTTTTCTCAGTATCTGTAGTCATGGTGCTCCTAAGTAGGAATAGGTATAAATCAAAGGCGCACCGATCACGCAAAGAGCGTGAGCAAGATCACTTTGTTCAAAGGAACAGAGTTAAGCTAATTATCTGATTTTTCTCATTCAAAGAGAGAAACGCAAACAGTGGGTGCAAGAGTCTGCTCTAGTTGCTCGTAAACAATCTAGAGGATCAATAAGGAGGATAGAGGCGTGTTAGCCAGTAGGCTCGATAGAGGAGAGTGTACTCAGCCACTATACGCTTTATTGGGGGGGAGGCACAGACGTTTGTTGTTTAATATGCGGTACTGTGAGTTAGGCAGGTTGTTTTTTTAAGTATGAATTTGAATGCTTAATGGCATATGGTCGCTTACACCAATCCAGTCTTTTCGTTGGCCGATAGCTATGCTGGCTTTTTCTAGTATGTCTTGAGACATAAAGGCGTAGTTAATATGGTAGGGTTTTTCTTTGTTTCTTTGTTTCTTTGTTTCTTTGTTTCGTTGTAGGAAAAAAGTTGGAGTTGTTTCTTCTCCTTGGGGTTCATTAAATTGCCTATGGTATAGGCTACTTATTCCAATCTCTTTTAGCTCCGAAATGACATCGCTATGGTTCCACCAACGATCTGGTTTATCCCAAATTGCATTGCTATTTAAGTCACCTAAAATCATTGTTTTTTGATGGCTTAGTTCCTTTCTATGTATTTGTATAAATTTCCAAAGCTGTCCTATATAGCCAAAAACTGGAGAATTGTTGCCTTTGGTCCAAGCAGCCAGAACTGTGATTTCATCATTAATAAGAAAGGGAAGGAATAAATTTAAGTCTGATGTTTTCCAGTGAGTAGACTGGCTATTGGCGTTTAGGTTTGGGATTTTAAATTCACCTTCCCACTTGAGGCATTTAACGGTGTTTCCTTTTTTGGGGAAAATCCCAATACCTTTGTGTTTTGAAGTTCCTACCCATAAATAATCGCCCGCCCACTTACGGTATTCGTTGCTTGATTGGGCGGGGTCTTCGCATTCTTGAATGATTACTATATCGACATCGAGGAGTTCAATATTAGGTACTTTCTTTCTAAATGCGCCATTGCAGTTCCAGGTTACAATTTTCATTTGAGAATTAACTTATCCATTGCTTTTAGGCTTGTGAGGCGGCTTACTTTATCCTGCAAATGGGTGTTTTTTTTCCTCATGTTCATCATCTTCACCTTCATCATTAATCCAGCGTAGAGCCTCTAATAGCTGGGTTAGTTTGTAGTGACGTACCTCACCCTGCATGAGACGTTTGGATATTTGTGTTGCCCAATCCATCCATTGTGCATCGCCGACTATGGCCATGCGGTGCAGGTCATTTGCATGAGCTACGCCGAACTTCAGGTCTTCCCATAGCGCGCCAGCCTCAAAGCCTGAAAAGTCAGGAGCGAATGTGATCAGTAATCGCACCTCTGGATGCGTGTTTTTGACATGTTCAAATAGAGGGATAAATGTTTCGGTATAGTCTTCTTGGGTTAGTTTGTCGTTGGCCTGTAATACGATGATATCGCCAGTTGTTTCAGGAAGAACGTAAAGCATAGAGGTATCTTTTGTTAATGGGTGTGATTTCATTATAAAAGTAAAATGAATAGGGAGCTAATTGATAATTTTTAGCTGTATAAAATTCATAGCAAAACGAAAACTGCTCAATTGCAAAGTGTTGATTGCATGGGTATTGTTAACGACTTATCTTGCCGCACATAAGTGCAGATTAGATGGTTTTAATCATTTGATCCGGGAAGTTGGTGCATCTAGGTTTTAATTAGCCAAAGGTAATCCCAACACTGCCCCCGCAACGGTAAATTGGTTAAGGTGTTTTGTATGCCACTGCATTAAGCTTATTAACGTTTAAATACGTGCTATTTAGGTGATATGTGGGAAGGTGAAATACCCGAGACAGTGTTTTTTATAAGCCCAGTTTCGCCAATGAGTCCGGATACCAGCGAGATAAACATATTTACCATGGTGTTGCGGAGGGCTTCACCGAGTAATCGTTCAGTTGGTCTGAACATACTTATCCTCCCAACTCCGACACATAACTTGTTGGAGATTTTTTTGTGCTTAAAAATGTACTTTCTTTGGTGGTTATTAGTTTAGCCGCATCTCTTTTTACCTCTACGGCCCAAGCCCACTTTCAGATGGTGTATACCCCTGATCTATTACGGGAACGTGGTGGACTAATTAACCTAAAACTACCCTTTACTCATCCTGCTGATAGTGGCTATGTAATGAGCGTGGAGCCACCTGAGCAGTTTTATGTGGTTAAAAAAGGTAAAAAAACTGATCTATTAATGGATGTTAAAGCCTCGAAGTGGACCAGTGCTGAAAATACAGGTGACGCTTACGAAGTAGATGTGGCGCTTCGTGGCTTAGGCGATCACCTTTTTGTGATGCAGATGGCTCCCTATTTTGAAGCGTCTGAAGAGGCCTATATTCAACAAATTGTTAAAACCATTGTTAATGTTGGTACGCTACCAACTGATTGGAATAAAGATCTAGGTTTAAGTGCTGAAATTGTTCCATTGACTAAGCCTTATGGCATTTTAGCGGGTGGTACATTTACCGCTGTAGTAAAAAGTAGAGGTAAGCCTGTACCTTTTGCAGAGATTGAGGTTGAGTATGTTAATTATGATCCAGATATGAAGAATAATCGTTTTTCTGCACAAGCGAATATGGATCTTCCCTCCGATCTTTTTATCACGATGACTATATTCGCTGATGCTAACGGTACGTTTACTTTTGGTATCCCTAAAGCGGGGCAGTGGGGTTTTGCAGCATTAGGTGTAGGTGAAAAAACAGAGTTTAAAGGTAAAGAGTTATCTCAAGATGCGGTGATTTGGGTGCAAGCGCATGAGATTCGCGCTTCCGATAAGTCCGCGCAAAGTGATCTGTCTAACTAGGTAACAAGCTCTATGCATATTGTTGATGGCGCGTTAGCTGTTCCTGTTTTAGCGGTAGGTGCGGCTTTAACTGTAGCGGGTGTTGCTATAGGTCTAAAGAAAATGGATTATGATCACTTACCTCAGGTAGGTGTCTTATCCGCTGTGTTCTTTATCGCCTCTTATGTTCATCTGCCAATAGGTTTTTCCAGTGTTCACCTTATTTTGAATGGCTTAATTGGCCTCGCATTAGGGTGGGCAGCCTTTCCTGCTCTTTTAGTCGCACTGTTTTTACAGGCTGTTTTCTTTGGTTTTGGCGGCTTTTTAGTCTTGGGCGTCAACGTAGTTAATATCGCGTTGCCGGCTGTTATGGTTTATTACCTATGTGGGAAGGGTATTAGCTCAAGCTCGCCTAAAGTGGCGGCTGTATGGGGTGCTGCTGGCGGCGCTGGAGCGATTGTGCTTACTACGGTGATGGTCGCGTTCTCCTTAATGCTCTCGGGTGAGGCTTTTCTTTTAGCAGCAAAAATGACCTTTGTAGCGCACATTCCTGTGATGATTGTTGAAGGATTTGTGACTGCGGCGGCGGTGTTGCTTATTCGTAAAGTAAAACCTGAGTTCCTTAATATTAAGGAGTCTTCAGAGTATGCATAGATTAATTACGATATTGTTTTTGGGGTTATGTTCGCTCTCCGTTTCAGCCCATAACGTGGTTGGAGGTGTTTATGCTATTGGTAATCAGATCGAGGGTGAAGTTGGTTTCTCTAACGGTGACATGGCTGCTGCAGGCACGCTTATTAAAGTGACGGATGCTGAAGGTAATGAGCTTGCGAATATAAAAACCAATGATGAGGGACTGTTTTCCTATACAGCTACGCGACGTATAGATCATTTTTTCTTCGCTAATTTAAGTTCAGGTCACCTTTTAGAATTAACGCTACCGGCTGCTGAGTTACCGGATAGTTTGCCTAGCGAATCAGTGACAGGAGTAAACCTAAGCCCTCAAACGATGGAAGTCGTCGCCCCCTCTGTGATCTCTAGTGACCAGAAAACCTTAGAACAGATGGTCGAAAGGGCCGTAGCAAAGCAAGTTATTCCGCTTAGAAAAGAGCTTGCTGAATATAAAGAAAAGGCGTCGCTGCAAGACGTAATAGGTGGGATAGGTTATATCTTTGGATTATGCGGAATTGGTATCTGGTGGCGTCAGCGTCAACTGGATAAGCAGAGTAAAGGCTGATCTGATGCCTCAGTTTTTAGAGCATAGCGGCACCTCATGGAAAGGGCAGAAGGTTAAGCATGATCTATCTGTGATCGATAAGCTCGATCCGCGCCTGCGTGTGATAATGGTGACGTTGTTTGCTTTTGTAACTGTGCTGTCGGAAAGCTTTTGGGTATTAAGTTTAGGGGTGTTGGTTGGGCTTTTATTAGCTCTGCTTGCTCAATTAAATGTCAAGCGGACGCTGCGGCGAGTGATTGCAATGGATATGTTTATGATCTTTCTGGTCATTATGCTGCCCTTTACGACACCAGGTGAAGCGCTATTTACCGTGGCGGGATTATCCGCCAGTACTGCGGGTTTTCTACATGCGTTGATGATATTGCTAAAAGCCCATGCGGTAGTATTGTCGTTATTGGCGCTGGTAGGGACGCTTAGTGCAACCACTTTAGGCCATGCCTTAGCTCATTTGCGAGTACCTGATAAACTTGTGCACTTGCTGCTTTTTACTGTGCGTTATTTGGATGTGATTGGGCAGGAATATAAACGTATGCGCCGAGCGATGCAGGCCCGTGCTTTTGTTTTACGAACTGATATGCATACATGGCGTTCCATTGGTTATCTTATTGGTATGCTCTTAGTACACTCTTTGGAGCGCTCGGAACGCATTATGGATGCAATGAAATGTCGGGGTTATAAAGGCCAGTTTTATCTGTTTGATGATATGGCATTAGGTACCCATGATTATCGCTTTATGGCGCTGTTCCTTCCTTTTTTATGCGGATTGATTGGGCTTAACTTTTTATGAAAATTTTTTTATGAGTGAGCGATCAATGGTTGAGTCTGAGTTGTCTGGTAAGTCTACAGCCCCTTTGATTCAGGTGAGAGGCTTGAGCTATCGCTATCCTCGCCGAGGGCTCGTGCTGGACGATGTGGATTTTCAGCTTAATCCGAGTGAACGTGTTGCTTTAACGGGGGCTAATGGAGCGGGAAAAACGACTTTATTACATCTACTAGTGGGCCTTAAAAAAGCAAAGTCAGGTGATATTTTTGCATTTGGTGAAAGTCGAAAAGAGGAAAAGTCCTTTGTTGATGTGCGTGCCCGTGCCGGTTTTTTGTTTCAAGACCCGGACGACCAGCTGTTTTGCCCGACTGTTTTAGAAGATGTGGCCTTTGGCCCCTTAAATCTAGGCAAGAGCCGCGAAGAGGCTTTAAAGATTGCTACTAATACATTGGCTTCGTTGGGGATGGCTGGATTTGAGGAGCGTATTACCCATCAGTTATCAGGTGGTGAGAAACGTATGATTACTTTAGCTTCTGTATTAGCGATGGAACCTGAAGTGTTGCTGTTAGATGAGCCGAGTAATGCATTAGATAGTAAAGCGCGTCAGCATTTGATTGATACATTAAAAACCTTACCTCAGGCGATGATCATTATCTCCCATGATAGTGATTTCTTAGCGCAATTAGCTACGCGAGAAGTCCGGCTAGAAGGGGCTAAGTTAAATCTTGTAGAGAAACGTAAGCTTGATACTGTCGGGTTGGTGGAGAAAAGTAACCAATGATTGCTGTTGCGACGCCGTTACTTAATTCGAACTTCCGCTGGCTTTTTTTTGGTCAGCTAGTTTCGCTATTAGGTACAGGATTAACAACAGTAGCGTTAGCGCTGTTTGCCTTCGATCTTAAGCCCAGTGATGCCGGTTTAGCCTTAGGTGTTGCTTTAGCCATTAAAATGGTCGCTTACTTGAGCGTAGCGCCTATAGTCGGTGGTTATGCCAACCGTTTGCCGCGTAAAAAGTGGTTAGCTAGTTTGAATATGGGGCGGGCGATATTAGTTGCACTGCTACCGTTTTGTGACGCGATCTGGCAGTTATTTGTAGTGATCTTCTGGTTAAATGTTATGGCGGCAGCTTATACGCCGGTGTATCAAGCTTTGTTGCCAGATATTCTTTCTGATGAGAAAGAGTATACCCAAGCATTGTCGCTCTCTCGTTTGGCAATGGAGGTGGAAAGTCTACTAAGCCCAGCACTTGCCGCCGTTATTATACTTTTCACCTCTTATGAGTGGTTGTTTGAGCTTAATGGCGCAGGGTTTGCGCTATCGGTTGTTTTTATCTATATGGCTAAACTACCGAGTAGCAGGAGTAATGACCGAAGTGGTGGTCTTTGGCAGCATGTTAGTTTTGGTATAAAAAGCTACCTGAGGACACCTCGACTATGTGCCGTATTATTGCTTAATTTAGCCTTATCTGCTGCGGGTGCGATGGTTATTGTTAATAGTGTTGTGTATGTCCGAGGCGTTCTTGGTTTATCGGAAGAGCAGGTGCCCTTACTGATGGTATCTGCTGGTTTGGGGTCTATGTTGGCTGCGCTTTATCTTCCCTCTTTGTTAGAACGTTTTCATGATCGTCCGGTTATGTTATTTGGCGGTGTTATTATCGTGGTGGCGCTGTTGGCAGGCATTGTTGGGCCTAGTTACTTAGGTTTGTTTCCTATTTGGTGTTTGATTGGTGTGGGGAGCAGCATGATTTTGATTCCGACAGGACGTGTCGTTCGTCAGTCATGCAAAGAAAGTGATCGTAATGATTACTTTTCTGCTAACTTCGCCCTAACTCATGGGATGTGGTTGATTGGTTACCTTCTAGCGGGTGGCTTAGGCAGTGTACTCGGTATGGAGCAGACGTTTATCTGGTTAGCTGTATTGGCTGGCATATCGACGTTGTTAGCGAGTGTTATCTGGAAAAGCCATGATCGCTATGAGCTTTGGCATGAACATTCCGAGCTGGAGCATCTCCATCCCCATACCCATGATGAGCACCATCAACATGAGCATGAGGGCTGGGAGGGAGCTGAACCACATACCCACCCTCATTATCATAAGCATCAGAAACATCGACATAAATATGTGATTGATGAGCATCACTCTTATTGGCCGAAACAATAAGGTTGGATACCCAAAGGATGTGGTCCTTTTTGTATCTTAGGTTTTTCAATCTGGCATCACCTCTCGGATAACGGGATGTTAAAGGTAGATAGATGAGTAAAACAGGTTTTCCATTTAGCGCGGTTTTAGGCCAAGACGATTTTAAATTAGCACTTATATTGTCTGCAATTAATCCTGCTATTGGCGGTGTTGTTATCAGTGGGCCGCGCGGCTGTGCAAAATCTACATTGGCGCGAGGATTGGCTGATCTATTACCTGTTTCAGATGATGAGGGGGAAAAATCAGCTGATTTTGTGACCTTACCTTTAGGCGCTAGTGAAGAGATGTTGCTCGGGACTTTAGATCTTGAGCATGTACTCAATGAAAAAACGGTGCGTTTTAGTCCAGGCTTACTGAGTAAAGCCGATGGTGGTGTGCTTTACGTTGATGAGGTTAATCTGCTACCAGATAATCTGGTTGACCTATTACTTGATGTGGCCTCTTCAGGGGTAAACCGTATCGAACGTGATGGTATTAGCCATAGCCATCGCTCCGAGTTTTTATTAGTCGGTACCATGAATCCTGATGAAGGGGAGTTGCGCCCCCAGCTCCATGATCGTTTTGGACTGTCAGTTGATCTGGATAATCAGTATCTACCCACAGAAAGAGTCGAAATTGTTAAGCGCCGAGAACTGTTTGAACGCGAGAGGGAGCAGTTCTGTGAGGCCTACAAAGCAGAGCAAGAACAGCTCCTTAAACATATAGAATCTGCACGGGTACGGCTAAACAGTATCAGCTGTGATGATCTACTACGGCTCGAAATTGCGGAGCGTTGTAGTGCGGCGCAGGTGGATGGTTTAAGGGCTGATATTGTTTGGTATAGGGCTGCAATTGCTAATGCTGCATTTCATCAACGTACTGCTGTTACTTTGCAAGATATAGATGATGTTGAAGCCTTAGTGTTAGCCCATCGACGTAAGGTAGAGCCGACGTCCTCGGATAAACAGCCGCCTAGTTCCTCCGAACAAAATAAGCCGCCATCATCACCTCAAACACAACATAGATTTAAACGACCGGATGATAGTCATCGTGAGCGGGGTGAAGATGGACAGAAAAATTCAATAGAGAGTTCCGGTGGGGAGGGGGATTGGGGCCCAATGTCAGCTCAAATGGAGCAGCAGAAAACGGCTGATATAACGCTAAATGTAGAGTCCGTTCAAGCAAGTGGGACGATGGCTCGATCATCTTCTAAACCAAATGCGTTGACTATGTCTGAATCGAGCAAACGGCCGGATTGGTACGCTACTTTAATATCCAGCCTGCCTAGCTGGCCGCCAGAGAAACTGCGTTTTAAACCGAAAAAACAGTCAGACGATATACTGCATCTCATATTATTAGATACCTCTGCATCCACATTGCAAGCAGAGGGCTTTGCTCATGCTAAGGCTGCACTGCTGCAGATCTCCCAGCAAGCGTATATAGCAAGGGAGAAAATTACGCTCTTTGGTTTTGGTAATAGCCGTGTTGACCGCCTACTGTCAAAGGTGCGTGCACCTAAAGAGCTCAGAGAGTGGTTGGATCAACTGAGTGCTGGCGGTGGGACGCCGATGCGTGCTGCATTTTTAGAGGCGCAAGTTTATTTGCAAAAATTACTCCGTCAAAACCCCCAACTACAGATCCGCAGTTATGTTCTGACTGATGGCCGTAGCAGTAGTTCTCTGGAGGGTGTTCAGCTCCCAGGTGAATTGGTATGGATCGATACTGAACTTAGTCAGATTAAGCGGGGCAAAGGTCCGCGCTTTGCCCAAACATTAAACGCAACCTATTTATCTTTAGCTGGAGCATATTAATGAAGACCCATCAGGAACGCATGGCGAAAAAGAAAGAAGTGATCGATAAACGCATCGCCAGTGCCACTGAAGAGCGTGGCGTTTTAATTCTCCTTAAAGGCAACGGTAAAGGTAAAAGCAGTTCAGCTTTTGGCACTATGGCGCGCTGTGTCGGACATGGAAAAAAAGCGGCAGTGATTCAGTTTGTGAAAGGGCGTACAGAAACCGGTGAATATAAGCTGTTCCGTGATCATGAATTAATTGATTGGCACGTGATGGGCCATGGTTTTACGTGGGAAACCCAAGATAAAGAGCAGGATATAGCTGCGGCGGAAAAAGCTTGGCAGATAGCGGAAGCGCTCTTGCAAGATGATCGTTATGAGATGCTGGTTTTTGATGAGATGAGCTACATGTTCAAATATAAATACCTTGAACTAGCTCCAGTGATTGAAGCCCTAAAAAATAGGCCTAAAAATCAAAACGTAATGATTACAGGTCGGGTAATGCCCGAAGGGTTAGAAGAGATAGCGGATACCATCAGTAGTATTAGAGATGAGCGTCATGCATTTCGTCTAGGGGTAAAAGCACAAGCGGGAATTGAATACTGATGACCGATCTATCCACTTCTGTTTTGTGTCCTGCGTTATTTCTTTCTGCGCCAAGTTCCGGTGAAGGAAAGACGACTATTACAGCGGCGTTAGCGCGTTACTTTACAACTCAAGGTAAAGTGGTAAGGGTTTTTAAAACGGGCCCTGACTATTTAGATCCGCAAATTTTAGCGCAGGCTTCAGGGCAAGATGTTGAGCAGCTAGACCTATGGATGGCTGGGGATAAGTATTGCCAGCAAAAACTATTTGAAGCGGCTCAAACGGCTGATCTTATTCTAGTTGAAGGGGCGATGGGGATGTTTGATGGTGATCCATCAAGTGCAGATCTAGCTGCCCGTTTTAATATCCCTATAGCTATAGTGATGAACGTTAAAGGGATGGCTCAAACGGCTGCGGCCTTAGCGATGGGCATGGCGAACTATCGTGATGATGTGAAGGTTGCAGGTCTTATTGCCAATAATTGTGGTACAGAACGTCATGCTGAGCTGATTCGTGATGCCTTACCTAAAAACCTACCATTATTAGCCACATTAGCAAGGGATCCTGAGGTCGCTTTACCTGAACGCCATTTAGGTTTAGTGCAAGCAGATGAGGTGCGCGATGAGCTTGAGCAGCGCTTTACTTTAGGTGCTCAGTGGATCAAAGGCCCGTTGGCCGAGCCGAATGCAATTATTGATCTGCCAGAAGCGGTTGAATTTTTTAGTGCAGAGATCGCTCCAGTGGCACCTTTGTTGGTGGGTAAAAGGATTGCGATCGCTAAAGATGCAGCCTTTAGCTTTATTTATGATGCTAATTTGCGTTTATTGCAGGAGATGGGTGCAGAGTTAGTGTTTTTCTCCCCTTTATTTGATCAGCAGTTACCAGAGGCTGATGCGCTCTGGTTACCGGGAGGTTATCCAGAACTGCACGCTAAAGCACTGTCTGAAAATAAGGCTATTAAAGAGCAGATCAAAAGATTCCATCAGTTAGGTAAACCTATTTTGGCTGAGTGTGGTGGGTTTCTTTACTGCCTTGAAGATTTAACCGATTTGGGTGATCAGGTATACCCCATGAGTGCAGTTATTGCAGGTCATGGCGCGATGCGCGGAAAACGGGGGTGCCAAGGAATGCAGACGGCTATGTTGCCAGAAGGGGCTGTACAAGCGCATGCGCATCACCGTTCTCGTAGTCATGCAACACCGGAGCCTATCGCCTATGGTAAACGCCAGCGACATCCAGCGCCGGGAGAAGCGATCTATAGAGAGCAGGGGCTAACCGCTAGTTATTTACATCTATTTTTTGCCTCAAACCCTGAAGCGATTGCCGCTATCTTTAGTGGTCAGTATGAATCAAAAACGGATTAAAGGTTAATGCGATATGTGGCCTGAGAGTAGTGAACAGAAACAGGAATTGCGCAGCGGTTTAACCACTGGCTGCTGCGCAACTGCTTGTTGTGTGGCTGCTGCTCAGGCATTACTGGCGACTAAACAGCCAGCTAAGGTTGAGGTGTTATTACCCAGAGGGCAGTTGGTCGAATTAGTAATAGAAAGTTATCAACAACTGGGCGATACCGAGCAAGGTATTCGCACTGCAACCATCAAGGATGCAGGGGATGATCCAGATGTAACTCATGGTGCCACAGTGTTTGTGGAGTTGCGGTTAATTGCAGAGAAAGGTGTGTTTTTTAAACCGGCTAAGGGTGTAGGTACAGTCACTCGTGCGGGTTTAGTGCTTGAAGTAGGTGAACCTGCGATCAATCCCGTACCCAGGAAAATGATGCAGGAACATCTTATTAAGAGCGCGGAGACCTATAACTACAGTGGTGGGTTTGAAGTCTCTGTTGGGGTTGAGAATGGCGAACAGATCGCCTTAAAGACGATGAATCCTCGGTTAGGTATTTTGGGTGGTTTATCTATCTTAGGTACAACCGGTATTGTGCGGCCTTATTCCTGCGCTGCTTACATTGCGTCTATTCGACAGGGAATCGATGTTGCGCGCTCAAATGGAATTTCCCATGTTGCAGCAACAACGGGCAGTACTAGTGAAGCTGCGATTAAAAAACAGTATCAGTTACCGGATATGGCGTTAATTGAGATGGGTGATTTTATCGGCGCGTTACTGAAACATTTAAAGAAAGCGCCAGTAGAAAAGGTCACTATTTGCGGCGGCTTTGGCAAAATTAGTAAGTTGGCGCAGGGGCATATGGATCTTAATAGCCGAGCATCCAGTATTGATTTTAAACATTTAGCTGAGATGGCCGTTGCTGTTGGTGCAGATACAAGATTGGTGGAAAAAATATTACAAGCGAATACCAGTATGGAAGTGTTGAAACTGTGCCAAGAGCAACATTTAGATCTGGCCTCGGAGGTGTGTAGTAGAGCGCTTATAGCCGCCCAAGGGATGTTAAAAGATAGATTGTCTGAAATGGAGCTAGAGGTGTGGGCGACTGATCGTAAAGGGCAGTTTGTCGGACATGTTAAGGCTGAGGATCTACAGTGAAAATACTAATCCTTGGCGGGACTTCTGATGCACGTAAAGTCGTTGCGGAGCTGGAAAATAGAGATCTGCTGAAATCGCTACAGGTCACTTATAGTGTGGCGGGTTTAGTCCGCGTGCCCGAATTTTCGTGTGAGGTGATTAGTGGTGGTTTTACTCAACGGGGCGGGTTAACACATTATTTAAGGGAATTAGGTTTTGATTTAGTTATTGATATTACTCATCCCTTTGCGTTGCAAATGAGTACGGCTGCTGTTGCTGCCTGTGCTGAGTTAGCTATTCCTTGTTGGCGCTTTCATCGTTCAGCCTGGCAGGCTCAAGAAGGGGATCAATGGCAGTTGTTTGATAATTGGGATGGATTGATCAAAGCAACAGAGCCTTATCGCAGTATATTTTTAACGGCGGGACAGATAGAGAAGCCTTTAGTTGATCAGTTTAAGTTGCAAGCAGAGCTGACTGGGCAAAGGCAGATTATCCGAACGGCAGCGCCTCCCAAAGCTGAGTTGCCCGAGACGATGCAGTGGTTAAAAGCAATAGGGCCGTTTAATCATGCAGATGAAAAACAGTTATTGATTCAGTATGACGTGGATCTTTTAGTGAGTAAAAATAGCGGCGGTAGCGCGACTGAAGCTAAGTTAGCGGCGGCCCGTGAACTAGGTGTTCCTGTGTTTATGTTAGAGCGACCGCAGTTACCTGCGGCGGATTGTTTATTAGATTCGGTTAATGACGTAGTTAATAAGATTGAGAATAAAAGGGTTGGAGTGTGACTGTGATATATGAGATCAACCCTCAAGCGATTGAGCAAGAAAGTTTTCGCCAGATCCGCGCGTTAACGGATCTTGCAAATTTAACACGTGAGCAGCAACAGGTGGTGATGCGAATAGTGCATAGTGTTGGTATGCCAGAGGTTGCCAGTAGTGTTTGTTTTAGTGCACAGGCGTGTGAATCAGGGATTAGTGCTTTAGCGCGTGGAGCCAATATCCTCTGTGATGTGGAGATGGTAAAACAGGGAATAACTAAGCGTATGATCAATCAGCCGCCACTTTGTTATCTAAATGATTCGCGAGCGGCTGAATTGGCACAAGCGAGCGGTGAAACACGCTCTATGGCGGCAGTTGAACTGTGGCGTGATCAGTTAGCGGGTAGTGTTGTAGTGATAGGTAATGCGCCGACTGCATTGTTTAGATTACTAGAGCTGATTGAGCAGGGAGCGGATAAACCGGCGTTGATTATAGGTATGCCTGTAGGGTTTGTTGGCGCGGCGGAATCAAAGCAGCTTTTATGGGATCAGCATCAAAATTTAGGTATTGAGTGCATTACGTTACTGGGTCGGCAAGGAGGTAGTGCCGTAAGTGCGGCCAGTTGTAACGCTTTACTCCGTTGTATCCGTGGGGAGTATTACTAATGACAGGCCAGATTCAAGTGGTGGGTTTAGGTGTTAATGCTAAGGCCGATCTATCGGCAGAGGCACTACAAGCGTTGCATCAGTCAGACCTTGTTATTGGCTCAGAAAGGCAGTTAGATACCTTAGAGCAGGTAATACCGGTTGGTAAAGAAAGCATAGTTCTGCCTAAATTATCTGCGCTTAAAGCGCTAATTGATGAGCAACTTGTAAAGGGCCGGACCGTTTTAGTCTTAGCGTCAGGTGATCCGCTTTTTTACGGGATTGGTCGTTGGTTTAGCCGTTATTTCTCGGCTGAATTACTCACCTTTTATCCTGCGGTGTCTAGTCTGCAAGTAGCCTGTCACCGATTAGGAATTGCTTTGCAGGATGTTGAAGTGCTCAGTTTACATGGGCGCCCTTTATCCAAATTAAGAACACGCTTGCGTCAAGATCAACCTTTATTGCTCTTAACCGATAAACACAGTACTCCTGAAGCTTTAGCCAATGAGTGTATTGCTTGCGGGTTTTCTGAGGCCAAAATTACGGTTTGTGAAATGCTTGGTTATCCACAGGAGATGATCAGATCGTTTACAGCTCAAACCCTTTCTAATACAGGGCGTTCCACTAAGTTCGCTTCTTTGCATGTAACACTACTTGAACCCGGTTGTAACCAAGGATTTCTACCTGCCTTCCCCGGTATTCCTGACCAGCATTTCGTGACCGATAAAGAGGATGCGGGCCGTGGAATGATTACTAAACGGGAGGTGCGCTTATCGATTCTCTCCTTGTTGCAAGTGGCTAAAGGTGAGTGTGTTTGGGATATAGGCGCCGGTTGTGGTGGTGTTGCAGTAGAGCTGGCTTATTGGAATCCGAATAGTGATATATATGCCGTAGAACATCACTCTGATCGTTTTGATTGCTTAGAACAAAATCGCCAGCGTTTTGGGGTAGTGAGTAACCTTTCTATTATTGAAGGTCGAGCACCTCAAGCATTAGCTGATCTGCCGGCCCCTGATAAGGTTTTTATTGGTGGCAGTGGTGGTGAGTTAGCGGCGTTGTTAGATCAAATATGGACCTTACTTCCTCCCGGGGGGATTTTGCTCGGTTCAGCGGTGACGGAACAGAGCAAGTGCGATTATTATCAGTTTAATCAAACGCGCACCCAGAGGGCAGATAGTGAGAATGAAACCCTTCAATTAAGTGTTAGTCGTGGTGATCGTTTAGCGGGCCAGATTATGTACCGTCCCAGCTTACCGGTTACTTTGTACCTGTTTAAAAAGGAACCCTTGTCGTGAATGTTGTTAAAGGGCGGTTTATCGGCGTAGGGGTGGGTCCTGGTGATCCAGAGCTTCTTACTGTGAAAGCGTGGCGGCTTATTCAGCATGCGAATGTCCTCAGTTTTCTAACTAATGATCAGGGTGAATCACAGGCCCGTCGCATAGCCCTTGAGGCGATCGAATCGGCTGTAGGGGGGCAAACTGAAGTTCCCATTTATATGCCTATGCTTAAAGCACGCAATTTGGCGAATCAAGCCTACGATCAAGGTGCAAAAACGATCGCTGAACAGTTAGATAAGGGACTAGATGTAGTGTTTCTATGTGAAGGTGATCCACTTTTTTATGGTTCTTTTAGTTATTTATTAGAGCGTTTACAAGGGGAGTACAGTTGTGAAGTTGTACCGGGAATTAGTTCTATTAATGCTGCCGCCGCCTGTTTAACGCAACCTTTAACGATGTTGAAAGAATCCTTTGCTGTATTGAATGGTCGTCATAGTGATGAGCAGATTCTTGCTGGGCTTAACCAGTATGATTCTCTGGTTATTATGAAAGCAGGCCAAGCACGACCACGAATTCTAGCCTTATTAGAGCAATCAGGTCGTCAAGGTGAGGCTAAGTATCTTGAATATATAGGGCGTGATAATCAAAAAATTGTCAGTGATCTTAGCAGGTTGGATCGAGTCGCAGGTCCTTATTTTTCCCTTTTTGTCGTGGCGCGTGGTCAGGGAAGAGAGAACCAATGATACGTGTGATCAGTCTGACGGATAAAGGCCAAGCATTAGGTAAACGCTTGGTGGCACAATTAAATGATGCGCTGTTATCCCATAAACCTCAGCCCTTTAGCCAACAAGTGCAAACCTATTTTACGGCAGGTGAACGCTTAATCTTTATCTGTGCGACCGGTATTGTGATGCGTAGTCTTGCGCCTGTTTTAGCCGATAAATATACAGACCCCGCGGTACTGGTATTAGATGAAAACGGACGGTTTGTTATCCCTCTATTATCAGGGCATGAAGGGGGGGCTAATGATTGGGCATTACAGGTTTCTAAGCTGATTAATGCAGAGCCGGTCATTACTACAGCTAATGCTTATCTACACCCTATTTATAGTGTAGGTATGGGGTGTGAGCGCAACTGTCCAGAAGCAGAGCTGGAAGGTTTGTTTATGCAATCTTTACAGCAGCAAGGGCTGTCTATTAAACAGATCAGTTGTTTAAGCAGTATTGATATAAAAGCAGATGAGCAAGGTTTGATCTCACTCGCTGCCAAGCTTGGTATTCCCTTTCTAACGTGGAATAAACAGCAGTTAAGCACAGTTGAAGAGCAATTAAGTACGCGCTCAACTTATGTTCATAGCATTGTTGGTGTTTACGGGGTTGCGGAATCAGCCGCGCTTTATAGTGCGTTGCAATGTGCGGCAGCGTATTCAAAACAGACCGATATCGCCTTGGAAACTAGCCTAGTTAAACAAGCGGAACTGGTTATGAATAAACAGAAAACCGCTAAAGCGACTTGTGCAATAGCCAGAGCTTACGCTAGTTAATGCGTTGATTACCCAATAACTAAATAGATTAGAGAGATAGATGAGTCAGTTATATGTAGTAGGTACCGGCCCCGGTGATTCACAGCTCGTTGCGCCTAAAGCGTTAACAGCCATTAACGCCAGTAGTGATCTAGTGGCATATGGGTTGTATTTAGATCTATTGGGCGGTGTTTGTGATGGAAAAACACACCATGATCTGCCTTTAGGTGAAGAGATTGGCCGAGCGCGTCTAGCTTTAGATCTTGCTGCGAGTGGTAAAACCACTGCGCTGATCTCTAGTGGTGATATAGGCATCTACGCCATGGCAACTTTAGTGTTTGAGTTACTAGATCTGCAGTTACAAGGTAAAGAATCTCATCCCGAATGGCTGGATGTTGAGATTGAAGTGATCCCCGGAATATCTGCTATGCAGGCGGGTGCAAGTCGTGTGGGGGCGATGCTCGGGCATGATTTCTGTACTGTTTCTTTGTCGGATCTTTTAACGCCTTGGGAAACTATAGAGAAGCGTATTCACAGTGCAGGTAGTGGTGATTTTGTTATCTCATTTTATAACCCTGTATCGAAAAAACGGGATTGGCAGCTGAACAGCGCCCGCGACATTCTATTGCAATATCGCCCAGCCGAAACACCTGTATTGCTGGGCCGCCAGCTAACCCGTGAAGATGAGTCAATCCGTATTATTCGGTTAGACCAGCTAGACGCTAAAGATGTGGATATGTTCACCATGGTGAGTGTAGGTAACAGCGAATCTAAGCATATTGTTAACGGCAGTAAAGAGTGGGTTTATACCCCACGGGGATACAGTAAAAAACTATGACGGTCTATTTTATAGGTGCCGGCCCAGGTGACCCTGAGCTAATGACATTAAAAGGTCAACGGATTTTACAGCAGTGCCCTGTAGTGTTGTATGCGGGGTCATTGATTCCTCGTGAAGTACTGGCCTCGGTTGAAGGCAAAGCCGAGAAAATTATTGATACCGCCAGCATAGATCTAGATGAGATTACCCAGCACATTCATCAAGCGCACGCTGCGGGCCAAGATGTTGCCCGTTTACAATGTGGTGACCCATCACTTTATGGCGCTATAGGTGAACAAATTAGGCGCTTAGAAGCTGAAGGTATTGATTATGAAGTGGTTCCCGGTGTTAGCGCTGTGGCGGCTTCAGCGGCTTATCTTAAAAAAGAGTTAACCCTATCCGGTGTGTCACAAACCATTATTATGACCCGTTATGAGGGGAAAACACCTTTTCCTGAGCGGGAGCGGTTACCGCAATTGGCTCAAAGCGGCGCGACTTTAGCGATTCACTTAGGGGTGACCCGCATTCATAAAATTGTTGAAGAGCTGATCCCCCACTATGGAGAAGATTGTCCTGTGGCTGTGTGTTATCGCACCTCCTGGCCAGACCAAGACAAAGTGGTTGGAACCTTAAGTAATATTGTCGAGAAAGTACGTGAAAAGGGGTTTACCCGCACTGCGTTAATTTTGGTAGGGCATGTTTTAGATTGTGATGATTTTGAAGAGTCCTATCTCTATGCAAAAGACCAAGCACATATCTATCGGCCCAAGGTGAAACCTGAAAAACCACGCACAGTTAACCGCGACAAACGCTGAGTTTAAGCGTTGCTATATAACAGAATTTAAGCCTAAACCGACTTTTAAGAGTAGATAGAATGCAACTAAATAAGATCCCAACCACTGTTGTTACCGGCTTTTTAGGTAGCGGTAAAACGACTTTGTTATCTAATGTACTCAAGCAAGCCGCTGGTAAACGTATTGCTGTAATTGTTAATGAGTTTGGCGAACTCGATATTGATGCTGATCTATTACGTAGCTGCCCGCTGGATTGTGATGATGAGCAAGCCACTGCCTCGGGTGGCGAAAATGGTATCTATGAACTCGCTAATGGCTGTATCTGCTGTACCGTTGAAGAAGAGTTCCTTCCAGTGATGAAACAGTTAGTTGAGCGTCGTGATGATATTGACCATATTCTTATTGAAACCAGCGGTTTAGCCTTACCTAAACCCTTAGTTCAAGCGTTTAACTGGCCGGGTATTAAAGAGTATTGCACTGTTGATGCGGTGATTACGGTGATTGATGGGCCAGCGGTTGCTGCGGGGCGTTTTGCTCATGATGCGCAACAGGTTCAGGCGCAACGTTTAGCCGATGAAAGCCTAGACCATGATCCAAGCTTACAAGAATTATTGGATGATCAACTTAGCGCTGCAGACCTTGTGGTTGTCAGTAAAAATGATCTATTGGGGGCTGCTGAACGGGAGCGGGTTCAAGCGGTGATTAGCGCTAAAGTACCGAGTGCCGTTAAGACCACCTATATCAGTAATGGTGAAGCTGAATTGGATACGCTGATGGGGCTCGATGCCGCAGCAGAAGAGCGTATTCACGATGTTCATAACCACCATGATCATCATCACGCGCATGGTGAACATCATGATCATGCCCATGATCACTTTGACTCCTTTGTTATTACACTAGGTGAGGTGGATAGCGATAAGTTGCAAGTGGCGCTTAAAGGCCTGTTAAGTGAATTTAATATCTACCGTGCTAAAGGGTTTGCAGCTTTGCCGGGGAAACCTATGCGTCAAGTCTTACAAGCCGTTGGTAAACGCTTAGATGTATATTTTGACCGTCCATGGGGAGCGGATCAGCCTAAAACGCAATTGGTTTTTATTGGCAAAGGGATTGAGGAATCTGTTATTAAAGCCGCACTTGAAGACGCTTTAGTTTAGGCGACAGTAACTATGCACTTACTTGCTGCCCAACCCGGTGGTTTTGTTGATGATGAAGGTATTATCGATTTAAACCAAACACCGGCTGACCTGGTTATTCTTTCTGCCGCAGACAGTAGTCTGGGGGCCTTAGCTGCTGCTGTCTCTCTTTATCAGGAGCAGGGGCCATTAGATGGTTTAGCTAAAGGGCAGTTAGCAGATATACGTCTTGCCAATTGGATGCAGTTATTAAAACCTGCGGCCTATGATCTGTATGAAGATAAAGTATTAGATAAAGCGAAAGTTGTGGTGTTATCGCTTTTAGGCGGCGCAAGCTACTGGGCATATGGGTTTGAGCGGTTACAAGCTTGGGCGGCGGCTGATACGGATCGAACCTTGATTATAGTGCCTGGTGATGATGCCTTAGATCCGCAGTTAATTAAGGCCAGTTCAGTTTCTGAAGCAGAATGTATCCGTGTTTGGCGTTATTTACGCGAAGGGGGTGTGGATAACTCGTTGCATTTACTGAATGCCTTAAGCTGTGAATATTTAGCTTTGCCTCTGCGCTGGCATGAACCTACCTCTTTACCTAAGTGCCTGCTTTATATGCCGGTGACAGATGAGAAAACAGTACGAAAAGAATCGATAAAAGCCTTAGGGCAAGCCACTTTCAATGAGTGGCAACAGCGTTGGGCAGAGAATGTAGCCAAACAGGATAGTGAGGCGACGGCGTTATTACTGTTTTACCGGAGTCACCTGCAAAGCGGTAATACAGAGATGTTTGATCAGTTGATCGCTGAGTTAGAAGATCAAGGGATCAAGCCTTTGCCCGTGGCGATTACCTCCTTGAAAGATCCAGAGTCGCTAGCTTTAGTGAATGCCTTGCTGGAGCAGAGTCAGGCGAGTTTGATTATCAATAGCACGGGTTTTGCCTCAAATACGGTGGCAAGTCCTGATCTTTGTTCGCAACCCAGTGAGTTTTATTCACCCTTTATGCGCAAAGTGCCAGTATTACAACTGGTGTTATCGAGTAGTACAGAAGAGGATTGGCAAACCCATAAGCAAGGTTTACGTAGCCGTGATATCGCTATGCAAGTGGTTTTGCCTGAGATGGATGGGCGTATTCATACCCGCGCTTTAAGTTTTAAAAGCGAGGCCTATTACGATGATCATAGCCAAGTATCTGTTGTGCGCTATCAGCTCCATAAAGAGCGGGCGAAGTTTGTTGCCCAATTAGTTAAGCGTTATGCCTCGCTGTCTACTAAAGCAAATAGTGATAAGCGTATAGGGGTTATTTTAGCTAACTACCCGACTAAAGATGGCCGTATTGGCAATGGAGTTGGCTTAGATACGCCAGCGTCTGCTTTGAATATTTTACAGGCATTGCAGGGTGCGGGTTATCCACTTGATAGCTTGCCTGAGAGCGGCGATCAATTAATCCAAGCTTTATTGGGTGCTGTGACCAATAACCCTAATACACTTCATCAATTGCCCTGTTGGCAGAGTATAGCTTTAGCGGATTATCAACGTTGCTTTAGGCAATTACCTGAAGCCTCTCAGCACGCGGTGCTTGAACAATGGGGCGGTCCCGAACAGGATATTAAATACCGGAATGGACGTTTAATGCTGTCAGGTATTCGTTTAGGTGAAACTTTTGTCGGTATTCAGCCCGCACGGGGGTTTAATATTGATTTAGTGGCTAACTATCATGACCCAGATCTGATTCCTCCTCATAATTATTTAGCCTTCTATTTTTGGCTGCGTGAGTGTTACCAAGTCGATGCGATTATCCATGTGGGAAAACATGGCAATTTAGAGTGGCTACCGGGCAAGGGCAGTGCATTATCAGCAAACTGTTGGCCTGATATAGCCCTAGGGCCTATGCCTCACTTCTATCCTTTTATTGTCAATGATCCAGGAGAGGGGGCACAAGCAAAACGCCGTACTCAAGCGGTGATTATTGATCATCTTATGCCGCCGATGAGTCGTGCTGAAACTTATGGCGAAATGGCCGTTCTGGAAGGGCTGGTGGATGAGTATTATCAAGCGATGGGGATGGATGATAAACGTCAGCAGTGGTTAAGAGATGAGATTCTTAAACAGGTACAAGATACGCATCTGTTAGAGGAATTAGGTGCGTCAGATCTAGTGGATAAAGATGAGGTCTTGACTGAGTTAGATGCTTACCTTTGTGATATTAAAGAGGCGCAGATTCGTCATGGCTTACATATCTTGGGTGAACTGCCTAAGCCTGACAAATTAGCAGAAACCTTAGTGGCTCTGTTACGTCTCCCGCGAGGTGATGATCCGAGTGCTCAAGGTATTTTGCATAACCTCGCTGTTGATCTCAATCTTGCAGAGGGTCTAGATCATCCGTTTGATCCATTAGAGGCCACACAGAAAAGCTGGCAAGGTAAAAAGCCGAAACTTTTAGCTGCTATATCTGATCAACCTTGGCGGAGTGAAGCGGATACCCGCGAACGTTTAGAGCTACTCGCCCTACAGCTGATTCAGGATTATATATTAAGGCCCCAGTCTCTTGATGACTTGGCGGAGCTACCGCGGATTAAAGAGCAGCTCGCCTATGTGCAAGCCACCCTTTATCGTGCACTCCTGCAAAGTGCTGAGTTAGAGATCCAATCATTACTGGATGGTTTACAAGGCATATTTGTTAATCCGGGCCCCAGTGGTGCGCCGACTCGGGGGCGTTTAGATACCTTACCTACAGGACGCAACTTCTATTCTGTTGATAATCGCTCTATACCTTCTCCTGCTGCGTGGGCTATAGGTGAGCGTTCAGCACAAGCTTTAGTTGAACGCCATCTGCAAGATCAAGGTGATTATCCACGTAGTTTAGGTCTCTCAGTGTGGGGTACTGCAACTATGCGTACCGGCGGGGATGATATTGCGCAAGCTTTTGCTTTGATGGGGGTGCGTCCTATTTGGGCACCGGGTTCCAATCGGGTGGTGGACTTTGAAATAATTAGTAGCCAACTCTTAGGTCGGCCACGAGTCGATGTAACCTTACGAGTATCGGGTTTTTTCCGTGATGCGTTTCCTAATGTTATGCGCTTATATGATGCCGCAGTGCAAGCGATTGCAGCCTTAGAAGAGCCGGGTAGTAGTAATACTATTCAGCAAAATATACAGAGACGCCAGCAGCAGTTGGTAGAGCAAGGCGTATCAAGCGAAGAGGCTCTACGCCAAGCCAGTTATCGTGTGTTTGGTAGTAAACCAGGAGCCTACGGGGCGGGGTTGCAAGGGTTGATTGATGAACGCTGCTGGGAGCAAAAGAGTGATCTTGCAGAGGCTTATCTCAATTGGGGCGGTTACGCTTATACCGGTACTTTTTCTGTTAAGAGTATAGAAGGTGTAGTGCAGGATGATGGTGTAGCGGTACCTGAGACCTTTCAGTATCAGCTATCCACTTTAGAGGCGGTCGTACAAAATCAGGATAATCGTGAACACGATATTTTAGATTCCGATGACTATTATCAGTTTCAAGGTGGTATGAGCAATGCGGTCGAAGTGTATAAAGGTGAAGCGCCGCAGGTTTACCATAATGACCATTCTAATCCGCAAAAGCCTAAAGTACGTACCTTAAAAGAGGAATTAAATCGTGTGATTCGCTCCCGTCTGTTAAATCCTAAGTGGATTGGGGCAATGCAGGAGCATGGTTACAAAGGTGCGTTTGAGATGACGGCGAGTGTGGATTACCTTTTCGCTTATGATGCGACGACTAATCTGATTGCTGATTATCAATATGAAAAAGTATCTGATGCCTTGGTTTTTGACCCACAGAATCGCGAGTTTTTAGAACAACATAATCCCCATGCATTAGAAGAGATTGCCGAGCGGTTATTAGAGGCAACTCAGCGGGGATTATGGCAGGAACCGGGTGACTATAGTGAGCGTTTACAAGATCTTTTATTAGAAATAGATGAGCAACAAGAGTCGATATAAACAGAATGTATCTACAGATAAATACCCGTATTTGGAATTTAGATAGATGAGCGGATTTAGTTCACCCCATACATTGATGGTACAAGGTACGACCTCTGACGCGGGTAAAAGTATCTTAGTGACTGCGATTTGCCGTATTTTAGCGCGCCATAAGATATCAGTGGCTCCTTTTAAACCGCAAAATATGGCATTAAATAGCGCGGTGACAGCGGATGGTGGTGAAATAGGCCGTGCTCAGGCGGTTCAAGCCGAAGCTTGTTATCTAGCGCCCTCGGTTGATATGAACCCTGTATTGCTTAAACCTAATAGTGATATAGGCGCACAGGTGATTGTGAACGGAACAGCGATCGGCAATATGAAAGCTACGGAATACCATGCTTTTAAACCGCAGCTTTTAACTGAAGTTGTGCAAAGTCATCAACGGTTACAGCAGCAATTTTCAGCGGTTATTGTTGAAGGTGCAGGGAGCCCAGCGGAGATCAATCTGCGTGAGCATGATATTGCTAATATGGGCTTTGCTGAACGTATAGATTGCCCCGTTATTATTGTGGCCGATATTGATCGTGGCGGCGTGTTTGCCCATCTACTGGGTACTTATGAGTTACTTAGTGTGTCAGAAAAGGCGCGGGTAAAAGGATTTGTGATCAATCGTTTTCGGGGTGATGTTTCACTACTTGAACCGGGGCTTGATTGGTTGACCGCTCGTACCGGAGTGCCTGTATTAGGTGTTATACCTTATCTGACTAATCTACATATAGAGGCGGAAGATGCGGTCAACCAGCAACAGAAAAATGCTGGAAACTATCAACAGTTAAAAGTGGTCGTTCCACTCTATCCTAGGGCCAGCAACCATACAGATTTTGATGTTTTACGTATGCACCCCCAGGTTGATTGCACTTTTATGAAAGAGATTACAGAGTTTTGCGGTGCGGACCTGATTATTTTGCCGGGTAGCAAGAATGTACAGGGGGATCTGCAATGGTTAATAGAGCAGGGTTGGGATGAGGTTATAAAACGACATCTGCGCTTAGGCGGTAAAGTGATCGGTATCTGTGGCGGTTATCAGATGTTAGGTCATTGGGTTCATGATCCCGATAAGATTGAATCAACGGCCGGTTCTAGTGCTGCATTAGGGTTATTAGATATGGAAACGACCTTAATGGATGATAAGTGTCTTCGTAATGTTAGTGGCTATTTGTGTGACAGTGAGATAGAGGTTAAAGGTTACGAAATTCATGCAGGTGAGAGTAGAGGCCCTGCTTTAGAAACACCTCTATTTCAGTTGATTGATGAAGGGGGAAAACAGCGCTATGAGGGGGTACGTAATAGCGATAATACGCTTTTAGGAACCTATCTACATGGGGTGTTTGATCACCCTCAGCTACTGGCTGAGTTATTAGGTTGGGCTGGTCTTACACAAACAGAGCGTTTTGATTATCCCGCTTTCCGCGATCAACAAATTGATCGTTTAGCCGATGCGGTCGAGGCGGTGATGCCACTTAGCTTATTAAGTGCATTGCTGGATCTTGAGGAGCGATCAGCCGTATGAGTATCGCTTTGAGTTTATTGGTTGCTCTGTTGTTAGATTATTGGTTTAAAGAACCTAAGCGTTTTCATCCTTTAGTGGGTTTTGGCAATATGGCGAGCTTGCTCGAAAAACGCTTTAATCTGAATGACAAAAAGGGTGGCGTTATTGCTTGGTGTCTAGCTGTTTTGCCTTGGGTGTTTTTGGGTTTTCTTTTGCAATATAGCTTGCTTGATATGCCTGTATTAATGGCTGTTGTAGCGGGTGTTGTGCTTTATTTTGGCCTAGGCTGGCAGAGCTTGTTAAGTCATGGGATGGCAATTGCTGAACCTTTAAAAAGGGGAGATCTGCAGGCTGCGCGTCAAGCGGTATCGATGATTGTTAGTCGAGATACGTCAGAGCTCGAGGAGGAAGCGATCGCTTCTGCTGCTACAGAGTCGGTTTTAGAAAATGGTGCAGATGCTATTTTCTCAGCGTTGTTTTGGTTCTGTTTACTCGGTATTCCGGGTGTAATTCTTTATCGTTTAAGTAATACCCTTGATGCGATGTGGGGCTATAAAAACACACGCTATGTGCAGTTTGGTTGGTGCGCTGCGCGTATAGATGACCTATTAAACTTTGTTCCCGCTCGGTTGACGGCTGCTAGTTATGCGTTGCTTGGAGATACTGCTATTGCGATAAAAGCATGGCGTGAGCAAGGGCGTATTTGGAAAAGCCCAAATGCAGGCCCTGTAATGGCCTCAGGTGCAGGGGCCATTAATGTTTCTTTAGGGGGAGCGGCAATCTACCATGGCGAGTTACAGCAACGGCCAGCTCTGGGACCTGAAACGGGCGATAAGCCATCAGCTGAAAGTATTAAACTTGCGTGTGAATTAGTTAATCGAGTTCTGATTTTTTGGGTGGTTCTTATCTATGTAGTGACTGCTGTTTTAGTCTCTGTGCAGAGTACAAGCCTGTGAAAGCAGAAACAGTTAAGTTAATCCATGGTGGTGATCTGCAATCGGCAGCCATGCGATATGGTATTGAGCTAGAGGAGTGGATCGATCTATCTACGGGGATTAATCCTTGCGCTTATCCTATCCCTAAGTTGAATGAGATCTGCTTTCAACAGTTACCTTATCTTTCTACTGAGTTTAAGAAGGCGGTTACTTCCTATTACGGTAGTGACCGTTTTGCCGCTTGTAGTGGGAGTCAGCAGGTGATTGAACTCCTACCTAAATTACTACCTAAGCTGCCGGTACTCTTACCAAGCTTAGGTTATCAAGAACATTCAGAGAGTTGGATCAACGCTTGCGAGGATGAGAGAGATATTCATTTTTATCCCGCGACTGATCAGGACGTGGCGATAGAGCGTATAGAGTTTCAATTGGAACAAGGTGAGCCATTCCATCTAGTGGTGATCAACCCTAATAACCCTACTGGATTATCCTTTTCAGTGGCGCAGTTATTTGATTGGTCATCTAGGTTAGCGGAAGGTGGTTTTTTGATTGTCGATGAAGCCTTTATTGATCTGCACCCTGAACAGAGTGTCTTATCCGATTATGATGAGTTTCATACTGTTGATAATCTAGTGGTGATGCGCTCTTTTGGTAAGTTCTTTGGTTTGGCTGGATTGCGATTAGGGTTTCTTTTTGGACCTGAAGTGGTGTTACAGGCGGTACATAATCGGATTGGGATTTGGTCGATCAATGGACCTGCTCAAGCTGTAGCTACAGATGCTTTCAATAACCGTACTTGGCAGATGAAAAACCGCGTAAATATTAGGCTAAATAGTGAAAGAACACTGACGCTGTTTTCGCCTTTATTAAAACGTATCGAGGCTAAAATGCAGGGGACTTCTCTGTTGTTTAGTAGTTGGTGGGTAGAGAGTGAGCGGCTAGAGCAGATGTATGACTTTTTTGCGCAACGGGGTGTGTTGTTACGAGTGATTGAAGAGTTGAGTAAACCTTCTGATTTGAGCCTTTTGCGGCTTGGTATTATTGATGCTGAGAATGAATCTATAGTGTTGAAACTTCAGCAAGTGATAGATGAATTTATTTTAACATTTGATTGAATTAGCTCACCCAAGTGTTTTTCACTTAGGTATGAATGTTGGTTCTGTAGATGCTCGATTGATTTGGGACTGATTGATAGATTCTTTTCTTAAGAAGCTGCAATTAGTTTTGACTCGGGTAAAATTCAGAACTTGTTTTTTAAGTTTTATTGGAGATAGCCCAGTGCCTAAAAAAGGTATTATGGTGTGTGGTCACGGTAGCCGTGATAAAGATGCAGAGCGTGAATTTAGCCGTGTGGCTGAGGGGTTGAAAAAGCGCTTTCCTGCTATGCCTATCGAGTATGGTTTTTTAGAATTTTCTGCACCTAATATCCATATGGGGCTTAACTCTTTACTAGAGCAAGGTGTTGATGATATTTACGCGGTACCTGGGATGTTGTTTGCGGCGACACATGCCAAAAATGATATTCCATCGGTGTTGACTACCTATGCGGAGAAAAACGATGGGGTTTCTGTACATTATGGTCAAGAATTAGGCTTACACCCCGCGATGATCGAAGCGTTTCAAGCACGTATTTACGAATCCTTAGGTCTTGATCCGGCTAATCCGCCAGATAATCTTTATGACACTATGTTGGTTGTTGTCGGTCGTGGTACTTCTGATACTGAGGCGAACGCTGAAGCCGCTAAACTAACCCGCATAGTCAATGAAAATATGGGTTTTGGTTGGGCAGATACCGTTTATTCTGGAGTGACTTATCCATCAGTGGGCGTTGGCTTAGAACGCTTAATTAAACTCGACTTTAAACGCATTGTTGTCGCGCCCTATTTTTTATTCACAGGTCGTTTAATTAAACGCATTTTCGGTTATGTGGATAAAGTTGCTACGGAAAATCCTGAATTTGAATTTATTAAAACTCCTTATCTAAATGATCATGAAAAAGTCATTGATGCATTTGAGATAAGGGTGCGTGAAATTTTAGAGGATGAGGGGCAATCGCCCAGTGAATCCTTGATGGAATCTTTCCAGCGACGTTTAGCTTCAGGTGAGGTGGATATTCATCACCATCATGCTGAATTTAATCCTGAGGATGAGCATTCACAGGGTCATAGTCATTCACATGGGCATTCACACACGCATGATCACGAGCATACCCATGATCATAGCCACGGGCACTCCCATGGAATCTATAAGCATATAGGTCATCCATTAGGCCCGCGTACAATGATAGGTGAAGGGATCTGTTGCTGCTTTATGAGTCAGTTTCCACAAGAGATTCTGGATGAAGAGAAGGAGAAAATCGGGCTGTCTAAACCTGAGGATGCTTTAGCTCACCAATAACAGGATATCTTGGTTTAGATTAAAGGTCAGGGGGCTAGAAAAGCCCCTTGACGGTCTTTTAGTGAAGCGATTATTTTCTATTTTGCTCAGCAATAATATGCTGATAAGAGAAAAGATGATGAGAGTCTGTATGTGGTGCGTGGCATGCGGCACATTGGGTTAGGTCTTTATTGGCTCTCTCGCCGCTTGGTTTGAATGCAGCAAAATCCCAATCATCATTGCCCATGCCTTTAGGGTAAGCCTCGGCCGCACCTTCACGCCGTTCCATTACGGCAAGCAAAGCCAGCTTATTAATGATTCTCTCTCCTAAGGTGGAGTTGATAACCTTACCATCGGCATCTTTTTCTACTTTGTAAATTTCCCCGACGATCACTGTACCGTAAGGTAATTGACCATTTTCTTCGGTACCACTTAGCCCTTTGTCATTAATGTATAACTTAATGTACTGATCGGGGTTTTGAGTACGGTTAAGAGCTAGGTAAGGTGTAAAGTTGGTCAAGTAGTCTGCTGGGAAATCAATTTCATCTCCAGGACCGGCCCAACAAAAGGAGCTGCCTATGATACCTGCGGTTAGTGCTATAACTTTCTTCATGTCTTCATCCTCACATATTATTATTTTTTGCGCTTTTGAAGTGATGTTTTTAACATGTATTAAATATACATTAATTTTATTAAGAGTCTATTATTTGGATGATATTTTCAATGCCTAGTTCTATAAGAGGTTTTGAGGTATAGCTGTTAGCGATAAAGTTGTGTAGGAGAGTAGGTTAGTTCGAGCTGGGTTCGCTCTGCCTTTGTTAACTTTTTAACCACTAAAGCATAGGAACGATCAATCAATCGCTCAATCTCTTTTTCGGGCATCGTTGGTTTTAGGACAACACTGATCCAATGTTTCTTGGACATATGATAGGCCGGTAGAATCTCAGGAAATATATCGCGCAGCATAAAGGCTTCATCAGGGTCGCATTTGAGGTTTAAAAAAGCATAGCCGGCAAACTCACTACCTAGTTCTTTTCCCGCTTTTCCGCAAATGCCTAACAGAGCAAACATTTTTTTCTTTACTTTAAATACCGCTGTTTGTGGACCAAAGGGATATTCTTTATAGACATCAGGACGAGAGAGGGCGTATTTTTCTGCTTGTTTATAATCCATAAAGTCACTGCCCTTAGGTTTATTGAGTAATATTTTGGTTGGCGCGATACTGTTTGCTGTAAGTTTAAAATATAAATAATACAAGGATAAGCATGAAAAATGTTCTATTAATCAGCATTTTCTCTCTATTGTTAGGTTGTAGTGATGACGAAGTGGGGGATGTTTCTCTTGGTTTTTTAACCACTAAAGATATAAAGATTAGTGTGTTTGTCGATCCCATAGTGACAGGCGTTACCTGTCATATTGCAAACATTGAGGCTGATTTAGATTTTGCGGATCCTAGTGATGGGGCTATTGCTTGCCGCCAAACAGGGGTGATAAGTCCTGAGATGATTGATCAGATAGATAAGTCAAAATCAGGAGAGGTCGTGTTTAAAAAGTCGAAAAGTATTCTGTTTAAATCGTTAAAAATTCGCCGTATTTATGATGCTAGCTCCCAAACACTGATGTATGTTTCTTATTCAACAAAGGAAACTTCTGGGAGCTATAAGCACAGTTTGTCCACTGTACCGCTGTGGGGTACTAATGCTTATAAAGTAAAGACTCAATAGCAAGCCTGTTGAGAGAGGAGTAAAAGCAGATGAATGAGCCTTTATTGCTCACGTGTAAACCTTAAAATATCACCTTTAAAAGGCTGTTCTAAATAGTCGGTGTTAATGGGCTTTATATGGGAGGGAGAGTAGCCATATTTATCCATTAGTAGACTGAGTTTGTTTTTTCGACCACGGCCTGGATCAACAATAATAACTTCGCATGTAGGTTTTGCATGGTTTTCAATAAAGTCGGCTAATTGTTGAATATGTTGATTTTCATACAGAAGGTCGCTACCAATAATCAGATCAAACTTTCCTAAGTCACTCGTATCTTCAGCCCAATCTACACGTTCAAATTTAATCTCTTCATCATGATTTAGGACGGTGTTTCTTTGTAAGAATGTTTCAACTTCAGGATGATAATCTGTGGCGGTAATATTGGCGTGCTGTTTGTTTAATAATAAGCTAGACAGAGCCATTCCGCAGCCTACTTCTAAGATCTTTTTGCCTTCGGTTTCATAGTCAGAGATATAGTTTGCAAGAACTAGACTTGAGGGCCAAATGATACCAAAGAGCGGCCATAGGGCAGAGGATATACCTAGCTCTTCCGCAATCCCTTTGGGATCGCTAAATTGTTGATTATCACGCAGTGTACATAAGTGAATATCAATTTTTCCAAACTCGACAGTTTGGTATCGAACACGTACAGGGGTCGTCATTTTTTATCCAGAGTTGATTGATTCGGCATAGCCAGCTATCAAAGATAAATGACATTAAATATGTCTATTTAGAGTACAGCGCTGTGGCTTAAGTGCAAGATTTTTTATTTTTAGCCGACTCATTACAGATACTCTGCATAATCAGAAGGGGACTCTCTGTGTGGGGTACTTTGGTATCGTATTGATGATGCTTAAGTAGTAAATCTTGCTAATCAGCTTGTTCAAATTAGCTATCAGCGGCTTTAATTAAGGTTATAAAAAAACAATAAGGCGTTAAGGATGTCAATTATTAGAGCGATAACTCTAATAATGTCATAAAAGCGTTTTTAGGATGTATGGGTGGTAGCTAATGTCTTGGTTTGGTCGCAGTAAATCGTTAAAAACTCCTGTTGCTGATGCTGAAGTTATTAAAGTTAAATCTATTAGTAGTCGAGAAATCTCTGCCGATAATCTTGCTATGCTCGCTTTTGATGGGGCGTCGGTATCTTTGGTTATTGCGTTTATTTCACCACATATCGATTTTGAGAGCACAATTAGACAGTTAAAATCTGCTATGCCTGGTGCACCTAAAATCGTAGGTGTAATGACGGCCGGAGAGTTAAGTTCCTGTGGACAAAAGTTGTACCATGATGCCGATAATCATTGGGATCACATAGTTGTTCAAAGTTACAGTAGTGATGTTTTCTCTGATGTGGCGATTAGGTCAGTACCGCTTCATTGTGAAGATATTCGTGCTGGCAATCCGACCATGACAAGAAAAGAGCGGGTGGTTAAATTCGCTGAAGAATTTAAACGCATCCAAGTACCTTTTGAGGTTAATTATCAAGACACGTTAGCCTTGACCTTTTTTGATGGCTTATCAGCTAGTGAAAACTTTTTCATGCAAGGCTTGTATGAAAGTGGTCAATTTCCTTGTTATTTTGTTGGCGGTTCTGCTGGTGGTAAATTAGATTTTCAACAAGCTCTTGTGTTTGATGGGGAGCGTGTTGCTCACAACCATGCTGTTGTTATCTTTGTTAAGTTAGCGCCTAGTATGCGTTATGGCGTCTTCAAGGCGCATAACTTTGAAAAAACGTCGACCTCCTTTATCGTTGCAGAATCTAATGTTTATACACGGGTTGTTCAGTCAGCCATTCGTGATGGTAGTAACCAGTTAAGCTCTATCGTAGATCTGCTCTGTGAGCATTTTAAGTGTTCTGCATCTCAGTTAGGTGATGCCCTTGCTGGTTATTCCTTCGCGGTTGAAATTGGTGGTGAGCTATTTATCCGTTCTATCGCTGCCATTAATGAGGCAGAAGGCAGTATCGCATTTTTCTGTGATTTAGAGTTTGGTGATCGATTGTATTTGGTTAAAGCTAAGCCTTTTGCCCAGACAACGAGTCAAGATTACCGTAATTTTTTACAAGGGAAATCAAGTAAACCTGTAGCGATGTTGGCAAATGACTGTGTGTTGCGCCGTTTGAACAATACTAATGAGCTTGCGCAAGTGCATGATTTTGACGGTATGAATGTTGCCGGGTTCTCCACATTTGGGGAGTTACTCGGTGTTCATATGAATCAGACGCTTACCGCGTTGTTCTTTTTTAAAGTTCAACCAGGTGAGCGATTTCAAGATGAGTACGCCGATAAGTTTCCCTATCACTACAGCAATTTCCGTCAATATTTTTTGAATGCTCGAATCAATAGCTTAGAGCAGATCAACTATTTACAAAACAACTTGATCGAATGTATGGGAGCCTATCGTCCTCTATTGCGGAAAATGGTTGGCAGTTTTGATCATGTTTCCGGCTATGCTCAAACGACAGGCAATGTCCTGAATGATATTCAGCAGAAATTCTTAGGATTTTCTAAAGGTATTGAAGATCAAGGTGAATCGCGTAAAGACTTACACTTAAAGGTAGAAGACTTAAAGCAGAACTCTGAAGAGGTCTTAACTATTTTGAGCGTTATTTCTAGTATCGCTGATCAAACCAATCTATTAGCGCTTAATGCTGCAATTGAGGCTGCGCGTGCAGGCGAGGCGGGCAGAGGCTTTGCTGTTGTGGCTGATGAAGTTAGGCAGCTCTCCCATAACACTCAGCATAGTTTGAATGAAACGGGGAAAACGATTCATGCGGTAACGGGGTCAATTAATGCTATCCGCGATACGATCACAGAAATGGAAAGCTTCATGAGTCAAGTTTCTGAAAGCTCTAAAGCATTAAGTGATGAGATGAGTGGTCTTGTTGGATCATCCGAAGAGACCAGTGAACAAGTAAAAGATAGTATTGATTACATATCGGATGTTGAGACCGAAATGGATAATATTGATAGAGAAGTAGAAGCGATTGAGCGTCTACGTAAAATAGATACTTCTCGTTAGTTTTTGCTTACGGTTGCTATTCGGAGTAAGTTTTCCTTGCTCCGAGTAGCGCTTATCTCTCTATAAAGGCAGGCCCGTATAATCATTAGGATGTAGGTGTAGCGTCGCTAGCTAGATTTTCTGTATCAACACGATCTGCTTTTGATATGTATCTAGGCTTAGTGCTCTGAGGCGCATTTTTAGCATTTGCTTTCTTTAATCTTTTTTTGAAAATTTGAGAGATCTTTTTCTTCCGATTCATAAGGTAAGCCTTGGTGTAGTCAAACTTAGGTAGATATAAGAGTAGGGCGGATTATAGATGTTTATAGAATTTAATCATCATTTGCCTTTTTATATAAATAAATACTTATAACCTTTGACACAGCTCTTCCGGCAGTATATTCTGGTCCCAGCTTGAGATTGATCCGCTATTTATGCACAACCTTTCGAAGTATTTCCGTAATTCCTCGTCCTGTTTTTCATAAGTAAAAGTAAAAGATCGCGCAGAAACAGCCTGATAAAGGCTAATTATTTATTTTAAATAGGATACAAAACATGTCTACTACTACTGGCACTGTTAAATGGTTTAACGAAGAAAAAGGTTTTGGTTTCATTGAGCAGCAGTCTGGTCCAGACGTTTTCGCTCATTTCTCTGCAATCCAGGGTGATGGCTTCAAAACTCTTGCTGAAGGTCAGCAAGTTGAGTTTTCTGTAACTCAGGGCCAGAAAGGTCCACAGGCTGAAAATATTCGTCCTGTATAATACAGTTTATTTCTTTTAACTCTTTGAGTTGAAGGCTAGAAGAGCGTGATTTCATCATGCTCTTTTTATTTTACACCCGCATTTAAATAGTTTGATCTATCTACAAATTCCTTTCTGTTTTATAGCAATATTTATTTCTGCTCTTTACCTTTAGTTGTTTATTGTAGTTTTTAGTTGGTTTACTACTAATTGGCTGATAATTAGGTCCTATTTGAAAATAAATAGGAGTTTATATTTTGCTGGAAAATCTCAGTGAAAATCTATGTGTATCTAAATTCCAAGGTATACATTATGATCAATGGGCTTGTTACGAATTGATTGTGACAGCGTCCGAATCTAAACGAAAAACTTGGAAGCCAATAACAGGTTTGATGCCTGCTGAGGCCATGAGTCACTTTTTGCTACGAAACTACCCTGCCGAATATGTGTCCAGTCAGTTTCGTGCCATTGTTAACTAAGTCTATCTGTAATATGAGAGAAACTAGATTTGATGGATAAATCTTTTGTTCTAGAACGCATAAATGTTTTTGCAGGACAGCCTATAGATCCTGCATCCGATATTGAGGTTAAGCAGTTATTACGCAATAAATTTAATATTGCTTTACCGCAACGTCGGACATTAAACGAATCGTTAGAAGCTGTGGCCAGTGATCACGATGTGATAGATTTAATTATTCAGTATCGCCAACAGTCTTAATCACTTTTAGTGTTTTAATTCCTTTCAGTTATCTATTTCAGTCCAGCCCTTGTATTTTATCTAGTCTGCCTTTATATACCTGTTTCTTGTGGTCGTCTTCTTGTGCGATTTGCAGCAAGTTTACAGTTGTCGTTGGAGCTATTTATGAATAAAAGTTTATTAACCAATTTATTAGCCGCACTTGCTTTTTTAGCGGGTTTTATCGTGGATGATAATTTGCTTCTGACGATTGGCCTGTTTTCACTTTCTGGCGCGCTAACGAACTGGTTAGCTATTCATATGCTGTTTGAGAAAGTGCCTGGCTTGTATGGTTCTGGCGTTATTCCTGCGCGTTTTGAGGACTTTAAGCTGGGAATAAAAGCTCTTTTGATGGAGCAGTTTTTTACTGAAGAAAATATTGAGCGGTTTCTGGGCGCTGAAAATGGAAAGCAGCCGGACCTTCATCTTGCCCCTGTTATTGAAAAAATTGATTTTTCGCCTACCTTTGATTCATTAATTGAAGTGATTCAAGCCTCTTCCTTTGGAGGTATGTTAGCTATGGTTGGCGGAACAGATGTTCTTCAGCCGTTGCGTCAACCGTTTATAGATAAGATGAAATCCTCAATTGAGGATATGACTCGAGATGAACAGTTTGTTGCGATGTTGCGTGAAGAGTTGGAAAGCCCAAATGTTATGGCCGAGATGCGAGTCAAAGTTGAATTGATCGTTCAGCAGCGTTTAGATGAGCTAACACCGCAGCTGGTTAAAGAGATCATTCAGCGAATGATTAAGGAGCACCTAGGCTGGTTAGTTGTATGGGGCGGCGTTTTTGGTGGATTAATTGGTTTGCTGGCTGCGCTTGTAGGTATGTAGTTATTAAGTTTTAGTTTATCTCTTTTGAAGCCGCTGTTATAGCGGCTTTGTTGTTTCTTGACTGTGTTCTCTCATATGTAAATATCTTTTGATGGTATGGGCAATTGAGCAATAAAATAGTTGAAAAGAGGTAGCTGTGTTTTATATCTATATTGGCCTGTTTTTTAGTGATTTTGTCTAATTTTTTGTCGTTAAGTTTTGAGGCTTATTTTGAAGTTATCTGCTCGTTTAGATGGGTTGGTTGATATGGTTAACGGTCCATATGCTCATATATGGGACTGTTGTTGTGATCATGGATATTTGGGCCGTCGGTTGTTAGATAGGTACCCTAGGTCTGTTATTCATTTTGTTGATATTGTTCCGTCGCTTATCGAGCGTATAGAAACCTCTCTATCGGAGGTGGATAGGGGGCGATGGCAGGCCCATTGCGTAGATCTTAAAATATTAACTTTGCCGGATCCAGAAGCCCGTCAATTAGTGATTATTGCAGGGGTAGGTGGGGATTTGATGACTGAAATGGTCTCTGAGCTACTTACGAACCATCAGAGTCGGTCATTAGATATATTATTATGTCCTGTACGCCAACTTTATAGAGTACGTACGGCAATGGATTCCCTTGGTTTGGGCTTAGTTGATGAGTGTATAGTTAAAGATGGTGGGCTTTTTTATGAGTTGATCTATTTATCAACAGAAAGTGTTCGCAAGGTTAGTTGTGTGGGTGAAATGTGGGATCTTACTGACTCTGAGCATAGGGAGTACTTAACCCGCAATATTGAGCATTATCAACGTATGACCCAAGCTACTTCCCAAGAGCCTCCTGCTTTGCAGGCTTATCGCAAGCTACTTCTTGTATAAAGAGGCTGCAGAACAGCCCCTTTATAGTTTGATTTTATTTTACTCGCCAATGTATCTGTTCGCCTGCACGGATGGGAACGACTTGATCCCCCCCTAATGGATAGCTTGCAGGAACATCCCAGCTTTCTTTGATTAGAGTTATAGTGTCGCTATTGCGAGGCAGCGCATAAAAGTCAGGTCCATTGAGGCTAGCAAAAGCTTCCAGTTTATCGAGTGCATTGGCTTCTTCAAATACCTCTGCATATAGCTCAATGGAAGCGTGAGCAGTATAAGAGCCTGCACAGCCGCAAGCCGCCTCTTTAGCGTGCTTCATATGGGGGGCAGAATCGGTTCCTAAAAAGAATTTTTTGCTTCCAGAGGTGGCTGCTTTTATTAGGGCTTCTTGGTGAATATTTCGCTTTAATATCGGCAGGCAGTAATAGTGGGGGCGTATGCCGCCAGCTAGCATGTGATTTCGATTAAATAATAGGTGATGTGCTGTAATTGTAGCGGCAACATTATCACCTGCTGATGCTACGAACTCGGCAGCATCTTTTGTTGTGATATGTTCAAGTACGATTTTCAGGTTAGGAAAATCATTAACAACATCTTTAAGTACTGAATCAATAAAAGCTTTTTCGCGATCAAAAATATCTATAGAGGCATCGGTGACTTCCCCGTGCAATAGTAAAAGCATACCTGCTTCCTGCATAGCTTCGAGAGCAGGGTAGATATTTTTTATAGATGTGACACCTGAATCTGAATTAGTTGTCGCTCCGGCAGGATATAGCTTTGCCGCAACAATCTGACCGGTTGCTTTTGCTTTTATAATTTCTTCTGGCGCAGTATTGTCTGTTAAATAAAGTACCATTAGTGGTTCAAATGCACCTTGTGGTTTTTGATCCATAATACGTTGGCGATATTCTAGAGCTTCTTCGGTATTTGTTGCTGGGGGTACAAGGTTGGGCATAATGATAGCTCGCCCCATATAGCGGCTCACATCGCGAACGGTATCTTTAAGTTGTAAACCATCTCGAAGGTGGATGTGCCAGTCGTCTGGGCGCGTAATTGTAATAGAAGTCATTTAGAAGCTCACAGATTTTATTCAGATATTAGCGTGCGTATTAGGCTATATTATTTCATGGATATAGTTTTAATGCGCACTCAATTTTGAAAAGCGTGTCTGGGATTTGTTCAGTAAGGGTTGTATCACGGCGATCCATTAATATTCTATTGAGCCACCGTAATTTGCTAAGGCGAGAGGGTGTATTAAGGCGCTGGATAGTACGTATTCGCGCTTGTGAGTATTTGAGTGGCTTTTATTCCTCGACCCAGACGGTTCGGATAGGGTCACCGAAGTCATCGTATATGACCTTTTGTTTTGGGATTTTTTTAGGTGGAGTCGCTCTCGATTGAATAGTAGCTGACGCTGTTTTGTTTTTACGTCGTGAATCTATAGTTGATAAAAGGGCATGAACGGGCGTGCGTTCAGTAGGTCCAGGATTATCAAAGCTTGTTTTGTGATGATTGTAGCGCCCATCAACAAGGCCTGACTCTCCCATCTCTACTTGTTCGATCTCTCCACCCTTTTGCAGATACTGATTGACCTCAGCGTTAAGCTGATCTCTGAGCTCTGCTTTAGAGGGGCGTTTTTTAAACATACATGAAGCCTAGTTTTATCACTCTTTAATTTTAAACGTTATTTATAGTGCTGGCGAGGGCAAGTTTATGTTGATGGTTGAACTTGTGAGTTACTTGCTCATTTTCTATTGCTGAAAGACTAACGTATTTATAGGCGGCTGAGTAGTGATATACAGATTATGTGGCATTGTTAGCTAGAAAGAGAGTGAAGTGGATAGATATTCAGCGACAGAATAAAAGGTAGTGCCCATTGGTTCTATATATTTAGGGTGAATGCTTATCCTTGCTGGATGAGTGGGGGAGTGTCTTTGCGTGTTTAAAAGTAAGGTTTAGCTGGCGAAAAAAACATGCAAAAGGTAGCATAGGGCTCTGTTTTTTTCTAACAATAAGCTGCATATATTAGATGAGTTATCAGGTTCTGGCGCGAAAGTGGCGTCCTGCGAGATTTCAAGAAATGGTGGGGCAAGAGCATGTGCTGAAAGCACTTGTGAATGCTCTCGATGATGATCGGTTGCACCATGCCTATCTTTTTACTGGTACTCGAGGTGTAGGTAAAACGTCTATAGCACGCTTATTTGCTAAATCCCTTAACTGTGAAACCGGCGTATCCTCTACTCCTTGCGGACAGTGTTCTGCTTGTAAAGAGATTGCTGAAGGGCGTTTTGTTGATCTTATTGAGGTGGATGCGGCCTCGCGTACGAAAGTAGAAGATACCCGTGAACTGATGGAAAACGTGCAATATGCACCAACCCATGGTCGTTATAAAGTCTACCTAATCGACGAAGTTCATATGCTTTCTACGCATTCTTTTAATGCATTATTAAAAACCTTAGAAGAGCCGCCTCCGCATGTTAAGTTTCTGCTTGCAACGACAGATCCACAGAAACTACCGATTACGATTTTATCCCGTTGCTTACAGTTTAATCTTAAAAACTTAATTCCTGAGCGTATTGTCAGCCACCTTTCCCATGTGTTGGGAGAGGAGAATATCAGTTTTGAAGAGCCTGCACTTTGGCTTTTAGCCCGCTCTGCTGATGGTTCAATGCGTGATGCGATGAGTTTGACTGACCAAGCGATAGCCTTTGGTGCAGGTGTTATTAATGAAGCTGATGTTCGTGCCATGCTGGGAACGATCGATCAGCGTTTAGTCTATCAAATGCTTTATTGCCTCGCTTCAGGCGATGCTAAAGGTTTGATGGCTTCTGTGACGGATCTTGCTCAGTTTTCTCCTGATTATAATACAGTGCTTGGTGACTTGATCAGTGTGTTGCATCGCATAGCGCTTGCTCAAACGATTCCTGATGCTGTAGATAACAGTATGGGGGATATGCTTCAGGTTCAAGAATTAGCAAAGGCTTTAACGGCTGAAGATATACAATTGTATTACCAAGTTGCTTTGATGGGGCGTAAGGATCTGCCATTTGTTCCTGACCCTCGCGAAGGGTTAGAAATGGTATTACTCAGAATGCTAGCGTTCAGGCCTGCAGGGGCTAAGCCGCGCGCTGTAGCGTTACAAAATTCGTCAGCATTGGCTAGTAACAAAGTTGAGCCTAGTCGGGACTCTTCACCAGATATTCAGACTAATGAGCCTGTTGTAGATGTAGCGGAAGCTGTTTCGCTTGATAGGTCCGACTCGCTTCCTGAAGCTGAGCCAGCTATCGAGCAACCAATAGCGCCTCCCGCTTTAAACCCGGAAAATGATCTTAGGCAGGATGAACCGCCTGCTTATTATGATGAGGCTGAGTATGCGGCTCCTCAAAGTGGGGTAGACCCAAGAAAAAAGTTTGAAAGTGAAGGTGTAGAGCAAGAGAGCACTCCTCCTTGGAGTATGGATGAAAGTGAACAGTCCTCTGTAAACGATCAAGCCATGCAGCCATTAGAGAATGAGTATGCGCCTTCAGAGAGTAAAACCGATTTTAAATCACTAGAAATAGCTAAAAGTAGCGTAGCTGTTGAAGAGTGTTCGCGTGATTTAGGTGCTATTCAGCTCTCTGATTGGGTGCATATTGGCCGAAACCTTGGCCTGAGTGGTATGACTGAGAGTTTAGCAACACATATATCTTTGGAAGAGATTAGATCTGACGCTGTTGTTCTACATTACACAAAAGATCAAAAGACGATGTTAAATGAAGTACAGCAACAACGGATAAGTGATGCGTTGAATACATACTTCTCTGCGCCAGTGAGTGTCGAATTTGTACAGGCGATTCAAACGCAAGAAACGCCTGCACAGTACTTAAATAGAAAACGGGAAGAGCGGCATTCAGAAGCAATTACGTCAATTCGTAACGATGAGACAGTAAAACAGTTACAACAACATTTTGATGCACAGATAGAGCTATCCTCTGTGCAACCCATCGATTAATTTTGAGGTAAAGAACAATGATGAAAGGTGGTATGGGCAATTTAATGAAACAAGCCCAGAAAATGCAAGAAAACCTACAGAAAGCGCAAGAACAAGTTGCCCTTGCTGAGCAAACAGGTGAATCGGGTGCGGGCCTTGTTAAGGTAGTGATGAATGGTCGTCATGATGTTAAAAGCATTAATATTGATGATAGCTTGATGGAAGAAGATAAGGAGATTTTAGAAGACCTTGTCGCTGCGGCCGTTAATGATGCTGTTCGTAAAATTGAAACTTATACACAAGAGAAAATGGCTGAAGTGACAGGTGGTATGGGTATGCCTCCTGGATTTAATATGCCGTTCTAATCTATGTCTTTTAGTCCTCTTATTCAGCAGTTGATTACAGCGCTACGTTGTCTGCCTAGTGTTGGGCCAAAATCGGCCCAGCGTATGGCTTTCCACCTTTTAGAACGAGATACGGAAGGGGCTTTAGCTTTAGCTGGCATTTTACAAAAAGCCGTTGCAGAGGTAGGGCATTGTCGTCAATGTCGTACTTTGTCTGAACATGAGCTGTGTGATATCTGCCAATCGGAGAGCAGAGATAAATCAACGCTTTGTGTATTGGAATCTCCGGTAGACGTTTTGGCTATAGAGCAAACTGGCGGTTATAACGGTTTGTATTTTGTCCTTTCAGGACATTTATCACCGATTGACGGTATTGGGCCGGAAGATTTAGGTATAGATAAGCTTTTAGAATTTATCCATTCCACAGAAATAAATGAAATAATTTTAGCGACCAACCCTACTGTTGAGGGTGAGGCAACTGCACATTTTATTGCTGCTCAGGTAAAGGAGTTGGGCATTAAAGTGACTCGCATTGCACATGGTGTACCTGTAGGTGGTGAGCTGGAATTTGTTGATGGCGGTACGTTAGCGCACGCGATGGCGGGCCGGCGTTCACTGCTTTGAGGATTTAAAAAGTTGTCAGATTACAATTGGAAAACGTTAGAAGCTTCAGCCGAGGAGCCTATATGGATTAGATCTGAGGCAGATCTGAGTCGGTATTGTAATCACTGGCGAACTTTACCTTTAGTCGCACTAGATACTGAGTTTATTCGTGTTGAAACCTTTTATCCCATTGCAGGGTTAATACAGGTGGCGGATGATCGCCAGTGTTACCTGATTGATCCTTTAGATATATCAGACTTCAGTGCTCTATCTGAACTATTTCAAGATCGCTCTGTTATTAAGCTAATGCATGCAGCAACGGAAGATCTTGAGCTGTTTCTTAAAGTGTTAGGAGTACTTCCCCAGCCTGTTTTTGATACCCAGATAGGGGCTGCTTTACTTAACTGGGGCTTCTCTATGGGATTACAGAGGATGCTTGAGCAGAAACTCGATGTGCAAATGGAAAAGCATGAAACTACATCGGATTGGCTAAAGCGTCCGTTGACCTCAAGTCAGATACATTATGCTGCGCTGGATGTTGCTTATTTACCTGAAATTTATGCAATGCAAAAGCAGGAGTTTGTGCAGCGAGATACCTATTCTTGGGCTGAGCAAGAAAACCAGAAAATGCTCGATAATGCATTGATTGATGACGTTGAGGGTTATGATTACTACCTACGTTTTACACAGATGTGGCGTTGTCCTGTGCATAAATTAGCAGCATTAAGGGATTTGACTGCTTGGCGTGAACAGGTTGCACGGGATCGAGATGTGCCGCGTAATCGAATATTAAAAAATCAGGCCTTATTACAAATTATTGAGGCCTGGCCGCGTAACATGGGCGACCTTTCTCGTTTAGATGAAATTAGAAAGCATATTTTGCGCAGTGATGGTGAAACGATTTTAGGTTTTATAAGGTCGGGGTCTAACAGCGCTGAAGCTAATCCACCGAAACCTATTCCAAGGCCTCTTCATTACTTTTGGAACAAACACCTGAAGAAGTTGAAGGCGATTGCCCGTAAAGCTGCTGAGGCTAATGACGTTGCGCCGGAGATTCTATTGCGTCGTAAAGAGTTAGAGCTACTTATTCGATCGGGTGTTGATGAAGGGGAGTATAGACTACCTTCCCAAATGTCAGAGTGGCGTCAAAAGTTAATAGGCCCAGCATTGTTAGATGAGCTTGAAGTTATAGAGCGTTTAAGATGTTCGAGTTAAATATAAAGGTATTTTCTGCATGAAGGTTTGTTCTGTTTATTTAAGTTCTCGTAAAGATGAAATGTATCTCTATGTCGATAAGCGAGATAAGTTGAGTAAGGTGCCTGAGGCACTGTTAGAGATGTTTGGAACAGCTAAGCTAGTCATGGATATTCCTTTGACGGCGAACCGTAAACTGGCGCGGGTAGATGTAGATAAAGTGCTGGAGGGCTTAGAGGAAAAAGGGTATTACCTGCAGATGCCGCCTCCAAAAGATGATTATATGCTGGATCTTCATAAAGATCGTCCTGAAAGTGGTGTGCGTTAAGTGGCCGCTCAAGAAGTTTTTTGGCGTAGTAAAAGTTTAGAACAGATGAATTCTACTGAGTGGGAATCCCTCTGTGATGGCTGTGCATTATGTTGTCTGCATAAATTGGAAGATGAAGATACTCAAGAGGTTTTTTATACATCTGTTGTGTGTCATCTGCTCGATTTTGAAACCTGTCGTTGTACTAAATATGAAGAGCGTTGTTCGCTAGTGCCTGATTGCGTAAAACTTAGGCCCGAAGATGTAGATTCATTTCATTGGCTTCCACCAAGTTGCGCATATCGATTGGTTCATGAGGGGAAAGACCTTCCTGAGTGGCACCCTCTGGTCAGCGGGGATCAAAAAACAGTGATTGAATCAGGTGCGTCTGTTTTAAGTTGGTATGAAGTTAAAGATGATGAAATAGATGAAGAGGATTTTGTTGATTATATCATTGAGTGATTAAGCCGCTTTTAATTATCAGTGTTTATTGTAGGTGAAAGCAGCTTAGATATTACAGATTTTTCAAGAGGCTTGTAGAAATAGTAGCCTTGGAAAACCTCACAGCCGAGCTTAAGTAAGGTATCTAGCTGCCCTTCCGTTTCTACTCCCTCCGCTATTGTACTTAGATTCAGATTCCTGGCTAAATTGATAATAGTTGCACATATTTCAGTGTCCTCGTCTTTACGATGACACTCTTCTACAAAGGATTGATCTATTTTTAGGATATCGAGAGGTAGTCGTTTTAAATAGTTTAATGAAGAGTAGCCTGTACCAAAATCATCAATAGATATGCTTATATTTAAGGCTTTAAGTTCTTCAAGCACGCTGATACAGATTTCTATATCATCAATTAAAACCCCTTCGGTTATTTCTATTTCGAGTAGTGAGCCTGGAATGGAGAAGAGAACTAACTGCTGTTTTATAAAAGGGACTAGCTCTTCTGATATAAGGTGTTTACCTGAGACATTAACGGCAATAGGTACTGGAGATAGCCCCTGATCGATCCATTCTCGAATCTGCATGAGAGCAGTGTTGATGACCATTTCGCCGAGTTGGATAATGAGATTACTTTCTTCCGCTATAGGTATGAAATCTGTAGGTGAAATCACCCCTTGTTGAGGGTGATTCCATCGAATAAGAGCTTCCAGAGCGATAATATTGTCTTTGCTGCGGAATACTTTAGGCTGATAAACAAGGTAGAATTGCTTTTCTGCGAGTCCTATCTTAATTAGGCGCTCGTAGGTTGCTGATTTTGTAACATTTTCGGCCATGTGGGGTTGGAATATTTGATAGTTGTCGCGGCCACTTTCTTTTGCCGCATACATGGCTATATCAGCCTCTTGAATTAGGTTGTCTGCGTGGGTTTGTCCGCATACAGAAAGTGATATACCTATACTAGTAGGGATATTAAATTGCTTTTTGCTTATCTCTACCGGTTTTCGCATTATTTCTAGAATGTCTTTAGCTTTTTTGCTTATTACATCTAGGTTAATTTTCCCTCTGAGTACGACAATAAACTCATCGCCTCCCCAGCGAGCGATAAGGTCATCTTCACGTGCAGCTTCTGTTAGGCGTTTAGCCACTTCACATAACAGTTCATCACCCGCTTTGTGTCCGAGAGTATCATTAATTTTTTTAAATTTATCTAAGTCGAGGAAGAATAGTGCAACGGTTTCGTTATGTAGTTTTGCCACCTCAATAGCTGCAGAAAGTGACTTCATCATATATGTGCGGTTGGATAAGCTAGTTAGCGGGTCTCGGTAGGCAAGAAATTTAAGTCGAGATTGAAGCTTTTGCTCTCGTGTCACATCGCGTATATGGAGTGTAAATTCAGTACGGGAGTCATCTTCCATACGTGTACTGGTTATCGTCACTTCGGCTGGAAAGGGGTGGGCAGATATACGTTGTAGTTGTAGAGCATTTCGTCTATTTAAGACAAGGCCATTAGCTGCGCTGAAAAAATGACGCAGGCTGTATTCAACAGCCTCTCTATCTTCTTCGAGGATAAAATACTTGGTAAAGCTTTTTCCTACTACCTGCTTTTTTAGACAGCCCAACGTACGTTCTGCCGATGGGTTGAATTCAATTATTTTCCCTTCCCAGTCAATAGATATAATGCAATCCATTGATGAGTCTAGAATGGCGCTTTTTCGTTTTTCGCTTGCTTGGAACTGATCAATGGCAAAATCTTTTTGTGACATCTCTTGATTGATGCGTGTAATGACCTGGTTATACTTTTTTGCGATTTGGCCAACTTCAGTAAAGGGTTCTTCGTTCACGGGTGAGGTGAAATTCCCTAGATTCTGTTGTTGTTCCATATCACTTAGAAGGTCAATCAGTTCTGTAGATGCTTGATGCTCGGCAATGTTGAGGCCTTGTTCTTCATCTTGTACGGATACGCGTAATGGAACAAGGCGGTTAATAATACTAAGCAAGCAGTAGCTTACTCCAAAACTGTAGAGGCCAATTGCTGTAATACCACAAAGCTGGATCGCAAGCTGCTGGGAAAACGTAAGTCCTGTATCAAGCTTGCTGTAGTCAGAAAATATAGCAACGGCTATAGTGCCCCAAATACCGGCTAAAAGGTGAGCAGGGATAACAGCAAGCGCATCATCGATCTGCATTTTTTCTAGCCACAGTGTGCCGTAATATACGATGCCGCCAGAGATCATACCTATAAAGGCAGCGGATATAGGCTCGACAGCGAAACAGGATGCAGTAATGCCAACAAGTCCTGCAATAATGCCATTTAGTATATAGCCAACATCAATAAATCGCTTATCAAAGTAATGGAGGGAGGTTGCGATAAGGCCACCCCAGATGGCGGCAAGGCAGGTGTTGAGTAGGATTTTAGGAACCTGATCGTTGATGGCTAGGACACTACCACCATTGAAGCCAAACCAGCCAAACCAAATGAGTAGTGTCCCCATTGTTGCCATAGGAAGATTACTACCGGATGGGAACTTAGTATTGGCATCGTAGCGCCCAAGTCGAGGGCCGATAATTATTACGCAGGCTAACGCAACCCATCCGCCTACAGAGTGGACGACGGTTGAGCCTGCAAAATCGATAAAACCTAGAGCTTCTAACCAGCCTTGTTGAGTGTCTTGATAAAGACCACCCCAAGCCCAGTGTCCAGTAATAGGGTAGATAGCAACGCTTAGAATTATCGTTGCATATATGTATCCAATAAAACTCATGCGTTCAGCAACGGCGCCCGACATTAGCGTAGCGGCAGTACTGCAAAACATCATTTGAAATATAAAGAAACAGATCTCATCTGCGGAGTTGTCGGTACCAAAGAGGAAGCTGTTACCGCCGATGAAGCCAAGGTAGGTGTTACCAAACATTAACCCGAAGCCAGCTATCCAGAAGATCGTTGTGGAAAGGATAAAGTCAGTAATGTTTTTTGCTGCAACGTTAATGCTGTTTTTACTGCGAATTCTTCCGCTTTCTAGGCATAAAAAACCGGCTTGCATTAAGAACACTAAAAGAGCTGATACAATCAGCCACATATTATCCAGCATTTATAACCTTTCCTTATACGACGAGAGAAAGTGTGTTAACGCTCCGAACTTTTGTAAACCATTGGTCTTAGTAAGTAAATATTCTCTACATTATAGAGTAAGAAATGTTTCCTGTGGGTATTTTTTTAAGAGGTAAGGTAAAGAGAATAAAAGGATTTTGTTGTGAATAAAACAAAAAACCGCAAACAGAGGCCTGTTTGCGGTTTTTAATGTTAAGCCAGTGTTGGCTTAAGCGTTTCTTACTTCTGGTTGTCTAGCTGAGCTTTGATTAGGTCACCAATGGTAGTTGGGCCTGCAACTTCAACTTCAGCATTGCGTACAGCAGAGATTGCTGCTTTCTCTTCAGCCTGTTCTTTCGCTTTGATAGACAGGTTGATTACGCGGTTACGACGATCCATTGTGATGATCTTAGCTTCAACGTCGTCACCAACGTTAAGTACTGTAGTTGCGTCATCAATACGATCAACAGAGATCTCAGAAACTTTAAGCGTACCTTCGATACCTTCAGCTAGTTCAATAACAGCGCCTTTCGCTTCAACGGAGATAACTTTACCGTTTACGATAGTGCCTTTATCGTTTGCTGCAGCGTATTCAGCGAATGGATCGCTTTCAAGCTGTTTGATACCAAGAGAGATACGCTCTTTTTCTGCATCGATAGAAAGGATAACTGCTTCAACTTCTTCGCCTTTCTTGAACTGGCGTAGAGCTGCTTCAGCATCAGCTTCCCAAGTGATGTCAGACATGTGAACTAGACCGTCAAGCTCGTCCTGTAGGCCAACGAAGATACCAAAGTCAGTGATAGTTTTGATTGTACCAGTAACTTTGTCGTTAGCTGCAAACTGCTCAGCGAAAGTAACCCAAGGATTAGCAGTACACTGCTTGATACCAAGAGAGATACGACGACGCTCTTCATCAACATCAAGGATCATAACTTCCACTTCATCACCAATGTTTACAACTTTTGATGGGTGGATGTTTTTGTTAGTCCAAGACATTTCAGAAACGTGTACTAGACCTTCTACGCCGTCTTCGATAGATGCGAAGCAACCGTAATCAGTAAGGTTAGTGATGCGCGCCTGGCACTTAGCACCGGATGGGTAACGCTCTTTGATAAGCGCCCATGGGTCCATAGATAGTTGCTTAAGACCAAGAGAAATACGACCAGATTCTTTGTCGAATTTGATGATCTTAACAGTGATTTCGTCACCTGGGTTCAACATTTCAGATGGGTGGGAAATACGTTTCCAAGCCATGTCTGTAATGTGAAGAAGGCCGTCAACACCGCCTAGATCGATGAAAGCACCGTAGTTAGTTAGGTTCTTAACGAAACCTTTAACTTCCTGACCTTCTTCAAGAACGGCTAGCAACTCATCGCGTTGAGCGCTGTTAGCTTCTTGTAGAACCGCACGGCGAGAAACAACAATGTTGTTACGCTTAGGGTCTAGTTTGATCAGTTTAAATTCAAGCTCTTTACCTTCTAGGTGATCAACGTCACGAACTGGACGTACATCTACCAAAGAACCTGGTAAGAAGCCTTGGATGTTGTTGATGCTAACAGTAAAGCCGCCTTTAACTTTGCCGCTGATGTAACCTTTAACAGTTTCTTCAGCTTCAAATTTAGTCTGCAGAACTTCCCAAGCTTCAGCGCGTTTAGCTTTTTCACGAGACAGACGCGTTTCACCAAAGCCATCTTCAACCGCTTCTAGTGCAACTTTAACGTCGTCACCGATTTTGATTTCAAGTTCATTAGCATCGTTAAGGAACTGTGAACGCGGGATGATTGCTTCAGATTTAAGACCAGCATGTACAGTAACCCAGTCGCTGTCGATATCAACAACTTCACCAATTACTAATTTGCCAGGGGTCATGTCTAGTGATTGAAGGGATTCTTCAAACAGATCAGCAAAGCTTTCGCTCATTGAAAATGTCCTATATGTAAGGGCCACATACCATTTTATAAGTTTAATGGGACTGTAGCGCTTCAGCCTGTAATACCGGTTTTACAGGGTCAGTTTTAAGTAGTTCAAAAAGGGCGTTTTGACCGGTTTAGCACCCAATTCAATAGAAATTGAGCGCGCATTATACAGTAAAACCATAAGCTTTACATAGGTTTTGCTGTTAATAGGTGCTTTTATGGCCAGATATTTAGCAATTAAATAGGTTTGTCATAATTGCTGAGGCGCTCATAAAGCGCGGTTTGGCATGGTTTTACAACTGTATCTAAGTCTGCTTTGAGATTTGAAGGGAGGATTGTTGTGTCTTGCTTACGGAAAAAAGTGGTAATGAGCCGCTCCTCCCGTGGAGAGTTTGCGGCAATATCTATTCCATCGCCTACGCAGAAAGCGAATTCAGGCATATAATCTCTAATTAGCATTTCGCGTTCATTGTCTGACAAGATTAGTCGTTTAGCGCCAATGAATTTTTTATATTCGTGCCCAGCCGCTGCCGACATCGCTTCTATTTTTAAGTTTGAGAAGCGCCTGGCGTCAGGCATATCAAGTAATAGCTTTTTTAGTTGCCTTTCTACGGCTGTTATCTCTTCTGCCATGGTGAGTGGGGCGAAGTGCTCATTAAGCTCTTTGTAGGTTTGTAAAGAGGCTATTTTTTCTTGCAGGGTTTCTATTTCAGCACGAAGCTCTTTTTGCTCTTCAATAAGCTGTTCATTATCTGCCATTAACCCTTTGATTACTTTCTGTGTTGGGGTGGCTTTGCTTTCATAGAAGGTAGAAGGGAGCTGCTTTGCGCCTAGCTCACCGATTGTTTCGGAGTGGGTATTGGTAGGTAGAACGGTAAAACCAAATTTCTCAAGGTCTTTTAGATTTTCAGCGTGTTGGCCTTGCATTTGGTTATACATAAGGAAACCGCCGCCTGCTAAGGCGGCCAGAATCAAAGGAATAAGAATAATTAAGACTACGCTTTTTTTGTTTTTCATCCAAAGCCTTTATTATGGGGCTAAAAATAAGCCTCAATTGTACTGATTAATTCTGTTCCGATTGGGTAGCGGAATATTGTAGTTGCATCAGTACAGCATCTAATAGAATGCGGCCACTTTCAACCAGCATTGCTTCAGATTCAGGATTAATAGCGCGGCCTTGGCTATCTTTTTCCAGTTCATCGTCTAGGTCGGATAGTTTCTTTATCGGCGGAAGCTGTTTTTGCGCACGTCGAATATTTTCAGCTTCTACTTGCCATGCTTCGGCGCTATCGCGTTCCTGCTTAAGTACTGACTCCCGTAGCGGAATTAGACTACCTTCTTCACGAACCTCTTTTAAGCGCTCGACTTGTTTGCGCATAAAGACAAAGTCAGGATCTTCTGATGTGCGAGATTGGTGGCGTTTATCAATCTGACCAAGAAAAGCTGCTACGCTAGGGTAGGTGCCATGAGGAGCTGAGCGAACTTTGTCCCAAGATAGAGCATTATCGAGCGCACTTTCGCCGATGATTTCAGGATCATATAGGGTTGGGTAGTCTATATCAGGCATGACCCCTTTGTTCTGGGTGCTTTCACCTGAAATTCTATAAAATTTAGCGTGTGTTAATTTAAGTTGGCCATGGTTTAAGGGAAGTAAGGTTTGTACTGTCCCTTTACCAAATGTTTGTCCGCCGATAATAATGCCTCGATGATAATCTTGAATCGCTCCGGCAAAAATCTCTGATGCGGAAGCGGAGAGGCGATTTACCATGACCGCTACCGGACCTGTGTAAGCGACTTTGGAGTCTCGGTCACGTAGTACTTCTACACGTCCCGACGAGTCTTTGACTTGGACAGTGGGTCCATGCTTAATAAACAAGCCGACCGTATCATTGGCTTCCCTAAGTGAGCCGCCGCCATTATTTCGAAGGTCGATAATTAGGCCATCAATCTCTTCTTCTTTTAGCTCAGCAATTAATTTTTCTACATCGCGAGAGGTGCTTTTATAATCATCATCACCTCTTTGTAGTGCCGCAAAGTCGATATAAAATGCGGGAATTTCTATAACGCCAAGTTTGAAGTCTCTGCCTAAATGATTCACTTCAATAACACGTTTTTGTGCTGATTGTTCTTCCAGTTTTACTTTGTTTCGCACAATCTTAACGATTTTTGATGGTCTTTCTTCTTGATCTGAACTTTTTATTTCTAAGCGTACGGTTGTATCTTTCGGGCCGCGAATTAGTTGTACAACATCATCTAATCGCCACCCAATTACGTCCTCTATTTCGCCGTCTTCGCCTTGACCAACACCGATAATTTTATCGGTGGCTTTTAGTTGTCCTGTTTTATCAGCAGGGCCAGCAGGAACTAAGCGAACAATCTGGGTGAATTCGTTTTCACTTTTTAATACAGCCCCAATCCCTTCTAAAGATAAGCTCATGTTTATCTTGAAGTTTTCAGATTTTCTAGGTGAAAAGTATTGTGTGTGAGGGTCATATTGTTTAGTAAAAGCGTTAGCGAATGTTTGGAATACATCTTCGCTATTCACCTGCAGAGAGCGTTTTAATTGGTTATTATAACGTTTAATTAAAACCTCTTTTGCCTCTTCGTCTGTTTTTTCAGCAAACCTAAGATTGAGTAAAGCGCTTTTTAAACGACGATCCCAAAGAGCATTCATCTCCTCTTCGGTTGTAATCCAAGGTGCTTCTTCTCTATCAGTGTTTAAGTTTTCATCAACATCAAAGTCAAATTTTTTGCCTTCTTCTAGTTCGCTGATGGTGAATTTTAAGCGATCTTCAAGGCGTTTCTGGAAGCGGTTATAGATAAAGTAGGCATCATTTAGATCCCCCTTTTTTATGCTGTCATCCAAGGTGTAGCGATACTGTTCAAATTCATCAATATCGCTTTTGTAAAAATAACTGCGAGATGGGTCTAAATCTTTTAGGTATTGATCAAATATTTGATTGGAAAGAGAGTCATCAATCGAGATGCGATTGTAGTGACCAAGCTTTAATGACTCATTGATCTCTAGCAGAGTTTGTTTGTGAATCGGTTCTGCTTCTAGCGGAGTTACCAGCGCGTAAGCTGTAATTGGTGCTAAAAGAGAAAACGCTGTAATGAAAAGTGTATTTAATAGCGGTCTATGCATAATGTATTTCTTAACTTTTTAAGCTCTAGATTCTGTTGTGACCTCGTTTGGAAGGGATTAGTTCCCAAACTTACGTCAGTTGAGTGTAGACATGCTGAAGAGTGATGTAAAATCAATTGCTTCTAATTCTCTGGTTATATTGGAATAAAAAATGAAATTTGTTTTTAGGTTTGCAGGCTTAGCTCTGTTATCGGCATTGTTATTTGGCTGTGGTGAGGATGCCGCAGAAGAAAAGTTTAGGCAGGAGTTGGTCGATAAAGCGTTGAATGATGATGTAAGCAAAGCGGGTGCTGTCTTTTTACAAAAGAACGCTTTGATGGAAGGGGTTGTTACTACAAAAAGTGGTTTGCAGTATAAAGTGCTTAAGCAGGGGGAGGGTGAGAGGCCCTCAATTACCGACTTAGTGACTGTTCATTATGAAGGCACGCGTGTAGATGGGCATATATTTGATAGTTCATACCAGCGGGGAGAGCCTTCCGTTTTTCCATTAAATCGTGTGATCAGAGGTTGGATTGAAGGATTAATGATGATGAATAGAGGCAGTACGTGGATGTTGTTTGTACCCTCCGCGCTTGCATATGGGGCAACGAGCCCTACAGATGATATACCGGCTAATTCAACGTTGATCTTCAAGGTTGAATTAATTGATTTTACAGCTGCAGAGTAGGAATTAAGGGAATCTTATGTCTGAATTATTAGTTGATCTTAAAGATTTTTTGCAATCAGCCCCTACGCCTTATCATGCTGTTAATGAGATGGCTAAGCGTCTAGATGCGGCGGGTTACCAGTGTGTTGACGAGGCTGATGCTTGGTGTGTAAGTGCTGGCGGTCGTTATTATACAGTGCGTAATGGCTCTTCCATTGTTGCATGGAGCATGCCCGCGAACCGAAGCTTACTCGAATCAGGTTTTAGAATGGTGGGAGCTCATACTGACTCGCCTTGTTTAAAAGTTAAGCCTTTGCCGGAGCTTTGTAGGCAAGGCTATCAGCAGTTGGGTGTTGAGGTTTATGGTGGGGTTTTGTTGAACCCATGGTTTGACCGAGATCTGTCCATGGCGGGACGAGTTAGCTATTTAGATGCTAATCGATCGCGGCAGCAGGCATTAGTTAATTTTGTTAAGCCAGTAGCTTTACTGCCTAGTTTGGCTATCCATTTAGATCGTGATGCTAACACTAATCGTACAATTAATGCTCAAACACAGTTGCCAGTCATTTTGGCTCAAGGTGAAGAGAAGTGTGACTTTAAGTCCATTCTTGCTCAGCAGTTAAATAAAGAGGGTGTATCTGATATTGATGAAATTCTTGATTATGAAATTTCATTATATGACACACAGGGTCCATCTATTGTTGGACTTGAAGATGAGTTTATTGCTTCTGCACGGCTAGATAATCTGCTGAGCTGCTTTATGGGTCTTAAGGCGTTGCTTAATGCTGATTCAGAAGAGGGTGTGTTATTAGTATGTAATGACCATGAGGAGGTTGGCAGCATGAGTGCTGCGGGTGCGCAAGGGCCGATGTTGAGCCAAGTTATAGAGCGTTTGCTGCCCGTTGTCGAGGATCGAGTCAGAATGATTAACCGGTCTATGCTGATCTCTGCCGATAATGCCCATGGGATTCATCCGAATTTTGCGGATAAACATGATGAAAATCATGGTCCTTTGCTCAATGCGGGGCCAGTGATCAAAATTAATGCGAATCAACGTTACGCTACTAATAGTGAAACGAGTGGTTTGTTCAGGGATTTAGCTCAGCAGGTAGGTGTTCCTGTTCAGTCTTTTGTTGTGCGTAGCGATATGGGGTGTGGTAGCACAATTGGGCCTATTACAGCAGCAGAGCTTGGGGTTAAAACCTTAGATATAGGTGTGCCGCAGTTTGCTATGCATTCAATTAGGGAATTAGCCGGTGTTCGGGACGTGGGAGCTTTAATTAAGATTTTAGAGCAGTTCTACCGCGAAGATAGGATTTAACTTTAGTAAGAGATAGATCGAAAAGCGTTAAAATTATTGGTTTTAGCGCTTTTTTCTATGCCAAGATTAGCTGTGAGAGTTTTCTCTCTTGTTTGCGCTCTATGCTGATTTCTTCAGCTATTAAATTCAGAACTAGCCATTCTAGTGCTCCTCTCTGTTCGAAATTTTTAATCGGTATGTTTTGTGCAAGGGTTCTTGTATAAGGTGTTATTTTTATTCATAAAGATAAATTTGCACTTTTTTGGTGCGCTGTTTGTGAGTGATTGATTCTGGTGCACGTTCTTACTATGGGAGAGAGAATGTTTAAAAAGGTGCTGGTGTTTACGGATTTGGATGGTTCGTTATTAGACCATTTTAGTTATAGCTATCTAGCTGCGGCTCCTTTATTAGAGCTTTTCCGAGAAAAGGGGGTACCTGTTATCCCTGTGACCAGTAAAACCCGGGCTGAGTTAAAAGTGTTGCGCTCTGAGCTTAAAAACCTTCACCCCTTCGTGGTGGAAAATGGTGCCGCTGTTTTTATTCCACAAGGGTATTTTTCAGCGACCCCATCTGGTTGTGAGCCTTTAGATGGATACGATTGTTATCAGTTCTCTAAACCTCGTGAATTTTGGATAAATTTATTATCTGAGATGGAGGATGAATTTAACGGTGAGTTTGAGACGTTCACGTCCTTGGGTACCGATGGGATTGTTAGGCTCACCGGATTGTCTGAGCACGCTGCGGAGCTTGCTAATCAGCGAGAATATAGCGAGCCAGTGATGTGGAAGGGCTCCAATGAGCGTAAATCTCTTTTTGTCGAAGCATTAAAGAGCTCGGGAGCAACCGTTTTGCAGGGAGGGCGTTTTCTGCATGTTACCGGTCATTGTGATAAAGGCCGTGCCCTTCAGTGGCTATGTAAAAGATATAAAAATGATTCACCAAAGGAGTCATTTTTAACTATTGCCGCAGGTGATAGTTATAACGACAGGGAGATGTTAGAAGTTGCGGATTGTGCTCTCGCCATTCGATCACCTGTACATGATTTTCCAGATATTAAGCATTCAAATATTTACCGTTCTGTGCAACTAGGCCCGCAAGGTTGGGTTGAGGGTATGCGTGAATTTTTGAGTACGGAAGAAACATCCATAGATGTAGATATTATTGACTATCTGCAGAATAAGCTTAGGAGTTGATATGGCTGATTTTTATCAGAATGGAATTATTACTACGCTACATAATCTGTCGAATAGGCCCATTGAAGAGGTAGAGGCTGAGTTAACTCGGTTTGGCCGGAAAAGGCCCATGTCACTTATTTTACCTTCACTTTTTTCTGAGTTAGAGGGGCCTGCGTTAGGGCATATTGTTGACGAACTTTGTAAAGTGCCCTATTTGTCAGAGATTGTTATCGGGCTTGATCGAGCTAATGAAGAGCAGTTTTGCTTTGCTCAGAATTTTTTTAAAAAGCTTCCGCAGCATCACCGCATTCTTTGGAATGATGGTCCCCGTTTACGAGAATTGGATGCAGAACTTCAATCTTTGAAATTAGCCCCTAAAGAACCAGGAAAAGGACGAAATGTTTGGTATTGCATGGGATATGTGCTGGCGTCAGGACGTGCAGAATCTGTGGCTTTGCATGACTGCGATATCACGACCTATAACCGAGATATGTTGGCGAGGCTTATTTATCCTGTTGCTAACCCTCAGTTTAACTACGAGTTTTGTAAAGGTTTTTATGCGCGAGTTGCGGATGGGAAAATTAATGGTCGGGTGTGTCGATTGCTGGTTACGCCATTATTGCGCGCATTAAAGAAAGTATTTGGGGAGATTGAATATCTGCAGTATATGGATAGCTTCCGTTATCCTTTGGCGGGAGAGTTTTCTTTTCGTCGTGATGTCTTAAGTGATATACGCATTCCGAGTGATTGGGGTTTAGAGATTGGTGTGTTGTCAGAGATGCACCGTAATTATTCAAATAACCGCCTCTGTCAGGTCGATATTGCGGACCAGTATGATCACAAGCACCAAAACTTATCCCTTGATGATAAGAATGCGGGGCTGTCTAAGATGTCCATAGATATCACTAAGGCGTTATTTAGAAAGTTGGCCACGCAAGGACATACTTTTAATAGCGAAACTTTCCGTACCATTAAAGCAACGTATTTCCGTATAGCCTTAGACTTTATTGAAACCTATCACAATGATGCAGTTATGAATGGGTTGCAGCTAGATATTCATGGTGAAGAACAGGCTGTCGAAATGTTTTCGCGGAACATCATTACAGCAGGGGAGCAGTTTCTCGGTAACGCCATGGATACACCATTTATACCAAGCTGGAGTCGAGTAAGTAGTGCGATGCCAGACGTATTTGATCGTCTGGTTGAGGCTGTTGAATTGGATCATAAAGAGTTTATGGCTGAGACGCTTAAATAGTTTCTTAAATAGGGATGTTGCAGATATGGATCGTAGTGTTAGTAATTCAGCCAGTGAGCAATTAAGTTTTCAGATATCTAACCATCTCCAGGTTATATATTCTGAAAAAAGTGTCGAAATGTTGGCTGATTTGGCTTCGGAGCTTGTTGAAATAATGCGTCTGCAGCAGGTTGATGGCGTACCTGTATCCCATAAAAACTATTGGGATGAAAGCGATGTCATTATGATTACTTATGGTGATTCTCTATATGAGCCTGGCAAAAGAGCGCTAACAACATTGCATCGTTTTCTGCATGAGCAGTGCGATGGGGTCATTAATGGCGTGCATGTGTTGCCCTTTTTCCCTTATAGCTCAGATGATGGCTTTGCCGTTAGTGATTATTATAAAGTGAGAGAGTCAGTTGGCGAGTGGGAAGATATTAAAAAACTGGCTGCTGAATTTCGTTTGATGTCTGATGTTGTTATTAATCACTGCTCAGGTGAGAGCGGATGGTTTCAAAACTTCATTAAAGGAGAGGGGCTTGGAAGTGATTATTTCTATGTGGCGAGCCCTGACGATGATCTGTCTCAAGTTGTTCGTCCCCGAACAACTCCTTTGTTGAGAGAGGTTGAAACGGAAAAGGGGCTTCAGCATGTTTGGTGTACTTTCAGTCATGATCAAGTAGATTTTGATTTTAGAAATCCAAAAGTTTTAAAAGAGTTTGTAAAGCTTGTTCGCTTCTATCTGGATAACGGCGTTAATATTTTTCGTTTGGATGCCATTGCTTTTTTGTGGAAGGAGAGCGGGACAACGTGCCTGAATTTAGAGCAAACCCATGAGGTTGTTCGATTATTGCGGCTTTTGATCGGATTTGCTTGCCCTACTGCCATGATTATTACTGAGACCAATATACCGAGTAGGGAAAACCTATCCTATTTTGGTAATGCTAATGAAGCTCATTGTGTCTATAACTTTTCACTGCCGCCTTTGCTCTTGCATGCGCTTTTAACGGGCCAAAGTTTTTATTTAAAGCAGTGGATGATGAGTATGCCTCCTGCGCAGGATGGTACGGCCTATTTCAACTTTATAGCTTCCCATGATGGTATTGGTTTACGGCCAGTGGAGGGAATCTTACCTGATACTGAAGTTGAAATGTTGACAGACAGGATGCAGGAATGGGGAGGGCATGTTTCGTGGCGTGCTTTAGAAGATGGAGTAAATAAGCCTTATGAGATCAATATTACTCTCTTTGAGGCTCTGCAGGGAACGATAGAAGGAGAGGATGAGTTTGGTGTGGAACGCTTTCTGTGTGCGCATAGAATAATGTTGGCACTGGAAGGTATACCAGGCATCTATTTCCAAAGCTTGTTGGGTAGTCTTAATGATCATGAACGAGTCAAAATGACGGGGCATTTTCGTTCAATTAATCGTCATCATTGGGAGTATGATTCATTGGTCCAGCTTCTGGGTGACGAAACTTCACATTACGCATATATTTTTGATGCGATGAAACGGCTTATTTCCATTCGTACAAAGCAGACAGCTTTCCATCCTAATGCAACGCAATTTACCCTCCATTTAGGAGATCAGATATTTGGTTTTTGGCGACAAGGGATTAATAGAAGGCAGAGTATTTTTTGTTTGAATAATCTTAGTGATAAGCCAGCAGCATTGCTTTTATCGGATCTAAACTTAATAAATACGCATCAATGGTCAGATCTATTGAGTGATGATGTTTTTGATGACCTGCATGCTACGATCGAGCTTGCGCCTTACCAAAGTATTTGGTTATCAAACGAAAAGTAATAAAGGAAGGGTAAAATAGGAAGTGGTCGGAGTGATAGGATTCGAACCTACGACCCTCTGGTCCCAAACCAGATGCGCTACCAAGCTGCGCTACACTCCGACATAACTGCTATGCAGTAAAGCCAAAAGAGAAAAGTGGTCGGAGTGATAGGATTTGAACCTACGACCCTCTGGTCCCAAACCAGATGCGCTACCAAGCTGCGCTACACTCCGACGTTCATCTTTTCAGATGGCTCCCTGAGCTGGACTCGAACCAGCGACCAATAGATTAACAGTCTACTGCTCTACCAACTGAGCTATCAGGGATTTTCAGTTGTACTTTCAAGATATTGGCTCCCTGAGCTGGACTCGAACCAGCGACCAATAGATTAACAGTCTACTGCTCTACCAACTGAGCTATCAGGGATCTGTACCTCGAAAGTGCGGCGTATCTTAATGACGCAGCTGCAGATCGTCAAGAGATTTTTGCCAATTTTTTAAAAGATTGGCTGGGTTGGTTGATAGTTAAACAGTAGTTTTAATAATTGGTTGTTTGTTGTTCAGGGGGTTGTGCTTTTATGTGTTTTTTATTGGGCTAAGTCTATGGAGGTGTTTTTGCTATCTATATAAAAAATATATAAAAAAAATCTCAAGAATTGAGCCCACCTGTACCTCGGTACAATAGTTTTTATTGTGCTTTATAACTATAAAGGTGTAATCACCCAAAGGTTTTTAAAGGATTTTATTAGATATGAGTGTTATAGGTACGGTTTCACACTTAATTGGTCGCGCAGTTGCAATTCAATCCGATGGTTCTGAGCGCATTTTGACGCTGGGCGATGAGGTTCATGCAGATGAGCTTATTCGTGTTACACCTGATGCATCTATAGAAATTGCTATGGATAATGGTGACCTAGTCAAATTAGATGGCGGCCAGAATTGGTTGGCGAGTAGTGAAACATATCTAGAGTCTGATAATTTTGATACGAGCGAAGCTACTGCTGATGCCGAATCGATTCAAGCTGCTATTTTAGCAGGTGCCGACCCTACTGATGTTGCAGAAGAAACCGCTGCAGGTGGTGAGCAGGGTGCTGAAGGTAACGAAGGCTCTACTACAGTCAATATCCTACGTACAGCGGAAGAAATTGATCCAAATGCTGGTTATGAAACTACAGGTTTTGGTCAGGGTGATACTGATAGACCTCTATATGAAGGCGATGAGATCGCTTTGGTTCAGCCTGTTATCAGCATCAACGGTCCTAGTACAGTAGTTGAGGGTGAAATCGCTACTTATACTATTACAGTAAGTCGGCCTGTATTAACTGATATGACAATCAGTGTTGTTACGGGTCATGTGACCACAGAAGATGGTGATTTAGTCCCTCTAAATATGGATGTGACAATCCCAGCAGGCCAAAGCTCCGTATCTTTTGACGTTCAAACGAATGATGATTACTTTGCCGATAGTGGTGAGCAGTACAATGTTTCTTTTGACAGCGTTGTGGGCGGCGGTTTTGAAAATATAGAATTTGATGCCAGCGCTGTTACGACAACAATTTTGGATCAGGTCGGCAGTGATAACCCTCCAGGGGATGAAGACACAGTTGTATTAGATATTGATGGGCCGACAACGGTCGTTGAAGGTGAGGTGGCAACATATACGGTTACGGTAAGTAATCCACCGTTAACAGATCTCGTTATAAGTGTAGTTACTGGGCATATCACTACAGATAACGGTGATTTAGTTCCTGTTAATACAAATGTCATCATTGCTGCAGGTACTATATCTACAACATTTGATGTAGTGACTACAGATGACTCATATGCCGATAATGGTGAGCAGTTCACTGTAAGTATTACGGGTAGCACTGGGGGCGGTTATGAAAATTTAGTTGTAGGTGATGGAAGTATTACTACTACAATTGAAGACCAGGTCGGCTCTGATAATCCTCCAGGTGACGAAGATACTGCGACTATTTCGCTTACAGGCCCTTCTACTGTTATTGAAGGAAATACTACAACACCTTATACCATTAGTGTTGATCAGCCAGCGGCCAGTGTAACCACACCGATCACCGTAACCTTCACGTACAGCGGTGTTGCGAAAGATGGCGAAGACTTTACCGGCCAAGCTAGCGTTGAGATCTCAGCAGGTAGCAACAGCAACACCTTCACGATCGATACCTTAGATGATGTGTTGGCGGAAGGTGCTGAGAGCTTCACCATTACGATCGATACCATCACCGATACCAACTTTGAACATGTTGTTGTGGATGCGAGCAACGGCAGTGTTGAAACGCAGATCACCGATGACACGGATCCAAATACCACTGAGCCAGATACAGAAACGGCTTATGTCTCTATTGCAGGGCCTAGCAGTGTTGTTGAAGGCGATACCACTACGCCGTATATCGTCAGTGTTGATCAGCCAGCAGGCGATGTTACTACACCGATCACCGTAACCTTCACGTACAGCGGTGTTGCGAAAGATGGTGAAGACTTCACCGGTCAGGCTAGCGTTGAGATCCCTGCAGGTAGCAACAGCAACACCTTCACGATCGATACCTTAGATGATGTATTGGCCGAAGGTGCTGAGAGCTTCACCATTGCGATCGATACCATTACCGATACTAACTTCGAGCATATTGCTGAAGATGCGACTAACGGTAGTGTTGAAACGCAGATTTTGGATGATGCCGATCCAACCACGACCGAACCAGATACTGAAACGGCGACCGTTTCACTGATAGGCCCATCAAGTGTTGTTGAAGGCGATACCACTACGCCGTATACCGTCAGCGTTGACCAGCCAGCAGGCGATGTCACTACACCGATCACCGTAACCTTCACCTACACGGGTGTTGCGAAAGATGGTCAAGACTTCACAGGTGTTGGAACGATTGATATCCCAGCGGGCAGCAACTCAAATACCTTTACGATCGGTACTTTGGATGATGCCCTAGCAGAAGGTGCAGAGAGCTTCACCATTACGATCGATAGCATTACGGATACGAACTTCGAGCATATTGCTGGAAATGCGACCAATAGTAGTGTTGAGACCACCATTATTGATAATGACACCGCGACAGTCTCCCTAACAGGCCCGTCAAGTGTTATTGAAGGCAATATCACTACGCCGTATACCGTCAGCGTTGATCAGCCAGCGGATAGTGTAACTACACCGATCACTGTAACCTTCACGTACAGTGGTGTTGCGAAAGATGGTGAAGACTTCACCGGTCAGGCTAGCGTTGAGATCCCAGCAGGTAGCAATAGCAACACCTTTACTATCGCGACCTTAGATGATGTGTTGGCGGAAGGTGCAGAGAGCTTCACCATTGCGATCGACAGCATCACGGATGCCAACTATCCAACGATCGGCGCTGATGCGACCAATAACAGTGTTGAAACGCAGATCACTGATGACACGGATCCAGGTACGACAGAGCCGGATACGGAAACAGCGTATATCTCCCTAACGGGCCCTGCGTCTGTTATCGAAGGCGATACTACAACGCCATATACCGTAGCTGTGGATCAGCCAGCAGGCGATGTTACTACACCGATCACCGTAACCTTCACGTACAGCGGTGTTGCGAAAGATGGTCAAGACTTCACAGGCCAAGCTAGCGTTCAGATCCCAGCGGGTAGCAACAGCAACACCTTCACGATCGATACCTTAGATGATGTGTTGGCGGAAGGCGCTGAGAGCTTCACTATTACGATCGATACCATTACCGATACTAACTTCGAGCATATTGCTGAAGATGCGACCAACAACAGTGTTGAAACGCAGATCACTGATGACACAGATCCCAATACGACTGAGCCAGATACAGAAACGGCTTATGTCTCTATTGCAGGGCCTAGCAGTGTTGTTGAAGGCGATACCACTACGCCGTATACCGTCAGTGTTGACCAGCCAGCAGGCGATGTCACTACACCAATCACCGTAACCTTCACGTACAGTGGTGTTGCGAAAGATGGTGAAGACTTCACCGGTCAGGCTAGCGTTGAGATCCCAGCGGGTAGCAACTCAAACACGTTCACGATCGATACCTTAGATGATGTGTTGGCGGAAGGCGCTGAGAGCTTCACCATTACGATCGATACCATTACCGATACTAACTTCGAGCATATTGCTGAAGATGCGACCAACAACAGTGTTGAAACGCAGATCACCGATGACGCGGATCCAAATACCACTGAACCGACCACTGAAACAGCCACTGTTTCACTTACCGGTCCAGCAACGGTGATTGAAGGCGATATTACAACGCCGTATACCATCAGCGTTGATCAGCCAGCAGGCGATGTTACTACACCAATCACCGTAACCTTCACGTACAGCGGTGTGGCGAAAGATGGTGAAGACTTCACAGGTCAAGCTAGCGTTCAGATCCCAGCAGGAAGCAACAGCAATACGTTCACCAT
>NZ_JAUOQR010000005.1 GCF_030547185.1 Neptuniibacter sp. 1_MG-2023
TGGCGGAATGGACGGGACTCGAACCCGCGACCCCCTGCGTGACAGGCAGGTATTCTAACCAACTGAACTACCACTCCGTAATACGGGACTCGAACCCGCGACCTCGATCTCCACCTTAAGTGACAGACCGCTATCCCAACGAAGTGAACTACCACTCCACAATCTACGGGACTCGAACCCGCGACCTCGATCTCCACCTTAAGTGACGACCGTGATCCCAAACCCGCCAAAGACATTAACTTAGCGCCTCAAACGGAGTGCGAATTTTACGGGTTTTAATGTGCATGTCAAACGTTTCAAATAAAAAAAAAGAAAAAGATCATTACTGCTTATTCTTTGTACAAAATCAGTAAGTTAAATAGAAACTTTAATGAAATCATTATGTTCCCATAAATAGTAAACCAAGCTATCCACCCAGACCTAACCTCTAGCTAATAAACCAATATACTCATTCTGAGCACCAATCCCCATATATCGGTATTTATAAATCAAATACGTTAAAATAGCGTTTAACTTAACCCGATCAGTAACACTTAATAACGTTCGAATAACAACTAAGGTATCGCATGTCAGAAAGCTCTGTTAGTTATGCAATGGATCAGTTTATTAACAAATTGATAGCCATACAGCCCACACCTCCAAAGATGAGATTTGATGAGGACTGGCCCTCCCTTTGCTATCTAAATAAAGGCAGTGACGGATCTTTAGTCGATTGGCGTCCAACACGCCAACTAAAAGCCAATGATATGTTTACTCGTTTAAGCGCAGCACTTGAAGAAGAGATACATCAAGATATTATTGATTACTACAGTCGCTACTGGTCTGATCCTATCCCTGCAAAATCAGCGGATGGCGATTTAAGCTTACTGCAATCCTGGAATGAAGAAGATTTAGAACGGCTACGAGGCAACTTAATAGGTCATGCACTCTCTAAACGACAGCAAAAACGGCCACTGACTTTTTTTATTGCATGCCCAGAACCTGATAATGATTACTTTATCAGCGTCGATAATTACAGTGGTGAAGTATGGCTAGAGAAACCAGGCAAACCACCAATACGAAAACTAGAAGATACTTTAGCCGCTTTTATTAACGGCCTAAGCCCACGCCCTATAACGGATATGGAGTAATTTAATGCTATCGACTTATTCTTTAAAAATGATGATTCCTGCAGCATTACTAATGCTATTCACAGGCTGCGCATCCTTAAATTCACAAGTGATAGATATCCACCCCGAACTGCAAGTCTCGCGAAAGCTGGATAAAGAGATACGTATAGACGTCCAAGCCCAAGATCTAAGAGCAAACAAAGTCGTAGGTTACCGAGCAACAGACAAAACACCATCCCCTGAAATCATCCTAAAAGACAGTGTAGCCCTACTCAAACACTCCACCGAACACGCTTTAGAGGATATGGGGATTCGCCGCTTCTTTAAAGGCGAATATACAATGAAAGTGAATCTTATCAGTCTAAATTACCAAGTAGAAAAACATGGACTCAAGCAAATCGTTAATTTAGATATGAAAATTAATGTAGACCTAACAAAAGGCAGTAAACGCTACACAGGCAGCTATACAAATGAGAAACAGCACACATTTGTTGGCACTCCATCAGAACAAGAAAATATTAAAATAATTAATGAGCTAGTGACTGAAAATATGAATCTAGTCGTGAATGACAAACAACTGCTGGACTTTATTCAATTCAACTAAACCTAAAAATAGGGATCTCAGGGGGTAAAGTCTCTGATATCCCTACTAAAACGCAACAACTACCAACCGACAGTAAATGATAATAAACGGCTAATTTGACTTAAAGGCCGCCCCGATTCTACTTGCCAAAGATTAAAACAATCCTGCACTTTTTGCAGATCACGTTTGGCCGTCGGCTTTTTATCGATAATCCCTTGAGCTTTCAATGCTGCGACCACATCATCGGTTAGAATAAAAGAATCTTTCCCCACCATTCTTAAAAAATAAGCACCTGAATTACCACCAAGCTGCTGACCATGTTTTTTAAGGTAAGCCCACAAACCAACAATATCTGAAGTGGGCCAATCAGCTAAAAATCGTGCAAAGCTACCCTTATTTAGAGCTAACTCATGGACCATTAACGCATTATTGCGAGTCGCTTTAATCTTACCCCAATGCCTAATAATCTTATCATTCTGCATCAGTTTTTCGAGCTGCTCATCACTCATCAAACTAATCTTTTCAGGATCAAAGCCAAAGAAAGCTTTCTCGAATTCAGGCCATTTACTGTCAACTAAAGCGTGTTTCAATCCAGCGCGAAACACCCTTCGTGACATAACACTCAACAAGCGATCATCTGCTATCAAAGCAAGCTCTTCTGTTTCTAAAGGCTGAGGGAGTAAAAACTCTATATCATCCTCCAGCTTATGCTGCTTTGCATGCTCATAAATCCATTGAAAACTCTTCATGGTTTTAAACAGACTCCTCATCAAAATCCAATGAGGCTGAGTTAATGCAATAACGAAGCCCTGTAGGCTGCGGCCCATCAGTAAAAACATGCCCTAAATGGGCATCACACCGCGCACAAGTAACCTCTGTTCGCACCATGCCATGAGAAACATCATGATGTTCTGCTACAACACTTTCCATATTAGGCTGGAAAAAACTAGGCCATCCACAGCCTGAATCGTATTTATGCTCCGAGCTAAATAAAGCCTCACCGCAACATTTACATAAATAAGTACCCTTCTGGTGGCTATTATAATATTCACCGGTAAATGGCCGTTCAGTTCCTTTTTCACGACACACATTGAACTCAGCTGGCGATAAAACTTCGCGCCATTCATCATCTGTCCGACTTATTTTTTCTTTTTTATCACTCATAACTTCTCCAGAACCTTAAATAATCTACAACTAATAATGCTACAGAGCCCTGTATCTATAGGTTTCGCGAAATAAAAGGCGTATGATTATTCTCTTTTTTTAGAGGCTAATCATACCGATTTAGCCACATTGTAATAGGACAACATACAGCTCTATAGATTCCAGCTGATGTTCCGCAGGACATAAAAATGCCAGTAATCCGTAAATCAAACAAGCTAATCAATGTTTGCTATGACATTCGCGGACCTGTTCTTCAAGAAGCAAAACGCCTTGAAGAGGAAGGCCAACGAATTCTTAAATTAAACATTGGCAACCCAGCCCCATGGGGATTTGATGCGCCAGAAGAGATCGTACAGGATGTAATTTACAACCTACCCGCCTCCCAAGGCTATATCGATTCAAAAGGTTTGTTTTCCGCCCGTAAAGCGGTGATGCAAGAGTGTCAGAAAAACGGAATCCGTAATGTAGGCATAGAAGACATTTATATAGGCAATGGTGTATCAGAGCTGATCGTCATGGCCATGCAAGGCCTGCTTAACGATTCAGATGAGATGCTAATCCCTGCACCCGATTACCCACTATGGACCGCCGCAGTTAGTTTAAGTAGCGGGACCCCAGTGCACTACCACTGTGATGAGGAAAAAGGCTGGGCACCGGACATCGAAGATATCCGCAACAAGATAACTGAGCGCACCAAAGGCATAGTGGTTATCAATCCAAACAACCCTACAGGTGCGGTCTATCCCAAAGCAGTGCTTGAGCAGATCGTTGATCTCGCTCGCGAACATAACCTTATTGTTTTTGCTGACGAGATATACGACAAGATCCTTTATGATGAGGTGGAACACACTTCGCTCGCTTCACTGGCGGAAGATGTTCTGTTTATCTCTTTTAATGGTTTATCAAAATCATACCGCGCCGCAGGTTTTCGCTCTGGTTGGATGATTGTCAGCGGGCCTAAGTATCATGCACGAGACTACATTGATGGTTTAGATATGCTATCAAGCATGCGTTTATGCTCAAACGTACCTACGCAGCACGCAATCCAAACAGCCTTAGGTGGATACCAGAGCATTAATGAATTAATCACTCCCGGTGGCCGTTTATATGAGCAGCGTAACTTAGCTTGGGAGATGCTTAACGACATTCCAGGGGTCAGCTGCGCAAAACCCGAAGGGGCTCTATACCTATTTCCAAAGCTGGATCCAGAAATACACCCGATTCAGAATGACGAAAAAATGGCGCTTGATCTTCTCCTTCAACAAAAAGTATTAATTGTTCAAGGTAGCGGATTTAATGTTCCGGACACTCAACACTTTAGGTTAGTTTTTTTACCTAGAGAAGATGTGCTTGAAGATGCTATTGAACGTATTGGGGTTTTTCTGAAAACCTATAAGCAATAATCAACTAGGCCACTCATTGAGTGGCCTATTTTGTAAAGACATTGTCACGAAACCGTCTTATACTAAAATCGTAATATAAATAAGCCTTTTGAATTAGTGGAACTAAACATGTTTATTAAGGTAAGAAAAAACTGCGGCATCTACATGGAACATAATGGTTTGGAGCAGCGTCACTTAGTGCCTGTTACATCGAACTTTCTTATTAACCTTACGCATGTAGCAGAAATATCGTTTTACACGATTAAAGAAAGCAAGGTTCGCTTTGATCTTGAACACCATGAAGTGACTGTACCACCTCACACTCGTGTAATTCACCTCCAGATGAATTACCTGTACGGTTCATACAAAGAAACAGTTAATGATAAAAAAGCGCGCTTAATTGACCGCTGCTTTTACAAGCTGTACTTCATGCCTGAAGAGATGGGGCAATACGAAGAGATTCGTGAGCAGATTGAAGGCTTAGTTCTCAATCAGCAATGAGAAATCAAAAGGCGGCTAACTTAGCCGCTTTTTCTCAGCACCGCCCTCTTGTGAACCCTCCCCGACTAATAAAAATAGCGTACATCAAAATATATTTAACCTCCGCTTGAAGTACCTAATAAAAATCTGAGCTCTAAGGGATATTATGGAGATTCGTGAACTACTCAAACAAACGGATAGATTACCTAACGTTCCAGACGTAGTTAGACAACTAATACAGCAGTTAAACAATCCCGCAGCTGATTACGGTGAAATTGCTAAAAAAGTATCTAACGACCAAACCCTCTCTTTAAAAATTCTTCGACTCGTCAACTCCGCCCATTTTGGTTTAAGCCGCAAAGTGTCATCCATTGAGCAAGCTGTAGTCATGCTAGGTATGGTTCGCCTCAAAACACTCGTCATTGCATCAGGCATCGCCGGTTCAGTTCAAGAAGTAAAAGGTATCGACCTTAAAAAATTCTGGAGCGATGCATTTCAAGTTGCCGCATTGTCAAAATGGTTTGCGGAACAAGGTTCTCAAATTAACCCTGACGTAGCGTTTACTGCTGGATTAATTCATAACATCGGGCAACTCTTACTTCATCTAGCCGACCCCATAAAAGCTCAAGCAATCCAAGCTTTAATTGAAGAATCGAACTGTAGTCGTGATGAGGCAGAGAAAGAGTGTTTTGGCTTTACCTCACAAGAAGCGGGGCAAGCACTGCTTAATATGTGGAAGTTTCCTAAAGAACTAGGCGAAGCAGTACTGCAATATAAACATCCTGCCAGCGCTGACAACCCCTCACCTCTTGCAGCTATTGTAAACTTAGCGACATTAGTGCATTTAGCCACACACAAAGGTGAATCGGCGGAAATTTTACAAGCAAAATTTCCTGAAGATATAGCCGTTTTAGCTGGAATTTCATCTAATACTTGCGATGTGCTCGAAGAAGCGCTGATTTTAGACTCAGGCTTAAGCAGTCTAGCTTAATTTATATCGCGGTAAATAAAGCGACGGATAACAGATTATTCTTGTCGCTTTTTTATACCAATCAAAATCGATCAGGCAGTTTCAGGCCCTTGTAGCGTCACCGCTTTAATACATTTAATAATATCTTCAACATCCTGCAACGCACGATGACGTCTTAACTGTGCTTTTGCTAAAAAGCTGAACTGAATACGCTGCTCTTTATTTAATATTCGATCTAAACCCGCCATTCTAAAACTCGGCTGAATACCTGTAGCCTCAAATAAACGGCTTAGCCAAAACAGATCAAATTCAAAGGCATCGCTAATCAACGTTTTTCCTGTCAGCATTTTATTCATACGCTTACAGGCATTAACTATATCTAAACCTTTGCTGACCAAATCATCACGATCTATACCATGCACCTCTTCCGCATGCTCATCCCAATAATGCCAGCCAGCAGCTGATTCAGGATTAATTAGAAAACTATCCTGTTCACCGGTTTTATCATTAATCCAAGCAATCTCAATGGGATAAGACTCCGCGCCCAATCCACTTGCTTCTAGATCAATACAAATTAATTCCACTCATCTCTCCCTAACATACAACAACACTTTTAACCCTTTTTCTAACTCAGCTTCTGGAAAGTCTTCAGGGTTACTTAAACGCTCAACAAACGTAAAGTCTGGGCATTCGTCTAACATCAGCTGTTTTAAAAACTCAGTGCCATTTTTAGGGTCATTATGGCATGCCAAAACTTGGCTTCCCGATTCAGTAAGATCACTCAAACGTCGGATCACTTTACGATAATCTTTTTCTGCGACAAAACTGCCTGGCTGAAAACTAGGTGGATCTATAACAATCACATCATAAGGCCCCAGTTGACGTACACGCTTCCAAGATCTAAATAGATCATAAGCCAGAAACGTGACTCTATCACCTTTAATACGATTTAAACGGTGGTTATCACGCCCAGTACTTATCGCCCCTTTAGACATGTCTACATTAACAACATGATCTGCACCCCCAGCAATAGCAGCAACAGAAAAGGCACAGGTATAGGAAAAAAGGTTAAGCACACGCTTTTGGTTCCCATTCTCTTTAATCCACCGTCGGCCTTCACGCATATCTAAAAACAAGCCACTGTTTTGATTGCGTTGCGGCTTAACATAATAAGACAATCCAAGTTCCTGAGTTTCCATTAACTCTGGAACCTCTCCCCAAGCCACATCTTGGTTTGCCCCTTTGCCACGCGAGCGTCGCTGCACGACCAGTCCCTTAATCTCCGGCAGCGCTTTAAGTGCCTCACTTAACGTTTCAATCCAATCAGGCTCTACATCACGATAAAATCTAGCAACCGCGTAAGGAGGAAACCAATCAATAACCAAATGCTCAAAGCCTTCAAAGCAGTGCCCACGCCCGTGAAAAATTCTACGCGCTTCATTGTCTGAATTAGACAACTGCTTTTTAACTTCGCTCAAGATTGTATGCATTAAGATTCCTAGATAATGAGGATCAAAAAAATCACGCATTATATGCGTGTGTTGCGCTCTACACCAGCGATGATCAAAGTTATTATATTTACCTAATCAATCGAAAAAACTATGCAAACAAACAGGATTAATTCACTTGAAACTTTTCCCTTGCGCCCTAATCTAAGTAACAACTTTTTATCATAGGAACATAGACACAGATGATGCGTATCGGCCTTTTTCTACTCACTAATATTGCCGTACTAATTGTAGCCAGTATCACACTGAATTTACTCGGTGTGGAGCACTACATCTCAAGTTCCGGCCTAAACTTAACCAGCCTACTTATTTTTTGTGCTGTATTTGGCTTTATTGGCTCTTTTATCTCCCTTTTCCTATCCAAAAAAATGGCCAAAATGTCCACAGGTACGGAGATCATAACTCATGCCCGTAACGCTGATGAGCAATGGTTACTTGATACAGTAGCTGAACTGTCCGAAAAAGCAGGTATAAAAATGCCTGAAGTTGGCATCTTCCCTGCCCAACAAGCTAATGCATTTGCTACCGGTTGGAATAAAAATAATGCTTTAGTTGCCGTAAGCTTAGGATTACTACAGCGCTTCCAACGAGAAGAAGTAAAAGCAGTTATGGCCCATGAGATTGGCCATGTTGCCAATGGTGATATGGTAACTATGACCTTAGTGCAGGGGGTTATTAATACTTTTGTTATGTTCTTCGCTCGTATTGCTGGTTACGCTGTAGATAGCTTTTTAAAGAACAGTAACGATAACAGCCCAGCAGGTAGCGGTATCGGCTATTACATCACTGTATTTATCTTTGAAATGATCTTCGCTTTTCTGGCTTCGTTTATTGTTGCTTGGTTCTCCCGTTATCGCGAGTACAGAGCAGACGCAGCTGGCGCGCACCTATCAAGCAACCACGCAATGATCGGTGCTTTGCAACGTCTAAAAGCTGAATATGATATGCCAGATCAGATGCCTGGACAGCTCACCGCATTTGGAATAAGCAGCCATATGAAATCTGGGTTGATGGCACTCATGGCAAGCCACCCTCCTTTAGATCAACGTATCGCCGCACTTCAATCAATGAAGTGAAGCTTTTATAGAGTATTTAAATAGATTTCCCCTATGACTTGTAAGGCGAAAATTACGCCTTACAAGTCTTAATAAACCAATACTCCCTACCTATCAATCTCAATATCAAAGCAACACCCAATCCTTGCCCCACAAAAGCGCACAAACCTCAAGCAAGCACTATTAGCTAGCAACTATTATTTTATTTACCTCGAAAAAACATAAATAAATAAATTAAAAACAAGCATAACCATCTGTTTTAAAAGATAATAATAAAATAGGCACAGCTTATGCTTTAAATAAATTCAGATGGTTCTCTAACGAACCAATATTACAGTGAACTAGGACAATGGCGTCCACTAGCTACTCTTTAAGAGAGATAGATAGTGTGCGCTTTTTTTTGGCCAAAAAAACGTGTAATTACTCGATTTAAAAAATTCTAAACATTGAATGAGGCAATAAATATGGCTTACTTACTCCCCTCCGAATTTGTCACGAAGATGGTGGACGCTGGTGAATCTAAGGTTCATATGTCAACACGTGACACATTGATCCGAGCCTATATGGCAGGCGCAATTTTGGCGCTCGCTGCTGTATTTGCAATTACTATCGCCGTTCAAACTGGTGTCTTTCTAATTGGCGCCATGTTGTTCCCCGTTGGTTTTTGTATGCTTTATCTTATGGGCTTTGACTTACTTACAGGGGTTTTTGTCCTCACTCCTCTAGCCTTACTTGATAAACGTCCTGGAGTAACCGTCAACGGTGTATTAAGAAACTGGGGACTTGTTTTCCTTGGTAACTTTGCTGGCGCATTAACTGTAGCTGTCATGATGGCCTTTGTTTTCACCTATGGTTTTAATACAGATCCTGGTGCTGTCGGTGCAAAAATTGCCAGCGTAGGTGAAGCCCGTACTTTAGGTTATGCCGAATATGGCGCAGCCGGTTGGTTCACTATTTTTATACGCGGTATGCTATGTAACTGGATGGTATCTATGGGTGTTGTTGGCGCAATGATATCTACATCAGTAAGCGGTAAAGTCATCGCAATGTGGATGCCAATTATGCTGTTCTTCTTTATGGGGTTCGAGCATTCTGTAGTTAATATGTTCCTTTTCCCATCAGGCATTATTATGGGTGGTGATTTCTCAGTTATGGATTACTTTATCTGGAACGAAATTCCTACAGCACTAGGTAACTTAGTCGGCGGCTTAGCATTCACTGGCTTAACCCTGTACACAACTCATATTAAAACAGCCAAAAAACGTACTATCGCTTAATTTCTTGTACTTTTTTGCTTAGCGTTTTGTGCAACGATACATAAAATAATAAAAGCCCCTATCATTACATGAAGGGGCTTTTTGGTGGATATGATGATAGCCAAACTTAAAGTATCAATTGGGCAGTATTCTGACAAAGGCCGCAAAGAGAGCAATCAGGACTTCCACGGCTTTGTTATCCCAACCAATGCCCAATTGAACCTTAAAGGTATTGCTTGCGCCGTTGCCGATGGCATCAGTAGTAGCCAAGTCAGTCATATAGCAAGCGAAACAGCGATAAAAAGCTTTCTCGATGATTACTACTGCACATCCGATGCTTGGTCAGTACAAACATCAGGCGAGAGAGTGCTATCTGCAGCAAACGCTTGGCTTTACGCACAAACGAGAAACAGCGATTTCCGCTACGATAAAGATAAAGGTTATGTCTGTACCTTTAGTGCAATGATCATTAAAAGTACGACGGCTTATCTATTTCACATTGGTGATTCTAGAATCTATAAATTTCATGATCATGCTTTAGAGCAACTCACTAAAGACCACCGATTATGGATCTCCCAAAACAAAAGCTACCTCAGTCGTGCACTCGGTATTGAGCCACAACTAGAACTTGATTTTTTATCGGTACCAATCGTAAAAAACGACATCTTCATCTTAGCAACCGATGGCGTTTATGAGCATGTAGACGCCACCTTTATAGACAACGCATTAAAAGAAAACAGTAACGACTTAAACCAAGCAGCCAAAAACATTGTTGAACATGCATTTGAATTGGGTAGTGAGGATAACTTAACTATCCAAATTATCCGTATTGATTCTGTACCACAGCAAGATACAAATGAGATACAACTTCAGGTTGATGATCTCCCTCTCCCCCCCATACTCGTGGCCCGCGAACAGTTTGATGGGTATAAGATTATTCGCGAAATACATGCAACCAGTCGCAGTCATGTTTACCTTGCGGTAGATGATGAAACTAATGAGCACGTTATTCTAAAAATCCCATCGATAGATCTACGCGGTGATCCCGATTACCTTGAGCGCTTTTTAATGGAAGAATGGGTCGCTCGCCGCGTCAATAGCGCCCACGTGTTAAAAGCAGGCAGGCAAACAAGAAAAAGGAACTTCCTCTACACCACGACTGAATATATAGAAGGACAAACATTAAAACAGTGGATGATTGATAACCCTAAACCAAGTATTGAAGCAGTCAGAGCTATTATAGAGCAAGTTGCAAAAGGGTTACGGGCTCTGCATAGAATGGATATTCTTCATCAAGATATAAAACCCGATAACATTATGATCGATCCATCCGGCACAGTAAAAATCATTGACTTTGGTTCAGTTAGAATAGCCGGCATTGTAGAATCTTCTGCAACTCAGGAGCAGTGCGAAATACTAGGCACAGCACTCTATACCGCCCCAGAATACTTTTTGGGCGACATAGGCACTAGCCGCTCAGACCTCTATTCACTCGGTGTCTTAACCTATCACATGCTATCTAGTCGTTTCCCTTACGGCACTCAAGTTTCTAAGTCCCGCACTCCCTCTGCGCAAAAGAAGCTCAACTACAACTCGGTCTTAGACGAGGATAGAGAAATACCCGCCTGGATCGATGAGACACTCAAGAAAGCTGTACATCCAAATCCCTATAAACGATATGAAGAGCTATCAGAGTTCATATTTGACCTTAGACACCCCAACAAAACATTCCTTAATAAAAGCCGTCCCCCCTTAATGGAGCGCAACCCCGTACTCGTTTGGCAAGCCATAACCGCTCTACTAACCTGCATCATTATCTACCTACTCAACAAATAGTTGAGTAAACATAACGTAATATTGAGAATGTCCTATAATCATAATGGCTTACCGATCATGTCATCATTTTGCCAAACGCCCCATATATGATCATGCACCAATACTGGCCTGAAACTTGCTGATCCCTATATATACGGCGAATTAAACGCTTAGATAAGATATGCAAACGGTTTAAGCACAATATTGGTGCAGTCAGTATAAATTGGTGCGTATTTAACGTTCGATAGCGCTCAACATTAAGATCAATAATCTGGGTATAGGTATGATTTGGGATAATTATCAATCTAAGCAGCATTATGACGAACTCATCACCCCCACAGGACGTGCTAGAGATTCCGCAAATAAATTAGTGAAACATATCTCCGAAATGGACGAAAAAGATCTTGATAGACGCCGCCAAATGGCTGAGGTGACAATTCAAGAGATGGGGATTTCATTTACCGTTTATACTGAAGAAGGAAACATAGATAGAGCTTGGCCTTTTGACATCATCCCCCGCACAATTCCTGCTCCTCTATGGAAAACAACTGCAGATGGTTTAAAACAGCGTTTGAAAGCCCTCAATATGTTTATTGATGATCTCTATCACGATCAAAATGTAATTAAAGATGGCATCATTCCTGAACATATAATCAAAGAGTCAAAAAACTTTAGACCTGAGTGCGTAGGCGTGAACCCAGCACATGGTGTATGGGCGCACATATGCGGAACCGATTTAGTCAGAGATGCCGACGGACAATTTTACGTTTTAGAGGATAACCTAAGGGTCCCCTCCGGCGTTTCCTACATGCTCGAAAACAGAGCAATAACTAAACGTGTCCTGCCTGAAATGTTCGAAAAAGAAAACATCTTGCCCTTAGATGATTACCCTGAACAACTATTTGATATGCTGCTATCTCTCTCACCCCGAGAGATAGAAGAGCCAGAAATTGTTGTCCTTACACCAGGTATTTTTAACTCCGCTTATTTTGAACATGCCTTTCTAGCACAACAGATGGGGGTCGAGCTCGTTGAAGGCAGCGATCTGTTTGTTGACGATGATGATTGTGTTTATATGAAAACAATCTCCGGCCCTGAAAGAGTCGATGTAATTTATCGTCGTATTGATGATCTTTTCATCGACCCAGAAGTATTCGATAAAGAATCAGTTCTAGGCGTTCCGGGCATGATGAGAGCTTGGAAAGCAGGCAACGTTGCACTGGCCAATGCACCTGGCGCGGGCGTAGCCGATGACAAAGTTATTTATGCCTATGTACCTGAAATTATTGAGTATTACCTCAATGAGAAGCCAATATTGCCTAATGTAGAAACTTTTCTCTGTGAAGATCCAGAGCAAAGAGCTTATGTTTTAGAGCATCTAGATGAACTGGTGATTAAGCCAGCCAATGAATCTGGCGGATATGGAATGCTCATTGGGCCTCACTCGACTAAAAAAGAGCAGGCAACCTTTGCAGAGTTAATTCAAGAAAACCCACGTAACTATATTGCTCAACCTACACTAAGCTTATCTACAGCTCCAACATTAATTAGCTCTAACACAATGGAACCTAGGCATTTAGATCTGCGCCCTTTCATTCTCCAAGGAAAAAATACTTATGTCACCACGGGAGGCCTTACCCGTGTTGCCATGAAAAAAGGCTCATTGGTTGTCAACTCATCACAAGGTGGTGGCAGTAAAGATACTTGGATCGTCGATACAGAGGATAAATGATTATGCTATCTCGAGTTGCAGAAAGAATTTATTGGAGCGCACGTTACCTAGAACGTGTCGAAAATACAGCAAGATTAGTAGGGGTATACGATAACCTTTTATTCGATTTACCCCGTGATACCAATATTAGTTGGTTTAATCTTATTAGAATAAATAGCTGTACTGATACATTTTCAGAACGCTACAAAGTACAAACTGAGCACAACGTTGTTAAATTCTTATTGGCTGATGATACCAACCCAAGCTCAATGCTATCCTCATTAAAACACGCTAAAGAAAATATCCGAACCACTCGAGATGTACTCCCACAAGATACATGGGAGCAGATAAACGAATTAGACTTATACGCACGCAACAATATCCGCCAAGGTATTAACCGCACGGATCGTCATAAGTTTCTCAACAATATCATCCAACGTTGCCAAGAGATTAACGGCCTTTTTGAAGGCGCTATGAGCCGTGATGCCTCTTGGCAGTTTATGACCCTCGGGCGTAACCTTGAACGGGCTGATATGACAACCCGTATTCTCGATGCGGGCGTATCCATTATGCTACAACCCAATCAAGGTACCCGAATCAATCTCAGCCAAGTGGTATGGGGGAATGTTTTACGCTCACTCAGTGGTTATATGAACTACAGACGAAGCGTTCGTACCGCCATTGAGTCAAAAAAAGTGGCCCGCTTCCTATTAGAAGATGAATATTTCCCTAGAACCATTAACTTCTGCATTAATGAGATGGAAACCGCAGCCAAAAAACTACCTCGTTCAAAAAATATTCTGAAAGATATGAGCGAGTTTAAAAAGCTTCATTACTCTCTTGCCAATGGCAACCCACTTGATGAGAAGTTTCGTGATTACCTCAATCAACTGCAGATCAGTATTTCCGAACTACATACTGCCCTTATGACCAATTGGTTTGCCTTCAATATGGGTGATCCACAGGAAGAAATTGTTACTCCTAAGAAACTAGTTCAAAAAGAATATCAGTTTGCTTGCCAGGCATAGCCCTTTATCATCAGATAGGGGCTATAATGAGCCCGAATTTGTTAATTAAAGAGTAAACCAGTGCAAAGCAAGCAGACGCAATCGCAATCGCAAACTCAGGGCGTTCAAGGCCAAAATTTACATTGGTCTTTATCGCCTAATGGGCATTACAACGAAGCTTATGATGAGTTTGGTCAGCCTCGTGCGCACTGGGAGTATCTACTCAATAGTATTAATGCACTCGGCTCATCCGGCTTACAAGACCGTTACCAAAAAGCATCACGTATTTTGCGTGATGATGGTGCAACTTATAATCTAGTCAGTGATCCACTAGGAAAAAACACTTGGGAACTTGATCCCATTCCTATGTTGATCTCCAGTGACGAATGGAGCCAAGTTGAACAAGGCTTAATAGAACGAGCAGAACTCCTAAACTTAGTTCTAAAAGATATTTATGGGCCTCAAGAACTCATAAGACAAGGGGTCATCCCTCCTGAAGTCATCTACAGCCACCCTGGATTTCTCCGCCAATGCAAAGGCATACCAATGCCTGGAGAACGCAGCCTAACACTACATGCTGCCGATATGACTCGCGGTCCCGATGGTAATATGATTATTATTGGTGATCGTACTCAAGCTCCCAGTGGCGCTGGCTATGCGCTAGAAAACAGAACTGTACTCACCCGTGTAATACCGAGCCTTTTTCGCGACAGTCAAGTTCACCGTTTAGCCCTATTCTTTCAGTCGCTACGCGTGACCTTGAACGCTCTATCGCCAACCTCGGGTGATGATCCACAAATTGTAATTCTGACACCTGGTGCTTATAGCGAAACTTATTTTGAACATACTTACCTATCAAACTATCTCGGCTATCCGCTTGTTCAAGGCAGTGATTTAACCGTTAGAGATGGGCATGTATGGTTAAAGTCACTCAATGGTCTTCGTAAAGTCGATGTTATTCTGCGCCGTGTAGACGATATATATTGTGATCCAGTCGAACTTAAATCAGATTCCTATCTTGGCATTCCAGGCCTAGTTGAAGTTGTAAGGGCTGGTAATGTTGTCGTCACTAACCCTTTAGGTTCTGGCATATTAGAAACACCAGCCCTCCTGAAATTTATGCCTGCAATTAGCCAGCATTTTTTTGGGCATGAGCTAAAACTACCTTCTGTAAATACATGGTGGTGTGGTGACCCGCAAGATATGCTTTATATCAAAGAGAATATTGACTCTCTGATTATAAAACCGGCAATGCGACAAACAAAAAGCCCAAGCATACACGGCCACACTTTATCAGACTCAGATAAACAAAAAGTACTCGCACGTATTGAAAAAGCACCCTATAACTTTGTGGCGCAAAGCTATATATCGCCGTCATATATACCCGCTTGGCAAGAGCAGCAATTAAAAACACGCCCTTCTATATTCCGTACATTTACCGTTGCAAGTGAAAGTACCTACGCCGTTATGTCTGGCGGGCTCACCCGCGTAGGGCTGTCAGGACAAGATAGTTTTGTATCAAATCAAGTCGGGTCGCAAAGTAAAGATACATGGATATTAGCTTCAGAGCCTGAAAAACAACTATCTCTGGTCGAAGATAGAAGCATCGCGCAAGAATCAAATCTACCTAGCCGTGTCGTTGAAAACCTCTTCTGGTTAGGTCGCTATGCTGAACGGGCGGAATCAACCATACGCTTAATACGTACTGTCTTTATGCAGTTAAATAGTATTGACCCTCTTCCGACGGCCAGTAAAAATCTGCTATTACAAGCACTCTCTAAACAAACAAACTGTTTGCCGGGCTTTATGGCAAGCAGCGCGTTATTAAATCAAGATCAGGAATTAATTAAACTCATATTAGATACACAACGTCCTGATAGCATTAAATCCTGCTTATTGTCTGTCTTAACCTGTTCAGAAGAGGTTAAAGAGATGCTTTCGGCAGATACTCACCGTATCGTCAACGATCTACGTGATAACCTTTATGACTTAGAACGTGCCTATGTCGGCGGCATGCCTTCAGCACCGGAAGAGACACTCGATCCATTAGTGACAACACTACTAGCCCTCTCTGGGCTCAGTCATGAAAGCATGCTGAGAGGTATAGGCTGGAAATTCCAAGAAATTGGCCGTCGTGTCGAACGTTCACTACAAACATCGCGCCTAATTCAATCCCTATTAACACCTGAATTAGCTAATGCAGATCAACCGCAAATGTTAGAGGCTGTTCTGCTAAGCGTCGAGGCATTAATCACCTTTAGGCGTCGTTATAGAACCTATAATGATATAGCCCACGGATTAGAACTGTTGATGCTTGATGAAACAAATCCGCGTTCAGTCTTTTTCCAGATTAAGCGTCTACAAACACATTTTGAAGAACTACCGCAGGCAATATCACCGCAGAAACCCGGCTTAAACCCTGCACAAAAAACGATTATTAAATCACTTAATGAGATTCAGCTCGCTGATTTAAATGACTTAGCAAAAGCGGATCCTCAAAGTAAAAAACGCATTGAGTTAGACCGTCTATTAACTGATGTCCGCAAGCAAGTAGAAGAGTTTTCAGTCCTTCTTAGCGACCAATATTTTGACCATAGTGCAGGGCCTCAACAGCTGGCAGAAACACAGGAAATTATCTCCATATGATCTATAAAATAAGACATATTACCGAGTATAAATACCATAGCCCAGTATCTCTATGCTACAACCAGGCTCACCTGCTTCCACGGGACACGCTAGAACAAAACTGCGCACCGAGTAATGTGGTTATTACACCAAAACCTAATTACATGGCCCAACATAGCGACTACTTTGGCAATCACTATATTTATTTCTCTCTACAAAAACCTCACACAAAACTTGTGATCGACGTAACAACAGAGATTAATAGCCAAAATGAACGAGCTGCATTTGCCCTTGAGCTTGGCATCAGCTGTAAAGCTGCACGCGATATGCTTATGTACAACCAAGATGCAGATACAATTCAGGCCAAAGAATATATCTTAGATTCACCGATGATCCGCCCAAACGCTAACTTAAAATCCTACGCTGAATCACTTTTTCAGGATGATATACCTCTTTTATCTGCTGCTCGCGCGCTCACCACGAAAATATTTAACGACTTCAAATACGATCCAAGTTCTACAACGGTAGCCACCCCTTTAGATGAAGTGTTACAACGAAAAAGTGGTGTTTGCCAAGATTTCGCACATATAGCGATTGGCTGTTTACGGGCGTTAGGCTACCCCGCACGTTACGTTAGTGGCTATCTTGAAACACTACCTCCGCCTGGCCAAGAAAAACTAGTTGGTGCCGACGCATCCCATGCATGGTTTGCTATTTATTCCCCCGGCGAAGGGTGGTTCGAATTCGATCCAACTAATGACGACATACCGAAAGAGCAGCATATTACAACGGCATGGGGACGTGACTATTCTGATGTCACGCCACTTAAAGGCGTTATATTTGATGGTGGCAATAGCCATCAACTAAGCGTATCTGTAGATGTCCGACGCTTAGAACAATAACGTTAAAAGCTTAATTTGATAGCTTCAGCCACAGAAGGTGGGCGACTTGTAGCACTAAAGCCGCCTTCTTATCAGCGACAGTAATTCAGCCCAGCCGGAATTACACCCATAAGTAGATATAATTTTTTAATTTCTTATTAGGAAACTATATTTACCACTGTTAAATTACTACCCCATTCGCTATGATTCATGTATATATTATATGAAACAGACAAATCTATTTTTGGCTTATGGAATCTAGCCCACATAACTCCGCAAACTTACTCAACATTGAACACCCCTATACTGCAAGCGATCTAGCGCAGGAGATCCCTGTCGCCATATCAGTCAATGATATTTCTCACGCGGTAATGATGTTGACTCCCATCGACCTTGAGTATTTCGCAATCGGTTTTGCATTTAGTGAAGGTATTATTGATCATTATTCGGATCTTCGAGATCTCGATATTTACCAGCATAACGTCGCGCTGCAACAAGGAGAGGGTTTTCAGCTGCCCGCCTACAACATAGCTATGAAAATTAGTCCGAGACAATCTATACGCTATAAAAAACAGCATAGTTTTAGACAAGGATTAACCGGCTGTGGTATTTGCGGAACAGCAGCTCTCGACGTAGCGATCCCTGATCTAAACAGCCTTCCGCATTCTGCTTTACCACCAAAAAAGCAGCTACTTCACCTACCTAATACGCTGTTTAGTCTACAGAAATTAAAAGGGGTACATGCAGCATTGTTGCTCTCCCCAGAAGGTGAAGTTGTAACATGTCATGAAGATATTGGTAGGCATAACGCGCTGGACAAGACCATTGGTTTCGCACTAAAAAACAACATCAAACTAAATGGCTTCAGTATTCTAATGAGCAGCCGCTGCAGTGTAGAACTGATTCAAAAAGCGGTTAAAGCAAAGCTATCTACACTGATCCATATATCCAGCCCGAGCCACTTAGCGACTCAAATGGCACACCACTACAACCTCAATCTTATTCAAATCACCCGTAAGGGCGAATTAAAAACCTTTTCCCAGCCACCTATTCTATAAGCTAAAGGATTCCATTCATGAGCGATAAAAAGACTGATATTTCCACATCGCCTGCTTATAAGGCCCCTGCTGGGGGGTGGGGAGCATTAGAAAGCACAACACGCCATTTGTTAGGCAGCAAAAATGCAGTTAAAAACATTAAATCACTACTAAATACCAATCAAAGTGATGGTTTTGATTGCCCCGGCTGTGCATGGGGAGAAGAAAAAACACCCAACAAAATAAAGTTTTGTGAAAACGGTGCAAAGGCCGTCAACTGGGAAGCCACCTCTAAACAGGTCGGTGCTGACTTTTTCAACCAATACACACTGAGTTGGCTAAAGAAGCAAAGTAATTACTACCTTGAGTATCAAGGTCGTTTAACCCACCCTATGCGCTACAACAAAGAGAGCGATAAATATCAACCGATTAGCTGGGGCGAAGCTTATCGATTAATAGCCGATCATCTAAATAAACTTGATAACCCAGATCAGCTTGAGCTTTACACCTCAGGACGCGCCAGTAATGAAGCGGCGTACCTATATCAGCTTTTTGGTCGAAGCTTTGGTACCAATAACTTCCCTGATTGCTCAAATATGTGTCACGAAGCCAGCGGATTTGCGTTAACTAGCAGTATTGGGATTGGTAAAGGCACCGTTACTTTAGATGATTTCGAAGATGCTGATGCAATTTTTGTCTTTGGCCAAAATCCCGGCACTAACCATCCTCGTATGTTGGATACATTGCGTAGTGCAATCAAACGTGGTGCTAAAATTGTGATTTTTAATCCACTCAAAGAGCGTGGACTGGAAAAATTTCAACACCCGCAAAACCCTGTAGAGATGCTTACCAATAACGCCACAACGATGAACTCCCTCTACCTATCACCCAAAATTGGGGGTGATATGGCAGCGATTCGAGGCATGACTAAATCAATCCTCGAATTAGGTTCTGCAAGCAAGCTAGGCACACTCCTTGATCAGGCCTTTATTAATGAACATACCCAAGGAATGGATGAGTACTTACAAACGGTTAAAGAGACACCCTGGGAAAAGATTCTTGATCAGTCAGGCCTGACACGGGATGAGATTGATAAGGCTGCTAGCATCTACATTGAAGCGGATAAGGTCATTAGCACTTGGGCTATGGGTTTAACGCAACATCATCACTCAGTTGCCACACTCCATGAGCTTATCAACTGGATGACATTAGGAGGCAATATAGGCCGCCCAGGCGCGGGCCTCTGTCCTGTTCGAGGGCATAGTAATGTACAAGGCGATAGAACGATGGGGATTAACGAGCGCCCATCAGATCAGTTTTTAGACACATTAGAAGCACAATTTAAAATAGCGATGCCTCGCCAACACGGCCATTCCGCAGTCGAAGCGATTGAGGCTATGCAGTCAGGCGACTGTAAAGTATTTATCGGCCTAGGTGGTAACTTCGCTGCAGCCTCTCCTGATACAGCAGTAACAGAGCACGCCCTAAGCCAATGTGATTTAACCGTACAGATCAGCACTAAGCTAAATCGCTCGCATCTCATTACCGGCAAAGATGCACTTATTCTGCCCTGCCTTGGCCGAACCGATATAGATCAACAAGCAAAAGGCCCTCAAAAGATAACCGTTGAAGACTCCTTTAGCATGGTGCACGCCTCAGCCGGCGTACTTGAACCCAGTTCGACAGAGATGCGCTCAGAACCGGCCATCATCGCAGGTATAGCGAATGCTGTGTTAGGCAGCAAACCTATTGATTGGTTGAAGGTAGTTGAGGACTACAGTGCCATACGGGAATTAATCGCTCAAACCATTCCTGGTTTCTCCGAATTCAATAGCAAAATTGAACAACCCGGAGGGTTCTATTTGGGCAATACAGCAAGAGACAGAAATTGGGTAACTCAAGGGGGCAAAGCGATTATTCACAGCCACCCTCTTCCGGACAGTATCTTACCGGATAAGTCAGCCAAACTTTTACATGAGAAAGTCTTAGTCTTACAAACCCTTCGATCCCACGATCAATATAACACCACTATTTACGGAATGAACGATCGCTATAGAGGTATTAAAGGTGAAAGGGATGTACTGTTTATCAACCCAGCAGATATTCAACGCCTTGGATTTAAAGAGGGGCAGCTAGTCGATATTAAGAGTCTTTGGGATGACGGTCGTACCCGAGAGATAAAAGGGTTCAAACTGGTAGGTTATAGTATACCTGCCGGTAATATTGCAGCTTATTACCCTGAAACTAATCCATTAGTGCCATTAGATAGCTATGGTGTCGACAGTAGAACCCCCACATCCAAGGCCATCGCCGTTGAGCTTTCTAGTCATAAAACAAACCGGATTCTCTGAATCCGGTTTCCTCTCTAATCGAGTAAGAAATTACCTAACTTTGGCTCTTCAAGGGATTCAATAGAATCAGACTGATCTTTTAACTCGACCCCTGAATAATCAAGCTGTAAAGACTGTTTAATGAGCCAGATAAGCTTATCAGCCGCTGCTTCATAAGACATACCAGCGGGCCGGATATTTGAAATACAGTTTCGATTGGCATCAGAAAAACCTAGTTTAGGCTTATAGGTGAAGTAAACACCGAGACTATCGGGAGAGCTTAATCCAGGTCGTTCACCGACCAACAAAATCATTAACTGAGCATTGAGAATGTCGCCAATCTCATCACCAACAGCGACCCGTCCCTGCTCGACAAGACAAGGGGGCATTTGCGTAATGCCCTCCTCTTTAAGTCGTAAACTAATCTGCTTAAAAAAGTTAGCGGCATGGGACTGAATCGCAAACGATGACAAGCCATCAACAATAGTAATACAAGCCTGCATCGATGGTTCAATAGTCTCGGCGAAAGACGTTAAGGTAGCCGCAGAAGCTACGCTCAACCGACGCCCTAAATCAGGCCGTTGCAAATACTCAGTTCGCCCTTGCGCCCGACTTTTAAGTAAAATCGGCGTAATCGCTTGATCCTGCAATTCACTACACAATTTATCTACATCTAAAGGAAGGTGAACCGCATCTCTCGCGTTCCCATGATCCATCTGGAAGGAGAGCATCGCTTGAGTGGGGATGCTCGTTCCGGCACGACCTAAAGCGATCCGAGCATCGGTATAACGTTTTAACCCAGCCCAATCATTCTCGGTTAAATATCCCTCAGACAACTTATTGGATAAACCATTAGATGATAATTTAGAGTCGGCCATATCAACCTCCAATACGCGCTTGTAGGTGCGAAAATGCTGCAGGTAAACCATCTAACAACAGCCCTTGCTCAGTCGTTATGCCCATTTTTATCAACCATTGCTCAAACTCAGGACTTGGTCTTAAACCTAATATTTTACGAATATACAGGGCATCATGGAACGAGGTGGTTTGATAATTAAGCATAATGTCATCGGAACCGGGAATACCCATAATAAAGTTTACGCCTGCTGCACCTAATTGCGTCAGCAGCATATCCATATCATCTTGATCCGCTTCCGCATGATTGGTGTAACAGATATCGCAGCCCATAGGTAAACCCAACAACTTGCCACAAAAATGATCTTCTAAACCCGCTCTAATAATCTGCTTACCGTTATAAAGATATTCAGGCCCGATAAACCCGACCACCGTATTTACCAACAGTGGCGAAAACTCACGAGCCACTGCATAAGCACGAGTTTCACAGGTTTGCTGATCTAAACCAAAATGAGCATCCGCCGATAGAGCACTCCCTTGCCCCGTCTCAAAATACATAACATTGTCACCACAACTGCCACGGTTTAGGCTCAGGGCCGCAGAATGTGCCTCTTTGAGGACAGCTAAATCTATACCAAAACTCTTATTAGCTTTTTCAGTTCCCGCAATCGATTGAAAAACCAGATCAACAGGAGCGCCGCGATTAATCGCTTCTAAATGGGTTGTTACGTGAGTTAATACACAAGATTGAGTAGGGATATCATATCGTTGAATAATATCATCCAATAGCTTCATCAACGTGATAACTGAACTTATATTGTCAGTTGCAGGGTTTATTCCAATAACCGCATCACCACTGCCATATAAAAGCCCATCAAGTACACTGGCCGCCACGCCTGTAGGATCATCCGTCGGATGATTTGGTTGTAAACGTGTAGATAATCGCTGAGGTAAACCAATCCTATTGCGAAAAGCCGTAGGATTTGAGCATTTCTTAGCGACGAGAATAAGATCCTGAATCCGCATAATTTTCGATACAGCGGCAACCATCTCTGGCGTTAAACCTAAAGATATATTTTTTAACTGGGTAGTATCCGCTAAATCAGATAATAACCAATTACGAAAATCACCCACTGTAAAAGAGGAGATGGGCCGGAAAGCGGTCTGATCATGCTTATCGATTATCAGGCGGGTCACTTCATCCTCTTCATAAGGAATGAGTGCTTCAGTGAGGAAGGTTTTCAGAGGAAGGTCAGCTAATACCATCTGTGCCGCTACTCGTTCCTGTGATGTTTGAGCCGCAACGCCGGCTAAACGATCACCCGAACGATCAGGGCTGGCTTTGGCCATTACTGTCTTCAGATCAGGAAACACCCAATGGTTGCCTCCAGCAGAAATCGAATAACTCATCTGTTATCTCCCCCTCCAGTCATAACAAAATAACGCCCACAAAGCGGGCGCTATTTCTTTCAGCCATCTTGCTAAGATGTCTTATTACTAGGACGGAATCAACAATCCTAGTCAGTCATACAAGGTCACTTATAATCTATATAAGTATCGTTCTCATGTTTAACTGAAGCGATAATTGTTCCCAAAGTTACCGCAATAGATAGTGAAAGTATAACCATAATGGCTGTTGGGCTATCAGCGAAAGTAAAGACTGCTTCAGCACCTTCCCACGACGTAATAGGACTTACATTCATAATAAATCTCCTTAAACAGTAACAGTTGAAGTGTTAGTAGGTGTAGTCTCTTGTGCTGTTGCAGGCACTGATTCCGGATAAGCCGCTAATGGAACTTCGACTAAATCCAAACCCGCTTCTTCTGCTTTTGGTGGTACTCGTAAAGCTCCCATTTTGGCCATCACATATGACAAACCAAAACCTGGGATAAACCCTAGAGAAGCCATCACTAATGCGCTCTTAAGCTGACCCATGAAACTAATCGCAGGTGCACCTTCAATAACATTAGGGAAGCCGCTGAAAATACCTAAACCAACAATACCGATAAGACCACCGACACCATGCACAGCAAAGGCGCCTACAGCATCATCAATCTTAAATTTATTAGTTAGGAATTTATCAGCTAGAGGCGCAGCAATACCGCCAGTTATACCCATCAAGAAGGCTAATGGTGGGTAGTACAGATCTAAACCTGGCGCAGCAGAGAAGATACCTGCTAGTGCACCAGACATCATCCAGAATGGCTGACGTGTGATCACGTAAGAACCGATAATACCGCCCGAGAAAGCCATTAATGTATTGAAGCTAATAGATGACAACGTTGTTGGCGTACCGAAGATAGTCGTCCACTGACCGCCGGTTGTATAGATAATACAGCCGCCAAGGAAACCGAAGAAGCCAACAATAATCAACATCAGACCGATAATACTCATCGGTACACTGTGACCTGTAATTGCGAGTGGCGTGCCATCAGGCGCGAAGCGTCCAATACGTGCACCCAAGTTAATGGTTACACCTAGAGCAAAGAACCCTGCGACCATATGAACTGCACCCGCTGCACCGAAGTCATGAAAACCCCAATCAACTGTTAACCAGCCTTGTGGATGCCATCCCCAAGATGCCGCCAAGATCCATACAACAGAGCCAAGAATAATGGCCAGTATAATGAACGAGCTCATACGGATACGTTCAATCACAGCACCGGAGAAGATTGAAGCAGTCGTCGCTGCAAACAATACAAAGGCTCCCCAGAAAATACCGCTCGCATTATCCGCTAGGTTAGGTCCCATATTACTCGACCAAGGAAGGCCTGCTGCACCCGCTTCAAAGTCTGGAGTAAAGCCATTGTACATGGCCAAATAGATCCACCAACCAAAGAAAAAGAACGTAGGAATAATAAAGGCAAACGCCAATATATTTTTAACGCCTGAAGCCAGGGCATTTTTTAAACGGGAAGCACCCATCTCGTAGGCTAAAAAACCCGCATGGATAATTACCATCAAACCGGTACACCACCAATAAAATACTTCCATATTGATTGTGCCGGACATCTCAATCAGGTTTTGCAGTTCTGCAATTTTCTGAGCAGTTTCGACCTGGTCCATAAGACCCCCCTATTAGGTTATACAATTCTGTAATTTGATAGGTTTAACGGTATGTAACCCTACCGTTAAGCCTATCCAATCACCTTCGTTGACCTGCTTAATCCCTTAAGTAACGAAGGATATAAAGTTACTCTTCAGTAAATTTTATTTCCTATCAGGAAATGCATAATTTATGCCCAATACAATATTTTCATTTAATTTCAAATACTTATAAATTAATTACGGTATTAGGCATAAAGAAGAAGCACTAGAATTGATCATTTTTAACTCAACGCGCTTCAAGATGATTCAAAAATAGGACGCTAAAAAACTAAGCCTCGCCTTCTTTACGCTGGCCACAGAAGAAACCAATACCGTAGCTAGGAGACTGGAAAGTAATAACACTACCTTTAGGGAAATAAAGCACATCACCCACCTTCGCATGTACCGTATTACCCTCTTTATCGGTGATGATCATTTCACCCTCAACGATGATTTTCATCTCGTGATATGTGTACTCATAGACCAGAGGCTCATCTGATTTTTCCATACGAAAAAAACCGCTAGCAATTGTTTTATCAGGATCATCAGACACCGCTATATCGCCGATAAATGCGTTACTACCCGGTACTTCCATGCTCGGGAGTTCTGTTTTAATCGCTTGCTGGTAGTAAGTCATCGCTGTAGACATGTTAAATACCTCAATTAGTTAAAATGCGTTTTCAAATAACGTGAATTTATGAACGAACACGCGTTCGTTCGGGATCATAAAAAGGAAGTCCAACCACCTCTCCGGGCAGCCGTTTCTGGAGGCCATCTAACTTGCCGACCTCTAAAAGTGTTTCAGGTGCTGCAAAATCTGGCGCAACGCGACAAAGTGCGATCTGTTTGCTTAATAAGGGCGATGTAGTAGCGCTGGTCACTACGCCGACAGGAAAACGACCGTGATAGATAAGATCCCCATGAGCCACCGGCTCATTCCCTTGCAGTACCAAGCCAACTAAGCGTTGTCGACTTTCTGGTGTTTGACGGGCCATCGCCTCACGGCCAATAAAGTTCTCCGCTTTAGTTTTCATTGGTACGGTAAAACCTATACCCGCTTCATAAGGGTTAGTTTCAGGACAAAACTCGTGATCAGCAAAGATTAAGCCCGCTTCAATACGCAACATATCTAAAGCGTCAAAACCTAAAGGTGCAATTTTGTATGGCTGACCTGTCTCCCATACTTGATCCCAAACCGCTTCGGCATCATCCGGGTGACACCAAACCTCAAACCCTAATTCACCGGTATAACCTGTGCGGGACACCATTACAGGGATGCCATCGGGCCCACCTAATCGACCAATCATGAAATGAAACCAAGCAAGAGTATCCATACTCGGCTGACATTCAGGCGCCCAAATAATCTGGCTCAATAACTCACGACTTTTCGGGCCTTGAACTGCGATATTATGTAATTGGTCAGTGGAGTTCCTAACACTTACTTTATAACCTTGCTCTTGCGCTTGATTCTTTAACCACAAGCCGGTGTACGGATCACCACAAACCCATCTAAAGGCTTGTTCACCCATACGAAAGATAGTGCCATCATCAATCATTCCACCCGTTTCATGGCAGATAGCAGAGTACGCGATCTCACCAATAGCTAAGCGCCTAACATTTCGTGTTAAAGCAAATTGTAAAAAGGCTTCAGCATCTGGCCCTGTCACCTCAAACTTTCTAAGAGGCGTTAAATCAATTACGGCTACCCGTTCCCGACAGGCTAAATATTCAGCTTGAGCCCCCCATCCCTCATACTCCGAAGCGACCCAGTACCCACGGTACTCAGTCATCTGTTTAGTCAGTGCAGAAACACGACTGTGAAAGCCTGTTGTTTTAGTCATACGTGGTAGCTCCTGAGGAGAGGTCCGGTAAGCGATAGAACGAGGGAAATGATTATCAGCGGAGTAAATTCGCACATGAATATCAGTAGGCTGCCAACCGTTAGCCGGGTCAATATCATCGGGGCAAGCTGATGATGCACAGATCAGATCACGGGTGGCACGTAGCAATACGTAATCTCCGGCTCGAGACCAAGGCTCATCCATTGATACCGATCCGCACGGTTCAACATGGGTATTAAAAAAGAAGTTTATTGCAGGCCAAGCTGGACGTGGCTTAACCTTATATGGAGCCAATACACGGTTGAAATTATCACTACAGCTAATGTGTCCAAAATAACCGCTATCTTCATAATATTTCGGATTACAGGCCATTAAAAAACTATCGTGGCGACCAACAGTATCTTGTACCACCTCGACCATTGATTGCATATCGGCCCCTAAAAAACGGGAATGGATACCTGGTTGAGGATTACTCATACCTAACAGGGTCCGAGTCGCAACAGCATCGAGAGCTAACTCTTCCCCTTGCTCTAACGCCGCTTTATCAAAAGCTAAAAAATCTGAACACTGCTTACCCGCAACATCAATAATTTGGATCCACTCTCCCGCTTTAACTTCATAGACACGTGCACTTGCACGGGGAATACGCAGTTCCAATTGAGATGGTGCCAAAGGTTCAGGAAGTAATGCTGCTGATGCATCTAAATAATTAACTTTAACTTCTAACTCAGTAACCGGTACATGGCCCTCTATTGGCATAGATAAACCAGCGGCTGCAACGATAATATTGATATCATCTAAGGCCTCAAAGTATGTAGGCTCGGGTGTCGTACTTTGCCCCTCCCCTACTCTTTCGGCTCCAACGGAGATCACCTGAGATAGATGATAATCATTAATACCCCAACCCTTGAGTTGCGCCTGTAACGCCTGCCCTGCCAATTTATTCTCAGCAATTTGAGCATTGATACCCTCAGCAGGTAAGCCACTAACCCCATCTAAATCTAAGGCTGTTGCTAAAAGGTGATTTGCAGACGAGCCTCGACGATCCCGCACAATCAGTTCCGCCAACTGCTCACCATCTTGGCTAAAAATCTGAAAATGATCGCCCCTTTTCAGATCTAATCGGATGGCTTGATGGGCCTCAACACGAAATAATCGAACGCTATTGTCATTTTGCATATTAAGATAGCAAGCATCCGGCAGATCATTTTTCTGATTTACTAACATCTCCACACCCTTACTAAAACCGTCTTTTAAAGTTCAAGATTGGTGCGCTGGGTCTATTAAAGGTCGACTCTAGTGCACGCATATCTCAATCGAATGTTGTCTTTTTTATAATTCCTGGTGGTTATAAATATTTACCATCACTAGAATTCAAACAATCCTCTTGAAGGCATACTCCATTGGGGGTAATTGCGGTAACAGGCATTCAAGTGGCATAAATACTGCTTAACCAGAGAGTGGGGAAAGCGACCTCAACACAAACGATTGGAATCAAGGGGAGGACATATGGCGATAAACATCAAAACATGGCTAGAACAATTTTTTAACGCTTACACTGAAAACCCCAGCCAACCATCCAATCCTGTAAGTGAGGATCTGTTTTCCCTAGGCGATATTGCTTTTGATATAGCAACAACTGACGAAATCAATAAAACCTTACCTCCCTTATTAAAGAAGCTTGAAGCACAACTAAGCCAAAGCTTTTCAGCCGATGAGCAGTGCCGCCTAAAGATAGTATTCAGTTCACCGAGTACCGCAGAAACCTTTGTCCACCATCCATCTGATAGCACCCCACACAGTAAAATACTGCATGCGTTACATCGTTTTTTTACTAATGGGCACAATGATTTAATCCACGACACACTCTATCTAGATGCGCTATCTAACCACTGTTTTCCCGAACCGCTCTATGGTTATAAATTAACTGAAAGTAAAGAGATGAATATTTGGCTATTAGCTATCTTCCCCAATAAAGTACCTAGCGCTAACCAGGTCCGCTGGAAGCTCACTGCCGTAGAAAACGCTTTAAAAAAAGGCTTTTCAGCATGGGCGCAGCAAGAGAAAAAGATAAGTAAAGCGGTTACATCAGAACGTGCCATCCATGCAGCGGAACTACATGATTCTCTAGCACAAGTACTCGGTTATTTAAGAATTAAAAGCGCTAAGCTAGATAGCCTCTGCCAAAGCAATACCTACCATGAATTAAAGCCCGTCACAGAAGATCTGGCGGCTTATACCCATTATGCCTACCGTCAAACACGAGAATTAATCACCTCATCACGTTTATCAATGAAGGGCGATAATTTAACCCAGGCGATTTCCGATTCTGTATCAGAATTTGAACAGCAATCAGCTATTGTTTTTGAATACGACAACCGGCTAAAGAAAAATATCACAAGCCCTAAACAATCTATGCAGCTGCTTTATATCGTTAGAGAGTGCCTCTCCAACATCGTCAGGCACTCACACGCCACCCACGCACGTATTGTCATTAAAGAAACATTAAGTACGCAAATAGAGATATTTATAGAAGATAACGGTATAGGTTTAGATACCAAAAACGCACGTAACGACAGCTTTGGCTTAAAAATCATGCATGAACGAGCAGAACGAATTGATGCACGACTCCTTATCCAACCCCATCCCAACCAAGGAACACAGGTCATACTCACATTGAAGGTTGGAGATAACCATGAGTAATCCCATACATTCAGTGATTGTAGTAGATGACCACCCTTTGTTTCGGCGGGGGGTAGTAGAGCTGCTAAATGACAGCGAGCAATTTAATGTTATTGCCGAGTTTGATGGCGCAACCGACCTTTTAGAACAATTGGATGACCTTTATCCAGATATTCTATTGCTTGATTTACAAATGCCTGAAACCAGCGGTCTAGATATATTACAGCTCATCCGCAAAACAGATGATCAACTAAAAATTATTATCTTAACCGCCTGTAGCGATCATGATCAGCTTTTTTCCGCCTTGAAAAGTGGTGCAAATGGATATCTACAAAAAGATACCCCACCCGATGAGATCATTAAACATTTGGTCAATGTTCTCAATGGCCAGACCGCCCTCAACGAAGACGCGGTAACCTCATTAGCCCACCAGCTACGCGAAACTCACGAAACAGAGGTTAATCAAGCGGATGCCATCTTTTCGGAAATGACCGAGCGCGAACTAGAAACGTTGTCCTATATTGCCCAAGGACTTAATAACAAGCTGATCGCCCGAGAATTAGGTATCAGTGATGGCACCGTCAAAGTCTACGTAAAAAACCTATTAAGAAAACTAAACCTTCATTCACGTTTAGAGTTAGCAGCCTGGGCCCATACAAATAACGCGAAAGAGCATTTTGATCTGGATAAGGATTAATCCCATGAACTTACTAAAATGGCCTCAATCTGTTTTTAATAAGGACAACAGCTTTAATCTTGATGACAGCAATCTTCATGAGACCTTATTCAACAGCCTTGGCGATGTAGTTATGATCATCGATCAAAACCACCGCATATCTCTAGTAAATACCTGCTGGGAAAAAATCACCGGCGTCGCCGCCAGCAGCTCCCATAATTTACTGTTTACGGACTTCCTTCACCCTGAAGATGTAAAAATCTGGAACGACATTATTCGTAAAGTTTTCAATAGCCATGGAAGCGAGCTCGTTTGGTTCCGGATCATTAGCGCCGATGGCAATATTCATTGGTGCGAAATGAGAGTGCAACAACTGAGACCTAATGAACATTACCCGCTCAGTGCAACCCTTTGTGACATTACTCCTCAGATCCGTAACGAACAGATACGTAACGCCAGCCACCGAAGTTTGCAAAGCTTAGTAAACCGTTTACCTGCCATGCTTTACCGTTCTCGAAATAATACCAGTTGGAGCATGGAATATGTGAGTAGCGGCTGCAAAGAACTCACAGGCCTTAGTTCTGAAGAGCTTATCAACCAACCACAAATATCCTATGGCGAATTAATCCACGAAGAGGATGCAGGTTATGTGTGGAATCAAGTACAGTTTTGCCTACAAACCCAACAGGTTTTTGAGCTGCAATATCGTTTAAACCAAGCAAACGGTAAGTGCATCACTGTCAAAGAAAAAGGACGCGGACTCTATTCTGAAAGCGGCATGATTCTAGGCGTAGAAGGCTTTGTGTTCCAGTTTGAATAAACACAAAATAACAGTCCCAAAACCCTGATGACAACTTATATCTACCGTCTTACCCCTTTTTGATTACCCACAGAAGGGAATGTTCCAAACCCCAAAAGCTGATTAATTTAGATCATAACGCTGTATCAACAACAGCCTCCTCATTGATTCTGACGTTTCATGGAGAAACTTATGACTAAACGCATTGCCATTATCGGTGCAGGCCCAAGTGGGCTAGCACAACTTAGAGCCTTCCAATCTGCACAAGCAAAAGGAGCCGAGATTCCAGATATCGTTTGTTTTGAAAAACAAAGCGATTGGGGCGGCCTTTGGAACTACACTTGGAGGACAGGACTCGATGAAAATGGTGAGCCTGTACATGGCAGCATGTATCGCTATTTATGGTCTAACGGACCTAAAGAGTGTTTAGAATTTGCAGATTACAGCTTTGAAGAACATTTCGGTAAAGCGATCGCATCCTACCCTCCTCGTGAGGTATTGTGGGATTACATTAAAGGCCGTGTAGAAAAAGCTGGGGTACGTGATTACATCCGCTTTAATACCCCTGTACGCGACGTTATCTTTAACTCTGATACTTCGACTTTCTCTATCACAGTACATGACCATAATGCCGATGAAGTTTATACCGAAGAGTTTGATTATGTGATCTGTGCCTCGGGCCATTTTTCTACACCTCGGGTGCCTGAATTTGAAGGGTTCCAGAAATTTGGCGGGCGTATACTCCATGCTCACGACTTCCGCGATGCCTTAGAGTTTAAAGATAAAACAATCCTCCTTGTGGGTAGTAGCTACTCCGCCGAAGATATAGGTTCACAATGCTATAAATACGGCGCAAAAAAACTCATTAGCTGCTATAGAACAAATCCTATGGGTTATAAATGGCCTGAAAATTGGGAAGAGAAATCCAATCTCCTTCATGTTGATACAGACACCGCTTACTTTGAAGACGGCAGTTCAGACAAGATCGACGCTATTATTCTATGCACCGGCTACCTCCACCATTTCCCATTTTTACCTGAAGACCTTCGCCTTAAAACAGACAATCGCCTATGGCCTTTAGATCTCTATAAAGGTGTTGTCTGGGAAAATAATCCGCAGATGTTCTACCTCGGCATGCAAGATCAGTGGTACACATTCAATATGTTTGATGCTCAGGCCTGGTATGTCCGCGACATTATTATGGACAGAATCCCTCTGCCATCCAAAGAGGAGATGACCAAAAACTCAATGGAGTGGCGCGAACGGGAACTCCTTCAAGAAACAGCTGAAGATATGTTCACTTTCCAAGGGGATTACATTCTAGAACTGATCGAAGCAACCGATTACCCAACCTTCGATATTGAAGGTGTTAGACAGACCTTCCTTGAATGGAAACACCATAAGAAAGAAAACATCATGACTTTCCGTGATCACTCATACCGCTCATTGATGACCGGCACTATGTCTCCTCCACACCATACACCATGGATTGACGCTTTGGATGATTCATTAGAGGCCTATCTATCAGAGACCATGGAAGTAAAAAAAGCGGGCTAAATAACAGGACTCGCAACGTACAGTAAAAACAAAGCAACCTATGAATAGCGCACTCCCTAGGTTGCCTTTCTGTACAGGAAAGACATTCGCCAACACTTAAAATTTATGAGAATCACACAATGAGCTACATAAAAAAGATTATCGATAAAACAGTGACCTCTATTGATACAGATTTAGAAGGCTGGGAAAAAATATCTGGCACACCTACGATGAAAACCTGGATCGAATACACATCAGAAGATGGCAGTATGATTGCGGGATGTTGGGAAGCAACAGAAGGTAGCTACCGAGCTGAATACAAAAGCTGGGAATATATCCATCTTATTGAAGGTAAAGTAACAATAACACCCGATGGCGAAGAGAGCGTTACGCTATTGCCTGGAGACTCTTTTGTTATTGAAGCTGGCTTTACTGGAGTTTGGGAGATAGAAGAGAAAGTATTTAAACACTTTACGATTAAACTCTAAGCTACTCTGTTAAAAAAAGCCTGATTGGACATTTAAGTTCAGATCAGGCTTATACAAAAAAAGCGTTAATGTAGAGATTACTTAACGCTTAATTTCACTAATCTGAACCTGAGGCTGCACATTAGTAAAATTAGGTATATCACCTAACAACTCTTCAGCATGAGGACCAAACGCGGCTTCAAATGCATCCACAGAATCAAATATCAAATGCCCCATAGCAATAAACCCAGCGGCCTCACCTGGTGCTCCACCAGCGATACCAGCATCAACTGTAAAGCTCTTTAGCGTATCGCCTAAACGGTCTAATACAAGTTGTGCATGGGTTGAATTGTAGTAATCCATGTCAAACTTCGCATCTGAACTATTTGGGTACATCACACTTACTTTTATCATTTTTATTTTACCTTTACGATTATCTTAATAAGCTAAACTAACTTAACTTGTTTTGGAAAAATTCGATGGTTCGTTGCCATGCTAACTCAGCATTTGGCTTATCATACCGAGCAGTTGAGTCATTATGGAAGCCATGATTAGCGCCTTTATAAACATGTACTTCATAAGGAACATGTAAACGCTTCAGGTCTTTTTCATAATCAGGCCACGTCTTATTAACCCGTTCATCCAACTCACCTAATTGAACCAACAACGGCGCTTTAATATTCTCTCTTAGTTCCGCTGCTGCAGGCGTGCCATAAAACGGCACGCCTGCAGAAAGGAGATTAGATTCAACGGCTGCTAAATAGTTCACAATATAACCGCCAAAACAAAACCCTACCGCGCCGAGATGGCCATTACTGTTCGGATGGGCTTTGATAAATTTAGCCGCGGCTAAAAAATCCTGTTCTATTTTCGAACGCTCAAGGTTTTTCTGCATCGCCCTACCCTCATCATCATTTCCTGGGTAGCCGCCTAAAGGAAACAGAGCATCCGGCGCAAAGGCGATAAAACCAGCTTTAGCTAAACGGCGAGCAACATCTTTAATATAGGGATTAAGACCTCGATTCTCATGGATAACCAACACAACAGGCAACGGCCCTGAGATGTTTTTAGGTACCACTAAGTAACCCTGCCCTTCATCGTGGCCTAAAGGCGAATCAAAGGTTTCATAAGTCGCCAATATTTCAGGATCATTAAAAGAGACCTGTTCAGCTAAGGCATAGTTAGGTAATAACGCAGAGGTCAATACAGTCATTGAGTAACCAACAGCCGTTAATGTTCCTAACTTTTTCAAAAAGGTGCGGCGATCCATACCTCCATGGGCATAATCATCATACCAATCGAACGCTTCCTGTGGGATTTCACTCTGATTACGGTCAGACATAACACCTCCTACACACTTGAGTAAGGCTAACATTAAGGGACAACTTATAAGCCCACTTAACATTAGCATAAAACTTTTTCATGAATAGGTTTTAATATGTGATCAACATTACTTTATTTTGCATACTTTATATGGCGCGAGAAAGGTAGCTGAACTTAGGTTCAGCTAAATAGGAGAGAGGTCTATTAAAGTGTTTTTTCCCAAAAAAGGGCCTTACCTATCTTAGGATTTAACTCATAACCAGAAAACCCGAATTTTGTATAGGCTGCTTGTGCGGGCTGATTAGCCTCGAGAACTTCAAGTGTAAGTTTGCAGCAACCTTTATATTTAGCCATCTCTTCCACTTTTTTTAGCATTATTTGGCTAAGCCCTAAGCCTCTATACTCTGGCAGCACAATTACATCGTGGATATTGATAACGGGTTTACACTTAAAGGTAGAGAAAGCATCGAAGCAATTGATAAGACCAGCTGGCTTCTTATCCACGTAACAGATAAAAGAGAAGGCGTGAGGCAACTTAGCTAATTCCGACGCCAAGTTAACCTTAGTATATTCACTGAGAGGATCACCTCCCCCCATAATATCGAGCGCATAGCACGCCAGCAGATCCATCATATCCTTAGTGTCTTGATTACATGTGTAATCAACCAGATCCACTTTAATCTCTTTCAATGTTTATTCCCCAGTATTGATAAAAACATTCTCACTCAAAAAACTTAAGCCCTGCGATACCCGCTACAATCAGTAATATACAGATAATACGTGTGATACTGCCAGATTCCCCAAGAAAGAAAATCCCATAAGTCGCTAAAGACACAGCACCAATCCCTGACCATGCAGCATAAGCTGTACCAACAGGAATAGTACGCATAGCGACAGATAAGAGACCTAAACTCACAACTACAAGCACTGCGCTTATCAATGAAGGCCACAACTTTGTAAAGCCATCGCTATACTTTAAACCTATAGCCCAACCACACTCTATCAATCCAGCTATCGCTAAATAGACCCATCCCATTGAGTTCACCCTCTAAATAAATATTCTTTCATACAGATAGAAATAGATCAGCTCTTCAGCCCATCACTAATCGCCTTGATAGACGCATTTTTTCTTTATAATAGAGCCCTCAAAAGAGGGCTATAATGGAGATCCTGATTAATTAGCAGGATCAAATTGAGATAGGTAATCAACCACCATCGAATGATAACGGCTTAATCCCTTATACTCGATCAACGGTGCGGGTAGTGTTTTCATCGTCCGATGCATCCGTTTTGCCCATTCTGGATTAGTGGCAATATCCTCCAAGCTAATCAGATAAGTACGGATAATAAACATCAGTGCATTACTGCGCGGCATGCGATCCATCACTTGTACCTCAACACGCAGATAAACTTTTTCACCTACGTTATCGGGTGTCACAGAGGTCCTTTCATGGCCCCACTCATGATAAGTCTCAGGCGAAGTGTCCATCCGAGCATTGACGGTTAATGTCCAGTTTAGACGGCGGATGGGACTCCCCACTTGCATGGCCGTCAGATATTTCAATGCGCGCTCAAAAATACCTTCGTTGTGAGCCATGGGTACAGGACCATGCCACTCCTTGAAGCTCATACCAGCATCAAACGCGAGCGACCAATCTGCTGGACAAGTGACCATTCCTGCATCGAGAAAAAGATCGCCATCGCGCTGATCTAAAAGCGCAAAGTCACCCTGTACCTGACAACCAATATATTCCAGCGGTGGTTTAGGTAACGTACTACTATCACCAAAGGTAAAAGTATCGTGAATATTGAGTAGTTTATTTTCCCATGTCCACTGATCACCCTCAATGGTCAGTTTGAAGTAATCAGAGTAGTCCTCAGCTAAAGACGTCATTAACCGCTCAAGCATATCCCAACACGCAAGCTCCATATGATCCATCGCAAGACAACGATGGGGCATAGCATCAAGTACTAACTTGCGCTCAGTCATTTCTGATAGGTAGTGCTCATCAATATCAAGAAAATGCTCATAGGCTGAGCCCTCACCACCTTTCGGAGTATGTGGCTCCATATTAACGGAATAGCGGTACTCATCTTCAGGAAAGGGAAAAGGAAAACGTTTTATCGCCTCAGGGCTGTTTGAGTAGGTAAAATCATCACGGAACGTTTCAACTTCTTTGGGTGCAACTCGCATTATTAGTTCTCCTTAAATATCTAAGACCAGACGTTCACCCGCAGCACGAGAGACACAGGGCATAATTGCGTTACCTGCTGCTTTCTCATCGTCCGAGAGGTATTGATCACGGTGATCTATATCGCCCTCTTCAACAGTACAAACACACTGACCACAAACGCCGCCTCGACATAAGTTAGGTACGGAAATATCCGATGCTTCTAGCGCTTCTAGCAAGCTATCTTCAGCACTGACTTCTACTTGCTTCCCACTGGATTTAATTTCAGCAATAAAGGGCATCCCTGGTTTAGGTGCCGCAAACTCTTCTGAATGAATAACACTGGCAGGTAAGCCTAAGGTTTGTGCTGCCTCCTCCACCGCCTGAATTAACGATTCGGGGCCACAAATATAGATATGCGTGCCTAAAGGCTGCTGGCTTAAGAGTTCTGTCACATCACAGCGCGTATGACGGTCAGAGTCATAACCAAAGTACTTATCGCCTAACTGCTCAGAAAGCTCATTTTTATAAGCGCCTGTTTGCAAACTGCGATACATATAATGAAGTTCAAAATCAGTGTTACGACGAAGCATTTCAGGGATATATGACATAAACGGTGTCACCCCAACGCCCCCAGCTAACATCAAGTGTTTTTTAGCTAGCCAGAAGGGAGAAAACAAATTTGAAGGTGGGCTAATTAGTAATTGATCGCCAACCTTTACCTGCTCATGCATATAGATAGAGCCGCCCCTAGACGTCTCCTGTAAACGAACCGCTATACGGTAACGATTGGTATCCGCAGGGTCACTCAACAGGGAGTATGCGTTTTTATATATCTTCTTTGCGCTCGGCATCTCAACAACAACATGTGCACCCGGCGAAAAAGGATAGAGCTCATCATCTATAGCTTCTAAGGTAAATTCGCGGATGGTTGGAGCTACTTGGCAAATACTGGCTACTTCTACTTTTATTTGATTACTCATTAGCTTAACTCCACACTTTCTGGGATCTCAGTCGCGTTTTCTGCATTGACTTGATAACCAAAATACGCGGCATGTGATTTAGCAAAATGATCGGTAACAGCTAACAGTTTTCCGCATCCTGCGCAGGTTGCTGGGGCTGTTACTACATGATCGGTTACCGTATAACAGTGGCAGCAAAAAACACTACGTTCCGTATTCAAAGGCGGCAGCATAACCATCTGATCTTCTGTCACGCCTAAAGCTTTTAACTGCTCCCCCACTAACCACATGTACTTTTCTGTACCTGATAAGTAAACCAAGGTGGCCGCAGGTGCATCGGCTAACAACGTCACTAATTGATCCTTAACACTTTCTAGATCCCCGTCATCAACAAGGTCTCTTTTAGCTACGGTTTTGCTCTGATATAGGTCTGAAAAAGCAGTGCTTAATTGTTCACAAATAAACAGGCTATAAGCACAAGGAGCATCACTTATCTCAGATCTATAAATAGGCTTACTTGTAACAACAGAAACACTTTCAGGCTCCATAATGACCTCCAAGTAACAATCCAATTAAGATTTACCGCCACCTTCTGGTGACGATTAATTAAGGTTTCAATAGGAACAATATTTACCATTAGCCACGCCAACACAATTCTCTTCATTGGGTACCCCAAAAGGGGTAGGTTTTTAAAAATAAAATGGCAGACATAAAAAAACCGACACTATGCACAGAGGCAGAGCGCCGGTTGGGGGTTAAATCGACATCAGCTGGGAACCAGTAATCGATTTGGGGGTAATAGATCCACCTCAACAACATGTATAAATTGCCAAGGGGTTACTAATTTATTTTTAACAAGCAGTACTTAAAACCTAAGTTTAAAAAAGATAATTCAGACCCGCTGCTTTACCTCCAAACTCATCCATTGCATCCAACAGACAAGCCCAAAGGTATTCAGCCGCTGCGCTATCACACAAAATGACAAAGTGAGTACCTTCTTTATCCGGTAGATGACTGATAATCGCATTAATTCTTGCGACAGAGGTTTGCGCTATAGAGCCTTTAGGAAACGCCGATTCAGACAGGTCGACACCACAAAGCTTGGCCATAATATCAGGCAGATGCTCACCACTCAGTAGTAAGCATGCATGACTATCTTGGCAATAAACCGGATAACAATCGGCAAATGCACTAGAATCCGCCGAGCAGGTACCGCTCTCCATCGCCCCTAATACCCAAAACTCAGTTTTGCCAAGACGCAATACAGTCTCACCATTAGCTGAATTCAAACATTGGTTTGGCTTTTCCGGAACCGATAAACCCGCCGCACTCAACGCGGCTATAGCATTGGCGCCTCGTATTCCAAACCTATGCTGTACCGACAGGTCAATTAAGGCAGTAAGAGGTTCAGACTGATCACCATAAGAGACAACTTGAGCTGCAGAAGCGCACGCTTCAAAGTGTGCACCCGCTGCTTCATGTACTCTATACAATGGGCTACGGGCAAGATAAGTCTCTGGCGTAATAATGTTCTTCGTTATCTCTTCCATCACTACATCTCCTGTCTTGCATTGTTTGGATCATAAAACGGCAGACTAACCACCTCTGCTTCGACAATCTGACCATCAACACGGATACTAATTTTGTCGCCAGGTTCGCTTGAATTAATACCAGCAAAAGCCAAACCCACTATTTTCTTCATCGCTGGAGAGTATTCACATGAAGTGACATTACCGGTAATCCCATCACCTTCTAATACAAGATGTCCCTCCTCAGGTTTTTTACTCTCTGCCGGTAAAGTAAAACCGACCAATTTACGTGTTTGAGGCTGCGCCATAACAATATCCACTGAGCGACAACCAACAAAGAAAGGTTTCTTCCTATTAACCGCCCAATTCATTGATAGCTCTCCTGGATGACTCATTCCATCCGTATCTTGGCTAACAATAACGTGGCCTTTTTCAAGACGTAATAAACGTTGGGTTTCAACACCAAAAGGTTTGATATCAAACGCTTCGCCCGCTTCCATCAGCAGATCCCATAAAGCTTCACCGTAGCGGGATGGCACATGAATCTCATACCCCAATTCACCCACAAAGCCCACACGGAGCAAGCGTGCAGGAATACCTGCTACATCAGCTTCACCGTATGCCAAAAATGGAAAACCTTCCGGCGAAAGGTCGGTATCTGTGACTAACTTTTCTAGCACTTTACGAGCGTCAGGCCCCGCTAAGTTCACGGCACAATAAGCTGAAGTCACATTCAGAATATCTACATCTAAACGCCATTGAGCATTCCACTTGGTCATATCTCGGTACACACGATCGACTCCACTGGTCGTCGCGGTCACATAAAAGTGATCCTCAGCTATTCGACAGGCAACACCATCATCAATAACGACACCATGCTCATTGGTATAAACGGCGTAACGTGTTTTACCGACTGGCTGCTTTAAAAAAGCAAAGGTATAGATACGATTCATAAACTCTGCCGCATCAGGGCCTTTTAACTCAATACCCCCTAATGTACTAACATCGATCAAACCTACTTTATTCCGCACATGTACCGATTCCGCATGGATACACGCATCTCGCTTATTGGGATCACCATAAAAGGCCGGACGCCTCCAGTTACCTGCAGGGATCATTTTGGCCCCTAATTCAAGGTGTCGATGATGCATAGGTGTGCGACGGTAAGGATCAAATATACGACCGGCAATATGTGCAAGTTTCTCCGGCGCAAACGGAGGTCTGGCCGTTGTCACACCGGTTTCAGTTACCGTTCTATCTGTTGAGTTTGCAACTAAACGAGCCGTCGGTAGCGCAGAGTGCCGTCCTTGTGAAGGCCCCATACCCACTGTGGAGAAACGTTTAACCAGCTGTACATCGCGATAACCTAAACGCGTAGCATTAACTATATCTTTCGCCTGTAGATCTTCATCAAAATCGACAAAGTCTTTACCTTTAGGATGGCTAAAGATCGGCCAATCAAAATTCGGCTTAACACTACAGCTAACTTTGCCAGGCAGTTCATCACTAAGATTTAAGTTATTCAAAGCAAGCTGAGCAGCCCGTTGCCCATCGGCGACTACTGAATCTAACTGGTGTATACCGTTCACGGAACCGGCAATATGTAGATGCTCCGGCAGCTTTGACAAAGTAAATTCAGCCAACTCATCCGCATAACTAAGCTGTGCACCTGCTTGGCATAACAGCTGGTAAGCAGGCATATAACCGGCCGACATACAGAGCAGATCACAGTCAATAATACGGCTGGCGTTACCGACCTCACCTTTAGCGGTGATTTTACGAACATCTACCCCTTTAATGCGTTTATTGCCCTTTTCCGCAAGCGCTTCGTACACGGTATAACCTTGATGTAAGCTAATACCCCGTTCAGATAAAGCATCGATTAACTGAGGCGTTGCGACACCTTCACGCATATCAACGACCGCTTTAACATTCACCCCTTGATCGCTAAGCTCTAAGGCCGTCAAATAGCCATCATCATTACCGGTTAATACAACAGAGCTCTCACCCGGTTTAATGGCATAAAGCTTCATCATTCGCGTAGCTGCACTACACATAACAACACCCGGAAGGTCATTATTACGGAATACAACGTGCTGTTCGTAAGCACCCGAGGCGATAATGCACTCTTTGGCCCTCACCTTGAATAGGCGCTTACCTTGAATCAAAGGTAAATAGTTATCGGTAAACCATGCATTACACACGGTATCGACCATAACGGTGATATTGTCATGCTCTTCTACTTTTGCGATCAGTTCTGCACGTAAGCGATCAGCCGTGATGCCCTCTATATCAAAACGGTTATAGGCTAAAGCGCCACCCATTAACGGCATCTCTTCAACCAATAAAACCTTAGCACCACCGTCCGCTGCCTTAAGCGCAGCACTTAAACCCGCAGGGCCTGAGCCAACCACCATAACATCGGTGAAGAGATATTTTTTATCATAATATTCTGGCTTAAAGTTCAGATCTAACTTACCTAAACCCGCTTTTTCACGAATATAACCTTCCCATTTATCCCAAACACCCATAGGTTTAAAAAATGAGCGATAGTAGAAACCTACAGGCATAAAACGGCCAAAATTACCCAGAATAGCATCACGGTCTTTATCTAGAGTACCGTTGTAATTCTGCCCTTCGATCTGCATATTCGGTGCAATGGCCGTTCTATCTGCCAACGCATTTGGATCACCACCGAGCTGCACTAAGGTATTGGCATCTTGCCCCGCCATAGTTAAAGGCCCACGAGGACGATGGTATTTAAAAGAACGAGACATCAACCAACGATCATTAGCTAATAATGCACTGGCAATACAATCACCTGCATAACCTTGATAACGCTGCCCTTCAAAAAGAAACTCAACCTGCTCATTACGATTAAGCAACAACCCCATTGGGGCATTTAAGCGCATATTGGTATCACTCATGCCTTAACCTCCGTCGCAGGTGCACTAAACTCAACACGTTCACTAAAAAGTACTGAAGGGTCATAGGTTTTTAAAATTTCATCGCTTCCGGTATGCCGTTCAGCAATAAACCAATAACCAGAAGGTGCATGCAACCACCACTCGGTTACTACAGAGATGGCATTGTCAGAGAAGAAAACGTAATCAGCCCACTCTTTATCACTGCAACTATTGGGATCAGGCATCTCTTTCACCTCGCCCCCATGCACAAACTCACTTATATTTCGTAGCCCGTTTAATGGGCAATTCATCATTTTCATAATTCTTACCTCATCCAATCAGTGGCTAGCCGCAGTCGCGCCCATTTCGTTAACTTGGCGGAACGCGTTAAAACGATCCATAGAAAAAGGCTTAATAAGCTCAGGCACCTTGCCGCCACTCGCCACCAGCTCAGCCATTGATTTGCCGCAAATAGGGGTCGATTTAAATCCCCACGTTCCCCAACCCGCATCTAGGTAGTAGTTGTCCACTGGACTCAATCCCATAATCGGGCTGTAATCGGATGTCATATCCGTTAAACCGGCCCATTGACGCATCAAACGCATATTCGCCATAAAGGGGAAAAGTTCGACCGCATTAGCTAATAAGCTCTCTTTTAAATCCATGGTCGATCGCGTGCTATACAAAGGATAAGGGTCGGAACCTCCACCAAAGACCAGCTCTCCACGACCGGTTTGCTGAACATAGCAATGTAAGGATGGAGAACTGACGAGTGGGTCTAAAAACGGTTTAACCGGCTGAGTTACCATCGCCTGTAATGGGAAAGTTGTGATCGGCATTTTAAAGCCTGCTTTTGCAGCTAAAAGCGAACTATGACCCGCCACCGCTTGCACTACACAGCCACAGCTCACATTGCCGCGGTTCGTTTTAACGCCCGTAACTTTGCCCTGCTGGACAATAACATCAGTTACCTCTGTCAACTGATGTAACTCAACGCCTCGTTGTGTGGCGCCCTTTGCATAGCCCCAAGCCACCGCATCATGGCGAGCTGTTGCACCATCCATATGCCACAAACCTGCCAATACAGGCATATCTGCTGGGTTCATATTTAAGGTCGGTACAAGCTCTCTTATCTGTTGAGGGTCAATCAGCTCAGTCTTGCCACCAAAATGCTTATTAACTTCTGCGCGTTGACGAAAGCCGCGCACCGCCGCATCAGTATGTGCAAGTGTCAGCTGTCCTCGCTGCGAATACATAATGTTGAAATCAAACTCATTAGATAACTCCTTAAAGAGTTTGACCGATTCGCTGTAAAACTTAACCCCTTCTGAGGTGAGATAGTTTGAACGAATAACCGCTGTATTACGGGCGGTATTACCCCCACCTAAGTAACTCTTTTCCAAGATCGCAACATTAGTGATGCCGTGATATTTAGCGAGGTAATACGCTGTGGCTACACCATGTCCCCCACCGCCGATAATAACGACATCATAATGAGGTTTTAGCTCGGTCGGCTTAGGTAAGTCCGCATGCTGCTCAAACGGATAATCTTTATTTAGACCATATTTTAATAGTGAGAAAGGCATTCCTCTCCCTCCTTAAATGTCATATCGCTCAGTGAGAAAATCGAATCAATAGGTTATCTATTAGCTCGATATATGCTTTTACTTGGGTACCCGCTGCTTAAAAAAAGCCTGCTCGAAGAGAATAATTCCAGAGCAGATTAACGTTTCAACTCTTGATTTAGCGCGGCTTGTACTGTGTTTTTCATTAAGCAGGCAATCGTCATAGGGCCAACACCACCAGGAACAGGGGTTATAGCACTGGCAACAGGCTCAACATCTGCAAAATCCACATCACCAACAAGCTTACGTTTACCGTCCCGCTCTATGGCATTAATACCTACATCAATCACGGTAGCCCCTGGTTTAATCCAGCTAGCTTTAACCATTTCTGGACGACCTATAGCTGCCACAACAATATCTGCTTGTGAACAGATAGATTCGATATCTTTAGTCCGTGAATGAACAATAGTTACCGTGCAGTTAGCTTGTAACAACAGAGCAGCCATAGGCTTTCCAACAATATTGGATCGACCAATCACTACGGCCTGTTTGCCACTAAGGTCCGGATGTACATGTTCCAACATAATCATGCAGCCCATAGGCGTACAGGGAACAAGCGATGCCTCCCCGCAGGCTAATGCGCCAACATTTAGAGGGTGGAAGCCATCAACATCCTTAGCAGGATCTATAGCTAATAGAACTTCCTCTTCATTCAGATGCTTAGGCAGCGGCAGCTGTACCAAAATGCCATGCACACTAGGATCAGCATTAAGTGTTTGGATAAGATCGTTTAAGGTTTCCTGTGAACTATCAGCTGGTAACTTGTACTCCAGCGATCTAATTCCAACCTCTTCAGCACGCTTCACTTTATTCCGCACGTAGACCTGACTCGCAGGATCTTCACCCACAAGCACAACAGCAAGCCCCGGCGCTATGCCGAAACGCTCGACAAAAGTAACCACTTCCTCTGCTGTTTTATCGACCACTTGCTGAGAAATCAGCTTGCCATTAATTAACACGGTCATGCTTACCTCTCCTACTTAAAGACAACAGTTTTGTTGCCATCAAGGAAAACTCGGTGATCAACATGCAGCTTAACAGCGCGCGCCAGTGCGACAGTTTCAGTATCACGACCTACAGCAACCAACGCTTCTGGGCTATAGGTGTGATCAACCGGCTGAACCGACTGCTCAATGATAGGCCCTTCATCAAGGTCCGACGTGACATAGTGGGCGGTAGCACCGATTAATTTAACGCCGCGGGTATGGGCTTGATGATAAGGCTTAGCCCCTTTAAAACCGGGTAGGAATGAGTGGTGAATATTAATTGCACGGCCACTCAACTCTTTACATAAATTATCGGAAAGGATCTGCATATAGCGTGCTAAAACAACCAACTCAGTGCCGGTTTCTTCAACAACGTCTAGCAATGCCTGCTCCTGTTCGGGTTTATTATCTTTAGTCACTGGTAAGTGAATGAAGCGGATACCCTCTCGCTCGGCCATTGGACGTAAATCTTTGTGATTGGAAACAATGGCGGTGATCTCCATATTGATCTCACCTTTGTGTAAGCGGTACATCAAATCATCCAAACAGTGATCAAACTTACTCACCATGATCAATGTCTTGGTAGGTGCATTCGCGGCCACCATCCGCCAATCCATCTTGAACTTTTCAGAGATAGCTACAAACTCTGCTGAAAGCTGATCTAATTCATACTCTCCCGATTCCACATGGAATCTCATACGCATAAAAAACTGACCGCTTTCAGGATCATCAAACTGGTTCATTTCGCTGATATAACAACCTCTTTCAGATAGAAAAGAGGATACGGCAGCGACTATTCCACTACCTGCGACACAATTGGTTTTAAGAATAAATTCTTTAGTATCTGTACTTTTCATTTTCAAAGTGGCCCTGAGCGGACCCTCCCTAAAGTCTGTTAAATGCTGTTTTGAGATGTCGCAGCCCTCGCGAGGTGGGTTTTCACCTCGCGGTAGCTTTATTTGAAACTCGATTTATTTAGTATTTCTGGCCAGGAATCCAGCTTGTACCCGCGAGTGGAACTCGGGCCATAGCAGCTGACTCAACCGTTAGTGCCACTAAATCTTCAGGCTCTAAATTACGTAAGTCATTTTTACCGCAGGCACGGGCTAAAGTTTGCGCTTCCAGGGTCAATACATTGAGGTAGTTAGCGAGTTTACGACCTGCTTCAACAGGGTCTAAACGCTTCATTAGCTCTGGATCTTGAGTCGAGATACCTGCAGGGTCTTTACCTTCATGGTAATCATCATAGAAACCAGCAGCTGAACCAATTTTCTTAAATTCATCGTCATATTTAGGATGGTTACAACCTAAGGCAACTAAGGCTGCCGTACCAATTGCGACCGCATCAGCACCTAATGCCATACATTTAGCAACATCGGCACCGTTGCGAATACCACCGGAGACGATCAACTGAACTTTACGGTGCATACCCATCTCTTGCAGTGCTTGAACCGCCTGAGGAATCGCTGCCAATGTAGGAATACCTACATGCTCAATAAAGACATCCTGAGTCGCGGCAGTACCCCCTTGCATACCATCCACAACAATGACATCAGCGCCCGCTTTAACCGCTAATTTCACATCATAGTAAGTACGAGTAGCACCCACTTTGATATAAATTGGCACTTGCCAATCAGTGATTTCACGCAGTTCTTGGATCTTAATGGCTAAGTCATCAGGGCCTGTCCAATCTGGATGACGGCAGGCAGAACGCTGGTCTACACCCATAGGTAAGGTACGCATTTTAGCTACACGGTCAGTGATTTTCTGACCAAGCAGCATACCGCCACCGCCGGGTTTTGCACCTTGTCCTAATACAACTTCAATCGCATCCGCTTTACGTAAGTCATCAGGATTCATGCCGTAACGGGATGGTAAGTATTGATACACCAATTTACTGGACTGACCACGCTCTTCCGGTGTCATACCACCATCGCCGGTTGTGGTCGATGTACCCATAATTGAGGCACCACGGCCTAGCGCTTCTTTTGCGTTAGCGGATAAAGCACCAAAACTCATACCCGCTATAGTCACCGGTATATCGATTACGATCGGCTTTTTAGCAAAACGAGAGCCCAAAGTAACAGAGGTATTACACTTTTCACGGTACCCTTCCAGCGGGTAACGGGACATACTTGCGCCTAGAAACAACAGATCATCAAAATGGGGGAGCTTTCGCTTAGCACCAAAACCACGAATATCGTAAATGCCGGTTTCAGCCGCACGGCGAATCTCTGTCATCGTTGTACGATCAAAGGTCGCTGACTCGCGTAGGCCATCTTTTACATTAATATCTTCACTCATAATTCTGTCCTCGATGATTCAGCTGTTAGTACGCAGACGCGTTGTCGACTTTAAAGTTATAGAGTTGGCGAGCTGAGCCATAGCGTTTAAATGATTTTGGATCTTCTTCTACACCAGCACGATTAAGTAGCTCTGTTAACTCTTCAATATGCTCTTCACGCATCTCTTTCTCGATGCAGTCCGCGCCTAAAGATTTAACGCTACCTTTGACATAGATATGTGTCTCATACAGTGAATCACCTAAGGCATCACCTGCATCGCCACACACAACAAGGGAACCCGCTTGTCCCATAAAACAGCTCATATGGCCCACATTGCCTTTAACAACAATATCCACGCCTTTCATCGAGATTCCACAACGGGCTCCCGCATTACCTTCAATCACTAGCAACCCACCGTGAGCGGTAGCACCTGCAGCTTGTGAGGCATCACCTTTAACACGAACTGTTCCTGACATCATATTTTCAGCAACACCTTGGCCAGCATTACCAAAAATAGTGACATGAGCTTTTTTGTTCATACCGGCACAGAAATACCCAGCATGACCTTTAATATCGACCGCTAAATTTTGATCGAGTCCACAGGCAATATTGTGTTGGCCTTTAGGTTCTAGAACTTCCCACTCACGAATCGTGCATTCCACCGCCTGATCATGTAAGGCTTGGTTAAGGTCTCGAACTGTGTGTTTTTGCAAATCAATTGTTTTCATCGTCTTATTCCTTAATTCCACACTTACTGATCACGTTCCCAAACATAAATTGTTTCAGGCTCTGGCTCCCACACCTTGGCATTCTCTATGCCCGGCAATGTTGTTAACGCCTGATACTCTGAAGCCATGGCAACATAATCATCAGTTTCAGCCATCACTGCAGGCTTACATGCAATAGGGTCACGTACTACAGCGAAGCCATCTCGTGTACCGATTGTAAATGTGAAGAAACCATCCAGATCTTTAAGTGCGCCTTGCAGTGCTTCATTCAGCGTATCGCCTTTACGTAAGCGATTAGTCAGGTAACCCGCTGCTACTTCTGAATCATTTTCCGTTTGGAATGTCACACCTTCCCGCTTTAACTCTTCACGCAAACGGTTATGGTTAGATAGGGAGCCGTTATGAACCAAGCAAAGATCTTGGCCTGTAGAAAAAGGATGGCTACCTTCCATTGTTACCGCAGATTCAGTCGCCATACGTGTATGACCGATAATGTGGCTACCTTTCATACTCGCTAAGTTAAATGTCTCAGCGATATTTTCAGGTAAACCGACCTCTTTAAGAATCTCTATAGACTGACCTGCACTTAAAATAAGAATGTCAGCCTCTTTTTCAGCAAGGTAATTCTGAATAACCTCCGCTTCGCATCCCACTTTAAACACAGCAACTTTGCTGTTTTTAAACCAATCTACGGTGACGTCTAGATCATCCTTAATACTGCCCGCCAAACTGCCCCAGTCATAATTCTCATCAATATGTCTTAGGGTCAGTTTAGTTGAGCCATCCGGCACCTCATCACCATAAATTGCAAAGCCAGCGCTATCAGGGCCACGATCTGTCATCGCAATAAGCATTGGTGTAAAAAGCGCACCCAGCTGGCTTTCTAATGCCTTGTTTTTCAAATAAAGGCCGACAATTCCACACATATATAAACCCTCGTAATCTTGTCCAATCACATAAAATTTTTAGAAGAATTCTGCGTAACGTTTGGTTTCCCAATCGGATACATGGCGGCTATAGTCGATCCACTCAGCACGCTTAATTTTCAGGAACTCACCCACAACTTCTTTACCTAAACGCTCAGTCAAAACAGTGTCAGCTTCCAATGCATCTAAAGCTTCATTTAAGTTCTGTGGAAGAATTTCAATACCTTCAGCTTCACGCTCTTCAGGAGTCAGGGCGTAAAGGTTAATGTTTTTCGGCTCACCAGGGTCAAGCTCGCGCTCGATACCATCAAGTCCCGCAGCGATCAAAGCAGCGTGCACTAGGTAAGGGTTACAACCGGAATCAGGAAGACGGAATTCAAGACGGCCATAAGGAATACGCACCATTGCAGATCGGTTATTATCACCGTATGCAATATAAGCGGGCGCCCATGTAGATCCTGAAGCGGATCCTCCAACAACAAGGCGCTTATAAGAGTTAACGGTCGGTGCCGCGATTGCACATAGCGCTTTGGCATGATGAAGAAGACCGGCGGTAAAGTGATAAGCCATTTTCGACAAGCCCATACCATTTACATCGCTATCATCGTTGAAAAGGTTTTTACCCTCATCATCGGTAATAGAAAGGTGGAAATGCATACCGTTACCTGTACGATCAGACGCAGGCTTAGGCATAAATGAGCAGATCATTCCAAGGTCGTTTGCAATCTCGCCTGCTGCCATACGCACAAATGTGAAGCGGTCAGCGGATTCAAGTGCATCGCCATAGGTATAGTTAATTTCAAACTGGCCATTCGCATCTTCGTGATCGATTTGATAAACATCAAAATCAACCTTTTGTAAGGATTCCACTAAGGTTTCAAGAAATTCACGGGAACGAGACAAGCCTTTATAGTCATAACAAGGTTTAGCAAGTACATCGGAATCATCTACTGTTTGAAGATCTCCATTCTCATCGCGCTTAAACAGAGAAAATTCAGGCTCAAGCCCTGTATTCAGGGTCCAACCTTGATCAGACAATAGCGCCAACTGTCTTTTGAGTACTACACGACTGTCATAGATATAAGGCTCTTCATTAACGTATCCATCACAAACGATACGTGCATAACCAGGCTGCCAAGGAACAATAGAAAGCGTATCGAGATCACCGCGCGCCATAAAGTCAGGCCCATGCGGTTCCATACCTAAACCCCACACAGCGAAGCCAGCAAAACCTGCCCCTTTGTTAACAACGTCCATCAGACAATGCGCAGGCACCGACTTAGTCTTGGCTACACCATGGATATCGACGAACTGGGCAAGGATATATTTAATCTCGTTGTCACTAATAAACTTCTCAACATCTATAGACATTCTTAGTACTCCGCTTAATCTCCAACATTATATACGTCATCTACTAATAAAATATTCTTTTTAGTAAATTTACTTGCCTAACAGGAAAGCATAATGCGTGCCAACGATTTTCTCTTTAGGAATATTTATTTCCCTTTAAGATAAGTCGTTGAATTATAAGGATCTAGTAAAAAATATTTACTTATGGGAATATAAAGTGCCTGAAATTAAAAAAACCAACTCTAATAAAAACGCCCACTTATGCAGCACAAGGCACTAGAATGGAGCAATATTAATGACAGATTCTAAGGGCAACCAATTCGATCTGGACCAATACATAGGCATGAAAGTAAAGAAGGCTCGCCTAGATGAGGGCCTGAAATTAGTCGATGTCGCCAGGATTTCTGGTATTAGCCAAGGAATGGTCAGTAAAATTGAGAATGCACAGGTATCAACCAGCTTAGAAACCCTTAATAAACTATGTTCCGCTATCGGACTTTCTATATCCAAACTATTTAATGATTTTGATAGGCCCGATGGTGGTGCACAATTTACTAAAGCAGGATCCGGCTTAGAGGTCGTCAGACGCGGAACAGAAAAGGGCCATACATATCAACTCTTAACTTATAAAAGGGGCGGAAAAACCGCATTTGAACCTTTTATGATAACCATGGATGACCTTTCAGAGGTGTTCCCAACATTCTCCCATCCTGGTGAAGAGTTTATCTATCTAGTGAGCGGAAAATTAGTCTACCGTCATGGTAATCATCTATATGAGATGGAAGCTGGAGATAGCTTAACCTTTGACGCAGAGATACCACACGGGCCAGAGAAACTCGTAGAGGTCCCAATTCAACTGCTTTCAATTATCAACTATGCAGATGAATAAACAGCCTTAAATTCCGTTATAAGCATAGGTTAAACATCGATATTTATCGGTGTTTAACCACTTTTTACCCTTTAAGAAAAGCTTGACTGACTCTTACCTCCTCATAAGTAAGTAATAAATAACCGCTCAGGCTTTTATATTCTATACTGATGCTTATAAGCCTTATAAATTCAACTGGCTTAGTTTTTGCTTTATAAATTCACTAACGATATAACATTTAGACATAGTCGTTTTTTGACTAGTAATAAAGACTCTCATTGAGAAAAAGCCCCTGTTATAAAAAGGCTTCATTAATAAAACCCATAAAGTCAGATGATATGGCAACGTTACTTTCATATCTGCCTGCTAATCTAATGACTTAGTAATGTACGTTCAGTTTAGGAGCATTAAGGAATGGCAATTCGGGTAGCTTTAAATCATAAAACCAAATATAAATTTGATCGTAGAGTAAACCTATTTCCCCATGTTCTACGTCTGCGGCCAGCCCCGCATTCCCGTACCCATATTCATGGTTATTCACTTAAGGTTGAACCTGAAGGTCACTTTCTAAACTGGCAACAAGACCCTTTTGGGAACTACCAAGCACGTTTAGTCTTCCCAGAAAAAGCCGATGAATTTAGCATTGAAGTTGAAGTCATTGCCGACATGACAGTGATCAACCCATTTGATTTCTTTGTAGAAGAATATGCAGAAAAATTCCCTTTTAAGTATGACAAACAACTTAAAAAAGAGCTGAAGCCTTACCGAGAATGTACAGAAGAAAGTCCACTATTGGATGAATGGGTCACTAAAATAAGCTTAGAACCCACACCGATTAATGACTTCCTTGTTGCACTCAATCAAAGTTTAGAGAAAGAGATTGATTACGGTATCCGCATGGAGCCCGGTGTTCAAACCTGCGAAGAAACCTTAACGAAAAAGAAAGGTTCTTGCCGTGATACCGCATGGCTGATGGTACAGGTTCTACGCAAAATAGGATTAGCTGCACGATTTACATCGGGTTATCTTGTCCAACTTAAACCTGATGTTAAACCACTTGATGGCCCTGCCGGAGCTGAAGAAGATTTCACTGATCTACATGCCTGGTGTGAAGTTTATATTCCCGGCGCGGGTTGGATAGGCTTAGATCCAACTTCTGGCTTATTCGCAGGCGAAGGACATATTCCTCTAGCTTGTACACCTGACCCTATTTCAGCCGCACCTGTTACCGGAGCCACTAGTAAATGTGAGGTAGAGTTTGAATTTGAAAACTCTGTCACCCGCATTGTTGAAGACCCTCGCGTAACTAAGCCATACAGCGATGAACAGTGGCAAGATATTATGCAGCTTGGTCATGCTGTAGACGAACAGCTAAATGAACAAGATGTTCGCTTAACGATGGGTGGCGAACCTACCTTTGTGTCGGTTGATGATATGGAATCGCCACAGTGGAATACCGAAGCACTAGGCGATGACAAACTCAGCTTAGCTAAAAGCCTGCTGTTACGTCTACGTGAGGAGTACGCTCCTGGTGGACTATTACATTATGGGCAAGGTAAATGGTATCCCGGCGAAGAGATCCCTCGCTGGGCATTAGGCTGCTTCTGGCGAGAAGATGGTGAACCTTTATGGCATGACCCTTCCTTACTCGCACGTGTAGATAAAGATTATGGGCATGACTTAGAGACAGCAGAACGCTTCTTTGAACAACTATGTAGCAATTTAAAGTTGCAAGACCAGTTCATGCAACCCGCCTATGAAGATGCAATCTACTATCTATGGAAAGAGCAAAACTTGCCCAATAATATAGATCCTGTCAAAGGAGATTTTGACGGCGATTTAGAACGCAAACGTATTGCTCAACTGATGCAACGTGGCTTAAGCAAAGCAACGGGCTTTATTTTACCGCTGGAATGGGATTACTTTAATTCAGGCTGGCGCTCTAGCCTATGGCCTATGCGCCGTGATCAAATTGTCTTAATACCCGGTGATTCACCTTTAGGGTTTAGATTACCGCTTGATTCACTGCCAGACCAAGCTGAAACTGAACAGAAAGTACAACCGGAAGCTGATCCGTTCGAATTAGTTCGTCCACTTCCTACCCGAGATGGTCAGGCGGACATCATTGAGCAAGTGGCACCTCCTCGCCCAACTCATTTGAGCAAAACATCGCAAACGGAAGTCATTAGAACCGCACTGTGTATTGAGCCTCGCAACGGCAAGCTCTATCTCTTTATGCCACCGGTTTCATATTTAGAACATTACATCCTACTCATTTCGAGTATTGAAAAAACCGCTGAAGAGTTAGGTATTCCTGTTGTTCTTGAGGGCTATGAGCCACCCAAAGATCACCGGTTGAAGAAACTACTCGTAACACCTGATCCAGGCGTAATAGAAGTCAATATTCACCCAGCCTATAGCTGGGAAGAGCTAGTCGATAATACAACACGCCTTTATCAAGCCGCCCATGAATGCCGTCTAGGAACTGAAAAGTTCATGCTTGATGGACGCCATACAGGTACAGGTGGCGGTAACCATATTACGATTGGGGGTAACACTCCAGCCGACAGTCCTCTACTTCGCAGACCAGATCTACTACGTAGTATTGTCACCTATTGGCAGCATCATCCAGGTCTATCTTATGTGTTCTCAGGTATGTTCATTGGCCCAACCAGCCAAGCACCTCGAGTCGATGAAGCACGAGATGAGATGCTTTACGAACTAGAGATCGCTTTTAATCAGATGCCTGAAGGCATTATTGATCAACCTTGGTTAGTGGATAGAATTCTGCGAAACCTACTTGTCGATATGACGGGTAACACCCATCGCGCAGAGTTCTGTATCGATAAACTTTATGCCCCGGGCACTGCTAGCGGTCGTCAAGGTATTCTTGAGTTCCGCGGTTTTGAAATGCCCCCTCATTCACGAATGGCTTTAGTTCAGGCACTCTTGATTCGCAGCCTCATCGCTCGTTTTTGGGATGAGCCTTACCACAAGCCACTCGCCCGTTGGGGCACAGGACTACATGATAAGTTCATGCTGCCACACTTTGCATGGTCTGATCTGAAAGATGTCGTTAATGATCTACAAGCCCACGGTCTACCTTTCCAACTAGATTGGTTAGCACCGTTTGAAGAGTTCCGTTATCCACATTATGGTCGTGTACAAATTGATAACGTTGCGTTGGAACTGCGTTGGGCGATCGAGCCTTGGCATGTTCTAGGTGAAGAGATCAGCAGCTTTGGTACATCTCGTTATGTAGATTCATCGGTAGAACGTCTACAAGTTAAATTAACAGGATTAGATGAAAGTCGTTACGTCCTAACCTGTAACGGCCATCGCGTGCCACTGCACAATACTGGACGCAATGGTGAATATGTCGCCGGTGTAAGATACAGAGCTTGGCAACCACCTTCTGCATTACATCCGACGATTGGTGTTCATGCGCCCCTTACCTTTGACTTAATTGATACATGGAATGGCCACAGCATTGGCGGTTGCGTCTATCATGTAAGCCACCAAGGGGGAAGAAGCTATGATACCTACCCTGTTAACGGTCACGAAGCTGAATCTCGTCGTGTAAATCGCTACGATGAATTTGGTCATACACCGGGTAGCATAACAGGAACCACAGGTGCTCAAGTCGTACGAGAGTTTGGTCCTGATCACTCCAAACCAAAACCTGCACCTATAGGAGATGAAAATTTCACTAAAGAATATCCATATACACTTGATTTAAGGTGTGTAGATTCAGGACGTTACTCACCAACCTAACGGCGGTAGTAAGGTTTAGCATACAGTAACCACACCTCACTTGAGGTGTGGTTAGCTGATACATCCTACATATTTAAGTGCGTACACTAAAAAGCCAAATAGCCACAAGAATAGCTAGAAATATAGTTTCAGAAACCATCAACACAATCGGCTTCCAACCCATTAAGGAAAGCTCTTTAAAGGATGCTTTCATGCCTAGGCCCACCATCGCGATAATTAAGCACCAACGTGATAACTCAGTCATACCCTCTAAAACCAAAGAAGGTATGTAACCTGCACTATTGATCACTACAATAACCATAAACGCGATCAAAAAACCGGGTAATGGAAGAGATGAACCACCCTCTTTCTTCGCAACTCCGCTCCGAGCAAACATCAATGAAATAACAATAACCACTGGAACAAGCAGAGCAACACGCAGTAACTTAGTAAAGGTCGCTACATCACCAACATCGTCAGACATCATATAACCAGCCCCCACCACTTGCGCAACATCATGGATAGTCGCACCGAGGAAAATACCACTTTCATCGGTTGTAAACCCAAGCTGAGTTACCAGTAATGGATAAGCGATCATCGTAATCGTACTTAAAGCGGTTACACAAATAACAGTAAAAATCAGATTACGCTCTGATTCTTCATCATCAGGCAACACAGCAGATACAGCCAATGCTGCGGATGCACCACAGATCCCCACAGAAGCACCCGATAAAATACTTTGAGACTTACCTAATTTGAGCCAACGACCACACACAACAGCAAAAAGAATCGTTGAAGGCACACCCACTAAAACAATGGCAATGGGCGTTAAACCTAGCCCTAACAGTTCTTCAAAGGTAATCCTTGCACCTAACAGAGCAATACCGAATCTTAATACTGACTTGGCTGAAAACTGAATACCCGATACACAACGCCCTTCCAATGATAGGTAGTTCAAGGACATACCAATCAACAGCGCGTAAAGAATAGTTGGGCCGCCATAGTGTTCAGATACAAAAGTAGCAGCCATTCCTATAACCATACAAAGCAAAAAACCGGGAATCATTTGGCTAAATCCAGCCATTCGACCTCCATTAAAAAAAGGCACTTTTTTTCCGATGTGGGACATCATACTCTCCAACATATATACAAGATCACGGGATAACGACCTCCCCTCCCACGAAGCATTCGCGAAAGCCATAAGATCACTACAGACTAGCCATTAAGACCCCATCACATAGATCCGCCTCAGCTTAAACAAGAGTGAACGTCAAGTGAAGGTGATGGAGAAGATTTATAACAAAAAAATCTATGATTAATACAATTCGTTATTACCAAATAGATACAACGTCCAAGAGAAACTAAATAGAGATTCCAACGTTATATACCTAACAGTGACTATATAATTCAGTGAAAAATAGATCGAATCTGAGGTAATCGTTCCTCTTTTCTGGTTTAATTAATCGTTGCGATAGTCTTCTTAAAGGTAAGAAATAATGGCTTACGAGCTATCAGGTAAAGTTAAATTAATTCAAGATCCTCAAACATTTAACAGCGGTTTTACTAAGCGCGAAATGGTCGTCATCGTTGAAGATGGCAAGTACCCGCAGGAGATTAATCTTGAATTTGTTCAAGACAAGGTGAGCTTACTCGACAACCTCCAAGTGGGTCAGGATGTCACAGTTACTTTTGATATTCGTGGCCGGGAATATAACGGCCGTTACTTCAACAATCTCCAAGCCTGGAAAGTTGAAACAGGCTCCTCTATTGATAGCCATATGAATCAAGAACAGCCTCCACTGGACAACTATGCGCCAGAAGCAGCATCCTTCGATGATGATATTCCGTTCTAAAAAACACAAGCGACCAACAAACCGAGTTCTCTATTTACACCTATATCCCCCACTTCTGCTTGGTTGTGGGGAGGCCCCCCTCTAAATAAAATGGGGTATAAACAAAAAAACCAGCAGTTACGCTGGTTTCTATAGGCTATTTAGTGTTTACAAACAGGTAAATAGTCACTCACATGCAACGGAATTAACTCAATGGCTGTGAGGCTTTAAATCATAATGCTTGTGCGGGTTATCATGGTTAGAATCAAACCATTCCAATGCATTCTTATGCGCTGTATCAACCTGTTTTTCCGTTAAGTGATGCGCCACAATCGAGCGCATATAATGTGCATCTGAATGTCCATTAGCTGCGGCCAAATCAAACCATTTATAAGCTTCCATCACCTCTTTTTTCACACCTAGCCCATAATAATATTGATGGCCTAAATAATACTGTGCATTCCTATCCCAACCATTTGCCGATTTATGGAACATAGCTAACGCCGCCTTATAGTCGGGTTGCCCATCAATACCAATAAAATCTAGCATAGCTATCGCGTATTGCGCTTCAGCATGTCCAGCGTTCGCTGCTTTTTTATACCACTGCTTTGCCACAATAGGGTTTGCTTTTTCACCCCGTCCATTCAGATATAAGTTGCCTAAATAAAACTGCGCATTAACATGCCCCTTTTCAGCGACATGCAGAAGCCATTTTTTCGCTTTTTGATAATCCTTTTCTACACCTTCACCCGATGAAAAAATAATACCCAAGTTGTAAGCCGCTTGCATGTTATCTTTCTCAGCTGCTCGCTCAAACCAATAGGCCGCTTTACTAATATCTTTCGTCACGCCCTGCCCATTCACATACAGGGTTGCTAAACTCACCTGGGATTCTATATGTCCTGCATTGGCGGCTTGCGAAAACCACTTAAACGCTAACGTCAGATCTTGTTTAGCACCTGCCCCCATGTAAAAGATATAACCTAAATTATGAGCGGCCTCTACATGACCTGCCTCTGCGGCAGTATTAAACAATTTAATCGCTTTAGCGGGATTAGCAACACCCAATCTCCCTGAATAATAGATCGCTCCTAAATTATACTGAGCATCACTATTACCTTTTTCAGCGAGCGGCTCTAATAACTCAACAGCCGTTTTAAAGTCACCCTCTGAAGCTTTCTTGATCCCATTTTCAAGCGGCGACGCTAAAGCGACAGCGCTGTTCATACTGACGATCAGCGTTAATAAAAGTGTTACCCATCGCATCTCGATTACCTATTCTGCATTGATGTAATATAATATTTTCCATTAAAAAGCCCGGTACTTAACCGGGCTTAGTACGGCTTAAGTACGCGTTATCAGAACCGCCAATTACCAACAATTTGGCCTTGATAACTCTCATACTCATCTGCTAGCTCAGTATCAAGCAACAATGAAAGCGTAAAATTATCCGAGCGCTGTATATCAAGTCCAAAGCCAATACTATAAACATTACGATGAATATCTTGGCCTTCAGATATAAAGTTACCACCGCCGCCAATGAATGATGTCACTGTATTAGTACCACTATTATTTAACGCGTGACGTAAACCAAACTGAACAGAGGGGGTTACTTCAGCCCCGCTCGTTAGCACTAAGTCTTTACTGATTTTAGCACCTAACAATAACCAGCCCCGATCTACATCCTGTTCTGCAACGTTCAAGGACATCACACCGGCCCCTGTCTCTGTATAACCATCTAGGGTCATGTAAGAGTATTCAAGACCCGCATAAGGGGTAATAGTCATGCCAGACCCTTGCTGAAAAGGCATTCCAGCGGTCACACGCAAAGCGTACATATCACCGGAAAAGTCACCACTCGCGATGCCTGACACACCCGTATCACGTTGTGTTTCGTAATCCTGATAGGCATACGCTAGCATTGACTCTAGGTACCACTTACCAAAATCACGTGAAGCATAAGCCGTAAATTGCCACGTTTCTATATCTGAGCCATCACCGTCTCGGTAATCGCCAAGTTCCACGTCCGTATTGGCATAGGTAAATGCCCCCCCTAAAACCCAATCATTTTCCAATAAGGTATCACCACCCGCAGCAATACCATGGATATCACTTCCGTAACCCGCATAGCCATCGTTACTACCTTGGTGCGCAGACGCACCAAATGCTTTTAGCCACATTGATTGACGGTACTGCTCATCACCTGCTGACAAACCGGTTTCGGCATCATAATTTAGTGCAGTTGTTGAAAAGTTTTGAGAACGAAGGGTGTTTAACCTAACCTGCACAGTATCCAGTGCACCCGTGATTGTTTGGGTAGCCGCTTGCGATAAGGCAGCTCCGGTTTCTGGAGACACTTTTTGTACTGCCGCTTGTCTATCATCATCAGACAACGCTGCCATATCAGCAATGATCGTCGCCATTTCACCGGTCACATTACCATTTAGCTGGTCTAACATCTCCCCCGTACCCGTTGTATTACCGGTTGATACCGGCTCAAAGACCCCTGTTGATCCAACAACTACAACCTGTGATTGGTCAATCAAACCAGCACCGGTTCCATTAAAGGTCTGGCCTTCGAGGTAAATACGGTAACCTTCTAAGGTAAAATCACCCTGCACAGCGGCAAAAGACCACTCTTGATCGGCAGGAAAGGTTCCACCAAGATCAAGTGCATCTAAGGTCGGATCATTAACGTTGAGGTTCGACAGATCTTGAGTCGTTCCTGCTAGCGGGTCATCATATGAAAAGGTTTGGGTATAAGTACCTATAGTGATGGTCATCACATCACCGGCATCCCAGTCCCCACCAAAAAAGACAGTGACTAATCCATCAGTGCCGCCACCTTCGTAGGTTTTCTGTGTAATAGTTATTCCGGTACCAGTGGTAAGATTAATAGGCGTATTAATAACATTCTGTGTAAACAGATGCCCCGCATTAGCCTGCATACTTCCCAGCAACACGATCAGTGTCAAAAAACGTCTAATGAGAGACATATAGTTCCTATTAAAAACTTGAAGAGACTCATCAGTATAGCCACTGTTGATTCAACAGCAAGGATTTATATTCAAACAGGATAATAAACAGGAAATTAAGGTACAATGTTTAAAAAAAGGTTAATTAATAGGCAATTAATTAAGATTAACTTAACCTGAATACCCCATATTTACTTGATATTTATAAAAGCCCACATAAAAAACAAACAGACTTAATACTATTTTTTTGTTTTAAAAATAAAAAACCATTAAACAGGAAAAGCCTTATTATCGACCACTAACAGAGCGCTTACACCTTCACAAATACCCCTTCTCTCTCTTAAAAATGATCACCTAACCTGATTTATTTATAATATGCTTCGCCGCTCGTATGGCTAATGCTTGAATAGTAAGGCTCGGCGATTCCCCCCCACCGGAGCTAGGGAACACACTTGCATCAACAAGATAAAGATTAGCCCAGCGGTGACTCTGGCAAAAACGGTTAACCACCGAGCGTCCTCTATCATTACCCATTCGACATGTCCCAAAAACGTGAGTCGAACTGAATATATCGTAGGAGCTAAACTCCTCAAAAATCTCACCTCCACCCGCTGCACGAAGGACCTCTCTACATTTGTCTGACATAAACGCGATGCGATTAATGGCTTCCTCGTCTAGGTAACTACTAATAACTGGTAACGGCATTCCCGACTCATCTTTATCTATGGATAAGCTTACAAAAGATTTTTCATGGGGGAGGCTTTCACAAATACCCGACACCGACAAAACAGAGCCAAATAAGGCTCTCATTTTCTTTTTATGATCAAGCCCCCAACCGTCTACTACGCGTGTTGCATACGCGCGCGGGCCAAGCAAGTCAGACTCAGCAACCGATGTGCTAAATCGACATCCACCAATCACACCGGGGATAGCATCAGGGTCATTAAAATCCCAACAGATAGCGTCAACCGCGGTCCCTTTATAGCTACCCAGCGCTTGTGGATAAAAACAGCTACTCGTCCAAAGAAGCGTCTCCATAAAGTTTTTTCCGACTTGCCCAGACTCATTACATAACCCATCGGGCGATTGAGCACTCTTTGACGCAAGTAACAAACGTGGTGTCTCAATTGCACCGCCAGCAACCACTAATAAATCACACCGGAGGTGCATCTCTTTCCCTTCGTGTACCAACTGAACACCCGTGACTTTATCCTTATCTCCCGTTTCAATTCTTTTGACCGATACATTGGGCACAACCGTACAAAACCCGGTCGCTACAGCGTGTTTAATATAGGTAAGGTCAACAGTGCCTTTGTCCATCCGTGAACAACCTTTCAAACAACAACCACAATAATTACATGAAGGACGCCCATCCGTTGGTGTCGACAAAATCGCTAATGAATTATGTTCTAGATTAAGACCTAATTGATTAAAACCTCGACTCAAAATCTGGCTATGTGCACACAGCGGGTGGGCTTTTTGCGGAAATGGCGTACTGCGCCAACGCGATCGAGGTGGGTGAGCAGAATTCCCGGCAACCCCCATCATCTCTTCAGCCTGCGCATAAAAGGGTTCCAGCTCCTCATAGGTCAAAGGCCAATCAGCTGCCACACCAAACCGGCTATGCATTTTCATGGCATGTGGATTCATTCGATGGGCTTCAGCACTATAATGCAGCGAACTCCCCCCTATCCCTTGAACACGATGATAACCAAAGGATATGCGTTCATTACTGGTATTTAACAGTCCACGAAGGTGATTCCACGATCTCAGCCCTTTATACTGTTTTTTTAATGGTTGATGGGAGGCAAACTGAACAGCAGGGCTTTTATATTTAGCGGGAAAGCTATCCTCCCAGTGCTGAGTTGTTAATTTAAAATCCACCTCAGGCGCATAAGCAGGCCCAGCATCTAAAACTAAAACCTTTATATTTTCCTGTGCCAACGCCCAAGCCATCGCACCACCGCCAGCACCGGCCCCTACAATGACGACATCATAATCTTCGTGTAAAAAGCCCATTAGCCGATCTCTTGAAAATCAGGATAACCATAGGGCTGAGGAGGCGACTCGATCATGCCCTTCCAGCTTTCCGGTTGAGTGTAGTAAATAAATAGTGCATCATTTTTAATTCGACTAAAAAATAGCTGAACAATACTCGGCGCATCTTGTGTTGAAGCAAGATAGGTCACCCGCTCCTTCTCCCTAGCTCCAAGCGCCGCATAAGGCTTCATAAAATAAGTCTCAGATTGCAGGTCCAACCACGCTAGCCCTTGCTCCAATAAAACAATGTAGTTCTCAATTCGATAGGCATGCGATATGATTTTTTTATGGATATTTAGCTCACTCGCAGAGGGTGTCTCATCTTTAGGTATAAGAACATCAAGAAAAGCAGACAATGTTTCGCTATTCACCCCCACTTTATCTAATGAGGCTGAAGCCGTTCTAATTTGAAACACTAAAGGTGCGATCACTGCCGCTTCACACAAAAGCCCTAAGAACCTTCGCCTATACATAGCTCACTCTTGTAAAATTAATTTAAGAAGGGGAACATCCATGTAGGGAAGCCACCCTAAAAAGGACGCGTTAGCCAATGCAATACACTTCAGCCTTAATAAAGTTAACCCTTATCCTAACACTGACGTTAACAGCCTGCTCCTACAATACCTATCCAACAGCAGAAACGTTAGCCGCCACTAAACACTGGGTGGCAGTAGATATAACAACATCACAATTCACGCTTCGGAGCTATCAACCCGCCGACAAAGTAAAATCTGACCTGTTAACCATCTATATAGAAGGTGATGGTTTCGCTTGGTCATCCCGAACAAAACCCTCATCAGATCCGACACCTAAAAATCCAGTTGCGCTGAAGCTTGCACTTGCCGCACATGAAAATGATAGCCTTTACCTAGCGAGACCCTGTCAATATATCCCAACACAACCTCATTGCAATAACCGCTACTGGACCTCAGCAAGGTACGCTGAAGAGGTTATTCAAGCCATGAATCAAGCCATAGATAAAGCGGTCCAAGACACTGAAGCCAAACACATAAACCTCATTGGGTTTTCAGGAGGTGGAACGGTGGCGACACTGATCGCACTCAGAAGGAATGATATCAACAAAGTCATTACCCTTTCAGCAAACCTCGACCATACAGAGTGGTCCCATTACCATCATGTCTCACCGCTAGCAGACTCTCTGAATCCAGCCCATTACATCAATCAGCTTTCACAGATCGAGCAACATCACTTTGTCGGTGCCAAGGATAAAAATACGCCGCCAATTTTATTACAAAAATTTCACGACAAGTTTCGCCATTTAAAACATAAGGTTTCTATCTATGTCATCGATGGCGTTACACATAACTGCTGTTGGGAACAGCAATGGGTACAACGACTAAAAGGAATAAAAGCGACCGCCCCCTGACGCTCTTTATCAGAGTGATAGCGTGTTTGTGCTTGAGATAAATGGAAGTAAAGCCGCCCTGACAGCGACTATCTTAGAGTAATAGCATCCATCTGATAGGGTCGTAAAACACACTAACCAACACCCCAACGTTTAACTGAAGATGGCCCTTCATATTGATGAATAGGGGGCGTTATTAAAATCGTAACGGGACTCATCCGCCGACCGTTCCTTAGGTACTACCTATTTACCTCAAACCCTCCTCTTTTAAATGCCACTGCAATACTGGCCAGCTATTTTGTCTAGCTAACTGCGTAAGTGCCTGATCTGGATTAGTTGCCACAGGAAAGGACACAACTTCGAGCAGTGGACGATCATTGATTGAATCAGAAAAGAACGATGCACCTTCCAATGATTCCTCTTGCTCCTCTAGCCATGATTTTAAGCGTGTAACTTTTCCCTTCCCAAAAGAGGGCGTCCCCTGAATTTTGCCGGTGTAGTAAGAGCCGCTAACTTCTAATTCAATGGCGATAAAATCATTTACGTTTAACAGTTCTGCAACCTTTTCAACAATAAAGGAAGATGTTGCAGAGATAATCAAAAGCCGCAGGTTTTGTTCGGTAAGCGCTTTCAACAAAGAAACCGCCTGCGGATATATCACCGGTTTTATATAAGATTCAATAAATACAGGCATTAATGCATGGATCTGCTCGATGGACAAATGCTTCAGTTCGCCAATAAAAAACTCAATGTAATCGTGTTGATCAAGTTGACCTTGCGTATACAACCTCATCAATTCAGCATCACGTTCAACAAAAGACTGATCGACTATGCCTTTTTCAAGCAGATACTCACAAAATAGAGAACAGCTATCCCCTGCTATCAACGTTTCATCTAAATCAAAAATTGCCAGAGCCATTACCCGTTCTCCAAAATAGTTAACCCTATGCTTAAGTGATAAATACACAGAGGCTCATGATAGGTATTGTCACTTAAGCCAATATCTAAGATTACTCTCGTGACTATATGACTACGCGATGAAGCTTTAGTTAAACCCGCTATAGAAATATGTACTCTTTGGTTTTAACTGCATACAATCAACTGGTATATACCAGAGAAAATACTAATGCAACCAATTCATATGCCATTTTGGCAACAACAAGCACTCTCCCTTGAAGCAGAATACACTCCAATTGAGCTAACCCAAGCAGTCACTGCAGATATATGCATTGTGGGTGGCGGTTATACTGGTCTCTGGAGTGCGATCAAACTCAAACAGTCCAAGCCGGACCTAAGGATCGTCATTGTAGAAGCCAAGCTGTGTGGTAGCGGCGCCTCAGGTCGCAATGGGGGCTGTATGCTGACATGGTCAACCAAGTATCCATCTCTCGCCCGTTTATTTGGCGAGGAGGAAGCGGGCCGATTAGTAACGGCTTCAGAAAATGCAGTGTATGAGATGGATGCCTTCTGTAAAGAACATAAAATAGAATGTGAACTACGCGTTGACGGTACTTATTATACTGCCAGTAATAATGCACAGATCGGTAGTATGGATAGCATTGTCAGTCAGCTAACCGCTAAGAAGCTTAATAGTTGGACAAAGCAACCCTTAGAAAAAGTCCAACGGGCAACGGGCTCCTATGCCCATCTTGAAGGTTTATATTCTCCCGCCGCAGGAAGCGTCCAACCGGGAAAATTAGTCAGAGGCTTAAAAACTACCGCAGAAAAGTTGGGCATCACAATATTTGAAAACAGTCCGATGAGCACCCTGATCGAGGGGCAACCCGCGACAGTGGTAACGAGTAAAGGCCGTGTTAACGCAAGCAAAGTCGTTTTAGCAACCAATGCCTGGATGCCCTCACAGTTTCGTGAGTTTGCCCGCAGTGTCACCTTAGTGTCTTCTGACATGCTTATTACTCAACCGATCCCGGCTTTACTAAAAACTATTGGTCTAGAAACAGGCTGCGCTGTTGTTGATTCCCGCACCTTTGTCCACTATTACCGTACAACAGAAGATGGTCGTCTAATGATGGGTAAAGGCGGTAATATGTTTGCTTTTGCCAATAAAGTAAGCCCTGCATTTGACCAACCCAGCCGCTATCAACCTATTCTGCAATCAGCACTTAATAAGTTTTTTCCAAGCATTCCTTGGCATAAAGTAGATACCACCTGGACTGGCCCCTCTGACCGTTCCGTCAGTGGCTTTCCTTTCTTCGGTTATCTCAGAGAAAACCCTAATATTATCTATGGGCTCGGTTATTCTGGTAACGGTGTTGTGCAAACTTACCTAGGCGCCAACATTATCCGCTCATTAGTATTGGAAGAAGATGATGAATGGAGTCGTTCGGGGCTAGCTCAAGGCCCAAGAGGACAATTCCCTCCAGAACCTATTCGTTGGATCGGGGCAATGACTGTTCGCAACGCCATACGACGAAAAGAAGCAGCTGAAGATACAAATAAGTCCCCTTGGTGGTTTGATAAACAACTGGCTAAATTGGCAGCATCAGCAGGGAAATCTGATAAATAATCTAGATAGATCTATTACTCAGACGAACAAGCTAACCTCCCCTCGTCTGAGTAAGCAGATTTAACCACTACACCGGCGATAAAATTAAAAAGACACCCGCACACAACAGAATTAAAGCGACCGACTTAACCCACCCCAGCTGCTCTTTAAATAACAGCACCCCAAGCAAAGCACCTATAGGTATACTGACCTGCCTTAAGGCAACAATCGCACTAATATTTTCTGATAACTGCATCGCCCAAAGCACTAATAAATAGGTGAGCGTAATCATCGCGCCCGTTAGAGCAATGCTTTTTTTCTGGCTGGCTAAAACCGTTTTTAACTTATGCCGATCATCGGCTCTAACTAATTGGACAGTAAAAAGGAAAATGCACGCAGCAATGCCCTCCAACCAAATATAGATCACTGCAACAATCAACCCTGACTGAGGTAAGTGATCAGCCAATTGGTCTATCGCTATTTTATCGGCAATGCTATATCCAGCCGTTGCACTAGCCGCTAATAAGGCAAGTAACATGCAGCGGCTAAAATAATTACCTACCTTAAAATCCCTAAGATGCTGCATAGGTAACAATACTGCTCCCAGTAGCACGAGAAACACTCCGATATAGGCCTCCAGGCTAAGAAGAGCTTGCATCCCTAAGACACTACTGATCACCGCGACCAGCATCACGGGGATTGATCGTGCGAGAGGATAAGCCACTGACATTGCTCCTTCTGCATAAGATAATGCCAATGCACTGCAATAGATCGCCTGACAAAAGCCAGAAAGCAGGAGTAAAGGAAGCAAATGGAACAACACCGCGCCCTGATCCCAAACAAAAGGCAAAACTATAGGTGTCAACGGAAGCGTGCCGGCTAAAAAAGCTAAGGAGAAAAATGCAACGGTAGGACTGACTTTCTTACCTAACAGGTTCCATGATGCATGTAATAACGCAGAAAAAATAACTAAGGAAACTGCTAACCAACTCATGATAAACCCTAAAATAAGCAAAAAAGAACCCATAACAGCAAACTGTTATGGGTTATAAATGGAAGTTCAAGCAACTAAAATGCGCTCTGCAATTAACGCCAAAAACCTCCCTCTCTACATGAAACGAATCAGTGATAAGCCATCAATACTCATCACCTTATAAAACATTTAGGGCTGTTCACCGCAGGCCAAACGAAGATTAATATCTTCAACAACCTCTGGAAGATCAGCGATAGAATCAATTACATAATGGGCACCACAAGCACGAAAACGCGCATAAGCGTTTCCACGTAGTTTGTTCTGTTCCTCTGCACTCAATGCCAACCACTCCTCAAGGTCTAACCCCACTTCATTACCACTGACGGCAACACCGACCGTCCAGCAACCTGCATTAAGCCCTTCTTCAATACCGATCAGTGTGTCATCCACTTTAATTACCGACTGTACCGTTTCAATCTCAAGCTCCAACATATTTTTTAACGTCATATGTGGATAAGGTCGCCCTTTCGGCACTTGGGGGGCACACACATTAGAGAGAGGCACATAACCTTGCTCTGCAGCTTTGGGCAGTAGATCAACAATCATCTCTTCTGCATAACCTGTATTAGCACCAATCTTAATCCCATGCTCTTGCAGATATTCAAATGTCTCTAAAGCACCCGGAATTAATGTCGAGCGGTCCGCAATCGTGCCAATCTGCAAAGGCACAAAATCGTTATAAAGACGATCTATATCCGTTTGGTCGGCTTCTTTACCTTGTGCGGCAAGCCAAGCATCTTTAACACGTGGCATCGCCAATATCTGACGAATATGTTCACGCTTTTCGGCACCCATGGGTGCACGCGCTTCAGCCAAGGTTATGGCTACTTGGTTCTGCTCAAACAGAGCACTAAACGCTTTAATCGGTGCTAGGGAACCAAAATCAATGGTTGTGCCTGCCCAATCAAAAATTGCAGCAGTAACAGGCCCTGTGTAAGCGCGTTTGTAAGAAAAACTCATTATTTATTTCCTATCGTCATTATCGTTTATAAAGAGACCTGCATCTCATCCAATACTACCGCTACAGCGTCTAACAATTGATCAACCTGCTGATCATATAATTGACCTATATGGCCTAAACGAAAGCTCTCTGCTTCGGTTAGCTTGCCTGGATAAATAATAAAGTTGTGTACCTTTAGGCGGTTATAAAAATCAGTAAACTCAAAGTTTTTATCTGTAGGGCTGAAGAAGGTAGTAATAATGGGAGATAGCCACTGATCCTCTAATAAAGTTTTAAAGCCCAGAGCACGCATACCCATCACCATGCGATCACGATTACGTGCGTAACGGGCATAACGACCTTGAACACCACCTTCAGCTTCGTGCTCTTTAAGTGCCTGTAAAAAAGCAGCTACCACATGGGTTGGTGGTGTAAAGCGCCATTGGCCAGTCTTGGCCATGTAAACCCATTGCTCATATAAATCCAGACACAGGGAATGAGCATTACCTTGGCTCCCTTGCATAATATCCTCACGGACAATCGCATAACCAAAACCAGGTACACCCTCTATACATTTATTAGCCGCTGAGATCAGTGCGTCAAAAGGTAATTTTTGTGCATCTATAGGTAAGGCACCAAACGCACTCATGGCATCAATAATCAGACCACGCCCGGCTTGCTTAACAACCTCTGCAATTTCAGCTACCGGATTTAAAATACCAGAGCTTGTCTCACAATAGACAACAGCCACATGAGTAATCATGGAATCTTCAGCCAGCTTTTTCGCAACCTCTTCTGGCTTAGGCGGCTCATAATCTCCCATATCTATAAAGCAGTATTCACGTCCCATATACTGCAACGATTTACCAATTCGCTGGCCATAAGCGCCATTCATCAGCACTAGAACTTTGCCATCTTTAGGCACCATTGTTCCTAAAGTAGCTTCCACCGCAAAGGATCCGCTGCCCTGCACAGGAACGCATACATGGGTCCCTTTAGCATTTGCAAGATCTAAGATGCGCTCACATACTTCAGCTGTAATTTTATTGAAATCTTGATCCCAAGATCCCCAATCACAGAGCATCGCTTCTTTAGTGCTCATGCTAGTCGTGATAGGACCGGGTGTTAAAAGATAGGGTTGCGTTCGGTTACTCATTTCTATTCGCTCATGACACTGCCCACTAAAAAGTGAACCTATTTAAAGTGAAATCATTCTTGATATATTGCTTACATTCTATCTGGTATAGACCAGACAATAACACCCCAAAAGGGTGACAGTTTTGTTAAATTACGCCTACAAAACTGTTAGGTTATAATTCGCTCTCCGGTATTCCCAGCTGACTAATTAAGTGCCCGCACGCCAACGCTGAGTCCTAGCTAAAAGGTAATGTGAAAAGACCCAATGGATTAACTTAGCCAGAATACAGGTCCCCATAATCAGAACCCCCATCGCTGCGGCTGGGGCAATATCACCAGCATCATCCATATTTAGAACAGCGACCGATGCCAGCATAGTATCGGCCGAATAGATAAAGACGACCGCCGAAACAGTGGTCATCGCATTCATGAAAAGATAACTACCTATCTCCAATAATGCGGGTAGAGATACGGGCATAATCACACGCCAGAAAGTGACATAGAATGGAATTTTTAATGATGCAGAAACCGCTTCGAATTCATTATCAATTTGCTTCAACGCTGTTACCGCGGTCAGATGACAGACCGTGTAATAGTGGGCAACCGTGCAGATCACAAGAATTGCCATAGTGCCATAAACAAAATTTAGCGGATTATTAGGTGCATTAAAAAAGAAAACATAGGCTAAACCTAACACCATGCCAGGCACAGCTAAAGGGATCATCGCTGCCAAGTGATATAGCATCCTCAGCGTTTTGAGACCCTTTATTTTTTCTACTAGATAAGCGTTATAAAAAATAAATAATGTACCTATAAGCGCAGTCCAGCATGCCATCTCTAAAGAGTTGTAATAGGCTTCCCAACCACCGCCATCCATAAGATCAAATTGATAATTAGCAAAAGATAGTGACAAGTTATAAGGCCAGAAACTTACTAATGAAGCGTATACAGCCATACCTAAAACCGTCAAAATAATAATTGGAACAGGTAAGCAAAGCGCTAACATAGTCCAATCTTTAACTGGATTTTTCTTAGGGATTAAAGGCGCTGCACGCGCTGATAACAGCGCCACCTGCTTACGTTGCACCCAACGATCAATCGCGAAAGCAAATAATGCAGGCAGTAGTAAGACAACAGAGACGACAGCACCCATTGAAAAATTCTGCTGCCCGATTACCTGCTTATAAATATCGGTTGCCAACATATTATACTGACCACCAATCACCTTAGGCACACCAAAGTCAGTAATCACTAAAGTAAAGACAACAAATGAAGCGCTGATCAAACCATATTTTATTGATGGCAAGGTAATCGTCATAAAGGTTCGAAAACCTGATGTGCGAAGTACTTTTGCCGACTCATATAAACGAGCATCAGTATTGCTTAACGCTGTCACAAGAATCATCAACGCGTGTGGAAAACACCAAAACGCCAAACCAATCACAATCCCAATGGGGCCATAAATAGTCTCGCCAAACATCAACCCTTTCAACACACCTTGATTACCAAATAGGTATACCAAAGAGATCGCCGGCAGCAGCGAAGGTGCAAAGATCGGCGCCATAAGAAAAACTTTAAAAAAACCACGCCCAGGCATACAGGTTCGAGTCAAAGCATAAGCGGTTAACAGCGCTAACCCAATCACTATAAACGTTGTGATGAAAGCGATGGTTAAGGTATGACTGATCGACATCGACAGTGCCGGTGTCGAGAAATAATCAATATAATTAGCCAATCCAATAAAACCACCCTGCTGGTCTTCTACGCTTTTTGACAAAATAGTGTAAAGCGGTAAAACCAACGTGATTAACAGAATAATACTAGCAATTAATAATCCGCTTGCTTGCAGAATTTGATCGCGAGATAAAGTGGCCTTAGGTGTATTTAAAACGGTCTCCTGCGTCAGAGATACCGGGAGGTTTTCAAAAATACTCATAGCACCTCTCCTGCAAACAAATGCAAGCGCTCCTCCGGAAGATCTAATGCTAATTGATCGCCATGAGAGATATTAAAATCACGAATATCATTCATAGAAAAATCGGCAATGATAAGATCGTTCATCCCCTCTACACTCAACTTAGAGCGCACAAAAGAGCCTAAAAACTCCATTGAAGTAACTTGTGCTAAAAGTCGATTATCGGCCTGTTCAGTATTACGTATACGAATATCTTCAGGACGAATAGCTAAACTGACCCCTGTTTGATCTATCATTGATGCAGCCTGTGGACAACATACCGAGTTACCACCCACATTGATCGTCCCCTTATCAACGACAGAACAAGGAACAAAGTTCATGGTTCCCACAAACTGAGCGACAAAAGGTGTTTTAGGATAGCTGTAGATCTCTTCTGGTGTGCCTACCTGCTCAATAACACCATGATTCATCACCACAATGCGATCAGCCATTGAGAGTGCTTCTTCTTGATCATGGGTCACCATAACGGTAGTGACACCAAGCTTACGTTGCAGCTCTTTAATTTCATGACGAAGATGATGCCTCACTCGTGCATCAAGAGCAGACAAAGGCTCATCCAACAATAACAAACCGGGCGATGTTGCTATGGCGCGGGCCAAGGCAACACGCTGTTGTTGACCACCGGATAGCTGACCAGGAAATTTTGAACCTGAATCTGGCAAACCGATAATATCCAACAACTCCTTCACACGTTCCTTCTGATCAACGCGTTTAACTTTGCGATTTCGTAGGCCATACGCAATATTGTCAGCAACGCTTAGGTTTGGAAAAAGTGCATACGACTGAAAAACAATACCAAAATCACGACTGTCCGGTGACAACCAAGATACGTCTTTACCATCCTGAATGATCCGACCATTACTTTGGATATCTAATCCAGCAATCGCCCGTAACAGTGTGGTCTTTCCACAACCTGACGGCCCCAGGAAACAGACAAATTCCCCCTCATTAATATCCAGTGAAATATTCTTTAACGCGGCAAAATCACCGAAGAACTTATCTAGTTCTATAATTTTAAGGTAGGAATCACTCATCTTTTTTTCCTGATGGGATGATAGATATGGCATAAAAACATGAGGAGCTAGAGCCCCTCATGCCAGTTCGAAAACACTCGAATAAAAAAATACTTATTTTGGCTCAGATTTACCGTCGTAACGGTTTTGCCATTTAGCAAGAATTTCCTTACGGTTATTCGCAGCCCAAGCAAAGTTGTTATCAATCATCAAAGATTCAGCATCGGCAGGGAAATACTGTACAGGTTTAGCAACACCAGGCATTGCAACAACCGCAAAGCCCTTGTTGTACATCTGGTTAGCATCTTTAGATACAGCAAAATCTAGTAGTTTCTTCGCCGCTGAAAGATTTTTTGTACCTTTAATTATGGCGGCAGCTTCCATATCCCAACCTAGACCTTCTCGAGGGAAGACAAGATCAATTGGTGCACCTTTATTCTTCAATTTAGCGCCACGGAATGCGAAAGAAACACCGATTGGCGTTTCACCAGAAGCGGCTAATTTACAAGGTTTAGAGCCAGAATGCGTATAACGGCTGATGTTCTGGTGCAAGCCATCCATAAAAGACCAGCCTTTATCTTCACCAAAGATCTGCAACCAAGACGAAACATCTAAGAACCCTGTACCAGATGAGTTAGGGTTAGGCATGATGACATGGCCTTTATAAACAGGCTTAGTTAAATCTTCCCAAGATGTAGGTTTTGGTAGGTTATGCTTTTTAGCTTCAATAGTGTTAAAGCAGATAGAAGCCATCCACGCATTCATACCCACCCATGAAGGAACTTGGTCGGCATCACGGAACTTGCTTGATAGGTTTTCTACGCCTTGAGGCGCATAAGGGCTCAACATCGCTTGCCCTTTTAAAACTAATAAAGAGGTTGCTGCTAATCCCCAAACAGCATCCGCTTGTGGATTCTCTTTTTCAGCTAATAATTTTGCAGTCACAATACCTGTAGAATCGCGAACCCACTTAATTTTAATATCAGGGTATTGCTTGTTAAATTCAGAAGCATAACGTTTAAGGTCATCCGCTTCTAACGCCGTGTATACCGTCAATTCAGTAGCAGCTTGAACAGAACCTGTCAGAGCAACACCCGCAGTCATTAGCGCAATGCTAAGTTTGTTTACTAATTTCACCGTCATCTCCTTAACCCTATTAAATTTTCTGGTATATACCAGTTTGATTAGGGAATATAATAAACAAGGTTTTTGACGGTTTTATTACGTAATTATGTTTCTAGTAAACTTAAATGAGATTACCACGCTTCAATCGGCTAAGAGCCTTGAAATAACAGGGTATATGGCAAAAAAATAATTTGAAAATATTTATATAGATCACTTAATCTAAAGCGGATTAACTAAATTTACAGACAGACGGACAAACAATTAATGCGCACTAAGATTAACTTTCAATTGCAAAGCATCATGACGCCAATGCTCTACATCAAACTCAATAACATGGCCGTCCTGATCATAAGATAATCGTTGAATTTCAATAGAGGTATAACCTGCAGGTGCTTGCAACAACTCGGCCTCATACTCATCCAATGAACCTACAATAATATTTAGATCAACTTTGTCATAATCCGTTTGATACTCATCACGAACAACTCGACTTACTGAACGCTCCAATGGTTTATCAAAAACGCCTGGCAATATAGCTTCACGTAGATAGATACGCTCAAAATAAACCGGTCGGTTATTCGCTCCACGCAAACGGTGTAACTCAACTACAGGCTCTCCTAGATCGATCTTCATCGCCTCAGCTAAAAACGCATCGGCAACGATCTTACGTTTAAGAATTTCTCGGCTAAAAGGTATCTGTCCCTGCTCAGAGACATAATCCATAAAATAGATCGCACGACTTGGATCATAGTTGATACGTTCCGGTGTCACGAACCAACCCCGACGATTAGAACGATAAATAAGGCCTTGCGCCTCTAACTGTTTAAGCCCTTCACGGGTTGTTACTCGAGTGGTTTTTAAACGCTCACTAATTTCACGTTCAGATGGCAGTTTGTCATCCGGATTAAGGTCGCCCTTTTTTATACAGTTTCGCAGGTAAGTGACAACGGAAGCGCTTGAAACCGATTTACGGATGGTCATCGAACAGAAAATCCTTGTGTGTAGGCTAATGTGATCAAACCTAATAGAAGTGCCTAATGCTACCCCAAGTGCAGAAAAATCACATATGACAATTTTGCTAAGTTTTTATTAAAACTATCATACCCCATTGACAACTTAGGGTATAAAACTCTGTAATCACTCATCTGGTCTATACCAATATGAGATTAATAATGAGTAATAATAATCTACGCAAAGAGGGTGATATTAATCAGAGCACCCAACGTCAAATCTGGCAGCAGGACAATCTCGACTCTGCTGCACAAGCAATGCTAGAACAAGACAGTCGCTATTTCCTACATCAAGCGATGTCCACTCCCTGTCTTGCCCCGTTAGAAGCCGCTGAAGGAATCTATCTGCAAGATACACAGGGCAGAAAATATATGGACTTCCATGGTAATAACGTCCACCAAATCGGTTTTGGTCATCCCTATCTGATTAACAAACTAAAAGAGCAGTTAGATACTCTGCCCTTCTCCACCCGCCGTTATACCAACCAAACAGCGATAGATTGCGCACGTAAATTAGCCGCCTTAACACCTAGCGATCTAAACCGTGTGCTGTTTGCACCAGGTGGCACCTCAGTAGTCGGAATGGCGCTCAAACTAGCGCGTATCGTCAGTGGAAAACAGAAAGTTATCTCTCTCTGGGATTCTTTCCATGGCGCTTCTATGGATGCGATCTCTGTTGGCGGAACCCATTCCTTCAATAAAGGCTTAGGCCCACTCATGCCTGGAGTTGAGCATATACCACCACCGACAACTTATAGAGGAGTATTCACAAAAGAGGATGAGGACGACCTTGCTTATGCGGATTATCTTGAATACGTTTTACAGAATGATCCCGACATCGGTGTTTTTATTGCTGAAACGGTCCGTAATACTGATGCCCAATTCCCTAGTAAAGCCTATTGGAAGCGGGTACGGGAACTATGTGATCAATATGGTGTATTACTGATCTTAGATGAAATACCTATCGCTTTAGGACGTACTGGCTATATGTTCGCTTTTGAACATTATGAAATCGAACCGGATTTCCTCTGCCTTGGCAAAGGGCTTGGCGGCGGCATCGTGCCTTTTGCCGCAATGATTACTCGCGATAAGTTTAATATCGCTGAAGATGTATCCCTCGGCCATTATACCCACGAGAAAAGCCCGCTAGGCAGCGCTGCAGCACTTGCAACACTCGAAGTTATAGAGCGGGAAGACCTATTGTGTAAAACCCAAACCCACGGAAAATGGATGAAGAAACAGTTAGAGGATTTAAAAGACAAATATTCTCTTATTGGTGATATTCGGGGCCGTGGCTTATTGTGGGGAATCGATTTGGTCAAAGACCCTATAAGTAAAGAACGTGCCTGTGAAGAAGCAGAAGTGGTGATGTACACATGTTTAGAGTTGGGCCTATCGTTTAAAGTATCCCAAGGCAATGTATTGCAACTCTCACCGCCTCTCATCATTACCCAAGAGCAACTACAACAGTCACTATCTATATTAGATCAAGCACTTATGGCAGCAACAACACAGTTTAACTATGCATATATAAAGGAATAATAGCTAAGAGATAAAAACGACCAAACTTATTAAACATGACTGAAAAACAAGCTGACCAATGCCCAATTTTTAACTGAAGATGGCCCTTCATGTTGATTTATATTGAGGCATTGGCCAGATTTTAGATGCAGCTAAACAACCTATCTTTTGTGTTTTGGTCGCTCAGGCAATTCGGATTTACTTAAAATTCCATTACCATCCGCATCAAACTTATCGAAATCCTCCAAAAGAGGCCCTTTAACTTCATCTTTGCTCAATCCACCATCACCATTAACATCAAGCTCCTCAAAGGAAGGTGGCGCTGGACGATCACCCTTTGCCTGCACAGGTAAGACGGTCGAAGACATAATAACCGTCGCTAATAAAAGTACCGCTTTTTTCATGGTTAACCCTCTTTCTCTTTCGTATCACTAACTATTTAAGGAGCCTTAGACAGAACAACATTTTGTATAAGGCACTCATTTAAAAACTACTTTTCACTGAAAATTTGTTCTAAACCAAGCCCATCAAACCTTTACAGCTTTCCGTTGTACTTAAAGCCCTAATCCAATAATGGCGGCCTAATTCGCATGAATATCAACCACTACATAAACCGCTTTACCATTGACCTCAGAAGGCATAAAAAACTGTCCGTTCAACGTAAAATACTGCACCCCATTAACTAATTGTGCGTAAGCCCCATTAGGCAGGGTGTCTAAAACACTACCCAACTGATACCTAGCCGGCACTGATGTTTTTATCACCTCCACCACTTGGTATTCACGTACCGCTGGCACCCAACGATACAAAACACCTCCATGCCGGAAATAATCATGACCACCCCGCTTAACGACGACTGCGCCATTAGGTAAATGGCGCAAACTACCGGGTGGTTTTTCAACCACCACATAATGCTCACCCGCTTTACGGTAATACACCCCATCGGATAACCAATACTTAACCCCTTCAATAATCAGGTGAGCTGCCGTTGCAGGTAAAAAATCTACTGGCCCATGAGGTCGCGAATGATGGCCGCCGGGCGCAGCATTAACGCTCCCTGCATTTGCGATTAGAATCCCTACCACTACGAATCCAAAAAGCGCTTTTTTCATGCTGCTATCTCCTATTCAATTAATGAGGCTATAGTGACAGCTAGCTAGGTAAACTTGAGTTAGGAAAAAGTAAAGTTAAGTAAAATCAGGGCGGGACGGTAAAAAACCAACGGAGTTTGTATACCAAAAATAGAAGTTACCTTGTTTTAAAACAGGCTTAAATAAATTAAAACTGGGGACTGGGAGTACAGATACAAAAACGCCCTGTCGACAAGCCGAAACTGTGGACAAGGCGTATCATCCTGCAATGAGGATCAAACCCTCATTATGGCTGCTTAGTCGTACGCAGGTAAGGTAGTTTTATATCAACATCACCAAATTTTGCTTTCGCTTCGTCATCATTTAAAGACAAACCAACAATAACATCCTGCCCTACTTCCCAGTTAGCAGGCGTTGCGATAGGTGCTCCAGCGGTTGCTTGTAATGCATCCAACGCACGTAGAACCTCGGCAAAGTTACGGCCAACAGACATTGGGTAGGTCATCGACAGCTGCAGTTTTTTATCTGGGCTGAAGATAAATACTACACGTACACTAGCGGAATCTGCGGCAGTGCGGCCATCTGGCAAGTAAGCATCGGCCGGTAGCATATCCAGTGCCTTGGCAACCGCCATATCCTCGTCAGCAATAATTGGGAATTTTGCTGGCGCGCCTGAATATTTCTCTATATCTGACTTCCATTCAACATGCTCATCAACACCGTCAACAGACAGGCCAATCACTTTAGTACCACGCTTTTCCCACTCAGCCGCCAGCTGCGCGACTGCACCGAATTCAGTGGTACAAACAGGTGTGAAGTCTTTCGGGTGACTGAACAGGATAGCCCAGCTATCACCGATAAAATCATGCAGTTTGAAGTCGCCTAGATCGGTTTTCAAATCGAGGTTAGGTACGATGTCATTGATTCGAAGTGCCATCTTTCATTTCTCCAGTTATCTTACTTTCGTTGTGACAATTTAGTTTAGTGAGCATTGCTGCTCTTGCTTAATAACAGAATACTATAAGCTTATAACCAAATGAAATTTATACTAACAATAGGCTTCATAGTAGAAATTTATGGCATGATCGCCATCTATCCTTACAACCTCTCATCAAACGAGGTTTTTAATCTTTATCACCGCTCTTCAACCGCTGCCAAGCAGCAAACGTACTGATAAATATCTCACCGCTCAGATGCTCCGGAAACTCAACCCGCTCCAAACGATCCATAACCGGCCCTTTAACTTCGGCCAAGTGCAATTTAATTCCGGTATCCTTCAGGCGCGCATTGATCGATTCCAAACTATCCAATGCTGAAGCATCGATCAGATTGACCGCCTGACAACTGATCACTAAATGCTGAAGTTCTGGGTTTTGGCTAACCAGCGCCTGTATCTGATCCTCCAAATAACGGGCGTTGGCAAAATAGAGACTCTCATCCACCCGAATAATCAACAGATTAGGACTGGTTTCTACTACATGTCGCTCTATATTACGGAAATGCTCACTGTCAGCCACCCGTCCAACCACTGCGGTATGTGGACGACTTGTGCGATAAATATGTAGCGCTAGAGACAAACCAACCCCAGCGAGAATACCCGCTTCGACCCCTTGCAGTAGAGTAATCACAACCGTTAGCAACATCGCCGAGAAATCAGCTTTAGAATAGCGCCAAGTATGCTTAATAGCATGAATATCAATGAGCGACAGTACCGCAATAATAATTGTCGCCGCCAACGTGGCAATCGGTAACGTCTGCAATAAGGGCGTAAACCAAAGAATAACCACTAAAATGCCCAAGGCAGTAAATGCCCCAGCGGCGGGGGTTCGAGCACCCGCATCAAAATTTACCACCGAGCGAGAAAAACCACCCGTTACCGGCATACCCGTGCTGACCGCAGCGCCAAGATTGGCACAACCAAGGCCAATTAACTCCTGATCTGGATCGATACGTTCACGACGCTTTGCCGCCAACGTCTGCCCCACTGACACCGACTCCACAAAACCAACAATACTAATCAGCAAAGCACCAACCCACAGTTGCTGCCAAAGGCCGACATCCGTAGACGGCATCGCTAAAGGCGGTAAGCCTGCAGGCACTTCACCGACAACGGCAACCCCCTGCTCGACTAAACCAAACTGAGCGGCTATCCAAGTCGTTACCACAACCGCCAAAATAGGGGCCAAGCGGCCTACACTACCAGTGATTGATCGACTGAAACCCAACCGAGCCAGAAGCTTACCCAGCCAGCGTCTAGTGGCATAAAGAAAGAGTAAAGTTCCACTACCCATCAACAGCGTTGCCAAATTCAATTGTGGCAACGCTTGAATCAAAGCCATCAGCAGTTCGGGCAGATTGTGGCCACTCACCGAAACGCCCAATATATGTTTGAGCTGGCTAAGAGAGATAATCACCGCAGAAGCCGTGATAAAACCAGAAATAACCGGATGACTTAGAAAGTTGGCCAAAAAACCCAGACGAAATAGCCCCATCAACGTCAGCATAATACCGGAGATAAATGTAAGCAGGATAACCGTTGCTAGATAAGCCTCACCGTCGGGAGAAACAATATTACCGGCCGTGGTCACCGTCATCAGCGCAATTACCGCAACAGGGCCAACCGATAACGCACTACTTGTGCCCAACACCGCATAAATCAATAACGGGGCGATACTGGCATAAAGCCCTACTTCAGGTGGCAATCCCGCCAGCATGGCATAAGCCAATGACTGAGGGACAAGCATCACGGTTACAATCACAGCCGCCATCAGATCCTGATTAAAAATCGCCAAGCGGTAATTTGGCAACCATGTCAAAATCGGGAGATATTTTTTAATATTCACTGCCCACCTATTCCCTTAACGCCCTATTCTCTTAACCTCTAACGCACTTTACTCCCTATTCAAGGCCTAGTCTCAGAGGTCAGCATTGAATAAAGCTATCCTTCTCTGCATGTAAATCATGACCCGCAGCATGGGCGGCCTTCAACAACTGCCCTAAATCACAGCTTTCCTGCTGCACTTGATTGTGAACCCAAAGAGATACCGCGCGGCGACCACTGCGGCAAAAACCCAAAATAGGCGTCGGCAACCTATCAATTGCGGCACCAAAGGCCTCAATCGCTTCCGTTGTATATTCACCCGGTGTCACAGGAATCTCGACCCATTCAATTCCCGCCGCTTCTGCTGCTTGGCGTAGCAGGGAGTCGTCGATATGGTCGTCCGCTTCACCTGGCTGGCGATGACAGATAATCGCGCGAAAGCCAAGGGTTTTCAGCTCTTCAATATCACTGGGATAGATCGCATGGCTGATAGAAAAGCCCGGTTCTAGTTCTTTAATATCCATAAATTCCTCGATGTTATTTAAACAGATTAATGGGCACTTTTAGGTACACTTGGCCATTGTCTTCTGCTGGCGGCATCTCACCCGCTCGCATATTGACCTGAACCGATGGCAGAATTAGCCTAGGCATTTCCAACGTATCATCACGCTCAGTGCGCATACGTACAAACTCATCTTCCGTAATACCTTCATGGACGTGCACGTTGTGCTGACGCTGTTCCAAAACACTAGTTTCATGGCAATACTCGTCTCTATTCGGCGCCTTATAATCATGGCAAAGAAAGATTCGAGTTTCATTGGGTAAGCTGAGCACCTTCTTGATCGAACGAAACAAGGTACGTGCATCACCACCGGGAAAATCACAACGAGCCGTTCCATAATCAGGCATAAACAACGTATCACCCACAAACGCAGCATTACCGATCACATAAGTTAAACAGGCCGGAGTATGCCCTGGCGTATGCAACACATAGCCTTCAAGGTTGCCAATATTAAAACGATCACCTTCCTCAAATAGATGATCAAACTGACTGCCATCACGAGCAAATTCACTACCGGCATTGAATGCTTTACCAAAAGTATCCTGTACCACTGTAATGAAAGCACCAATACCTGTCTTACCACCTAAGGCTTGATGTAAATAAGGTGCTGCCGACAGATGATCAGCATGAACATGGGTTTCAAGAATCCACTCAACCGACAGATCGTTATCACGCACATAAGCAATGATCTCATCCGCCGAGCGCACATCGGTAGAACCACTGGCATAATCAAAATCCAACACCGAATCAATAATGGCACAAGCATTAGAGTCAGGATCCCGTACTACATAACTAAAAGTATTCGTTGGCTCATCAAAAAAGGCTTTCACCTGAGGCACACACGGGGAAGTTTGGACTTCACTCATGGTATATCTCCTGCTCACAAATATTAGATATATCTAATATTAAATAAAATTGCGTCGCTTGTCTTCTTCACGCCGTTTAAATTTAACTATGACCTTAATAGCCACAGTGTATTTACTCCATTAACGCAATCTCAACAGGTTTGTGTAGCAACAAACGATGACTCAAACGTAGTAATGCCCCTAGCGTTAAAAACTGAACCACCGCAAGCCCTGCAATCCCCAACCAGTAAACCACGCCAAACGCAGTGACTATACCCCCTTGTACCCACACCAAGTGCCACCAGAACATACCCATCACAAACAGAGCTACACCGGGACAGATCAGGCCAAAACTAACGGGATTACGCTGGTCACCGATAAGATGATCAGTCAAATAACCATTAAGCTGCATCACACGATACCCCAGCAGCATAATGCCCAGCTGCAACATAAAAATGGCTGTCAAAACAACAAACAACCTGCCCTGCTCAACAGGAGTTGCAAAGTGATGGCTCAAGCCATGTTGCATCCTCACCCATTCAATCCCAAGCAACGTCATAATCGGGATCAGCATCCAAATACTAGGCGTAGCCTGTTTTTGTAAACCATACTGCAACATCGCTTGCAGGCCCGATATTAAAATCAATACACCGGAGACCACGGCGATTACCAAAAACAGAATCGATAAGGTTGCTGCCAACGCCGCCACAAATGCTAAGTGCGACATAGCCGCCGGTGCGGCAAAACCAACAGACAACATAGAAAAGGTAAAAACAGCCATCAATGGAGAGAGATGATTGTGTTCTTCATGGCGATACCCACCGCTAACAAGCATCCGGCTCAAATAACGGCCATAGAGTTTGAGTGACCAAACGCCTATAGCAGTAAACGCCAACAAAGCGAAAGGAAAAAGGTATTCCACAATAGACCATAAACCGGGCACACAGAGCGCACCTAGTGCAAAACAAACATTAACAGTCATCGCAAATGTCAGCGGCTGGGCCATCAACTGCACTTCGCTGGGAGAACCCAATAATCGCTGGTAGGCTTCTGTACTGCGTGCCGCACTATATTCACGAATATTCCAGATCAGCAGCGTAAAGTGCAACAAAGCCAGCAACAACATAAAAAGGGTCGCCAAAATAGCCAGTGGGCGGACTCCTGTAGATAGCGGCGTAGTACCGCTCAACAAAGCTGACAGATGCTGCCAAGTCGGCATAGGAAAACCCTGATGAGGTACCAACCACATTAAATACATAAAAAATGAGATAGAAAGTCCACCAGCACCCAGTGCTGCCAACCAATAGCTGGGATGCCAAGGCTGCTCAGGGTCTCGTCTTAACATCAGTAATCTCCTTATCTTTGATAATTATAAAGTGAAGGATTGCAGTCGACTAACAAGCTTAGAGCTAAATCATATTCTCAGCAAAAGCAGACTGAAAAGTTACAACCCTATTGTAATAACCTATTTTATATTAGAAAATACTAATATAAAATAGGTTATTACATTATATTTATCTTAATACCAGCAGATAGCGGTAACCCTACCGATTTAGTTTTTAAAAGAGAGGACATCCGATGAAGAAATATCTAACCCCACTATTCCTTAGTGTAGTAATGACGCTACCACTAAGCACGGCCCAGGCAAGCGATATTAGCGGTATCACTCCCAAGGCGACCTATGACCTAGTACAACAAAAACCGGATGAGGTGCTGTTTATTGATGTGCGTGACCCGATTGAAATCATGTTTATTGGCTTTACCGATGAGGTGGATCTAAATATCCCCTACCTAATGGTAGATCGTAGCCAATGGGATGCTAAGAAAAACCGCTTTCGCCTTTACCAAAATCCAGATTTCGCCACTCAAGTTGAACAAGCCCTGCTTGAACGCGGCTTAGACAAACAAGCGACCGTTATCACTATGTGTCGCTCTGGTAGTGAACGAGGCCTACCAAGCGCAGAATTTCTACGCAAACACGGTTTCCCTAATGCAACCTACATGATTAACGGCTTCCAAGGTGACAGCGCTAAAGCAGGCGAAAAAACCGGCTTCCGTATCCAAAACGGCTGGCAGAACTCTGGCCTACCTTGGGGTAGCAAGCCAAACCCAGAAAAAATCTACCGCATAGATCGTTAAGCATACTGATACGGGGCCACTAGGCCCCGTATCTAATAGACTGCTATTAATACACAGAAGAGTTCCTCTGCCATCTATTGGCATAGAAAGAAACTTCTGCGTATGACTGGATAGTATAAAAACAAAAAAAACCAGCAATGACGCTGGTTTCAGGACAGTCTTGGATGGATTAAGACGTAGATTATTAAAACAAGATGGTGGAGCCTAGGAGGATCGAACTCCTGACCTGTTCGCTGCCAGCGAACCGCTCTCCCAGCTGAGCTAAGGCCCCATATTGAGTGGGCGTTATAGTAATGAGGGGTGTTTGGCCTGTCAAGCAAATTGAAGGGGTGAAATTCAATTAGTTCAATACCTTACCCGAGGTGGCTTTATTCAGAGCTTTCGGCCAGACACCCGTGCCGACGTAAAGGATGGCCGCCTACAACCTAGCTGCTTGTAGGCGCCGGCCTTTATCTCTGTAAAACCTTTAGCCTTCGATCTGGCTGCTTAGGTCTCTGTACTCTTTTTCCCAACGCTTGGCTTCTTTCTTAGAGGGGCCACCCAGTACGTTCACCCCATGACGTAAACGGGCGCGGGTCATATCTGGGCCTAGAATTGCCATAGAGTCCATTACCGATACGGTTTGGTTTGTACCTGCAATCGCTATAAATAGCGGGAATAGGAAGTCACGGATCTTAAAGCCCATTGCATCAGCCAACTGTTTTAGTTGGCTGAATAGACGGTCTTTATCCCACTGGCTTTCAGTATCTAATAGCCAAACTGCATATTGCAGCATACGGCGGATGTCGTCTTTTTCGAGGGACTTATGTTCAAAATCCCCTTCGCTAATATCTAACATGCCCGCTAGGAAGAAACTCGCTAAAGGCGCAACGTCGGACAGGGTTTCAACCCGCTGTTGAATCAAAGGAACGATCTGCATCAGGTATTCAGGGTTGAGTGCCCACTCCTGATATTTGGCAGCAAATTGCTCGGTAGTTAGATCTTCACGTAACCATAGGCCGTTTAACCAGCTCAGCTTGGTCTGGTCAAAGATTGGGCCGCCTAAAGATACTCGTTGAATATCAAAATTATCGAACATCGCCTGACGCGTAAATTTCTCGCTTTCATCCGGCATTGACCAACCCATACGTGCTAAATAGTTCAGCAAGGCTTCTGGCAAAAAGCCCATACGTTGGTAATACAGAATACTGGTTGGGTTTTTACGTTTAGATAGTTTTGACTTATCAGGGTTACGCAGCAATGGCATATGACAAAGCTTAGGCATATCCCAACCAAAATATTGGTAAAGCAGCTGATGTTTAGGTGCTGAGTTGATCCACTCTTCACCACGGATAACATGGGTGATCTCCATCAGGTGATCATCAACCACGTTCGCTAAATGATAGGTTGGCATCCCATCGGATTTAAGTAGGATCTGCGCATCGACCATGCCCCACTCTAGTTCGATCGGGCCACGTAGCATATCCTCAACAACACACACACCTTCGCCTTCAGGTACACACATACGCACAACATAAGGAGCACCTGCCGCTTTACGCTTTGCCACCTCCTCTTCAGGTAGTGCAAGGTCGCTCTGTTTTAGCGCCGTATGGCCACCCGCAGCACGACGTGCGGTACGTAATTCATCTAGCTCTTCACCGGTGCGGTAGCAGAGAAAGGCTTTGCCTTCATCAACCAGCTGCATCGCATATTTTACATAACTGTCTTTACGCTCGCTTTGACGATAGGGACCGTGTGGGCCACCTACATCGGGACCTTCATCCCACTCCAAACCTAACCAGCGTAGAGAATCAAGAATCTTCTGTTCTGACTCATCCGTGCTACGCGTTTGATCGGTATCTTCAATACGCAAGATGAACTGACCGCCATGCTGACGGGCAAAAGCTAAGTTAAACAGCGCAATATAGGCGGTGCCTACATGGGGGTCACCTGTTGGAGAAGGTGCAACACGAGTACGAACAGTCGTCATTGGTGTCCTTGGAGTCGATAAATTTAAAGAAATTTTATGGGAGGGAATTATATACTTAGCGGCCCATTATGAGCCACTAAGAAATGTATCAGTACGCTATCTTGACAAGAAAAATGTTCAATATGTGGCAAACTATGAATAATTAGTCCATAGAATGGCCCACCAGATCAACGCCCCCATCCCGAGTGCAACCATCACAACAGCAGACCCTAAATCTTTTGCTAAGCCGGCCAAGGCATGAAACTCTGTTCCCGCACGATCAACAACTGCCTCAATAGCAGTATTGACTAGCTCAAATGCCAGTACCAACAAGCAGGTACAAATTAAGGCTGCTAACTGTATTGGCGTCTCTGCAACTACAAAAGATAAAGGGATTAAAACAGCGCTTGCCCAAGTTTCATAACGAAAAGCCGGCTCTTGTGCGTACGCGGCTTTGAGCCCTTGCCATGAGTATATCGACGCATAATAAAAACGTTTAAACCCTGTGTTTTTTGTTGTAAACCCGTTTTCTTTCTCAGCCATATCGCTTTAAAACCTTTAAATAGACGATGCTCCGATTAAGGCCTTAGGCTAACATTTACCCTAAAGATACCCAACCATTATCAAGCTTTATGCAGCGCAAAAAAATCAGACAGTATATAATCTCGTCCGAGATCTAACATCACCTTTAATGCACCCACTTAATACGATAAGCCCTACACATTAATGACCATAGCTAAAGATACGCTAAACCGTCGTTTCACGGTTGCACCCATGATGGATTGGACAGATAAACACTGTCGTTATTTCCATCGTTTACTCAGTAAAGAAGCGGTTCTCTATACAGAGATGGTGACGACCGGCGCACTTATTCATGCAGAAGCCGACCGTTTTCTTCGTTACAACAAAGAGGAACAACCGGTTGCACTTCAGCTCGGTGGCAGTAATGCCGCAGAACTGGCGCAGTGTAGCAAGATGGCTGAAGATTATGGTTACAATGAAGTGAACCTTAATGTGGGCTGCCCAAGTGATCGTGTGCAAAACAATATGATCGGTGCCTGCCTAATGGAGCACCCACAACGGGTATCTGATTGTCTTGAACAGATGCAAGCGGCTGTCGATATTCCTGTTACGATCAAGCATCGTTTAGGGATTGATGATATGGACAGCTATGATGAGCTAAAAGAGTTTGTCGACGTTGTCCGTCAATCAGGCTGTAAAGTCTTTATTATCCACGCTCGAAAAGCGATTTTGCAGGGACTGAGCCCAAAAGAGAACCGCGATGTGCCACCGTTAAAATACGACTGGGTCTATCGCATTAAACAAGAATGTCCAGAGCTTGAAGTCCATATTAACGGTGGGATTAAAACCATTGAACAATGTCACACACATCTGCAACATGTTGATGGTGTAATGTTAGGGCGCGAAGCTTATCAAAACCCTTATTTATTAGCAGAGGTCGATCAAGCTTTTTATGGCAGCACTGCGCCAATCATTGGCCGCAAAGAAGCTGCGTTAGCTATGATCCCTTATATTGAGGGCCAATTAGAACAAGGTGTCAGCTTAAACCATATAGTGCGCCACATGTTGGGGCTTTTTCATGCTCAACGGGGCGGTAAACAGTTCCGACGCTTTATTAGCGAAAATGCCCATAAACCTGGAGCCTCAATTGAGGTACTCTTAGCAGCACTGGAACGTGTACCCGATTAGAAAACGGATTATTAGATATTATGACAACGCAGTTAGAACAGCTTAAACAGATCACGACCGTCGTAGCCGATACGGGCGATATTGAAGCCATTGCTCGTTTTACGCCAGTGGACGCAACGACTAACCCCTCTCTTATGCTAAAAGCAGCCGAGTTACCGCAGTATAAATCACTGCTTGTTACCGCTAAGGAGTGGGCAACAGGTAAAGGCGGTTCTGAACAGGAACAGCTGGACAATATGACTGACCGCTTAGCGGTTGAAATTGGTCGTGAGATTCTTAATATCATTCCCGGCCGTATCTCTACCGAAGTTGATGCACGTTTATCTTTTAATACCGAAGCAACCCTTGAGCGTGCACGTAAACTGATCAGCCTTTACGCTGAAGCAGGCATAGGTAAAGAGCGCATTTTGATTAAGATCGCCTCAACTTGGGAAGGTATCCAAGCGGCGCGTCAGCTAGAGCAGGAAGGTATCAACTGTAACTTAACCTTGTTGTTTAGTTTTGCCCAAGCTGCGGCCTGTGCGGATGCGGGTGTTTTCCTTATCTCCCCTTTTGTAGGCCGTATTCTTGATTGGTATAAAGCCAATGAAGAGGGTGACTATAGCGGTGCAAATGACCCCGGTGTTCTGTCCGTTACGAATATCTATAACTATTACAAAGCCAATGGCTACAACACTATCGTGATGGGTGCGAGCTTCCGTAATATTGGCGAGATTCAAGAACTTGCAGGCTGTGATCGTTTAACGATTGCCCCAGCGCTGATGCAAGAACTAGAAGATAACAATGCAGCACTGCCCACTAAACTCTCAGCCGCTAATGCCACATCTGAGCAGGGTAAGTTATCCCTGAGCGAAGCGGAGTTCCGTTGGATGATGAATGAAGATCCAATGGCCACAGAAAAACTAGCCCAAGGTATTCGCAGTTTTGCCGCAGACCAAGTTAAGCTAGAACAACTGTTGGCAAAGATCTAAACGCGATGCGCTATATCCCATCGCCTCTAACCGGCGGTGAGCATTAAAAGGCTAACCTTTTCTGAAGGTTAGCCTTTTTTATAGCGTTTTATTTTCCCTGCTGTTTTTCATGGGCGTTTTTCATATTTATCGGCTCTGGCATATTCGCTCTGGCACTCGTTCCGAGCATAAAGGTGAGCTCCTACAGAAAAGGCCTTGCATGTAGGAGGCCAACCTTTGGCCGAAGGGTTAAGAAAAAATACTCCCGTTTCCTGTCTATACTGATATTCATATGGTTCATGACTGTTCTCTACATAGTTCATGATGTATAAGGAGATCCGGTATGCCTAATACAACACAGGCGCGCATTGAAAACAGCGTTCTACTCCCCTGCCCTAATCTGATGTTATTCGACTGGCACGGTACGCTAGTTGATACTCACCAAGCGATGTATCAAGCCATTGAAGAGATGCTAGCTAAACTTGATGAGTTGGACTTAGTACGTCACCTCCTACCTGAAGAAGATGCCAAAACAGAAGATGATGAAAAACTGATCCGTTATATACGTATCTATCGCCACCTTCATCCCCGTGTATTAGCTGAACAGCGCATCTCTAGAACAGACGTTTTCGATGCCATATTTGGTGATAATGATGAAGCCAACCAGATCGCTCACAAAGCCTATAACGATTGCTACCGTCATCACTATGGCAGCGTAAAACCGTTCCAAGATGGAATGTACGAATATCTCATCTATCTTAAAAAGCTTGGGATAAAAATTGGGGTGGTCACCAACCGTAGTCGTGAATTTCTCGACCCTGAATTAGCCCTAGTTGAGGATGGTCGATGGAAAGATTTCTTCGATGTAACCTTATGCGGCGATGAGATGCAGCGCTACAAGCCTGCGCCGGATGCTATGCTACAAGCCGCAAAACAGCTTAATTTAAAGGCTGATGAGCACTTATGGTATGTAGGGGATAGCGTCACCGATATGATGACCGCGACTAAAGCCGGCGTCACTCGTGTTTTCTATAACGGCGCACTCTGGGCACCCCATTGGTTTGAGCAGGTTTTTGCCGAGCACGCCCACCATCGCTACGATCCAGATATTATTATTGATGATTTTGATGAACTACTCGATCTAGTGTTAGCTAGTAAGAAAACCGAGCTATCTCCAACGCTACTTTCTGAACGCCCTGCTCGATTACCGCCCCGCCAACCTAAAGCGGAACACAAAAAACCTGACTGGCACCCTGCGGTTGCAAAACTGACCTACCCTAAAGTGATCCTCTTTGATTGGCATGCCACACTGGTGGATACCTTAGATGCGATGTACCACGCCGTAGATGATATGTTGAAAGAGTTAAAAGAGCTGGGGTTATTAGAGCACCTGGTTGATACCGCTAAGTGCAAATCCCCTGATGATCAACGCCTCGTCGAATATGTCCGTGATAATTTAAGCCTTCACCCGAAAATAAAAATCGACCGTAAAATATCCCGTACTGATATTTTTGAGATTCTCTTTGCTGATAACCATGTGGCAAAAACCTTAGCTCACAAGGGCTTCACAGAGCATTACCGTAAATACTATGGAACCGCCCTTCCCTTTGAAGCTAAAGTAAAAAACATGCTCGAAGGGTTGCGTAAATTAGGCCTTATTGTTGGTGTTATCACCAATAGAGATCGTGAATTTTTTGTCCATGAACTCAACACCGTCGATGGCGGTTGGGCCCATCTATTTGATACCGAGATCTGTGGCGATGATACGGTTGAGCGTAAACCCCACACCGACCAAATACTAAAAGCAGCCGAGAACTTAAATATCCCCCTCGGCGCCGACATTTGGTATGTAGGCGACAGTACCACTGACGTGATTGCCGCCAAATCAGCGGGGATTACTAGTGTGTTTTTTAACGGTGCTCAATGGGATCTACCTTGGTTAAATAAGATTTTCCCCGGTACTGAACGTTACCCATACAAACCTGATGTCGTTGTAAATGACTTCTCTGAATTTTGGGCTTTAGTGCTCTCATGTCGAAAAAACAGACCAAAAAACGAATGAGTCGTTGGCTATGCCACCAGATAAATATACGCAATAAACGCCACCCAACTCAGGAGTAAAAGCGCCCAAGGGAGTTTGCTTTGCTGATAGATAACGTCTGGTGTAAGGGCGCTGTCGTCCGCTTGCTGCGCAGTCAGGCTGCTCGCTTTTTCATTCAACTTACGTTTCTGTTTATCTAAAGCGCGCGCTTTTTCCTTATTGCGTTTTTTATACTCCTCAATCCCTTTTTGAATACCTTGGGCGATCAACTTGGTTTGCTCTTTTGTCTGGCCTGGCTTTTGTGTCGCCTTCGCCACTTGCATCGCTTCAGCAACCACTTCATCCGATACCTTTAATTTCTTCGCCATACATGCTCCTAAGATTTGGCATCTATTATCACTGTAAGTAAGATTGAATAACAGGCTCGATTCTAAATCTGATCAACGACGAGTCAGAGCATATTCATATAAACTCGTTATACTACTCGCTCCTAAATCAACAGCTTATTAAGGATATATAACATGGCTGGCTCCAGCTTTTTCGCGCTAATTGATGATATTGCAACCCTGCTGGATGACGTAGCGAGTATGACAAAAGTCGCCGCACGAAAAACCGCAGGCGTATTAGGTGATGATTTAGCTTTAAATGCTGAGCAAGTCTCCGGTGTTAAAGCTGATAGGGAGCTACCCGTTATCTGGGCGGTAGCAAAAGGCTCTTTGCTGAATAAAATGATTCTTGTGCCTGCTGCTCTGGCCATTAGTTACTTTATTCCTTGGCTGATCACCCCTTTATTGATGCTCGGCGGACTGTTTTTATGCTTTGAAGGGTTTGAGAAAGTATTCCACGCCCTATTCCACTCGAAAGAATCAAAAGAAGCCCATCATAAAGAACTTAAATCGGCGATTGAAAATACAGATGTAGACATTGTTGAATTTGAGAAACAGAAAATAAAAGGCGCTATTAGAACTGATTTTATCTTATCCGCAGAGATAATCGTTATTACTTTAGGCACAGTGGCGGGCGCTGCACTACTCACCCAACTCTCCGTATTAATTGGTCTTTCTTTTATTATTACCGTAGGTGTATATGGCATAGTGGCGGGTATTGTTAGGTTAGATGATATGGGGCTCTATTTAATTCGTAACCCTGATAGCGGCCGTTTTCAGAAAGCCTTAGGTCGAGGAATCTTATCCGCCGCGCCAAAATTGATGAAAGCGCTTTCAATTATCGGCACTATCGCCATGTTTATGGTGGGTGGTGGAATACTTGTTCATGGTTTACCTTTCTTGCATCATTTTATCGAGCAGGTAACGGACGGTTCCGACGCTATATTAATGGTCATTGTCTCCACACTATTAGAGGCATTAAGTGGTGTTATTGCTGGTGCACTTGTTCTTATCCTTGTTCAGGCCATTAAAGCAATTATCCCTAGTAAACTAACAACAGCAGAATAATACTAATCATAAAACGGCTGTTTATTGACCCTATGATTAAGGATAGCTACCTCCTCCTTTAAATACTTATGTAGCTATCCCCTTTAAAGCAAACCGCGTATCGCCTGTAACAATGTGCAAACATAATGCTTAAATATCTATAGCTGGAGCAAGACCTTGTCCGACTCTCACTCTCAACATTTATCACAATCGATCCAGCGTATTCAGTTACTTATCAATCGAAAAGAGGTAATTGAAGCTTGGTTGCATAGCCAGAACAAACAGCCTAAACATTCGCTCGTGGAATCATTAACCCACAGACAGCATTTAACCGAACTTGGCCAGCTCATTAATCGGTTACACCCTGCAGATACCGCTCTACTCCTTGAATCTATTCCACCAGAACAGCGCCCTTTGATCTGGCATTTAATTGATGAAGAGAAAGCAGGTGCTGTATTACTTGAGCTGTCTGATTCAGTAAAACATGAGCTCATTAACCACTCTGACACTCAGATTCTAACCGCCGCTGCCCAGCACCTTGAAAGTGATGAGATCGCCGATTTAGTACAAGATCTGCCAAAAGATGTGGCCCCTGATTTACTCTTCTCCCTATCAAGCGAAGAGCGTGACCGCGTCCGTTCCGCTATGAGTTTTCCTGAAGAGTGCGTTGGCGCTTGGATGGAGTTTGATATGCCCGTTGTCCGTGATGATATATCACTCGATGTCGTACTAAGGTTTTTTCGACGCCAAGGATCTCTGCCTGATAACTCGGGTCAGATCATGGTCATTGATGATTATGGGCATCTAAAAGGAACCCTCGCATTAGAGGATCTATTAACCCATAGTGGCGACCTACCTATAGCCGATGTTCTCGACGATAAGCCCATTACGTTTCACACGAATAGTTCTGCCGAAGAGGCTGCTCGCAGCTTTGAGCGCTACGAGTTAATTGTCGCACCGGTTGTTAACGCCCATAACAAGCTCGTAGGTATACTGCGTGTCACCGCCTTAATGGATTTAATAGCGGAACAGGCCCATAAAAAACTACTCCTTAATGCGGGTTTGAATAAAGAGGAAAACCTATTTGATCCTATATCAAAGTCCGCAAAAAACCGCTGGCCTTGGATCGCCCTGAACCTTTTAATTGTCTTTATTGCTTCACGTATTATTGATCAGTTTGAAACTGTAATTACCCAAGTCGTCGCACTAGCAGCCCTACTCCCTATCACCGCTAATATTGGCGGTAATGCAGGAAATCAAGTGGTTGCGTTAGTTATACGCGGTTTAGCTACAAAACAATTAACTGCAAGCAACACGCTGCAACTACTAAGAAAAGAGCTTTCCATCTCCCTTATGAATGGCCTTATGTGGGGCTGCATTACCGCTTTTATTACCTATCTTCTCTATAGCAATATTTACCTTTCTTTAGTCATGATGCTCGCTATGTTAAGCACTATGTTGTTTGCCTCCCTTATCGGAGTAGCGATCCCCATTGCATTAAAACGTCTTGGACAAGATCCCGCCTTAGGCAGCAGCGTTATCATCACAGGTACTACCGATACATTGGGCTTTTTAATATTCTTAGGGCTCGCCGCTGTGATTTTATAAAACCTTCGGCCAAAGGTTGGGGTTCTATTTAGGAGCTCACCTTTACGCCCCCAACGAATAAATAACACAGCTACACCAAAAAACGCGCCGCCAACTAGGCGGCCAGCTCAGCCGATAAAAAACTCCTACAGTGCTAAGGTTAAATTAAGACTTTTTCTTATATTTACCATCGCTAATTAACCGTATGATTGGGCCTATCCTGTTAACTCAATATTTAGCTGTTATTGATAACCTTTCCTCTACAAGGAATGTAGAAAGTTATGTCCAGCGTATCCTTAAAACTCATTAAAGATTTAGATGATTTTAAATTCATCTATTACTGGGCTTGCCCTCATAGCGGCCAAATCAGCCCTAATCTGCCAACCTTACTGCATGCAAGTGAATGGTTAGTTGACTACCAAGCTAAAAAATATCAAAACACCGAGCGACGAAAATCGACAACAGACCGTCGTAGACGAGCTTATAAATCCAGCTCACCCGATATGGAACTCATCTATTCAAGACGTATTAATCCAGAAGGTCGGCGCGTAACCGATAGACTTCCTACCGTTGACTTAGATATGACGCCGGATAAATGCAGGGAAGTGAGGGATCAATTTATAAACTAATGCAAATAATGCGGTGTTAGATATATCCTCTCTGCCGAAAAACACACATAAAAAAAGCTGAACCCTGTGAATAGATAGACTCAACCCCATTTAAGCGGTCCCACTATCGTCAACAAACAGCTGTTCAGCTTTATTTTAAAAGGTGGCCAACCTAATGGCCTCCTTCAACAATGCCCTTAGTCGTTGTAACTAAGCAACCTTGCTGGCTTTCTCTTGATCCGTTAAGTACTCATCATAGGTACCTTGGAAGTCGATCACTTTATGATCCTTTATCTCAAGAATACGCGTCGCAAGTGATGATACAAATTCACGGTCATGGCTAACAAATATAATCGTACCATCATAATTCGCTAAACCATTATTCAACGCCTCGATAGATTCCATATCTAAATGGTTGGTTGGCTCATCTAAGATCAAAACGTTTGTATCTGACATCATCAGTTTGCCAAACAATAGACGGTTTTTCTCTCCACCTGAACATACTTTTGCTTTTTTGTTGGCATCATCTGCTGTGAAGAGCAAACGCCCCAACATACCACGTACCGCTAGATCATCATGTTTTGGTGTACGCCATTGCGACATCCACTCAAACAAAGTCAGGTCATTATCAAATTCATCACTACTATCTTGTGGGCAGTAACCGATCTCTGCATTTTCTGCCCATTTTATTTCACCATGATTCACGTTAAGTTCGTTAAGCAAGCAACGTAATAAGGTTGTTTTACCAACACCGTTCTCACCGATCACCGCTAACTTAGCACCCGCTTCAAGAATCATATGGCCGCCAGAAAAAAGTACTTCGCCATCAAATCCATGGGAAATATCTTCAATAACTAACGCTTGGCGGTGCAATTTTTGATGCTGTTTCATCGTAATATAAGGCGCAACACGACTGGATGGTTTAACTTCATCTAGTTTTATTTTTTCCATGCGTTTAGCACGGGATGTTGCCTGTTTAGCTTTTGATGCATTGGCAGAGAAGCGGTTTACAAACTGCTGAAGATCGTCTATTTCAGCCGCTTTCTTAGCATTGTCCGCATGAAGCTGTTCACGAATAAGCGTAGATGCTGCAACAAAGTCTTCGTAGTTACCTGGGAATATACGCAACTCACCATAATCTATATCAGCCATATGGGTACAAACTGAATTCAAGAAATGACGGTCATGGGAGATGATAATCATTGTACATTTACGCTGGTTCAATAGCTCTTCAAGCCAGGTAATCGTATGAATATCCAAGTTGTTGGTCGGCTCATCCAATAACAGGATATCTGGATTAGCAAACAACGCCTGCGCCAAAAGAACACGTAGTTTCCAACCGGGAGCAACTTGGCTCATTGGGCCCCAATGCAACTCTTCTGCAATACCAGCTGAAAGAAGAATCTCTCCAGCACGACTTTCTGCGGTATAGCCATCCATTTCAGCAAACTCACCTTCAAGGTGGGCGACCTTCATTCCATCTTCTTCAGACATCTCAGGTAAAGAATAGATACGATCACGCTCTTGCTTAACCTTCCATAGAGGAGCATCGCCCATGATAACGGCATCAATAACGCTGTACTCTTCAAAAGCGAACTGATCTTGGCTCAGTGTGCCAACGGTATAACCCGGTGTAATGGAGACGTTACCGGATGTGGGTACCAGCTCCCCACTGAGGATCTTCATAAACGTTGACTTACCACAGCCATTCGCACCGATAAGACCGTAACGGTTACCATTACCAAATTTGGCTGAAATGTTTTCGAACAAAGGCTTAGAGCCAAACTGCATGGTGATGTTTGCGGTAGAAATCAAAAGAGAGGTACCTAAGAGATAATATGAAGAACACAGGCCCCTACAAAAGGCCTAAATATGGGAGGCGCACTATAAAGATTTATGCCCGAAATGTCGAGGTAAATCGTACAAGAAACACACAATTATACGTATAAAAATTGCCGGCGGGCCTCCCCTATTATTAAATATTTATGCTTTATATTTGTGAAAAACAATCACTCTGCTCCGTTTTAAGTGAAAGAAGCAGGGATGATGAATTCACTGAGCAACTTATACCTTTGATCCACTTTATATAGAGTCAGATAATTAGGTCATAAATAACATGTCGCTAGTACTGCACTAAAAACCATTAGATTAACAATAGAGCGCCTTTATAGACGTACTACTCAAGAAATGCTTTTCACGCCTTACTTCTCTTTAGGTAACACGCATATCTTTTGAACACGCCCCTTTTCCTACTCTATTTTTTGAGGGGGGAGCTTTCTTCTTAACTTATCGTTAGTCATATTTCTGCAAAGTTCCAGAGGTACTATCCATTTGCCTCTCAACTATTAGGTAGAACCCCAACATGGAAAATAATCAAGCGGTACTTCCCAAGCAAAACGAGTATCAAAACTATCTACAATGGATAATGGTTAGCTTTTTAGTCTACTTATTGATCTGTGCTGTTGGCATGATAGGTAGTGGATTTAAAATGGCCTCAGCCGGTCATGCGAGTGAACTCTTTTCTTTCGCTAGCAATCCTTTTGCAGGGCTTGTCGTTGGTATCATAGCCACAGCATTAATTCAGTCATCGTCTACCGTCTCCTCCATTATTGTGGGGCTTGTGGCTGGTGGCCTTCCTGTAGAGCTTGCGGTTCCTATGATTATGGGGGCCAACGTAGGTACATCTATCACGAACACGATCGTCTCCCTTGGTCACGTCCGTGCGAAAGAAGAATTCAAGCGCGCTTTTTCAGCCGCAACCGTACACGACTTCTTTAATTTACTGTCTGTAATGATTTTCTTACCATTGGAAATCGCCTTTGGTCTTTTAGAGAAAATAGGCAGTTGGTTATCAAGCCTATTTTACGGTTCTGGTGACTCATCGATTAAGAGCTTTAACTTTGTAAAAACAGCAACAGCCCCAGTCGTTAATACAGTTAAAGATGTAACCCATTCTTTCGGCGACCAACTTGGCGGTATTGCGTTGATCTTAATTGGTATTGGTCTCATCTTTATTGCCATTACCATGGTCGGTAAGTTGTTGAAAAAGCTGATGGTAGGCAAAGCTAAAGATATTATGCACACAGCGATTGGTCGCGGACCTTTATCGGGTATTGCATCAGGTACTTTAGTCACTATTTTTGTCCAATCATCATCTACAACCACATCCTTAATGGTGCCACTTGCAGGCTCTGGCGCATTCAAATTGAAGGATATTTATCCATTCACGTTGGGCGCAAATATTGGTACTTGTGTGACAGCCGTACTTGCAGCCACCGCTGTGACAGGTAACGCACAAGCGGCACTACAAATCGCCTTTATTCACCTTGTTTATAATATTCTAGGTGTCGTGCTAATTTATGGTCTACCACTACTAAGAAATATACCGGTTAAATGTGCGGAAGCATTAGGTGGAATAGCGGCTGAAAATAAACTTGCCGCGCTAGGTTATATTTTAGGCGTGTTCTTTGTCGCCCCAGCCCTTTGTTTGGGCATTAGCAGCCAACTTTAATTAAGGGGAATCCTATGAGCAATTTACAAATATTGTCCACTGAGAGACTAAACAAATTAATCGATGAAACACAGCTAACACTGCAAGAGTTAAAGCAAGAAGTGATTCGTCGTGAACATCTCAAACAAGAGCATGAGATCAAAGATTTAGAGCACCACATGAGCAGTGCGGAGTTCAATTTGAATAGCATTAAGAATTTTATTGCTTATCTTCTTGAAGAATCCAAAAAGAACAAATAAATACAAAGAGAGAATAATAAAAAACCAATTTCCGAGATGGGAATTGGTTTTTTTGTTTTACATCCCTAAAAAACAATAAGCTTAGCCCACCACCAACCAAAGCCTTCGCGTATTTTTCTAGTGTGTAATCTACCAAGGTTTATTATCTTAAATATCGAGGTACAGCCGCACAAAAAGCCTTCCCTTCACAGGACTATAACTCATCTCGAATTAGCAAATTTCACTAGACCGAACCTACAGAAACTTATCAATATGTATTGTTTTAGATCAAATAAGCAGAACTTAAGTATCAAGCATATGATTTTACTGATTTTAATATTGCTTTTCATAATGTAGTTAAGTAGTTTCGCTACATCGTAAAATAAAAGTTCATCACTTTAGGTTGTCTTTACAATGCCCTCATTTTTCCGTGATTCCTCTATAGTTAAACAGCTTACCTACATAATGTTAGTCATCGTTGTAGTTATATTTACAACATTAAACGTATTTATAAACCGTGAAGTTGATAATGCTTTCATGGAAACCGTTGAGCGATCAGTCGAGCAGCAGGTGGACCACCTATCTCATAATATTGATTTTTTTAATCAAACTCTGCGCCAACAAACCGCTGAACTTGGCTCAGCTTTTATCAGTATGTTCCCCGGTGAAATCACTACAGATGACTTTCTTAAAGACTATGTAGGTCAATACGAAGTACCTCTATTGGTAAATAATGGAGAGGTTATTAGCAACGATTTCAGCAAAGCGGACCAATTTAGCGAACTGACCGGTGCTACTGCGACTATATTTATGCGTGTAGGTGATGACTTTTTGAGAGTGAGCACCTCTCTTCGTACGGCTGATGGAAAACGCGCCATAGGCACGATGCTCGATAAGACTCACCCTGGATATAAACAACTTATTAGCGGCGATGAATATATAGGCCCTGCATATATTTTCGGCCGTCACTACATGACCAAGTATGTCCCCTTTAAAAATGAGAATGGCGACGTAGCGGGTCTTTTTTATGTCGGTTTAGATTACACCTCACATTTAGATGCTCTTAAAGAATCTATTACTCAACTTAGTATTGGTAAAAAAGGTTACGCTTACATTGTTAATCTAGAAGAAGGCGAACACTTTGGTGAGCTAGTTTTACATCCGAACAATAAAGTAAACAAAATATCTGAGATCTCTGAACATGGTAATGAACTGCTAGAGATCATAAAAAATAACCCACGTGGTACTCGACAGTTCTCAGTAAAAGCCCCTGATGGAACAATACAAAATCAACTGATCGCTTTTACACAAAACACACAGTGGAATTGGGGCGTGGTTGTTCAAAGTGACACCGCCGAGTTAACTCAAGCTAAAGACATTTTACTGGTAGAAATGACCGTTATCTCGGTTATCAGCGCCATTGTGATCACCCTACTTCTACTTATTACCTTACGTACTCGTCTTCAACCTATCGCTCAAATATGCAACTACATGCAGGCGATTGGTAAAGGGGATCTAACCACTGTTATCAGTACAGATATGGGTTCCGAAAACAGTCAAAATGAGATCCACTTACTCAGCCGCAGCGCCAAAGCCACCGTTGCAGGGTTACGTAATGTTACTCAACAGTTAAACAACACTATGCAGACAATAACGACACACCTCAATACAGTGTCAGGCGGTATCACCCGCTTAAATGGGGATTTAGATCGCCAACAACAAGAAACAGAGATGGTCGCCTCCGCTATATCTGAAATGACAGCAACCTCCGAAGAGGTTGCAAGTAATGCAGCCTCTGCTGCTCAACAAACACAGCTAGCCAATAACGAAGCTAAAAATGGTGATCAGTTAGTACAACAGGTCGTTAGCTCAATCGAAAGCATCTCTAGTGAAGTGAATGAACTTACCGGCATGATTGAGCAAGTTGAATCTAATAGTAACGCAATCGGCACAGTGATGGATGTGATTCAGAATATAGCTGAACAAACCAATTTACTGGCCCTAAATGCGGCGATTGAAGCAGCACGAGCAGGTGATGCTGGACGTGGTTTCTCGGTTGTTGCTGATGAAGTGCGTAACCTTGCCCAGCAAACAGCCAACTCCACTACCGAAATCAGAGAGATGATCGAGCGTCTACAAGGCAACACTCGTAATGCTGTAGAGCGAATGGAGCTAAGCAACGATAAAGTTAAGTGCAGTGTTGATATGACCTCTCAAGCTGGGGAAGCACTGACCGCTATTACCGCCTCAGTTACCAATATTTCAGATTCGAGTATGCAGATCGCATCGGCCGCTGAAGAGCAAACTGCCGTGAGTGAAGATATCAGTCGCAACGTTGAAAATATTAGTAACATCGCGATGGAAACCGCTCAATCAAGTCAACAGATGGCCAATGCGATCTACGAATTAGATAATGCGGGTAAAGAACTACAGCGTGTTGTGAACCTGTTTAAAACCTAATCAATAGCCGAAATCAGCAACCTACACGCCTAAAGGGCTGTAGGTTGCTCTTAACCCTATAGCGCTTTAATCCCAGGTTATACGGCCAGCACACAGCATACAACCTTTCTCAAAGCTATCTTCAAGATCACCGGTCTGTACCGTTTCACATGTTTCACAGCGACCGGGGGGGCGATGCTCCTCTAAACAGCCTAAACATAACCACTGTTCATCAAATTCAAACACCGTGTCATGGCTTTTACAACAGATATGGCATAAAGCCTGTGCGCCTTCATAATGATCAGCGGGCTCCTCTCCACACACTTTCGGCTCATTCTGCTTAACTACCTCAGTATAAGTGAAAGGATGTGAACAACTAATACAGTGCTGATACTTAGCTCCATCATAGGCACTCACAGTGCCACACTGACAAAGCATACGTACAAAACGTACCCGTGTTCGACACAGCAGACAGTGACTAAAATAGATGGGCGCAAAGCCTTGTTCTTCGACCGCCGCATGATAGCCACATTGAGGACAATCAATTAGCTTAGCCCCATGATCAAGGTGAGCTTGTAACTCTGAGGTCAACGCATCAAACTGACTTTTCAGCGCAGGATCAGTTCTAGAGCAGGCATCTAATACAGACAAAACCGTTTCCTTATATTGATAATATAGAGCTTGCTCAAGCTACTCTTCGACTAACTGATCACACTGGAAAATGGGCTCATCAGTTTCACCTAAAGTCCGCGCTAACTTCGGTAGTAACTTGGTCATTTTATCAAAGAGTCCCCAAGGTGGATTCACTACAATCATGCCCGATGAGGTCATGCCATGCTCATCCGAATCAGGTGAAACACCTAGCTCAAAGCACTGGATATTTTTAATCCCACTGCGGATAAACTTGTTCTTCATCTTATTAATCGTTGCCCGATCGACCACCGGATACCAGAGAGCATACGTTCCTGTAGCAAACTTTTTATGTGCCTTTACTATGGCTTTAACCACCTCATCATATTCAGTTTTAACCTCATAAGATGGATCAATTAAAATAAAGCCTCGACGACTTGCAGGAGGCATAAGCGCATCCATCCCTTTTAAGCCGTCACTACAGGTCACTTTAATCTTCCGCTGTCGACTGGTATTCAGACAGAGATATTGGAAATCTTCTGGATGTAACTCAAACAGCCAAGCACGATCTTGTGGTCGTAAAAAGTATTTCGCTAACAAGGGCGAACCTGGATAAAGATTACTCTTTCCCGCTTCGTTATAAGATTTAATCACCTTAAAATAGCTCGCAAGTTCTGGATAATCGGCTTCCTTCAGCTTACCGATACCATTCACATGCTCCTCTAATTTACGGGCATGTGCCGACTTAAAGTTGAAAAGCCCTGCCCCAGAATGGGTATCAATATATTCAAAGGGTTTATCTTTTTTAGTCAGATGTTCTAACACCTCAACCGCAACAATATGCTTGAGAATGTCGGCAAAGTTACCTGCATGAAAGGAGTGTCTATAACTTAGCAAAGGGATATCTCTTTAGATGATAAGCAGAGAAGAGTCACTGCTGAATAGCGCTATTTTACTTGGAAATAGAGAAACACAAAACGGTTTATCGCAATATAAAAACATTAAGCCGTTAAAGTACACACTGAACCCTTATGCGCTGTTCCTACAACCGTTGCAAGAAACCCTTTTAACGGCCTGCGCTCCAGAAGCAATTGCTACAGCCCACTGCACTTTAATCTATAGAGAGACGATAGATTATAGATCAGCTTCTCATATAGCTTAGGCACAGACCTTCCTATATCTAAATGGTAAAGTAGTGGATCTATCAATTAGATGAAGCTCAATAATGGATAAATTACAGCGTGCAATCGACCTTATAGAGCAGGATGAATGGGATCAAGCTCACAACTTAGTGCAAGATGGTAATAATAAATATTACTACCTTATACACGGCCTACTACATAGAATTGAAGGTGATATTTCAAATGCTCAATACTGGTATAGCAGAGCGAATGAACCACTACCAGACAACACAACCGATGCTGAAACGGATCGGATAAAAACGCTCATTAAGCATCTTGCCTAAGCCAACAGCTAAACCTTAGCGTTATCAACAAATAGGGATATTTGTGAACTTTATCGATAAATTTTCATTACAAAAACATGAAGGTAAATACGAAAACCGCCCTTTAAAATCGTTGCTATATTACAAGGGTCGAGCACTAGGTATAAAAGTCCCCGGCTATATTATTGATAAACAGTTTGAATTTACCCAATACTTTCTCCTATTTTTAAGTTGGGATTGCCCTTTTGAGGAAGGTTGTGAAATTATAGTGCTCAATAAACAACATAAAAGGGTTGCTCACTATAGCTTTAACGCAGCCTACAATAGCTACCATTTACAAGACGTTATAGAACTATCAGACAATCACTATAAATTAATATTTAATACAGTTGATAGCTTTGAGCTCACAATTAATTACCCCAAAAAACATCTGTTTAGCAAAGTCATTAACCTGAGCAAAATTGATCAATAGGCCCAATTAAACAAGGACAAATACAACCCGTATTTCAGTTTATTATTATGAAATTAATCGCAAAAATTGCCGACAAAGATGAAGCTATCTCCATTAAATACCGACTAGAAGGCTTAGGTATACCGATCTTTATCGGCAGCGAGAATACAGGGCCAACATCTGGAATGCCCCCTTTTGCTGACAGCTACACGATATGGGCAGAGATTGATTCTCAAGGTCAATGTGCATTTAAAGCCTTAGAAGATGAAACTTATACACCGATTAAACCTATAAACATTGCTGAATACAGACAATTTATCGAACAAACTAAACAAGAGCGCCGCAACTCTTTCAGTCGCTTCAATAATCATATTATGACCGTCATCGTTTTAGCTGGCGCTAGTTATTTTGCTTACCGACTATACCTTGCCCTGAGCGTATAAAGCTCGAAGCTAAACCTTCTAACCCTATAATCCTTCAACGGCTCCAGCTAAATTCAACGACTTTGTCATCGACAATTTTAATGGTCCAGATCACACTACTCTCCTCGCGATCTTGATAGTACCAGTACTCTGTACGACCCCAGCGTTTACAATAATCTCGCTTTTTATCTAAGCAAACCCTCTCGCTTCTTTTCCGAAGTGGTTCACCTGCTGCAAGAAATAGCTTTGTCGCCGTATCGCCCCGTACAATGTAATTACCATCTTTCCCTTTAAAGCGGGAAGCATTTACATTCAGCGACAAAGTGACAGCGAGTATTATAATGATCCATTTCACAATATAGCTCCTGTTAGCATTGCTCATTACACGCGTACAGAATAACGAGCGTGGTAAGTTATTTCCATTTGACAGCAAAGAAAGCCATTTTACTTATTCGAATAGAAAAATAATTAAGGCAGCTAAACGGTGGACATAAAGTGGCAAGACATACGCGCCGACAACACTCAACTTATCTACACAATAGGCCAAAGGTTGGCTTCCTACACTACCGATTCCTGTAGGAGTTCACCCCGTGAACGAAGGGCTATGGTGAATATTTGTCTTACACAGGATCCAATCTCACTGGATTAATTATTCTCCTCATAAAGGTTATTTGCCATTAACTCAGAAATACGCTCAAATTCCGCTAGCTCTTCTCGCTTTAGGTTTTGTGTCATCTTATTGACCGTATCAGCATCAATCTTCATCACCTCCTCAACTACAGTCATACCCGCATCAGTGATACTTAGGTAATGGCTTCGCTTATCATTAGGGTTGGGTTCTCTTTCGATTAAACCTTTATCAATCAAAGTGTTAATTAATCGTGTCACCTGCCCTTTATCGCGTCCAAGAATACCCGCTATATCCACCGCTGTGCACGGTTTTTTCCTATCAACAATCTTCAGCGCTCGAATATGCATAGGCGTGAGATCTAAACTTAGTTGCTCTGTTTTTTTATACATTTGGCGCTTTAATCCATGGACTAAGCGAAATAAGTTCTCTAACGATTTTTGATTAGACATCTCGACTACTCTTTTAAATATAGTTGACAATATCAACCATTAAGAAATATAGTTGCTATTGTCAACTATACAGCAATTTGCTTCAAAACAGGAAAGCCATTATGAACACCCCTACTGAACTGCCATTACCGAGTCAAAGCGGCAGGAAAACACCTTTGGTTTATAAGGTATTAATCATATTGAGCATAATGAGTGTTATAGCGGGTTCATTAACAGGGGTTATGACCTATATGAATGTCGGTTACTCCAATACTTTTTTAACTGATTGGCTCAGCTCATTTCTATCTGCTTTCATCCTAATGCCTATAGGCTTACTGCTTATGGGCTTGATTACCAAGTTTGTTGAACAACAGATGCCTAATACAAATGAGCACAAACGTAACCTTATTGTAGGCGCGATTATGGCTTGCGTGATGGAGTCCATAATGGCTTTCAGTACAACCACAACGAATATTGGATATTCAACCTCGACCGAGTTTTTATCTGCTTGGCTAACGAGCACTCTAGCAGCTCTGCCTTTAGGACTAACTTTCATGGTCATTATGTCGATGACAATTAAACCTAAGCTTGAGCTTTTTCTGAAAAGTTAATAACTCCCCTAACATACACGCTAATTGATTGAGATAACGACTATGAAGAAACAGCATTTGTACAAAGTAAACATTGAGCATCTAAAAAATGCTGATGGTTCAGTGCCTGAAGACAGCAGCCTAGCCTTCGAATTTTCCAGCCATGATGAACTTTTTACTATCATAGAAAAGCTCAAAGCTAGGACAGATATAGGCCCAGCAAAAGCAGCCCCTTTAACGCTAGGGATCAAACTATTCGGTGGCCTAATGTTAGCTAATAAAAATGATGATCTATTTGTAAGCCTGTTTCCGCACTTTTCAGCATTTATGAAAAAAATTAAACAGAAGACTCACTAGACTCTTCGTCATATTTACCCCCCTTTTCTAGGCGGTTAGCAAGCTATGATCAACCGCTGGGTGCAATCACTACAATTAGCGTTTAAGAGCCATTAAGTAATTTGGCTCTTAAACCCTATAAAAAATAAGTCACCGTGACTGGCTTATTTTATAACGTGCAGTCTGTTTACCTTGCCAAAGAATAAACAGCCCCGAAACAACGATAAAGCTGCAGCCAATCAACATTGGAAAACTTATCTCTTCATTAAACAGCAACACGCCTAAACCTATACCAAACAACAACCGCGAGTATCTAAACGGTGTCACTGCAGAGACCTCTCCTGTTCGCATCGCCTTCATCAAACAGGAATAAGCTGTAACACCGGCTAATACCGCACCTACTAGGTAGATTGATGTTTTAAAATCGGGGACTAAAAAAGGTATCGCTTCCCACACCGAGAAGAGCATGCCTGCCACAACAACCGCAAGAAACCCATACAAACCTAAAATGGATGTACTGATCGATGCCGGAGCCGCCCGACTGGCTAAATCACGACAGGCAAAACCGAGCATCCCTAAAATGGCAAAAATTGACAAGAAAGAGAAATTATCCGTTCCTGGGCGAATGATAATAATAACGCCAAGTAAACCAACAAAAATGGCCACCCATCGTTTTAACCCTACTTTTTCACGAAAGATAAATGCCGCCCCTGCCACTACAACAATGGGACTCGCCTGAAGAATCACTGTAGCTGATGATAAGGGGGTTAAAGTAATAGCCAGTACGTAAAACAACCGCCCTATAATCTCGAACAGTACCCGAAACCTCATCGGGCAGGAGATCACATCTAAATGAAACAAACCCTCCCCTCTAACTAGGGTTACACCGGCAAATAGAAAAGCACCACTTAACCCAAAAATCACCAGAATTTGTGCGATCGGTAGAGTCTCTGCAACTATTTTTATAAAAGCATCTTCAGCAGCAAAGATAGCCATCGCAGTTACCATCCAGAAACTACCGATCAAGTTGGTACGGCGATCAGTTCCGAAATCTTTAGTCACAAAAAACCTCATTTTTTAGGACAGACACCATGGTTGGGCACATACGCGAAGCACTCAAAGGACTTTAAATAAATAACCTACCGCATAAGTGCAGTGGGTTAATGTGAAGTGTCCCATGAAAATTGATATTAAGAACAGGTTTAAAAAAGGTAGAGCAAGCAGAAGCATACACGAAACCTACTCTCAAATTCTGCCCAATTATAGGAAAAACTTTCCCTATTTGTTATGAATACTGCAACTTTAAAATTAGGTTAAAACCTACCAGCTAACGATAAGTACTCTGAGGTTTTTACCAATGGCCTCAATTCGATATAATGTTTATATAGGAATAATTAGCAATTAGGACAAACAGGGATGATGATATGGATATATTTACCAAATTTAATAGAAAAAACATTCAAGACCGTCAAATAGATACTTTAATCGGTCTAAGTAAAGGAATTACCGCCAATGGTGTTGTTGATTTACCTGAAGCAGAATTTCTACAAACATGGCTTATACAAAACAGTCACTCCGATAACCCAATAATATTAAACCTGCTCTCAAAGGTCAGCGATATGCTGGAAGATGGTATTTTAGATAACGAAGAATCTTCTGAGCTTTTTTCAATACTACATAGTATCTCTGGCAACAAATCAGAACTGGGTGAGCTTTCAAAAACATCTACCCTTCCCCTTTGTTCACCGCCACCTATTATTAAATTCCATGAAAAAACATTCTTATTTACGGGTACTTGTGCTTACGGGACACGAAAAGACTGCCAATCGGCAATTCAAACTCTCGGCGGGATTAACGCAAAAACAGTCACTAAAACTCTAGATTACCTCGTCATTGGAACTTATGTTACCGATAGTTGGATACATGAAAGCTTTGGGCGAAAAATAGAGAAAGCTATCGAATATCGTGATTCTGGTATCCCTATCTCTATAATCACAGAAACACATTGGTTAAATGAATCAGGTATCAACCATAGAAAATAACAATAGGCCGATACAATGCAAGTAGCTAAAGATGATCAAAAAACTTTCTTTAACCAACCGATCGTTGCATGGTCAATTACCTTACTTATAATCTATTCAGTCATTTGTTTTTCAATAGATACTCTTCCTGATTTAGATGAATCTACGACTACATTTTTGTACTATTCAGAAATAATTGTTGTATCAATTTTTACAGTTGAATATTTGTATCGCCTATACCTTGCAGAAAATAAGACTAAATTTATTTTTAGCTTTTATGGCTTAATTGATCTCTTAGCTATTCTGCCATTTTATGTGGCTACCGCCATAGATCTGCGCACTTTACGGCTGATGCGGCTCTTAAGATTAGCTAGACTTTTAAAACTGGCTAGGTACAACCAAGCCTTATTACGATTTAGCAAAGCGTTATTTTTAGTCAAAGAAGAACTCATTATCTTTTCTATAGCCAGTTTAGTCTTGCTTTATCTTTCAGCTGTAGGTATCTACCATTTCGAAAATAGTGCACAGCCCGCAGTATTCCGCTCGATCTTTGATTGCTTATGGTGGGCAGTGGCAACATTAACTACCGTCGGATATGGTGATATTTATCCAATCACTATCGGCGGGCGCATATTCACATTTGTTATCCTTATGATAGGTCTTGGCTTAATTGCAGTTCCTACAGGCATTGTTGCATCTGCACTCTCAGATGTACGAAAACAACACAGATAAGAATTTGAGTTTTCAACTACACTGACAACTATTCTTAATCCCTTATTAAGCTACAAAAATTTACCCTAAGCACCATAACTAATAACAAGGCATAAAAAATGGAATTTCTCGACAGTATCGATATAAATCAACACCTGCCAGCGGCGATCGCTTGGGCAACCAATATCTTATTAGCAATAGTCATTCTGATTATTGGTTTTTGGATAGCAGGCAGTGTAAACAAACTGATTATTAACATAGGTAAAGGCAAACATTTAGATGATACGCTTTTCCGTTTTTTAGGTAGCTTTGCTCGCTACTTAATACTCGCTTTTGTTTTTATTGCTGTTCTAAACCGTTTCGGTGTGCAAACCGCTTCTATCGTTGCCTTATTAGGTGCGGCGGGTTTAGCTGTTGGTTTAGCCTTACAGGGCGCTATGTCAAACTTAGCGGCCGGTGTCATGCTCCTCATCTTTAGACCTTATAAAGTAGGTGATTTTATCGATGCGGCCGGTTGTTTTGGTAATGTAACTGAGATCGATATGTTTACTACGATTCTACAAACATTTGATCAACAGCAGGTCATTATCCCTAATAGCCAGATCTGGGGCGAGAAGATCATTAACCACTCTCACTATGATGTGCGCGGTGTTGATATGCACTTTGGCGTAGCTTATGGCGAAAGCACCGATGCTGCTCGCGCAGTGATTGACAGTGTATTAGCTAATCACCCTCATATTTTGAAAGATCCGGCACCTTTTGTTGAAGTAGAAACCTTGAATGACAGTTCTGTGGACTTTTTGGTACGTCCTTTCTGCAAAGGTGAGCATTACTTTGATGTTCTTTATTCTGTACCTGAACTGATCAAAAAAGCGCTCGATGAGAACGGAATCGAGATTCCATTCCCACACCGTAAAATCATTATGGTTAACGAAAACGCATAACCAACTAACGACAGAGCTTCATCCTCATGGGTGGGGCTCTGCCGTTAAATCCACTCTATTTCAAATAAGCTCTACCACTTTATCTTTGATGCTTTGAAAGCGAACCTGTTCACAGCAACCAAATCCATCCAACTGCCTAACTTTATTACGACTAAATAGCGGAATACTGATCCCGGCCAGAAAACGGCAGTACGTTCCAACACTCGGTGATCGTTTCGTCTTTGTTTCAATATGTTGTTTAAATCCATTCAAGACGCTTTGCAAACGTCGATCTTCTGGCAGTTGAGGCTGATGTGAATAGGCTAATTTTGCAACTTGGCCTCGACAAACTGAGCAGTGACCACACTGTTCAGGTGCGTTCTGATCATCAAAATATCGAGCTAAATTAGCGGTAAGGCATCGATCTAATTCAAAAAACCTGACTAAAGCAGCAATCCGCTGTATCTCTTTTTGCTCTTTATCTAAAAAGTAATCACTTAAAACGTGCACAAGTTCCGGTTGAGACAGGGCCTCTTCATCAACAGAGAACACTTCAGTGATCTTTTTGCTCTCCAGTACAATATGTCCCTGCTCTTGTAGATAATCCAACGCTGCGACAACACGGCTGCGCTCACAACCATAATGTTGATAGAGACTCTCTATATCTAAGCTACCCCAGATTTTTTTAAACTGAGTATGATCAAAAATAGCCTTTAAAAACTCCAACCTTTCACCATTAAATTGTTTTAACAGCTCCCTTTGGTCGGTCATAAATTTATAACGATATTCAGCAAAATAAGCATACAGCGGCTTAATAACTTTATTGAGCTCTAACTGAACGAGTAAGGTTTTTAAGGGAAGCTGTCTAATATTGGCATCATTAGATAAACTTAGAATTTGCAGTTCCCACTGCCCGTTTGAGACCTCTTTACGGATATTATCCACCACTACCGCAATCCCTTCAGGTTCTGGGGTATCACCATATACAAAGTTTTCTACAGTATTGATCCCATCCAAATTCGCTAAGGTAATGCAGTTCGACGCGAGCCCATCACGCCCGGCTCGACCGATCTCTTGACTGTAGTTTTCAATGGACTTAGGTAGATCATAATGGATAACAAAACGTACATCCGCTTTGTCTATACCCATACCAAAAGCGATCGTTGCAACTACAACTTGGCATTGACCCGCCATAAAGTCAGATTGAATCTGATGCCGAAGATCGTTATCTAAACCCGCATGATAGGCTGTAGCCGAGATCTGTTGGGTCGCTAAATACTTAGCAACCTGCTCAGCACTCTGCTGCAAAGTAACATACACAATGCCGGGGCCTTTCTGCTGCTTAATTAGATCAACCAATTGCTTATCTTTATCTTGGCTTGCCACCGGCAACACCGTTAAATCAAGATTATTCCGATAAAAACCAGTTTGGACTATATGCTCAGGTGCAATAGCAAAACGTTGCGCCATATCTTTTTTGACTTTTCTCGTTGCCGTTGCTGTCAGCAAAAGTACTAAGGGGATATTTAGCTCCTGTCGATATTGTGGAAGCTTCAAATAGTCGGGGCGAAAGTTATGACCCCATTCAGAGATACAGTGCGCCTCATCAACCACCAGCATTGAGATGTCGATAGAAGCGATAAACTCGCGAAAACGCTCATTTTTAAAACGCTCAACAGATACCATCAAAATTTTAATCTTACCTTGACGAATATCGCGCATAACCGTTTGGTTTTCTTGCGGTGTTAAGGTGGAATCAATACTCGCAGCAGCAATTCCTTTCGATTTAAGAAATGCCAATTGGTCTTTCATTAAAGCAAGTAGGGGTGAGACCACCAGTGTCAGATGGGGAAGATGGACCGCACTAAACTGGTAGCACAGGGATTTCCCTGCCCCAGTCGGAAAAATAGAGAGCGTAGAATGACCTGAGAGAAGCTGCTTAATCGTTTGCTCTTGTCCCTCTCGAAAAGAATCAAAGGCAAAATATTGCTGTAAAGCTGGTTGTAAATCCATATCAGTCGTCCTTTACGTTAAATCCGTTTAACGGTTGGTATGAGGTGAAATAATCTGAACAGAAATATAACAGATAATCCTTTCACTAGAGCCCTTTACAATAGATCCTCGAAAAGAGAAAGCTCCCTTAGAAAGAGTCTAGATAAGGTAACAACCACCCCAAACAGAACAAAATTCGTACAATTCATTCCGCCATTTAGGCAATCACCTCCATCAAATCTTAATTGGTGGTTTAATAACGCGGCGCTTATCTGTAAAATTTTGTTCTTTTTATCAGTGTATGGAATATCGCAATGGGTCGTGCTTATCAAAACCGTAAAGAGTCAATGGCGAAAACATCGGATGCCAAGGCTAAGGTTTACAGTAAATTCAGCCGTGAGATTTATGTATGTGCTAAATCTGGCGGTGTCGAGTTAGAAGGTAACTTAGCGTTATTGGGTCTAATTGAACGAGCCAAAAAAGCTCAAGTACCCGCTCATGTAATTGATAAAGCACTTGATAAAGCAAAAGGCGGCGGTGGTGAAGATTTCTCCCCTGCGCGCTACGAAGGATTTGGCCCGGGTGGCTGCATGGTAATCGTAGAATGCTTAACGGATAATCCTAACCGTACTTTTGGCGATGTACGTAACTGCTTTAACAAAACCAAATGTAAAATTGGTAGCCAAGGCAGCGTTAGCCACATGTTCGATCACAGTGCTATTTTTGTGTTTGCCGGTGATGACGAAGATGCAGTACTTGAAGCACTGATGATGGAAGATGTTGATGTAACTGACATTGAATGCGAAGAGGGAAAAATTACTGTCTTTGCACCACATACTGACTACTTCAAGGCAAAAAAAGCGCTACAAGATAATATCGAAGGACTTGATCTAGAAGTCGATGAGATTCAGTTTGTGCCACAAAATATGTCACCCGTTTCTGAAGATGATATGCCAATGTTCGAAAAGTTCATTGATATGCTAGAAGATCTGGATGATGTACAGAACATCTACCATAACGCAGAAGTTTAAGTAGAGATCTACGGATAGCCCTAATCTCGTCTATCTAGGGCCCATTATTCGGACCTAAAAAAACGCCCGCACATCACTGATAGTTGATCTGCGGGCTTTTTATAAACCAATACTTTTCAATAAATAAACAACTAAACCAGCTCTGCCCCATCATATTACGTCATATCAAAGGATTTGATTTATGACAGGCAAAAAAAAGCACCACTTTCTAATTAGAGAGTAGTGCTCAAACAGACCTTTCAACCAACAGAACCCAATTTCCACTAACTTAATTGTAAGGTCTACCGTCTTTCAGGAGGAACAATAGACTGCCACTCTGAATATTAGTTCCCTGAAAGAGAGTGATTTTTCTATTTACATCATGCCGTTCATTGCTTTGAACTTAGCCATCAATTCAACAGGCTGTTCACTCTTATTGCTTTTATTTAAAACATAAACGACAGTTTGACCTTGTGGGCCAGCAGCGATTTGTGTAAAGCGGTATGGCGCTTCGCCGACAAGACGAACATCTTCCATATCTTGTAATGTGCTAAACACATACAAACGACCATCTTCACCGCGCATTTCGCCATAGAAATCATCTGCGGCTTCAAGCTTGCCATTAAACATATCGATGCTAGCAATGCCTGATGACTTTTTCTTGTCTTCACTGGTTAAACCATAAACAAGGGTTGCGCCTTTAGGCCCACCACCAATGAAAACCTTACGGAAAGAGGTCTCACCTACAGTCAAAAACTGTTGATACGTTTTGAAATCATCAAAAACATAATAACGACCTTCATGCATTACTTCATACAAGTCATCATTATTTAGCTGAGTAGCCGCGGCAGACTGAGTTTCTTCCTGTTGAACTTGGTGCGTATGACAACCAGTTAGGGAGAACATTGCAGTTGCAAACACTGCGCTAGCAATCAGTTTTTTCATGGAGAGCCTCATTAATTGATCAATAAAAATTAAGAGGCACTTTACTTAGGAAATATTACAAAATAATGTCATTTTTATTCAGCTAAAAAACTAAATAAAAGGAATCGAACTAATAACATTGAGCCGCCAAGCAGAGGAGGTAAACCGCTCACTAATAATCAGCAACTCTATACAGAACTGAGTCGTGATAACCTGTATTCACCGGAATAACACCTGCCAGTAATTTATTAACCTCAGGATCACCACTATCCACAATTAATGGACGCCCCTCTAAGGCTTTAAGTTTTGTTTTAGTCGCAATTACATTGATATTTTGTTTGCCTAAACGCTTTAACAGCGCAGGACTTAATTGTTGATTGCCGCGGCCAATAATATGTCCTTGGCCACCAATTAACGTAATCACTAACTGACAGGGATGACCTTGAGTCAATTCTAATAACTGATTTGCAGTACAGTCAGCAGCTATAAGTTGATTATCTTTAATAAGATCTACACCTAAAAGCGTATTAGGCAACCCTAACTGCTCCATAACCCCAGCAACAGTAGAACCAGACCCCATCACATAAAAGGTATCCGGCTCCATTCGTTCAATAATATCAGCGGCTATATCATCAAGGACTAACTCTTCAGATTCCTTACCGCCATTTTTGACCTGTTGCAGATAACGATGCTCTTGAGGGACCAACAGATCACCATAATATTTGGCGCGAACACGCCCTTCACGGAACGCCACTTCATCTATATCGCGCACCTCTTGGTCACCTAATGTGACTAACTCACCTTTAACTAACATGGCAATAATTTCGCCCGCTGCTTTCGGCGTTACCGCATAAACCCCTGAATGGATCTTAACGCCAGCGGGAATACCTAACACAGGCACGTCCTCTGCAATCGCTGCACAAATATTACGTGCGGTGCCATCTCCACCGGCAAATAGAACAATATCCACACCCTGATTAACAAGATCTTGTGCGGCCTGGATAGTGTCCTCTGCAGACGTATTACCCGATTGAATCTCACCGATAACTTGAGGAATGAAGCCCGCCTGACGGGCAACGGTTTCGCCCATTTCAGCGGGATAGGTCACTAGCTCTATATCTAAACCTTTGAGTACCTCAAGGGCTTGCAGTGTTCTTAAACCCGCTTTAGGTTCCGCACCTAAAGCTAAGGCTTCACGCGCGGTTTCTTCACCGTCACTACCTTTTAACGCGACACTACCGCCGACACCGGCCAAAGGGTTAATGATCAGGCCAAGCTTAAACACTTAAGATCTCCAAATTACCCGTTTCAATTAAAAACTGTTGGTACACAAAACCCGCTAAAATTAGATGGGTATCATCATCCAAATCTAAAAACTCTAGTCCATGACTTACTACTGTACTGACACTTCCCTCTTGGGGTTGCACACTACGTATGAGCGCCGTTGTTAAAATAACCTGATCTACACCCGCCACAGAAAAACGGGTTGTCATAAACAGCTTATCGCCCTGCTTACCTAAAGCTACAGGTGCATCAACACAAGCACCACTCAAGCTAATATCAGTGCAATAAGCATTAATAGGCCAGTCATGCCTTAGCCCTTTACCTTGCTCAAATTCATCAATTGAAACCAACAAATTAACGGGAACCCGTGTGTGACTCCGGATACGCCTAACTTCCGTCGTTTTTGGATATTCTAAATGCCAATAAGCAAAAGGCGAGGTTTGAATTTTCAGGATCCTAGCGCTAAATGCACAGATAAAATTGCCGGTCATCAAGCGAACGGTCACTTGTGCCCCGGCATTAACGACTGAGCTTTTCGGCGCTGAGACCATTAAACTACCGTTTTCACGGTAGCCTAATAACTGAACAGAATAGCGGGCACGCGGCGCACGGGTTTCAATCTGAACTTTCTCACCTATACGTGGATTAAGTTCAGCTAGCGAGCGCGATGTATCAAGTGATTCTAATGCTTTTGTCATTAAAGTGTTTCTTAGTCTCTCTAATAGATGACGAGGACGTTAAGTAAATAACTTAAGTGAGTTAACCTTTAGCGGCTAACTTGAAACCTATAGCCTCAATTTGATCTGGGTCCTTTGCACCCGCAACATTAAGCGCAGAAAACTCTCGTCTTGCACGGTACTGTTTTCGCAATTGATCAAAGGCCTGTTTTTGCTCCGCTTCGGGTAACGTCAGAGTATGTCGCAGCATATAATCATCAATGCGCGGGTCATACACTTTTTCCATCAACTCCAATATGCTCAGATCCCCCTGCTCGACACAGGCTAACTCAGACTGAGGTAAAAACGCTTCGAGTGATTCTTCGCAAGGCTGATCCAAATACTCACACAAGGCTTGATAAAGCATAAATGTGCCACGAATTTTACCATCAAAGCTATAACCGGCAATATGTGGTGACACAATAGCGCAACGCTCAGCTAACGCGGCATTAACTGCCGGCTCATGTTCCCATACATCAAGGATAAATGTGAGTCCTGGGCGCTTTTTCCCTATATCTAGCAAGGCTCGATTATCAATTACGGGGCCACGCCCTGCATTCAAAACGATAGCATGATCTTGAATCATCCCTAGCTCAAGATCAGAAATCAAATGCTCTGTTGGGTGCTCGCCCTCTTGCGTAAGCGGCGTATGCAAACAGATAACATCCGCTTGTTTTAACAAACTATGCAGAGGAATAAAGCCCTCTTCTGAACTCGCTCTAGGAGGATCATTAACAAGCACTTTATAACCCAGTGCTTGTAAACGTCGCTGTAAACGTCCTCCGACATTTCCTACGCCAACAATGCCATAAGTTCTGTCTTTAGGATCAAAGCCTTGCCATTCAGCAGTAAGAAACAAACAACTCAGCACATATTCCACGACGGCATCAGCATTACAGCCCGGCGCATTACTAAAAGCTATACCTTTACTCTCCAGATACTGCTGATCAATATGATCAGTACCTATAGTTGCCGTGCCGACAAACTTAACCGGACTTGAGGCTAAAAGCGCTTCGTTAACTTGTGTAATTGAACGGACAAGCAGTACATCAATATCATGTAAATCTTTAGGCGATAAATCTCGGCCGGGCTTCAGAATAACCTTACCAAAACGAGAAAAAATGGCCTCAGCTTGAGGCATATTTTCATCCGCTAAAATATTTAGTTTTCTGTTACGCAATTTATCAATCTCCAGACTTTACAAACAGGCTCAGTTCAGGCTCAATTCGCGGTTTTAAATTACATACATGAACAAAAATAGTGGCTCAAGCCACTTATATTGATTGGATCTCACGCACTTGATCATTCGTTGGAAAAAACATCAGGAATATTACATTGTAAGAATGTACCAAGACCTGATCGGCGATTGGGTTGTCAGCCAAAGCTGGGGCAACAACGCCGAGAATACAAGTGCCTGCAACCAGACAGTTAGTACATCATATCAAGATGCACGACTGATCGTCAGGGAAATTCGCAAACAACTCAAGAGCCAAGGATTTCGCCATGTTGCTCGTCAAGAAACCCAATTAGGGTTTGAATTCGATCACTAAGCGAGTATCTCTAAAAAAGTCGATCTAAAACAAGCGCCTGACATTTCCTCTATCTAATACTCCTGATCCAAACAGCCAATACCAAAGTAGAGCATTTACAGATAATGCCTAATGCTATATTCCATATACGTCATTGTTTTATTAGCAATAAATAATATCTATCCACTAAGCTACTAAGGAAAGTACATGAACGGTTCCTTGTTTGGTTTTTACACTAAAAGTTTTTTATCCGCTCTAGTTATTACTGGATTAGCTGCTGGTGCTGCTTTTGCCACAGGAGCGGATAACCGATCGTTAATAGCTTTAACTTGTAGCGCGCTTTTAGCCTCCCTAACGTCCATATTGGTTATACACAAAACTTTATTAGGGCCTATGGCAAATGAAATAACGCACGCAAAAGAGGCTAAATTTGATCAATTAAAACTTCTACCTTATTTTTTTGGTGACTTTTTTACAAAGCTAGCAAATACCGAAAATATCAGCGGTAAACTATCCAACAGCGCAAATGCTAATGCAATTTCGGCCGCGGAGGTATCCTTCTCGGCGGATACTCTTAAAGCTCAGCTCGACAACCAAGTGCAAGAGGTAGCACAAATAGCCAGTAACGCTGAAGAGATGACAGTGACTGTACAGCAATCGGAACAACAAGCTGAACTGGCAGCTCAGATGGCTATCCAAGCGAAAGAGACAGGAGCAGAAGGACAACAAGCATTAACCGCAGCGATGGTAGATATTCGAGAATTAAACGCCCAAGCCACAGAAACCTTAATATTAATTGAGCAACTCAACGAAAAATCACAAAAAATACAAGATGTGACCCGAGTGATCGAAGAGATTGCCGAACAAACCAACCTGCTTGCCCTTAACGCAGCAATTGAAGCCGCTCGAGCAGGTGATCATGGCCGCGGCTTTGCCGTAGTCGCTGATGAAGTAAGGCAGTTAGCCTCACGTACAGGCAGTGCAACCGGCGAGGTAGAACTGATCGTTGATGAAATACGTTCAGAAACCCAGCAGGTGGTTAATCGTATTCAAACCCTTTCGAGTAATGTCGAAAGCGGCACCATCGCCATGGAAAAAATTAGCGATCAGTTAGGCGGAATTTCAGAACAATCATCAAATGTTGAGCAGCAAATTTCCACCATCGCCGAAGGCGCAAGAAACAACCGGCAGAATCTTGAGGTCATCTTTAACTCACTGCAAAATGTTCGCCATGAGTTAGAAGGAAGCGATACTGAAGTCTCTCAACTAGCAACACAGGCAGCCTCTTTAATGGAAGCGGCTGAAAAATCTAATTCCATTTTAGCCACCGCCTCAGAACAAAATTATCACCAACCCTTTTTCCATATTGCACGAGACACTGCAAACCGAGTTTCAGCGGCCTTTGAGCAAGCTATATCTCAAGGCCAAATATCTGAGTCAGCACTATTTGATCACACCTACACCCCTGTGGAAGGTTCAAACCCTCAAAAACACACTACTCCATTTGATCAATTAACCGACAAGATCCTACCTAACATCCAAGAGCCTGCGCTGAACAGCCATGAGAAACTGATCTACGCAATTGCTACGGATATTAATGGCTACATTCCCACCCATAATAATCAGTTTGCTCACCCTTTATCGGGCGATTATGAAACCGATCTGGTAAAAAGCCGTAGCAAACGCATCTTTAATGATAGAACCGGCGCCCGCTGTGGGGCCCATACCGATACGATGCTGCTACAAACTTACAAACGCGACACTGGTGAAATTATGCATGATCTATCCGTGCCAATCTTTGTTAACGGCAAGCATTGGGGCGGAGTACGTATAGGCTATAAACCGGATCAACATTAAATCAAGGCATAGATCAACGAAACCGCTGTTGGCCTTAGGTCACAGCGGTTTTTTAAATTCTCTAGTGGTTTAATTGAGCATTCAGCTCCTTATAATAAAGTTAATATATTAAACACTAATAAAAAATACGCTACGCAGCGGAACAGGATGGAAGATGAGTAAATTTACCTACGCAGAGATGCCCAATAAAGAAGGCTTTTTTGGTGAGTTTGGTGGCCAAGAGATACCACCTGAACTTAAGCAGATTATGGATGAGATTAACGATGCTTATGAAGAGATTCGGCAGATGCCTGAATTTCAAGCAGAACTTGATCTGCTATTCGCTGACTATGTAGGTCGTCCAAGCCCTATCTACCATGCAAAACGCTTAAGCGAAAAGCTAGGTGGCGCACAAATCTATTTAAAACGTGAAGACCTAAATCATACTGGCGCCCATAAGATCAATCACTGCCTTGGTGAAGCCCTACTTGCAAAGTTTATGGGTAAAACCAAAGTAATCGCTGAAACCGGCGCAGGACAGCATGGCGTCGCACTCGCAACCGCCTGTGCCCTTGTCGGTATTCCCTGTGAAATACATATGGGTCAAGTGGATATCGAAAAAGAACACCCTAACGTCACCAAAATGAAGATTTTAGGCTGTACATTAATCCCCGTTACCCGTGGCACCGCCACCCTTAAAGATGCCGTCGACAGTGCATTTGATGAGTATCTAAAAGACCCAGTGAACTTCATCTATGCCATAGGCTCAGTGGTTGGCCCTCATCCTTTCCCTAAAATGGTCAGAGATTTTCAGAGTATTATTGGTACAGAAGCCCGCGAACAGTTCCAAGCAAAAACCAATCACCTACCGGACTATGTCACCGCCTGTGTCGGTGGTGGCTCTAATGCCATCGGTATGTTTAGCGCCTTTCTTAACGATGAAAGCGTCAATCTTGTGGGGATCGAGCCTGCCGGTAAAGGGCTTGATACCCAAGAACACTCAGCCACACTTACACTCGGTAAACCTAGCACCCTACACGGCATGAAATGCTACGTACTAGAAACCGAAGATGGCGAACCTATGCCAGTCCATTCCATCGCATCTGGACTCGACTATCCTGGCGTAGGCCCACAGCACAGCTACTTAAAAGACTTAGGCCGCGTACAGTATGAAACCGCTTCGGACCAAGAATGCTTAGATGCCTTTATGGAACTCTCTCGTGTAGAAGGCATTATCCCCGCTCTCGAAAGCTCCCATGCCGTCGCTTGGGCCATGCGTAAAGCACCGACCCTTTCAAAGGGTCAAACAATTTTAGTCAACCTATCAGGCCGGGGCGATAAAGATGCTGATTACGTAGCCGAGAAATTAGGGCTGTAAGCTTAGAAATAAAAAGAAAGGATTAGATCTTATGTATCAATCAGTTACTGATTGACGATAGATCTAGTTCTTTCTACCTTCCTGCCAAACCTTTCTACACATTCGCGCGTTGCCTATAAGTATTAACACTTCACCTAATTACGCCTTTAAATCAATTGATAGGTTATTGCTATCACACCATTAAAAACAATCAATTTAATCTATTCTATCCAGTCATGCATCATAGATCTCGTTCCCAAGCAGATAGCTTGCCCACATATTTAACGACTGGAGTTACCACAATGATTAATACAACTATCAAGCCTTTCTCAGCAACTGCCTTTAAACAAGGTGAATTCGTCGAGATCACTGAAGCGGATGTTATTGGTAAATGGGCTGTTTTCTTTTTCTACCCAGCGGACTTCACATTTGTATGTCCAACTGAGCTAGAAGATCTTGCTAGCAAATATGAAGAGCTTCAGAAAATGGGTGTTGAAGTGTTTTCTGTCTCTACTGATACACACTTCTGCCACAAAGCATGGCACGACACGTCTGATGCTATCGGCACTATCAACTACTACATGGTAGGCGATCAAACAGCCACGATTACTAGCAACTTCGGTGTACTGCGTGAAGGCCAAGGTCTTGCAGATCGTGCAACTTTCTTGATCGATCCAGAAGGTGTAATTCAGGCGATGGAGATTACTGCGGAAGGTATTGGTCGTGATGCAGATGATCTGATGCGCAAAATTAAAGCGGCTCAGTATGTTGCAGCTCACCCTGGTGAAGTATGCCCAGCTAAATGGAAAGAAGGTGAAGCAACATTGGCTCCTTCTCTTGATCTAGTCGGCAAAATCTAATCCGACACCGGTAATGGGCGCCTTTACCTAAGGCCTGCCATAACCAAAGAGAGACACCCACCATCGACGTGAACAAGCCTGTTGATGGTGGGAACTCCACACTCACATATTTTTAACTCAATTCAATCCGGACGGTGATTTATGTTAGATAGCAACATGAAACAACAACTGGGCACCTACCTTCAGAAGATCGATAATCCGATTGAGTTGACGGTGTCTACCAACGAAACACCAAAATCTAAAGAGCTGGAAACACTCGCACGAGAAATTGCTGAGATTTCAGACAAGATAACCTTGACCATTAAAACCGATGATACAGGCCGTGTACCGCGTATGGCGGTGGGTCCGCAAGATGAAACAGCACGCGTAACCTTTGCTGGTGTACCTATGGGTCATGAGTTCACCTCATTGGTCTTAGCTTTACTACAAGCGGGTGGTTACCCAAGTAAGGAAGAGGCTGGACTACAGGCACAGGCGAAAAGTCTATCTAAGACGTTAAAGTTTGAGGTATATATCTCGTTATCCTGCCATAACTGTCCAGATGTGGTTCAGGCGATTAACCTGATGGCGGTTCTCAATCCGAATATCACCGCCACCATGATTGATGGCGGTGTCTTCCCTAAAGAAGTGGAAGAACAAGGCATTATGGCAGTACCGACTCTTCTACTAAACGGCGAACCTTTCGGTAATGGCCGCATGACCTTAGAAGAAATTCTTAATAAGGTTGATGATAGTGCTGAGGAAAAACAAGCCGCAGAACTAAACGCCAAAGCACCTTTTGATGTATTAGTCGTCGGGGGTGGCCCTGCGGGGGCATCAGCCGCTATTTATACTGCGCGTAAAGGTATTCGCACCGGTATTGTTGCTGACCGTTTTGGTGGTCAGGTGATGGATACCATGGCTATCGAAAACTTCATTTCGGTTAAAGCCACCGACGGCCCTCGACTCGTAGCCGGATTAGAAGAGCACGTTAAAGAATACGATATAGACGTAATGACCAACCAACGGGCGGTGGAGGTTCTCGATATTGCCGGTGAAGATGGCAAACAGATCAAACAAGTGACGCTAGAAAACGGTGCTGTTCTCACCGCTAAATCGGTCATTTTAGCGACCGGCGCACGCTGGCGCGAAATGAATGTACCGGGTGAAGAGCAGTACAAAACTAAAGGGGTCGCTTTCTGCCCTCACTGTGATGGTCCGCTCTTCAAAGGCAAACCTGTCGCTGTGATTGGTGGGGGTAACTCCGGCATCGAAGCAGCTATAGATCTTGCTGGTATTGTTGAGCATGTAACCGTTCTGGAGTTCGCCGATACCTTACGTGCCGATGCGGTATTAGTTCAAAAAGCGCAATCGCTGCCAAACATTACTATCATTAAAGATGCGATGACCACTGAGGTGCTTGGTGATGGTAACAAAGTAATAGGACTGAGCTATAAAGACCGTAAAACAGATCAAAGTCATGTAGTTGATGTTGCCGGTATCTTCGTCCAAATTGGTTTAGTACCTAACAGCGACTTTTTGAAGAACACCCTTGAATTAAGTGATCGAGGTGAGATCGTGATTGATAGCCGCGGTCAAACAAGCTTACCCGGTGTTTTTGCTGCAGGCGATGTTACAACAGTGCCGTTTAAGCAGATCATTATCTCCATGGGCGCGGGTGCAACCGCAGCTCTCGGCGCGTTTGATTACCTGATCCGCAACTAATTAACGTCCTTAGCTAAATCCATAAAAAACCACCGTATCGCTACGGTGGTTTTTATCTGTGTAACGCGACTTAACGTAAATATTTATCGCCTAATTTAAGCTTGATTAGTATTTATAATATTACGTAGCACTAAGCGTTTAACCATATTATTAATGAGGAACCAAGCCAGCGCATAGCCCCAAACCGTTAGCGCCATCGACCAACCAATAGGCTCAACAAACCATCCGTAAACAGCGGCGAATGTTCCAACCACTTGAGTCAGCTCTGTTGTGATAAAGAGTTTAAGGCTCGGAAATGGACGATCCCAAAAATGACCATTATTACGGGTCAAGTAAATGGTCAGATGCCCTGCAACCAGTAATTTAAGAAAGATCAATGTTTGAATGGTCGGACGTGGTAACTCCCAAATTGATTCAGCAATCCAGAACAGACCAAAACTAGAGATAACCCCCAATATACCGAGAACACTCGAAAGAACCAGAACTCTATGCATATCCCAGCGCACAGGATGCGGCGCAGGCTTAGCGTTATCATAGGCGATCATCATGATCGGGAAATCATTGAGTAGCGCCAGCAATACAATCATCGCTGCCGTCACTGGATAAAAATCGAAAACAAGAATGGAGAGCGTCATAAACAGTAAAACGCGAACCGTTTCACTGATACGGAAAATAGCGTAGGCAGTCATGCGCTCAAAAATGCGTCTCGCCTCCTCCACTGCACTGCGAATCACGCCTAAACCCGGCTCAGTTAATACTAAGTCAGCTGCGGCCCGTGCTGCATCCGTTGCACCGCTGACCGCAATCCCTACATCCGCTTGACGTAGTGCTGGGGCGTCATTTACACCGTCGCCGGTCATGCCCACTAAGTGATCGCTGGACTGTAAGGTTTGCACTATCTCGAATTTATGTTCAGGAAAAACCTGAGCATAACCATCACGCTCAAGGATCTCGCTTGCCGTCATTTTATGCTCTTTAGAAAATGCCTTGTCAGCGGTGATGAAATTACTACCTATACCTAACTTTCCAGCAATCTGTCGAGCGATAGCAATATGATCACCTGTGACCATTTTAACCGCTACACCTAACCTCCTAAGTGCAGAAATTGTAGTCGCACTATCCTCACGGGGTGGATCATAAAGGGGTAACAAACCTAGCACTTGCGCTGGCTGATCGCCTATACGTTCAGCTACCGCCAGAGCGCGATAACCATCCGCTGCAAATGTGTCAATCTGCTTTTCTACCGCGGCTTGCGCCTCGGCCGAGGCCTGCGCCCAAGCTAAGATAGATTGTGGAGCCCCTTTAGCTATATAACGTTTTTCACCCTCCAGCGTTACCTCTACCTCAGCAATTTTGCTCACGGGATTGAACGGCGTGAAGAGATCAATCCGAGCCTGATCTAAATTTTCGGCATGGTCTAGAGCACTAAGAATAGAGCTATCGATCGGATCATTACTCTCTGGCTCACAGGCTAGTGCGGCGGCGAATAACACCCGCTCGGCCTGTTCAGCCTCAACCAATGCGGGCGTTCCCACCACCAATCGGTTTTGGGTCAAAGTTCCCGTTTTATCTGAGCAGAGCACATCAATCCCCGCCAACTCTTCAATCGCAGCTAAATGGGAGACAATGGAGCCTAAGCGGCTTAATGTCATTGCACCAACGGCTAAAGTAACCGACAACACAGCGGGCAGTGCCACGGGAATCGCAGCGATCGTTAAGATAAGCGAAAATTGTAGGGTTTCAAGCAGAGGATCACCCCGGAACCAACCGTAGGTAAGAATCACGGCCACCAGCACTAACGTCGCCACGATTAAGGCGTTACCAATTTTTAACACCGCCTGCTGAAAGTGTGACGGTGCGCCTGCCTGCTCGACCAATGCAGCCGTTTTACCAAAATAGGTTCGCATTCCTGTCGCTGTTACGACAGCGGTCATCTCACCAAGGCGTACAATGGAACCAGAATAAGCCACATCCTTAGCATTTTTTTCGACGGGTAGTGATTCACCCGTCAAAGCTGACTGATCAATGGAAAGGCCTGCGCCTTTCAACAACTCAACATCAGCGGGCACCACATCACCCAGCTTTAGGTGGATAAGATCACCCGGAACAAGCTCACGCGCAGGAAGATCATGCCAACTGCCATCACGCAGTACCCGCGCTGAAGTAGCGAGTTTTTTCTTTAAGAGTTCAACTGCATTATCCGCTTTACGTTCCTGCCAAAAGGCGACCCCAGCGTTCACAGCAAGCATAGTTAGAATAATCAAAAAGTCAGGCCAGTCCTGAGCCAGTGCAGAGAGTACAGCCGCCGCTTCAATCATCCAAGGGATAGGCCCCCAGAAATAGGAGAGGATTTTCCGTAACGCGCTCTCTTTCTGTTCGATGATTTCGTTAGCGCCCTGCTCAGTTAACCGCAGCTCGGCTTCCTTAGATGTGAGCCCACTATTAACTTGATCGGATTCAGAAGCAGTATGCAGATCATTAAGCATGATTCATCCCCTTAATCTTGCAAAACATAAGTACCCGGTGCATCACAAATCGGCTTTATTTCCATATTAAAGGAGGGCTCAATTAAATCACCAGAGCGTTCCTTCAACCAATCGGCTAATTCAGGCCACCAAGATCCATCTTGTGTTTCATGCTCAGCAAACCATGTATCAGGATCTTGATAACGATCGGCATGTTTACGTGTCGCTATGCGATAACGACGACGGGGGTGACCCGGCTCAGAAACAATACCGGCATTGTGCCCTCCACTGGTCAATAGGAAAGTCACATCGGTATCAGCAAGAAGGTGAAGTTTATAAACCGAACGCCAAGGAGCCACATGATCTCGTTCAGTGCCGACTGCAAAAATAGGGACTCTAATATCAGAGACTGCAATTGGCCGGCTATCGACAATATATCGGCCTTCAGCCAGTGCATTATTTAAGAAAAGTTGACGAAGATACTGGGAATGCATCTGGTAAGGCATACGAGTAGCATCACTGTTCCACGCCATTAGGTCATTCATCTTAGCCCGTTTACCCATCAGGTAATCATGCACCATACGTGACCAGATCAGATCGTTGGAACGCAGTAGTTGGAAAGCTCCAGCCATCTGCTTAGTATCTAAGTAGCCTTGCTCCCACATCATATCTTCTAAAAAGGTAACTTGGCTCTCATTGATAAACAGCATCAATTCACCCGCTTCGGTAAAATCCGTTTGGGCAGCAAATAAAGAAAGACTTTTAAACCGTTCATCACCATCACGTGCCATCGCTGCAGCGGCAATAGAAAGTAATGTTCCCCCGAGACAGTAACCTACCCCATGAACAGGTTGGCCTCCTGTAATCTTATCTATATGCGCTAATGCATTCATAATACCGAGGGTACGATAATCATCCATACCGAGATCACGATCATCATGGTTTGGATTTTTCCAAGACACCATAAATACAGTGAAGCCCTGTTCTGTCAGATACTTAACGAGGGAATTCCCTGGTGAAAGATCAAGAATGTAATATTTCATGATCCATGCCGGGACGATAAAAATAGGCTCAGGATGAACTTTTTCAGTCACTGCATCATACTGAATCAATTCTATTAAGCGATTACGATAAACCACCTTGCCCGGCGTGATCCCGAGATTTTTGCCGACTTGAAACCCTTCTGTGCCCGCTGGTTTTTGATCATTAAGCATGCGCTGCAGGTCATCTAGGAAGTTTTGCATTCCCCGCTGTAAGTTCTGCCCGCCCTCTTTTTGTGTTTGTTCCAGCAATTCAGGATTGGTCAACAGATAGTTGGAGGGAGAGAAAAGATCTAAGATTTGTCGCGTTGCGAACTCAACCACATTTTCATGCTGCGGAGTAACCCCTCGTACACCCGTTGTTGCGTTGTACCACCATTGCTGGTTTAACAAAAAAGATTGGTAAAAGAGATTGTAGGGCCATTTCTGCCACGCCTCTCCACTAAACCTTTTGTCTTGAGGTAATGGATCGATACAGGGACAAGGAGATGCCGCTTCAGGATTAACGCCCGGCGCACAAAAACCTGCATAATTTGCCAGACGTATGGCTTTTTTAAGCGCTTTTTCAAACAGTTGAATCTGCTTGCCCGGTGCTGTAACAAGATGAGCCGCCCAGTCAGTATAAGCCGCGGATAAGCCGCTCGGAGAAAGCCCCCCCGTAAAACGCGCTATAGATGCGTTAACACTCTTATCTAGCGTCTCTTGAAAAGAAAGTGGATAGTATGAATCTTTACCCAACAGTTGAGTAAAATAATCTGTAGGGTCTTTATGAGCAAAGCTAGCATGACAAGCTGTACTTGCCTCCCCTTGCTCTTTTGCCTTAACTTCATCTGCCTGATCGGTCTGATTACTACCAGACTGCTCTAACCCGTGCGATTCCATCTTAAATCCCTCTTATATCTTATGGAACATTCTGCTCTCTATATGCTAAGAGTATAGTCAAAATGCTGCAGCGCGACATTGAGCGAGATTAATTTTATAGTTGTTTCTTATCCAATTTTAGAGAAGTTTATTGTGCATCGCATCATTTAATCTATTGCAGATTAACGACTAACAGCGATGGAACGTCTAAATAACCCAAGGCTAGCACTAAAAAAGATACTACCTAGACCTATCATAATCAGCAGTTGGGGCCAAATAATTGTGATATCAGCGCCACGGAAGATCACTGCCTGAGCAAATGACATATAGTGACGGGAAGGTAAGAACCAAGTCACCGGCTGGATAATTTCAGGCTGACTCTCAATTGGCGTTAGACCACCGGAAAGCATAGTTATAGGTATGATCACCATAATCATCAACAACGCAAACTGCGCCATAGTACGCGCTATAGTGCCTAAGAAAATGCCTATAGCAGCAGCAGCAAATAGATAAATAGTTGTCCCTCCCACCAGCAGAAAACGGGATCCACTAATCGGTACATCCAGAATGGTTTCTACAACGATGAGCATAGACAGAGAAAAGGCAACAAGAATAATGAGTCCATTAGCTAAAACCTTAGACATCACGATCTGAAACGAGCTTAGCGGCATTACCAATAGGTGCTCGATAGTGCCATGTTCACGCTCACGCAACAGTGCGGCCCCGGTGAGTATAATGGTAATCATAGATATCTGATTAATCAATGCATTAATCGCGCCAAACCACATACCTGTACCATTGGGATTAAAAGCGCGGCGCTGGACTAACGTCACGGGATAAGCTGTTGTTTCATCAGAACGGTTGATAAAGTGATTAACCTCATCAACAACAATGTTTTGAATATAACTGTTACCTAAACTGGCTTGAGTCACCGCCGTGGCATCAATATCGATCTGAACACTAGGCTGGCGGCCTCGGCGTACATCTTCCTCAAATTGTGGCGGGATTTGGACAACAAACATAAACCGATCCAGATCCATAGACGCATCAATCTCAGCAGGCGAGATAAGTTCGGGCGTTTTAAAATAAGGCGGATAAAGAGCGTTTGCAATAGCACGCGAAAGTGTCGAATGATCTTCATCAACGATCGCAATAGAGGCATTATTAACTGATTCACTGGTCGCTGTAGCTTGCGAATAGATTGCTAAACTAAACGAATAGATGATCAGTATGACCATCACTAGATCACTAAAAACGCTACGCAGCTCTTTAATACCAAGCCAGAAGATATTGATCCAAGTTTTCATCTTCAGGCCTCCTGCTTTTTCAAAAATGTAGCCGCAATAATGACTAAAATCGGCCCAAACACAGCAAGTAGAAGAATATCCCCCATCAATTCAGAGAAACTTAACCCTTTAGTAAACGCGGCTACACTCAGGTGCATGTAATAGGTTGCGGGCCACAATAGACCGATTAGATGTCCGCCCCCCTCCATAGTAGAGGTCGGTTGAACTAAACCAGAAAAATTAATTGTCGGCATAATGGAGAGAATAGCCGTAGCAAAAACCGCCGCCACTTGAGATTTTGTAACAGTTGAGATCAATAAACCAAAGCTAGTCGCAGCAAAAATATAGAACAATGCTCCTAATGATAAACCTAATAGGCTCCCCTTCAGAGGCACATCCAGCAGAAACACCACCAGCAAGGTCAAAATAATAAAGTTGACCATACCAATAGCAATATAGGGCAATTGCTTACCGAGCAAGAATTCAAATCGGCTTGTTGGTGTGACATAAAAGTTGGTGATAGTACCGATCTCCTTCTCCCTTGCCATACTTACCGCCATCAAAATCGCTGGGAACAGTAATAACAACATAGCTGGAGTCTTCGGCCCCATAGAGTAGATGGTCTCGAAAGAAGGGTTATAACGATAGCGTGGCTCAAGCGTGACTTTTGAGACCGCACTTGCATCAACACCTGCATTCGTCGCTAATTGCGTCAGATAATGAATATGTGCACCGCTGACATAACCGGCAATAGTGCCTGCTCGAGTGGTATTAGCGCCATCGATCCACGCTGAAACACTCGGTGTTTCTCCTTTTTTAAGGTCGCGACCGAAGCCCGGTGGGATCTCTATAGCTAAGGTAATATCATTGGACTTCAACCGCCGTTCAAGCTCATCTTTACTGGTTAACGCCGGTTGTTCACTAAAATAACGCGAGCCTTCAAAGTTACTCAGATATTCACGACTTTCGGGGGTTTTATCATTATCGAGTGCAGCATAAGTTAAATCTTCAACATCCAATGAGATGCCATACGCGATAACAATCAACAACAGAGAACTACCAAGAAAGGCAAACGCCATACGCACAGGATCTCGCATCACCTCCATAATTTCGCGATAGCTATATGCAAGCAGCCTGTTTAGACTAAACCCTTGTTTTTTTGTCTCTGACGACTGAGGGAGCTGAACATCGCTCAACCCTACAGCGGTTTCAGCTAGTGAGGTGGCTGGAATAGCACTATCATTATTCGCTTCATCACTCTTATCACCGATCGCGTCTTCAAGGTAACCAATAAAGGCCTCCTCTAACGAAGCAGCTCCTTTTGCCTCAACCAAGTGCTTGGGCTCATCATAAACCAGTACCCGCCCTGCATGCATAAGTGATATACGATCACAGCGCAGCGCTTCGTTCATAAAATGGGTGGAGATAAAGATTGTTACTTTGTCTTTCCGTGAGAGCTCAACCAACAACTCCCAAAACCCATCTCGCGCAATAGGATCTACACCCGATGTAGGCTCATCGAGAATCAGCATCTCCGGCTCATGGATAACTGCAACCGCTAAAGAAAGGCGCTGACGAATACCTAAAGGTAAGGATGATGCCAATACACCCAGATGTTCACGCAAACTAAAACGTTCAACAAGGGTATTAATACGCTCAGCGGTTTTCTCCGGCGTTAAATGGAATAAGCGGGCATGTAATTTTAGGTTTTGCTCGACACTCAATTCACCGTAAAGGGAGAATGCCTGAGTCATAAAACCAACACGTTTGCGGGTTTCCAGATCATCCGCATTAACAGAATGACCAAACAGATAGGCCTCGCCTTCTGAAACTGGCAACAATCCTGTTAACATTTTCATCGTCGTTGTTTTACCGCAACCGTTTGAGCCAAGAAAGCCAAAAATCTCACCCGCTTGTATCTCAAAGCTAACATTATCAACCGCGGTAAAATTTCCAAAACGGCGGGTCAAATTTTTAGCGACAATCGCTGGCTCTCCACCCTTTTCTTCTAAAGGTGGAATAACCAATTCACTCATGTCACCACGTTTACTTTCAGGCAACAACCGCACAAACGCCGCTTCCAAATCCTCAGCGCCGGTTTTCTCTTTTAAACTCTCTGGCGTACCTGTATCAAGTACTCGACCGGCATCCATAGCCACCAGCCAATCAAAACCCTCTGCCTCATCCATATAGGCGGTGGAAACCAGTACACTCATATTAGGACGTTCTTTACGAATGGTTGCGATCAGTGCCCAAAACTGACGCCGAGATAGGGGGTCTACGCCCGTGGTAGGCTCATCTAATATTAGCAGATCAGGATCATGAATCAGCGAGCAGCAAAGACCCAATTTCTGTTTCATCCCCCCTGACAGCTTACCTGCAGGTCGGGAGAGGAAGGGATGTAGCCCCGTTGCTTTAGTTAATCGCTCAATGCGTGTTTTACGCTCACTTGTGCTTTGGCCAAAAAGCTTACCGAAGAAGTCGAGATTCTCTTCAACACTTAATTCTGCATACAGGTTTTTACCTAGCCCTTGGGGCATATAGGCAATCCCAGGGCCAACAATTTTTCGATGATCGACCGAAGTCATATCACCGCCCAGCACCTCAAGATGCCCCTTTTGCAATTTACGCGCGCCAGAGATCAGCCCCATCAAAGTCGACTTACCAACACCGTCGGGACCCAATAAACCAACCATTAAACCAGAAGGAATATCCAGCGTTATATCATCAACGGCATGGACCTTTTTGTAGCTATGTGTAACACCCTGAATACGAGCGATCGGACGATCCTGTTCAGCCATAGTTGGCACCCGCTAGTGGTTACTAATGTTATCTGGATTAATTTTTGCTGGAAGCTTCTGGAGGAATGCTGGCCACTCAGGTAGCGCTTCGCCCGGTAGTGGAGCAAGCTGAATATAAGCTACACCTCGCACCCCTGTTTTTACACGGTCTATATACGCCTGTACTAGAGTTTCTGGCACGCGCACTTTGACACGAAACATGAGCTTTTCTCGCTCACTCGCTGTCTCCACCTCTTTTGGTGTAAATTGGGATTCGGGGGAAACAAAGCTAACCCTTGCTGGAATCGCTACATCAAGAATATCTAGCTTCACCCGCGCCTCAGCACCTATAGAAACACGATGGGCCTGAGATGAGGGCAGAAAGGTCTCCATATAAACATCAGCAAGATTCACTAGTGTTAACACTTTACCACCACTGCCTAATACTTCACCGGGTTCCGCAAGGCGATACAATACTCGTCCTAAACTTGGCGCGACTAAGACGGCATCATCAATCTGTGTCTGGATTCCCTGTGCATCTGCCCGTGCCGCATCAACATTACGTTCCTGCGATACCAATGTGGCATTAGCTGCATTCAGATTGGCCTTAGCAACAGCGACCTCACTTACACGGGTGTCATAAGACTCTTTACTGGTATGACCCTTTTTCACCAGTTCCCGCGCGCGACTCAGTTCCTGTTCGGCAAGAATAAGCTTAGCCTTAGCTTGTGCAATAGATGCCTCTGCCGCTGCTACTTGGCTTTCGGCACTCGCAATGACCGCCTCTGCACGTAACAATTGAGCATGCAGTTGAGCAGTATCAATCGTTGCAACGACTTGCCCTTTCTCAACAAGGTCGCCCTCTTTCGCAGAGATCGTTTCTACACGCCCAGCGATTTTTGTTGATATATCAATCTGTACCGCTTCAATACGTCCATTCCCCGAAGCGAGACCTTCCGGCAGTTCAGGTGCTTGAAGGTTCTGCCATAGGAGCCAGCCGCCTACAGTGGCAAGTATTAAAACCACAACAATTATTACTCGCTTCACGTCTTTCTCCATTATCCAAAATTCGTCAACAAATCATTATTAAATCGTTGTACCTAGTTATTACAAACAGCACTAGTCCTGTTATTAACAACACTATGTTCCATCTCGGCATATTTGATCATCAGGGAGAGGCACGTAGATCTGCCAACAATCAGACCTATATGTACGGTGACTTCACATGTCGTTTAAACAAAAAGTTAACTTAATCCTAAAGTAGTATCGAACAAACTGGCTGAAATTTCCTTGATGTCAATCACCTAGGTATAGAACAGGAACGGCATCACTAAAATTCAGAGGGGGCTATTCGGGCAAGTAACGCAACGAGGTCGCATAAATCTAGTCACATAAACCTATGTAATTACCCCACCGATCCAAAGCGGATAGTTAACATTAAATTAGCATACTGAAATATAAGACTCAAACCTTCATAAGGTATAAACACAGCATTGGTAACAGTGATATGCAGATAATTTTCTATTGCGGGGGACTCAAAATAAATCATTATGTTATATTATAATGATTTATTTCATTAGGACAGGTGATCGCAGTGGGTGCCACAGAGTCAGTAGACAGTAATACTTATTTAGAGCATTACCAGCATGAAAATAACTATGTAACAGGAGACTCTCCTGCAGCGATGACATCAATCTACGAAGAACAGGTCAATCTAGTTATTGTACAACGCTCACTACCTGATGAGATCGCGCTCTATTGCCAAGAACTAGTTCATAACAAACCACATTTTAATCTCCGCTCTGTGATCAACCATAAAACGGCGCTAGCGTCGCTAAAATCCTCACTACCTGATTTGGCAGGACAATCCGTATTTTTAGACGATCTCGTTTTGTTAGTAGAGATGTATAGCTGCTTGTTCGAGCTTGATGAGATAGGCCTACGATTACAAGTGTTAGATCGTGCTATGTGCCCCCGCTTCCATATAGATAAGTTAGGTTGTCGACTGGTGAGCACTTATCAAGGGTCAGGAACCGAATGGCTCAGCAATGACGATGTAGATCGTAATAAACTTGGGCCGGGTAATATGGGCTTAAGCGATGATGTCTCAGGTTTATACTCTCAGATGGCCGACATTCAGCAAGTAAACAAAGGTGATATTGTTCTACTAAAAGGCGAAGGCTGGTATGGCAATGAGGGTTTAGGTGCAGTACATCGATCTCCAGCGGTGAAACAAGGTGAGAAGCGTGTTGTGCTGACACTGGATTTTGCCTGAGTAAAACGGTCTATCTGTTTCTAGATGAACAGCAGTGGCATGATTCTGGGCGGAAAAGATAACCGCCCATTCGCTTTAAAAATATTTAACATCAAACCCTTACAAAAAATTCAGTGGGATTTTCAAATACTGTAAACCATTACTTTCCGCTTTTGGAAACTCCCCTGCTCGGATATTTACTTGTACAGAGGGGAACAAAAGCTGGGGCGAGTCTAAAGTTTTATCACGGCTGTTACGCGCACTGATAAATGCGGTTTCATCCACCTTATCGTTTATATGAATATTATGCTTACGCTGCTCTGCAACGGTTGTTACCGATTGATGTGTACGTGTAGCAGGCGGGTAGTCATGGCACATCATCAGTTGAGTATCCTCAGGATAAGCAAGAATTCTACGAATTGAAGCATATAAGGTTTCAGCGGAACCCCCAGGGAAATCACATCGTGCGGTACCAACATCTGGCATAAATAAGGTATCACCCACAAAAATCATCTTTTCAGCTACGACATACGCAATATCAGCCGGTGTATGGCCGGGGGAATAAAGCGCCTTGCACTGAATAGGTCCAATAGTAAATTCCTCATCCTGATCAAACAGGTAATCGAAATTAGCGACTAATTCATCATCAGATTCAGACACATTAAACAGTTTTGAGAAGCTATGGATCACTTGAGTGACCTGCTGACTAACCGCTATCCGTCCACCGACTTTACTTCTTATATAAGTTGCAGCAGAGAGGTGATCCGCATGGATATGGGTTTCAAGAATCCAGTCAACGTTAAGCTTCATCTGCTCAATAAATACGAGAATCTTATCCACAACGTCAGTATTCGTTTTACCTGAGTTAGCTTTGTACCCAAGTACTGAATCAATAACCGCACACTGACTACCTATACCTGAATGAATCACATAACTGAAGGTTGATGTAGTGCTATCAAAAAAGGGTTCTACTACAGGTGCCATTAATTAGCTCCAGAGGCTTGGTAAGAGATATGTATGAGGAAATTTTGCAAGTAGAATAAAGCGTTGTGTTATTAACTGGCCGGCAAGGAAAAAAGCCGATACCCAACAAGTGGGTACCGACTATAAAACGCTAGTAGGTTTTGTACGGAAGGAATTTACCTGAAAGAACGACATTTACACGATCGCCTTTAGGGTCTTCTTCGCGCTCAATATCCATAGAGAAGTCGATCGCGCTCATAATACCGTCACCAAACTCTTCATGGATCAACTCTTTAATCGTACTGCCGTACACGCTCACAATCTCATACCAGCGGTATAACAATGGGTCCGTTGGTACAGCGGTAGGTAAAGAGCCTTTGTAGGGTGTAACTTGCAACCAAGCGATCGCTTCATCTGATAACTCAAATAGTTCACCTACTTTTTCAGCCTGCTCTTTGTCGAAGGTCATCTGGCCTAAACATGCAGCAGTAGTCCACTCTTTTGAAAGACCAATAGTTTCAGCCACAGAACCCCACTTAATACCTTTGCGTACTTTAGCGGACAAAATCAGTTGTGTTACTTCTTCGCGATTACTAATCATGTTGTCTTCCTTCAATAAAGATCGATGTCATTGTTTGCACAGCTGTATTTCGTTACAACCCTGCTATAAAAGTTATGCCGCTTGAGTCTGTGAGCCTGACCCCACTTTTAAATGAGCCACTAGCTGATTCTCAATTGTTTGTTCCATAATCAAGGTTTCTGCATCTTCATAAATCAGCGTCCAAGCTACATCAGCTACTGGTAGTCCATTTATCACCACTGGCAATGAGCGGGTTTTCAACCGCACTACCGGTGTACTGTGCTCATAGCCACGGCTATCGTGCTCAAGAATGGCATGGGCAATTGATTTAGCTTGGTGCTTGATCGGTTCAATAAAGCGACAGGGCGTACCTTGGATACTGATGCAGTCACCCAACGCATAGATATCGGGTTCACTCGTTTGCAACGTGTTCATATCCACCTTAATACCTCGCTCAAAATCCAACCCAGCATGACGGGCAATACGGTTATCGGTCATAAGACCCGTTGCCGCTAAGACTTGATCAACATCAAGTGTGTTGCCTCGCTTAAAGTGGATCTGCTTCTGTCCATTAGGTAACTCAGTAATCTCTGTAATTTCATCATTCCCCCTATAATCCACGCCTAAACGGGAAAGGCTTTCTGCCAAACGCTTAGAGGCTAAGGTGGGCAGTAAACCGGCTAACGGGAGGTCATTGCGATCCAATAATGCAACCTGATGTCCAGCGCGAATAAAATCTTCCGCGATTTCACAACCAATCATTCCTGCACCGACAATAGCGATCTTCTGGGGACCTTTTGCCAATGCTTGTTGCATACCAGACCAACTATTCAAATCATTCACTCGCCAACACAGACTAGGGGGTAGCTGCTTAGGCAGAGCCGGTTTAGCGCCCTGAGCTAATATTAATTTTGTATAGGTTAATGAGCCCCGAGTAGTACGTAACTGATTTAATTCAGGCGTAATACCTACAACAAAGGTGGATGATATGAGCTGCACACCTAAACGACGTGCGGCATCAATACCGGTTTCTTTGATCAGTGCTGCTTTATCTAAACCCCGACTAATAGCAACCGATAACTCAGGCTTGTGATAAATATCACCCTGACAAGCACTAACGAGCGTGATCGGCACCTGTTGATCAAGTTGACGAATCGCGTCAACAGCGGCCCAACCTGCCAGCCCTGCACCCACAACGACAATGCCTGGTTCACTGCTGAAATTTTCAGCTTGCTCGATAACTGCGGCTACTGGTTTTTCAAATAATTCAAAATCTGTTTTGGTAACACCGCAAAGAGGGCACTCCCAATCATCGGGTATATCTTCGAAACGGGTACCCGGTGCTAAACCACTATCTGGATCGCCCTTCTCTTCATCATAAATAAGGCCGCAGGCACGACAGAGATACTGCCTCCATTCTGGAAATTGGTTACTCATGCTGGTACCTCCTCTCGCATTTGCTTAGCCATTTCCCAGCGAAGGTGTTTAATGGCTGGTGTGACTATAGCGACGAAATGCGCTTCACGAATACGGCGTTGGGGAGCCGCGCTCATTAAATAACCTTTGGCACCTTGATGTAGCAGTGACGACTGGGAGGCTTTAAGGCATAACTCGGCCCCTTGAGAACGCACATCTAACACATCAAGGAAAAATTCTTTACTACCTTCATAAGGGGTTTTCGCTAATACCATCGTGCGGGCAACCAGGTCATCAAACTCAGCTTGCAGTTCATCTGGACGGTTGTGGAGGTATTGATTTACATGACCTAAGGTAGGTTCGACTGCCCTCATAGAGTCAATAGATCCCTGAATAATACCGGCTGCGATGCCTACCTGTAGTAGAACAAAAGCACCGCGAATACGTTGTATAAAAGGTCGTGCAGGATCAGCAATCATCTGATCTTCACTGACAAAATAATCGACGAGCGTAATAGCCCATGTACTTGTACCTTCCATGCCGGAAAACTCCGGACAGGCACGTAAACTTACCCGCTCATCTAAATCCAGTAGGAACATAATCTCGTGGGAACGACTGCCGTCACTACGGTCGACCGCAGCAACCGCGCCACAATATTGGCCTTTAGCTATATGACTCACCCAAGGCAAGGTGCCACTGACACTGTAACCACCGGGTACTTTTTTAGCTTTAAAGGCCATATTTTCAATACCGGCGAGGGCTTTCATCGGATTAGATAACCCTGTACCACCAAACGTTAGCCCCGCAGTATGATCACCAAGCCGTGCGAGCAAAGCGGGGTTACCTGATTGCTCCATATATAAGCCACATACATCATGGGCCCAGGTCAAGAAACCTGTAGCACCACAATGACGACTAATTTCACTCATCGCTGAAATCGATAAATCAAACCGGCAACCATGCTGATCTAAATGACCAGCATAAGCACCTGCCTGACCGAGGCTTGCCATGATATCGAGCGGGTAGTACCCCTCATCAATACGCTTAGCTGCTGGCGCAAGTTGTTGCTGCGCAGCCAAACCGACATCGGCAAGCACCTTGGCATCATCGGCCCAACGAGCTGTAGTAGCTGTAGGAGCTGTAATTGAAGAAACTGCAACGCTATTCATGGCATACCTCTCAAAGTCAGTTAGTGATCCAATTAATCCATCAAGCTAATGCTGAAAGGAATTGGGTTACGCATAGTGTTCGCAACTGGAGAGAAATAGTTAGCGCGGGTTACAATTTCATCCAACTCTTCACGTGACGCATCGCCTTCAATTAGAACCTTCACACGAATCTCCTGAAAACCCATCTGTTCAGGCTCCATCTCAGCACCACCGGCACCCCATGCAGCAGGATTACCTATATCACCCTCTAGAAAAACTTCTAGTTTGCTCAGTTTTACTTGTTTCCAAGTCGCTACAGCAGTAATACCTACACACAAACAACCACCTAGGCCTGACAATACGATTTCACCCGGCGCTGGCGCTGTGTCTTCACCAAACAGGTGCAATGGCTCATCAACGACCACTTCATGCTGATTGATATGACTCACCGTACGGTACTGACCATCAGTGATGGTATGAACTTTGTTTGTGCCACGATTACCTGGGTTGTTAAGTCCCTTTTCTGCAAATGCCATCAAACCATCACGATCAATCGAACGTAGGTGGCTAGAAACAGTTTTTGGTGTCATTGCTGTATTCATGTTTTTCTCCAAAAGATTTAGCAGAACTGTATATTTTGTTATAAACATTTCAGATGTTTCTTGGATAATTGCACTAACAATGCCAACATTAATTAATTATTTAAAATCAATAACTTAAATTATTTTTTGCATTTCCCTGTCTGTTTTATTTAGCATTGTCATAAATTGTAATATGGACATTGTTAAGCATTGTCACTTATCTAGCAGACATCTCCTTTTACCTAAACGACATCAACAACCTTAGATCTACAGACCGGACATAAAAAAACCCCAAACAGACGTTCAGGGTTTTTAATCAGCAACACATATTCTTTAACAAGCGTAAGGTAGACCCGTTTCTATAGGCAGGGCCTCATCCTCTGCCCACTCATTCCATGATCCGAAGTAGAGTTTTACATTATCAATACCTGCCGCTTTCAATGCCACCAACGTATTTGATGCTCTAGCTCCCTTAAAACAATAGATATAGACGTTACTGTCTTTATTAATACCGACACTTGCGCAATCCGCCAACACCTCTTCTGAGGATTTAAACACCGGCACAGCACCCGGCTTCATTAAGCGATACCATTCAAGCCAACGCGCACCAGGCAGGCGTCCCTTTCGTGAGGAGAAATCTTTTCCATAAGGGGAGGAGCTAGTGCCGACCCATTCATCAACATCACGCACATCAAGCAAAACAATATCGTCATTGTCGATCGCTTTTAACACATCATGCTTATCTACCATCAAATCGTCTGCGCCATGATCCAACGGAAACTCTGCGGCAGTAGGTGTTATAACTTCCGTTGTCTCTTCTAAGCCTGCAGCTTGCCAAGCCTGAAAACCACCATGCAAAATCGATACTTTTGGATAGCCGAGATAAGATAACAAAAAGTATCCACGACAAGATTGACCAAAGCCTGAGTTCATTGAGTCCTCATAAACAACCGCGGTCTCTTCTCCCGACAACCCCGCATCACCAAACACACGGGCAAACTTACCTTTCAACTCCGCAATACCTTCTGGTGTAGATGCAGCTAAAAAGGTAAAAATATCATGAATATTCACAGCACCTGGGATATGGCCTGCGGCAAACTGCTCTGGATTACGGGTATCAATAAGTACCACTTTCTCGCTATCAATCTTGTCCTGTAATTCTTGAGGCTCCAATAGAACTGTTGTCATTTTAAAACTCCAGAAAAGTATAATTTATAGGTATAAGTCCAAAATTGTTTATCTTCCTGTAAATACCTATCAACAACTGTTCCAGAAACAATAATTCATATATAAAACAAATAGATAGAAATCATTCAAATGTTTTACAAATCTATCAACCGCACTAACGTCCACCATTGTCAGTCAATGCCATTTGCGAATTATCATCCTCAACAAGAAAGCTGCGAGCACTAAGGCCTCCTTACTGAAAGCAATCCTTATAAAAAGAGACTGGAATATACATTTGAAAAGAAAGAAGAAAGGCCCTGTTAGATAAGCTAGACAGCTATAGCTGTAATGAAGGGGTTGCAGCGCGGCGCTGGCACTCTAGATAAAAGCTGACAAGTACTATAAAGGGGGAATAACATCCCTATATTCCCTCTCCCTCACGTATGATAAATTTATACTTTATTCGCGGCTAAGATTAAGCGGCAATCCAAGCTTTTCTATACGATACCTAAACTGTCGCGGCGACATCCCCAACATAGCAGCCGCACGGGTTTTATTCCCTCCCGTATGCTTAAGTGCCTCTTCTATTGCGCCGGCTTCATCTTTACGCACCCAACTATAGGGCCTATTTTGGGTAGAAGCGTAAACCGATGACTGCGGCGATGAAGGCAAAGATTGAGGTTGCGCCGGCAAAGCAGCTTCGGTCCGGTCAGTGGAGAAAGAAGCCCCTGCTGGAACCCTATCCGACGGCTGACCTGCCTCCAGATGTTCATTAATGGCGGACTCCTGCCGTAGAATCATCTCTATATCATTGACCGTAATCGTTCCCTCAAGACTGATTAATACCGAGCGCTTAATGACATTTTCAAGCTGACGAATATTACCGGGCCAATTATAGGTTTCTAAACGATCCATCACCCCTTTATCAAACACGGTATGGCGGCTATATTCGGTGTTTGCGCTAAGTAGAAAGTGACTTGCCAATATTCTCACATCCCCAGCCCGCTCTCTTAACGGCGGCAGATGAATAGGGAAAACATTGAGACGGTAAAAAAGGTCAAGGCGGAACGTTCCTTTATTAACCGCCTCTTGTAAGTTCTTATGGGTTGCCGTAATGATCCGTACATCAACAGGGATATCCTTAACCCCACCCACTCGCTGAATAACCTGATTTTCCAGAATACGCAGCAGCTTGGATTGTAGCTCCATATTCAGATCACCAATCTCATCAAGAAAGAGAGTGCCCCCGCTGGCGAGTTCAATCTTACCTTTTTTACTCGCAGACGCGCCGGTAAACGCACCCCGCTCATGACCGAACAGCTCCGATTCTAATAACTGCTCGGGTATAGCTGCACAATTGATCGCTACAAAGGGCTGATCCCTACGCGAGCTATTCAGATGCAATACCTGAGAAAAGCGCTCTTTACCTGTACCCGACTCCCCTGTTAGCAGCACAGTAACCACTGTATCTGCTACTCGGCTGATCTGCTTCAAAGCATCACGAACCGCTTGGCTTTCCCCTAAAATACCGTGGTTATTTTCGCCACTCTGATTTTGTAGCGCATCTTTTAGCTCCCTATTCTCCTCCTGTAGATAGCTAGTGCGCTCCTTAATCAAATTGTTGATACTAATAATCTGTGCAATAAAAGTGGATAGAATACGTAAAATCATAAGATCACTATCGATCGCACGGGGTCGCATTCTTAAACGATGAGCAGCAAGCACCCCAATAGTGGAATTTCCATCCATAATCGGCACCGCCATATAGGCAACAACACCATCAGGCAAGGTCTCTCGATCAACCGCTCGGAATAGATAGTTTTGTTCTTCATCTATATTCTGAATGACCGCAGGCTGGCCACTTTTCATTACACTACCAGTAATCCCTTCACCAATCTTGTAAACACCTAAGCGACGCTCCTCATCACGTAAACCATAGCTGTAACGAATCTGTAGATTTTCATTGGTCGCTGAAGGGAGTAATACGCGTCCTCGGTTCAACCCCAGCATCTGCGACATTAATCGTAACGTGCCTGAAATAGCGATTTCAGGCGTGGCAGACTGACCAATAAGTTTCGCCGATTCATGCAATACAGTCAGATCTGATGCCCCAGCATCACTCTCTGCATTTTTATTCACATCTGTTGAGTAATCCATAAGCCCTAACCTCTGCAACCCGAAAAACCGACTACAGTTAATCGGTATATTGCGATGACTATGCGAAAAGCCGTTATAAAAACGGCTCTGTCGTTTGGGTTATCCAGCAACCAACACTGGATAACCTGTACGCTGCCATTACTCCACATGCCAGTTAAAACGTTTTATTAAAACGCTACAGATCGTATCTAAACAATAGCCGATCACCCCAATTACAAGCACGACTGCCGCTAGATAGTCATAAGCTAATGTGTCCCTAGCATCGTTAATTGCGTAGCCTAAACCACTAGTAACCCCTAGGTATTCAGCAGGTACAAGGACAACCCAAGCAACTCCAACAGCTAAACGAATACCTGCCATGACATCCGTCATAATTGCAGGAAGTATGATCCGGTGTAGCATTTGAAAGCCTGAAGCGCCGAGGTTACGCGCTACCTTGAACCAGTTAGGATCAATGCGGCGCACACCATGCGCCGTTGAGAAAATAATCGGCCATACGGTTGCCATCACGATCAGGAAGATAATAGCCGAGTCCCAGCTATCGAACCCCAGCACCGCAATGGGCATCCATGCCAAAGGACTGATCATGCGCAAAAACTGAAAAGGAACATTGGTGACTTTTAGAGCAGTGGCAAAATACCCCACAACAACCCCCACAGGCACACCAATAACAATCCCCCAAACCAATCCAGCCAAAATGCGATACAAGCTCGAACCTATAGGCTCCCAAACCTCGCCACTGCGCACTAAATCTGCCAAGGCACTAAAGGTCGGCGCCGGAGCAAACGCTGAAAATGCACTTAGATCCGGATCATTTTCGATCATGTAACCACCAACCCACCAAAGCGCGAGCAAGCAGGCAATACCCAGCGCAGGATATTGCAATGATTTAAGCCAGCCAAATAACTGAGGCATATTAGGTACCACATTCGTCATAGCAAATGATTGAGTGTTGCTAGTGCTCATATCTTAACCACCTCTTCACGCTCAAATGGATTTTCTGCATCAAAGCCAGGCGCATTTTCCCAACCTGGGTGTTTTTCCATTGCGGCTTTAACAAAGCGGTAATCAACCAAGTCTTTAGCTACAAAATCTGCATCCAACTCTTTCAGGAAGGTGGTGTCGCCACTCACTAAGGTATGTTTAAGCTCATTGACTATAAGCTTCGTCGCCGATGGGAATGGCCATGGCTGGAAGTCGATACGACCGCTGCCCCATTCAGGATTCTGAATCGCATCAGGAGTGGCATAATCCTCTTCGCCATACAGTGTCATCGCACGCTCAACCACATTCGCTTTCATGGGGAGATAACGCTTGCCATCCCTAGACATCATATGGGCGACTTCTTTCTTGTTTTGCTGAGCATAGATCTGAGCTTTAACAATGGCGTTCATCACTTTTTGCGTCCATTCAGGATTAGCGTTCACCTGAACTTCATTCATACACACAACACAGCAAGGATGGTTACGCCACATATCACCCGTAAAGCGCAACATTTTACCGCCCGCTAACAACTCACCCGCAGCATTAAAAGGTTCAGCAACGATGAAAGCATCGATTTTTTTAGCGGCCAATGCTGGCGGCATATCAGGTGGTGGCATTATCTGAAGATTGACTTCATCTGCGGCAACGGTCTCCCCCTGCCCCTTAATAACAGGCTTAAGGCCTACATGACGTAACGCCATTTGCAACACAATATTATGCATTGAATACCAATAAGGTACGGCAACCTGCTTTCCACCTAGATCAGCAAAACCATCCGCTTTAACATGTTTCCCAACTACCACACCGGACCCATTCAAATGTGCCCAAGACATGATTTTGACGGGAAACCCATTGTTGTATCGCATCCAAATAGGAATAGGTTTAAGGAAGTGCACAAGGTTAAATTTACCCGCGGCAAAGCCTTCAACTAGAGGAGACCAACCGCGAATAAGGGTAGGCTTCTCTGATTTAAGCCCCTCTTCAGCAAAAAAACCTTTCTCATGGGCTACTAATAGCACCGTTGCATCGGTAATCGGTAGATAACCAATACGCACCACTTCGTCAGCAGGCGGTTGAATATCAGCCCAAGCAGGCATACTCGCTGAAAGCCCAAACATTGTGGCTAGTCCACCCATAGCAAGACTATCCATCATAAAGTCACGACGGCTCATCTCATATTTCTGTAGATAATCCTGATCTATGTCGGAAATTTCATTCTGTATAGATTTATGCTTTTTCATTGTGAAATCCTCTTAAAATTGGGTCGCTATCACGCGGCAGATTCGGCAACATCAGATTCATCTGAATCGACAGCTTTACGCCCTGCCAACCCGGTATCTGTGCCTTTAAACTGCTGCATTAATTCATCACGCATAGTTTGAAAGCCTGTATCCATGTGACGTCGCGGCCAAGGCAGATCAACCTTCTGCTCACCGACAATACGACCAGGATTTTGAGACATAATTAATACGCGATCAGCCATCGCAACCGCTTCATCAATATCATGGGTCACAATCACCATAGTTATCCCCCGTTCACGGCAGATATTGGGCACCTCTTCCTGAAGCTGAGTCCGGGTAAACGCATCAAGCGCAGAAAAAGGCTCATCCAAAAGCAGGACTTCCGGCTCGGTCGCTAGTGAACGCGCTAATGCAACCCTCTGCTGCTGGCCACCTGATAGGCTTTGCACATTGGCATTTTTCTTATCACTCAGGCCAACCATATCCAGTAAAGTGTCGACCCGTTCCTCCGCCTCAGCTTTTGGGACACCATCAAAAAGCAATCCCAATGCAGCATTCTCTTTCACACTCATCCAAGGATAGAGAGATGCTTTCTGAAACATCATGTTCCACTTTGCACTAGGCTTAGCCACCTGATGACTGTTGATACGTACACAGCCTTCAGACGGTATTAATAAACCCGCCATCATGTGTAACAGCGTGGATTTACCACAACCACTTCGCCCAATCAGGGCAACCAGTTCGCTTGGTTCAATTCGATTTTCAATATCTTTCAGCGTAGGTTCCGCTGAAGAACTGAACCTATGTGTGATGAAATCAAGTGAGATAGATGCACCCATACTACGGCTCCGGTAAATTCATATTGATTTAGATCAAAGCATTTTTCGGGCCAAAAAAATTAAACCAATAAAAACAAGGGGTTAGTTATTTTCACAACCTAATAGCTATATATGACAAAGATAGACAATGTTGCGCAATGACTGCCTTTGTTGGTATGAGACAACTTTTTGGTGCGCTTTCTTATGCCAATCAAAAGCAATAATTGACACAAATAACGAAGAAATAGAGTGAGGGGTAATGAAGTTTTTTAACCAAGAACGGGGTTATGCATACAGGGCGAGTAAGAGAGAACTCAGCCTTCTCGAATCAACTTATTTATCAGTAAAATTTAAGATTTAAAAAGACCCATTTTCTCATCATCACATCAGCTTACCGCTGATCAGATAATTTTATCGAGCTATTGAAAGCCCTATAAGAAAAACCCTAATCAACAAATTCCACTTTTAGATTTTATAGCCTATATTGGAGGGTAACCGTTTATTTAGGAACAAAATAATAATGAAAAAAAACATATTCCATAGTATCAGGTTCAAGTTATCAGCAGCGATGGTGATGCTGACTTTAGCTATATTATTAATCTCATTTTCTGCCAAATTACTAACCGATGAGCTCAAAGATGGAGTTAATCGATTTGGCACAAATTACTTACCCGCCATTTCAGCTGTACTTAATGCAGACAGGGATCTGTATCAGGCCAAAGAAGCTGAATTAAATTACCTACTAGGTAAAAGAGACAGCTCAGTAAAAAAAGACTTCAATGAAAACGCTGACCAAGCCTTTGAACGCATGAATCAATACAGAGCGCTGATGAAGGAATATCCTGACATTATGCAGCAACTGGATACCTTTGACTCAGCCTTCAATAACTGGAAGACAAAAGCAGAACGAACTTTTACCTTAGTTGATAATGGACGTATAGATGAAGCTGAAACTTGGAGCGACCAGCAGGCGGGTCCGGCTTTTGCTAGTCTAAGAGGACTGTATGATTTAGCAGGTGAAGCTCTTGACACAAAATCGCGTAATAAACGTGAGCACCTCGCCCAAAGAATCGAAGAGGTCAGTCTCAGCTTAGGTATTTTTATACTTATTGTACTCACTATTGCTGGGGCACTCACCTATTTCACTCCTAAGCTATTAGTAAACAGCATTACACAATTAACCCACAGCATTAAAGAAATCAGCCAAGGCAATGGAGACTTAACGCTTAGAATAAACTCACAGAGAAAAGATGAGTTAGGCGAATTAGCTAGCGTATTTGATGATTTTGTCGCCAATTTAGAAACATTAATAACGGATATTCGCCAACGGGCATCATTAATGAATGCCGATGCTCAAACACTGCACGATTCCGCTAATAACAGCATGGCGATTGTTAATAAACAAAGCCAAGGTGTGGAGATGATTGCCTCAGCCGTATTTGAGTTTAATACAGCTATACGTGAAGTGGCTGAACATGCACAACAAACCTCATCCGAATCAGCTAAAACAGTAGATATCAGTAGTAATGGGCTCAACATTATTAATGACTCTGTAGTTCAAATTCAAAACCTTTCACACTCTGTATCAAACGCAGAACAAGTGATCTCTAAACTTGCCTTGGAATCAGAAAGCATTGCCTCAGTACTTGATGTTATCAGGGGTATCGCTGATCAAACTAATCTTCTTGCATTAAACGCCGCAATTGAAGCAGCCCGCGCAGGCGATCACGGACGTGGATTTGCCGTTGTATCAGATGAAGTCAGATCTCTAGCCAGCAAAACCCAAGCATCAACTGAAGAGATTCAATCAATGATTGAGAAGCTTCAATCGGGAGTAAGCAAAGCGGTTTCATCGATCAGAGACGGCTCATCGCAAGTATCGGCATCCGTTGAATTGGTAGAGAGCACACAAGAAATCTTAAATGCCATTGGCACATCCGCTAATCAGGTCAATGATATGGCGATCCAGATTGCCACAGCAACGGAGCAGCAAAGCCAAGTAACGGATGAGATAAACCAAAACTTAACGCACTTAAATGATCAAAATATGACAGCGAAAGAGCTCTCACAAAGCTCTTTAGGAATAGCCACCAGCTTTAAAAATATGGCTGAAGACCTATTTAACAAAATGAAACGGTTTAACATAAGTTAAAGACAATGATGTAAAACGCTGGGGGAGCCAAACTCCCCCGACCTTATCCCTATTAGCTTTTCCCTCCAATCTAGTAGTCACCCTCCCCCTAACGCTGAAGTCATCCCTCCACAGCACTCGGCAAGTAAATACACTCTCCATAGAAAGGGAATTCATTTATCCCTTTGCAGAAGGAGACTAGTTTTTTAAATTTGAAGCTTAAACTTTTTGAATAAAAAAAACCGGAGCCCTTAGGGATCCGGTTAAGCAATTTGCTTTAATGACAAGAGCCTGTGCTTGGAGTATCCAAATCGATTTCTCCGATCCCTATAGGCGCTGAGGCCTGAACTCAGCACCTATAGGACTACACACACGAAATGCGATATTTCTAAAGCATGACAGCACAACTTGTGAGGGGAGCCTGCCGTCTGACGTGTTGATATAGATAATATACGAATGAGAATGATTTGCAACACTATTTACATAAATTCTGATAATAATTTAATCTTTTTTGTAAGCAGGCATAAATATAAAAAAAGCCGGACCAAAAGGTCCGGCTTATCTGGTTTAAACTGAATAGGTGAGCATTCAGCTTAAGACATTGATAATCGAGGGGGAGTATCAATGTTCGCTGAATCAACATGTGAGCATATGTTAATTCAGCAAGTTTCGGCAGTGTTGTGAGGTGAGGTCGTCCACTGCCTATCACTTATGAGCGAGTACGATATTATTGTAATTGAGAATGATTTGCAACACTATTTACAAAATAAAGTTCTCGTCTTTAACTGTGTAATTAGGAATAATCCTGCATAATCTGCATACCTACTATGCACAACACTAAGCAAACTATTTTAAGTATTTAAAGACTCATATAGCCTTGGGCTTTAATAGAGCGCCACTAGATTAATGCAAACAAAAAAAATACAAGCCGATTTGCTTTTACTACTTGTCGCCATAATTTGGGGATTAGCTTTTGTTGCACAACGCTTAGGCCTTGAACTACTCGGCCCCTTTAGCTTCAATGCGCTACGCTTTCTACTAGGAGCCCTCTCCCTCCTTCCTTTATTGATGTTTTTCAAAGCACCATCCGATCACAGTAATAGACGATTATTAATAAGCGGTCTAGCAGCGGGCGGCGTACTTTTTCTCGGTGCGTCGTTTCAACAAGCGGGCCTAGCCTATACCACCGCAGGCAATGCTGGCTTTATAACCGGCTTATATATTATTTTTGTGCCTTTATTGGGATTGTGGATTGGACAAAGCACAACCATTAACACATGGCTAGGCGGCGGCATTGCCGTAATTGGACTTTACCTCTTAAGCTTTCACCAATTAACAGCGATAAATAGGGGTGATATTTTAGAAATATGTGGCGCAGTTTGCTGGGCAATCCATGTCCTATTAATTGCCAAGCTGGCACCTAAAGTGGACAATTTACGCCTCGCCATTCTACAGTTTTTAGTCTGTGCAGCCCTAAGCGGATTCACCGCACTGATATTAGAAAGTGAGCAATTTACCCTTAACAATGCAATTAACTCTTGGCTGCCTATCGCTTATGCAGGCTTTATATCCGTTGGCATCGCCTATACCTTACAGATCGTGGCGCAGAAAAACGCACCGCCTGCCCATGCCGCTGTCATTATGAGTTTAGAAGCTGTCGTTGCTGCATTGGGTGGATGGTTTCTCCTCGACGAAAGCTTCTCTCTCCTCGGTATCCTTGGCTGCAGCTTAATGCTCATCGGTATGCTGTTTTCACAACTGCCCTTAATATATAAAAGAGACAAATCTTATGCCTAAGTTAGAAAATATACCTACGAACATAATTACGGGCTTCCTTGGGGTAGGAAAAACCACCGCCATCAATGCACTTTTATCGCAAAAGCCTGAGAATGAAACGTGGGCAATATTAGTTAATGAGTTTGGGCAGATCGGTATTGATCAAGCGGTAATGGAAAAACCATCTGATGGTGTCGCAATTAAAGAACTTGCCGGTGGGTGTATCTGCTGTGCATTAGGGCCTGCATTAACCTCAACACTCGCTATACTGCTTCGTCGCTCTAAGCCGGACCGCTTGATCATCGAACCTACAGGTATAGGTCATCCTGCGGGAATTATAGATACCCTACAAAATGAAAATTTTCGCGATATTTTGGATCTTCGTTCAGTCATTTGTTTATTAGATCCACGTAGCTTAGATAATCCAGAGACGGTGAGTAATCCTACGTTCCAAGATCAAATTAATTTAGCTGATGTTATTGTCTTAAACAAAACTGATTTAGCCACTGAGGCACAAACCTCCTTTGCTGAGCAGCAATCCAGCATGCTCTTCCCACCAAAACAAGCAGTGATAAAAAGCGTTAATGGTGAGGTGTCTCTTAATCTGCTTGATCTTATCGGTAAAGGAGGACGTCAGGCTCTCTTCCCTGATGCTCATTCGGACGCTGAAAGATCAACTTCCAATTTAGCTACACCGAATACGTCCAGTAAAGTCTCTTTACCTGCAGTTCAGCTGCAGCTGATACCTAAACCCGCTATGCCCTTCGTTAAAGAGGGACAAAGTAATGGGCTCTATAGTTGTGGATGGGTTTTTAATAGCGAGGATATTTTTAAGCTAGATTCCCTTAAAAGCGTCTTCAAGAGTTTACTGAAAATACAGCGTATAAAGGGTGTTTTCCATACTGACGAAGGCTGGGTGCTTTATAATCAGGTGATCGATGAGGCAACATTTTCACCTATTGCTTACCGTCGAGACTCCCGACTTGAGATAATCACTACCCAAGCATTAGCAAAGGAGGCTATCCAAAAAAATCTGTTAGATTGTCTCTATACTTCTTAGCAGTATGTTTGAACCCTTTATGCGACAATTTGTCACTTCTCTTACCCACTATTTAACCAGTAAAATACAACAGCACTCGGGATAGCTATAGAATGAAGCAAACCAAAGGTAAAAGCCCCCATCTCCTTCAAGTGATGATCATCGTTGCAGCCATCTTTGGTTTAGGTTCTGTTATATATCTACCACAGCTGATGCATAATACCCCCCCACAAACGCGTATTTTGCAATCAACTCCCGGGTGCGAACTAACCCAATCATTCTGTAAAGCCAGTGATAGTACTGGGGCAATTAGCCTAAAAATTAACACCCCGACCATTAGCTCAGCTAAACCTCTGGAGTTTGAAGTAAAGCTTCAAGATATTGCCGCCGATCAAGTGATGCTAGATTTAAAAGGTCGAGATATGTTTATGGGTCTCAACCAAGTTATGCTCAACAAAGTCACTGGAGAACAAGACCTTTGGCGCGGAGAAGTCACTCTTGGGGTTTGTACTACAGGCACAATGACATGGGTGACCTCTGTTGTTACAGAGCATAAGGGAGAGCTAACCCAGGCCGATTTTTTCTTCGATGCTAAATAACACAAGCTCAAATGATATTCAGTACAGGTAATTTATTGTGAAAACACTGCGTAATCTTCTTCTTTTAACCGCCGTTATGTTAGCGGGTGTTGCCATTGCTTTCTATTTTCGTCCCCAGCCGATCGAAAATAGAATCGCGCTGGGTGAACAACTAGGGGGAGACTTCACCCTTGAAAGCGTGCAAGGTCCACTTAAACTTGAAGACTATCGCGGCAAAGTCGTACTGTTTTTTATAGGCTACGCCTCTTGTCCTGACATCTGTCCAACCGCTCTCGCAGTTGCATCCCAGGGATTACATAATCTATCTGACGAGGAACAAAAAGAGGTCGTAGGCATATTTATGAGTGTGGACCCTGAACGGGACAGCGTTGAAAAACTAGCGAAATACACTGCTTTTTTTCATCCTAATTTTATCGGTGCGACTGCAGATAGAGCCACCATTGATCAAGTGGTTAAACAATATGGTGCATTCTATCGCATGGTAGATCTGGAAGAGTCTGCGATGGGATACGCTGTAGACCATTCATCCAAACTCTACCTAATTAATCGTGAAGGAGAGCTTGCTAAAGCACTTCCACATGCACTACCACCTAAAGAACTTGCTACCGAAATTCGTAATTTATTGTAAAAGGAATCGGAAATGATTAAGACATTGATAAGTCGTGCATGCATCATCGGCACTTTAGGGTTAACGGCAATCCATGCATCTGCCGACGTAACTATTGAAAACCCTTATGCCCGTGCCGTCCCTCCAGGGCAAATGAATAGCGCGTCGTTTATGGTAATACACAATACCGACTCGAAAGCTGTTTCTTTGCTTTCTGCAAGCTCCAGTGTTGCTGAAACAGTTGAACTACATAACCATATCAACGAGGACGGCATAATGAAAATGCGCCAAGTTGATCAAATAAAGTTACCTGCTGAAGGTAAAGTCAGCCTACAACCGGGTGGCTATCATGTCATGCTAATTGGTCTTAAGCAGGATTTAGTTGAAGGAACAGAGATTGATATGACGCTAACGTTTTCTGACGGTAGTAACCAACAGCTAATGCTTCCTGTGCAAAAAATCATGGCCGGTATGACAGAACATAAACACCACCATTAAATCGATAGTACCAATAAAAAACCGCCATTAGTGATAACCGGCAGTTAATAAAAAAAGTCCTGAATCTTCAGGACTTTTTTATTGGTACTCTATATAAATTGGGCCCTACTTGACGTTAAAGCCTTAAAACTTTTTTGATCCCATTAACAATCTCTTCACACTTATTGACCTCTAACGCATCCAGATGAGGAGTAGAAAAATGCCCTAGATCATTATCGAAATACCCACCCGATTTGCTTTCAAACTCATCATCAAGAGCTAAACGCATCAAAATATGTGCGCCTTTAGCAACATCTCCACCCTCAACGCCAAAGTTATCTTTTACCATTTTACTACCCAGCATTGAACCTGGATTAACAGCAATAACTATTGGGCTACCTGCCTTCTGAGCTAATGCCTTAGACCACATTGTAAGCGCCAATTTACTTTGTGCGTACGCAGAAAAATCATCTTCGACAACAACATTCCCAATTAAAGCATTAATATTAACGGTGGCTTGAGCTGCTGATGAGAGGTTAATAACACGCCCCTTTTCACCAAGTAACGGCAGTAAGCTATGCGTCAACAAATAGGGCGCTATTGTATTAACAGCAAAACGAATATCTAGCCCCTCAAGGGTTGTATTATTTTCTGCTCGGAAAACCCCTGCATTGTTAATCAACACATCGATCTTCCCATGAGCCGCCTTCACAGCTTCAGCTAAAGCGATCACTTGTGACATCTGAGAAAGGTCAGCAATATAAGTGTCTATACTATCTGCGACTTCACCCTCACCTTTTAGGGTTGATGGATTAGCAATAAGCGCCTGTTTAGTTTTAGCAAGCTTCTCTGCATTTCGACCATGCAGTAAAACATGGTGCCCTTGAGCTACTAACATCTGAGCGGTTTTTAGGCCGATACCATCAGTCGCCCCCGTGATTAGGATAGTTTTCTGCATTATTGTTCCTTTATGCCTTAGCTGGATATTAAAACGGAATGCCGTGGCAACACTTTAGCATTCCGCTTAACATTTCATCTCTATTTAGAAACCTTCAAGAACAATCTTGCCGATGGAACGACCATCTTCTAAAGAAGCATGTGCCGCTTTTAAGTTTGCAGCATTAATCCTGCCTAAATTTTTACCTAAGGTTGTTTTAATATAGCCTTGATCCACCAAATCAGCTACGGCACTAAGTAAACGGCTCTGCTCAATCATATCATCGGCTTGGAACATAGAACGGGCGTACATAAACTCTATATGTAAGGATAAACTCTTAGGCTTCATTTTCATCACATCCAGAGGCGTTACAGGATCATCAATCATTGCGATCCGGCCAAAAGGTTTCAGCAGCTCAACATAAGTTTCAAAATAGGTGTCAGTACTATTTAAACTCGCAATATGGGAAACTTGGCCTATACCTAAGGCTTCAATCTGCGGTGGTAATGGTTGGGTATGATCCACAACATAATCAGCTCCGAGTTCTTTCACCCATGCTTGTGAACTCTCCCGTGAGGCCGTACCAATCACTGTTGCACCGGTTAGAGTCTTAGCTAATTGAACTAAAATGGAACCAACCCCACCGGCCGCTCCGATAACCAAAATCACTTCTTTAGATTTTGTATTAGCGCCAATAGATTGTTTCTTCAACTCAAGATGTTCAAACAGCATTTCCCAGGCAGTAATTGTCGTCAAGGGAAGTGCTGCAGCCTCGGCATCGGACAGGCTCTTAGGTTTATATCCAACCAAACGCTCATCCACTAACTGATATTCAGCATTACTACCCTGTCGATTCAGATCACCTGCGTAATATACTACATCACCCGCTTTGAACTGGGTTACCGCCTCGCCTGTTGCAACAACTTCACCAACCGCATCCCAACCAATCACTTTATACTTCTCATCTTCGGAAGGAACATTTTGACGAATTTTATAATCCACCGGATTAACCGCGATCGCTTTAACTTTAACTAGAAGGTCTTGGCCTGTTGCAACGGGCTGATCTAACTCAATATCAAGTAAAGATCTGTCATCAGCAATAGGTAGGTTTTTAATATATCCAACAGCTTTCATAATATGTATCTCCAATTCATCTGCCCCAACCATGGGATTTTATTCTGTTCAGCCGACCGATTAACAAACGCGGTACAACTAAGAACTGACTGAAAAGAAGTTTAAAGCTTGATTAGAACCTATTAAACAGGATAATAATGGAATCATTATCAAATATAATTTGAGAATATGTTATTAGAAGATCTTCAGGTTGTGCTTAAAGTTGCTGAGTTTAAAAGTATTACGGCTGCTGCAACTAATCTAGATATGCGTACAGCTACCGCTAGCGCTGCCTTAAAACGGGTAGAAACATCACTCGGCGTTGAGCTGTTTGTACGTACCACTCGTCACCTTCGTATTTCCAGTGCGGGCGAAAAATATCTCCCTTTATGCGAACAAGCGATGCTCATGCTTGATCAAGCACGACAAAACGTAAAAGGCGATTTAGATATTATTGACGGTGAGTTGAGAATCGCTATTCCATCAGATCTAGGGCGAAATCTACTCAATCCCTTGTTAGATCAGTTTATGGAAACTCATTCTGACTTAAGTATTCGCATTAACATCAGTGATAGTAATATAGATTTTTATCGCGACTCAGTAGATATGGCATTTCGTTATGGTTCACCAGAAGATAGTAACCTTTATGGATTTAAGATCTGTAATGTTCCCGGCTTACTCTGTGCGACAGAGGAGTATTTAGAAAACAATGGCACACCTCAACATCCCCATGATCTTGTGTCTCACAATGGGTTGTTTTACCAACTACATGATGTGATTCATAATGTTTGGACCTTCAGGGACGATCAGAATAATTACAAAATAAAAATGAGTGGCAATCGTGCATCAAATGACGGTGATCTGGTACGACGCTGGTGTGTCGCGGGGAAAGGACTTGCTGTTAAATCTTGTCTTGATATGTCAAACGACTTACTTAATGATCGGGTCGTCAATGTCATGCCCAACTTCAAACCTCGCTCCAGCGAACTCTGGTTAGTCTGCCCCACTCGGCAATCAATTACACCAGCAGTAAGATTACTGCGCGACCATGTAAAACTAGAATGCACAAAAGTCTTACAGCTGCTCATTGATAAAGGTGTGCTAGATAAAAGTGTATTAAACTGATCAATTAATAAAACAGTGTGACTTAAAGCTTAAATTCGTTTTTTGATAAAGGTTCGCGATTATTGTGGATTCGCAAAGCCTCAACCAGCATACCCACTCGCTCAGGCAAGCCATGATCCAGTAACCCATGAACCATTTTGAGTACATTTTCTTGGAAGTGATCACTTGCGCCTATCTCCGATGATAAGTTATCGGCGCTAAAGTGAAAGCGATGACCTGCAGCAACTGAAAGAATCCATTCATAAGCCTGAGGGCGAACCTCAACCTTTTCAAATTCTCTTTGTTCTTCAGCGGTACGACCATCTGGCTTATACCAATAACCAAAATCCACCAGCTCTCGACGTTTAGCTCCGGCCACACACCAATGGGAAATCTCGTGTAGTGCACTGGCGAAAAAGCCATGAGCAAAAACGATTCGGTTATGCGGTGAACTATTATCCGCAGGAAGGTAGATAGGCTCATCCTCCCCTTTAATTAACACCGTATTATAGCGATCGAAAAAAAGTTGATTAAACAGACTAATCAACTCATCTACATTAGGTTTGTTTGTAAACGTTTTTTGCACTAACCACTAACCTTAGTAATTAACATAAGATTGCCACATATTCTCTCTTAACCACCAGGTTTCACCGGTAATACGATCAATCCTAGCAGCAACATAACCTTTGCCATCACCATCTGCACGCAGTAAAACCACTTCATATTCCGCCGTGCCTGTCGCACCACTTTCCTCAAGAAGGTTCCACGCCCCTTGGTCGGCTAACCAAGCCTCTCCCGTAAAACGATGATAGCGTATTAAAATCCACTGATCCTTTGCGGTATAAGCAGAGACTATACGATAGGAACCATCTTGCACTTGACTACTTAATTCGTTAGCCATCATCGTTATCTGGTCTAATACGCCATTAAAAGCATCAGGTGTGGGTGCTGCCTGCGTAGAATCAGGGGAATCGGATTGAGCCAATGAGCCTTGCAGATCTGTTTTCAAGCTTTGAATCTGTAAAGAAAGTGCTTGGTTCTGTTGCTGTAATTGGGCAGCCTGAGATTTGATTTGTAGCAAATGATCCTGCACGGCTGTCAAACGATTACCGACAACATCTAGTTTTTCACTAGCATTAGCTCCGGGTAAATCTGAGGCGGATTCGCTTTTACTTTTAGACGACGCATTAGCCTCTGTTGATTGGCTATTTTCGGCAGCGGCCTCAGTCGATGGGTCGGTTTTTACGCCTGCCGCATTACAAGCAGTTAACCCGATTAGGACTAGAGATAATACAGATGTTCTAAGCATGCTTTTTAATGGTTTCACAATTTCTCCCCTGAAGCAGATCTGGATTATTTCGCTTGGCGGCTATTTAAACAAAAAAGGAGGGATTCTGCTATTTTTCCATATGCTACTCCCAATAAAAAAGCCCCTTCTTAATCGCTAAAAAGGGGCTTCCACTCTGTTTGACCACCTAAACGTTATGACACCATTTTAGCGTAATCGGCTATTCCTGGATTATTACCCACATTTTTCAAAATAGGTGTATTCAATTTATCAATACGTGCGACCTCTTTATCACGTAAGTGATCAGCCACTACATCCCAAATAATCGGCCCCTCAGATTGGGAACCTACCGTCGCCCAGCCTGATACTGTATAGGTTTTATTCGCATCAATACGCTCACCATTATCGAGCGTCATTTCACTAATACGTTTACCTATAGGTTGCATAGGGTCGCAGATATAATCAAAACCACCAACACGAACCATATCGCCACCAGACTGCAGATATGGCTCTGGATTAAAGATATTATCTGCCACATCTTCCAGAATTAACTTAAGCTCTGAACCTTTCATCGGTCTCACATAAGTTTCAGGATAGGTCAGACAGGTTTGATCTAAAACATGCTCCATAGTAATCATCTGTCCTTCAAGGACTGAGGTTCCCCAACGGAAACCTGGGGACAATGATATCTGAGCACTATTAACATCCATTAACGCATTACAGATTAGCTGGTCAAATGTCCCATTAAAGTTGCCTCGACGAAACATCACTTCATCAGCAAGTGCCAGCTCTTCAGTTAACCATCCCAAATGAGGCGCTCGAATATCATTGATAAGCTTAGCCATGTTTGGCTCAGGTGGTAGCATTTCAGAAAACACCGGCATCAATCGGTAGTTGTAACTATGCACTTTCCCCTTGCGTAGATCGAGGTCCATAACACCTAGGAATTTACCATTTGAACCTACATTACATACAAGTGTTTGGCCGGTAGCATTTTTAACTGTAGTGGGTTGCGGCATGCCATCATGTGTATGCCCACCTAGAATAACATCGATACCCGACACTCGGCTGGCCATCGCCAAATCTACATCCATACCGTTGTGTGACAGAACAATAACAGCATCAACGCCTTCTTCAGTACGCACTTTATCAACTAAAGCCTGCATCTCGTTATCATAAATATCGAAGGTCCAATCAGGGATAAAACGCGCTGGGTTGGCTATCTTAGTGCGAGGGAAAGCTTGCCCAATAATGGCAATACGTGCTCCACCTATCTCTTTAATCGAATAAGGCTTAAAGACATGACCACTATCTTCATCAAAAATATACTCATCAGCCCCATCAAAAAGCGCATCTTCTGTTACAAAAACATTGTTGGCGAGGAACTCACCGCTGAAGGCTTTTATATTATTAAGGATCTCCTCTTGGTGGTAAGTAAACTCCCAATGACCGGTCATAACATCAACACCGAGCTCATTAGTAGCTTTAACCATATCCATACCGCGCGTTTTAAATGCGGTGCCTGAACCTTGCCAAGTATCCCCACCATCTAATAGAAGTGTACTTTCCGATCCATAATCTTGGCGTAAGCGATCCACTAAGGTTTTAAGATGGGAAAAGCCGCCTACTTTTCCGTAACGACTAGCAGCATCACCAAAATTCAAATAGGTAAATGCATGCGCTTCAAGTGACCCGGAACTAATTCCAAAATGATTAAGCAGCTTATCACCCACAAGGTGAGGTGCTTGGCCATAGGCTTTACCAATTCCCAAATTAACATTTGGCTCACGAAAATACACAGGGAGTAACTGGGCATGACAATCTGTCATGTGTAGAAGACGAACATTACCACTTTTAGGGATTTCATATAGATCTGAAGGCTGTTTCTTTGCGGCAAAACCTGTTGCAGGAAGAACCCCCGCAGCGCCCGCCATACCTAACAAACGAGCAAATTCACGGCGTGTCATCGACATAAATAATCACCTCTTTTGAGGAAAAAAAACCTGCTGCGTAGAACCTCAGCAGGTATTTTTAAAAGTACATTATGAGAGAGTAAACCGATTATGTTTGCTCTCTGGACGATATTAGCGCTTCCCTATTGAGGAACGGCAAGATGCCAATTTGCCTGCGCATAATGATACTGCTGAATACCCATTCGTGCGTGATATTTAGCTTGTGCCGCTAAATTAAGAGCTTTTTGATAATCACCCTCATCAATCGCCGTTTGAGCTTCTTTTAGAAGACCTCGAGTCAGTTTCCATTCGTAACCTAGCTCAGCCACTTCAGCATTTTTCGCCTTAGCTTTGTCCAATAATGCCTCAGCATTCGCCTTAGTCGCTTTAACAGCGGCCTCAGCCTCCTCTTCATGCTGAGTTGTATACTGCTTTCCCTGCCAGGTAAAAACATGATCTTTACCATACATAGCACGGTTCATCTCAAACGCATCTTGAAAGCTTTCAGCTGCGGCAAATGTTGGCGCAAGCGCCAGAACAGCAGCAATAATTAAACCTTTATTCATGTTGCTACCCTCCTATTACTTACGTGCACCAGGGCCATTAGCCACAAGACCGTTAGACATATAACTCTGGAAATACTCCAAGTTACGGAACTCCTCAGCTTGAGGTTTCAATGGGTGTGAACGAGAATCTCTATGACAACCACTGTAACGACGGTGCAAAGTACCTAACTCTCCCCATTTAGAGCGGAAAACAGGAAAATGAGTCACATGTCCTAATTGAGGACCCGGTAGGTCTGCACGAATACGAATATTCGAGCCTTGAAGGTGACAATTTGCACAAGATAGGTTCAACTGACCACGCTTAGAATAAAAGAACTTCTTACCCTCTAAATAGGCAGCTTTGGCTCTAGGATCGTCCTCAGGAATCTGTATATCAAAAACCTTATCCCGTGAAGTCCATGCCATATAAGCTGATATTTGAGCTATCGGGCCTTTAGACCATTTAAGCGCTTCCTCACCATTCTTCACTCGGCACTCATTGATCTCTTGCTCAAGTGTTTTAACCGTACCTTCTTCCTTATTCCAGTACGGATATTTATGGCGAATGCCTATGCCTCCGTTTTCAAAGCAATCCGCATAACCTTTCCCGTTTGCAAAGGCTGTGTTGAAAAGCTCTTCTCCTTGCTCTACATCAAATTCATAAGGAGGGAACTCTTCAAGTTCTACCCACTGTTCCCTTGAATCCGCATCAACTGAATAGATACCATTTACATAATCTGCTAATTCCGTATTAGGGAAGCGAGATTTGTAATATTTTTGTAGCGCAATCCTATCCGCCTCTGGATCGACCGTTTGCATGTCGAATCCAGTATCCGCTGCGTAAGTCATTTGTGTTGCAGCAGCAACCGTCAAACCCAGCGCTAATTTTCTTATTATTTTCATCATTCACCCCAAAGCATTACCCAGTACTGGATATTTGCTAATTATTTTACTTTGGCAGTTTCTGTAGCCGTCTCACCTGTGTTTTCAATCCAAGTCATGGTCAGGTCATCACCTGCCGCACCACCTGCAAAGTTAAACGCAAAATAAGGGTTTTTAGATACTGCGGTTCCAAGGTTAGCGACAAAAACCTCTTTACCTGCATGCATGATTTTCAGCTCCTGCAAGAACTTAGCAGGGATCAATTCACCGGTTTTCTTATCTTTGCGCTGGCCGCTTTCCATGATGTGCTTAGCCATCAATTTAACTTTGGTTTTATCACCAGAAACCTTCGCTTTAACTTTTAAAATGCCCTTAGCCATGATTCATACCTCTGTATTAGCTTAACTGGATTAACCGCCACAACCGCCGATAGTAACTTTTACTTCTTTTGAAGCGCTATAAAGCTTTCCATCAGCTTTAACAACGGCGGTTACCTTAGAGGTTTTGCCCATACGTAAACGTGTAGATACATCAGCATCTGTGCCTGCTGGAATAATGAATTCAACAACAAGTGGGTTTGGGTTGTGCTCGACAAAAATACTCATTGACTCAACATTCGCTAAACTAGAGCGAACAGTGACAGGGACAACGGCACCATTTTCTGCGATATCAGGTGCTTTTAATGTCACCTCTGCACTTTCTTCTGCTGTACCACCAAGCAACTCTTGCATAGCAGTCTCTTGATCTTCTGCTTTAAACGCACTCTGTGTCCATGCTGCCATTGCAATACGTGGTACCAATACACTAGCACCCACCAAAGCTCCACTTGCAGCAATCGCTTTTATGACTGAACGACGATTTATGCTCATTCTAAATTTCCTCTTTCTTCACCCATTTTGGGAGATCAGAACTGGTAGATATACTCTACGACAGCATCAATTTCTTCTTCTGACAAAATCCAATGCTTCCCTACTGGAGGCATAATTGTCAGAGGATTGTTTTTACTTGCATCCCAAATTTGGGCACGTAATTTACGTTTATCTGGAAAACGGGTTTTCATCGAAAGTGTCGGTGGCCCTTGATGCCCTGCCAAATTCGCATCTGGATCAGCGATGGTATGACAAGAGATACAGTTACCCCGAGACTTATCCATATAAACGGCTTTCCCCAATGCAATCTGATCATCATGATTATCAGCTGCAGCGGAACCCGCTGTAACCATAGTCAATAAACCAGCCGCACAGAGAGAGGTGCTCAGCTTACGCATTATTTCTCCTCCGGAGTTCTGTCTAACGACAGTATTTTTATTGTTATAAAATGCCCATGTGGGCGATAAAATCTAGTTAATTACTAGATTTTATATATTAATGAGGCTTACTGGCTAGATTCAACCATGTAAGCCACTGCTTGTTCAACCTGCTTATCACTAAGATCGACTCTCCCACCTTTAGGTGGCATCACACCGGTATCACCCGAAAAGCCATTAATGGCATGATCAAGCAGCACTGGCATCCCTTTTTTAATACGAGCAGACCAAGCGTCTGAATCACCAAATTTGGGGGAACCTGTTAAACCTGATCCATGACAAACCTTACAAGCCCCTTCGTAAGTTGTTTTCCCTGCCAACGCTAATTCGGATAGTGAGGCCGCTTCAACAGTGTGTTGCTCCGCAATCGCTTCGCCTGTAATACTAGCTTTACGCTGTTTCTCTTCCTCTTGCTCTTTCTCCATCTGTGCATCATGAGATGCAGCGGGTGCGTCAGCACCTTGAACAAAGTGACCAACAGGCGTTATCCCCTTAAGAGTTCCTGTAATCATAAGCTTTTTAGGATCTGCACAGTTCTCCATACAACGCTTATTTTGCACATCAGGGCGCGGATCTACAAAGAAGTTGTCTTGGTTAGGCATCTCAATGCTCGCTAAAGAGTCTTTTGTTAATACAAAATCGTCCTCAACGATCTCATTTAAATAAAGCACATAAGCCGTAACATCATAAACTTGCTGATCTGACAACGAGCGGGGCGCAGTAAATGGCATTGCACGTCGAATATAGTCGTATAGTGTAGACGCATATGGCCAATAAGAACCAACCGTTTTCGTAGGACGTTCATCTTTAAGCGTCCCCTGCCCGCCAGCAAGAACCGGCCAGCGCCCCTCACCTTCACCAAACAAACCATGACAAGTAGCACAACGCTCCTCGTATAAGACCTCACCCGCTTCGACCGTGCCACGTCCTTCCGGTAAACCTTTCCCGTCAGGGCGGATATCAATATCCCAACCCTCTATCTGCTCAGCCGTTGCTGTCTCACCAATGTCAAATTGGCCAGCATATATAAATCCGCCACTTAGGCTCAACGTTACACCTAAAGTAAGTACAATTAGGGGCGTTTTAATATCAAGTGATTTGAACATTTGTAATCTCCCCTGTTGGTGCAACCTTCCATGTGTGAATAGAGTTTTTGTGGTAGATCGAATTACCACCACGAACTTCACGTAACTGACCTAAGGTCGGTTGAACATAGCCTGTTTCATCAACAGAGCGAGACTGAAGAAGCCAAGGCTGGCCGTTCCACTTAGTCACCAAACTAAAGCGAGTTAATGATTTATCCAACACAAGCCCTTTCAAATTTGCTGGCACCCAAGTGACACCGCCATCAAAAGAGATATCTACGTGCTTTACCTTTCCCCTCCCCGACCAAGCTAACCCTTCTATCTCGACAAACCCTGGTTTAACTAATGGGTTTTCTGGACATGGTGTTGTAATAACGGAATTTGCCTCTTGAACAAAGGTAAACTTACGTGCGCGGCCATCCGGCATTAGATCTGTATATTTAGATGTTTCTTCGCGGTGGTACCAGGGTTGGTCACCTACCTCTAAGCGACGAAGCCATTTGATTGAGGTATTTCCTTCCCAACCGGGGTTCAATAATCGTAAAGGGTAACCTTGCTCAGGGCGTAACATTTCACCATTTTGCGCATAGACAACAAGCGTATCATCCAAGGCTTTTTCTAATGGTATTGAGCGGCTCATATGCGCACCATCGGCACCTTCCGCTAAGATCCACTTCCCTTCTGGTTTAACACCGGCCTCCTCTAGCAATACACGTAAAGGTACGCCCGTCCATTCACAACAACTCAACATACCATGAGTGAACTGCAAGGCTTCCATTTGAGCCCCTTTCCACTCCATTCCACCATTAGCCGGACATTCGATAAACTTAATTTCAGAAACCGATGGAAAGCGCATAAGGTCTTCCATGGTAAAAATAAGTGGTCGCTCAACTAAACCATGAATAATTAAACGATGTTCATCAGGATTAATCTGAGGTACGCCCCCATGATAACGCTCAAAAACAAGTCCATTAGGCGTGATGATGCCTTTTAAGTCTTGTAGAGGGGTCATTGAGATAGATGCGATAGAATCTGCCGTTAACCATGGAACGGTACGACGTACGACATGTTTTTCAAACTGGGACGGTGATCCATAAGGCTGCTCTACGACACCGTGGCCTAACTGTTTGCCCCAAGCGGGTTCATTAGGGGGAAGGTTTGCTTTATTAATTTCTGCAGCAATGGAACGACCTGCAAATGTTGTTGCAGCTATTCCTGCCGCTGCGGCTACCCCTTTTCGCAGAAAGTCTCGACGATCACTAAGAGATAGATGTTCAGATTCTTGAACCATCTGCTCCATTAGTTCACGCGTACTTGGCCCTTTGATAATCTTCGACATTGATGCCTCCAAGTGGCGTACTCAAAGCACTTATTATTTTTATATTATCTTTGGATATAACTATATGCCATTGCCGAATATACAAGAATGCGACCATCGTATAAAACTAATATATGAATTGCTTATATAAAAACTGTATAAAAATACAACTATGCTCCTTAACACACAGCCATATAATATGGCTTAAAGCCCCTGCAGCTTTCGATAGAGCGTTCTCTCGCTAATACCTAACTGGCTCGCTAACTCATTATTTTTTAAAGATGTGCTTTTCTTAATCTGAGTTAAATAAAGAGCTTCAAGGTCAGCTAAAGGGATCAGTTTGTGGCCATTCCCACTATTCTCTGGGAGCGTTTTTATTATTGTCTGATCTAAGAAGGCATTATTTTGGAGGTGAGGTTTTATATGTTCCGGTAGGTGTTCAGGGGTGATCACTTGATAATCGGATAAAAGCATAGCCCGTTCGAGAATATTTCTTAGCTCTCGTATATTACCTGGGTAGCTATAAGCCTGTAAAAGATCCATCGCTTCATTACTAATAGTTAGCGCTTTGGCCTCAGTGCCAATATCTTCACTATCAACAAGTCGTTTTAGTAAAATTTCAACCAGCAGAGGAATGTCTTCAACGCGCTCCCTTAATGAGGGAAGATCAATGGGAAATGAACTGATACGATAGTATAGATCCTGTCGGAAAAGCCCCGCCTCCACCTTATCAGCTAAATTCTGGTGGGTTGCACAGACTAATCTAAAATCCGCATGTTTTAACTCAACACCACCAACGGCACGATAAGTACCCGTTTCGATCAAACGCAGTAATTTAACTTGTAAAGATAGAGGGATATCACCGACTTCATCAAGAAATAAAGTACCTCCTCGGGCCGCACTTACAAGACCCTCTTTTGTATTAACCGCCCCCGTAAATGCTCCTTTTTCATGACCAAACATTTCACTTTCAAAAAGATTCTCACTTAATCCAGAGCACTCAACCGTCACAAAGGGCTTTTGTGAACGTTTACTAGCAACATGAAGCGCTTTAGCGACTAGCTCTTTTCCGGTACCTGATTCCCCTAATAATAAAACAGAGATCATACTCGGTGCGGCCCGCTGAATAAGAGAGATCATCTGGTTAAAAGCTCTAGAGCTACCCACCAACCCTTCACCTTCTGGTTTTGCATTGGCTACTTTGACCAAATGCATAACCTCAAGAAAATAATGGGGGTCCTCTTCCCCTACAGGGATTGGTAATAGTTCTACATCTACATGTTCCTGACCATGGTTTGTATTATGTAAATGTAAATCTCTTTGACGTAACCCCGTTTGCTTACAGCGCTGTAAAGGACAAGACTCGCCTTCCTGATCACAAGGCCGCTGATAACCATGTGAAACTTGGTAACAATGTAGGCCTGCAACTTGACCAAATTGCGCATAGTGGTCTCGGTAGGCTTGATTCGCAGCAATGATCATATAATCACCCGACAAAACAGCAGCGGGTTCTGAAAATGCATCCAATAATGCAGCTAATTCTGTATCTGACAGTGTGGAGTTATTCATATGGATAAGTAGCCAAGTTGAATGATCAGGTTTAACGGCCTGACAAAAACGTCAGTTATTAGTGTGGAAGGAGATATAACTAAATACAATTAACCAATCAATTTTTCTTTACTAAATGCTTTAGCGACACTCATCCGATTAAGATGGGTTAAACCGAGTATGAGGGTGAATAAAGGTTTGCATCTGTTGGATCAGATTCTGAATATCAGAAGATACAATCAGCATATCTAAATAATCGGCGTGGATAAAACCTTGATCTTTTGCTTTAACAAGAAAGCTAATTAAAGGCGTATAAAAGTCATTAATATTTAAAAAGGCTGAAGGCTTTGTATGCTCCCCCATTTGGGATAGCGTTATCACTTCAAATATTTCATCTAAAGTTCCACTTCCCCCCGGTAAGGCAATAAAGCCATCACTCAGAGAAAGCATTTTACATTTACGTGTTTGAAGCGAATCCACCTCAATAAGCTGAGTTAAACCTGGCTGTATAGACTCTTTCTTTTCTAAAGAGACCGGCATTACCCCCGTCACTTTACCGCCTTGGGATAAGCAACTTGAAGCGATGGCCCCCATTAATCCTGAACGAGCACCGCCGTATACTAAATGAATATCATTTTCAGCCAAATAGACACCAAGCTTTTTTGCTTGATCAATATAAATGGGATCAGAACCTGACTTTGATCCACAAAATACGGCTAAGCTATTAAGCGAAGAGAGCATTCAGTCAATTAGACCTATACAAAAAATAGCAATCATTGCTACAGATAATAAGGCGATCCTTACGAGTCGCCTACCCTTTAATTTCACATAGCCCTCGTTATTCAACGGGTAATACGGGCATTAGCTGTTTTTAAATTCCGTATTCAAACGATCAAGTATTGTAGCAACTTCTACACTCGCTTTTTCCATCAAAGCCAAATGTGATGCTGCCGATTTCATATCACCGGAACGCGCAGCTTCTACAGCAGCAAGGCCCGACGAATGTACACGCTCATGTGGTGCATCAAGACTATTAAAGCTAGGTAATTGGCTATATTTATCTCGGCCAATACCATTAAAATACCAATTACCTAAGCGACAAGAGGTATGATCAGCTAAGGCCGACAAATCATCTAATTTGCCTGTAACAATGCCTCGGTAAACATCATTCTTCCAAATAACATGATCTAATTTGACGCTTTCAATAAAAGAATCCGCAGCGCTATGGTCAATAACATCGCTCATACGCTCAGACAGCTGAACTACATCACGAACGCCACCTTTTATTTGCTCAGCCGAAGCAACAACTTCGCTACTGAGCATATCCACTTGCCCAATATCTTCAGAGGCGGTTGTAGTTTGCGAACTAATCTGCGCAACTAAATTAGCGATTTCGTTACTGGCTTCACTTGCCTTACGCGCTAGGTTTCGAACCTCATCAGCAACAACCGCAAATCCTCGGCCTGACTCACCTGCACGGGCAGCTTCAATTGCTGCATTTAAGGCAAGCAGGTTAGTTTGATCCGAAATATCACGAATCACACCAACAAATGTTTCAATCTCTTGTGAAACAACTCGGAGTCCTTGAACATTGGAGTTTCCATCCTGGGCTCGTTGTTGGATAACGTGAACACGTTCTAAAATTGTTTCAACAGCGGTGCGTGTTTCATCAAAAATATGAAAAGAGCCATTTAGATTAGCCTTTTCATTTTCTAGGCGATCACCTGATTCAGAGATCGTGCCCCGAACATGGGTAATCAATCCATTCCCTTCAACCCAAGCCGCGCAAATAGCTTGTTTACCATCATCTTCGTTACTCTGAGTATTCTCTTGCTCATAGCAACGGCGCGTTAAAGTCTGGTTTTCAGCCATCAAATTTTGATTTTCTTTACGAAGCTGCTCAACTTCGTTCTGCAAATCTTTTAATTGAAGGTTCAATTTTCCTGAGAAAAACATCAACAATCCCTCTGACTACAACAAGTTATCTTGCATCGTATATTTATTTATCTAGCATCATATATTGATTAAATGCTTGTTTCATCGATTTGTTTACAATTGTAAGCATTTCTTGATCTGACTCTTATCTCACCAAATAGGCCTACCTATTTTCCATGCAATCTTTATCTACCCTATCCCCAGACATAAAACTGACTTAAAATTGTTATGTTTTATGACTCAAGGTAATTTAAAGGATTTATAATGGCTAAAATATCGCTTAAAGATGATCAATATAGCGCGTTAGTAAAGGCCTATTTCGCCAAGCGTTCTCAACGCCAACTGTTAAACAAAACAGAATCAATTAAAATTGCCGAACGCTTAAATGAAAAAGTAAGCCTGCCGTTTTTGAGCGAGCCAAAAGAACAGGCCGTTTTACTAAAAATAATTCTAAAAATTGATAACTATCTATATGAAAGCCTTCCTAATGAGATCTATGAACTTATTCATAACATTGACGAAGGTTTCGACGACAGTGAAGCAGCTCAATTAGCCGCTCGCTTAAGTAAGCAAGCCCATGACGATATTAGCCTGCCATTTTTAACATCTCATGTGGAATATTACTCAATCACTTTTGTACTAACGCTTATCATCAACGCAATGCGAGAAGGCTCAGACTTAGATCATGCGATCAACGTCACTAAACATCCTCTTATGATGTGTGATGATTTTCCTTTCCCTGATCTATTTTAATTAAACCCAATGTCACTAGTAGTAATAAAGACGTTATATTCAAATCCGGTGATCTGATTATCTGGTTATAGCGTAGGGCATTTACTGTATTAACCAACTAAAGGTAGCACTATGATTTCAGCAGAAGCTTCTGCAGTTCGAGACCAGCTCATAGCAAAAGGTTTGGAAACACCCACCATTGATAATGGTATGAACCAAGAACAGCGCTATGAGAAAATCAAGGGGTTAATGTCAGACGTCGTCAGCACACTGGGTATGAACTTAGAAGACGATAGCTTACTCGAAACACCGCACCGCATTGCCAAAATGTATGTGTATGAGATCTTTTCTGGTTTAGATTACGAAAATTTCCCAAAGATCACGATGATTGAAAATAAGATGGACCTCGAAGAGATGGTCAAGGTTCGCAATATCAGCGTATTAAGCTCATGCGAACACCATTTCGTGACCATTGATGGCACGGCAAAAGTCGCGTACATACCAAAAGATAAAATTATAGGTTTATCTAAAATTAATCGCCTTGTGCGCTTTTTTAGTCAGCGACCTCAAGTACAAGAACGCTTAACTAAACAGATATTAATCGCGCTACAAACATTACTCGATACTGACAATGTGGCCGTATCAATAAATGCAACTCATTACTGTGTAAAATCGCGCGGCGTAATGGATGTGAATTCTGAAACAGAAACAACCGCACTGGGAGGTATATTCAAATCAAATCCTCGTACACGTGCGGAATTCTTAACTTAAATATTTAATACTGAGCTTATAGCCATGATGATAGTCGTTGCTATAAGTATTCAGAATTATTGATCGAAATAAGTTATCAGCGTGGGACACTATATGCAGAGATATGACTTATCAGAACCCTACGCTACTGCGTATACAACAAGCTTATTTTGAAATTGAAGAGTTTGCTCCATTTTGAAGAACGATAAATCATAGCTAGTCCATAAAGCATCTTCGATGCACGGAAATTTCTCACCGTAAAATAGGGCTAGAGAGTAGCGTTAATCCGAAAACAGTTACTGGATCCAAACAAGTAAAAGCTACACCATGGTAATGGCACTTAGCTTCTATCAATAAACTACTAGCGCTAAACTATCTGATACACTTAGCAAGAAAATAGAAAGTAAATTGGAGTTGCATGAATGTCTGATGAGCCATTTTTCCTAAAAGAAGAGAAAGAAAAACTAGGCCTGCAACGTGCTAATGCTCAAACAGAGGCAACACTTGAACCTCTTATGTTAGGAAAGCGTGTAAAAGAGATTCGCTTAAGCCAGAACCTAACACTAGAAGAGGCAAGTAAGCTAACCGGCTTAGCAAGATCTACTTTATCAAAGATTGAGAATGAACAAATATCACCTACGTTTACCGCAGTTAATAAACTCGTAAAAGGGCTCGGTATAGATATTCCTCAACTGTTTTCACAACCCAAGCGGGGAGCGGGAACAGGCGGACGCAGAGATATAACACGAGGCGGCGAAGGCCAGCCCCACCCTACTCCAACCTATGAACACGAACTACTGGCAACACAATTAAGCACAAAAAAAATGATTCCGTACCGCACAACAGTACGAGCAAGAACATTTGACGAATTTAATGATTGGGTCAGACATGACGGCGAAGAATTTCTATTTGTCTTGAGTGGTTCACTATTACTTTATACCGAACTCTATGAACCACTAGAGCTATTCACTGGCGATTCCGCCTATTACGACTGTGAGATGGGACATGCTTTAATTTCAACCAGTGATGAAGATGCGGAAGTTATCTGGGTAACCGCGTAAGCACCGGTTTTTTTTTGAACAATAGCGACTAAATTAATTATTTTAAGGTTTAGTCCCAACGGCTGATATATCTTTAAAAAATGATCCGTCTCTCTTAACCACCATCATTAACGGCCATACTTTTTAAGAAAAAAGTTACCAACCAAATCCGGCCAAAGCAATCCCATTACCCAACGGCCACTGTCCCTTGTTTACTAGCGTTTGTAACTGCTGTTTGGTATCAGTGGCAGTAAGCGCATCCAACTCTTTCATTAAAGCTGAAATTTCATCATAAAGTGAACTAGGGTTATCCTTACTGGACCATAGTTCATAGGTATCAATCGCAAAAACAGGGTGATTCTGTTCAGTTATAAAGTTTAACCAACGCTGTAAAAGGTCCGCATCGCTCGCATCAAGGAAAGGGATCAAATGCTTATACCGCTGGTTTAGACGTCCAATAACAACTGAACTATCCGCAATCAATATAGGATAGTTCGCACTTTCCTCACCGACTGCAACACTATCATCCGTTACCGAAAAGTTCTCTAACTCTGCTTCGGAAAACAATAATAACCAAAAAAGTGGAATTGTATAATTTGCTGCACACAACATCTCTGCATTGGTGGATTGTGTAGACATATTGGGATGCTTATCCATCCCCATTAAAATAATACGTGTTCCTAACATAGCGAGTTCCTACTGCTGTTCTATGCTGTAGCCCTGATCAGCAAGAGATTTCAATAGACCATCAACACCAATCAGGTGACCGACTCCGACTAAAACAAACTCAACCTCATCATTCTCTAACATTTGTTTAATCTGAGGTAACCACTGTTCGTTTCTTTCAACTAATAAGGACTGATACATACGGGGGTAGTTTAATCTCATATCGTCGATAACATCAGCTTCAAGCCCTTGCACATCACCACTTTTCCAATGCTGAACAATTCCTTTCATCATCACTTCTGTCTCTTTCATATCAGCCAAAGTCTGACGCAAAAACGACTCTTCATTCCCTTGCCCCATATTTACAATGGAGCCAATATGCGCATCTATAGCTTCCAGCTCGCCAACCGTCTTACCATCAGCGATCGCCTGCTGAAAGTAGAATGAATCTGCCCCCGCCTGTGAAATTCCTAAACGTTTAAACTCAACAGCGAGCATGGTCAACATAACACCCGCAGGCTTCATAGAGATAAATAGATTAGGCATCAATTCACGCTGTTTTAAATAAGTATTAAGCGCTTCGTAAAGCTCTGGTGAAATTATTTGATTTAATAATCGCCCATCTTGGTATGAAAGCTGAGACATAAGCTGCATCTGGATTTGAGGGTCAGACAACGCTGCTATATCTGTTTCAAAAATAACTTTATCTGCTTCACTGTAGGCCTGATCAAATTCAACAGGAAAAGGCAGATCTTCCTCAGCCAACAGATGTACCGTTCCCCCTAAAAATAATTGATGACCATTTTTAGCTACACGCCACAACGATGTTTCAGCAAATGAATAACAACTAAATAGAAGCATAATCATATAGATAGAGATTTTCATAACGGAACCTATTCAAGAGCGAAATACGTATTAAAGAGAGTAAAAGACTTAATGAAATTAATAGACTATCATCTAACACAAGAACTAAAGATTAAAGATTTACACTTTCAAAACATAGAAATATATTTACAATTAAAATAAATAAAAATGGTATATCCATGACAGAGCTTACATCTTCAGACCTAAACATACTGCTTGTCGAGCCTTCAACAACCCAAAGAAAAATTATTAGGAAGGAACTAAACAAGGCATTAATTGAGTCTATAGATGAAGTTCAAACAATCAAAGATGCCATCGCGCGCATTGGCGTTGTCAAACCGGATTTAGTCATCAGCACTCTGCACCTTCCTGATGGTTCAGCGATGGACCTCTTAAGCCATATTCGCCAACACGCTGACACAAGTGAACTGCCATTTATGTTAGTTTCAAGCGAAACACGTCATCGCGAACTAGATCAGTTTAAACAATCAGGTGTTATTGCAATTTTACCTAAGCCCTTTACCCATAATCACCTCACAACAGCAATTAATTCAACATTAGATCTACTATCAAATGATGAGTTAGAACTAGAATATTATGATCCTGCCTCACTACGCGTACTGGTTGTAGATGATAGTAAAATGGCACGAAAAATAATTATTAATGTATTAAATAACTTAGGTATTTCACAAATAACCCAAGCAATAGACGGGTCAGAAGCCATTACCCTCTTACCTCAAGGTTTCGATCTTATTGTGACTGATTACAACATGCCGATTATCAATGGACTTGAACTGACCGAGCATGTACGAAATAGCTCCGAATACTCCCATCTCCCTATACTTATGGTAACGAGTGAATCCACCCACACCCATTTAAGTAACGTCGCAAAATCGGGTGTAAATGCGATGGCCGACAAACCCTTCGAACCCGCCATGATTAAAAAACTATTAGCCCGCATATTAGAAGAGTAGAGCTTTATAATCCGTAACTCTAATAACTGACCATCAAGAAATGACAAATACTCATAGCAGATCGTGGTAGAGAACTTATATATCTTCAAGATATCCAACTTTAGCGACACAGCTGTTTAATTAATAAACAGTCATGTTTTATAACCTCAACCCATAAGATAACGGTATAAAACGGATAAAAAAACCTTCCAAACTTGCTCTAAACTGCATACAGTGTATAATGCGCGCTTTCCCACCAGAGCAGCTTATACTGTTATCGACTACTGTTGATGCAGTCCTGCCCTAATTCCAAACAGGTAACACAAACAGATGAATTCAGAAGATCAGCTATCTTTTGCTGAGCTTGGCCTTGCGGCTTCCGTGCTTAAAACGCTAGACGAAATTGGCTATGAAACGCCGTCTCCAATCCAGGCAGCCACTATCCCTCACTTACTAGAAGGTCGCGACCTTTTAGGTGTCGCTCAGACAGGTACCGGTAAAACAGCCGCATTTGCATTGCCATTGCTATCTCGCCTAGACTTAAAAAGCCGTAATACGCAGCTTCTGATTCTGGCGCCGACTCGAGAATTAGCTATTCAGGTAGCAGAAGCCTGCCAAACCTATGCCCGCAGCCTACCCGATTTCCACGTACTACCTATATACGGTGGTCAGGCATATGACAGCCAACTTCGCCAGCTTAAACGCGGTGCGCAAGTGGTTGTTGGTACACCCGGTCGCGTTATGGATCATATGCGCCGCGGTTCTCTTAAATTAAACAACCTTCAAGCACTCGTACTTGACGAAGCCGATGAAATGCTTCGTATGGGCTTTATTGATGATGTTGAGTGGGTTCTTGAACATACGCCAAACGAACGCCAAATAGCATTGTTCTCAGCAACAATGCCAGCTCAGATCAAAAAGGTTGCTCAGACTCATCTAAACAACCCTGCTGAAATACGTATCCAATCTAAAACTGCTACAGCAACTACAATTGCCCAGAAATACTTACGTGTTTCCGGCAACCAAAAACTAGATGCTTTAACACGTATTCTTGAGATGCAAACGTTTGATGCGATGCTTATTTTTGTTCGCACAAAGTCAGCGACGGTAGAATTGGCAGAGAAATTAGCCGCACGCGGTTATGCATGCGAAGCACTTAATGGTGATATCTCTCAAAACTTGCGTGAACGTACAGTTGAAAAACTAAAACGTGGCCACATCGATATATTGGTGGCAACAGATGTTGTAGCCCGAGGCCTTGACGTTGAACGTATCAGCCACGTACTGAACTATGATATTCCATACGATACGGAATCTTATATTCACCGTATTGGCCGTACAGGTCGCGCAGGACGTTCAGGTGAAGCGATTTTATTCGTTTCTCCACGCGAACAGCGAATGCTTAAATCTATTGAACGTGCCACACGTCAACAGATTGAACAGATGCAGCTGCCGTCAACAAATGATATCAATGAAAAACGTGTAAAACGCTTTGTTGATCGCATTTCAGAAACAATTGAAAACCAAGATATTGAGTTCTATAAAAACCTGCTAACAGAATACCAGCAAGAACATGATGCAGACCCATTGGTTGTTGCTTCAGCACTTGCTCACTTATTACAGGGTAAAACCCCACTATTAATGAAAGATCAGGCTCGTCCACCTCGTCGTGAAAGAGAAGAGCGTGGAGAAAGAAATGATCGTGGTGATAGAAAATCTCGTCGTCAACCACAAGGAATGTCAGCTCAGGCTAAACCGCTGAAAGACAATCCAAATGTTGAAATGCAACGCTATATGCTTGCTGTTGGCCATGAACATGGTGTAGCACCAAAGAACATTGTGGGCGCTATTGCTAATGAAGCAGATCTAGATGCAAACCTTATTGGTTCCATTGAAATCTATGACGATTGCTCAACTGTAGATCTACCAGCGGGTATGCCTAAAGCTGTTGTACAGCAGCTCCGCAAAGCCATTGTTTGCGGTCAGCGCCTGAATATCAAAGATCTATCTAGTGATGCAGCACCAAGCGGTGGTCGTGGAAAAAGAGGCCCAAGCGGTAATAGCACTAACCGTAACCGCCCACCTCGTCGCGCTAAGAAAGATACAAGAAAAAGCAAAGACAGCTAAGGGATAACTCCCCTTACTAAGCTGAGGCTTAGTTCGCTCAAAGCTTTCATCGATAAAGGACGTTACCATAAAGGAATGCCCTTAACACACCGGATATTTTGCATCCCCTTCGCAAGATATCCGGTGTTTTTATTATTGCTCTCAAAAAGTATATCTAGGCGCTTTACTTACTCCCCTACCACCATAATGGCTTCCACCTCAATATCAGCGTCTTTCGGGATCTGTTTTACGGCGAAAGCCGCACGCGCCGGATAAGGTTCAGAGAAATACTTGGCCATTACTTCATTCACTTCAGCAAAATATTTCATATCAGAAAGTAAAATAGTAACTTTAACAATATCAGATAAAGAACCACCCGCTGCATCAGCAACCGCTTGCAAGTTTTTAAATACCTGCTCTGCCTGTGCCGAAAAAGATTCGGTAATCAGCTCCATTGTTTCAGGCACCAGTGGGATCTGACCTGACATATAGACGGTACTACCTACACGCACAGCCTGTGAATATGTACCTATAGCAGAAGGTGCATTTTCAGTACTGATAATACTTTTATTCATAATCGTTCCTGTCAAAATAATTGAGTCGAATTACTTTTATAGCGTCAATCAATAGTTAGGAATTTAATCAACTAACTATAAACTTAACCTATGTATCTACTTAGGTGGTGCTAAACTAACTCGTACTTTAGCCGGCGCATTAGGAAAGAAAATACACTGCAATACCACATTGGATTCTTCTTCAAAATAGACCATGACACCTTTACCCCGATCCAACCAACGCACTTGATCGAAATCCTGGCCATCCCAATGTTGAGCCCACAAACTAGAGCTTGCTGCGCGTCGTTCAAAAGCTATGCCACAATACTTTTCTGCTTGCTCTCTGTAACGCTCCCCCCAACACTCAAGACTTTTTTTACATGTCGCAGAGGCCGCCCGCGTATCTGTTCTTTTATACATTTGAACACACTTTCCCCTGACTGCTGGATCAGAATATTCTCGACATTGGTCCAATTCTGCATCATTCACTGCATAAGCAGATAACGGTAATAATAAAACCAAAAGCCCTAAAATTTTACCCATAATCCCTTCCTTAATCCGGCCCCTTTTAATTTAGCAGTTTACACCGCCATAAGGATGCTTCCTAGTTTAGAAAAATTTTCACTCGCCAACAGAAGAACACGTATAATAACGGCTTTAATGTGACCCGGAAAAAGCATGCAACGTGTAGACCTGCTCCTTGTAAATAACGCCTTAGCAAATACGCGCACCCACGCACAGCGTTTGATCAAAAATAACAAAGTCACAGCCTTTTACAAAGGCATTTGGCAACCTGTTACAAAACCGGGTCTTAAACTTGATGAGCATACAGAATTTAAAGTCGAAACCGACGATGCTGATCGCTTTGTTTCACGCGGCGCTTTTAAACTTTTAGCCGCATTAGAAAAACAACAATTAGCTGTTGAAGGTTGGATCGCCATTGATATTGGACAATCAACAGGCGGCTTCAGCGACTGTCTTCTTCAAGCAGGCGTGAGCTCTGTTATCGGCGTTGAGGTTGGCCATAGCCAACTAGCTGAGAAGCTAGCAAGCGATCCTCGCGTACTATGCTATGAACGCGTTAACGCCAGAGAACTCCCTAGCGAAACCCTGCTAGAACACACTAAACAAGGCAGCGGATTTGATCTTGCAGTCATGGATGTCTCATTTATATCTCAACTTAAAATACTCCCCTCTCTTATTCCTCTCATTAAAGACGAGGGCTACCTTATCAGTCTAGTCAAACCTCAATTCGAAGTGGGTAAAGAGGGTATAGGGCGAGGAGGAATTGTTCGAGATGCTAACTTATACCCTCTAGTAAAAACCAAAGTAATCGATTGCTGCGAGTCTTTAGGTCTTCAAATCTGCGAGTACTTTGAAAGCCCAATAAAAGGTGGCGATGGAAATAGAGAGTTTTTACTTATAGCAAGAAAAGCATAAGAAGCGAACAACGTACCCAAACCGCTCCTACCCTTATATATTGAATAGAGTGATTACCCTTAACTTAACGCTGAAAAGCTACATGTTTACCTATCAGCGTTTACTGAAAACTATCCATCAACTCAATATGCTTCTGCCTTGCAAGCTCCTGACGGCTTTGAGACTTATCTAAGGTTACTGATTTCTCAGCATCTGACATATTGCTCCACTGCATAATTTCCTTAATAGATCGATAGCATCCCAAACAAACATCATTATCATCTAGGCAGCAATTGCGAACACAAGGTGAGCTAAATGGTTTTGCTGTTACAACCGGTTTCATTTTTTCACCTCTTTGTATCATACCTTCAACAAACCTAAACACACATCCAATAAGCATAGCAAAAAACCAAGAATCTCACCCAATGTAGGATTTTTTAAAAAAAGAAGGAACCTAGTTCTTAATAATGCATCCAAGTATGCAAGATACAATTGGATGGGTTAGGAATAATAATGAAGAAAATTATAGTGGCATCAATTATTGCTTTAAGTGGATTGGGCCTTAGTAGTCTAGTAATCGGCACCGAAAGTGCTTCTACCGAAGACCCTCTCCAAAACAAAGTGTCCACTCGCTTAGCCGTGGCTACATTTGCAGGCGGCTGCTTTTGGTGTACTGAGTCTGATTTTGAAAAGTTAAAAGGCGTTGTCCAGGTTATTTCTGGATACAGTGGTGGTGTAAAACCTAACCCCACTTACAAAGAGGTTTCATCGGGGCAAACAAAACATACTGAAGCGATTCAAGTGTTTTATGATCCTAATGTAATCTCTTACGAAGGTTTGCTAGAACGCTTATGGCGCGGTATGAACCCTACTGATGGCAAGGGCCAGTTTGTTGACCGTGGGCAACAATACAGACCTGCAGTTTTTTACCACAACGATGCACAGAAAAAAGCGGTTGAAGCCTCCATTGCTAAATTAGAGAAATCTGGCGTTTTTAATCAACCAATGGCCACTGAAATTAGCCCTTATACAAGTTTTTATAAGGCCGAAGATTACCATCAAGATTATTACCTCAAAAATCCTATTCGCTATAGTTACTACCGGAACGGGTCAGGTAGAGATCAATATCTCAGCAGCCGCTGGGGAGATGAGCTAAAAATTGATTACACACAATATACTAGCCAAGCTTCTGTTGCTGATGTAGCAGCCGATCGTTTCGTCACACCGTCGGAGCATTATCTACGCTCGGTCTTAACACCTTTGCAATTTAATGTGACACAAGAAGACGGTACGGAACGCCCATTCGACAATGCTTATTGGGACGAGAAACGGGAAGGCATTTATGTAGATATTGTTAGTGGAGAGCCTCTTTTTTCATCAAAAGATAAGTTCAAATCAGGTACAGGCTGGCCTAGCTTCACACAACCTATTAAGGGCGTACCGATCATTGAAAAAGAAGATAATTCTCTTTTTATGAAACGGGTTGAAGTCAGAAGCTCTAAAGCTGATTCTCACCTTGGTCATATTTTTAATGATGGACCAGCACCTAGTGGGCTTCGCTATTGCATCAATTCAGCATCGTTACGCTTTATAGCAAAGGAAGATCTGATCAATGAAGGATATGCAGAATTTGCATCTTTATTTGAATAAAGGCCGTGATATTGCCATAGATATGATTTAAAAACGGTACTGAACGGGTTAGGTCAAGCACCTAACCCTTTCAGCCTATCGATTGTTCCATTCAATACACTCATTAAGTGTCACACCAGAACCACCAAAAATATCTAAGGCGCTTCCTATCGTCAGATCAACCTTTCCTCCAGATAACCGCTCAACCAATTTAAGGTCATCTAAAGAGCGGGCGCCTCCTGCGTAGGTCACCGGTATTGGGCAAGAAAGACCAAGCAGCTTAACAAGATCCTCATCAATACCACCCTGAAGCCCTTCCACATCAGCAGCATGAATTAAAAATTCAGCACAGTGCGATGCTAGCTCAGACAATGTCTCCGTATTAACCTCCATATCTGTGACGGTTTGCCAACGATCTGTAGCTATATGCCAACCCGATTCAGTACGCCTACAACTCAGATCTAAAATTAATCGCTCTACACCCGTTACCGCTTTAATCGTTTCCAGCCTTTCACAACTAAATTGACCATCGACGAAGAGATATGAAGTCACAATTACATGGGAAGCTCCGGCCTGTAAAAACTCTTCGGCATTGCTATTGTTAACCCCACCACCAAACTGTAATCCACCAGGCCAAGCTGCTAACGCTTTCAATGCTTGCTCCTTATTACCGGGGCCTAATGCAATTACATGACCGCCCAAAAGCTGGTGTGTCTTATACAGCTCCGCATAATAAGCCGCATCATATGTACTAACAAAATTAGTATCTGCGCCACTCTCATTTAAGCTACCACCAACTATCTGCTTAACCTGACCTTGATGCAGGTCTATACATGGACGAAACTGAGTCAAAAAAAGCTCCAAATAATTAAGATAATAATTAGATATATTTTAACGATCTAAAAAAAGAAGGTACATTTTTATCTCTATAAGATTTATATAGCAATAAGAGTTCGAATGAAGTTTGTAACTACAGTGATAAGAATACCATCACTTCAAATGCTGCCGAATACGCTTGCAGTCATATTCATTGTACTGTTTTTTGTATCCGTTACGTTGCTTATGCAAGCGATTCATCTTCTTACTATCTCCCCCCTTTCGCTTAAGGTTAGTAAGCTGCTTTATCGAATCTTGTATAGACTGGCATCGCTGGATCAACGCTTTATCGTCAGCAGACGATAAGGTAGATCCGAAAAGGGTGAGTAAAATGAATCCATTAATTATCCATCGAGTTGTCATAACCACTCCCTGTAAAAACAACTTTTAATATCTTTTTTTAGCCGAGATCACTTTCACTAAGTAGCCCTGACTTTCTACCGGCATTTTAGTACGTAAGCTAGACCATACATGCTCACTCGACGATCGGTTAATTATATTAAACGCCTCTTCTCGCTGAGAAGAGAAGCTTCTTAATACATTACCCGCTCCGCCATTATAAGCAGCAATAACACAATACTCTTTACTAACCGGGTTGCGAACCTTCACTAAATAACGAGTTTGTAAAATATGCAAATAAGCACACCCCATACGAATATTATTTTCAATATTGAACAAATAGGAGGCCGATGGCGTACCTGCGTAGCCATGAACCTCTTCAAACGCGTCCCTACCTGCGGTTGTTGGTACAATTTGCATAAGGCCATAGGCGGGCACCCAACTCACGGCATAGGGGTTAAAATTACTTTCAGTTTCAATAATGGCGTAAACAAGTGCTGGGGCTAACTGATATTTTGCAGCGTAACGCTCTACATAAGATGCGTATTTATGTTGTCGAGTAAGCTTATGCTGTTGAAGTAAAGGGAATTCAACGTAAGAGACACTTTTCTGTGAGCCGTCTGGCATTTTAATCTGACGGGTATGAACACCTTGATTCAACAAATAGGCAGCATAACGATCTGCCCTCCACGCCCAACGAATCGGCTTATGATCTTGATCAACAATTTGATTGAATAAAAAAGGCTCATCTCCAAGCACAACCTCTTGATCAGAAAATAGGTCTACTTTCTCGGGGTTAGCCGGCGTCAAAAGCGTCTTGATAATTGATTGCTTTAAGAGCTGCTTATTTTGACTTTCCACTCTGACAATACCCGTTTCAAAATCAACTAGCGCGCGACTCGTATAGCCATCAGTATATTTCACATATTCTTTCGGGGATGGTTTTACCGAATCATCACCACCCCAAGCAGACGATATATGTGTAAGAAAACTATCAACTCGCTTTATATCGTTTACTAACGACTGAGGATTCGTGACCCAACTCCTTGCTTTACTCTGTGCGCGAGAGACAACAACATCTTCGATAGCCCCTCCTCCTGCTACGCCCTGAGCAATACGAAAGGCATCATGCGTTGTGCAACCAACTAAGGTTAATGGCAAAGATCCCAGCAAAAATTTTCTTCGCGTTAAGGGCATAAACACCTCATTTATAACGACACAATCAGTTAAAGAGAAAAATTTATGATTCAAACATCAGTTATCATTAGTCCAAACTAACGCCACGCCGCTTTTTTAAAATCCAATAAAAATAAAATAATAACGATAGAATTCAAGAAGTTAAAACAAAAACCATTAACTTCACACCTGTAAAGTACACCTAGGTCTTAATTTCAAATAGGATAGAATCCTGTATTAAACAAGAGAGCTCTTATATAAATAGAATCGTCTACTTAAATTAATGATCGTTTTAGTATCATACAAGCGTTATTATTTTTATGGCTAGCTACAATAAAAAATCAACTAAAAGAGATTAACACCTTGGCTTTCTCTGTTTTACTTGCAAGACAACCAATTCTTGATAAGGAGCTCAATACGATTGCGTACGAGCTATTATATAGAGACGCAAAAGGTATAGGTCCTCAACTACCCTTTGATGGAACTCAAGCAACGGCAGAAGTTCTGTTAAACGCCTATAGCAGCATATTCCAAAATAACCGTGTTCAAGCTATTCCAGCGTTTATTAATTTCAATGCAGAATGGATTTATAATGGAAACCTACCGGCCCTTAGGCCCGAAGCCTTAGTACTAGAAGTACTGGAAGACGTAGCAATCACTGATGAAATTATCCACAGACTGCATACTCTTTCCGATAACGGCTACCGCATTGCTCTCGATGATTTTATCTATGATGAAAGCTGGGAACCTGCCTTAAAACTAGCGAAGATAGTCAAGATTGATATTCAGCTTCTTTCACCTACTCAACTCATTCAGCATGTCACTGCGCTGAAAAAAAAGAAGGTGACTTTACTGGCCGAAAAAGTAGAAACCTATGAAGAGTTTCAATACTGTAAGGAACTTGGTTTTAAACTTTTCCAAGGCTATTTTTTCTGTCGCCCACAGCTCATCGAGGGACGTAAATTATCCTGTGATGACCTAATAACCCTTCAACTAATTGCAGAGTTAGAAAACGCTAAGGCGACACCTAAATCAATTGAAGCGATCATATGCAAAGATCCAGAATTTGTTTTAAAGTTATTAAAAATCGTTAACTCAGCCCGTTTTTCTCTATCGAGAAAGATCAATAATATCTCCGAAGCGATAATTGCATTAGGCATAGATGAACTAAAAAAATGGGCTCTGCTTATTAATACTACCCAGCATCCTCATGTCTCCAATGCATTAACCCAAGAGATACTGACTCGTGCACGCATGTGTGAACTCGCTGCGGCAAATTATGGTGCCGTAAATTCTAGTACTGCATTTTTAATAGGCATGCTTTCAGGTATGGATGCTATGTTAAATCTAGAGCTCAACGATATTATGGAGCAATTGCCCGTTTCCAAAGAGGTCTCAAACGCACTGCTTAAAGGATCGGGGACTCTAGGGCAGTTACTCAGTGATGTAAAAAACTATATGACTGGCGAATGGGCTGTGCTTAACGATTCACATATTACCGATTCACTTGGCCATGCACAGGAAGAGAGTTTACGCTGGGTACAAGATATCCTACAAGAAATTAACTATCGCTAAGACTCAAATCGATTAAGCTCAAAAGTAATACTGCCACCTTTGTAAATTTCTAAATCCATTGGTTCACTTCTCACTAACTTAACCAATCCAACTCCAGGTGCATACCACTCGGTCTGCGTAACGGTAATATCTTGATAACCTAAGCGTGGATCAGCGTAAAGACTAATAACACCTGAAGCTTCTACCTTAACGCAATTCTCAAATCTACCTGCAGGCACAACCACACTGCTATTTAACGCGACAATTTCATAAGTGAGGCCAAATGCTTTTTTACTTGGGTCAGGTAGCGCTGAGCGCAGGCCATGTAAAGCATAAGAGCGAGTTTCTGCCACCCAACTACGTCCCACTTCTAAGTCCTCCTTATTAGGGAGAATTTTTATCTCTTTGTCATCAAATCTAGGAGTTAGCTCTACTACTGTACGTTTTGCAATTCGATAGCTACCCGTATCATCTTGCAATACATAATAAACGGTCCCATCGCTAGTCCTACGCGCGAAAACAGGCATACCACTGTAATCCCCCTTCAGGTCGATAGGCCCTAAATTCGTGATACTAAATTGTCGCTTCTGTGTTGTGTCAGTTAAATCTTCAAAAACGCTGTAATGCCACTCGACACCTTTATTGACGGGGAAATAATCATTTTCAGAAATATCCCCCTGACACCCCACTATAATGACTGACATTAAGAGAATACAAATAAAGCGCATATTACTTCTCCGGTAACGCGGGGTCTGGAAGCTTAACAAACTGTAAACCTAGATATTTCTGCCCTGCTCTATTTTTTTGTTTAGCGCCTTTTTCAATGGCTTGATTAGGGTTCAGTTCACCTAATTGTAGATTTCCATTATTTATTTCTCGAATTGCTGTTTCTAATTTACCATGCAAACCTAAATCATAATCCAGCTGAAAAGCTCTTGGCTCCTCTGATAACTGATGATCAACCGTGGATGTTAACCACATATAAATACGACCTTCACTACCCATTTCTTTGTCTGGCTCTTCAACCACGGCATAATGTAATAGAAACCTTTCAGGTAAAGCGGTCTTGCTTGGCCAGCCCTGTGTCTCTTTCCAGCCCTGATAACTTAAGCTATAGAAGCCTATAGCTAAAATGATTAATAATGCTTTTACACCCCAAAAAATCCTGCTATAGATCAGCGAAAGCAGCACTAATGCAGTAAAAAAAACATAAGCTAAGGTTAAACCAAATAGCACTTCATTCATTTATCAATCGCCTTTACTAAACTTTTCTGTAACTGATTTATATTAGTAACTTGCCCTGCAGCAGTAAGTGAAAATCGCACGACCGTCTTCTCATCGCCTTCCTCTGCTAACACTGTTGTCTGATAATAAAGGACTTTCATCACCGGATTCACTTCAGCTAAATACACAGTCACTGGAACCTTTTTCTTTGTTTCACTCTTGAAATAATGGACATTAATAACAAACTCTCCCGAAGGACGTCCTCTAATCGTTAACACCTCTTGATTAAGCGGATTAATAATCTCTTTACCATTCACAACTTGTGTATCATTCGCCAACCCCCGATCATCACGATCAAGGTGCATTAACCCATCCTGAGCTTTTTTGTACCAAACTTTCGTTCCTTCAGGCCCTGTTGCCCATACATCAATGTCATTTGGATCTCCATCAGGCCAACTCACTGTAATAATAAATTCGGCTTTTGGATCAATAATGCCCGATTTAGCCGGAGGGTTTAAAAGCAATAAAGCGATCAGAAAAAGAAAAGTAAACGTTAATAAAACGTTAAAAAGAAGATCCGTGAAGGGATCTATATCAAAATTACTTTTGCGCTGAAAGAGGGACACCGCCTTCACCTCTATCATCTACAAGCAAGTCGGCAGTGGATAAACTAAAATCAATCGCCTCTAACAAAAGCCTATCCGCACAACGGTCAACCAATAACAACTGAATACCTAAAGACATACTCGCAATTAATCCAACCATCGTTGTGTTCATTGCGACCCCCATCCCCTGGGTCATCTGCTGCATTAACTCTTTTATATCAGAGATATCCAATTGTTCGAACGCAGAGATTGAGCTAAGCATCAAAACAAAACCAACAACGGTGCCCAATAACCCCAATTTAATAACAACCCCAGCCATAAACCAGCCAACTTGATGGGTTCCCCGCAAGGATTCAGCTAATACTTCCGTTGCTAATGTTTTATCAGGTTCGGAATGACTATTTAGCACTTTGCCCAAAAAGCCTTTAATGACTGACCGTCCCTCGAGTGAATCTTCCGATAAGAGCCTTAGATCATCTAGACTCAATTTTTTAATCTTAAATAGCATTAATGACTGTGAAGCAATAAACCAGCTACGGTAACCACAATGAACAGAAACGACGATGAACAGGATAAAAATTAGTGAACTAATTCTCGTAATATCTTGCGCAAAAATAGTGTGGAACAGATGCAGATCCCAACTTAGGAAAAGAAAGAATACAATCAGGCCCGCTAACAAGAGCCAATATAAAAACGTTGTATAGGTATATTGAGTAGACATCACTTTCCTATGCTTATCTTGCATTACAACTTCAGACTATAAAGGAGCCTGATAGAGAAACAACTAGAAGCACAAGAAAAAGAGACCAAAGAATAGATTAAGGCAAGCACAAAGTAGCAAGACTCCTACAAGGTAATTCAGGCACTTTTATTATAAATAATAAGACGGGAGCTATTGACTATGATGAAACACAAGATTTATTAAATCTAGATTACAGTAATCAACCTACTGAAAAATAAGGTTTTTAAAAGCTGTTCCTTTTTCAAGCAATAGGTTGAAATAGCGCTATTTGTGGGTGCTCAGCATGTTAACCAATTATTACTAACAAGTTTATCCACAGAGTTTGTTGATAACAAAATTGACTCAATAATTTTGTTATCACTGAACAGAAGACTAGCTATCTATCACTGATAATTCAGGCAGTGAATATAGCTAGGTAAATCAGCAGCAAGGAAAAGAGCACTACAAAATACCCTAAATTCCACACTCGCCAAACACTATTTATTCTCGTTAACCGATTCAAGCGTAGAAACTAAGTCTTTAAAGGCTTCACGGTTAGAATCATTTAACCCCATCAGAATTTGATGCGCTGAGATTATTCGCTCTTTCATCTCATCCACAGACTCTTGCACAAAAGGAAGCTCTTTCAAGTCCTTAATACTGGTGGGAAGTTCTTCAAGTAATATAAAAATATGATCAAAGCCCATTGTATACAAAATACTAGTAATATCAGGGTTTGTAGAGACTAGTGTAGGCTTACCAAGATTAGCATCACTCGCTTTAATAGATAACTTTGCAATAAGGCCTAATGAGGTGCTATCAATACCCTCAGCCTGAGTCAGATCGATTAAAATATTAGACACAGATGCTTTAGCTAGAGCGTCATTTATATGACAATCCAACGAAGTACAGAGCGTTAAGCGTACATCACCTACAAACTTTAAAACAAAGCTGCCATCAACCAACGCCGAATAAATTGAACCTTCTTGCATTATTTACTGCCTGCAAACTGTCATTATTGCAATATCATCAGGTGCATCATTTATAATATTAGGAAGCAATGCTTCCTTAATTACATCTGGGCCAGCACCATTCGCCGCAATTACAACATCAATAAGTCTCTGCTCTTTAGCACTCATATTCCCTTCAGGTAACATCTCTAAAATGCCATCCGAGAACAATGTAATTTCAAACTCATCTAACAACTGTAACTTTCGCTCATCAAATAAAGGTTCAGGAAAAAGCCCTACCGGCATTCCCCGCCCTTCTAGAAAGCGTGTACCAACTGCATCAGTCAAAATAGGCATAGGATGATGCCCACCTACAGCATAGGTCAAACTGGCCTCTTTGCTATCAAAAAGACCGATAAAAATACTTAAATGTTTTCCTAATCCAGTGTCCAACAACTCCGAATTGATACGGTAAAGCGTATTCACCGGCGATAAAATATCGAAACTTGAAGAGCGGTTATAATTCCTGACCAATCGGTTAGTCATGTTTTTTAACAGCACTGTAACTAAGGCAGATGAAGCACCATGCCCTGATACATCAGCTAGATAAAACATCGTTTTATCAGCGTCAATGGGGACCACATCAACAAAATCGCCACTTAAATACAATGAAGGAATTAATAAGTAACGAGCCAACAACCCTCCAACATTCAGCTCCTTATCAGGCAGCATATTCTGTTGTATTTGCAACGCTGCTTGCTGATCAATTTGAAGTTCACTGAGGCTCTTTTCTAACTCGTTTCGATAATGAAGCTTCTTCTCAATTAAATCAGCAAGAAGTAAAAGCTTAGAAATAGAATCAGAAAAATCCGCACTCTTTTCAGCTATCTCGCTTTGAATAAAAACATCATTAGCCCCTTTTCGTAGTGCCAATAAAACCTGGTCACACTTAGCTTCCGGCATCAATACAAGTATAGGCTTAGGGGAATGGAGTTCAGCTAGGGAGGCAATATCGTCAACAGTGAAGGTTTCACTTAAACCCGCGATTATTAGTGAAAAGTCATGCTCATTGAGCAACTCTTTAGCATAATCACAATTATAAGCAGTTGAAACTTTTACCGGACGAAGTTCTATATGACTACAGGCATCAACAATCGAATCAATGGCTTCCGCAACATGATCAACTAATAAAATAGTTTGGTAAGTGTCTCTCATAACCTAGCCCTATTAAATAGGCGAAGATCTATGAGACAACAGAGTAGATGCTGCTGCCTTAACATACAATGAAAATTTATAAGTAACATTGCGTAAAAATTCAAAAACCCCAGCCTAAAATGTAAAGCTGGGGTTATGATTAACACTAGAAATTACTTTCATCATAATTTTCGCCATCGCCATCTACGATGGAAAAGGCTCGTTTCTGAAGATAGGCATCACGAACAAAGGTATATTTATCACCAGAGATCAGTTTTTCGGCTTCAAGTAATTCGGCGCGATCATTAATAATCCGCGTCGCATACATCGCATTACGAGCACCGTTATCATCTAACTGGCGTACAGGATCAACAAGATAATCAGGCACCCTGCCAATACCATCACGCACAGTTGTTGGGCCAAAGAAAGGCAAGACCAAATAAGGACCGCTTTCTACTCCCCAGTACCCAAAGGTCTGCCCAAAGTCTTCATCGTGCTTTTCAATACCCATTGGTGTAGCAACATCAATTAGACCGGCCAAACCAAAAGTAGAATTAAATGCGATACGAGCAAAATCTTGTGTCGCATTGCTGAACTTACCTTGCAGCAAGTTATTCAACAAAGTTCCGACATCAGATAAGTTTCCGAAAAAGTTACTAACACCCGTTTCAGCAATATCAGGCATAATTGCTTTGTAACCTTGAGAAACTGGCTTTAGTGCATAAGTATCTAAACCGTCATTAAAGCTAAACATCGCTCGGTTGAAACCTTCCCATGGATCAACTTCAACGTCAGCAGCAACAGAAGGCTGACTTAACATGATTGATACTGCACCAGCAACCAACAAACTACGTAATTTGGCTTTCATCCAGTTTCCCTTAAATTTGCTCACAATATTGAAGCTCTATTTTAGCTGAGTTAAGTAGATATGAAAAACAGGAAACGCGCTTATTTTCAAAAACAGCACAAAAGTAGTGATTATTTATAACGAAAAAAGGCTTCCCGAAGGAAGCCTTTTCTAAATTTCCGTAAGGAAATGTCGACTTAGAAGTCTAGACGGTAACCGATCTGCGCTTTATCACCGAAAGATGCATCATCGCTATCGTTATCGATGTATTCAGCAAATACACGGCCGTTACCCATAACGCGAGTAACACCTAGACCCCACTGATCAAGATCAGTAGTTAGGCTGTTGTCATCAAAAGTAGCGTAACGAGCGTATACAGATGTAGTACCTACAGTGTATTTACCCATCAAGTGAGTCGCATCTTGCTCTAGTGATGTACCAGTGTCTTTCTCACCATCTTCGTGAGTTAGCGCTACTGCAAATGGACCAGATTTGTAAGAAACAGCAAGACCCCAAACATCAGTATCTTCAACACCGCTCTCAACACTTGCAACAGAACCAGAGATTGTTAAACCGTTAACTGTATAGGTTGCAGCAACGTTGTAACCATCAACAGTATCATCAAGCGTACCATCTGAATCTGAACCACTAGATGCGAATACACCACCAGCAATAATTGTTAGACCAGAGATGTTTGGTGAGTAGTAAGCAATCGAGTTATCAACACGTTTGAAGTCTACTGCACCGTTAAGGGTTCTAGCTGCAACGTAGAAACGTTCACCATAACCGTTAGCACCCGGATTAAATACGCCTACTGGCGCATTGATCAATAGGTAGTGAGGGTGGTACTGACGACCTGCTAGCACTTTACCCCAATCGCCTTTAGCACCGATGTAAGCCAAACGTTTACCAAAGATACCAGAGCTATATGCCCCAGAATCCGCTGTAGAAACGTTTGCTTCCCAATGGAAAAGACCCGTAGTATTTTCTAAGCCTAGATCAACATCGCCTTTAATACCAATGCGAGAAGACTGGTCAACAAGATCTAGATCAGAATCTTCTGCCTGCTCCAAACCAATACGGAAAGATCCGTATAGCGTAGCATCAGCCTGTGCGATCATTGGTGCAGTCATAGCGCCAGCTACAGCTAGTGCAATCAGTGACTTTTTCATCAACATTTCCCCTTCAATATATTCAACATACTAGTAGTGAACTTTTAATTTTTTCTTATCGCAGCGCGCTCTAGGCGCACTTACTATATGAAAATACTACAAAAGAAAAACTTTTCAAACTAATGAATAAGTTTTTCTTATAATTTTTTAGTCGGCGAGACTACTAATAACTTTAATTCTCGCTTTATTCACCGTTTCTGCCTGTGATAACAGAGCTAATAAACTCTCTTATAACAACACGTTAAGCAGGTGATTATAAATAAATTTCGCGCATTACATCATACCCCTCGAGCATGTGCAACCTTTGACTACATAATACATCTAAATACAGGCCCGACAAAAGTAGTACTTCCTTTATCCCTTGACCTATATCAAGGTATTACTTTACCCCACTGCTGTTTTAGGCGCTTTTCAGAAACAGTCTTTTGTGTACCCAACTGCTGAGCAAAGAGTGAAACGCGATACTCTTCAATCAACCAACGATACTCTTCTAAATTAGGATCATAGATGCCTTGCTCTACATTTCGCTGAAAGCGTGTCTTATATTGGCCATAAAACTTTTCTAGCTGATCACTTAGTAAACTCTCTTGCCTTAAATTACGTCTAAATTTCTCTAGACGTATCTCTATTGCTTTCAAATATCTAGGATAATGCATCAAGACTTCATGGGGCTGAGTTTTTATAAACTGAGTCTCTAACAGTTCAGCCAGTTGTTTTTTAATATCATTCAGCACAGGCACTTCATTTAATTGTACTTTACCTTTCAACTGCTTTTGGATTTGGTGGTAACTATCAAATAATTGGCTAATAACTATTAGTAAACTCTCGCAAGCTGGCACAAGCTCAGCTTTACATCTACTTAGCCGCTCCTCAAATTGTTCCGAATTGCGAATTAAATCATCATCCAATTTAAGCAACTGTCTAACTGAGTGCCAGATAACCTCTTCCACAAACGTTTGCTTATTTAAAAGCCCTGAACTGCGTAGGATAACTTTAGTGAGTTTTTCATTACTTAACGCTTTCCGAGCAAAACGAACTTGCTCTCGCATATTGAGCACAGCCAGCCTTACTATGCCATCAACACTTAGATTATTCGCTTCAGCTTGGTGAGGTTTTAAACATAACGTAACACTCTCTCCCCTATCAACAAGCGCTGGATAAGCTTCAATTTCGACGCCCGCATACTTATTCACTTTACAACTAGGTTCAAGTACTCCAAAGTCCCAATCTGTTAATCCCTCTCGTCCCCAGCTGCTCTCCTCACTTCTATCTGAACGTTCAGTTAATCGCTGACTGATTTGAGAGGCATACTTACTATTTAATTGCTCCCAGTCTCTGGACTCATCTAACAGATGCCCGTTTTCGTCAACTAAACGCAAATTCATATGCAGGTGATCTTCTAATACAGTCTCACGTAGCTCTCGCGGCTGTATTCGAACACCCGTCATCCTAAGTAGATGATGAGCAAAAATCTCATAAAGATCCCCTACACCAAACTCCACTGCTTGCATAAAAGCATCAACATAGTTTGGAACCGGAACAAAATGCTTTCGCTGTTGCTTAGGCAAGCCTCTAAGAATTGCGGTACATTTTTCCACCAGCATCCCTGGAACCAGCCATTCAATTGTTTTCAAAGGGAGAGACGTTAATAAAGGCAGAGGGACTTGCAAAGTCACACCATCATCATTGGCTCCCGGTGCAAAATGATAAAAGAGTTTCAGCCGCGCACCCTCAAGATTTAAATGATCGGGATAAATACTTTCAGAAACATGATCAGCAGAACGCTGAAGGATATCCTCCTCCTGCATGACTAAACACTCAGGATTATCTTGTTCAACACGCTTACGCCACTTTTCGAAACCCGCGCCATTAACTATATGTTCACCTGATAAGCTTTTAAGCCGCAAACGATAGAATTCGTAAAGCTGTTCCTCATCGACGAGCAGATCCTTCCTACGAGACTTAGCTTCTAATTTCTCAATCCCCTTAAGTAAGGCTCGATTCTTTTGCACAAACCGAGCTGAACTATTTAACTCACCTTCAACCAACGCTTGACGGATAAAGATCTCATGAGAAATTTCAACATCAATTTTCCCGTAGCTCACTTTTCTTTTAGGCACAATGATCATGCCATAAAGCGTCACCTGCTCCGTAGCGACCACCTCAGCTCTTTTTTTCTCCCAATGAGGCTCACTGTAATTTTTCTTAATCAGACTGGGGGCTAATTTCTCGGCCCACACAGGATCGACTTTAGCGATACAGCGGGCATAAAGCTGGCTAGTTTCAACCATCTCTGCAGCCATAACCCATTTAGGGGCTTTTTTATAAACAACAGAACCAGGAAAAAGAAAAAATCGTCGATTGCGCGCACCTAAATATTCTTTATTTTCTTGTTTAAAGCCCATATGACTTAATAGGCCCGCCAATAACGAGCGGTGTATAGATTCGTAAGATGCGGCTTCCTCACGCTCAACAAAGCTGTGTTCTTTTGCCTGTAATTCTTTACAAATAATATGTAACTGACGGTGAGTATCACGCCACTCGCGCATACGCATGTAGGAAAGAAAGTTCTTGTTACAGTATTTTCGTAACTGATTTTGGGTTAACTCTTGCCGTTGCGTCTCATATAATTCCCAAAGATTAACAAACGTCATAAAGTCAGATTCTTCATGGGCATAAAGCTTGTGCTTTTCATCGCTAGCTTGACGTTTATCTTGCGGCCTTTCCCTTGGGTCCTGTATCCCCAATGCACTTACTATCACTAACATCTCACGGAGACAGTTATTACGCGCCGATTCGATCACCATCCGCCCCAAACGCGGATCAATAGGGAGTTTAGCCAACTGCCAACCAATGGTTGTTATCTGACGTTTTGAGTTCACTGCTCCCAGTTCCTGCAGCAACTTAAAACCATCATTAATAAAACGATTATCTGGCGGATCAACAAATGGGAACTCTGCAATATCACCTAACTTAAGCGACAACATTTGTAGAATCACGGCCGCTAAGTTTGTGCGTCGAATCTCTGCATCGGTAAATTCAGGGCGGCTAACAAAGTCTTCTTCCGAATAAAGACGAATACAGATACCATCAGATACTCGACCACAACGACCCGCTCTTTGGTTTGCACTGGCTTGAGAAATGGCTTCAATAGGGAGGCGTTGCACTTTTGAGCGATAGCTATAACGACTAATACGAGCCAGCCCAGTATCAATAACATATTTTATACCGGGAACTGTTAGGGATGTTTCTGCTACGTTAGTTGATAAAACCAAACGGGTCCCCCTCGCCCCTTTTCCTTGCTGGAACACCCTATTTTGTTCCGCAAGTGACAGACGAGCGTAGAGCGGCAATATATCCACATGTTTAAGCTCAGCCTTACGCAAAAGGTCAGCGGTTTCTCTTATATCTCTTTCGCCAGGCAGGAAGATCAAAATATCGCCTTGCGGCCCCTTCCCCTGTTTTCTCTCCATATGTAAGAGTTCTTCAACAGCTGCCAAAATCCCCTGCTGCATATCCACTGTCTTTTCATCATCGGCAGAATAATCATGCAAAGGACGATAGAGCATCTCAACAGGATAAGTTCGACCTGAAACTTCAATAATAGGTGCATTATTAAAGTGTTTTGAGAACCGTTCAAGGTCAATTGTTGCAGAGGTAATGATCAACTTAAGATCAGGACGTTTAGGCAATATCCGTTTGATATACCCTAAAAGGAAATCAATATTTAGACTTCGCTCATGAGCTTCATCAATTATCAATACTTCATATTTCTCAAGAAAACGGTCATGCTTAGTTTCCGCAAGCAATATACCGTCCGTCATCAGCTTCACTTGAGTCGAGTCGTTAACCTGCTCATGAAAACGAACCTGATAGCCAACTCTCTCACCCAGCGTCGTATTCAGCTCTTCGGCTATTCGAGTCGCAACCGTTCTAGCAGCAAGCCGACGCGGCTGCGTATGACCAATCAGCCCTTTACAACCTAAACCTAATTCAAGACATATTTTAGGAAGCTGAGTGGTTTTACCTGAACCAGTTTCACCAGCGAGAACAACCACTTGATTATTTAAAATCGCTGCAGCAATCTCTTCTCTACGGGCACTAATAGGCAGATCAGAGTATTGAATATCTTGGCTTAAGCCTTTTTTCAATTCAACCTGTCGACAAGACGCATCTATTGCATCAGACAAAACAAGTAAGGCTTCCTGATTAGCCCCCTCACGTCGAGCTCGATCTAATCGACGCTTTAAACGGTAGCGATCAGCAATACGGCAATCAGGTAAGCGAGCAGATAACAGCTCAATAGAGAGGGTCAAAACACGTACATCCAAAACATAATTTAAAGTAAGGCATTCTACCTTATGAGGGTAACAGCACCAACTGATACAGCACGGCATAACCGCTATAACCACCTAATATGAGCAGTCATATCTTGGTTTACGGCCTGTTTTTATATTTAAATACCCAAAAGTGCTAATTAAACGCCAAAGAAAAATCCCCCCATATACTAAGTATTATGGCTAATTTTCTTGAACATTTTCTATTAAGCCGCAAAAATACAATCCAATTATGATTAAAGAGAATAATTCATGCGTAAATTTGAAGACTCATTACCACTTCAACTCCTTAAAGCGCGTGAAGCCAGTATGCTTTTTTTCCGCCCATTGCTAAATGAGTACTCTCTGACAGAACAGCAATGGCGCGTATTACGCGCACTTCATGAATACAAAGAGATGGAATCAAAAGAATTAGCAACAAGCTGCTGCCTTTTAAGTCCCAGCCTTACTGGTATTCTCACACGCCTCCAGCAACAAGGTTATATAACCCGGAGAAAATCAACCGAAGACCAGCGTATAACGCTTATTAGTTTAACAAGTAAAGCCAATAAATTAATTCAACATTTAAGCCCTGAGATTGAAGCTAGATATAAAGCTTTTACTAACCGTCTAGGTGAAAAGAAGCTTGAACAATTAATGGATATCATCAAAGAACTTTCTAAAATCGAGCCATAGCGCTTAGCTTCTAGCCATAAAAACACTGATGCATCTCTTTTGAAAATGCACGCCTTCCTATTAACTGTTGACCAAAGAACTTATAAATGGAATCCAAAAAGGCGCGATTAGATCGATTTATCTCAATCAAAACAGGTATTAACCGCCGTGATGTCAGGCAGCTGCTTGCGCAAAAGAGAGTATTTATAAATGGCCAACCAGCAACAACCAATCAAGTTATCGATCAATTCACGCAAATAGAGTGTGATGGAAAGTGCCTTCAGAACAACAAACCAATCTACATAATGATGAACAAGCCTGTAGGGGTTATCAGCGCCACCAAAGATAATCAACACAAAACAGTTATAGACCTATTGCAACCCCAGTACGCCGATCTCCATATTGCAGGCAGACTAGATCTAAATTCGTCGGGTTTACTACTACTAACCAACCATGGCGAATGGTCACGCAACCTAACATCACCTAATAAAAAAGTTAACAAAGTCTATAAAGTGACGTTAGAAAAACCGTTAACTAAAGAGTACGCAGAGGTTTTTGCTAAAGGTATATTTTTTCCTTATGAGAATATAACAACCTTACCTGCCCAGCTTGAAATCATCTCTGAGCATGTCGCTGAAGTCACTTTAAAGGAAGGCCGCTATCATCAAATCAAGCGGATGTTTGGGCGATTTAGAAATCCTGTATTAAAATTACATAGAGTATCAATAGGTGCACTAGCACTCGACGAGAGTTTAAAACCTGGAGAGAGTCGAGAGCTAACAGCACAAGAAGTACAATCCTTAAATCATTAGCCCCAGCACATCTCTTCACTACTCTTAAATGGCTCGCCTACTGGCCCAATAAGTAAATAACAACGACAATCCAGGCAGTAAGATAAAACCAACAATAATCGGCACCAATGTTTCGTTAAAAGCTTGACCAACGACCACACCAGCAACAACGGCTATTAATGTAGAAACCCCGCCAATCACGCCCGAAGCTAAACCCGCAATATGCCCAAAAGGCTCCATAGATAAAGCATTAAGATTACCAAACAACAAACCGATTCCCATTAAGACCACCAGAAAATACCCCATTACGAACCATAAGGGTGGTACAGGGCTTAACCAATATGTACTTATAAGCACAGCAATTGAAATAATCAATGTGGCAACTTGAGTACCCATAACTAGCTGCCTCAATCCAAAGCGCATAACTAATTTAGAATTAATAAAACTAGCCACACCAATTCCTGTGGCCAAAACAGCAAAATAAAGAGGGAATTTAGCCCCTAAATGATACAAATCCTGCAAAACCTGCTGAATTGAACTTAAAAAGCCAAGGAACGCACCAAAACCAAGTCCAGAAGCTATAACATACGCCATCGCCACCCGATTAGTGACTACTTCACAACAACCACTCACTATACTTTTAACCGAAAATTGACTTCGTTGATCTAAAGGCAAGCTTTCAGGTAAACGGAGCGCAAACCAAATTAAAATAAAAACAGCTGCAAAAAAAAGAAAAGCAAACATCATTCGCCAATTAGATACCAATAATATGCCTTGCCCTATAATCGGAGCGATGACCGGTACAAGAATAAAAACAGTCATAATCAATGACATCACACGGGCCATCTCAGAGCCATGACTTTTATCTCGAACAATAGCAATAGTTACTATGCGAGGACCCGCAGCGCCTAAGCCTTGTAGTAACCTGCCCACCAACATCATGCTCATATTGACAGCAAAAAGAGAGATAAGCGTGCCTAAAATAAAAATTGCAAAACCCAGATAAATTGATGGTTTTCGTCCAATCACATCAGCTAACGGGCCGTAGATAAGGTGCCCTATCGCCACCCCAATAAAAATCGTGCTGACTATCAATTGTGTATCATTATCTCTCTGAACACCTAGATCCTGACCTATTTGAAATAAAGCAGGCAACATCAAATCAATGGACATAGCTACAAAGCAGGTTACAAACGCCATTAATGCAACAAACTCAGTAAAACCGATCTCTGCTCTGGTCTGCAATATTTTCATTCAACCAATACTCTCAAGCTCATGCTTAAACATAAGAAAATAATTAACATGTAAACAATTTATTGATAGCGATTTTAGCATAACCCAAGCTGATTAAATTCAGTTTACTCACAACACTTGAGATTTACGTGTTCGCTACAATGTGATTTTTTATACAGAAAAAGACGATGAAAGCTGTACTGCCACAGTGTAATTACAAATGTTTGCGGAGCTTTTGCATCCCCGCCAACTCCTCATCTAACAATGCACGTCGCAAAACTTTACCAACATTTGACTTAGGCAGGTGGGTTCTAAACTCAACCAAACGTGGAACTTTATAAGAGGTTAGCCTCTCTCGACAATAATCCCGTATTTGTTTAACCGTAAGACGCCTATTTTGTGTCACGATGAATAACTTTATCACCTCTCCTGATTGCTCATCAGGAAGCCCTATAACCGCACACTCGACAACATCAACATGACTCGATATAACATTCTCGAGCTCATTTGGATAAACAGGAAAACCGGATATATTGATAATATCTTTTTTACGATCGACTATCTGGAGCGACTCATCTTCCATAATACGCGCCATATCCCCCGTAGCTAACCAGCCAGCCTCATCAGGGATATTCGAACCATCTCGCCAATAACCTGACATAACCTGAGGGCCTCGAACATAAAGTTCACCGATCTCTCCTGCACACAACTCCTCCCCCTGCTCACCAACAATTCTCACCTCAGTCAGCGGTAGTGGTTGACCGACAGAACCAAACGGAGCACCTTGTACATAACTAACGGCGATTACGGGAGAGGCTTCAGTTAAGCCATAACCTTGATAGATTGGACAGCCCGTTAAGGATTCCCACTCATCGCTCACAGAACGAGTAAGTGCCATACCTCCAGATAAGGTCAACTTCAACCGAGTCATATCTAACTGTCCAAACATAGGGTGTCTGCACAGAGATATGAATAAGGTATTAAGGCCAGAAAAAATGGTGAAATCCCAGCGCCCAAGCTCATTCACAAAACCACTGGTATCTCTAGGATTCGTAATCAGAACGACTTGAGCACCCATCAAAGGCATAACAAGACAGTTCAACGTAAAACCATAGATGTGATACACCGGCAACGGTGCAATGGCTACCTCTTCGCCTATCCTTAAACTTTCCGGAAGACGGCTTTTAAGCTGAAGTACATTCGCAATCAAGTTACGATGACTTAAGGCGACACCTTTAGGCTCTCCCGTTGTTCCTACTGTATATTGTATAGCAGCCAGATCATCTGGCTTCTGCTCAACAGCCTCCAAAGCACTCCGCGCCCCTTTAGCCAAAGCATCCCTAAACGATACAGCTTTAGGCACTTTATATTTAGGAACGATTTTACGAATATATTTTGCAATAAAGTTAAGCAGTACTCGTCGACTAAATGGATGCAGATCTGCTAGTTCAGTGACTAGCACCGTTTTAACTAATGTATTTGGGACAACCTTTTCAATCATATGGGCGTTATTGGCGAGAATAACAACCGCCTTAACACCTGCATGGTTAAATTGCTTAATGGTTTCTGACGCAGTGTATAGGGGGTTCGTATTAACAATCACCAAGCCAGCGCGTAAAGCCGCTAAAATACAGACTGGATATTGTAAAATATTGGGTAGCTGGATCGCGATACGATCGCCTGGTTTTAGCTCAGTGTGATTTTGTAAGTAGGAGGCTAGATGTTGTGCGGCCTCATCAAGCTCGGCATAGGTCAGCGTTGACCCCATATTTGAAAAAGCAGATTTATAGGCAAAGTCTTTACAAACTCGATCCCAAAGCACTGTCAGATTAGGATAGCTCTTAATCTCCTGCTCAATTTCTTGCTCAATACTCAGCAGAGAATCTTGCTTTTCGACCACCTAAAACCTCCTCGAAAAGTGAAGTGATTACTACTGTACTAATCCCTTAACAAAAGTCACCAATTCACCAGGTTCCAGAGCGACCCACTCTTCATTCACCGTTAATGGAACCGTTGCGATCACAGTAACAATATCACTAGGTTTTGTTTCTTGAACAAAATCTACTGTCACATCACAATCAGTTAAGCTAGCCTCACCAAAAGGCGCCTTACGCGTAATCCAAGACAGTTTGCTGCCACAAAATGCAAACAGGTGTGTTGACTCGGTTAATAACATATTAAAAACCCCCAACTCACGCAATCTCTCACAACAAGTATGAATAAACGCGGAAACCTCACTAAAATCATCAGGCTTTTTAGGAAAACGCGTTCTTAGTTCACCAAGCAGCCAACAAAAAGCATATTCGCTGTCCGTAGTCCCTACAGGGTGATAGTAAGATAAAGGAAGTGAAAAGAGCGATTTATCAAGCTGACCATTATGAGCAAACGTCCAAGTAAATCCCCAAAGTTCGCGTTGAAACGGGTGAGTATTCTCTAAACAAATATCCCCCACATTCGCTTGACGAATATGACTAATCACCACATGGCTTTTTATAGGATGCTCTTTAACTAAACTAGCAATTTTTGAATTCACACTAGGATTAGGGTCATGAAAGCAACGTACGCCCTTACCTTCATAAAAAGCGATACCCCACCCATCTTTATGTGGTCCAGTACCTCCGCCCCGCTGCATCAATCCAGCAAACGAAAAGCAGATATCTGTAGGAACATTGGCACTCATGCCTAATAATTCACACATACAAAGCCATTCCCAGCAAACCTATATTAAAGAACAACTCAGGAATCCGATTTACTATCTAAAACCACTTTATCAGGCAAGGAATCAATCGCATCCATACCCGTTTCTATTTTTTTACTGTCATCAGTTAACGCAGATACCTCTTTAAGACGGCGTTCTCCTAAAAAACATCCCTGCGGATGAATCGACATCTGCTTACTTTCAACCGTCGCACGCACCTGACCACCTGAATCTATATGAAGGTCATCACAGATGACTTCACCTTCAAGTAATCCACAAACATCAACGGCACGTGCCTTAATTAGACCGCGCACATGACCTGTTTTACCAATTGAAATATTATCTAACGAGCTAACATTACCTTCAAAAATGCCATCAATATGCATTTTTCCAATAATGCTCATATCGCCGCAAAACTTATTTCCTTCAGCAATTATTGTAATAGCTGACTGTGTTGATTTAGTGGATACATTTCTTTTAAGGATGCCCATTTAACGCCCTTAACCTTTGTAAACAAAGAGTCAAAATTTGTTATATTCCAAGAGAGAAAGGGTTCAGGGTCTATAGCTGTAAACAAGTGCCTTATCTCATAATGTAGATGAGGCCCAGTTGTCATACCTGTATTCCCACTATTCCCTATCAGTTGTCCCTTACTGACAAACTCTCCACTTTTTACTTTAATTGCATCCAGATGCGCAAAGTACGTTTTAAAACCAAAATTGTGTTGCAATATTATTAGTTTGCCAAAACCGCTACGTTCATTATAACCAGCATATTCTACAACTCCGTCAGCGGTTGCATAAATTGGCGTGCCCCTATTCGCTTTAAAATCAATTCCTTGATGCACTACCCGTTTCTTTCTAACCGGATGTATACGCGGCCCAAACTTATCCGATATACGAATGGCCTGTATAGGCACACCGTTAGGGATACTATGCAAAAAGAATAACCGTTTATTAGCCTCTATAGTTAATTGCTCAGCTCTCAACGGGTCAATATTCGTTTGATGTTCCACCCCCAATAGATCCTCAAGCCCATAAAGCGAACTATCTAAAGTAGAGTTTAATTCACCCATACGAATGTTTTCTTCTTCTAGTTTATCTCTCTCATGCTTAAGGGAGCTTAGCGATAAACTTAAATTCTTTAGTTCATCAATATATAACTGTTGGGAGCCCACCATCATTTCGTAACTTTCACTTAGCTCTTGATGATCCTCTTCAAGGTCGGCTAAGTTATCAGTTTTAACAACAAGCAAAGCATTAGAAACAAAAAAGCTGGCCGCAGACAATATAATAAAAATGAACAATAGGTACTTGGCCACTTGGCTAATCGTATATTGGCGTGACCCATAAACGGTTGTCAGCGTTATAACCAGTTTATTTCTCAAGTTAATACCTGTAACTATGCGTCTTTTTTACAAAGAACTAATCGACAAAAATCAAAGCAAACAAATATACCGATTTTCATACTATTGTCATAGTATTATAGGGGATTAATCCACCTCCCCCATTTCGATAATCGCTAAGCAAGCCAAGTTCCAAGAAATGAAAAACGCTTATTTACCGTCCAGCATTCGACCTAAACCACCTAAAACGGACCCCTCTCCTTTATCAGAACCCCCCGACGATGGTGCAGATGCAATCAAGCGATCAGCCAACCGCGAGAAGGGTAAACTTTGCACCCAAACAGACCCCGTACCTCTGAGTGTAGCCAACCACAGACCCTCACCACCAAAGATCATAGATTTAAGCCCTTTCACCATCTCGATGTCATATTCAATTCCATCGGTAAAACCAACTAAACAACCCGTATCAACACGCAACACCCCGTTATTCAGTTCCTTTCTAACAACAGTGCCCCCCGCTTGGACAAACGCCATGCCATCCCCTTCGAGCTTTTGTAAAACAAACCCTTCACCACCAAAAAAGCCCGCACCAATTTTTTTCGAGAAAGCAATTTCAACCTTAGTTCCTAAGGCCGCACAGAGAAATGCATCTTTCTGGCAGGTGATTTGATCACCGTAATCCGCTAAATTAAGCGCAACAATACTACCTGGATAAGGTGCTGCAAAAGCCACTCGACGTTTACCCGAGCCTTCATTACCGAAATGGGTCATAAATACAGACTCACCCATAACCATACGTTTACCCGCAGAGAATAATTTCCCCATCAACCCTTGATCCGGTTCAGAGCCATCACCCATCTTCGTTTCGAACGTGATGTCCTCCTCCATATAATTCATCATACCCGCCTCGGCAATCACCTTTTCACCGGGATCTAGCTCCACTTCAACAACCTGAAGCGCTTCACCTATAATTTCATAATCAACTTCATGACAACGCATTTCTCGCTCCTTTCCAGGTACTCTTTTGTAAAATAGTGGGGCGTTGTAGATTTGATCTAAATAAAAAACAACGCCGTTAAAATCGATGGACAGTAAACCAATATTCCCACTTAAAGGGCAAGACCCATTTAACTTTCGTGCCTCTTCACTATTTATCCATAGGCTAAAAACCAAAAGAGTTGTTACTCTTTTTTCTACACCTATCCCCTAGCGGAACCATAACAACAAAAAATATCATTCGAGCACTCTTCCAAAAGCATTTCACTAAAAACAAAAAAATTGTGTTTAGGTCTTAGACATCAGTCTAAAAAAGACTCAAATGTAAAACCAATGTCTTATACCAAGGCTTACTTTTGTATATCTACCCACCAGATTGCGGTGCTATGGTGAAGATAGAAAGTTTCTTGGTAGCGGTAATCTAATAATGAAGCAAGCGACTTTCTCTCCTCAACTAAAATAAATAAGGCATATAAAAATGACCCAAAGAGAGATCGTGGTACTGAGTGGCGTGCGTACAGCTATTGGTAGTTACGGCGGAAGCTTAAAAGATATCCCACCCTGCCAAATGGCCGCAGAATGTGTTGCAGAAGCCGTCAAGCGTGCCGGCATAGCGCCCGAAGATATTGGCCACAGCGTGTTTGGTAATGTGGTTCATACTGAACGTAGAGACATGTATTTAGGCCGCGTAGCGGCTGTGAATGGAGGGCTTACACACGAAACCCCTTCACTCACGTTAAACCGTTTATGTGGCAGTGGCTTACAAGCAATTATTACCGCAGCTCAACAGATAGAATTAGGCGTTTGTGATGCTGCGGTAGCTGGCGGTTCAGAATCCATGAGTAGAGCTCAATATTGGATGCCCTCTGCGCGCTTTGGTCTTCGTATGGGTGATGGGCAAATACTTGATGCTATGGTTGGTGCACTTACCTGTCCATTTGACGATAATCACATGGGAATTACAGCTGAAAATGTTGCTGAAAAATGGGGCATCAGCCGTGAAGATCAAGATGATTTAGCGGTACTTAGTCACAATAGAGCTGAAGCTGCGATAAAAGCAGGCACCTTTAAAGAGCAAATCCTACCGATCAATGTCAAAGTTAAGCGCGAAATGGTGCCTTTCGATACAGATGAGCACACACGCCATGGCTGCACTTTAGCTGATATGCAGAAGCTTCGTCCTGCCTTCAAAAAAGAGGGATCAGTCACGGCAGGCAATGCCTCTGGCCTTAATGATGCTGCCGCCGCCGTTACGCTTATGGCGGCTGACGTTGCTAAAGCAAAAGGATTAAAGCCTATGGCTAAACTTGTCGGCTACGCTTTTGCTGGTGTCGAACCTAAATATATGGGCATAGGCCCAATCCCTGCGGTTAGAAAGCTACTCGCAGATGCTAATTTGGATGTTTCGGATATTGATGTTTGGGAAGTCAACGAAGCCTTCGCCGCGCAAGCACTCGCCGTATGTCGCGATTTAGATTTACCAACAGATAAAGTCAATATCAATGGATCCGGTATCTCTTTGGGCCACCCTATAGGCGCCACAGGTGCAATTATTACCGTAAAAGCACTCTATGAGCTGCAGCGTTCAGGTGGCCGTTATGCTGTAGCCACTATGTGTATCGGTGGCGGCCAAGGGATTGCAGCTTTATTTGAAAGACCTTAATGATCAACTAATTAACTAGTTATTTATACATACTAAAAGCCGGATAAGTATCCGGCTTTTTTATATCTAAAATATATATCCCACCCTGACTCTCAAACCGCAACGGCTTCAGATTCTGGGCGTAAACGGTAACAGGGTTGATACTCTTGATAGTTGATTTTCATTCGTCGTTGAGCAACAAATGATTCTAGTAATTGATCCAAAGGAGCCATAATCGCTTCCTCACCACATATTTCAAACGGTCCATTTTCCTCAATAGCACGAATCCCAGGCTCTTTAACATTACCTGCAACAACACCAGACAGGGCCCGACGTAAGTTAGCTGCCAATTCAAAGTCTGGCTGATCTTTCATCAGCTTTAATCCCGCCATATTTTCATGGGTTGGCTCAAATGGCTGCTGAAAACTTTCTGGAATATATAACTGCCAGTTATAGTGGAACGACTCACTGGTTGCTTTTCTATAACGAGTCACTTGCTCCAAGCCTTCTCTCATGACCTCTGCAACATCATGGGGATCATCAATAATAATTTGATAGCGTTTACTTGCCTCATCACCTAAGGTCGCTTTAATAAAAGCATCCACTGTAGCAAAATAATCTTCACTACCTTCCGGCCCCGTTAGTACTAATGGGAAAGGCAAATTATGGTTTTTTTCATGTAATAAAATACCTAAAATATAGAGAATCTCTTCTGCCGTTCCTGCACCACCGGGAAATACAACAATCCCATGCCCTAAACGTACAAATGCCTCTAATCGTTTCTCAATATCAGGCATAATAATAAGTTCATTAACTATAGGGTTAGGACTTTCCGCGGCAATAATACCTGGCTCAGAAATCCCCACATAACGACCATTTTTTATGCGCTGTTTAGCATGAGAGATTGTCGCGCCTTTCATTGGCCCCTTCATCGCTCCAGGGCCGCAACCTGTGCAAATATTCAACCCTCGCAAGCCCATCTCATAACCAACTTTTTTTGTGTATTCATATTCAGGACGCTCTATTGAATGACCTCCCCAACACACAACTAAATCAGGCTGTATATGGGGGCGTATGGCATCCGCATGGCGAAGAATATGAAAGACTCTATTCGTAATGGTGTCTGACTCACTTGCCCCTGGGCAGCATTCATCTACTTCAGAACCTACATACAGCAGGTCTCTTAATACAGAGAATAGATGCTCTCTGATACCTGTAATGATTTCACCATTCACAAACGCAGCCGCAGGGGCATTAAGTAGTTCAAGCTGAACACTGCGATGTTTTTGGCTAATTTTTATATCAAAGTTACTAAATTTATCTAACACCATTTTGGTGCTATCAAGTGCACTACCACTATTTAAAACGGCTAAACAGCACTGGCGAAACAAACGATAAAGCCCGCCTTGACTCACATCTTGAAGTTTAGCTATCTCATAGGGAGATAACGTATCCAGGCTCTCTAATGGAGTAATACTGGTGGTTACGTACTTTTCTGCCATCATAATGACCATCTCCTGAATCGAGAAATATCTATATCAACTCGATTTACATCAAAAACATATGGATCTATCTTAGTTTTAAATTTTGCTTGTTACAGTGATATGAAAATACATAGCAATATTTACAACCTAAGTCTTATTAAGGTTCTTAACTCATAAAATAAAAGAACCCGTTTAACTATAGAACAGAAAACAGAAACCCACAAAAAGCCATTCTAAATCAAAAACCTAGTTTAAATCTGGCAAAGGATTTCATTAACAAATTCAGGCACTATTTCACTTGCGGGGCCATAAATCTTATGATCAAAAACCGTTCCCACCCTAGATGGTTCAAGATTAAGCTCAACCGTTAATGCACCTGCAGCATTAGCAATCTCAACAAAACCGGCAGCAGGATAAACATGCCCAGAAGTGCCAATAGAGATAAATAGATCACACTGCTCCAACGCATTATAGATCTGCGGCATATGCATAGGCAGTTCACCAAACCAGACAATATCTGGCCGTAAGTTCCCTGATGACCCACAACATTGACAGAGATCTTCTGGCTGTGAGTCTTGATCAATCCTGTAAATAACACCTGTTTCTTTGCAGCGTAAATTTAATAACTCACCATGCATATGTAGGAGGTTTCTACTTCCTGCCCGTTCATGCAAGTTATCAATATTCTGGGTAACGACTAAAACTCTGCCCGAAAATTTCTCTTCTAACTCAGCTAACGCATAATGACCTAAGTTAGGTTTTATCTCAGGTGACAATAGCTGATTACGGCGTTCATTATAAAAACGATGGACTAATCGAGAATTACGTTCAAACGCTTCAGGTGTCGCCACATCATCGACTTTATGATCTTCCCATAAGCCATCTGAGGCGCGAAAAGTCTTAATACCAGACTCTGCAGAGATACCCGCACCGGTCAATATCACTATAGATTCAATCGCCATATTAATTTCCTTGCAACAATTTGCCTCTTGTCATACTACAGCAACATATGTATTACTAGACTATGTGGAGTTGGCTACTTAGAAATTAGCGCGATAAATCTCATCGACTAAGATAAAAGTAACCAATCAATCAGCCTACAACTGAGAAACCCTAGTGGATCAAACGGACTATAACGTTTGCAGCATAACAAGAAGAATTGTGGCACCTAATCCTAGGCTTCGTCGCACTCGCCCTGACGTGAATCAACCTCTGGTTTGCATTACTCCCCTCGGCTATAGAAGGAACCGGCTATGACCGCCTCTAAACTCTATATTCTCGACACCAACGTTTTACTTCATGACCCTAAATGCCTTTATGAATTCAAAGAACAGGACATCACTATTCCGATGACTGTTTTAGAAGAGTTGGACGATATAAAGGATAGAAAGAAAAATGTTTCTCAAGAAGCACGAGCAGCGATACGTGCTATAGATGACATCATCACCCACGCTAAAGATGCGGCTCAAATCACCAAAGGCGTAGATATTATTACCCCTCTGTCTAGCGCTAACAGTGATTATAAATTAGGACAATTGAGCATTTTCCCTGATCATGAACTTACCGCACGACAAGGCTTCCTACCGCAGAACTCCAACAAAGATAACCAGATCATTAACTGCGCGTTGCACTTACAAGCAACAAACCCTCACCGTGAAACTATTCTGGTCACAAAAGATATCAATATGCGCCTCAAGGCATTGGGCGCGGGTCTAAAAAAGGTTGAAGATTATAGAACCGATCAACTCGTTTCAGATATTGATCTTTTACCGGCAGGCCACTACAACATTGAGGGTAATTTCTGGGAGCAAGTTGAAGATGTCACTAGCTATCAAGAAGACACCCACACCTACCATCAAATAGGCCAAGAGGTGTTACCCAACACCTACCCTTGCGAATACCTTTACGATGATACAGAAGAGTTTGCCGCACGCGTCACCTCGGTTCGTGATGGCCAAGTTACACTTCGCGATTTAGGCGTAGACAGGCTAATGCAGCAAAACTGTTGGGGAATTGAGCCCATCAATATTTTCCAAGCCTTTGCCATGAACGCAGTCTTAGATCCTGATTTAGATCTGGTTATTCTTAATGGTGCTGCAGGCTCAGGTAAAACATTAATGGCCCTCGCCTGTGCCCTTGAAATGGTTATCGAACAACGCCGTTATAATAAGATTATTGTGACGCGATCAACACCACCTGTGGCTGAAGATATAGGTTTCCTCCCAGGAACAGAAGAGGAAAAAATGACCCCTTGGTTGAGTGCAATTCAAGATAACCTTGAAGCTATGCATGAGAACGATGAACGCCCTCAAAGCAGTGTAAAATATGCTATCGAGAAGGCAAACATCCAATTTAAATCACTCAACTTCATTCGTGGACGAAGTATTCAGGACGCAATTGTTCTTCTGGATGAAGCCCAGAATTTAACCCCTTCACAACTTAAAACGATAGTAACCCGTTGCGGTAAAGGCTCGAAAATTATCTGCTTAGGTAATTTAGCGCAGATCGATTCCAACTATTTAACCCCACTAACCTCAGGTTTAACTTATTTAGTGGAACGCTTTAAAGATTATGAAGGCGCCGCCAACATTCATCTTGAAGGTATTTTCCGCTCACGTTTAGCTGAATATGCAGAAGAACATTTATAGTTAACATAAACCAAAGGTGTGAAAAATAGACACCTAGTACCTAGCCTCACAACCCTAATATGATTAATTTAGGGTTGTGAGCTAAACAGCACAATCTTTACATTAACAAAACCTTATATATTGCGTTTTACGCTATATTGAATAGCTCAATTCAACTAGAATGGTGGGATGAGTACTTTTTTAAAAAATATCCTAAGCAAATTATTAATTGGCTTAGTCAACATTTATCGCTACTTGATCAGTCCCGTGATTGGGCCCCGTTGCCGTTTTTATCCAACCTGCTCAAGCTATATGATTGAAGCCATTCAAGTGCATGGACCGATTAAAGGTACATGGCTTGGCATCAAACGGCTTGGCCGCTGTCACCCCTATAATGACGGAGGCTATGATCCGGTTCCTGATAGCTGTTGTGAACAACATAAACATACAAAAGATGATAGCAATACAAAGCAAATCTAAAGATTTCCATTTATTTAAAGCCTAACCCTTCCTTTTGGACCTTTAGTGCAAGACATCTATAATTATTAATCTCAACCTCTTTAGCCCACAAGATATAGGGTTTAATATAACGACACTTCACAGAGATAGATTGAGCTGGGTAATATGTTCACACCGCTATCCGTTATTCTTTATATTAGCTTATATGTAGGTCTGCTTTTTTCTATTGCTCAGGTAGTTGAAAAACGCATCCAAAACAAACCTAAGCCCACATCAAGTAGCCCTTGGGTTTACGCATTATCCTTAGCTGTTTACCACACATCTTGGACCTTTTATGGCAGTGTAGGTTTTGCTGCATCTTCCGGCTTACTATTTTTAGGTGTCTATGGTGGGGCCCTGATAGGGATTATTTTCTGGTGGATTACGCTTAAACGCATGATTCAAGTGAAAGAAACATTCAGAATTACCAGTATCGCTGACTTTATCTCTACCCGTTATAACCGTTCTCAAAAGATCGCTGCAACAGTTACCCTCATCGCCCTAATCGGTATTGTTCCTTATATCGCTCTACAACTTGAAGCTATCATTAGCTCATTTGAACTGATCACTAATAGTCCTAACAGCGGCTCGCAGCATGATTTAGCGGGCTGGACCGTTACACTCTTCATGATAGGTTTTACCATCATTTTTGGTGTTCGAAGGCTTGACCCAACAGAACGCCACCAAGGAATGATGGCTGCACTAGTTGCTGAATGCCTAGTGAAACTCATTGCATTTATAGCTGTAGGTATTTTTGCTACCTATTATTTATTCGATGGATTTGGCGACATCTTAAACCGTCTAAAAGACGCAGACTTAGAGCATGTTGCCAGCTTTACAGCCACTAAAGACAGCGGGCTGATGTGGGCCACACTACTGATCTTAAGCTTCTCAGCAATACATAACTTACCTCGACAGTTCCATGTATCTGTTATCGAAAACGCCAATCACCGGCATATCAAAACAGCCATGTGGGTATTCCCACTTTATATGGTGTTAATCAATTTGTTCGTTGTGCCTATCGCCGCTGCCGGCTTACTAATGGGAATGCCTTCAGAATCAGCCGACTTTTTTGTGTTACTTCTCCCTCAACAATCCGGTAGTAGTGGTCTCACACTATTAGCCTTTATTGGTGGTTTTTCAGCGGCAACAGGGATGATTATTATTACCACAATGACGCTTTCAACTATGGTGTCCAATCATCTAATTCTACCTATATTGGAAAGAATTCCTCCCCTACAGTTTATTCGGAGCTACTTATTACAACTGCGCTGGTTGGTTGTTGCCCTTATTTTAATGGGAAGCTTGTTATTTGCTAACGAGTTCTCTGATGCTTATATATTAGTAGCCATTGGGCTTATCTCGTTTACTGCTGTTCTACAATTTTCTCCCGCTTTATTTGGTGGTATTTTCTGGAAAAAGGGCAATAGTCTCGGTGCCCAATTAGGCTTACTTTCTGGCTTTTGTATATGGTTTTATAGCCTTTTGGTTCCCACATTTATTAAGCAAGGGTGGTTTTCAGAAGACCTATTAACCAATGGGCCTTGGCATATACAAGCACTGAGACCTGAAGCACTTTTTGGACTTGAGGGTTTACACCCGATTACCCATGCGGTTTTTTGGTCTATGGTATTTAACATCGGCTGCTACATTATCGGCTCTCTAATCTTTAGCCCAAATAAAAGCGAAAGAAACCTTAGAACTGAATTTATCAGCTCGATGACCACAAGGAAAAAACGTAAGGCACGCCCTACAGGATTAGACGCTTACATCCCTTTACAGCTTAAAATTGAAGAAGCAAAAAGCCTCTTATCAAATTATATTGATGAAGAGAAAGCGACCAATGAAGTACTTACCATCGCCGAAGATTTACAAGTCTCTAAAAAAGAAACTATCACCATTATAGAGCTCGTCGAGTTCCATCGCATGGTGGAGCATGTGCTCGCAGGCTCTCTAGGTGCAGCCAGCGCACATAATGCTATAGAGAACACGATCCGCTACAACCAACGTGAAGAAGCTGACTTAAAGGCCTTATACAGCCATATATTCTCTGAGCTACAAACAACAGAGAAAGATAGCGACAGTGATAGCAGTGTCAGCATGACAAGCTTTGGCTTGATCGAAGAGCTACAGACACAGCTCGATAAACTAGAAGACAAAACAGCACGTCAGCAGGAAACTATTGATCAACTCGAAGATAAAATTGAAGCCCGTTATCAGGAAATAATGAAATACCGATTGGAATCACAAAAGATCAAACAGGAAAATTTATTGTTAAGCAAAGAACTTAAGTTATTAAAAGGTGATGAGGAAAAGAATCCATAACTTAAAATCATTGTTGTTTTAGAATTTATGTAAAAAAAGAGCCTCAAATGAGGCTCTTTTCAATCATAAGAAAAATACTTAGAAACTAAGCTTCTTCTTGTTTATGCATATGAACGTCCATTTGAGGGAAAGGGATACTAATACCTTCCTCATCAAAACGTAATTTAACCGCTTCAGTTGTGCCCCAAAGCACTGCCCAGTAATCAGCAGAGTTGACCCAAGGACGTACAACAAAATTAACACTACTATCAGCCAATTCTGATACAGCGATAACAGGTGCTGGATCTTTTAGAATACGGTCATCTGCAGCAATGATCTCAGCTAATACTTCTTTTGCCTTGCGTAGATCATCATCATAGCCAATACCAAATACCATATCGATACGACGTGTATCACGCGCAGAGAAGTTAGTGATTACGCCGCTATAAATAGCACCATTTGGAACGATAACTTCACGGTTATCACCTGTACGCATAATCGTGTTGAAGATCTGGATATGCTCTACCACAGCAGAAACACCCGCAGCCTCAACAAAATCACCTTCACGGAAAGGTTTAAAGATCACTAGCATAACGCCAGCTGCGAAGTTCTTCAGAGAATCCTGAAGAGACAAGCCAATAGCTAAACCTGCAGCACCAACCAAAGCGATAAGTGATGTAGTATCAACACCTAAATGGCTTAATGCAGCAACAATTACAAAAAGTAGCATCACAACATTAGCTATAGATGTGATGAAGTTAATCAACATATCGTCAAGCTTAGATTTACGCAGAACGCGTTCTAACAGTTTTATCAGCTGTTTAACAACCCAGCGACCGATAAAAAAGATAGCAAGCGCAATAAGAATATCTACGATCCATGGAAAGACGTAGGCGTCAAAGAAATTTTCCATTTAGTTCCCCTGAAGAATTAATTACTATTTTTTAAACGATTAAAAAATAAAGTGAACGAATTAAAACAATATGAATCTTAACAATAGCCAAACAGGCATACTGAGGCTGTCTCGCTTCTTGGTAATACGTAACTTTACCTCACTGTTTAGTCAGTTATGGAACTTTTTACGTCTTTACTTACAAAACAACCTGTTAAGCAGCCAGTTTAATCCGTACAATATGACAAATTCTAGTGTTCAAACAACTGTATCAATGAAAAAGTTAATTCTAGCCACAATTCTACTCTTTTCTGCCTCCGTCCATGCTGAAAAAGGTCATATTGCCGATGACGCAATGATCTATGTTCATAATGGCCCGAGCAATCAATATCGTATTATCACACGCATCCCCAGTGGTAGCTCTGTTGATATACTAAAACGAGATCCAAAGACGAAGTATGTCCAGATACGTATGTCTAAGGGGCGCATAGGTTGGGTTGAACCGACCGCTGTAGACCCAGGCGATAGTATCTCAGTTCGATTACCGAAGCTCCAAAGCAGTCTTGAAGAAAGCCAAATCACAGTCGCTGAGCAAGCCGCTAAAATAGAGACACTGCAAAGTGAATCAGGTGGTATGCGCGAAAAGAATCAGCTTCTAACCAGTGAAGTAGCAGAATTAAATGCGACCATCAAAGAGCTTAATTTTAAAATTGAGTCTAGCGATGAAAGCAATCTAATGCGTTGGTTTACACATGGCGGTCTAGTAGCTTTAGGGGGTGTAATTCTAGGTTTGATTCTCCCATACTTTCCTAAACGAAGAAAACGGAAAGATGAGTGGTTTTAAGCTGTATATTTGAGTCATAAAAAAACCAGGTTTATTTGCCTGGTTTTTTTATATTTAACCCACAAAGGCATTGACATAAGTTAAAGATTAATGACGAAAGCATTAATGCTCCAAAACTTAGCAATTTCCTTTTATATACATTAAAAAACAAGAATATACCTTTAAAATCAACAAGATAAATAGCTGGTTATTTTTTAACCAGATATGAGATAGAGCCATTTTATAGGGGCTTAAGTTGCTTTCCCAAGGGTTGTTTACAGGGTTATCCACAGACACTGGGGACAAAGTGGTTAAGCCCAATAACCATCCCTGATTGAACCCCTTATTGCACTGCACAAGATTACTCACACTTATAAGTGTCCAGCAAAAGTTAGAGGTTAGCGCACCAATATAGTTCTGCTTTTGCACCAAAATTAATGACCAAATTATTTGATTTAGAAAAACAATCGAGAAGATTAATAGATCTAATTAGTCATCCCTATAAGAAGCTGTTTCAATACACTCAACTTAAATATTAGAAGGAAGGTCCAGCAATGAAACGTATTACTATTTTTGGTCGTGAAGGTTGTGGTTTCTGCGTAAGAGCAAAAGAGCTATGTGAAATAAAAGGTCTGGACTATCGTTACATTGATATTCATAAAGAAAATATCAGCAAAGAAGACTTAGAAAAAACAGTAGGCAAACCTGTTGAAACTGTTCCTCAGGTATTTTGCGGCCAAGAGCATATTGGTGGTTTTACTGAGCTGGAAGCGTTTCTGACTCAAGCTGGCGTTTAAAAATAAAATATTACCCCAATATAGTAATAGAAGCCGTAAGCTGTTTTAAAAACTTTTACGATGCTACAAAAAGAGATCTATCATTTAAGCTGAGACTTAATCATAGTTTTTTAGATCTTTCTTTTTGATAATAGTGATCTCGTTTAGGTTATACTGAAATTACGTTATAGCTGGTCCAATACCGGCTTAGGAGTAGGTTATGATGACATTTACCGTTCTTCTTGCTATTGCTGCTGGAATTATTATTCTGCAGCTTTGGGAAAATAGTAAAGCTAAAGTAAAACCGATTCGCATAGAAAGTCGTATGGATGAGTTAGAGCAACAAAGACGACACCATCGCGGCCGTTAAACGTTTGGTATTTCTTAAATAGATCTACATAAATTGCAGCTCAGATTGTATCAATCTGAGCCGTTTATTTATCACCTGTATGCCCTGTAGATTATTTCCACAATCTCAGAGCTAAACCTCCCGCTCTTTCCGTTCGCCTTTCCGTTGCTAGTAATAAAACAGATTCAGTTGCAATAATATCCAACACCTTTTTGGCACGGGTAACGCCGGTGTACAACAACTCCCTACTTAATAAAGGACTGTCAGTTGGTGGTAATACCATCATCACCCGCTCAAACTCAGAACCCTGACTTTTATGGATCGTCATTGCAAATACAGTGTCATGCTCAGGTAAACGACTGGGCAATACTGATCTCAGCTCTCCACTCTCTTCAAACCAAACTTTTAGACGACCAGTATCATCAAAAGCAGCGACACCTATATCACCATTAAACAGAGAAAGAGAGGTATCATTTCGAGTGATCATAATAGGACGGCCTGGATACCATCCCCCCTCTTCCTTAATCAAGCCTCGCTCTCGCAGTCCGGTATAAATACGATCATTAAGACCTTCCACTCCATAAGCACCCTGACGACGTGCGCATAAAAGCTGGAAGCGCGTCATGTTAACTAATAACTGTTGTGGATTGCCTCCAGAGAAAAGGCCTTTAAAGAGTTCGGCATAAATATCGACACAAGTGTTGATCATAGCCTCATAGCTATCTTGCGACAGGTAGTGATAATTAAGATCACTATAACCCGCTTTAATCACGGCTTTTACATCAGTACAACAACCCGCATTGACGGCCCTTGCTAAATAACCGATACCACTTTGATCATCAAAGCGATAACTTTTATGTAACATTGCTAGGCTATCCGAAAATGTACTACTAGCCCCTACAGGCAAAGGTTGTGCTAACTGGCAAAGCTTATTCAGCTGAGAAGATTGCTGTGCCGAATAATAAAGCTTATCCGGCCAACTACAGATATCGCCTAAAACACTACCCGCTTCAACCGACGCTAACTGATCACGATCTCCCAGCAAGACTAAACGTGCGGAAGCAGGCAAGGCTCTAAGCAAACGAGACATCATTGGTAGATCAACCATCGAGGCTTCATCTAACACTAAAAGGTCGAGGTGTAAGGGGTTTTCTGCATCATGCCGAAAACGGATACTATTAGGAATAACCCCCAACAAACGGTGCAGAGTACTCGCTTCTGATGGTATTTCAGCTTTTAATTGAGGCTCAAGATCCAATTTATGCTTAGCACTAGAAATAGATTCAGCTAAACGCGCAGCCGCTTTACCTGTAGGCGCTGCAAGTTGAATAGTAAAACTATCCCCTTTTGCTTTCTGTTGCTCAATATAAAGCGCGAGCAGTTTAATAACAGTCGTTGTCTTGCCTGTGCCCGGGCCACCACTGATAACAGAGAAACGTTTTTGTACTGCTAATGCAGCCGCCACTTTCTGCCAGTCAATCTCTTCCGTATTTTCGGTGGGAAAGTAACTTCTTAACCCGGCTTGCAGCAGAACCTCATCGGTTTCAATCGAGACTGCACGCAGTATCAACGCCTCAGCAACCGAACACTCGTATTGCCAATAGCGATAAAGATAAAACCTTTCTTTATCAAGAACTAGAGGGGTAACAGGTTCGCCAGAACCTAGTACTAATTCATCTAGTTCAACACGTGACCAATCTATCTTTATCAACAGATCGCTGATTTCATCCGGCCAATAATCTTGGGGAGATTGAAGCCGAGAAAGAGGTAAACAAACATTACCTGTCGCCAGCTCATAACTAACCAAAGCGGATAATAAGATATTCTCTGGAGAGTAAACGATTTTATCCGATAAAAAATGGGCTAACTGATAATCAACTGAGCGGATATAACCTAAGCCAACCCATCGTTTAAGTTGAAAAAGGTAGTTATCTTTCTGGTCATCGACTGGGTTCATCATAACGCGTTACCTCCCAAGCCTTCACCTGAAAATAGTTGATCCAGTGCTTCAATTAAAGCCTGCTCAGGACGACAATTAAAAATCCCTGAGTTATCCGCCAAAGGACCGATCCCCCTCAGAAATAAGTAATAAACACCTCCAAAATGGCGCTCATAATTATAATCAGGAATACGCTGTTTCAATAAGCGATGTACAGCCAAGGTATACAGTAGATATTGCAGGTCATATCTATGCTCGATCATAGCCTCGTTTAGCGAGGTTTGGTTATAACAACCGCTCTCATAACCGAGATGATTCGATTTATAATCGACTATGTAATATCGCTCTCCATCACGAAAGATCAGATCAATGAAGCCTTTAAGCATGCCTCTTAAAGGCTCAAATGATAAAGGCTTAGCTTTGGCTGAAAGAGGATCGTACTTGCGAATAAGCACCTCTAAATCAGAGACTGTCACCCTATCAGCCCTGAGCATAAACTCCATCTCAACTAATCGATCAGAATCAGCAACACCGCCTAGCTTCAAACCGTTACTCGTCAAATCAGTCGTCAATATATCGGTAATCAGCTGCTCAATAACCGGCAACCATTCCACTTCATAACCGGCCAATACCAATTGATCGCTTATCTGTTGAGAAAATCCCTCGTCTAACAAACCGCCAGACTGAGTCTGCGCGTGGATAAACGCGGGAAAACTAATCTCTTCAAAAATACCGTGTAAAAAGGTTCCTGCATTTGCCCCTTTAGGGAAAGTGAAAATATTACGGCCTTCAGGTATATCTACTTCGACAAGCTGAGTAGCCTCATCCACCACCTCAAGATCCAAGCCAGGCAGATCGGGTATATAAGCCGTGCTATGACGGCTAAGAGCAGAATAACTGCTGACACGCCACTCTCGATCAATACTCCCTGTAAACATCTGCGCTGCTAACCTTGGATTTACTACATCATCCGCCGTAAATAGATCTTTTTGAACACCATGATCCGGTGGAACAACCACCTCTATAGCGGGAGAGCATAAGGCTAACTCAGATAAAGCCTCTTCCAGTGAGCGGCCAGATTGGAGCAATAAATACCCTAAGGCACTGTCTTTTAGACGGGATGCTTTACTATTACCAGTACGTATATCGCTCACACCGACATAACAACGATAAACCGAACGGGTCAATGCCACGTAGAGCAACCTTAACTCCTCAGCTAAACGCTCCTTATCTGCTTGCTCAAGCGCCGCTGCGTTTTTACCCATATCCAAAATGGATTGTCCATTTTCATCATGATAAAGGGCAGTTTTAGCTTCTCTAAAACTGCAAGCAAAAGGCAAAAACACAATGGGATATTCTAAGCCTTTTGACTTATGAACCGTCACGATGGTAACTAAGTTTCGTTCACTTTCAAGGCGTAAGATTTGATCATCATTGGCACTAGAAGGATTGCTAATCTGCTCATTAAACCAACGCAGTAATCCAAGCGTACCCTCTAACTGACTGCTAGCCTGCTGCAATAACTCAGCTAGATGCAATAGATTGGTTAATCGCCTTTCACCTGAGGCTTGTTGTAATGTTTTAGCCGCCAAATTCCGCTGATGCAAAAGCTGGGTAAGCATAGGTAATACCCCCCGCTTTAACCATAGATCACGATAGCCAGTAAATTCAGTAACAACCTGTTCCCAGAGATTTTCATCATGGTTGAGAGCATCAAGTTGCACTATATCCAGTTGCAATAACTCGGTCGCAAGCGCAGCTTTTAAAGTACGTTCCTTTTGCGGTGTTTCAACTGCAGCTAAAATTAACGACAGCTCTAACGCTTCGATAGAAGTAAAAATAGAATCTTGGTTACTTAAATAAACAGAGGGGTGCTCATACACCGCCAGTGCACGACGCACCTCTTCTGCTTCAAAACGATCACGTACTAATACAGCAATATCTGACCCTTCAATCTGTCGCTCATCAATAGTCACGTCAGAATTAAGTAAGCGGTCAATCTCAGCGGCGGTACTTTGAGCAAATGTAGTTAGATACTGCCCTTTCTTTAAGGGAGTTTCCTCTGGATGACACCAAAACGTAAGAGCTGCCGGTTTATGCTCTTGTAGCTTAAGCTTTTTAGCCCCTTTATCCGCCGCTTTTACTGGATAAAATGGAATATCTTCATCATAAATAAATGCAGAATCCGCAAACTCAAATAACTTGTTAACCCCATCAACCATTGCTTGAGTCGAACGCCAATTAGTATCTAAGGTATAAGTTTCTTTCACTGAACGCCGTGCTTGTATATAGGTGAAAATATCCGCACCACGAAAAGCATAAATAGCCTGTTTAGGATCACCGATCATCACCAATGCTGTATTAGATTGATCCGCATATAAAGATGAAAAAATACCGTACTGAAGTGGATCTGTATCTTGAAACTCATCAATCATCGCAACAGGAAATTGCTGATTAATTGCAGTAGAGAGCGCACTGCCTTTTTCAGATCGAAGCGCATCACTTAAATCCGTCAGCAGATCATTAAATGTTTGTAACTGATACTGTTTCTTAGCTTGCTGTAAACGCTCACTGACCTCTTGCAGTGCTCGCCCTAATAATATCTCTCTGATAGGCAAAGGCTGAGAGAGTAAAGCATCTAATTCCACAAATAATGGGTGCTGTGGCGCCTCACCTTTATCTGTTTTTTCATTAAGCACTGTTTGGGTGAACCGCTTCATCACCTTCAACAAGCTTGAATTAGGTTCTAACTGTTCAGATGCCGCATACTGATCGATTTGCGCGAGCCATTTAGGCACACTCGCTTTGGTATAACTCCGCTTATTGACACCTGAGGCCTGAATTAAAGCGATAAGGTCATTATCATTTGCTAACCAAGACTGTTTGAAATGATTCAACGCCTCTAAACGTTCATCATAGGCCTCCTGTAAAGAGGCCCCAGACAGATCCGGTTCAACCTTTAAATCTGTATGGTTCAGCAGCCCTCGCAGCTGAGACATTAACTCATCAGGTCCTTTCCAACATTCTGATAAGACTAACTCAGTTAAATCATTATTAAGTGGATAGATGGTGTTGCGCCAAAAATCGACAACCGCACTACGAATCAAGCTCTGATCATCTTTTGTTAGTTCGTTATCAAACAATGAACCACTTTCAAAAGCATGACGTTTTAGCATCCTCTGGCAAAAACCATGGATCGTAAAAATAGCAGCCTCATCCATCTGACGAATCGCCTGCTCAAGCAATTTAATTGCTTGAGCATGATCAGCTGATTGCTGCTTTAATGCGATTAGAAAGGGATCGGATATATCTTTATTTGCCTGCAAAAATGCGGAACGCGCATCCACAATTCGACTACGAATACGGTCTCTTAACTCTTCGGTGGCGGCTTCAGTAAAAGTTACAACCAGAATTTGATCTGGACCTAAAGGCTTATCATTAATATTGCCTAAGCCTAAAAGGAGCCGTAAGTACAAGGCCGTAATAGTATAAGTTTTTCCCGTTCCTGCACTTGCTTCAATAAGCTGTTGCCCTTGAAGCGGGAAAGTTAATGGATCTAAAGGTAAAATATTACTCATCTTTACCCTCCTCCATGTAGTCGAGCATCGGAGCATAGATGGCCTCTGCTAAAGGCACAAAATGCTCCAAAAACTGCGCATAGTCAGGATAAGCTCGACGTATATAGGGATCATCTTGCAAACCTGCTTTATGACTACCCCCGTAAAACAGGGTTTCTATAGATGCTAAAGCTATATCAGGGTCTTTTTGATATTGCTTAAAGTACTCACGTGCGCTGTTAGCATCAAATGCTTGGGGTGCATTCATACCTTGTTGGTAAAACTCAACGATGGTTTTTAAATAAATATACGCTTGTTCTTTTTCTACAGCGCGGTAGTGAACTTTACCAGACAACCCTCGATATACGGTATTACGACACTGATCTGAAGACAAACACAACGCTAAATGCTCAACCCAGCTACCCAGACGATCACGAGCATTGATCTCAGCGGGTCGATAACGTAATAAGTGGGCTGGATAACAATGGTCTAGCCAGCCCTGTAAAAGTAAATTAGGAAAGGCTATCTTGACCTCTAAGCGTTGTGGTTCACCCTCACATAGAGGCAATAACTTGTGCGCTAATTCAGTACAGTCATGACGAATCCGAGCAAGCTTTAATTGGCCATTGGTTGCAACAGGCAAGGCGCCTTCTGCAAGTATGGTCTGATCTAACTGGTTAAGATCACCATCCGACAGTGCCGTTTCAAGATAACGTTGTTTAATTAAATAAGCTTGTAAACCATCCAGCGCAAAAGGCTCTTCATCTTGAGCTTTAACTTCATGATTAGCAAAAAACACTTTTAAACGTTGATTGAAAAAGCTGCGACAGGGATTCTTTAAAAAACTAATAATAGCATTAAGTTCAACCTGCTCTTGAGGCTCTTCAACTAAGGCATCGACATAAAAAGCAGAAGGCGCTTCGCTCTCTGCACTTGCCGCGGGTAACCACTCACGGGCATAACTAAATAACGACGATGACGAATCTTGTGGCAAAAAGTACACGGGGCTGAAGGGTACCATCGGATGCTGTTGAATCAAATGGGCTCTTAATTTCTCACCTGACTCACTCGTAGAAAGCGCTTGATCCCCCTCTAAAACATAGCTTTGTGTCACATAGTCTAATAATTCACTCACTAATACCGATGGAATTTTCTCATTATTATCTTTGATAGAGCGCCCCACAAAACTGATATATAAACAGGCTTGCGCAGATAAGAGCGCCTCTAAAAAAAGATACCGATCATCATCTCGGCGTGAACGATCTCCCCGTCGAGGGTAATCAGTCATTAAATCAAAGCCGACAGGTGGGATACTCCGCGGATAGGCTGAGTCATTCATCCCTAATAAACAAACCACAGAGAACGGAATAGAGCGCATAGGCATTAACGTACAGAAGTTAACAGCCCCCACCATAAAACGCTGAGACGAGCGCTGTTGATTAATTCCATTTATCAAATAATCAGCCATCACGGTAGAAGACAAGGGTAAAACATAGTTCGCATCGCTAAGCTGCTCTTGCAATGCTTGCAAGGTTTGTCTAATTCCATTCAGAGGTATTTCATCGGCTTCATCAGCACTATAAATGGCATCTAATAAACCATTAATAATATCAACCCACTCCGTAAGCTCATGTTCACCACTAAAGCTGTCTTTTACCTCGTCGAGAAGATCTATAAAATCAGCTAGCTTGCCTAAAAGTTCAGCTTCAAGACCTTCAATCTCCATATAAGGTGCAATATCTTGCCAATAACCAACCTCTTCCCCTAGCGCATAGCCTGCTAACATTCGACGCAAACCAAAACGCCAACTATTTTGTTCAAACAAGGGCAATTGCCATAAGCTTCGCTGTTCAGAATCCATCCCCCAACGGATATTAACCTGATCGACCCAGTACCTTAATCGCTGAAAGCTCGGCTCATCCAGATCAAAACGTCGCATAATTGCAGGCACTTCCAGCAATTCAAGAACATCCGATACGGTAAAGCGGCTACTATCGAGTTTTACGAGTTTCTCAAAACTTAGTAATAAAGGGTTTTCTTGGCGACTACTCCGATCAGATATGGAATAAGGGATATAGCGCTCAAAGGGTACGCTAGAAAAAACAGCATCAATATAAGGAGCATATTGAGCTACATCAGGCATCATAATGATTACATCGCGGGGTTTAAGATTAGGATCATTCTCAAACATAGCGAGTAATTGATCATGCAAGACTTCAACCTCTCGTAAAGCACTATGGCAGCTATGTACAATCAATGATTGGTCATCGCTTGTAATAGAGTGTTTATAAGAACTTGTGGAAGGATCTTCTGGAAACTGAGCAGGATTGTCTAAATCTAGGATGTCTTGTTGAATACTGCTAAGTAAACAATGTCTTTCAAGATCCGCAAAAGCATCAATCTCATCACCAACACTTTCACCAAGACAGTCTTGTAATTGATAAAGATAATCACGTCCAAGCTTACCCATAGAGGCAAGTAATGGATTACCTTCAGCATAGTCACTGTAATCAAGTTCAGGCTTACTGAACCAGCGTCGATTCATTCTAGCGATCTGTTTTTGATCAACAATATCCCCCCAGTAATAACGACAAGGATTGGTCACCATGAGGTGTACATCAATACGTTCGCCTAAGACTTGCAAAGCTTGAACATAATTCTGAGGCAGTGCAGAGATACCAAAGACAAATAAACGCTTAGGGAGTTTGTCTATATCACCAATGTTTCGTACCGACTCAACAAACGCACTGAACATATTTGCTCGGTGCCAATGAGGTTGACTTAACGCTTTAGTCTGCTGGGTTAATGCACGCCAAAGAATCGGTTGCCAAGGGTGACGCTCTGCGGCCAAAGAGCCGCCTTGCTCCCAATCAGCAACCCACTCGGGTCTATAGACGAGATATTGGTCAAAAATATCTGCAATTTTATTACATAACTGATAGAGCCTAAACCTAGACTCATCATCAGCTAGGTAGCTCCTAAGAGCAGAAAATTCATCTGTCTCCAATAGATCCGGTAGCAGTAACATCAACTTCCAACTCATCGCTTCCTTATTAAAAGCGGAGCGGGCAGGCACCCCTTCTAACACTTCGGAAAAACAGTGCCATAAAAAAGAGGCTGGCAGTGGAAAGTCCACAGATGCGGCAATACCAGATGATGCAGCCAGTTCCAATTTAAGCCACTGTGCCATGCCAGGGCTTTGCACTAAAATCTGCTCTGCACGAAAAGGGTCAGAAAGAGGGTCTCGTCGAATAAGTTCAACAAGTAGATCTTTCAATACAAGTAATGAGTTGGAATGATAAACCTGAAACATCCGTTTCCTGATTTAGTAATCGTTATGAGGAGTAATAGCTGTACTTTACTCAACTCAGATTTCTTTGTCAGGAAAAATCTCTATAAAGTCAGCGCATTAACCTTATAGACTTGAATCGCAGAGAATTGAAAACCTAACACTATTTACTTTTAACTCAGAACCACTAACGAAGTTAACCTGAATATTAAAAGGCGCTTAATAGCCGTTAAAGTAGGTAATTAAGGGGACGAAGTGGGGTCTTTTGATTCTACCTCTAATGCAGGCAAACTACCAAAGCCCTCTTTTTCCGACCAATAATCGCGCCCCTGCTCAACTCGAACAACCCCTTTAAAGCGCTGTTTAAGATATTCTACTGCGTCAGGTAGCGTATCAATATCACAGAGGATAACCCCACCGCGTTCATTGTCTGTAGAAAAAAGATAACTTTTCATCGTGCCTCCATGTAGGTAAGCGAATCATTACACAGAGCCAAGAAAGGTTAAACCGTTATAATGCAGTTTTTTCCTTGGCTTTTCGCTTTATACAACCCATCATCTGCGCGGGTCATAATACTTTGTACATTATCCCCTACAATATAAGAGGTTAAGCCGATGCTAACACTCACATTAAGCTTACCACTCGTTCCTTCAGGCAGTATAAATCGATAATTTTCTAAACTTTCTCGAATACGATTAGCAACCTTAACCGCCCCCTCAATATCAGTGGAAGGCAGTAAAACCGCAAACTCTTCTCCGCCATAACGATAGCCGCTATCAAGCCCCCGAAGCGAGGACTGAACCAAAGAGCCAAAGGTTTCTAAAACTTTATCTCCCATTAAATGACCAAAAGTGTCATTCAGCTTTTTAAAATCATCAAGATCGAAAAAACACAAGGTAAACTCATGATGATAACGTCGCGCTTCATCCAGCGTGGCTTCTAACTTCGTATAAAAATGTCGGGTATTATATAAGCCAGTTAGACTATCGGTCACACTTAACTCTTTATAAGTACGTTCCCGCTCAAGCAACTCAAACTCAGCAATTTTTCTAGCACTAACATTCTCGAGGGTTTCAATGGCGCCTATTAAATTTCCCTCAGGATCCATGATGCCTGCTGCAGTAAAGTGTAACCACTCACCATCAGATCCACACTCAGGGAAAAAATCCTCAGCTTCATATGCATCATCGATTAACGCAGAGCGTTTACATTTGTTGGTATAGTAGTGCTCAACATCTTCATATCGCCCCCCTTGAAGAATTAAATCAGCTAAACAAGGGCGCGGAGTTGAATAAAAGGGCTTCCAGTGATGCCCGGTTCCAATCATCTCTTCACGACTCAGCCCACTTAACTTTTCAAGTGCTGAATTCCAATGCAGAACCACATGGTTTTTATCAAGAACAAATGTGGGTAAAGCAATACGGTCAAATACTTGAACAAGTAATGAAGGGTCTGCCTTATCACAAAAAAATAAAGAGCTTTTTGTAGAAGATTTATCATTCAGCGCTGATTCTACAGAATGAGAGATAGATCTAACCTTGGAATCCATAATAATTAAGAGCACCTGCAGCGAAGCATATTAAGACAAACGTCATACAAGCGAAATAAGATATAAATAGGCCAACAACCCATTACAACCTTTACAACAACGCCACAAACATCATAAGTTGAAGTCCATTATCATGATTAAGGTAAGGTTAATCATTAACCTTGATCAAATATTATAACAATTGATCAATAATCAATCTCTTAGACTTATTACGCACTTGCAGCATAAAAAGGTAGTATAAGAAAAGTAGCCAATAAGTGTAGATCTCGATCTCAATCGTTCCAAAAAACCACTGGATCACAACGCTCTAAATAATTCCCACTCGAAAAGCAGAGAACAGAACCCGCAGTCATAGGCGTTGACTGAGGCAGAAGTGAATGGCTGGCAATAATTGCTATATCCGCATCGTTTTCAGTCATAATCGTCAGAGGGAGTGCACCGTTCAACTTAACGCTATCACCCGAAAACTGCTGATAAGCCAAAGGCTCAATATCTGAACTCAGGGAGGTATAAGAAAACATCATTTCGCCATCCCAATACATAAAATTATGTGGCCCTAACTTCTCTAATCGTCCTGCATAATCAGCCACCAGCGCTAACCTCATTTCATGATCAGGTCGGCTCTCTTTCCATAGTTTTCTTATACGCTCTTGTAACAAGCAAAAGGCCCGCTCTTGATCAGTACAACTGATCGGCCATTGATCGCCAATAGGAAAACGATCATTATTCACAATCCCAGGGAGATCGCCGACCATAGAAAACAGATGCGCACTCCCCCGCTGCGGACGAATAAAAGGCTGAATATCAACGGTTTCAATAGGAGCATTGGGATAAAGTACCGCAGCCCAAAGATCAGAATAAGTATGCTCTAAGCCCCCCCCAAGCTTAAAAAGTTGCTCCAGTCGCTGTACATCATCGCGTCCTAAAGCCACCAGCCGGCTTGGGTTCATATCAGATATAGAACCAACCCCTAAACCTTCAAATCCGACAGACCCATGTAGCTGGACATTGATAGGTGATGAACTTAATACCGTCAGCAAAAGCGGGGAAGAACTCATTTTTACCTCAATTATTTACGACTTTACGCTGTTGACCAATATAGAAAATAACCCCTATAGACCATAACACTAGCGGCAATACGATCCAATTCATTGCTTGCCAACCTAATGTCATCTCTAACCAACCAGAAGATAATGCAGTAACTGCTACCATACCAAAAACAATGAACTCATTACTTGCTTGAGATTTAGCCTTCTCAGCGGGTTTATAGACTGTAGTAAACAACTGAGTCGCGCTAATAAACATAAAATTCCACCCAATACCTAGACAGAGTAACGCAGTCCAAAAATGCCATTCACTAACACCGGTAAGGTTTATGCCTATACAGGCCAGCATAAATAAGGCCCCTAAATGCATGATAGGATAGATACCAAAACGATTAATTAATCCCCCCGTAAAAAATGATGGCGCAAACATCCCAAGCACATGCCATTGAATAACCTGAGCCGCTTGAGGAAAGGTGAAACCACACCGAACCATGGCTAATGGTGTTGCAGTCATTAACAGGTTCATGACGACATAACTGACCATCGCAACAATCACTGCCACGATAAATACAGGCTGAGAGGCAATCTCTTTTAACGGCCGCTGGGGCGCATAAGTATTTTGTTCTTGCTCACATGGGAGCTCAGTAAAAAAGAGCATCAACAACGCTATAGTATAGAGTGCAAGTAAACCGATAAACGCCCCAACAAATTCAAACTCACCGAAATAGGTCTGGCTATAAATCGCTAACTGAGGGCCTACAATCGCAGCAAGTACACCACCAGCCATAACAAAAGATATCGCATTACTTTTCTGTTCATCCGCGCAGACTTCCACAGCAGCAAAGCGATATAAGGTACCAAACCCTATGCCAATACCGAGCAAAAATGTGCCTAATGAAAACAAGTAAAACAGGTCCGCGGTTAATGCAAAGATACATACAATAGAGCCTAAAATACCAACACAATTACCTAAATAGAATCCATTTTTACGCCCTATACGCTTCATAATTAAGGACGCTGGAATTGTCGCTGCCATTAAGCCTAAAAACTGAGTGGCGACGGGGAACGTTGCTAAACTGGGATTAACCGTTAGACTTTGACCAATCAACGCAACGACAGACACCAATAAAACATTGCCCGTTGTCAGCAGCGCTTGGCATACGGAGAGTAAAAAAACATTCTTATTCATTAATCTATCCCTACTTCGTTACTCAACGAGTATGTCCCAAAACGTTCTTTGTATTCCCGAGGGTTAACACCTAAGCGCCTCAAAAAAACACGTCTTAAATTATCAGCAGAGACAAATCCACAACGCTCAGCAACTTGTTGAAAACTGAGCCTCCCTTCACACACTAACTGTTGTGCTAAGTTCAAGCGACTACTCTCTATATAAGCCGCGGGCGAGCTCTCACAACTCTCTTTAAAAAGCCGAAAGAGATGTCGCTCACTAACGCAGCAGTACTCAGCTAACAGAGCCAATCCTAGGGATTTATCTAAGTTTTTTTGTATATAAGCCTGTGCTTTAGCCACAACCCCTGTGGCTTTATTCTGGGCATTTAATTGGGTACTAAATTGCGCCTGCCCGCCCGGACGTTTAACAAAAACCACCAGCTCACGAGCAACATCCATAGTAATCCCATGGCCAAAATCCTCTTCAACAAGCGCCAACGCTAAATCAATCCCCGATGTAACGCCTGCCGATGTATAAAGATTCCCTTGTTTAAGCCAGATAGCATCATTCTCAACCTCGATATCCTCATAGTTTTTATCGAGTAAAGAGCAAGACTTCCAATGTGTGACCGCTTTCTTACCTTTGAGCAATCCAGCTTCCGCTAATAGAAAAGCGCCACTACAAACCGAAGCAATTCGATTAACCCGCTTAGCACTCTGCTTTACCCAGTCAATAAGTTCATCATTATGGAGAAGGGTTTTAACCCCTCGCCCCCCTGATAACAATAAGGTATCCGCATCCATCAGATCAGAAAACGCTAAATCGGGTAAAATTTTCATACCAGAATTGGTACAAATGGGATGCGTATCTACACCAACAATTTTAAGTTGATACGCTTCATAACCTAGTGCCTGATTAGCCGAAGCAAACACTTGCAACGGCCCGGTCAGATCAAGAATCTGGCAATCCTGATAACCTAAAGCAACGATGATCTTCATAAGATACCTCCAATAAGATGGAGCCAGTATCTCTTAGAGGTGAAATGTCCTCAATGACTAATAACCGTCAATTTAGGACATTTACAAAAGTCCGTCACTTAGATAAGTAACGCGAAACGCCAAAAAATAGAACTACAACGACAGAAGATCAATCTTCTGTGGATTGTAAGATTGTACTGCTTCACTCGCATCTACCGGCATCTCAGGTTTAAAGGTTGGGGTTTCAGTTCCAGGTACTATACCGTGAGGGTAGCCCTGCTGAAGACCTTTAAAATCGAATAGTTCAGTGTCAGCCAAATGCGAAGGCACAACATGCTGTAAAGAGCGAAACATTGTTTCAATACGACCAGGGAAGTTTTTATCCCACGTTTGCAACATCTCTTTGATAACCTGACGTTGAAGATTTTCCTGCGAACCGCAAAGGTTACACGGAATAATAGGAAAACCTTTTAGTTCAGCATAAGCTTCTATATCTTTCTCTCGAGCATAAGCGAGAGGACGGATCACTGTATTTTTACCATCATCCGACACTAATTTTGGCGGCATCGTTTTTAATTTACCACCATAAAACATATTCAGGAAAAGGGTTTCCAAAATATCATCACGGTGATGGCCTAACGCAATTTTTGTCGCACCAATCTCTTCAGCAAAGCCATACAACGAACCTCGACGTAAACGAGAGCAAAGCGCACAGGTTGTTTTTCCTTCAGGTACAACCTCTTTCACAATCGAGTAGGTATCCCGCTCTAATATATGAAACGGCACGCCTATAGTTTCTAAATAAGCAGGTAAAACTTCTTCAGGAAAACCCGGTTGTTTTTGATCCAAGTTCACAGCGACCAACTCAAAATTAATCGGCGCACTACGTTGCAAGTTCATTAGGATATCAAGCATAGCGTATGAATCTTTACCGCCTGAGAGGCAGACCATCACTTTATCCCCTTCCTCAACCATATTGAAATCTTCAATAGCTTTACCCATCTCACGACGTAGTCGCTTCTGCAGCTTATTTTGACGGACTTTTAGCTTTTTCTGTTCGGCAGAATCAAGCTCAGCAGATGTAAGATTATGTATTTCAGGCGTACTATTTGAGTTCATTACTGACACGGCCATGGAACTGATTCAGTTCGGTTAGATTCAATTGAGATGAGCATCAATACTTTGATGGTCGCGAATTATACATCAACATTTTAAGTGATACACTTTCAAGGAATCCCTGCTATAAAGAAATATAAATAAACCTGTATCAGACATCTTAAGGCAAATTAATCATGAACCGTTTAGCCAGAAAAGTTATCCTCATCTGTTTTGCATTTACAATCACGACTTTAAGCCCAATGTCCATAGCTTCGCCGGTTTTTAAGTTAGAGATGGAAGGTGATTTTGAGGGAAATTACGATAAAATCAGTCAATCACTTGATGCCAATAAATTTTTTGTGATTTTTGAACCTAATATAGGTAGCTCTCTTAATCACTTTAAAGAACGCTGGGGTGATCAATATAACCAAAATGGCTATGAAGAGATTCAAAGCTTAGTATTTTGCAATCCTTGGTATGTTAATCAAATCCTTAATAAAGACCCTGAGATGGCTGCATTATGCCCTCTATCAGTAACCTTGCTACATAAAAACAGTAACACCACAGTGCTTTTTCTAAGACCTAGTCAACAGAAGCCAAGCAGCCCCGCCCAAGCCCTATTAATTGAACTTGAAAATGACATAGTCAACGCGCTCGAACAGGCACAATCAGCGGAATAAACAGTTATCGCTAAGCTAAGTAAAAAAAGGGGGGCTATTTTATCCAATTTATCTCTTTTGCTGTCTCATCACCCACCACAACATCCTCTAAGCTACTAGGAATAACCGAGAACCTTTTTTCAACAGGGATGCGCCCTCCCATAACTTCAGCTTGAAGTTGTGGCAGCAAAGGCGACAGATTTGGATCAGCGTAACCTTCAGGCCAAATGGGCTGGTTATTATGTAGATCATATTTATCCGTTGCACCAAGAGTATGTAATAGCTCATGGACGATAATAAAATCGTTTTGCCTTTGATAATCCTTACTGGCAAAACCATTAACGACACCCACCATCCCCTTTTGTAGACCAAGAGAATGCTCTAAAACCTGATGGTTTCGAGGAGAAAAGAGACGCAGATACACTTGCACATCAGCACTAGGTCCTTGCCAACTGTTATTGTTCCAAGCCCAATAGCGAAGATGAAGACTCCATATTACGCTCTCTAAAATACTGGATTGTTCAGGTGGTTTTGGTGGGTCTTTAGGTAAAGGGGGCGCTAGATAAACCTCAACGGGCTGATCTAAAACGATACCGTAGCGTTTTGCTTCACGGCTAACAAATTGTTCAATATCATCAAAATCTTTATCACTCAATCCGTTAATAAATTGCTGAGTATCTGCCCGTTGATCTGAATTAATAGGATAAATAACCACCCATAATGACTCCTGCCAATCCGTAGAACGAACCTGAGAGAGCCAAGCATTTAACGCCACAACCAATAGCACTAAGATTAAAATCGTTAATCTCAATTTACCCCATAGCGTTCGCTGTGACATGACTTAAGATCCTACTTTTTATCTAAACCGCTTTAAAACAAGCCAACAATAATCAGATAACGTACTGCTTTCCCTAGTGTAAGCATTAGTACACTTAAAATAAAAGCTGTTTTCAACCATCCGGCCATGAAACAGATAGGGTCTCCAATGATAGGTAACCAAGATAAAAGCAAAGAGAAGGCGCCGTACTTTTTTATCCAACTCTGGGCCTTCTGCTGACGCGGCTTATCAAAAACACGTAGCGGAAAATAGTGCGCTATCCCTCGCCCCATCAAGAAAGTAACAACACCACCTAATACATTTCCCGCCGTTACAGCTAGCCATAAACTGGTAGCACTATGTATGTTTTCATTTAGCTGCCAAGCTAACAAAACCTCAGAACCACCAGGTAATAAAGTAGCTGAAATAAAACCACTGATAAACAGTGCCGTTAAACTAAGCTCCTCACTCACAAGGCATCCATACTTGCTTTAATACAACGCAATACACCCATCTCATAAGCTCCGGCCAAAGCATCATAGACCGGCTTTAAAGCATGGCCATACTCGTGCTGACACTCTAAGATGACCTGTTCAATATTTTTGAATTCATTACTCGGTAATTCAATAACATCATCTACAGCCAACTCCTTTTTCAAAATAGACTGCGCTAGATGAGCATAAATAGCATTGGCAGATAGATGCTGCTGGCGTGCAACTTGATCAACGGTCATACCACTTTTATAAAGCAAAACCGATTCTTGAGCTTGGCTTGCAACCTCATCCTTACCACTACCCTCATGTTGCTCAATCACACTAATGAAATCAGCTCCATACAGATCTAACTTCCGTTCACCTACGCCATTTAAACGTCTAAACTGATCGGAGGTTTGTGGGCGATACATCACCATCTCCATCAACGTTGCATCATGGAAGATCACATAGGGCGGTACATCTTGTTCATCCGATAAACGCTTACGTGTAGCTTTAAGGTCATTCCATAAAGCATAATCGGCCGCTTCTAATTTACTTTGCGGTACTTGATTCTTACGATAAGGCGTATGCTGACGCTGATCTTTACGTAGCTGTATCCTCTCCTCACCTTTCAATAGGGGACGACAACGATCCGTTAAGTGTAAAACCCCGTGCTGATCAACATTCACACCTAAAAATCCACGTGCCACCAGTTGACGAAAAACCGAACGCCACTGGTTTCTATCTAAATCTTTACCTATACCCCAAGTAGATAGTTTCTGATGCTGAAAACGTTCAGTTTTATCATTAGGTTTACCCAATAATGTATCCACAACATGGTTTACACCAAAGCTCTGCCCTGAACGATAAACCGCAGATATAGCTTTACGCGCCGCATCCGTGCCATCCCATACAGGTACAGGCTCTAAACAAGTATCGCAATTTCCACAGGGAGCATGATCATCTTCCCCAAAATAGCTCAATAGGACTTGCCGACGACATGATGTTATTTCGCACAACCCCAGCATAGCTTCCAACTTTTGCTGCTCGACTATTTTCTGTTCCAGCGGCGCTTGTGAGCCTTCTAGCATTTGGCGTAGAAACATTACATCCTGCAAACCATAAACCATCCAAGCATCCGCAGGTAAACCATCACGTCCCGCACGGCCTGTTTCTTGATAATAAGCTTCGATACTTTTTGGTAGATCTAAGTGAGCAACAAAACGAACATTAGGTTTATCAATCCCCATACCAAATGCGATGGTTGCAACCATAATGATATTTTCTTCGGTCAGGAAACGATGCTGATTATGGCTACGCAGATCTGTTCTCAAACCGGCGTGGTAAGGTAGTGCATTAAACCCCTGCTCACTCAACCACTCAGCCGTATCCTCTACCCGTTTACGGGAAAGGCAATAAACAATGCCGGAATCTTTAGGATGCTCATTCTTTAAAAACTTAAGAAGTTGTTGCTTAGCTTTATCTTTCTGACCAATTCGATAACGAAGATTTGGCCGGTCAAAGCCTTGAATAAACTCAGCGGGTTCATGTAGTGCCAAACGGTGAACAATCTCTTGCTGGGTACGTTGATCAGCGGTTGCCGTTAATGCAATGCGAGGGACGCCCGTAAATAATTCTGCTAATCGGCTGAGTTGTAGGTATTCAGGCCTAAAATCATGACCCCATTGAGATACACAATGCGCTTCATCAATCGCAAACAGGGCGATAGGGCACTCTTGCAAGAGTGAGAGCGTTCTTGGCTGTAATAGACGTTCCGGCGCTATATAGAGAAGATCAAAACCACCCGCTCTTAACTGATGCTCTGTTTCATTGATTAAAGAAAAATCTAAGCTAGAATTCAAACAACCCGCTCTAATCCCCCACTGGGAGAGCGCGGTAACTTGATCTTGCATCAAGGCAATTAAAGGCGAGACAACCACCGCTGTTCCTGGACGAATCAGTGCTGGAAGTTGATAACAAAGGGACTTTCCTCCCCCTGTTGGCATAATAACCAGCGCATCGCTGCCATTAACCAGTGTCTCAACTATCTCAGCTTGAGGCTCACGGAACTGTTCGTAACCAAATACGTCTTTTAAGATCTGAAGGGCGCTAGAAATCATGCACGGATTATCCAGAAAGCTAGACAGCTTGTCACTCCAATTAGGTCATCTAGGACAAACAAAAAAGCTGCTAATTATTACTTAGCAGGCTAAAATCAACCTCATTATCTTTTATGGAATAGTTTCATGTCTCTCAACACTGCAAATACCTTGACCGACGCTGAGTTGGATCAATTGGATGATTTTCTTTATTCAGATCACGTATCAGAAGACTGTCTTGATCTTATTGGCGTTCACGGTCTTTTCTGTGCTTTAAATATCAGCCCAACCCCGCTGGCAGAAGAGACATGGCTAGAATTAGTATTCGATGAGACACCTAAGTGGGAATCAGACGCTCAAGAAAAAGAGATTATGTCCCTACTAAAACGTTTCTACGCCAGCATCGGGGCCAACTTTTACAGTGATGGAGAGATCGAGCTTCCTTGTGAACTATCTTTAGATCCAGAAGAAGATGAAGATATTGCGCCTCTTGCTTGGTGGTCTCAGGCGTTCATGGAGGGTGTATTTACTCAGGAAGACAACTGGTTTTCCAATAAAGCCGACGATGATGTAGCCCAAATGCTGCTACCGATTATGGTTGCGTCTGAGCTATTTGACGAAGATGACATCAACAAAATACGTGATGACGAAAATCTTTGTGCAGAAATGTGCTCTCAAATTCCAGAGCTGTTAGTGGATCTTTACCTACACTTCCACGCACCTGAGAAGTAATAATAGAGGCGCGGGCTACTAATTACCTTACGCCTGCGCCAACTTTATACTTTTAATTGATTATTACGATCCCTCGAACGACGAATCAATTCATCCCCATCTGCTTTGGGCCCCAACTTAGCGATCCGATCATATAAGACTACATTAACCGTCGCCGCCAAGTTCATACATCCAACAGTAGGTATGTAGATTACATCTTCACACCAAGCCACAATCTCTTTATCTATAGATCGATCTTCTGGGCCAAAAATATAGAACGCATTTTCAGGGTGCTGATAATCAATTAACGATGTTGCCCCTTCCACCAGTTCAATAGCAACCGGCCGCGCTCCTTTAGGTATAGCTTGTTTAAAAGACTCTACATGTTCTAAAGGGATCCGCTCAACAGCATTACGTGTATCAGTTTGTAAACGGCGCCCCTGCTCTTGAGCTTTATTAAAACGGTTACCGGTATAACTCACCGATGCAGCGTTATAGCATCCCGCAGCACGCATTATAGCGCCTACATTTTCTGGGCTTTTAGGGTCAGTTAATCCGATATGAGCTTGATGATTACAGGGCATATACAAAGAAGCCTTATTAAAAAACATGCATCTTATAGCAATCTATATGAGAGGAAAATGCACAGTAACAATTAAGAAAAACTAATTTAAACAGCCAATCATCACGAACAAGCTTTCAAAAAACTGCGTCTATTTAGAGATCGATACAAGGTAGTAGCAAAGCCACCCACCCTTGTATCGATTTTTTAGAAGATTAATAGGTTACGCGAGCAGTACCACTTCCAGTTAATACACGTACTCGATCACCTGATCTAAACATTGGACCATCAGCAACTTCCTGAACAACAGAAATAGTATTGCCATTATCAAGGCGGACAGTAACCTCTTGGCCTTGAGTCTGAGTTAGTGATTCTTCAGCTGACTTACCGGCTAAACCACCGGCAACTGCACCTAAAACAGTTGCTATGGTCTTCCCTTTACCGCCACCTACATTAGAACCTACTACGCCACCCACGACAGCTCCAGCACCTGCGCCCACAACTGAATTTGTTCCCTCAATAACAACAAGCTGTGCAGACTGCACAACGCCATACTGCACTTGCTGTACTTGACGCGCTTCACTACGAGAATAAGTATCTCCACTTAAACTATTCACACAGCCAGTAAGTGCTAGTGAACAAGCTAAAGCCGCTGCAATTGTAAATTTATTCATAATTCCACTTCCTTCTCTATCTTATTTTAAGCACCAAATGGCTGATCCATGCCCATAAGGTCTCTTTTAATCGACGATGCCATGGTCTTTTTGACCAGTTTTCATATGTTACTTCCTGACAATGAAGCAAATCATCATTAAATAACTGAGTCATCTGTTCTAAACATTGTTCATCATGCAGTTCAATATTCGCTTCTAAGTTCCAACGTAAATTCCAATGATCCAAATTACATGAACCTATGCTCGCCCAGCTATCAACCACCGACATTTTTGCATGAAGAAATCTCGGTTGATATTCAAAAATCCGTACACCCGCTTTTAATAAACGACTGTAATATCGTTTAGAAGCGTGGAATACCCAAGGTTGATCGGTATGGGGCCCAGCAATGATTAATTTCACATCTATTCCCCTTTTTGCAGCTCGCCGTAAAGCGTGTCGCATAGAAAAAGAGGGTAAAAAATAAGCGGTCATTAACCACACATTATTATTGGCACTGTTCACTCTTTTCAAAAAACTCGCTTTTATATCCTGTTGATAGAGTCCCTGAACAGTACATACTCTGACCTTCGAGTTACCTTTTTGTTCCAGACTACCACCAGGCGAAAGCACCTGTGCTGTACAACGTTGCCACAATTCATTAAACATAGTGACAAGGTCTGTTACAACCGGTCCTTCAATTTGAGCCATGAGGTCATGCCAAGGACAACCAGCTTCATCTGCTAACCAGTATACATCGCTTAACCCTGTACCACCGATGAACGCGACGCGCTGATCAGCAACAAGTAGTTTACGATGATCACGGGCAAAATTTCGAGTAAATTTGCTCACATGCAGTGGGTTATAGACAACGATTTCAACGCCTACTGCCTTCAACACATCACGGTCTGCATTGGAGAAGCGATAAGATCCAAAATCATCAATGATCAATTTAACCATAACACCGCGTTGTGCAGCTCTAATCAGTGCTTGAACAAAACGGCTCGTAATCACACCAGAAGAGACAAAATAAAACTCCAGTAACAAGCTATATCGCGCTTTTTCGATCTCAGCCAACATTACAGGGAAGAAATTTTCACCATCGACTAGTAGTTCAACTTTATTATCTTCTCGCCACTCAAACTGCTTACGCATTATACAACCTTAAGACCGCTTTATTGATAATCACCATAAAGCCGTGCATACAAGCCATTATTGTTTATTAACTCTTCATGCTGCCCTTGTTCACATATTTTTCCATCTTCAAATACGTAAACATGATCAGCTTGTTTCACAGCACTTAACCTGTGAGCAATAATGATAGTTGTTCTACCTTTCAGGAATGTTTCTAAAGCTTGATGTAATGAAGTTTCTGTTTCTGAATCTAAAGCTGAGGTCGCTTCATCTAACACAACAACTTTAGGATCACTAAGCACCATACGTGCCACGGCAAGGCGCTGGCGTTGCCCTCCCGATAAACGTATGCCTTGGCGCCCCACTCGTTCATCCAAGCCGCTCTCAAGGTTTTCCACAAAACCTTTTAGTTGAGACACCTCTAATGCCTGCCATAGCTGAGCTTCACTAAAGTCTTGCCCCATCATTAAATTGCTGCGAATCGTGCCATTAAATAACGCGGGTTGCTGTAAAACAGTGGCTACATTATCTCTAACACAGGCTAAGCCAATCTCTTTTACAGAGATACCATCAAAATATATCTCACCCTCATTTGCCGGATACAACCCCAACAGCACTTGTACTAATGTTGATTTACCACCACCACTTGCACCAACTAAAGCAATTTTTTGTCCCGCTTCTATATTAAGTGAGACACCTTTAAGTATGGGTTGATCATCCATATAACTGAAATGGATATTTTGCAGACTGACAGAAACAGTTCGTTTACCTTCAAACGGGTTATGCTGTAAAGAGTATTCAGGTTCTTGAGCCAAGCCCAATAGACTATTAATTCGCTGTAAAGCGGCCTGAGCACTGTAAAAGCTGTACTGGATACCAAGTATCTCTTGCACTGGCGACATCATAAACCATAGATAACCAAAGACAGCCATCATTTCACCAATAGACAGATCTGAGAACACCACCATTAACATCGATAATGCTCTAAATAGATCCACCCCCACCATAAAAATAGCGAAGCCAAAACGATTAGCAGCATCGCTCTTCCACTCAAAAGCACTAGAGCGATCTCTAACAACGCGGGCATCATCAATTAAACGTGATAAATAATGTTGCTCACGATTACAGGCGCGAATCTGCTGAATATTATCTAGAGTATCAGTCAAGGCTGCCTGAAATAATTCATAGGCTTTATTTTCACGCCCTTTTAGATGTTTAACTTTCTTAGCTATAGATGTGGTGAAATAGATAACCACGGGGTTCAAAAAGAGAATAAAGAGGGCTAGCTGCCAATGCATCCATAATAAAATGGCAGCGGTTCCTATGATTGATAATGTGGCAATTAACAAACGGCTTAAGGAGCTACCTAAAAAGCGGTCAATCGTATCTAAATCGGTTACAAAATAAGAGGTAACAGTCCCACTCCCTAGAGTTTCGTACTCAGCCATAGATATGCGTTTTAAGCGTTGTAAAAGTCCCTCACGAATGCGGTAGGTCACATCTTTAGAGATAATAGTGAATTGCCTCGCCTGCCAAACATTAAACATTAAGGCGATAAAACGAAGACATAAGGTAACTATTAAAATCACGCTGATATAGAGCACAGGTCCTAACCAATCATCCGGAAAGAGCGGATTGATAGTTTCAACGATAAAACCAGGTTTATTTAATAAGACCTCATCGACTAACAGAGGTAAGAAAAGAGGCAAAGGCACAGAGGCAATAGCCGCGAATAGAGCAATAATATTTGCCTTTATTAACTCTCGTCGATGCTCCATAGCGACATCGAGTATATACCGCCAATCATAAAAATTTTTCACATTTGCTCCCTATCGTCTAGATAGGCTCAGTATAACGGAGCTTATGCATTTCATATAAACAAAAAAGCCCACATTATTAAATGTAGGCTTTTATCATTTTAAGCGATTACAAGGTTAGGCTTGTAACATGGCGAATAACTCATCTTTTAACTTCAGACGTTTTATTTTTGCTTCCTCTTCAACCTGAGTGCTAACAGCTTCAATTTCCGCTTCCATATGCTCTACATGCTTTGTTAGTTCATGGTATTCACCCAAAAGACTAGCAAACCGATCATCTTTCATTTTTAAGTCATGAATACGTTCACGGTACTCTGGAAAATCATTAATTAAAGCATGGTGTTCAATAGGCATTAGGTTCCCCTTATATTTATTCTGCTTCTTTATGTCTTCAGTCTCCTCCTCTACCTAACTGAAAACATTGACAAGCATCAACACTCTGATTCAAACAACTTTGCCTTAAGCTTAACCAACTTCACCTTGCTTTCTAAGCTTAATGATCTGCTTTTGAACCCCCTAAACATTTAGGGGAAGGCATAACAGTCTCTCCCTTTTTATGCCACTCAGACTGGGTAAACAAATGCATTGATAAAGCATGTATTGGTTGCTTCATCTCTTCTGCAAGCAAGCCATATATTAGTTGATGACGCTGAACTAAGCGCTTACCTGCAAAATCCTCAGAGACGATCGTCACTTTAAAATGGGAATCGGTTGCCGGCCCTGAATGCATATGACTTTCATTTTCAATCTCTAGATGGGCAATAGATAATCCCGCTTCCAACTTAGTTTTAATAATTGCTGCAATACTCATTTTTCGGCCTTCTTTTCACTTTCTGCTTTGGCTACTTGATCTATCGCCATTTTCAAAAAGCGTTTATGTATTTTCCGTGTTGTAAACGCCACTAAGCCAATTACAACCGGCACAGATATACCCATAATCAGATCTTTATTTAACTCAATACCCGAGTTATAAAGCGCCTCTAGGAGATACTTTAACAAGCCTATAGTGTAGTAACTAATGGCAGCAACCGATAAACCTTCCACTGTATGCTGCATCATTAACTGTACTTTAGAGCGCTGATCCATTGAGGCTAACAGATCTTGGTTTTGTGACTGTATGGATAACTCAACACGCGTTCTCATCATCTCAGCTACACGGTCGATACGCCGAGATAGATCTTCTAACCGATTACTGGTAGCACGACAGGTCTTAACCGCTGGGGTTAATCGGCGTGTCATAAACTCTGTAATTGTTAAATGTCCTGAGACCTCGTCTTCTCTTAGCTCTTCCAAACGCTTAATGACAAGATCATGATAAGCATAAGTAGCACTAAACCTAAATGTAGCTCTCGCTCTACAATCTTCTACCCAAGCAGCCATATCGGTTAATCGTGATAATAGCTCCTGTTCATCAATATCCTTGCTATGGGCTAGATGATAAGTTACATCGGCTAATTTCTGATCCATAGCCCCTAGTGTAGGGTTAATCTCGCGCGCAGTAGGTAAGGAGAGCAGACACATCAATCGATAGACTTCAATCTCCATAATCCTTTGCACTAATCGTCCTAACTGGCTATCACTCATCTGTTTGTTATAGATAAGAAAACGACCAAAGCCATCACCATGGGTCTGAAAGGTCGTCCAAACACGAGCATCACCATCTTGAGGGCTACTTCCGACTAAACGCATCCCTTCAAAGAAACGCTTAACAAGAGGAAGGTTTAACTCTTGAGTTTGACGCGCATCCTCAACTGACAGATGGAAAGCACACATCACGGTACCTGGAATATCCGCCAACCAGCCTTCAGGCAGAGGGGTTAAGCCGGTAATTTCAAAAGGGTTCCCACCCTGCTCTATATCTGTATTGATAAAGGTATAGGTCGTGAACTCCATATGTTTTTCACGTCGTATCCGTAACTTATCAAAATCACAGTGATAACAAAGCTCATCAACTAGTGGCGGTGTAATTCCAAAATGATGGTACAACTCTTTAAGATGTTCAAATTGCTGCTGACTCTCTTCCTCATCACACATAACGGCTAAGTGAGTAATTCGAGCAGGGCTTTGAATCACCTGAAAGGGGCGAGAATGTAACTCACTGTATAATGTATCTCGCATAGGGTGCATACGCAGCCCATAAGGATTTACTGGTTGTTCCATCTATATACTCCAAAAAGATCAAACAAACGTTAACGCTTAAAGTTCGTCTAAATTCGCCATCATTAATGGTTGTGAACTTAAATCTATCGCCATAATCTGTGGATAAACATCAAACCATTGCTTAAATGATTCATAGGTCAGTTCATGGGGCCAACAATCCCCTAATTCGTCCCACGCAGAGAGTTCATTTTGAAAAATCTGCAACCACTGGGCTTCTAATGCTTTGCTAAAATCAGCTTCGGAGCTTACCTCTGCGATAAGATATACAGTACCTTCCCGCCTTTGCTCCTCTAGAGATAAGCACTGATGTAAACCATCGGCATCCACATCAAGACTATTGGTCCAATTTGCAAAGGGTTCTCGCGGTAGCACAACAAACGCTGAACGGTTCAGCAACTTCATGGTTCTTATCCTTTGCTTTCGTTATACTCGCAGTAACAAACGGTTGTGGTTTTATACCCATCATAACAGCTCATAAATTTCCCTCTAGGGGCAAAGAGACGGAGTTTACACCCAGTCGATGTGGATTTTTAGCCTACTACTCTTGACCCGTATAGAAAACAACATTCGTTTTAGGCTTTAACAGTGATTATCCCAGTACTTCAACAACTTAACACACGTGATGAATGGATGGCTTTCTGTCGTAGGGAAACGCCCTACTGTTTTATTGAAACGCCTGAATGCTTATTAGACTTCCAATCCACTTTTTTAATCATCACTCTTTTACCTAATACGACCTTAGCCCACGATGCCATCAAATATAGCTTGGGTTCAAGAACTAGTATGGAGCCTGTTTGGCAGTTAATTAAAGGTTGTAATTGGAACCTCAAAACAATTATTTTGGGCCTTGAAGAGATGGATTTTAGTAGTAATGTTCGCGACAACTCATTATTAAAAGTCCACACAGACCTAAGCGTCCGAAAATATTTCAGTCGAGAGCGCGGCATAATAACACCCGCACGTTTAGGACTGCTGGAGCCTTTAATGGCTTTACCGGATATTTGGGATGCGATAACACTTAATCAGTTGATCAGTAACCAGCAATTTTCTGATTTGAAAAACGAACAAAAGCCACTTTCAAACCTCTCGCCCCCAACTATCAATGAGCTTAAACTTATACTTTTAGATCCCACTGAACGCTGTATAGGGAAAATGCATGCTGGACGCTTACATATTTTTCGAGGAAAGCGATCATTCATTAGCTTAGTCCCTCAACTACATTGGCCATCGCCTCGCCTTAAACGAAAAACAAATTAACAGCCCATCTCCAATAATAAAAAAGGCGCCAAAAGCGCCTTTTTTATCTACATTAGCTCACTACATTAGCGGCTAAGACTCAACCAAATCTATTGCAGCATCAGGCTCTAAGTCAGCGATCATTTTCAAGGGGTTATCTGAATTAAGAAGCTCCCGTCCCCGTTGAGTAGGGAACTCTACATCTAAGTCTACCACTCGTCCATCACGACAAACGTTGATAATGGTATCCATACATGAACTTAGTAATGAGTACTTTTCATCCGGCGCTGCGATAATAGTCTGCAGACCTAAATCACTCATAAAGCCAAGGGAAGTTACGGTATTTTCTGAATCAAGTTTATTAAACGCTTCATCAAATACTGAAAGACTCATACCACCTAGAGGTTGACCGTCACTACCTTCTCGCAGACGGTAAGTCGCCCCTTGTGCAGCTGCGATCGCCACATAAAACGGTACCTGATGCTCACCACCGGAACCGGTTTTTATACGCTGAGTTAATGTTGTTTTCCGATTACCATCAAGGTCTTTAACGACTAACTCAAAGTTATAGAAGTTTCGGTAGTCTTGTAACAGGCTACTCTCCCCTTCATCTTTTAACACTTCATGAATTTTCGCTAACGCGTCTTTATGAGGCTTATCACTGTCAAATTTAAGATCAAACAGTGAACCAACATTTGCAGAATCCATCTGCGTATAGGCTTCTACCAGTTCCAGAATATCTTTCAGTTCAGGGTTAGGCATCATCTCAAAGCTATACATCTCTTTATGGAAAGGACGGCCTTTAAGATGTTGATTTAACTCACGAATAAGATCTTTTATTTTATTTATTTGGTCATTCAAATGGGCGACAAAGTCCGAACGGAAAGCCGTTTCAGCTTCTAAACGAGCACGCTCTGCTTTTTGACTGTAGTTAGCCAACTCAGAATCTTTAAGTGCTTGCACCGTTTCATCCACAAACGCGGCTAATTCTTCATGACTAGAGTCCGGCGTTACTTTATCCAACTGCTGATGGCTTAAACCGCCACCATGGTATTTAGCTTTATATTGCGCAACACCATCACGTACGGCATTTTTCTTTTTCTCATGCAGAGAGAGCTCAGACTGAGCTTTCTTTGCCGCTTCAAAGATAATGCGCTCTAATTCACCTGAACAGCTTTCATCTAGATAGTCACGTTTCTCTTGGGCTGATTGTGCATCATAGTCTTCACTGGCCTCACACTTAGTGCGGGCAACTGCGTGTTCTTCTAACTCAGTATCAAGCACTTCTAAGGTTGCATTATCTTTGATAATAGAGGTACGTACTTTCTGCAACTTATCCATTAGTGAACGCTGCATCTGTTCAGTTTCTTTCTGCTCTGCAACGCAATCAGCGATACGCTGCTGAATACCGGTATCATCTTGATTGCGTAGATCAGTGATTGCTTGACGCTGACCATCGATCTCGGTCGTTAGCTGCTCACGCTGATTAACGAGATCGAATACACGCTCATTAACATTATCTAAGCCGTTATTTAGGGTAATTAACGCATCACGTAATTTTTCTAGTGCATCATGGTTTTTACCCAATTCAGAGAATTCAGTAATCAATTGATCCACTTGCTTACCTTGCAAAGCGGCTTGATCAGAACGACGACGGATACCCATAATCGGCTGCTGTTCATTGATCGCTGTTGTCGAGCCTTCTGTTTGCAACATGCAATCATAAGTTAAGGCTCGTTCATGGCGAAGCAGCTCGGTTTCAGTTTCAACCGCCATAACGCCGCCTAATGCACGGTTCATATACGCCCGAGCATGATCGTTCTCTGTATCAATAAAGTGCGCTAAAGATCCGGCTTTATAACGGCTGAGCCATTCACCTGATTTAGTCGTATTAACAATTCGGCATCCTTTAAGATGACGACCTTTACGGCGATAAAGCGTAATCGCCTCTTTGACCCGATCAGGATCAACAATCAACGCTTCTCGACGTGCCCCCAAGAAGGACTCAATAGCAATACGCCATTTATCGTCGTTGATATCTGCTAATTCACAGATAGGTGTTGATTCAATACCGTACTCCTGCAGCAGTTCCATCAACTCACGCGTATTTCGGCGTACAGGTGCATGACCTTGGCGCAGGGACTCAACCGCATTTTTCTGGTTTTGAATATCTGAACGTAACTCATTAATACGAATGACAGAGTGTTCATAGCGTCTAGATACTTCACGGCGAACACCCTCTATCTGTTGCTTCAGGTTATCCAGAACATTATCAACCTCAACCGGTGACTGTGGCCATAAGTCCGCCATAATATCCTGTCCTGAACGCCATTGAGCAACACACTGCTCCACAACGGGGACGAACTTATTGGGTAATAGTTCTGAATTTTCAGCAAACCCAACAGTTGTTCGCATCAAGCTATAGACTGCCTGAATTCGCTCTTTCACAACATTAACTTCATGGGTTTTTGCAGTGATGGAGGATTCGAGAGCTTTCACTTTATGCGCAGAATCTGAGGTATTTAATTCAGCTCGGGCATCAGCCAAATTCTGCATAATCTGGTTAAGCTCATCACTCTTACTTTCAAGCTCTTTTTGTAGCTCAACTTCTTTTTCCTGATTATCCTCTAAACGCTCAGCTGCATCCTCTTTTTTAAGGTCTGCATTTTCAAAACGCGTTTCATGTACCACCCACTCATATTCGAGGGCATTTTTAACATTACGCTGGATACCGCTACAAAGCTCCTGAACTTTTTCAAGCTCGCCAATACGGTTAGCAACTTCGCGGGTTTTCGTCTCCATCGCTCTATATTCATCCAGAGACTTACGAAACGCTCCTACATGTACGATATTCTCATCAAGTACAAATTCACGGATAAAGCGTGTAGGGCTATCGATTGGGACGAACTTTAGTGCGTTCTTAAAGTTTTTAACGAATTTATCATCATCATTCGGCATCTCTGGGTCGTAACTTAAATGTGTTACTAACTCCCTGACAAACCGACTAGAGCGCTTCTCTAGGATCATCTCCGGGCACTGTTTTAATAGATGTCCGCGCACATGCTCCCAAGATTTAGGTAAACGCCCTTCACTTGTTTTTTCAGTGAAATCATCTAGCGATACAGCGCAGTCCGGTAAAATAAAACGCCCTAATATATCTTCATCCGCCGCAGCCGTAGAGGCACTAATCGCAAGCCCTACGGTTGTTTCTTTAGCCGTTTCTGTATCGAAAAAGCTCAGTGCTAAATAACAAAGCGAATCCTGACGGGCCGTGTTTTTCTTGCCATCATCATCTAAAAAACCTAAACAGTAAGTTCTAAGACTACGTTCACTTTTCTCCCCAGCAGAAGCGTTGAAACTTAAATGCCGTTTATTACCACCCATCAATACAGTTTGAATTGCATCCAAAAGTGACGATTTACCGGAGCCGTTTGGTCCAACAACAGCAACATTACCTTTAATCGGTATTTCAACTGCACCTAACACATACCAGTTAACCATGATAATACGGTTTAGCTGCTTCATGGTGTTGTTACCTCGTCATCCATGCTGCTTTGTTCAGTCATCGCTTCTTCCGGTTCAGCTGAGGTTGTTGATGCTTCAACTTCATCAATCGCTTCGGCCTTATCAGACTCATCCTGTTCGTCGGTAATAGAATCTGCGTCTATATCCTGTTCATCTTGATCACAGAGACCTTCTAACTGACGGATAAAGTCTTCTACTACTACTTGACGAATAACTGGATTAATCTTCAATGGAATATTCTTAGGTTCCATCTCATCCGGCTTGCCACGTTCAATGACCCCATGACGAGAGAATAAAGACAATATTTCTTTTAATCGTGTTTCGTTTGGAATCTCTTTACGCGTCAGGTTCTCATACAGCGTCAATAACTCATCTGTGCTGGTATAAGCTTGTCCACCTTCGACCTCGAAATTCTCTAAACGTTGTTCATATTGCTGACGAATACATAACAGTAATAAAGATTCATCAAGACGTAACCGCATAAAGCGCTCTTCGCCTTTAGGTAAAATCCCCATATAGGCTTCGTCCGGTTGATGGACAAAGCTCCAACCAATCGCTTCAAAAAGATTGGTAAAGTAATCCACATGTGAAGAGACTAAGAAATAGCTTTCTCTATGCCCTGGACGTTCCGCATAAAGGAACTGATTTGTCAGCAGTTGATTCGCCGCACGGCTGAAATCACTCGCTTGGTATTGATCGCTACGACCAATAATTTTCTGCAGATCACCTAGCATTTAAAACGTCCTTTGAATGCTCTTTTCTTGTTATGCAAAAGTCCCGACACTCAACCATATCGGCAACGTTAACGTAGTTTTCGTTAAAACTAATATCGTAACGATCGCTGGTTTTTCTCGCTTTTTTGCCCATGGACTTCATATGTCTGATGTAACTAAAACAGATGTAATCTTCTATGGAATCAATTTCAAAATCTTTCGCAGCTGCCTTATCTCGTCCAATCAGATGACGTTCAAGATAAGCTTCGACGCGATCAATTTTAACTTCTCGACGCTCCTTATATTCTTTAAAGAGCTGACGTAAATATAAAACTTTAGGATCAATCTCTTGCTTTGTAATCACCCGTGGTTCAGCAGCGACACGACGTTTAATCGGCGCACGTACACTGCCAGGGGCCAGAAAACCAACCGTTTCTAAACTCTTGACCCTAGGTATCTCACGACCATCTTTTTGCGCTATATCTGCAATAACACGGGACAACCGCGAAGCCATCCCAGGCGTCGTTTTATCCATATAACGCACGGTATCCGAAACCCGTTTTTCCAAACGGTAACGAAAATCATCAATTGTGGCCAAGCGTTGATCAACCGAATCAAAAATACGGATAATACGATTAATATGTTGATGCACACGCGCTTCAGCGTCATGAATATCCACTTCAAACTGCTGCTGATAGTGCATAATCAGTTGTTGTAATTTAATGGTATCGAACTGTAGCTCTCTCAACAGAGATAAAATTTGCTGACGGAAGCGGAACGGATTGTTTTTTGTCTTTAAAGTTTTGTAGTCAGAAACCAGTATATGCTCTACAAATCGATCAAAAAAGTTACGCACAATCTCTTGCGGGTTATTAGTGAGCGACAAATTAATCTTCAGTTCGCGCAACCCAAGCATCATATCCGTTAAATGAGCACTGAAATCAGCAGCGGTCTGCGCAGCCTCAGATAGAGTAATACCACGCCCAACAGGGTCATTAACCGCAGACTCTAAAGAGCTCAAGACGTTCAGTACGGCCCCGCCATAGCTTCTTTTCTCTAAGTTAGCGATAGAAACTAAAGTACGCAGTAAAAAGCTATTTGCTGGAGAGAGTAGGACATACACACGGTAGATACGCTGCTCCTCTTCCAACCATCCGGTGGACACTAGCCTGCGATAAATACGGCTAGTATATTCCGCCGTTGAGCGAGGTACTTCTTGCTGTTCCTCCTCGGTATCCCCTTCTTCAGGCTCCCAACGTCTAACACCGAGCCTGACTACAGCAGCTTCAATAGTCGAACGTACTAAATCTTTAGGAACAAACGGGTCTACAAGGTCTTCATCGAAGAACAGATCAGCCAATGAGGTGAGTACAGCCTGATATACCTGCCGATTTTGACCCGACAAAGGTAAGAACAGATCATCAGGAAGTTTATTAAAAAGCATTCAGCGTTAATCCGCAGCGTTATTTTTTGAATAATAACCACCGATTCTAACGGAAAAATCGCATAGGGATAAGGGGTAAAAGGGGTTCAAAAATGAAGAAACGCTATCCTATTGATTAATATTATTTTTAGATAAAAAAAAGCACCCGATTCGGGTGCTTTTTATTTCACTTGATTAGCACTGAATTAAACAATGCCATCATCAATATTGTTACTGGTTAACAAGGTCGTTAGTAGATTCTGAGCTTCTGCATCATTACTAACGGATAAGTTATTCACATCCACCCGTTGCACAACCTCATTTGAGGAAGAGTCAGTAATAGTTAGCTGCAAATGACCAGAGTTCATAACGGCATCTAGTGTATGCGATCCATCAGATAGAACATCAGACAGGTCGATTACATCATTCTCTGCAGTATTAAAATCAGTAATCTGATCAACTGTTGGGTTAGTGCCTGTACCTAAATCAGATTTAGACCAAACAAACAGATCTTCACCTGCTCCACCCGTTAGAATGTCATTACCTTCGCCACCAATAAGCACATCATCGCCATCACCAGCAGACAAGCTGTCATCGCCTGTACCTGCTAATAAGATATCATCGAACTCTGTTCCGACCAGTGAGTTACCTGACACTGTAGTGATATCAACAATCGTAGAATCTGTATTCGCAGATCCTGATGAGCCTAATGTGTATTCGAATGAGGCAGCGGTATAGTCCGCATCAGATGTATCAATAGCCATATACAACTCATAGGAACCAACACCATTATTTGGACTATCAACTTTGACAAAATAATTGCCATCAGCATCAGCAGTGTAATCATCGTAAGCACTACCATTATTTTCCCCAATGGTTGTTACAAAGTTACCCTGTGCATCATAAACACTAACACTAGTATTTATAGAAGCATTATCAATATCGAAGTGGATGCTCTCCCCTTCAGCCAAGGTAATCTCAAACCAATCTTCATCGTTTGAAGAACTTAGCTGACCGATAAAGGCTGCTGCATAGCCCGACTGATTTAATCCGGACAAGTTAGAGTTATTCGAACTAAACAAGCTCCGATCCGTCATATCAACCGCATTCGCCATTGTATTATTAGGACTGGCTGATTCATCCTCAGTAATAATGGCTGCTGCAGTAGAGGTAGAGAAGTCACTTTCAGACAGTCCGCCACCTCGAGTGAAAATAATATCACCCGCATCATTAACAATCCCACCAAGAGCATTATCAACACTCGTAATAACTCCGCCATCCTCTTGATCATTATGTATGATAGCGATCTCGGGAATAACTACTGGGGTGCCATCCGCGACATTCGTAATTACATTGTCACGATTTGCATCAAGCTGCGCCGTGAAATCAAGATCTAACTTCATTGCAAGTGTAGCTTCATCACCATCATTATCTATCGCCTGAAGATCAAACAACTCTTGCGAGCCTAACAAGGCCGTAGTAACAGTAATACTGTAACTATATTCACCTGTTATAAAGTTCAACATCATATCCCCACCAATATCTGTTTCAACGGTAAGGATCTCATTATTAGCGCCCGACACTAAGCCAGTAAGACTAACCACAGGGTCGGCACTCATAACGTCAGTATCAGGATCATAGCTGTATTTAACATCGTTAATCGTAATAGAAACAACCTGCCCGCCATCAGCGCCAAGCAAGAAACCACTATTACCCGCAGCCCCTAAGGTACTTTCAACGGTACCTGTTATCGAGTCATTGCTAAAGGCTTCGAGGAGCGCATTCGCAAGATCATTAGGGTCAGAGAGCAATATAGTATTCTCTTCTGCTGTATTGCTATCGTTAGCATCTACGTAAGCAGTATCAGCCGAATGGGCAACATCGTTTAGATGGTTAATAGCACTGCTACTATTACTTAAAACGTTACCAATACCGATCGCGTAAGACTCAGTAATTCCGCTATCGTCAAGGAAGGCTTCCCAAGCTTCTGGGCCACTTAACGATGAAGAGCTTCCCTCAGGCGTATAAGTGACGCTGCTATCAACGCTATGGCTATTGTTAGGCACACCATCAGTTACAAAATAACTAAAGGTCTGATCAGCGGGTGGCGGTGTAGTTAACTGGTATTCAGACATTACTGAATTTAACGCGGTATCGTACTCAGTGCCGCCATTTGCAATAATATTATCTAAATACTCATAAGCGGCTGCAACATCATCAACAACCCAGCCACTACTATCCGTATTACTCGAGAAATCCACAATCATGACATTGACATTTCCTGCCCCATCAGCAGAATCAATCAGCTGCTTTAAGGCGTCACGGGCAATCTCTAAGTAATATAAACCGTCATTATAAAAATCATCAGCCATACTACCTGAACGGTCTAACACAAGAACCAAGTTAGTGGTAATCGTATCTTGCTCACCAACCAAGCTTTGCGTGATATCAAACGCGTTAACCGTATCATCTTCCACATTAACAACTAAGTTAACAGACTGAGGGGCTGATAAACCATCAGATACCGTTGCCTCAAATGTTAGTGTCTCATTATTTTCACCATTAGCAGTCTCATGATCGATTCCTGCTAATAAATTAACGTCATACTGAGCGCTATAGTTTCCATTTCCATTATCTACTGTGTCGTTCAAAGTTACAGTGGCTACATCTACGCCAGCACTACTAGTACCTGTTAAAACACCCTGTATTGAGTTGGACTCATCTGTATCAGCAACCCATGTCCAAGTCACAGGACTTCCATCAGAAGTAACCCCTGTAGGGCCTGACAAACTAATAGCGAAGTCGGAGTTATCCGGATCGACGATTGTAATTACACCAGAAGCGCTAGCGGTATCTCCACTATCATCAGCCTCAAGCACCCCTATAGATGGGATAGCTTCTTCAGATAAGCTCAACGGTCCTTGAACAGAAAGCTGAGGTATATCATTAATAGGATTAACAGCAACAGTCACTGTCGCTACATTCGATTCATGGCCTGCAAAATCCTTAATAGTGTATGTAAAGGTATCTACACCATAAAAGTTAGCGTTCGGCGTATAAGTAACTGTACCGTCACCATTTACAACAACACTGCCATTCCCGGGGTTAGACTGAATAACAATGGAATCTGGATCCAAATCACCATCAGCATCAAAATCATTATCATCTAAATCAATAAGAACAGCGGTCTCTTCATTAGTAGTGATAGGAGAGCTTACTGGTGTAGATAGATTCTCCGTTACCCATACATTGTTATCACTTGAATCAAGTAGCTGTAGGTCAAATATATACTGACCACCTTGATCCCAATAATAAACCTCAACGGTATGCTGACCGCCGGTTAAATCAACGGTTTTAATTGATTCTGTTGGTGATGTGATAGTGTCATATTCAAAAATATCAACCCCATCAATATAGATTACAAACCCATCATCATGGTGAACATCAAACGTATACGAGCCATCGGCAGGAATATCAATCAACCCTGACATATGAATCACACCGTCTGTAGCCTCTTCTGTACTAGTACCTTCGATCGAAGCGGCATCCTGTTTCAAGAACCACTCAAGATTGGACGGAACACCACCCGATGCAGCAACATCATCAGCAAGATCACCGTTGCCTTCTGCTTCACCAGTGTCATAACGATTATTACTATTAGTATCTGTATACCCATAGTTAATTTGAGTCGATGTGAATGTGATCTCAGCGTCGTTCGCAGCCACATAATCTTTAACTTCTTGCAGAGTTGCTAAGTTGCCACCATCAATACCTTCGCGATAACCATAATACTCAGATGCAAGACCACCCGAAATTGGAACGCCCTCTGGATCATCAACAGCTACAGGTACGTGATCATTATCAGTGATCTGCGTTTCAACACTGTTATTGGTCGCATCTTCAGCAATATGCTCGAAGTTAGTATCGGTAATGGTATCGATCGCAATAGTGAAGCTCTCTGCACCTTCCGCTAACACATCATCTAAGGTATCGATCGTGAACGTGTTTGAGTTGCTACCTGCTGGGATCTGAACGCTAGCTTGGCCGGTGAAGTCTGTTCCATCAACGGCTACACCGCTGTAGGTGAAAGTCACAGTGATCGGTGTAGTAACATCGCCTGCTGGCTGATCAACACTGATGGTATAAGGTGTTGTCGTATTACCTTCAATTACCGTTGTTGGACCGGTAAGTGAAAC
>NZ_JAUOQR010000006.1 GCF_030547185.1 Neptuniibacter sp. 1_MG-2023
CAGTGAAACGCCCTGTGCGGATCCGCATGCAGGGTGTTGTGGGGGCTGAGGGTTAGAGACCCTCGGCTACCCGATTAGGTTCTTAGTTGGCATTGTAGCCATACTGCCTTGTGAGCAGGACTTCTTTCCAATGAGATTCACGCCTCAAAACCTCCTTCTCACTTGAATGGATATCCGCAATTTCCAATACTGCAAACCGAAAGCTTTCTGCTGTTGTTGCGCCAGTTTCTCGCAGCAGTTCTCGGAGTTCCTTATTACCACCATGGCCAGTAGCAGCATATTGGCTCCAGCGCTGCCATAAGCCACCCTCTCCTGTGGCACTGCCAACGTACAATTTCCCACTCTCAGTATCAGATATAACGTAAACACCAGCTACGTTTGACAATGCTGTACGCCATGATTCAAGTGATTGCCGAACTATAGTTTCAAGCTCACCTTTCGATAAATTGATATTTCTATACCCCGGAAATTCAGCGATAGAAAGCTTTTCTGCTTTAATTTCTGAAACGGTAATTCCTGAAGCCCAATTTTCGGCATTCAAATACGACTGTCTACCCGTACGAGAAAACTCAACCACCAAGCGACCATCAAGCATGGAACATGACTTATCAGGAATCAGTTTGTAATAATGTAGATTGTGCTGCTCTTTCCATTCTGACCCTTGTGCTTGATAAAGACCTGCAAACAGCCACTGGTTCGCAGCAGGAAGCGCAATTAGCGCGATGACGTAAGAGCGCTCAAAATTTCTTTTTGTCTGCCAGCGTTGCCATTCATCAAAGCTGCCAGCCAAGAATACATCAATCGGATCTTCTTCCCCATTCCATGTCGCCAGATGAAGTTTACACTCAGCCGGTTCGATTTCTGGGATTGATATTTTAAGTAGTTCGAAGAGGTGCATTTTTGAACCTAACGCCCGCTTCAGCTGCGCCGAAGCCGAAGTGCTTTTGTGTTAATGTTTAAGCGATGCGAGTAACACAAAAACACGGAGGTTTTGGCGTCAGGCTGGAAGCGATTGTTATACCACTGGTACATTTAGACCTGTGGCTCCCAAAGGGTGAGTTTCAGAATCAAAAAAGTAAAGCTCTTTGCTACCCAAGTCTTGAGTTAACCTAGCTTTAAAAGAAACTATATCTTCCTTACCTTGGTGCGGCCAAACTCCAATTGCTATTCGTGAAGCATCGCTGTCATTTATAGTATCAATAATATGTTGATCGTAGTCTTTATGAAGCGAGTGACCCAATACAACTAAGCCACCCTTAATTTTCCCTAACTTTTCATAACAAAAGCGTAAGTAATCATTTCTCTTTATACGCGACAATTTCCAATCGGAGCTACCTTCGGAAATAAATAGGGGAAATTGCTCAGGATGGGAAAGATCGAACAGATCTGATAATCGGTCAAGACCATTGGCTGTAAGTTTTTTTGTTTTACCATTTGTTAATTCAACCAAATGTATAGCGCCGTGCAAATAGTGTATTTTTGTTCTATCTGCATTTACATCGGTATCTGATATATCAAAGCAGCTCTCTTCACCCCAAAAGAAGTCTTTAAATCTCCACGTATCTGACTCCATAATTGACCAATATGGAATTAAATCATAATTGGTGGAGAATACATTTTTGTATGGTCTTAGTTGATTGTTGATCTCTAGCGCATTAATACTATTGGGAGGGATATGTGCATAGTTGACTGCCGACGCAAGCGCATTCTTTGTATTTACATATAGGCGGTTAATCTCTTCTTCTTGAGGGCTTCCCAACTGCTCATCAACGATCTTTGCATGATATAGAATTCTCAGTACATCTTCGAAATTACTACTCCCTAAGTGGTCGAAAAGAGCTACCTCTTTTTTGGATAATGGCGTATCCACATCATCACTTTTAGCTAATTCATATAGCGTACCGTAACCAAATTTTTCCCATATATTTATACTGAAACCATTGCCCACCAAGAGGCTTTTCCAGTCTTGAGAGGCTAACTCATCCCACTCGACCAAGTTTTCGTCAATCTTTAAATCAGGCATCTAAGCTTCCTACTCTGGATGGTGGTATAACAGCTAAATATATGACAGGTTGTCGCGATTAAACACGACAAGTTGTCATATATCTCCAAGAAAGGATATTAAAAAAGTATTGTGAGGTATTGAATTTCATTAGCTTTCCTTGCTCGAGGATTTCTCATCCATGGAGAAAATTACACAATTGTCCTACTATCCTTGCATAAAGGCCAAACGGATGGAATGCTGTATATAAAAACAGCATAAGGATGTGCTATGTCTTCCCCATTTATACAGTCAATACGTGATCACTTACGCGCCCGCCATTACAGCAAACGTACTGAAAAAACTTATATTTATTGGATTCTCAACTACATCCGCTTCCATAATCGAGTACACCCAAACAATCTTACGACCGACCACATTATTCAATACTTGGAATATTTAGCCCTTAAACAAAAAGTTACGCCATCTACACAGAAAACGGCTTTAAATGCACTGATGTATTTATATAAGCGCGTCCTTGGCTGGGATGCTTCAGCACTGGAATTAGGTGATTTCCACCGCGCTACCCCCCCCCTCAAGACTTCCTATTGTATTAAGCAAAGCCGAGATTAGACTTATTTTTAGCTATCTTCAGGGGGAATATCTTACCTGCGCCAAAATGATGTATGGCTCAGGTTTACGCGTGATGGAAGTGTGCCGACTCAGAGTTAAGGATGTCGATTTTGAACGACTAACAGTCACAGTGAATGATGGCAAAGGCAGGAAGAACCGAGTTACTACACTTTCAGAGGCATGCCTTGCCGATCTACATAGGCAACTAGAGCTTTGTCACGTGTATTATCAGGAAGATAAAAATTCGAACCACTGGGGTGGAGTTTACCTACCCTATGCGCTTTCAAAAAAATATCCCAATGCCCCATTCGAATTTGGCTGGCAGTATCTTTTCCCGGCGAAAGAGCGGAGTATCGACAAACGTGAAAATAATGCAATTCGCCGACACCATATTCATGATAGAAGCCTGCAGCGTGCTTTCAAACGCGCTGTAAACCTAAGCCAAATCAGTAAACCCGCCTCTTGCCACAGTCTACGTCACAGCTTCGCTACCCATCTTTTAGAACGTGGCGCGGATATAAGGACAGTTCAAGAACAGTTAGGCCATTCAGATGTACGTACTACAGAGATCTACACCCATGTACTCAACCGAGGGGGCCACGCAGTGATTAGTCCACTGGGTGATTTATAGAACGCATCAGTGTGTCTACTCAGACACTATCTATCTTTTTGATTTGCTTACATTTGAAACCTAGCCTAAGAAGCAAAACAAGCATTTATGGGGGGATATTCTGTATCGTCACCTTCTCACTCACAAGCAATCGCCGACAATTTAAAAGCGAGCATTTAGGCTTTATGCGCTTAAACAAAAAAACACGCCCTTGGGCGTGTTTTTTATCCTGAGCTAGAGTATTAGATCTCTGTTTTACCGCCCATATAGGACTGTAGGGCCTCAGGTATAGCGATCTTGCCGTCTGCTGTTTGGTAGTTTTCCATCACAGCCAGTAAGGTACGGCCTACCGCTAAACCTGAACCATTTAAGGTATGGACCAGTTCCGGCTTGCCTGTTTCTGGGTTTCTCCAGCGCGCTTGCAGGCGACGTGCTTGGAAATCCGTCATGTTAGAGATGGATGAGATCTCACGGTATTTATCCTGCCCTGGCAACCAGACTTCGATATCATTGGTTTGCGCAGCACTAAACCCAAGGTCACCACCACAAAGGGTGACAACACGGTATGGTAGGTTAAGTTTTTGTAGAATCGCTTCCGCATGACCGGTCATCTGATCCAGGGTTTCCCAAGATTTAGAGGGTTCTACAATTTGCACCATCTCTACTTTTTCAAACTGATGCTGTCGGATCAAACCGCGCGTATCTTTACCAGATGCGCCCGCTTCTGAACGGAAACAAGGTGTGTGTGCGGTAAAGCGAAGAGGCAACTGATCGGCTTCGACAATTTCATCGCGTACAAGGTTGGTGACAGGCACTTCGGCGGTAGGAATAAGGTAATATTCACGCTCGCCAAAGGGTACTTTAAATAGGTCTTCACCAAATTTAGGTAGCTGGCCTGTGCCGCGAAGGCTATCCGCATTAACCATGTAGGGGACATACGCTTCGGTATAACCGTGTTCTTCGGTTTGTGTATCTAACATAAACTGGATCAGTGCACGGTGTAGGCGAGCAAGTTTACCGGTCATAACAGAAAAACGTGAACCGGTTAGTTTTGCTGCGACTTCAAAGTCTAATTCACCGCTTTTTTCACCTAAGGCAACGTGATCTTGAGGTTCAAAATCAAACGTCCGTGGTGTGCCCCAACGACGAATCTCGACGTTGTCATCTTCATCCGCGCCTTCTGGCACGTTATCACATGGCAGGTTAGGTACACCGTAAAGTAGGTCATCAAGCTTTGCTTGTACTGTGTTCAAGTCAGCTTTAGCCGCGTCAAGCTTCTGCCCAAGGTCAGCAACTTCCGCTAATAACGGCTGAATATCTTCACCCGCCGCTTTCGCTTTACCGATCCCTTTGGATCGTGTGTTTCGCTCGTTTTGCAGGTTTTCGGTATCGACCTGCAATTGCTTACGCTGGTTCTCCAGTTCAACAAACTGATCGACTGGGAATTCGTAACCCTTTTTCTTTAATAACTGTGCAACATCTTCGGGGTTTGCACGGACATATTTTGCGTCAAGCATGAGCTTCTAAAACACCTTTTAAGAACGATTAAAACAAGCGAGTTAAGGACAGGCCGCCATATAAAGCAACCAGACACAATAGAACGCTTAATAATATATAAATCACCGCAGAGATAACATGCCCTTCCTGCAGCATTGCGACTGTTTCCAGTGAAAAAGTAGAAAAAGTCGTAAACGCACCCATAAATCCGACCATTAACAGAGGTCGAAGCTCGGCACTAAGTTTTGCTTTTTCCAATATGAGTACAAATAAGATACCCATTAAAAATGAACCCACAACATTACAGGTAAGTGTCCCATAGGGAATTCGATGCTCGGCATTATTAAGAAGACCACTCACCCAATAACGCCCTAAGGCACCCACCGCCCCACCTATCGCAATTGCGAAGAGATGCTGCATATGAAACGCTCCTACTTACTCTCCTCAGCGTATCGCTGCTGAGGGCTCTGTTGATCTAGGTTTTTCAGATGACGTAGTTTTTCACCAATTTTCACTTCTAAACCACGTGCTTCTGGATAGTACCATTGTTGACCGGCAATTTCTGGCGGTAGATAGTTTTCACCCGCCGCATAAGCATCCGGCTCGTTATGAGCATAACGATATTCAGCCCCATAGCCCATATCTTTCATTAAACTGGTGGGTGCATTACGCAGATGAACAGGTACTTCATAACTAGGTTGTGATTTTACATCCATCAAGCATTGATTAAATGCTTGGTAGATCGCATTACTTTTCGGTGCCGAGGCGCAATACACAGCGGCTTGGGCAATCGCCCTTTCCCCTTCGGCAGGCCCTACCCGTTCAAAAGCGTCCCAGGCCGATAAAGCAACTTGCATCGCTCTTGGGTCTGCATTGCCTATATCTTCTGAGGCAATGGCAACTAAGCGACGGGCGATATACAGCGGGTCACAGCCACCATCCAACATACGACAATACCAATAAAGCGCACCATCGGGGGAGGAGCCGCGTACCGATTTATGGAAAGCGGAGATCATGTCGTAAAACAGATCGCCTTGTTTATCATAGCGGCGACCCGAAGAGCGAAGCACCTCCTCTAACACCTGCTCATCAATTAATTCTGTGCCGTCGTCTTGTTTTACCGCAAGATCGGCGGCAATTTCCAGTAGATTGAGCGAACGTCGAGCATCACCATCTGCGGCCTGAGCAAGTCGATTAATCATCTCTTCAGAGATCACTAAATTACGATCACCCAAACCGTGCTCTTTATCAGTTATTCCGCGCTGAATCACTTCAAGAATGTCACTCTCTTCAAGGGAGCGCAGAAGATAAACACGCGCGCGAGATAGCAGTGCATTATTTAGTTCAAACGAGGGATTTTCTGTCGTAGCGCCAACAAAGATGATCGTCCCATCTTCTATATAAGGAAGAAACGCATCTTGTTGGGATTTATTAAAACGGTGTACCTCATCCACAAACAGGATTGTTTTCCGCCCCGTTTGCGCTGAATGCTGTTTAGCTTGCTCAACAGCAACTCGTATATCTTTAACACCGGATAGCACGGCTGAGAGGGTGATAAAATGAGCATCAACATGATGGGCAATTAGTTTAGCTAAGGTTGTTTTCCCTACACCCGGTGGCCCCCAAAATATCATTGAATGGGCCGACCCTTGCTCTAACGCCGTTCGTAAAGGCTTACCCTGCCCCAACAAGTGTTTCTGGCCATAATATTCAGCTAAGGTTTTTGGCCGAATTTTAGCGGCAAGCGGCTCATAAGCAGGTGTTTGGGAAAAAAGATCCACTCTATTCCTCTATATCTACGATAACATCAGTGTCTTTAGGTATACGAAAAAAGAAGCTTTCAGCTTCAAATTCAGGATTAATCTGCTGTTTAGAGAAAACAACCGATGTGCGCTGACCTAAGGAATCTTCTAACATGATTTCTGAAATCAAATTATCAGAAAAGGCTAAGCGAATTCGGCTAAAACTATATTGCTCAGAAACAGGCGTTAGATCAAATAATTGCTCAGCACCGGTATCTTCCATCATACGGATCTTATAAGTTTTTTGTAGCTGCCCAATTTGCCCATTAAGGATCAAGGCTGGGGCACTTTCTTGCTGTGTATCTGCGGAGCGTTGAGTTACCTGTTCTAAATCAGGATCATAGATCCAGATATATTGCCCATCTGAGACAATCTCTTGTGGAAACGGCTGAAGCGTTTCCCAACGAAAACGGTTAGGCTTAGACAGTAGAACACTACCCTCTGTTTTTTGTGCTTCGCGGCCATTGTCTGAGATAGTTACTTGCTGAAACTGAGCGGAAAAACTCTCATAGCCTGCCAGTAACTCAGTTAATTTTTCAGGCCCTGACATCGCTGCCGCAATAGATGAACATAATAGACCGGTACTTAATACTGTTGTCACTAAAATACTTTTTGTGAATGCTTTAAAACCCATAACCAACCTTAATAAGTAATAATGGTGATCTTACATCTCACCATTAGGTGATGGTGCCAGCACTTCTCGCTGACCATTGCTACCCGCTGTACTCACAACACCTGCTGCTTCCATTGCTTCGACCATACGTGCGGCGCGGTTATAGCCAATTTTCAATCGACGCTGCACACTAGAGATAGAGGCTTTACGGGTTTCCAATACAAATGCGACCGCTTCATCATAAAGCGGATCTTGTTCATCATCGAATAATGAACCTGAACCTCCGCCGTCTGAAACGCTATCACCTTGGGTTATCTCTGTAATGTACTCCGGCTGACCCAGTTTTTTCCATGCTTCCACAACGCGGTGAACTTCATCATCACTCACAAAAGCACCATGCACACGGTTAGGTAAGCTAGTACCAGCGGGTAGATAAAGCATATCACCCCAGCCTAATAGGTGTTCAGCACCAGACTGATCGAGAATCGTTCGCGAATCTATACGGGACGATACTTGGAAGGCGATACGGGTTGGAATGTTCGCTTTAATCAAACCAGTAATAACATCGACCGATGGTCGCTGAGTTGCCAGAATCAAGTGGATACCTGCCGCACGTGCTTTTTGCGCGATACGGGCAATCAACTCCTCCACCTTTTTACCAACAATCATCATCATGTCGGCAAACTCGTCAATCACCACAACAATATAGGGAAGTGTCTCAAGCTCTGGCGCGGGTGTACCGAATGGTTCGCCATTTTCTTCAGCATTCCATAAAGGATCTAATAGTGGCTTACCCTGTTTTCGAGCTTCTTCAATTTTATCGTTGAATCCCGCTAAATTACGTACGCCCATTTTTGCCATGACACGATAACGGCGTTCCATCTCACCTACGCACCAGCGCAGGCCAGATGCAGCATCTTTCATATCCGTAATAACCGGTGTTAACAGATGCGGGATGCCTTCGTAAATAGAAAGCTCCAACATTTTAGGGTCAACCAGAATCAACCTCACCTCTTCAGGGGTCGCCTTAAAAAGTAAGGAGAGGATCATGGCGTTCACACCCACCGATTTACCAGAACCGGTAGTACCTGCCACTAACAGATGAGGCATTTTGGCAAGGTTAGCTACCACAGGGTTGCCTGCAATATCATTACCTAGACCAATGGTCACTTTAGATGAGGCTGATAAATAAGGTTTAGAACTTAAGACTTCACTTAGATGAACGGTTAAGCGAGATTCATTGGGAATCTCAATCCCCACGACCGATTTCCCAGGAATAACCTCAACAACACGCACACTACTCACCGCCATTGATCGTGCAAGGTCTTTAGCAAGGTTGGTAATTTTACTGGCTTTCACACCCGGCGCAGGCTGGATCTCAAAGCGCGTGATAACCGGCCCAGGATTAACTTCCACTACCTCAGCAATAACACCAAAATCTTTTAACTTACTCTCAAGCAGACGAGACATCTGCTCTATCTCGTCTAATGAATAACCTGTATCCGTGTTTAATTCTGGAGGATCAAGTAGCTCTAGGGGCGGTATTTTCCGCTTGGCTTTACGTTTAGGTTCGACTGCATGCTCTAAACCTAATTCGTCATCCTGCATGGGTTTATGGGTTTCAGATAGAGGTACAACTTTAACTTGGTGTTTTGGCGACTCAACAACCGCTGAAGACGTTGTACCGACCGGCTTATTCTCCCGTTCTGCAGATAGCGGTTCTGCCTGAACTTGTGGCGTAAATGGCGCGTTAACCGTTTCACTGACAGGGCTATCTGTAACCTCGCTTGCTGCGGGTGTATTGATTGGTCGTACAATAGGAATGTCGTCATCTATAGCCTCATCAATAGATTCCTCTCGGCGACCTAAAGTAGTGCTATGTGGATCGGCGTATGTTGGCTCAACTCTTTCTGTAACTATAGGAGGGAGATCTGTTTGTTCAGATTTATCACGACGAAACCTATTACTAAAGGCTGATTCGTCCTCTGATTGCTGTGTTCTTGTTAGATCCAGCCCTTGGGATATTTTTTCAGGTAACACTTGTTGACCACGATCGACCAGTTTTTTACCTATAGTTTCAAGCATAGTGCCCCATCCCATCTCTAATAGAAGCGTTATGCCAAATAGAAACAAGGTAAAAAGCACGACTGAGCTGCCAATAACACTCAACCAAGATACTGACCAATCAGATAAGGCTTCTCCCAAAACACCACCCGAGCTGAATGGATATTCGAGTCCTTCATTAGACAGATGAGTGGCACATAAAGCACTAAATGAAGCGATCAGCAAAATAGCGCCCGTTGCCCTCAAGATAAAGAAGGGAACAGTATCCATAACGCTCTGATCTTTGCGCAGAATAAACCGTATGGAGGGATAGATCATCAATACAGGAATGATAAACGCACTCAAACCAAAACCAGACAAGAATAGATCCGCTAACCAAGCCCCCGCAGGGCCGGTAAAGTTTCTTACTTCGGGTTGATAGCCTAAATGGGACCAACCAGAATCTCTTGGATCAAACCCCAATAAAGAAATAAGTAAAAATATGCTGATCGCAATAATAATGATCAGACTGGATTCACGGCTAATTCTTGCTAACAATGCAGTAAAACTTAAACGTTGTCCGTTATCGGTCGCGCTCAAGGGTAAAGCTCCATAATATCTGTAGAAAATCGAGGGCTAACAATAACATAAATTAATGCATGACTAACGCTTGATAAGCTGAAGTTTGTGCCATAAAAGCCTAGAGCCGGTATTTTTTAAGGTAGACAACAACTTTGAAGGTGTCGAGCTGCGATGGCTTAGAGCAAACTCTATGTAGACCACTAAACAAACTCAAATAAAGAGGTTTTCAAATAGGTCATTAACAAATATTGTCGCTAGCGCAGGACAGGCATATCATTAAGCATTCTTTAGTTATCGATCTATAGCTAGAATGATTCCAATTTAAAAGGAACAATTTAAAGCTTATATGAGAGGCCATGAAATAAAAATTTCATGTTACTATTTCTAGCAACGTTTTTACTGGGCCGAAGCAAAATGAAAGGTGCGGGTTGAATTTTTTAGTCAATCCCCCCATTGTTTTATAATCTATTTCACTAACGGATCTGTTTCTTATTACCATGAGCGAAGTACAACACCATAACCTAATCATTCTCGGTAGTGGCCCAGCGGGCTACACTGCCGCTGTATATGCCGCGCGCGCTAACCTAAAACCTATTGTCATCACAGGTATGCAGGCTGGCGGTCAACTTACTACTACAACCGATGTAGATAACTGGCCTGGCGATGTCGATGGCGTTCAGGGGCCTGAATTGATGCAACGTATGCAGCAGCATGCAGAGCGTTTTGATACAGAGATTCTTTTCGATCATATCAATGAAACTGATCTGCAAAATCGCCCCTTCCGCTTAAAAGGCGATATGGGTGAGTATACTTGCGATGCATTGATTATCTGCACAGGCGCTTCGGCTCAATATTTGGGTCTTCCTTCAGAAGAAGCCTTTGCTGGACGCGGTGTATCAGCGTGCGCAACCTGTGACGGTTTCTTCTATAAAGGCCAAAAAGTAGCGGTTATTGGCGGTGGTAATACTGCGGTTGAAGAAGCACTTTATCTATCCAATATCGCCGATGAAGTTACATTAATTCACCGCCGCGATAGCTTACGCTCAGAGAAGATTTTACAAGATAAACTTCTTGAACGGGCCGAAAATGGCAATATCAACATCATATGGAATCATACCTTAGAGGAAGTCCTCGGTGATGATTCAGGTGTAACCGGCCTACGTATTAAAAGTACCGAGAACGACGAAGCTACAGAGTTAGATGTTGCTGGCGTATTTATAGCGATTGGCCACAAACCTAATACTGATATTTTTGAAGGCCAGCTTGAGATGAAAGATGGTTACCTAAAGATACAGTCAGGGCTTGAAGGTAAAGCAACACAAACCAGTGTTGAGGGTGTTTTTGCAGCCGGCGATGTCTGTGACCATATCTATCGCCAAGCGATTACCTCAGCAGGTTTTGGTTGTATGGCCGCATTAGATGCTGAACGTTATCTTGATGATCTAATCAAGTAAGTAGACTACGGCGGAGTGCAAACTCCGCCCTTTTGTAACGAATACTATGATCCCATGGCTACAAAATCCTTCAGATAGTTTCCCTCCCATAGAGCAGGCGCTTGATGAACCTAATGGTTTATTAGCCGCAGGCGGGGATTTGAGCCAAGAACGCCTAGTCAGCGCGTATCGTGCCGGTATTTTTCCTTGGTACAGCCCGGGCGAACCCATCCTTTGGTGGAGCCCTGATCCTCGTTGCGTATTAATTCCTAGCCAAATCCATATATCAAAAAGCATGCGTAAGCGTTTGAAGAAAAAGGATTATACGGTCGTATTTAATCGTAATTTCGCTAAGGTTATCGATGCCTGTTCAGCTCCTCGACGGGGAGAAGATGGCACATGGATCACTAACGAAATGAAAGACGCTTACTGTAACCTCCACAAAAAGGGTTTAGCCCACTCGGTTGAAGTTTATATTGATGATGAACTCGTCGGCGGGCTTTACGGCTTGGCTATAGGTAAACTCTTTTTTGGCGAATCCATGTTTAGCAAAGTAAAGGATGCATCGAAGATCGCCTTTATAACTATGGTCGGACAACTAGAAAAGTGGGGCTATGCTTTAGTCGATTGCCAAGTGAGCAATGATCATCTATTTTCATTAGGTGCAACTGAGATAAACCGGCGTGAATTTCAGTTATACCTTGATCAATATCTTGATGAGATTGGACAAACGCATTGGCAGTTTGACCTGCCAGCAGATCAAATGGAGTAAACCTTGAGCAACCTCAGGACATTACATTTTTACGCGACCCCTGAGCATGATTGTAGCTATTTAGAGAATAAGATAGCTAAAACCCTGTTTGTCGATCCACAAGTAGAACTTGATCAGTCAACCTACAGCCAACTTTCAGATCTAGGCTTTAGACGAAGTGGTAAACATGTTTATCGCCCCCACTGTGATGATTGCAGGGCTTGTATATCCGTTAGAATCCCCCTTGCGGTCTATAGCTTTAGTAAAAGCCAGAAGCGTATTCTTGCCAAAAACAAAGATATATACGCAACAACCCACGCCCCCTCCTTTACTGAGGAGTATTACTCCCTATATTCTCGCTATATTAATAAGCGCCATCAAGATGGTGATATGTTTCCGCCAAGTTCAGAGCAGTTTACCTCCTTCCTTGTTGAGGGTGCGGAACATACTCAGTTTATTGAGTTCAGAGACGCCACAGATACGCTAGTTGCCGTTAGTGTTGTTGATACACTCGAAAAGGGGCTCTCAGCGATCTACACTTTTTTTGACCCCTCCTTACCTAAACGTAGCTTAGGAACCTTTTGTATTTTATGGCAATTACAGTTTTGCCAACAAAATAACCTTAATTACCTCTATCTAGGCTATTGGGTAAAAAACTGCCGAAAAATGAGCTATAAAATCGCATTTAGACCATTTGAGCTCCTTTTAGAGGACCAATGGGTATTAGTTCAACCCGATTAACACGGCCAAAGTCTAGTTTAAATCACATATATGCGGATTTCCCTTTGATATAAAAGTGATTTTCAGGCACAATATCGCGCAATTATTAGGTCCAGATATCTGGAGCCTCTCTCAACAAGGTAAAGAATTGATGGCTAAAGAAGATAGCATTGAAATGGAAGGCACCGTGGTCGACACGCTACCGAACACTATGTTCCGTGTTGAGCTGGAAAACGGTCACGTTGTAACGGCACACATCTCAGGTAAGATGCGCAAAAACTACATCCGCATCCTGACAGGCGATAAAGTTAAAGTTGAATTGACACCTTACGACCTAAGTAAAGGCCGTATTGTCTATCGCGCACGTTAATATCATTGCGTCTTCCCAGCTAATTTATGCATTAAGTGTTTAAGTTAGCTTAGGTAAGAATAAAAAAATGGCAGCCAATTGGCTGCCATTTTTATTTCCATAAGGATCAGTGGTTAAACACAACTAGTAACTTCAACGCTAATTTCACCTTCAGCGTCTACACCAATCTCAACCTCTCCACCCTCTTCAGCTAATTCGCCAAATAGAATCATTTCAGCCAATGGCTTTTTCAGTTTTTCCTGAATCAAGCGTTTCATAGGCCGCGCACCCATCTGCTCATCGTAGCCTTTTTCGGCAAACCATGTGCGGGCGGCATCCGTTAGATGAAGAACTACATGTTTATCATCTAATTGCACTTGAAGCTCAGCGAAGAATTTGTCTACTACACCTTTGATAATGCTAGGATCCAGAGGTTTAAACTGAATAATTCCATCCAAACGGTTACGGAATTCAGGAGTAAACATTTTCTTAATCGCTTCAATACCATCCGTTGCATGATTCTGCTTAGTGAAACCAATAGATGCACGACTCATATCTTGAGCTCCTGCATTGGTTGTCATAACAAGAATCACATTACGGAAATCTGCTTTACGGCCATTATTATCAGTTAATGTCCCGTTATCCATCACTTGAAGCAATAAGTTAAACACTTCTGGATGTGCTTTCTCTATTTCATCAAGTAACAGTACGCAATGAGGAGACTTAGTAACCGCCTCAGTAAGCAGCCCGCCTTGATCATAACCCACGTACCCAGGAGGTGCACCGATCAAGCGTGATACGGTATGGCGCTCCATATACTCAGACATATCGAAACGAACTAACTCAATCCCCATAACTCGTGCAAGTTGCTGAGTCACTTCTGTTTTACCAACCCCTGTTGGGCCAGCAAAAAGGAAACAACCTACAGGTTTATTCGGCTCTTTTAGTCCAGCACGGGATAATTTAATTGCAGAAGAAAGCGTATCAATCGCTTCATCCTGCCCCAGCACCACCATTTTAAGATTGGTATCAAGCTTAGCTAACTGGCTTTTATCTGAAGCTGAAACACTTTTTGGTGGGATGCGCGCGATTTTGGCGACAATAGCTTCAACATCTTCCACTTCAATAACTTTCTTACGAAGTTCTTCAGGTAGAAGGCGCTGATAAGCACCCGCCTCATCAATAACATCAATCGCTTTGTCTGGCATATGCTTATCATTGATATAGCGTCCAGCAAGCTCTGCGGCGGCCTTAAGAGCCTCATCACTGTAGGTAAGCTCATGGTGTTCTTCAAAACGCTGCTTTAAGCCACGTAATATAGCGTAGGTATCATCAATGCTTGGTTCAAGCACATCCACTTTCTGAAAACGTCGAGCGAGTGCACGGTCTTTTTCAAAAATCCCTCGAAACTCTTGGAAAGTTGTAGAGCCAATACAACGTATCTGGCCGGAACTCAGCAGTGGTTTCAAAAGGTTAGATGCATCCATAGAACCGCCTGAAGCAGCCCCAGCACCAATAATCGTATGGATCTCATCAATAAATAAAATAGCTTTAGGCAGCTCTTTTATCTCATTTAAAAGACCTTTTAAGCGTTTTTCAAAATCGCCACGGTATTTTGTTCCCGCCAGCAAAGCGCCTAAATCTAAAGAATAAACAACGGACTCTTTGATAACATCAGGGACTTTACTTTCAACAATAAGTTTAGCTAAACCTTCTGCTATTGCCGTTTTACCTACTCCGGCCTCACCCACAAGCAAAGGGTTATTTTTACGGCGGCGCGACAATATTTGGACTACACGCTCAACTTCAGAGTCTCGACCCACTAACGGATCTATTAAGCCTTTTTCCGCCTCTACATTGAGATTGACGGAATACTTTCTTAATGGGCTGTCCTCTTTATTGTCAGTAGAGTCGCCTTCGAGCGGTGTTGCAGAATTATCATGCTCATGTTCAGACATTTTTGAAATACCGTGAGCAATGTAATTGACGGTATCAATGCGTTCAATCCCATGCTGCTGCAGGATATATACCGCTTGGCTCTCCTGTTCGCTAAAGATAGCAACCAGAACATTCGCACCAGTGACTTCATTTTTACCCGAAGACTGCACATGAAATACAGCACGCTGAAGTACTCGCTGAAAGCCTAATGTCGGCTGAGTATCCAGATCCGGTAATGTATCTGATAATAATGGAGTTGTTTCTTCGATAAAATCAGCAAGATTTTTACGAATACCATCAAAATTAGCACCACAAGCCGCTAGTACTTGATGGGCTTCATAATTTTCCAACAACGCTAGTAAAAGATGCTCGACCGTAATAAATTCATGTCGTTTCTCTTTTGCCGCCTGGAAAGCTGCACTGAGCGTGTCTTCGAGTTCTCGGTTTAACATAACGGTTCCTCTTCAGACTTTCTCGACTTCACAAAGTAGTGGATGACTATTGTCTCTTGCATACTGATTAACTATAGCTGCTTTTGTGTCTGCTATGTCTTTTGTAAAGATGCCACATACACCTTTACCTTGAGTATGCACCGATAACATCACTTGTGTAGCTTTTTCTTGGTCCATATTAAAAAACATTATTAAAACAGCTACGACAAAATCCATCGGCGTATAGTCATCATTCATTAACACGACTCGATACATCGATGGTTTTTTAACTTCCGGCTTAGCTTCTTGCGTTGCTAGGCCTGAATCATCCCTATGCTCGTGATCTGGGCCATGTTCTTCATTAGACATTCGTGGCATGTTTTGTTTATTTTTTATACACATTTATATATCTTCTAATTTTCCACTATAATTAACTACTGAACAGTGATCGTACACCTGTCACACATTCTCTGGGGGGTGCTATACTTCACTATAGCAGGATTAGGTCATATCCTCGTTGTACCTGCAAGCATTAGGAAACACTCTTTAGCTACTATTATAGCCTTGATAGTTATTTTAGCAGTTATAAAGTCGTACGTTCAGGTTAACAATCCAAATGTAGCATTGGATACGGGAGTTAGTTATGCAGACAGGGAAAGTAAAGTGGTTCAATAATTCGAAGGGGTACGGATTTATTTTATCCGACGAACACAATGAGGATCTCTTTGCCCATTATTCTGCTATTGAAGTAGATGGATATAAAAGCCTCAAAGCCGGACAGAAAGTAGAGTTTGATACACAACCAGGTCCTAAAGGAACGCATGCCGTTCAAATTAAACCGCTTGAAACTCAATAGATAGCAAAAATTTTCTACCTTTTGTTGAATAAAAAAACCAGCCTAGTGCTGGTTTTTTTGTCTTTCTTACTTTCCAATCAATATACCCCCCAGCCACAAGCGGTAAACAACGACACCCTTCTCTGCCTGTAAACTTTAGATATACAACTCAGAATAAACTCCCTCCCACCTTTCCAGTTCTGTAGAATACCCCCTACCTAAAGGCTCTTTTAGTATAAAGACACTTAACGACCCAATTTATAGAATGACGTAATGCCTAAAATCTTATTATTTAACAAACCATTTCAAGTACTTACCCAGTTCACTAATGGTGAGGGTAAAGAAACCCTAGCAGCTTATATAGATAAACCCGGTTTTTATGCTGCAGGACGGTTAGATTATGACTCTGAAGGGCTACTAATTCTTACCGATAATGGTGCACTACAACATCAGCTTGCTAACCCTAAATTTAAATTAGAAAAAACCTATTGGGCTCAAGTTGAAGGCGATATTACTGAAGAAGCTCTGAAACAACTCAGCAACGGAGTCGAGCTAAAAGATGGTATTACTCGTCCCGCCACCGCAAAAAAGATTTCAGAACCTAATAACCTCTGGGATCGAGTACCCCCGATTAGGGAACGGAAAAACATTCCTACAAGCTGGGTAGAGCTAAAAATAACGGAGGGTAAAAACCGCCAAGTTAGAAGAATGACCGCCGCGGTAGGCTTCCCCACGTTACGCTTAATCCGTTACGCCATTGGCCAGCATACCTTGGCACAGTTACAGCCAGGGGAATTTATAGAAGCAGAAACTCAGCTAAATATTGAGAGTAGTACCAGTAAATCCAACACCCGATACAAACGAGCAGAGAAAAAACCTTATCAAAAACGCTCGTCGAATAGATCTGCACAAAAAAATAAGGCTTCGCGATAAACGAAGCCTTTTCCATCTTACTCAGCTAGATAACACTTAGCCTTTCTGGTTGGTAGCCACCAGCCAGACCCCATGAATAACACCAGGAAGCCAACCACATAAACACAGCACAATATTAATAACGAGATGCTTAGTCGCACCGACTTGTAGAAAAGCCCCTAAAGGCGGTAACAATATAGCTAGAATTAGATTGAGAATATTCATAGTGCATTCCTCTTAATAGACCTGTTCAGTTAAAAGAATAGGCTTCCGCCCTTCATAACCTTCCTGTTAATTTAAATTTAATAAACTTTTCACAATACTAAATAGTGTTTTACTCTTTGTATCTAAGGCCAACATGGTTGTCTGCGAAGGCGTGGCACCTTCAACATAAGGGTTGCCATTACCTTGGATCTTTTTAATTAAGTTATTACGTGCCAGCTCCCATTCATCAACGGGATCCAGCTTATCCCATGCGGTGAAAAGCTGAACCTGCTTTCTGCTTAGTTTTATTTGGTATTGATCACGCATGTAGAAATAGGTTCTAGCTATATCACCCCGTATGGAATCTGAGGGTTCAACTTTACGAGCTTTAAAATCCACTTCCATATCACAACGCCCATATAACCTAGGCTCTCCTTTTAAAGGAGCAAAGCTGAAATTTGAACGGTCTCCATTCACCTCCCCAATTGCGGGTACAAGGTTATGTAGATCAGATTCCATCCTCTTAAACTGTTTATTTTGTTTACAGCCTTTTCTGCCACTATCCTGCCAGCACTCAAGCTGATGCCCAAACGCCCATGCGGGCATAATATGTTCCCACTCTATACGTTGAGCCCTTGAGGCACTTTTACGTGGGCTATAACCACAACTCTCATGATCAGGGACAAGTTTTTTCCCTTGAGAGTGGTAAGTACATCCACAATAAAAGGTTAATTTATGGTCGCTATATATCTGTTTTAAAATGGTTTTTGATTTCGAAAATGAACTGGGATGCCCAGCCATAGCGACTGTGGGAATAATACAAAGACAAATGAAACAATAACGGGCCAGCCTTAAGAAATAACATTGTGAATATTGAGACATCAGATTTCCAAATCATTTGGCATCCAATGCCGGAATAAAGCTTGCTAGCCTTTACTGCATCCTGCTAAAACTTCATTATATTTTAATAAGTTAAATATAAACCTAAACTGAACACTTAGATCTGATTATATATTCAAAATCTGATTCATCCCTGTCACAAAATCTCGTTTCCCACCGTAAGATGGATGGCGGATATAACAGATATCCCTTTCCGGTAAGACCGTCTGAGCACAAGATGTTCCCGCCCTCCCTAATCCAGCCACTATATCAGGCTGAAAAGCCTCAACCAGCTCATTCAAGTAGAAAGCGCCCTCTTCAATCTCTGCGACTGAAGGTGGCCTATTCTTTTTCTGAATACGTGGGGGATGCGGATGAAATGGAAATGAGTTCCAAAAAAGAGGCACTATCGGCTTATCAATTAGATAGCGCCATACCACTGATGCTGTATTTTCAGCAACGAGGCAATCCTGATCTAAAGTTAACTGTGAACTTAAATTTTGTAAAAAGGGATGCTCTACTTCATCGAAGAGCTTACCGCTCGAAAAAGGGATCCCGGTTAAGCGACAGCCTTTATAGCCCGGTGCTTCTCCCACTAGCATGACCCGCGGCCCTGGCAATGCAAACATCGCTTCAAAGTAGTGTTTTAGATTTTCGAGTTTATAACGATCACGATAAGGGTTATAAACTTTGAGGGTATTCTTTCTTTTCGCTAAATTCAGATAGAAAGCTTCAGAGATCGACATGAAATAATTTAACCACTTTATGGGTTAGATACATAATCAAAATGACCGCGCTGGCAAATACGTACAACCCCCAATGAATTTCAATCGATACAATAGCTCCGAGCTTGACCGTCATAATCAAAACAGCCACGACAAAAACATCAAGCATCGCCCAACGTCCATAATCATGTATCAATGAAAGATAGTGTTTCTGCTTAACCGAACACTCTACGCCCGCCTTAAGTATATGAAAAAGGAATAGTACTTTTGCTATAGGTGCTAGCACACTAAAAATTAAAATAACGATAGCAATAAAATACTGACCCTCTTCAAATAAACTCACCAAGCCGCCAACGACAGAAAAAGAGCTTTCAAAGAAATAAAACTGACTCATGGTCAGCATGGGGGAAAAAAGCCCCGTTAATAGAAGTACGACTGTTAACAAGAGCAAGAAGCGTAATAGGTTTACTTCACGCTGCGAAGTGAGTTGCATAAAAGTGATCACAGAGCCTAAACAAAACGGCATTATACCTTAATCAATCATAAGGGACTCATCCCCCTTATGATTGATCTATATTATCTACCTAGACAGCCATGTCGATCTGTTGAATGGTGCCGACCTCGCCTGTTTCATTAATATAAAAACCACTGGAGGTCACTCGCCCATTTTGTTGATTATCCTTTCCTTTGATATCAAACGGCGTTTCACTTGAACCTAGATAAATCGCACCAATACCATGATCGGCAATGGATACTAAGGAATCAACCTCCTCAGTTTTTGTCCAAAGCATTAAATCATCATAAATAGAGTCGGCTTCATCTATATAGTTGTTCCCGTCTTCATCATATTGCGCTAAATCAGCAAAGCCATTACCACTTAACGCACCAAATAACTCAGTACCATCATTAATAATACCGTCTTCATTATTATCGATGGCTAACATACCACCACTACCTGATAGATAACTGATTAACTCCATATCCCCATCTGCGTCTAAATCAAACTCAAACTTTTCGTCCGATAAGTCCGCATAGTTGCCCTCAAAATTAACAATAAGCGGGTCAGTAAATTCGACGCTTTTTGTCACCTCAAATTCTCGGCTAACAGAGTAGCTTCGCTCCATCTCTAGGCTTAAATCAAATTCTATCTCTTTCCCATCAGCCGTTGTTACTTTCCCACAACTGGAGAAACTGGAGCATTCGTACTCCTCTATAGTTTCTGAAACCTTGAAGGACATCTGCAAACGTACAGGCTGCATCTGCTGAGGAATAGCGGTATCTGTACTCCCCACATCTTCGCTATAAGACGATGTCGCAGGCAGCTCTATATTATTGCTTATATCTGCATCCCCATATTTTGGATTAATCGCTTTTATCAGGCTATCAAATAACTTAGAGCGTATGAGTTCATGCCGCTGTTCTACTTCATTCTTATCACTCGCTGTTCTGAACTGCATACCTTGTTCAGTCAATACAAGTATTGAGTTATTTTGTGCTTCACTCTCCTCACCAATCAACGATTGAGCGCTTTCAAATTCTCTGAAAAAGCCCGCAGATAGCGCATCGAAATCCATTGTTTTTGTTAATTCAATAGATTCTGTCTTCTCATGCTCTGCACTCATGTGCACTGTACTCGTCTGAATAATCATTATTCTCTCCACAAGGTTGAATAGAAAACCAGTAAAACCTGTCTATAGTTCATTCCTCCTTTATTTGACGTAAAAAACCTCAGACACTAATCATTGATAGTGACTAAATACCTTTATTTGAGGCGCAAAAAACCTATTCTTGCATCAGCAAAAATTCAATTTTTTGATACTGACTTAGCGGAAAATAATTGCCTAATGCAGATAGAACCGCCGAGCGGCTTACGGCAAAAAATGACAGCCCTTAGCCCAATAACTAAGCGCAAATTTCCATAAGTGATTATTAGGTCAACAACCTAAACGATCAGTAAAAACACAACAATAGGCACACCTCATACAGCTACAGCCCTCGCAAACGCTCGCTTTGTAAAACAATAGCCCAACCGGAAAGAAACACGTTAAAGCGCACTAAGGCTGTTCATTTTGTTTATTTCAAAAAGCAGGTACGAGAATCATTAAAAATAAGTAATATGAGATACAGCAAAAAGTGGGCCGTTTTTAAAGGCGCTAGGTATCAATGATCTTTACTAAGGTTATTTAAAGTGGGGATAAGAACAGAAGGAATAAAAAACACAAAGCCGCTAAAAGCGGCTTGGTAAAAAGATCTATAAGTTTTCTATAAAGAAATTATTCTTCAAACTTATAATATTCTTTATTTAGATAGCTCGCGACGTCCGCAACATCTTCAGGAAACCAGCCGACATCTAAGTTTGTATTGCAGCCTTCAACAAATGCTTCTAATTTTGCAAATGTTGTCACTTTACGTTGCTCACTCATATAGAGCGACGAATCATGGCAGGTTTCACAATTAGCATCGGTATGAGCCTCACCATGGATTGTTTTCTCGATTTCGACCTCATGGTAAAGCACTTCACCATTAGCGGCATCACCAGCGCTCACTAGACTAGGAGAGAGAGCTAGAACGACAGTTGCAAGCAAGGTAGGGAGTATTCTTTTCGACTCGTTCGACATATAAACCTCCTTTACACATTTGTAATTATTGTTTTGAGTAAACTATACCCTCCCCCTTTAGCAAAAGCGCCGTCCATAGAGGAAAGAGAGAACTAAATTAGATCTCCCTGATATGATCTATAAACTCCTTAGGTTCGACAACCCCTATTAAAGTCTTATTCTGGACAATCTCTCCTGATCGATCATAAAACACTAAAGCAGGAGGGCCTATAATATTGTAGGCTTTGCTTAATGCTTTTGCGGGCTGGTCATTCTTAGTGACATCAACCTTAATCACCTTAAATGATGTTAAAGCCTGCTGAACAGATAGATCTGAAAAAGTAACCACGTCCAATTCAACACAAGCGACACACCAATCAGCATAAAAATCTAACATAACGGGCTGCTGTTTCTTTTTAGCATCCTCTAGCTCAAGAACTAACTGCTCAGGGGTGTAAACTTTAATAAATGCTAGTTTGTTAGTTGTTTGTGCATTCGATCCGGCAAAAGCCTTAAGAGGATAGATCAAGCTATTGCCACCGGCTAATGCGCCAGCCATCAACGCTATAGCGTAAAGCAAAATAACAATGCCTAAACCTTTAGCCAGTTGCAGCCTAGCGGTCTCCTTTTTAGCATGGGACAACACGCCCATATAAACCGCGGATACAATTAAAACCAAAGCCGTTAACCACATAGTCACAACGGTTGGCACAATACGATCCAGCATCCAAATAGCGAGCAATAAGAGTAAAACACCGAATACAGCCTTGACCTTATCCATCCAAAGTCCGGCATGGGGCAATAACTTACCCGCCGAAGTACCCACGAGAATCAAAGGTACACCCATCCCAAGACTCATACTAAACAGTGCGCTCCCACCTAATACGGGATCACCCGTCTGTCCAATATAGATCAAAGCACCCGCCAAAGGCGCTGCCATACAAGGACCAACAATCAGCGCTGACAACAAGCCCATAATGGCGACACCTGCAATCGTCCCACCCTCTTGGCTATTACTTGCTTGGCTTAACTTACTCTGTATGCCATTAGGTAGCTGTAATTCATAAAAACCAAACATAGATAAAGACAACAGAACAAAAATAAAACTGAAGACACTTATAATCCATGGGTTTTGAAATAATGCTTGAAGGTTTTCACCAAATAAACCGGCAAAAATACCCGCCAAAGTATATGTCACCGATACGGCCAATACATACACAATAGACAGTGTTAAGCCTTTAGCTGCTGTAACTTGCTTCCCCTGACCGGCAATAATGCTGGATAGAATTGGGATCATAGGAAACACACAAGGGGTAAATGACAAGGCTAAACCGGCGATAAAAAAGGCACCTAAAGTAACAAATAGATTTCCCTGATTAAGCATCTGAGCAAATTGATCTTGCTCACTTAGCACTACAGCCGTTTCCGACGTTGCTGTAGCCGTGGCTGTATTATCCGTTTCTATATTTTCTGCATCGCCTACAGTTGCCATTTCTGTTTTATCAGAAACAGGCTCAACACTTATAACGGAGATCTCTTTTGTCACTGGAGGGTAACAGATCCCTCCCTCCCAACAGCCTTGATAAGTGACTATAAGTTTATCATCAACTATTTGATCATTAGCACTTGCTAAATCAATAGTGACCTCAGCCCTGTTGTGATAAACCCAGACTTGACCAAAAAGCGGGTCATCTTTTTGCTCTGCGGGACTGTTCAAACGATTAAGTATTTTAGTATTTGCACCGCTTTTTAATTCTATTCGATCACGATAGAGGTAATAGTCATTAGGTATATCCCAATAAAGACTAAGCTGATTCCCCTCTTGAATCTGTCCAAAGACAAACGCTTTTTCAACCTCTAAAGGCCCCTTCTCTGCAAAAGGGTTATTATCAAATAATCCAGCGTTCGCTTGCTGAGTGCAAAAAAGCAACAAGACAAAGAGGAGAGGACTGAAAATGCTGCGTTTGAATAAGTGAAATACTGAGGTAACCATCTAATGCCTACAATTCCGATAAAATTCTATAGCTATGTTGACCGCTTTTATTTAATTCAGTTCTAAAAATACGACATTAAAGAATAAATAAATAGCGTAAAAAATTAGAAGCGCAGTGTATCACGGCTAATCGCAACGACACATTCATCTGTTTCCCCCTAAATAGTCAATTGTTATGCATTTAGATGCATAATTGACCTTATGCACACTTATAACCGTAGTGTGTTTATGGTAAAAAAGGCGACACATTTACAAAGAGTTTAGATAGCCAACAATTCCGACACTTTATTATGGATATTAGGCTCTCTATAGCAGGAAAAGTGATAATGACTGATATACGCGTTGACGATTTAAATATCCAATCAAATACCGTCCTAATCTCTCCGGACGTTTTAAAAGCAGAGATGCCTATTTCAGAGAAAGCGGCTTCTGCTGTTTTAACGGGCCGCTCTGTAATTCGTGACATACTTGATCGTAAAGATCCTCGCCTATTTATCGTAGTGGGCCCTTGCTCAATACATGACACCGAAGCGGCACTTGAATACGGCAAAAAATTAGTTGCTCTTCAAGAACAGGTTAAAGACTCTCTGTATTTGGTTATGCGCGTTTATTTTGAGAAACCTCGTACAACCGTAGGGTGGAAAGGCCTAATTAATGACCCTCACCTAAACGATTCTTTCGAGATCGAAGAAGGGCTACATATTGCGCGCAAGTTGCTTATCGACCTTTCTGAAATGGGGCTGCCTTTAGCCACTGAGGCCCTAGATCCTATTTCACCACAATACATACAAGACCTTATCGCCTGGTCTGCTATTGGTGCTCGTACAACTGAGTCTCAGACACACCGTGAGATGTCGTCTGGCCTATCTTGTGCGGTAGGCTTCAAAAATGGCACAGACGGTGGCTTAAGCGTAGCAACTAATGCTCTTAAATCAGTGAGCGCTCCTCACCGCTTCTTAGGTATTAACTCTGAAGGCCAAGTATCAATTGTCCATACTAAAGGCAATCAGTATGGTCATGTTGTACTGCGTGGTGGCGGTGGCAAACCTAACTATGATTCAGTCAATGTTTCTATTTGTGAACAAGCACTTGAGAAAGCAGGTCTTGCTAACAATATTATGATCGACTGTAGCCACGAAAACTCAAGCAAAGATCCAGCTCTTCAGCCTCTTGTCGCTGAAAACGCTGCAAACCAGATTCTTGAAGGTAACAAATCTATTGTTGGCTTGATGATTGAAAGTAATATCGGCTGGGGCAATCAGGCGATTCCCGAAAACCTAGACGATCTTGTTTACGGCGTATCTGTTACTGATGGCTGTATTGATTGGGATAGCACAGAAAAATGCTTATTAGGTATGCATGAAAAGCTAACTAAGGTTTTACCTAACCGATAAGCGGCACACTGCAAAAAAAATGCGCATACAGTTTACTGATGCGCATTTTTTATGTCTTGCTGTTAGCCCCCCCAAATCTGAGGCTGATTCTATAGACTTACGCCCAACACATCGCTATGCACCATTTGATTAAATAATAGAACAATCTCAGGTGAGAATCGGTAACTCTCTTCACTGTTAATCCGGCTTAAGGATTTAGACACAGCAATTTTTACTTTGTGATCTTTTTTCAGCTTGAAATAACACTGCTGATAGTAACGTATCAACGCTATGATCATGCTGCCTTGATTAATTTCGTCCCCTTTCAACCCTAAAGGACCTAGCCCATCATAACGTTCGTAACTCTGTAAAACGATCTCTGCAGCCTCATCCCACTGGTTCGATAACTTTAAAAAACCAGCTGATAATTCCAACTGTTCCAATGCCTTATTCTTTTCCCAACTGGCAGACCGTAAAGCTATATCAAATACTGGAGAAGAGACAAAACGCGCACCTAATGTTTGAAAATAAAAGGCTGCTCTTAACTGATCCTCATCAACCACTGAGCCCAATCTATCATTCAGCCAAAGGCACAAACTTAATAATTTCTCTTGATCCCCCGGCTGTTGTATAGATTGACTACTCACCCGCTGAGCAACCGATGCCATAAACGCTAAACCATCAAAGCTTTGGTTAACCTCAGGAACCGACGTCTGCACAGCGCGATTCCCTTGCTGTGCTAAACGCTTGAGTACCTGCTCACTTTCGTCTTCACTGTTCGTTAAAATCCCAGAGAAGCTTTCCAAGGTTGTCTGAATAACAGAATCACGTGTAGAGAGAGAAGCATCATAAACATGGGACACCCCTTTCAGGAGAATTTCCACATGAATATCAGGAATAGAACCTAGCGAGATCGCCTCAGCAATTAACTGTTCGAGACGCGCAAACACAAAGGTCATAAATTCACCTTGTGCCGGTGTATACAAATAATCACCCTGCCTAATTTGATCGGCTATATCTTCTAATTTATGACAAACCTCTGCAACAGAATCCAAAAAAACCATATGTGAGTTTCCTTTAACCGAATGAACGGCACGAAACATCTCATTAATGGTCTCTTGATCATATTTAGTATCTAAACGACTAAAGCAGCGCTCAAGCTCTTCCATTGCTTCTCTAAAACTTGTGTAGAACTCTCGCTTAAGCTCTAAGTCCAGACTATTAAATCCATCAATATCTGTCGTAATCATTAGATACCAAACTAGTTATCGAAAAAAAGACATAAAAAAAGGATAGCAAAGCTATCCTTTTAAAAGAAATATAAAAACAAAATTAATCGTCAGGCATCGCCTTAGCTTGATCTGTGTTTTCATAAATCAAGATAGGATCGTTATCGCCTTCAATAACACCCTCATCGATTACAACTTTGCTTACATTTTCCATAGAAGGCAGCTGATACATAATATCAAGCAAGGTTGCTTCCATAATAGATCGCAAGCCTCGTGCACCGGTTTTACGCTCTAAAGCTTTCTTAGCAATCGCATCAAGTGCAGATTCACGGAAATCAACTTCCGCACCTTCCATATCAAACAAGGCAGCATACTGCTTAGTCAGACTGTTTTTCGGCTCAGTCAAAATTTGAATCAGCGCTGACTCATCAAGCTCAGCCAAGGTAGCGATCATCGGTAGACGACCAACAAACTCAGGGATCAAACCGTATTTAACTAAGTCTTCAGCTTCAAGTTCAAGCAAGCTATCAGAAACCGTTTTCTCTTCATCCTTGCCTTTAACAATAGCATTAAAGCCAATAGAGCCTTTCTCGGAACGATCACGGATAATGTTTTCAAGGCCCGCGAATGCACCACCACAGATAAATAGAATATTTGAGGTATCAACCTGCAAAAATTCTTGCTGTGGGTGTTTACGTCCACCTTGAGGAGGAACAGAAGCAACAGTCCCTTCAATCAGCTTCAATAGGGCTTGCTGAACACCTTCACCTGATACATCACGTGTAATTGATGGGTTATCAGATTTACGTGAAATCTTATCAATCTCATCAATATATACGATGCCTAACTGAGCTTTCTCAACATCATATTCACATTTCTGCAGTAGTTTTTGGATAATATTCTCAACATCCTCACCTACATAGCCAGCTTCAGTCAAGGTTGTTGCATCAGCCATAGTGAAAGGCACATTCAAAAGACGTGCTAATGTTTGAGCCAGCAGCGTTTTACCACTCCCAGTAGGACCAATAAGAAGTATATTACTTTTACTCAGCTCAACGTCTGATTTGCTGCTCTTTTGGAAACGCAGGCGTTTATAGTGATTATAAACCGCTACCGCTAATACTTTTTTAGCGCGATCTTGGCCAATAACATACTCATCCAACGCCGCGCTCAGCTCAGCAGGCGTAGGAAGATGATCACTTTCCTCTTGCGGCTCCGCATCCTGAATTTCTTCACGAATAATGTCATTACATAAATCTACACATTCGTCACAGATAAAAACAGAAGGCCCAGCAATCAGCTTACGTACTTCATCTTGGCTTTTACCACAAAATGAACAGTACAATAACTTGCCGTCATCATCACCGTCTTTACCTTTGATTTCGTCGGTCATTCGACTTCCTCGTTTATTCTAGTTCGGACTTATATTCACTATAGTCAAGAAGCAGACACTTTCAATTTTGACCTTAAAAGCATCTCGCTACTGACTAGAATATAATAAAAATCTTAATACCTATTTATCAGTCCGTATTTCGACGATCTAACACGTCATCAATCAAACCATATTCTTTAGCAGCGTATGGATCCATAAAGTTATCTCGGTCAGTATCTCGAGCAATGGTTTCAAGATCCTGCCCTGAATGTTCAGCTAATAAAGTATTTAACTTATTACGAATACTCAGAATCTCTTTTGTATGAATCTCAATATCTGTCGCTTGCCCTTGATAACCACCTAAAGGCTGATGAATCATCACACGCGAGTTTGGCAAAGCAAAACGCTTGCCTTTAGCACCACCGGTCAATAGGAAGGCTCCCATACTTGCTGCCTGCCCCATACACATCGTACTTACATCCGGTTTGATGAACTGCATAGTGTCGTAAATAGACATGCCTGCAGTAACGGAACCGCCCGGTGAATTAATATACAGATGGATATCTTTATCTGGGTTTTCCGCTTCTAGAAATAGCAACTGAGCTACTACTAGATTTGCCATATGATCTTCTACAGGACCGACCAAAAAGATCACACGCTCTTTTAAGAGACGGGAATAGATATCATAGGCTCGTTCACCACGTGCAGATTGTTCAACAACCATAGGAACAAGACTGCTTAGGATATCAGCACCACCCTTTCCAAAATCCGTCATCTATCACTCCTTAAACGGAAACATTTTTAAAACCAAGCACTCGATAATACTACGTTAATTCGGCCTAAGAAACCGATCATATAAATGAAATTAATTACTTTTACCTATATGTGGTAACAGATAACAAACCAAACGAATAAATAAAACCGAAAAATCAAAGCACTTAGAGGAATTTGTTCAGCGTAAATAAAAAAACGACAGCCGCACAAACGAACTGTCGTTTTAAAATCAATCTAGCTTAAATAGAGATTATTCAGTCTCTTCAGCTTCTGCAGCAGCAGGCTGTTCCGGTTTGATAGCATCTTCATAGCTTACAGATACTTCAGACACTTTAGCTGTTGCAAGCAGTTTATCAACAACCTGCTCTTCAAGAACTAGCCCTTTAATCTGGCCTAGCATCTCTTCATTGCCCATGTACCAGTCAATAACTTGCTGAGGATCCTGATATGTTTCAGCCATCTCTTCAAGTGTTTCACGAACACGTGCTTCATCAGCTTCAAGTTCATTAACTTTAATGACTTCCTGCATCAACAAACCAATTTTAACGCGGCGATCCGCTTGATCTGTGAACATCTCTTTAGGCAGAGCATTTGGATCCATATCTGAATCTGGGCCTGCAAACTGCATAACAGCCTGACGACGTAGATTGTCAATTTCGCCATCAACTAACGCAGACGGTACGTCGATTGCGTTGATCTCTAGTAATTTGCTGAAAACTTGATCTTTCAACTTCATCTTAAGCGCTTGCTTAAGTTCACGCGCCATGTTTTTACCAACTTCAGCACGGAACGCTTCTTCAGTTTTATCTTCTAAACCAAATTTAGCAAAAAACTCTTCGTTAAGTTCAGCAAGTACCTGTTCGGATACGCTTGCAACTTTAACTTTAAAGACTGCATCTTTACCTTGCAGATTTTCTGCTTGGTAAGACTCAGGGAAAGTGACCTTAACTTCAACTTCGTCGCCCGCTTTAGCACCAACCAAACCTGCTTCGAAACCAGGAATCATTGTGTTAGAACCTAGTACTAGGTCCATGCCTTCGCCTTTACCACCATCAAACGCTTCACCATCAATGAAACCTTCAAAGTCGATACGCAGACGATCATCCATCGCTGCTTCACGCTCAACTTCAGCCCAATCAGCTTGCTGCTTGCGTAAAGTTTCGATCATCTGATCTAGATCAGCATCTTTTACGTCAGCGCTTTTCTTTTCAATTTCAACTGAAGAGAAATCCGCTAGTTCAATAGATGGGTAAACTTCAAATTTAGCTGTGTACTCTAGGTTTTCACCTTCAACATCTTTTGTAAAATCAATTGATGGAGTGCCAGCTGGGTTAATCTCTTCCTGTTGAAGTGCCTGGTAGAAGCTTTCCTGAACTACCTGACCTAAAACCTCTTCACGAATACCTTTACCATAACGCTGCTTAACAACTTTGACAGGTACTTTGCCTGGGCGGAAACCATCGATTTTTACTGTACGTGCTGTCTGTTGGATGCGTTTAGTAACATCCTGATCGATGCGCTCTGCTGGGACGGAAATCGTCATCAGACGCTCTAGGCCAGAAGTCGTTTCAACGGAAACTTGCATGTAATGCCTCACAAATAAAAAATGCTTGTATCAATAATCTTCAACAGACCGACGAATCATTCATAACGTCGCTTAATCTGCACAGTACTCGGCAAGGCCGAGAGAAATCAAAGCGCGAAATTTTCCGGCAACTAGGCGAATTAGTCAAGTTTGAGAGCAAAATAATTTAAAGAAAGTAAAAAACAATTTAACTAGACTCAAAACAGAAGATGATTTTATTGTTTAGAGCGCTGGTATATAGAGAAGAAAGGAGTATTGAGAGGTTAAGAAAAAATGGTGCGGACGGAGAGACTCGAACTCTCACACCTTGCGGCACCAGAACCTAAATCTGGCGTGTCTACCAATTCCACCACGTCCGCGCACTGTGTTCACTGATTATACAGTGATATTTTTTCTAAAACTAACTGCTTATTAAAGTATCGTAAATGGTGCGGACGGAGAGACTCGAACTCTCACACATTGCTGCACCAGAACCTAAATCTGGCGTGTCTACCAATTCCACCACGTCCGCATATACGGTACTTAATAATTCTTTACTGTAATGGGGTGGACAATGGGGCTCGAACCCACGACCGCCGGAATCACAATCCGGAGCTCTACCAACTGAGCTATGCCCACCACAGAGAACATCTTACAAATGGTGCGGACGGAGAGACTCGAACTCTCACACCTTGCGGCACCAGAACCTAAATCTGGCGTGTCTACCAATTCCACCACGTCCGCTTACCTTTTAGAGAATGGGGTGGACAATGGGGCTCGAACCCACGACCGCCGGAATCACAATCCGGAGCTCTACCAACTGAGCTATGCCCACCATAATATTCTCTATACTGACAATGGTACGCCCACCAGGACTCGAACCTGGAACCTACGCCTTAGAAGGGCGTTGCTCTATCCAGTTGAGCTATAGGCGCCCGACTCATCGTCAGTCCTTAATAATTTAGCACTTTCAAAACAGTATTTGTTAGCTGTTTTTAAGTACCTCGTCTTAAGGAGGTGCGAATAATATACAGCTCTAATTTCAGCGTCAACCCTTTTTTTATCCAAGAAAATAAATGAGTTAGATTGCTCAACTTATGTGCAGATTAGGTTATTTTCCATACAAAAAAGCACCCTCCTCTCACAAGAACTCATCAACTGCTTATTTCATAAGGAAGAAATGTGGTTTTTACAGCCTTACTTTCCTCCATCTAATTAGCAAAAGGCGCTTGGAGCTAAATCCTAACCATGAGAGAATTATCTCAGTTATATTTTTTCTAAAGGAACCTCCCTTTAATGAGCGCACAGATTATTGATGGCAAGAAAATTGCCGCCGAAGTACGTCAACGAGTAGCAGCCGGCGTCCAACAACGTTTAGACAAGGGCAAAAAAGCGCCCTGTTTAGCCGTAATCCTTGTAGGTATGGACCCTGCATCACAAGTTTACGTACGACATAAAAAAAACGCCTGTAAAGAGGTCGGTTTTGAATCTCGTTCATACGACCTTCCTGTTGAAACGACACAGCAAGCGCTACTTGAATTAGTCGATGAGCTGAATGAAGATCCCGGATGCAACGGTATCTTGGTTCAACTCCCCTTACCCGAGCATCTAGACTCAAACGAAATCCTTGAACGTATTCGCCCTGAAAAAGATGTGGATGGTTTCCATGCCTTTAACTTAGGACGCTTAGCACAACGTATGCCGGTTTTACGCCCATGCACACCTAAAGGTGTCATGACCTTGCTGGAGTCCACTCATCAAGACCTGCACGGTATGGAAGCGGTGGTCGTAGGGGCATCCAACATTGTGGGTCGTCCAATGGGACTGGAGCTGCTTTTAGCGGGCTGCACTGTTACCACGACACATCGCTTTACACGCGATCTTGAAGCTCATGTTCGCCGCGCTGATTTAGTCATTGTCGGCGTTGGCATCCCGAACCTAGTAAAAGGCGAATGGATCAAAGAGGGGGCTACCGTTATCGATGTAGGTATCAATCGTTTAGATGATGGCCGTTTAGTGGGTGACGTTGGCTTTGAAGAAGCGGAAAAACGTGCAGGCTTTATAACACCCGTACCAGGCGGTGTAGGCCCTATGACCGTAGCAACACTAATGGAAAACACTTTAGAAGCAGCTAACAAACAAGATAGTTAAGCGTCTAAACACAAAAAAAGGCAGCCTTTAGCTGCCTTTTTTGTTGCATAAGAAAGCCTAAGCTTCACGAAACCATGTAGTTCCTTCCCGAGTATCTTTAAGAATCACGCCTTGAGCAGCCAACTCATCACGGATTCGATCGGATTCAGCAAAGTCCTTCGCTGTCTTAGCTGCTGCCCGCTGCTGAATAAGCTCGTCGATCTCATCGCTACCCAACTCACCCTCTTTATCTTCACCCTTCAAGAATCCAGCTGGATCTTGCTGAAGCAAACCAAGAATACCTCCTAGGCGCTTCAACTGCGCAGCCAACATACCGGCTTCGGGAGCACCCTCACGGGAGGCTTTGTTTAGCTCGTTCACTAATTCAAAAAGCACCGACATAGCTTTAGGTGTATTAAAGTCATCATCCATCGCCTCAATAAAACGGGCATCAAAATCATTTTCAATAACCTCATCTGTAGGCTCAACACCTCTTAGTGCTTGATAGAAGCGTTCAAGCATCACTCGTGCTTCTTTTAAGCTATCTTCGCTGTAATCAATATAAGTACGGTAATGGACCCGTGCTAGGAAGAAGCGTACAACCTCAGCATTGTATTTTTCTAATACATCACGAATCGTAAAAAAGTTACCTAATGACTTAGACATCTTTTCTGAGTTAACGCGCACAGGCCCTGCATGCATCCATGTGTTCACATAAGTACAACCATTGGCTGCTTCAGATTGAGCAATCTCGTTTTCATGATGAGGAAACGGAAGGTCTGGTCCACCGCCATGAATATCGAAGGTATCGCCTAAACAGCACTTTGACATCGCGGAACATTCTATATGCCAACCTGGGCGACCATTTCCCCAAGGAGAAGGCCAGCTCACCTCACCCTCTTTTGCCGCTTTCCATAACACAAAATCAAGCGGACTCTCTTTAGCGGTTTCAACCTCTACTCGCGCGCCGGAACGTAACTCATCAACATTCTTGTTAGTTAGTTTTCCGTAATTTTCAAATTTTTCAACACGGTAGTACACATCACCATTGGAGGCAGGGTAAGCAAACCCTTTTTCAATGAGTGTCGCGACAAGGGCAATAATGTCATCAATATGCGCTGTAGCACGAGGCTCTTGATCTGGACGAAGTACAGAGAGCTTATCTTCATCCTCATGCATCGCAGCAATCATTCGCTGAGTCAGTTGCTCTGGTGTTTCACCATTCTCTGCCGCACGCTTAATAATTTTGTCATCTACATCCGTAATATTACGAACATAATCTACATCCCAACCTTGAGAGCGTAGATAACGGGTAATCACATCGAAAGCCACCATCACCCGAGCATGACCTATATGACAAAAGTCATATACGGTGATACCGCACACATACATTTTTATTTTCCCCTCTTGCAAAGGAACAAAAGGAGCTTTCTCTTTATTTAACGTATTGTATATCTGCAGCATGATTCGTAACTTATTGTTCAATGATTTGAAAGGAGCAGTATTGTAGATGAATTCGTTTTCATCTGCGAGGCGATCATTCTCTATTTAGCGCAGCTCCGGTTTAATTATTAAGCGCCCTATACTCTCATCTAATAATGGGCTTCTCTCACTCGTTAAAAGCAACTCATTTCCTTTCCCCTCTTTATTCCAAACAACCGCTTCCCATTGAGCATAAGGGTGTAGCTTAATACGCTTAGCATTCTCCCACAGCGGAAGCCGATCAACAGGAATAAGCCAGATAAACGACTGCCCAAAAATTAAATTTTTATCGTAGCCCAGCAAAACTAAACGTCGAGATAATGGATCAAAATCAGCCCCTGTAATTAAGCCATCAACATTATATTCTTGCTCAGCAAGTACCGATTGATTCAATTTATTTTTATTCAACCTGTAGAGTTTAGTTTTTTCGTTACCCCAGCCTTTAGTAAAAAGCCATAACTCATCATCAACGACTGTCAGTGCTTCACAATCGAAGTTATGCTCCTTACTCAGCTTTTCTTCAGGAAAATCCGCGTAGTGAATATCCATTTTCTCTGCTGCCACACTTCCCCCCGTACCCCCCTCTACTAGCGAGAGCCACTGGACTTTATAGATCTGCACAACAGAACGGTTGCCGCGATTATTTCCACAATCGGCGATATACAAAAATTCATCATCTTGAGCTAATGACTCCCAATCGACATTTTTCGCTCCGCGGATATAGATCTTTTTCTCAATGCCATGATCATTATTGATGGCATACACAACCGCCTCACCGCCACTGTCATTAACCGTCCAATTTAATCCCTTATGTAATGCTATTCCTGAAGTCTCCCTCACTTCGACAGGCCAAGAGGCACGCACTATATCGCCTGCACTTGACGAAGAAACATTAGCGGTATTCAAAGGAGCACAGCCCACCGTGATGACCACAAAAAAAACAACACAAGGTTTAACGTACCTGAAAAGGCTCATACAGCACCGCTCTATCAAGAATAACTAATCATCACTTATTTTCATCTATTCGATTGACATAAGCACTAGACGTTTGTATTAAAAACTGCAAGGATTCGCTACCGGCAAACGTAAAAATAACAGGGCTCTATAGGGAATGGGAAACGATATACACAACAACATGGATGAAGAAAGCACATTTTATCCCAAAATAGATGCGCCATCGCCCCTCGTTGACAATAGAACTATACCCTCCCAGCAGCTTACCATTTTGGAAGCACTTCCCTATCCTGCTTGGATCAAAAACAGACGTGCAGAATACCTTTATGCAAATAAAGCTTATGCAGATCTTGTTGGTATTCCCGTTAACGCGATCAAAGGACGTACCGATCGTCAATTATTCCCTAAATTCATTCAAGACCAATTAATCGATTCCGACGCTCTTGTCTTCCACAACAAAGCGACAATAGAGCTAGATAATATATATCTTCACTCAACAGCCACAGATACCTATTGGCTAAGCAAATCACCTCTTAAAAACAACTGTGGTCACGTCACAGGCATCATCGGCCTGATGAAGCTATCTCCAACCCTACAAGTGAACGGGTCGACCTATAGCGAGCTGGCAACACATGCGATTAAACACAGCAACGAAGCGATCATTATTGCCGATACGGGCTTCAAAATAACACTAGTCAACCCTGCATTTATAAGAATTACTGGCTTTTCAGCCAATGAGATAATTGGCGCACCCGCCTCTATCATCAATGCTAATTGGCTCGCCCCCGAATTTATGGAAAGCATTAAACACCAACTCCACTACCACGGCTATTGGGAAGGAGAGACTTGGAATCGCAAAAAAGATGGCCAACTCTACAATGAAAAAATAAAAATATCGGTTATTCGTTCAAGTGATGGAAAGATATCCCACTATATGGGGCAATTCACTGACAATACAGAACAAAAACAGACCCAAGATAAACTAGAATTCTTAGCATTCCACGATGCCTTAACAGGCCTTGCCAATCGTGCTTTATTTCTTGATCGTGTCAGCCAAAGCATCCAGCAATCCAATCGTAATAACACTCGATGCGCTGTTATCTATTTAGATTTAAATGACTTTAAACCTTTAAATGATACATACGGTCACCCTTTTGGGGATAAAGTACTAATCCACGCAGCTAATACAATTAAAGAAGCCGTCCGAAAAGTAGATACGGTCTCGCGCCAAGGCGGCGACGAGTTTGCCGTTTTACTCGAAGAGGTTGGCTCCGTTGAAAGCGTTGTCGTTGTTGCACAGAAAATCATTACCTCACTAAGACATACCTTTGTAATTGACAATATTAAAGTTAATCTCGGCGCTAGCGCTGGTATTTCAGTTTACCCAGAGCATGGCGATGATGCGGACAAACTAATCAGCAATTCTGATAAGGCAATGTACGCTGCAAAATCACTAGGCGGTAATGGTTATTATTTATACAAATAAAACCCAAGCCACTTTCGGTTTAACTATACCTCACACACAACAGAGAACTTCCCACTCCCTTAAGATCTAACGTTGTCCAGATCGTCTTAACAGATCAAGCCATCCGAAATAACAAGTAAGTCAAAACTGAATTATTTCCATGAAGCAATGACTTCAATTGAATAAAAATCAGTCAGCCCTCTAAAAAATGGTCAATACTTAATCAACAGAAATATTCAGCCTTAGGAGGAAGTGATGACTGTAAATAACACCCACCCCACAACAACACCCAAACGCCACCGCCCCTCCTTTACAGGCGATGGGCCTGAGCAAAGTATCATCAAACGAAGATCGAGCTCTAAGCAACAGGCCCAGAAATCATATTTACAAACCCTGCTCTATCATTCGATACTCAGTCATTTCAATAAAATTTTTGCGCTAGAGCTGTCCGATACCCCGCTCGATTTAAATTATGAAGCGAAAGATGTAGCAAGCCCCGAAGTCATTGCAACAGATATACTTTCAACAGCAATAAACCTTTTTATCCCCTTCACTGAGTACCATACGGAGTTAAATGAATCTTCCGCTCTCGATTGCTTCATTAATATGACTAAAGAAGCGCTTCGTAATGGGATTATAGAGACAAGAGAAGTGCTTGATAGCAAACAGCTCCTCGAAGGGAAAATTGCTTGGCAAGTAGAGGAAATAGAAGAACAACTCTATGCAGAGCTAAGTGAGTACAGCCAGAGCTTTGGTTACTGCTGCGATGATGAGAGCAACCTAGATAATGAATCAGAATTGATGATCGAGCCTGATGATATATGGGATGATGAGCTTTTGAATAGACTAAGAATGTAAACGATCGGTTAAGATATAGGTAAAAATATAGTGCCGCTTTATATGCGACACTATATAGACCGAGATTTAATGCAACTCATCATACTTTTTGCGAATAGCGACCAGTTTTGGTTGTATATCAAGCGGGGCATAATTCATAGCTTGCTCAAAAAGATCTTTATTTTTCTCTGAAAGCCTTTCCTCTTCGCTCATTGCCGATAGCTTCTCCATCGCCTCTGTGAATTTAGGATGTACTTTGTCGGTAGCTGCCATGTGGAGCCCTCCTATGCTGATCCTGCACTAAAATATTCATACGTTAATGAAACCAAATATCGGCTGCTTTTACATTTTAACAACAGCCATCTATTTGAACAGACCTTTCTTGAACTTATCTATTTTGGTTTCAATGATCGCTGCTGCTTACGCTTTGGCTTATTAAATTTTTGGCTTTTAGGTTTTTTGCCATTAGCGGCTAAATCCGTTGACCGCTTACTTGCTGACGAAGCATTTCTCTTCGTCTGCTTAGCTCCTCCTTTGCTCCGAGAAAGTGTTTTTTTTGTATTTTCCTCCTCAGCAGGTACTAAGCTATTTTTACCATCCCCCACCAGATGAGCAAACCCCATCTCTGGAAGTTTCTGGCGCAATAACGGCCAATTCACAGGATCATGGTAACGCAGCAATGCTTTTTGTATCTTTCGCTGATCATCATTCTTAGGTGTATAGAGTTTCTCGCTTTTATAGGTTACTTTTTTCAGCGGATTTTTATCTGAGTGATACATCGCCGTTGCTAGAGACATCGGCGAAGGGTAAAACGTTTGCACCTGATCAACTTTAAACTCATTACGTTTAAGCCACTGAGCTAAGTTGACCATATCCTCATCCTCGCACCCAGGATGAGCTGCTATAAAATACGGGATAAGATATTGTTTTTTGCCCGCCTCACGGGAAAAACGCTCAAACATCTTCTTAAACGCATCATATGTCCCCATCCCAGGTTTCATCATCATTGATAGCGTGCCCTCTTCGCTATGCTCAGGGGCAATTTTGAGATATCCCCCAACATGATATGTCACCAGCTCTCGTACATATTCCGGATCCTCTACTGCTAAGTCATAACGCAGACCCGATGAGATAGATACTGTATGTACGCCCTTCACTTTACGTGCTTTTCTATAAAGCTGAGTCGTTGGACTATGATCAGTATCTAAGTTCTTACAGATAACAGGATATACACAAGAAAGCTTACGACAAGAAGACTGGATCTCTGGATCATTACAGTTAAGGTGATACATATTAGAGGTAGGCCCCCCTAAATCTGAGATAGCGCCCGTAAAGCCTGGAACCTTATCTCTTATCTCCTCAATCTCATTAATTACCGATTCATGGGAACGGCTTTGGATAATTCGCCCTTCATGTTCGGTAATTGAGCAAAAAGTACAACCACCAAAACACCCCCTCATAATATTAATAGAGAATTTAATCATATCGTAGGCAGGAATTTTTTCCTGTCCGTAACGGGGGTGAGGTATACGCTGATACGGCAAACCAAACACTTGATCCATCTCGGAGGTGGTCAATGGAATCGGTGGAGGGTTAACCCACAATTCACGATTACCGTGTTTTTGCACTAATATGCGAGCATTATGGGGATTTGATTCTTGATGTAACACCCGCGAAGCATGAGCATACAGCGCCGGATCCTTTGATACCTTTTCAAAGGAAGGTAAACGAATATAAGCCTCGTCTGGCAGTTTCTCTTTACCCTTTAAAGGTGCAGGAACGATACGCAAAGGTTGAACCGCATTGTCAGCATCATCCTTTTTATCGCAAGTTGCTACATCTTTATATTCATAAGGATTTGGTAGATCTTCAATATAACCCGGCCAATCGATACGTGTAGAATCAACCTCAATATAATCAGCTGGAATCGCTGAAGAAAGAATCGTTGTACCACGCAGATCGTTAATAGCTTCAATAGCTTCGCCATTAGCTAAGCGATGGGTTAATTCAACAATCGCTCTCTCCGCATTACCATAAAGCAGAATATCCGCTGTCGCATCCATCAATACAGAGCGGCGAACCTTATCACTCCAATAATCGTATTGAGCTATCCTACGAAGACTCGCTTCAATGCCACCTAAAACAACCGGTGTATCTCTGTATGCTTCTTTACAACGCTGACTATAAACAATCACGGCTCGATCGGGACGCTTACCTCCCATTCCACCCGCCGTATAAGCATCATCATGACGCATACGCTTATCCGCCGTATAACGGTTAATAAGGGAGTCCATATTCCCTGCGGTAATACCAAAATATAAATTTGGCTGACCTAATGCTTTAAAATCATCCGCACTTGTCCAATTGGGCTGCGTAATAATACCGACCCTAAAGCCTTGAGCCTCCAACAGACGCCCCATTACAGCCATGCCAAAACTAGGATGATCTACATAAGCATCCCCTGAAATGATAATAACATCACAGCTATCCCAACCAAGCTGCTCCATCTCTTCTCGAGTGGTAGGCAAAAAAGGAGCTGGCGCATAACATTCAGCCCAGTATTTAGGATAAGAAAATAGATCAGGGGCTTTGATTTGACTCATATAGGAGGTATAGACCGGAGTAAGTGACTAAGAAAATCTATTTTCTCAGAAACTAGAGGTGACTCCCAGTGAAAACCGCTCACATATGAAAACTTTACTGAAGAATCATAGATTGCTGGGCTTCTGGATAGGTTATTGGAGTAAATTTAAGCGGCTTTTCACGTTCAGACAAGTAAATCGCAAGATTACCTTGCTCATCAATAGAAAAATACTCCGCTGAAGTCAGTAGGGCTAAATAACGATTTTCATGGTACATGATAGGACTAGAGCAGCGCTGCCGTGTTAAACGGGCTTTATCAATTTCAAGAAACACCGACAAAGAGGCATAAGCGCTTTGATATAAGTTACAGCCAGCATAACCCGATAACCGATTATTACTATTAAAAACCAGAGTCGTTTCGGTCGATGGTGGAATACCCCGTCCAGAAATATCCTCTGCTCGCCAATAAGTATTCTTCAAAACAAGCTCACTAAGCGCATGCAAGACAACAGGGGCATCATCGACAATGGGGAGTACTTTCTCGCCCTCTAATACCCTTTGCGTCCCAATACTCGCCGTCACCTTGATTTTTTTGACTGAGAACTGCTTCTCCGCTTCAACCGGTAGCTCATAGTCATAAGGTAAATAGCCACCCTCTTCAATCACCTCGGATTTAACGCTATGGTCATTATAAATTAATGAAATCTCAACTTTCGCAGATTCTGGCAGGTGTGATAATGGCTGCGCATCGATGATGACAGAAGTGCCATCACTCTTATACATAGAAGGCTGTGACAGGCATCCAGAGAGGATAAAAGAGGAAACTACAGACAGTAGAGTTACAGGTATAAAGCGCATTCTTCAATTCCGTTTGAAGTAAAAAAACAGGGTTAGAAAGGATATATAAAAGACCTACAGACACCAGATAGTAGCATACCGCTACTATCTGGCAAATAACCCATTAACTATATATCGCTTACATCAAACTCCACGAGCGGAGAGACATCAAGATCATAATCGATGCCTTCAATTCCAAAGCCAAATAATTTTAAAAATTCATCTTTATAAAGCTGATAATCGGTCAAATCGAACAGATTTTCTGTGGTAACTTGAGGCCAGATTTCGCGACAGGCATTTTGAACTTCATCTTTAAGCTCCCAATCATCCATACGGAAACGGTTACTCTCATCCATAACAACCGATTCACCGTAAAGACCCGTAGCAAACAAGCGCTGAACCTGTTCCATACAGCCTTCATGCAAGCCTTTCTCGCGCATCACCTTGAAGCACATAGCCAAATACAACGGCATAACAGGAATCGCTGAACTCGCTTGAGTAACGACCGATTTAAGAACACCAATATTCCCCTGCCCGCCTTTAACTTTTAGCTTAGCATCAATTGCAGACGCTGCTCGATCAAGATCTTGCTTAGCTTTACCTAAAGCACCATCCCAATAGATCGGCCATGTTATATCGGAGCCGATATAGGAATAAGCCACAGACTTACAACCTTCAGCCAGAACGTCGGCTTCTTCGAGTGCATTGATCCACAATTCCCAATCCTCACCACCCATAACGGTAACGGTCGCGTCGATCTCTTCCTGGGTAGCCGGCTCAACTTCAGCACTAATAATGGCATCTTTATTAGTATCAATGGCCGTAGACTGATAAGGCTTACCAATAGGTTTCAAACAGGAGCGAACAACCTCTCCTGTATCAGGCATTTTTCGCACTGGCGAAGCAAGAGAATAAACAACCAAGTCAACTTGCTTCATCTCCTCTTTAATCAATTCGATAGTTTTGGCTTTAGCTTCATGGGAAAAAGCATCGCCATTCAAACTTTTTGAATATAAGCCAGCCGCTTTCGCTTCTGCATCAAATGCCGCGGAGTTATACCAACCCGCTGTACCCGTCTTACGCTCTGTGCCCGGCTTTTCAAAGAAAACGCCTATAGTCGCCGCACCTGAACCAAACGCCGCAGCGATACGTGATGAAAGGCCATAGCCACTTGATGCACCAATAACGAGAACACGTTTAGGTCCGTTGGCAATTTCACCTTTACTTTTAGTATAGGCAATTTGTTCACGAACATTGGCTGCACAGCCCTCAGGGTGTGTAGTAGTACAAATAAAACCGCGAATTTTTGGTTTGATAATCATGCGTAAACGGGTCTCAAATCCAGTAAATAAAGTTGATTCGTAAGATACATGAAATAGCACAAAATTTACAGCGTCATATCAGGGCTAAAAAACCAACAAAAACACTTGGATTGTAATATTTAATGTTTATAACCATAGTTAGCCAGCGGATTAGCCAATTCTATCGAATTGTTACCTCTGCTGTTTTCTATTAGCTATTCATCCGTAATATTCGTTATTATCACACTATTATTGACGCTTATTTAAGGAATTACCCAATGTCCGATTTACATGGTTATTACTTAGAAGACCTTGAAGTAGGAATGAACGATTCATTTGCAAAAACCATCACCGATGCCGATGTTTGTCTGTTTGCAGGTATATCTGGCGATACAAATCCAGTACATATCAACGATGAATACGCAAAAACAACAATGTTTGGTAAACGCATTGTTCACGGTATGTTTAGCGCAGCTCTTATCTCCACTGTAGCAGGTACAAAATTACCAGGACCTGGCGCCATTTACATTGATCAACAGATCAAATTTAAAGCACCTGTTTTCATTGGCGATACAGCTAATGCGGTCCTCACCGTTGAAGAAATTGATACGCGCCGCAAACGAGTCAAATGCAAAACAGAAGTTTATGTGGGCGACAAAGTAGTTGCGACTGGTAGCGCCACATTTATGGTTGATAAACGCGACGCGTAAAATTACCGATACGATTAAGCACCACTTCTTTTATAAAATGGTGCTTATCGTTTTTTCTATATTAAACAGGCAACCCTTCACTCCTCCTCTTCCCATCAAAAAAGCAGCCGTTAAAGACTGCTTAATTTTTTAGTGCCAACTGACCTAAATCAAATCAAATCTTTAATTTATACTTTAGTTCATTGATAAGTTTTTACTGTCCCGTAAAATGTGCGCAAAAAATAACAACAAGAAATACGGATATGAAACGAATTCTTATTAGTGCCTGCATGCTCGGAGAAAAAGTTCGCTTCGATGGTGGTCATCACTTAATTAATCACCCGAAACTACAGCGCTGGCGTGAAGAGGGACGTTTAGTGCCCATCTGCCCTGAAATATCAGGTGGATTAGCAACCCCACGTCCCCCTGCTGAAACCCAGTGTAAATTCCCGATACTTATCACCACAAAAGAGGGGCAAGATGTAACGCCCCAATATTTAAGTGGTGCAGAAAAAACCCTCGAAATAGCCAAACGCGAAGGTGTAGTTTGCGCCTTAATGAAGGCCAAAAGCCCCTCATGCGGCAACAATCAAATCTATGATGGTAACTTCACAAACACCTTAACGGATGGTGCGGGTGTAGCGGCAGCTGAACTCTTAAGAAACGGTATTCCTGTTTTTAATGAAAAACAACTTGCAGAACTCTTTGCTTTTATCGAAGATTCAGAAAGAATCACCGCTTAATCATTTTTCCGCAGAGGGTAGTAATGGAGCAAGAACTTCAAAATGAGTTAGAAACAATTACTAAGCTTAGTAATATGGTTATCGAATTTTTCGTCAACTATAGCTTCCAAGTAATTGGCGCCATTATTATTTTCCTATTGGGGCTCATCGTTGCCCGCTGGATAGCAAAAATTGTCCTAAGGCTGTGCGAAAAGAAAAATGTCGATGTTACCTTAAGCCTCTTTATTTCCAGCTGCGTTAAGCTCCTTATTATCGCAATGGTGCTTATTGTTTGCTTAGGAAAATTTGGTATTAGTGTCGCCCCCTTCGTGGCCGCTATAGGTGCCATTTCATTAAGCTTAGGCTTAGCATTACAAGGGGTTTTCTCCAACTATGGCGCAGGTTTCACCATTATAATAACCCGCCCTTTTATTGTTGGAAACACTATAAATATCAACAACATATCAGGAATAGTTAAAGAGATACGTTTGGCTTACACTATCCTTGATACAGAAGATGGAGAGATGATAACCATCCCCAACAAGCATATTGTTGGCGAAGTTATCATCAATTCATTTCAATATAAAATTGTCGAGTCTTGCGTTGGCATCAGTTACCAGTGCAAACCTGAAGAAGCAATTAACGTAATCAACCACGCCCTTACACAATTTAATGAGATTCCAACAACCCCAGCACCTCAAGTAGGCATTGAGGCTTTTGCCGACTCATCTATCAATATTGGTTATCGCTATTGGGTGCCAACTGAGCGCTATTTTGAGGTTCAATATCAGGTTAACTTAGCCGTATACAATGCATTACAAGAAAACAAAATAGTCATTCCATTCCCGCAACGAGAAGTCACTTTGACTCAAGCAGCTTCATAACTTTCATTTTTACTTGGCAGTTCAAGCACTGGCACCTACAATGTGCCTCGTTTTGTTAATGAATTCTTTGATTGAGTAATAATATGCGCACAAGCCAATATCTCATTTCCACGGTTAAGGAAACTCCATCTGACGCAGAAGTCGTTAGCCATCAGCTAATGTTACGCGCAGGTATGATTCGCAAAGTTGCTTCAGGCCTATACAGCTGGCTTCCATTGGGATTACGCGCCCTGCGAAAAGTAGAGCGAATCGTACGAGAGGAGATGGACAAGTCTGGCGCAATGGAAGTCCTTATGCCTGCGATTCAACCGGCTGAACTTTGGGAAGAATCAGGCCGCTGGGAGATGTATGGTCCAGAACTATTACGCGTCAAAGATCGTCACAACCGCGAATTTTGTGTGGGCCCTACGCATGAAGAGGTAATTACCGACCTTATCCGCCGCGAAATCAAAAGCTATAAACAGCTACCTGCTAACTTTTATCAGATTCAAACGAAGTTCCGCGATGAAATACGCCCCCGTTTCGGTGTAATGCGCTCACGGGAATTTATTATGAAGGATGCCTATTCCTTTCATGTAGGTACTGAGTCGCTACAACAAACTTACGAACAGATGTATCAAACCTATAGCGCGATCTTCAACCGTTTAGGTTTAGACTTCCGCCCAGTATTAGCTGATACAGGTTCTATTGGCGGAGCCACCTCCCATGAATTTCATGTATTGGCTGAATCAGGCGAAGATGATATCGCTTTTTCAAACGTTAGTGATTATGCGGCCAATATTGAATTAGCCGAAGCGCTCTCTCCTGCAGGCGAGCTTGCAGCACCGACCGCTGAAATGACAATAGTAGATACGCCTAACGCGAAAACTATTGAGGAACTGGTTACTCAGTTTGATGTTCCTATCGAAAAAACAATCAAAACATTGTTTGTTGTGGCTTCCGATGCCTGTGAAGCAGATTTCGTCGCTCTATTGGTTCGCGGCGATCACGAACTCAATGAGATCAAAGCAGAGAAATTACCTGAAGTTGCAGAGCCTCTAGAGTTTGCGGAAGAAGAGCAAATTCGCAATTTAATTGGTGCAGGCCCTGGCTCTCTTGGCCCAGTAGGTTTAGAGATTCCTGTGATAGCCGACCGTACAGTGGCTAAAACATCAGACTTCAGCGCTGGTGCTAATATAGACGGCAAGCACTATTTTGGTATCAATTGGAACCGCGATGTAGATCTTCCACAGGTCGCTGATATTCGTAACGTCGTCGAAGGTGACCCAAGCCCTTGCGGTGAAGGCTCCATTGAAATTAAGCGCGGTATTGAAGTCGGTCACATCTTCCAACTTGGCCAAAAGTACTCTGAAGCTTTAGAAGCTAAAGTCCTCGACCAAAACGGCAAATCTGTCGTTATGGATATGGGCTGTTACGGCATCGGTGTATCACGTGTTATTGCTGCAACCATTGAGCAAAATCATGACGAGAGCGGCATTATCTGGCCAGAAAGCATTGCGCCTTTCCATATTGCACTTATCCCTCTTCAGTACGACAAATCGGATGATGTAAAAGCATTAACCGACCAGATGTACAAAGATCTGCAGCAAGCAGGGTATGACGTTATTCTGGATGATCGCGACAAAAAGACCAGTCCAGGTGTGAAGTTTGCAGATATGGATCTTATGGGGATTCCTCATCGTGTTGTTATTTCACCACGAGGCTTAGAAGCGGGTACTTTAGAGTACAAAGGTCGCCGTGATACAGATAAACAAGATATCAAAGTAGAAGAGCTAATGTCTGTTCTAGCGGAGCGCATTAACCTTTAATTTGAATACAACCTACTTCACCACTTAAAAACGGGCCATTGAGCCCGTTTTTTATTGCCTTAATTATCGCTCTTCAGCTTTCAACGAATCTGAATATAGACCTTGGTACTCATCAATATTCGAACCAACTTCAGTAAGTCGCCAAACCAATTCAAAATCAGTGATCTCACCCGCCTGATGAAGACTATGCAGTTCCGCAAAATGATTACCCAAAAAGAGGGCCATAGATTCAGGCAGTTTCAAATCACCGGGTTCTGCTGTCTGGCACTCAAGTATCGGCTGATACCAATGTTCAGGTAACGCCCAAAACTCACAGGCTTGACGTGTTAAAGCATGGGAATAATCATTCAAAAGATGACTAAATACTTGTGGATGAGGCTCTATGCTTTCATGACTATGCAACTCAACCAATTTTTTAAAAATCATTAACTTACCTATATCGTGAATCAGGCCAACAAAATAAGACAAGTTAAGATTAGCACCAACTTTTATAGCAATTTTACGGGCATTTTCCGCGACCTCTGATGAGTGTGCCCACAACGCTTTACCAAAGGTTTCAAAATAATAGCTATTCACTTCAAACTTATCTGCTAACAGAGAAGACATAACCACTTTTTTTAGTCTCTCAGCACCCAAAAGACTGAGAGCATGACCTAAATCTTTGATCTCCATATCGGAAGAAACAAAAAAAGGCGAATTAGCAATCGATATAACTTTTCCCGCCAGTGCCGGATCTTCTTGAATTGCAGTAATGATTTTGCTCTGGGCAGTATCTGAATCAAGAAGATCGGCCATAAGTGTTAATGCCGTTTTAGATAACTTAGGTATTGATTCATCACTTAAACCAATCAGCTCCTCATCCAAAGACGCTCTTAACAAACGTTCCTGCTCTTTGGATTCATCAGAATCTAATGCCCTAACCCCCAGCAAACTACTGACAAAGGTTAAACTCAGTTCACGCGCGTTATCTAAGGATTTAAAACCATAACTTTCACTTTCTAATAAAGTTAACTCACTACTCTTTTGAGCTTTATCGGAGGACTCTGCTTTAAAAACAGAGGCGTTTTCTAGTTGAGGCTTACCGCAAAAAAAAGCTTTTATTCGCTCAAACATATAATCATCCCCCACTTGTACAACAACGCTGAAAACTTATTCAAGCTCCACCACAACGAAGGGAAAAGGTAGCTTTTCCAACGCAACTAACCGACTTTGGACTTCAGCAACACTAGCCAACTCAGGGCCCTGACTCAGCCAAGCTTCAAGTTGCCTTATTCCTAGTTCATCTCCACAGGCCATCAGCTCTACACTTGAATCCGGAAGATTTCTAACCCAACCACTTAACCCTAATGACTCAGCATACTCTTGAGTCGACTTCCGAAACCAAACACCTTGAACGCGACCAATAACAACCGCATGCAGACAAACTTCCGTCATACTAATCCCCATCAAATATTATAACGATTAACTCATACGTCTTTGTGTGTTTCATTATCGCCAGTAGAATCAACTACTAAATCACCGTTAAACAACTGTTCCATATATACAGAAAAAGTATTCTTCTCTATATGATGAACTTCTTGTAAGCGTTGATTTAAAGCCCTTTCCCACTCAAGGACAGAGTCATTTTTCAGCGGTGCTGGTGTAGGCCAAGGTAATAAGTCATTAAGCTCATATAAGGACAAACTCGACATACTCCGACTTAGCAGGTATTCACCTTGATCACTACGCTTGATCACCCCCTCCTCTATTAGTAATCTTATGTAGGTATCCCAACGCCCTTGATCTAGTGTATCCACTTCCTGTAACAAACATCGATCAGTGACCGCTACACCTTCATTTTGCGCTTTCCAAAGCCGATACAGAACCGCGACGACTGTATACAAATGAGGTATTTTCTTACCTTTGTCCATTGGCCGATAAACCGTAATACAGCGAGTCAATTCTGCACCCATAAGAATAATCACCCAACTAATAAAGATCCAAAGCAGAAACAAAGGAACAGCAGCAAATGCACCATAGATCAATTCATAAGAGGGAAACTGAGTAACAAAAGCAGCAAAACCACGTTTAGCGGTTTCAAACAACAAAGCCACAACACCACCACCGATCAACGCACTTTTAAAAGGAACGCGGCAGTTGGGTACGGCAACATAAATCAGCGTGAATGCAGCAGCAGAAAACAAAGTAGGTAACAAACTCAACAAACGACCTCTACCTACAAGCTCTGTGGCAGAGGAAATAAAAGGTAAAGATGCAATATAAGAGGTCAGCAACAGACCTAAGCCAATTAGAATTGGACCTAAACTCAAAATAGCCCAGTAGAGTAGAAAGCTTGATAACCCTTTGCGCGGCTCTGATACACGCCAAATACGATTAAACGCCGCTTCAATATTCTTCATCATCATGATCGACGTTACCGCTAATACAGCGATACCAACCGCCGTTAGTTTACGAGCCTGTGATGAAAAGTCAGTTAGATAATCTTGTACTACTGCACCAGTTGTCGGTACAAAATTTTGGAACACCCAACCTTGCAGCTCTTGTCCAACCCCTTGAAAAGATGGCACAGCGGCCAACATCGCGTAGGAAACTGTCATTAAAGGCACTACCGCAAATAGCGTGGTATAAGTTAATGCCGCTGAATTCAAAATCCCTTGGTTATGACGAAACTGGGCAAAAAGATACCTCAGAAACAGTAGATAGGGATGGTTAAACAATCTGCTCATAACACTCCTTTAAACAGCGTTCAAAAATACAATAAGTAATAGGTACCTAAAAAGGTGATTCACTCATGAAATCTATCTTATAGCCGTATACAATGATGCAAAATAACCTAACATGTTAAATCAATCATCCGTTTTACTCTGATTGATTAATAATTAATAAGTACGGTATAGCACAATGAGTGAAGTAATTATCTACCACAACCCCCGCTGTTCCAAATCCCGTCAAACTTTAGTTTTACTTGAAGAGCAAGGCGTTCAACCAGATATACGTAAATATCTTGATGATGCGCCTTCTGCGGATGAGCTTAAACTTGTGTTGAAACAACTAGGGATATCAGCTCGCGAGCTTTTACGCACGAAAGAGCCTGAATTTAAAGAACAAGGTTTAGATGACACCGCTTTATCAGATGAGCAGATTATAAAAGTAATGACCGAGGTACCCAAACTTATTGAGCGTCCAATCGTCATCAAAGGTGATAAAGCACGAATAGGACGTCCTCCTGAGTCCGTTTTGGACATTTTGTAACATGTCTCAGCCCTACGTGTTAGTTCTTTACTACAGTCGCCATGGAGCAACACGATCTATGGCACAGCATATTGCACGCGGGATTGAACAATCGGGCATGGAAGCTCGATTACGAACAGTGCCTGCCATCTCAACTATATGTGAAGCAACGGCACCCGACATACCCGATGAGGGCGCGCTATATTGCAGCGAACAGGATTTGGCTGAATGTTCAGGTCTTGCCCTCGGTAGCCCAACCCGCTTTGGCAATATGGCAGCACCATTAAAATATTTCATCGATGGAACAAGTGCCCTTTGGCTTTCTGGCGCGCTAATCGACAAACCTGCCGCCGTATTTAGCTCAAGCTCTAGCCTCCATGGCGGACAGGAAACGACTCTACTCTCTATGATGATCCCCCTGCTCCATCAGGGTATGGTGATCGCAGGCCTACCTTACAGCGAATCTATTTTGTTAAAGACAACAACCGGTGGAACACCATACGGCCCAACCCATGTTGCAGGCCAAGATAACCGCCCGCTTGATGACAATGAGTTGTCACTCTGTGTCGCGCAAGGCAAACGTCTTGGCGAACTCGCACATAAGCTCCGCCATAAACTGTAAACCTAACAACATTGAGAACTCTCTTTTGAAAGCATATATACCAGACGACCATAATTACGCCGCTAAAGCCCTTTTTAGCAGACGAGTAACAGTTACCAGTTACACCGCTTTATTAGGCTGGTTTATCTTATGGCATATGTTTTTAATTCCAGTACCTACCGGTCATCCATGGGTGATCAGTTTACTTCATATGTTGCCACTACTCGCATTTATTCGTGTCATTATTACAGGGAATCCTCGCGGCCACGCTTGGCTATGCTTCGTATTATTACTGCCATTTATTCAGTCAGTTTTAGCTGCAACCAACCCCAATACGTTTATCTATGGGCTAGGTTACTCGCTGTTAGTCGGCACGTTGTTCACCAGCTCAATGATGTATGCACGCTGGCAGAGCCGCTACAACAAACAGTTAGCCCATTGGGATAATGAAAAGAAAGCAAACAGCAAAAACCCAGAAAGCTAAACGTCGCTCAACAACTTATTCGCTAGAGAGAGTCATGACGGCCTCAGATCAAGCAAAGAAACAAACCCTAGAACAGGTACGCAACCAGTTTCCTATTTTAGAACAGCAGGTTAATGGCTGCCCTCTTATCTATCTAGATAACGCCGCGACGACGCAAAAGCCAAGTGTTGTTATTGAGAGCGTAAATAATTACTACGCCACATTTAATGCCAATGTGCATAGGGCAAGCCATGCTTTAAGCACCGAGGCAACCGGTAAGTTTGAAGCCGCTCGCGACACCGTCGCCCATTTTTTAAACGCTAAAAGCAGTAAAGAGATCATCTGGACCCGCGGCACAACTGAAGCAATCAACCTAATTGCCAATAGCTGGGGAAGCTATTTAAAGCCTGATGACGAAATTATACTCAGCCCTCTAGAGCATCATGCCAACATTGTTCCTTGGCAATTGCTCGCACAGAGAAGCGGCGCGATTATTAAAGTTATTCCACTGTTAGCGAGTGGCGACCTTGATATACAGGCCTATAAAACCTTACTTACCCATAAAACTCGCCTTGTTGCTATTACTCATGTATCTAATGCCATAGGTACGATTAATCCCGTTAAGCAGATCATATCTTTAGCTCACGATGCAGGCGCTTTAACCTTAATTGATGGAGCCCAAGCACTCCCTCATTTTCAAGTCGATGTAAACGACCTAGATGTAGATTTTTATGTTTTTTCAGCACATAAATTATACGCGCCAACAGGCATAGGGGTGCTTTATGGGAAACAACAATTATTAGAAGCCATGCCTCCATGGCAAGCGGGTGGAGAGATGATCTCTCAAGTGAGTTTCAGCGAAACCACCTTTAATGATTTACCTTTTAAATTTGAAGCGGGCACACCTAACATCTCTGGCGCTATAGGACTTGCCTCCGCTATTGAATGGCTACAAGCCCAAGATAGGCACCTACTTGAACAGCATGAAACTAGCTTATATAAAGCTGCACTTGATGGTTGTTCTCAAATTAAAGGATGGCAGCGGATCGCATCACCTCAAAAGTCTGTAAGCCTCATCTCTTTCACTTTAGCTCATCAACATCAACAAGATATTGGCTATCTGCTAGATCAACAAGGTATTGCTGTTCGCACTGGTCATCACTGTGCTATGCCCCTCATGCAAGCTCTAGGTTTATCAGGTACTACACGGGTATCTTTTGCTTTCTATAATACGCTTAATGAGGTAGAAAATTTCGTCACAGCATTAGATATGATTAGCCGTGATGAGTCAGCTTTAGTTACCTCTAATTCTAAAGACACCCCGTCTACCCATGCGATAGAGGAAGCAAAAAAAGGGTTGTTCGATAAATTGCTCAGCCTACGGGATTGGAATGCCCGTTATCGTGAAATCATGCTACAAGGCAAACAACTACAGAGCTTAGCTGAACATCTCAAAACAGATGCCAATAGAGTAAAGGGCTGTGAAAGTAACACTTGGCTGCTTTATGAACTAGGGCAAGATCAGCGTATACAATTGAGAGCAGACTCAGACGCCCGTATTATTCGCGGTCTATTAGCCTTAATATTAGATCTATTTCATAATAAAACAGCACAACAGATCCAAGATATTGATATAGAATCCATTTTTAATCAGCTATCCTTACAACGCCATTTAAGCCCCTCACGCGGCAATGGTATTCGCGCAGTAGTCGATAAAATTTATCAATTGGCCGCAAAGCAAACAGATAGCTCTTAAGATAATTAATATTTAAATATTCTGACTATTTTTAACAAGTAATGGAGTAAAGATGAGCAATTTCACTGATGTTTCCTATCTAAATACAGTTTTCGGAAACGAGAAAGGGGATATGCAAAACCCTAATTGGGAAAAGTCAGCCAAACAGCTACACCTTATCCAAGAAGAGCTTGCAGAGCTTGTTGAAGGTATAGAGAAAAAAGACATGTCTGAAATACGTGATGCGGTCGCTGATATTCTAGTAGTGACTTACGGCATGGCACATATTATGGGCATTGATGCCGACAAAGATATGGCAGCGGTTCAAGCAAGCAACTTATCAAAGCTGTGTAAAACCCAAGCAGAGATCGACAAAACGCTTGCCTTCTACCGAAATGAAAAAGGCCTAGATGTTTATGCCGGCGGTGAACTTCCAGAAGCCTATGTAAAATCCACAAAAGACCAAACTGGCAGTGATGGTAAGTTCTACCCAGCTCACAAGTTCTTAAAAAACACTAACTGGCATGAACCTGTACTAGACTAACAACACTCGTTTGCAGATCTTAAACCTACTATATTTGGATTAACCGATGCCGACATATGATTACCGCATTGAAGAAACCGGTGATATCATCGAAGTAACACATACTGTAGCGCTTACTCCAAAAAACTGGGAGGAGCTCTGCCTATTAGCAAATATTGATCCTCAAGGTATACCTACAAAATCATTAGTAACTAAGTTATTAGCGGTTACAGGTATGGTAAAAAATGGCCCTAAAATAAAGGCCAAAGATCTACCCTGCATGAGCGGAAAAGACTGCCCGAGTGGAGGCTGTAGTTAGAAAGCGATGCAATCCGATCTGCTTACAACGAATCAGGATCATTGTAGGCAGCTCATTACACTTAAACCTATAGCGTTTTCACTACGACTATCGGCAGGAAGCCTGTTTTATGAATTCAAAGCGCCAACATATACTCCATTGGGCAGAGCAAGGCTACATCAGCCCAGATGACGTAGATACCGCCCTCTCACTCTCCCATGCAAACCCAGATAATCAACAATGGTTTCAGTTTATAAAAAACCTCTTCCTATGGCTGGGTGTTATCTCTCTGGCAGCGGGGACTTTATTCTTCTTTGCATTTAACTGGGATGAGATGAGCAACCTCGTTAAATTCGCCTTAATGCAAACCTCTCTGGTGGTCAGTACCCTGATCTATACCAAGCTCAAACCGTTCACCCTACCAAGCACCGCCATCGCTTTCCTTATGGTAATGCTGATCGGCGCCCTGCTTGCGTTAAGTGGACAGATTTACCAAACCGGCGCTGACCCTTGGCAGCTGTTTGCCTTTTGGGCCTTATTTATGACCCCTATCGCCGTCACCAACCGCGCAAGCACGTTGTGGCTCCTGTGGGTTCTCTTAATCAATTTATCCTGTTACCTCTACTATTATGATTTCCGCGGTGTCTTTGGCATCCTGCTGCACTATGACGATTTAGTGGGCCTTTTCCTGCTATTCAATACCTTACTTGCCATCGCCTTTGAAGTACTTCAACAGGGTAAAACACGATGCTTAGATAACCGTTTGGTCGTTCAAACCTGCTTATTAGCGTCCGGCATAGCCGCAACATGGTTGGCGATTTGGGCCATATTTGATGAGGCCGAACTACAATGGGGACTCCCTTGTTATTTAGTTTGGATCCTCTGCACTTATCTCTACTACCGCTACCGCCTCTTCGATCTTTTCATTATTTCTGGCTGTGTAACCAGCGCTATTGTTATTGCGAGTAGCTTATTAATTTATATATTTAATGATGCATTAGAGAGCGACGCCTTCTTAATTATCGCAATATTTATTATCGGGCTATCTTCATCTGCGGGCATCTGGTTAAAAAAACTTAGTAAAGAACATGCAGCCGATCAGCCAATCACGAGCGATAAGGAGCATCAGGATGCGTAATTCTGGGAATGAGCTATGGCTTGAATTGCAGAGAAATAACCTGACCCGCACTGACTATCCGGAAAACGAATTAGATTTAAGCCCTTGGTATATAAAAACAATGCAGGGCTTTGCCGGTTGGATAGCCGCGCTGTTTTTACTCGCCTTTGTCGGCACCATTATTGGTAGCTTATTTATCTACGATAACCAAGTGCTACTGGCCCTCTGCGGCCTTATCTGTTGTACTGCCGCGTACTTTATCTTTCGTAATGATAAGACTCCTTTCTTAGAGCAGCTCGGTTTAGCTATCAGTTTGTGCGGCCAGTTTATGGTAGCTTGGGGCATTTTTACCGTTTTTTCGATTTCAGATTCCTCCGCATTTTTGATCTTAGCCCTATTTCAAGGGGCTTTAGCTTTGATTATGCCGAATTTCTTACATCGGGTTTTCAGTAGCTGGTTCGCCATGGTTGCGCTCTTTTGGGGCTTAAACCAACAGGGTATTTTTGGCTTAGATAGCGCACTCGCCGCAGCGCTTTTCACCTTGATTTGGATCCGAGAGAAACATTGGTATAAATACCGTTCACATCTGCTGCCTATCAGCTTTGGCCTCGCGATATCACTTCTGCAATTTAGCGGGCATTTCCTCTTTCAACATGAACTTTCACACTACCTATTCAGAGCAGAGGTGGGCTTTTTACAACAATACAGCCCCTTGATTGGGAGCCTGATCCTAGCGGGCACATGTCTCTACCTTGTCTTTGCCATTCTGTCAGAACAGAACATCAAACTGGCCTCGCCATCCGGTTCTATCGCGGTTATCGCAACCCTCATGCTACTCGGGCTATCGTTTAATATTGCAGGTGTTAGCAGTGCTCTCTTAATTCTGTTGGTCGGCTTCTTTAGACAGCGCCTTATCTTAATGGCGTTAGGCATCCTTGCCTTAATCAGCTTTATATCTTGGTACTACTACAGCCTATCGGAAACACTGCTGGTTAAATCGATCTATTTACTCTCCATCGGCGCAGTCTGCCTTACAATTGTCGGAGCGCTGCATTACTTCAGCAAGGCTCAACCTACCTTAGACCCAGCTAACAGCGCACCAATGAATGGAAAAAAATGGATCTCCTTAGCCACCATCTTAATCGTATTAGCCGCTATCAATATAAATATTTATCAAAAGGAATCGTTAATTCGCGAAGGGCAAAGCGTATTACTCGAACTGGCGCCTGTTGATCCACGTTCACTGATGCAGGGAGATTATATGCGACTTCGTTATAGAATGAGTCAAACGATTCAGTACGCGATCGGCGACAAAGAATCCGTAGATGGGTTTGCCATTGTGCAGCTCGATCAACACAGTGTCGCTCAGTTTATTACACTCAATCCTGATGCCGAGCTATCGCCTCAACAGCACAAGCTGCACTATAGGATCCGTGATGGTGTCTTAAAATTTGCCACTAACGCATTCTTCTTCCAAGAAGGCAGTGCCAAAATCTATGAGAAAGCTAAATACGGTGAATTTAAAGTTAGCGGTGACGGGGAAATGCTTCTAGTGGGGCTTCGTGACAAGCAGTATGTTTTATTAGGTACAAATAGACCCTAATGGGGCAGTAAATGTAAAAACGGAAAAAGAAAAACCGGGGGAACAGAATAGAAACGGTTCCTCCGGCAGAGTACGCTTATTCTACTTTAAAGTTTTCAGGTAGCGTGATGCCCTTTTCATCGGCGCGCTGCTTAATTAAAGTACGGAACTCTGTACGAATCGTCTCACGCTCTTCAGCAGTCGCAGCATTTTTCAACTCTGTACGGTGGGCTGCACGCTCTTGGACTGAAACAAGCTTTCTAACCTGAACACGATCGGACGAGGCTTCACCAGCATGAACGGCTAACGCCGGAGAAAGAACTAATATTGCTGCAAGCGTTGTTGTAATCAATTGCTTTTTCATAACGAATGACTCCTTGATAAGTAGAAGCGCTAAAAGCGCAAACAGAACGGTTGAACGACACGGCCTGACTACAGCCGGTAAATCCAGCTCAGGTATACTACTTTTCTATCAACAGACAGCTTTACTGATAATTATTCAGTGGCAGCATATTAACCATTCAATCTTGAATATGCGAGATTAAATGTACAAACTTCATACAACAAATTTCAAGCCACCCATTATGTTAGGCTCTTTAGTTGTTTCAATAAGAGCTAATTTGGCTGTTCTATAAAAACAAAACACAATAAAAAAGGTTTAAGCAATCAATAAATTGCCCTAAACTCTAACAAGGAAATTTAAGGGGAAAGGAATATGAACCGTAGATTAAATTTGATTATCGCAAGTGCAGGATTATCTGTATTCTCATTATTAGCTACAGCCGTTCAAGCAGAAGCTACCCACTACCAGTGTACCTATACCCATGCGGTATTCACGGCCCCTTTTATGAAAACCCCAGGTACACGTGATTGCCCAGAAGAACACTGTAAATACGCTATAACAATTGATGGCTCATCGGGCACTATTAATGGCGTCAGCGGGTTTAATGTTGAACAAGATAGCAATATGGTCAAACTAAGTAGAACAGCTAAAGATCCTATTATGGGTGGTATGGATACGACTACTCTGACGATCAACAAAACGGATATGACATTCGAAGCAGTTAAAACAACAACACCTTCAGTTACATTAACAACTAAAGGTCGCTGCTCTTAGGTCCATCAAAAAGTTGGTTGCTTTACTTGCCTCCCCTTTTCTGACTGATTTTAAGAATTACTATGAACCTAAATGATGTACGGCTATTTATACGCGTAATTGAGCATAACAGTTTTACTGCGGCTGCCGATAAACTAGGGATACAAAAATCAACAATCAGTAGACGAATTGCCCAGCTTGAAGATGAGCTAGGAGTGAGGCTTTTACAACGAACAACACGTAAACTTAGCCTAACCTCTGAAGGGCAAGACCTTTTTCAACGCTGTCAGCCTCTACTCGATGAGATGGAAGCCGTTGAAGATCGCGTAGTATCCAAGCAAGCGGTTCCAAAGGGACGTTTACGCATTACCATGCCTCCAGAAATGGGCATCTTTATCATGAACGATGTGATCGCAGGTTTCATGAAGATGTACCCCCTGATTCAAATTGATATTGAGCTTAGCCCCCGTTTAGTAGACTTAGTAGAGGACGGCATTGATCTCGCATTAAGAGTGGGTGAATTAACCGATTCCAGCCTTATAGGCAGAAAAATTGCTGATGTAAATATCAAGCTTTATGCTGGGGTTAACTATTTAGAAAAACATGGTGAGCCAAAAACACCTGATGATCTAATTAATCACCACTGCCTAGGTGGAGCCTTATCGGATCCTGGCTGGATCTTTGAAAACTGGAACGATGGAAAACCAGTACCCGCAAACTTTAAAGTTCGCGCAAACAGTATTAGTTTCTGCCGTGAAATGCTCAGAAAGGACTTAGGCATAGCGCGCCTACCGATCCAGTTCTGTATGGATGACATTGAATCTGGGCTTATTAAAGAAGTACTCTCTGATTACCAAGCCCCCGATGTAAGTATAAATGCCCTCTACCCTAGTAGAAGACATTTAAACCCTAAAGTGAGGCTCTTTATCGATTTCATGATCGAAAGTCTTGAAGAGCATCCATGGTTAAATAAACCCTAATTTTTTACTATTGATCGGCAGCACTCGTGCTCGCTTGCTGCCATTGTAGTTTTTTCTCTATAGCTTGAATCATCATTTTCGCAATATCTTTACCGGTGGCACCCTCAATCCCCTCTAATCCAGGAGAGGAATTAACTTCAAGTAACAACGGCCCTTTAGCTGAGCGAATAATATCAACACCCGCCACGCTTAAGTTCATACACTTAGCAGCCTTAATAGCGATGCGTTTCTCATCCGTTGTAGGACGAATAACACTGGCAGTACCACCTTGATGAATATTTGCTCTAAACTCTCCAGGTTCGGCCTCGCGCTGAATAGCTGAGACAACTTTGCCATCAACAACGAAACAACGGATATCCTTGCCTTGAGCTTCTTTAATAAACTCCTGAACTAAAATATCAGCATTTAAGCTTTTAAATGCATTGATAACACTATCAGCCGCTTTATTGGTTTCAGCTAAGACAACACCTTTACCTTGCGTACCTTCCAATAGCTTCACAATAAGTGGAGCACCACCAACCATGCTAATCAGATCATCTGTTTCTAATGGCGAGTTAGCAAAACCCGTAATAGGAATATCAATATTATTTTCAAACAACAGCTGCAAAGAATGTAACTTATCCCGTGATTGTGTAATTGCCGCCGCTGTATTCAAGCAGTAAACACCCATAGAGGCGAATTGGCGCGTTAGTGCACAACCATAAAAAGTCATGCTCGGCCTAATACGTGGAATAACCGCATCTAAATCATCAAGTACTCGTCCACCACGGTAGTGAACTTCTGGCTCTTCAGCATCCATCTTCATATAACAGTGTTTAATATTTAAAAACACCATTTCATGACCAAGCTGCTCGCCCGCTTCAATAATACGACGGTTACTATACAAGTTAGGATTACTTGCCAACAAACCGATCTTCAAACCACCCACTGATGGCTTTTTGGTTTGATAAAGATCTTTAAGCTCAGCATCAGACAAACCACCTAGCAGCATACGCCCTTCAGGATCAACAAGAATTCGACCCGACATAGCTTCACGACCAAGCAGCATGCGATAACCCATTGCGTCGCGATTTGTTAAAGTAACCTCAACTTCCCAACTAGAATCAGCGATACCTAGTGTTGTCTTGATCACATATCGGGTTTCAGAAGTACCGCTTGAGCTTTTAACTTTTCGGCGATCGTAAACCGGTGCCTCACAAGAAACCAGTGTTTTACGGTTATCTTGTATAGGACAGATATTAAAACGAACCCATGGCACTCCACCCCGTTTAAAAGGTTGAATATTAAATGCATGTAATGACGATGTTTTTGCACCGGAGTCAACACGCGCCTTTACTGCCGGCAACGCCAAGTCGGGAAAACGACACCACTCTTCAGCACCAACTAATAGTTTACTAAGTCCCATACTAATACCCGAAAAGTACCATAAAAAAATTTGCGCCATTGAAACTTGAACAAGCTCAAGGTGCAAGCAATAAATGCAATATTAAGCAGCCGATTCCCATTCAGGGAGATCATCTTTAAATAAACCTAACAATGTTTGAATCCCCGCCATTTGCGCGGCATCTTTATGCGTCACCAATAACGTAGGCACTTGGCTATATTCAGGTGCTAAAATCTCCATATTCAGATCATTAGCATACCGAGATTCTTCAACCACTTTACGCGGGACTAACGTAAAACCTAAACCAACGGCCACACAGCCTAAAATACCCTCTTGCGTCCCCATACTCATGACTTCAGTATCTATACGGCCATTGTCTTTTAACCAACTAACCGCCCTTTCACGATAAGCACAGCCTTCACGAAAAAGGATCAATGAATCGGAAACATCTATATTTTTCGCTGACACTAATACTAACTCTTCAACCAACACCTGCTTACAGATTAGATGTTGATGCTCAATAGGACCACCTACAAATGCACAATCCAAGCGATAATTGAGAATATCTTGAACAAGCTCACTACTAGTTTCTGTTTTAATCCTAGGTATTAACTTAGGATGAGCTTTGCGAAGCGACTGGAGAAGTCCCGGCATTCTCGTCGCAGCGAAAGACTCCATTGAACCGATTCGAATCTCACCCACCGATTCTCCCACCTGCTTTACCGCCATGCAGGCTTGCTGCTCAAGGTGAAGTAATTTATTAGCATATTCAAGTAAGGTATGGCCTGCAGGCGTTAGCTCTAACCCTCGCCCTTTACGATAAAACAGTTCAGAGCCAAGCTCTTCTTCAAGGCGTTTAATTCTTGCGGTGATATTAGATTGAACAGTATGTAGTAGACGTGAAGCCGCTAACACTCCACCCTGTTCTGCAACAGTTTTAAATGTATTTAATGAGACCAACTCCATTCCAACTTCCACCCTTCTCTAATATTGAATAAAAGATTCTTATTTATTCATTTGTAGTGATAGTTTAAGCGAGTTAATCTCTCTTATACCAGTTATTTATGAACCCAAATTATGACGACTCAATTACAAAAATATAAAGTCCTTATTGCCGGTATTTTTAGCCTAATGCTAATGCTAGGCGTTGCTCGATTCTCCTACACACCGATGCTGCCAATAATGCAAGCTCAGGCTGGCATTGGGGATGCCGTTGGTGGCTGGTTAGCTACTTTTAATTACATGGGCTATATGACCGGTGCTTTTATCGCAGCATCAATAAGTGACTTAGTCTTGAAAGATAAACTCTATAGATGGGGACTCATTGTTGCCATTCTAACAACCGCAGGTATGGCTGTTACTGATAATGTCATCATCTGGGGAATTATGCGCTTTTTTGCAGGGCTAACGAGTGCCGCAGGTCTATTAATAGGTTCAGGTTTAATCTTAAACTGGCTGATTAGACATAACTTCCGCAGTGAACTGGGTATTCATTTTTCAGGCATGGGATTGGGCATTATTTTCTGCTCTGCGGTTGTCGCATTAATGGATATAAAACTTAACTGGCAAGAGCTTTGGTGGTTATTCGCAGGTTTGGGCGTACTCTTAGCAATCCCTGCGTGGGCTTGGCTACCACGTCCAGATACCTCTGGCACCACTATCTCAGGTGCTCAAATGGTGGATAATCCACCCAGCAAGCGCTTTCTCTTCCTTATGCTATCCGCCTACTTTTGCGCGGGATACGGTTATGTTATCAGCGCCACGTTTATTGTTGCTATTGTGGATAGGCAAGAAGCTCTACAAGGGTTAGGCCCCATTGTTTTTCTTATCGTTGGGGTAGCTGCAGCACCGGCCTGTATTATCTGGGATTTAATCGCTCGACAGTTAGGTGTGTTAACCGCTCTATTAATCGCTTATATCATACAAATATTGGGGATTATTCTTCCCGCCCTTACCGATTCAGCCATAGCCGTTATTATAAGCGCTGTACTTTTTGGCGGCACATTTATCGGGATTGTAAGTTTAGTATTAACGATGGCTGGCCGCTTTTACCCGACTAAACCTGCCAAACTCATGGGTAAAATGACCTTAACCTATGGTGTCGCCCAAATCATCGCACCCGCCATTACAGGCAATCTTGCTGAACGATTGGGTGACTACAATTTAGGCTTATGGATAGCAGCAGGTATGGTTTTATTAGGGGCGGTTATCTCAACAATTTTGATGATCACTGAGCGAGATGCTCTATAAAGCAGTTGTCTAGATATTGTTGAAATATCACCCGTCACTTTTAATCGCTTGGAGCTGGGTCGTACCTTTAGGTTCGACTCAGCCCAAGGTTCATAATACTTCCTTTGTGTTAAACCTTCTCTTTTTCGCCCTCATAGATACCGCTCATTGATTTGAGCCCCTATTAATCCATATTAAACGTGGTATTTCTTGAACAACCCCAATTTAGCACTTTATACTGGCGCGATTATCCACCCCATATGCTCTAACACGCTATATAAAACACTCATCCTTAATAACGGTAAGAAGATACTCACCCAATGATTAATCACAAACACGTCATAGTACTGGGCAATATTTTATTATTCACGCTAATGATGGCGTACCTTCCCTTTGAGGAACCCATCGTTAAAGGCCTAAGTATTTTGTTATTTATTGCAATCCTTTGGCTTACAGAAGCACTACACGTCAGTATTACTGCCCTGCTTGTACCTATATTAGCGGTTGTATTTGATGTGTTTAATAGCAGCCAAGCACTGAGTCATTTTGCTAACCCTATAATCTTTTTATTTTTAGGCGGCTTTGCGCTAGCTGCTGCACTTAATGCACAAGGGCTAGATAAAGCGATCGCTAGTAAAGTGTTAGATGTTGCTCAAAACCGATTAAGTGTGGCGGTACTGCTTATCTTTGCCGTAACGGCGCTACTATCAATGTGGATCAGTAATACCGCAACCACCGCTATGATGCTGCCATTAGTGCTTGGAATACTGCGTCAGCTAGACCCTATAAAAGAGCGTCACACTTATGTCTTTGTTTTACTCGGTGTTGCTTACTGTGCCAGCATCGGTGGTATAGCTACCTTAGTAGGTAGCCCTCCAAATGCCATTGCAGCAGCCCAAACTGGACTCAACTTTATTGGCTGGATGAAACTAGCCGCGCCCCTAACTGTCATTTTATTACCCTTGGCGATTGGTATTTTATATTTAGCCCTACGTCCAAACCTTAAACACCGCTTCAGCGTCGAGCATGAACCTTTTGTGTTAACCTCTGCTCGTATAAGAACACTCTGTATTTTTCTGTTTACCGTTTTATGCTGGATCTTTAGTGGGCCACTTAATGCTTTTTTAGGCGGTCTATCTAGCTTTGACAGTTTAGTCGCCATTACTGCGATTATCTTGTTAGCTTTTTTTGGCGTGGTCGAATGGAAGCAGATTGAAAAAACAACAGACTGGAGTGTATTACTGCTCTTCGGTGGCGGCTTATGTTTAAGTGCTGTACTTAAGGCGACAGGAACCAGCGTTTTTCTCGCTCATACAATTGGCGATTTTCTACAAGCCTCCAATGCTGTAATTGCATTATTGAGCGTAGTTGCCTTTGTTGTCATCCTAACTGAATTTGCCAGCAACACTGCAAGTGCAGCCTTACTTATACCTGTCTTTGCTGCTATTGCAGAAAGCTTGGGAATGTCACCTATTATCCTATCAACGGTTATCGCTATTTCGGCCTCTTGCGCCTTTATGCTGCCGGTTGCGACGCCGCCCAATGCCATTGTATTTGGCTCAGGCTTTATCAAACAAAGTGATATGATGCGTGTAGGTATTTGGATCAATCTAGGTTGTATCGCCGTGATCACTTTATACGCAAGAATTTTCTGGTAAAGGTACACAGTCGCTATTCAGCGAACAACGACAGCTGATCTTACAGCCCGCGTCTTGGTTTTATATTTAAACTTTGCCGCGGGCTTTTGTTTTATATCATTAAATATTTAACAAGCTTATGGGTCAAAGGCGACCTAAGCTAAGCGTAAAAATATCAATTGACGTAAAACATCGGCAACAAAGGAAAGTTATGACTTAGGCCTAGCTTTAGCCGTTCTAGATCTTGGCTTACTTTTCCCCGCACTTCTACGTTTACGCTTAAAGTTAGTTGCTTCAGCGGGAGGTAGATGACGTAAAGATTCAGGTACACCCCCCGTTTTTATCTGAGCCACAATTGTTTTAATTCTATGCTCTAACTCATCCATAAAGGGCTGATAGGCTTGATTCCTTTCCGCCATCGCCTGTAATTGATGCTCCCATTGAGCAGTCATATCGGGATATGTAGATTCGCTGGGCAAAGCATGTATCAAACCTCGTGCTGCAGCGGTGCTAAGAATCGACTTGCCGCTTCTTACCAAGAGCTTTCTTTTGAACAGCGTTTCCATAATGCCTGCTCGCGTCGCTTCAGTACCTAGCCCATCGGTTTCTTTTAAAATCTTCTTTAACTCTTTATCCGCTACAAATCGAGCAATCCCCGTCATAGCTTGTAGTAAACTGGCTTCGGTAAAATGCTTAGGCGGTTCTGTTTTTTTATCTTTTATCTGACCTTCACGACAAACTAACTCCGCATTTTCATCCAGCGCAGGAACTGTATTTCCTTCCTCCTCCTTACTGTCCTTACCTATTAATGCTTTCCAACCCGCATCAATAAGAACACGCCCTTTCGCAATAAAGCATCCACCGGCTATATCAAATACCAACTTAGAATCCGCATAAAGCGCAGCGGGATAAAACTGCATAATATATTGTCGTGCTATCTGCTGATAAATATTCCGCTCATAACTTGATAAACCATTTAGAGGTTGTTTTTTAGGTGTCGGAATAATCGCATGATGAGCATCTACTTTTTTGTCATTCCACGCTTTAGATTTAAGGTGTCGATCGGCCTTATTAATAGCGGTACTCAGTGTTTGTTCATTACCCGCTATGGCATCCAGAACAGCGCCTGACTGTTTGTAATGATCATTAGGTAAATAACGGCTATCAGAGCGAGGATAGGTAATTAGCTTGTGTTTTTCATACAGCGACTGACAAGTATCTAAGACCTGTTGAGCACTCATACCAAATCGTTTTGATGCATCGATCTGCAGTGCCGATAAAGAGTAAGGTAATGGCGGCGCTTGTTTGCTTTGCTTTTGCTCTGAAGTAACAACCTGTGCCGGTTGACCCGCAATACGTGAAGCAACATTCTCCACAAGCTTTCGGTTTATAACTCTTCCTTCTTCATCTTGCCAAGGCTGACAAGCCTCACTCGGCTGCCAACGTGCATAAATTTCCAGCAAAGGGTTTTGCTGATAAGGGATAATGGCATCCAGTGTATAAAAATCTTTAGGGATAAAGTTTTCTATTTCTTCATCACGGCGCACAACCAAACCCACCAGAGGCGACTGAACACGGCCAACAGATAAAACCCCTTTATAACCCGCTTTTTGCCCAAGTAGTGTATAGCCTCTAGACATATTCATTCCATACAACCAATCAGCTCTTGAACGTGCTAAGGCTGAAACCGATAGAGGAATAAACTCTTTGTTACTTCGCATTTGCTGTAAAGCGGTTTTCACTGCGGGTAGATTCAAATCATTGATCAATAATCGTTGGATACGTTCTTTTTTAGTTTTACTGACTTTGCAGTAATCAATAACTTCATCCACTAATAACTGCCCCTCTCGATCAGGGTCACCGGCATGTACTATAGAATCAAACTCTTTCAGCAGCTTGCGTATAACAGACAGTTGTTTTACAGCAGATTTACGGGGTTTAAGTCGCCATTGTTGAGGGATAATCGGTAGGTCTTCTAGTGACCAGCGTTTATATTTTTCATCATATGCATCAGGTTCAACCTGCTCAAGCAAATGACCTATACACCAAGTGACAGTATCGCCATTGGCTGCCCGAATACACCCCTCCTCTTTTTTATGGGGTTTTGGCAGTGCATCAGCGATCGCTCGCCCTAAACTGGGTTTTTCGGCTATATATAAAATCATCGGGATAAACTGTATATAAAAACAGTACTTAACGGTATAGGAATTTAAGCCTGTAATCCAGAAAAAACCAACACTAGATCATTTTTAAAGGCGCTTGATCAAGAATGACCATCTGCTCTCTTAACTCTAAGATATGCTCGCCCCAATAGCGGCTAGTATTAAACCAGTTAAAGCTATGTGGAAATGCGGGATCTTCCCAGCGCTTAGCTAGCCAAGCGCTATAGTGCATAATTCTCAAACTCCGTAAGACCTCAATTAAACGAAGCTCTGTAGTTCTAAAATCATTAAATTCATTATACCCATCAACGATTTCGGAGAGTTGTGCCGTTTGCTCATGGCGGTCCCCCGATAACAGCATCCAAATATCCTGCATGGCCGGAGCCATACGCGCGTCATCGAAATCAACAAAATGAGGGGCATCATCTCGCCACAACATATTGCCAGAGTGACAGTCGCCGTGAACACGAATCTTCTTTATCTCGCCACACTGTTGAGTGATCTCATCAATCGCTTGTAACAGGTCAGCAGAGACCGATGTATAAGCCGCTTTAAGATCCAAGGGAATAAAGTGCTCTGAGACAAACGCTACACTCTCATAACCAAAATTTTGCGTAGTAATTTCGGGGCGGTGAGTAAAAGGTTTAACCTCACCAACACGGTGCATTCGGCCCAGCAATCGACCTAATACAAACAGGTTATCCATATTATCAAGTTCAGGCGCATGTCCACCCTTTCGAGGAAAAAGTGAAAACATAAACCCTTGATAATCAAACAGTGTATTACCCTCCTCATTTTTTAAAGGGGTAACAATTGGGAGTTCATGTTCGGCCAATTCAAACGAAAATTCGTGCTCTTCCAAAATCTGCTCTCGGCTCCAACGGTTGGGCCGATAAAACTTCGCAATCAGCGGCTCTTTCTCTTCAATACCTACCTGATAAACACGATTTTCATAGCTATTTAATGGGAAGGTCCGACCATCACACCAAAACCCTTGCGTTTCAACAGCATCCATCAAAAATGAGGGTGTTAAGCGTTCAAAGGGATGGGTCTTATCATGCTCAGGCATTTTATCTTCAGACATTCTATTCCTAGCTATAAATTACAGTATGGCTGAAGATTACGTTTAAGCGTTATCCCCTGCAAGCCATTAAAGGGCTATTTTTTAATACAATTTACAACATTAAAAACGATTAAATGCAGGCGCTATGATCAGTTTTTGATATAGTTTCGCAACATCTATATTTTGTATTAAGAGATTGTTATGGCAGGTTCACTGAAAGATCAATTACTAAACATCGGCCTCGTTGATCAGAAGAAAGCGAAAAAAGCCGATTCAGACAAGAAGAAACAGAAAAAACAGGCGAATAAAGCGCGGAAATCTGGCCAAGCAGTCATCGACGAACAAGCGATTAAACAACAAGCACTCGAGCAGCAGCGTAAAGAGAAACAAGAGCGTGACCGCCTACTCAATCTACAGCGCGATGAGGAGCGCCAGAACCGAGAGATTGAAGCGCAATGCCGACAAATGATCATGCAGCAGCAGATCAATATTCCAGACAATGCTGAGCTCACATACAACTTTGTCTACGATAAAAAAGTTAAAACAATGTACGTTACCAGCGACTTACAGACACAGTTGATACGTGGCCAAGTAGCCATTGCTACACTCGATGAAAAGTTTTACTTAATCCCCGATAAGTTCGCAGAAAAGATTGAACAACGTATACCTGATTACGTTATTCGCGTTAAACCTGAAGAAGAACCGGATGAAGATGACCCTTACGCCGATTATAAGATCCCTGATGATCTGATGTGGTAGTCGAACTAGGAATTGAAAGACCTTTCAGCACGGGCGCTGGCTATAGATACAAGTAGCGCCCTACTGATAGCGATTAAACTCAGGCCAAAGCTTAATCCCTAACAGAACATGAAAGAAATTCTTTACCTTGTCCGTAATCAAATCATTTTATACCGCCTAACAACTAAATGAATAAGGTAAAAACTGTTTTATTATCTGGCCAATAGCTGAAAGTGGGTATAACCATCCCATTGACTAAAGCCAATAAGAACCCTTTTATCTGATGAAAGAATTTCATACATCAGTGTTTACATTAAAGCAAAGTGCATATCTGTCGATAACCCATTTATCGCTATAATATGGAAATGCAAAATCGGGGTCATAAGGATCCTTTTTGTCTGTGGAGGAATTACCCGTGCAAGTTTTATTAAGCAGCCAAGCAGCCTATTCTCAGGTTCGCCAAGAAACATTGGTAACCGGTGGGTTTGCAGATGGTAAAGACAGCAGTGGTCGTTCTGCATCTGCGGCAGATAAGTTAGTCGCCAAACTAGCAGAAAACATTCCTGGAATGAGCTTATCTGAGATGAAAGGTCTCGATGCAAATGATTACTCTCCAGAAAAAGTAGCTTCTCGGATTTCAGATTTTGTTGCCCAAGGGTTAGAGCAAGCTCGTTCTAGAGGTGCATCTGACGCTGATCTTGATCGCATGTACCAAGCAGCTGTATCGGGTGTTGAGAAAGGCTTTAAAGAAGCCACGGAGATACTAGAAAAGCTGAATATGCTCACCGAAGATACATCAGCCACTATAGATCAAACTAAAGACCTCACCTTTGAAGCACTAGCCGCAATTGCACCAACAGCAAGCACTGAAGACGTGGCAGCAACAAGCAGCCAAACATCTATCTCTGCCGCTGAGCGTTATTCCAAAGCAGAATCCTTCTCTATGGAAGTGATGACCCAAGAAGGCGACAAGGTCTCAATCTACTTTGATAGTGAAGCCAGCATTACAGCGTCCCTTGGTGCATATACTGATGGTGAAAGCAGTGCCGTCTCTTATGGTATTGACCGTAACGCCAGCAGTAACTTTAGCTTTAGTGTAGAAGGCGATCTTAATGAAGAAGAGTTAGACGCCCTCACCTCCCTAATTCAAGACATTAATCTGATTGCAGAAGATTTCTACAGCGGTGATGTTCAGGATGCTTTTAACCAAGCGGCCGAATTAGAAATGGACAAATCCCAATTAATGAACTTGAATGTAACTATGACTCAGTCAACGAGCTACTCTGCAGTAGCCGCTTATGAGCAAGTTCAGCAGTATGATAATCCGCTCGGCGATAACGGGCGTCACTTAGGTGGCATGATGCAAAACATGGAGAACTTCATGAATAATCCAGCACTTGGATTCTTAGAAGATAGCTCTTTATTTGGCGCCAGCTTATTAGAAAATTTGATCCAAGAAGATATACGTTACAAAGATGCGGATGAAGAATCCCAGAGTAAACTAGATAATAACGTTGGTTTATTACAAAGCATTATGGCTCAGTTTTCTCAGGAAAATGCAGACGATTAACCCCCCTTCTTAATCGCTGCAATATACGTTAAACCGGCCTTTTAAAGGCCGGTTTTTTTTATGCCGGTCAATCGCTCCCATATAAAGACCAGGGCTGATATGATCAGCCCTATAATTCATCATCATTTGATCTGTATCCATGAGCTCTCCCTTTACACTGCGCCCCTATCAACAAGATGCTGTAGACGCCACTCTACAACACTTCCGTAAAACAGATGATGCAGCCGTCATTGTGCTGCCCACTGGCGCAGGCAAGAGCTTAGTCATAGCAGAACTGGCCAAACTCGCAAAACGAAAAATATTGGTCTTAGCCCATGTAAAAGAACTGGTTGAGCAAAACCACGCGAAGTATGAAAGCTACGGGCTCAAAGGCGGAATATTCTCCGCAGGTTTAAAGCGCAAACAAAATGATTTTCAAGTTACCTTTGCCAGTATCCAGTCCGTATCAGCTAATCTTGACCGTTTCTCAGCAGAATACTCACTGCTGATTATTGATGAATGCCACCGCCTAAATGATGATGACGACAGCCAATACGGCAAGGTTATCAGCCAACTCCGTTCACTCAACCCACAGCTAAAAGTACTCGGGCTAACCGCTACACCTTACCGGCTAGGCATGGGATGGATCTATCAATACCATCACCGTGGTTTTGCTCGTAGTAGTGATCCTAAACCCTTTAAATACTGTATTTACGAACTTCCCTTAAGTTATATGGTTCGTAAAAAATATCTTACTGAGCCTAAATGCGTTGATGCCAGCATTACCCAATATGACTTCTCCGCATTAAAGCAAAACCGTTTTGGCGAATACGCAGAAGCAGAAGTAAACCAATTACTAGGCAAGCATCCCCGCGTAACACAAACGATTATTGAACAAGTCAAAGCATTGTCTCAAACCCGTCAAGGTGTCATGGTATTCGCTGCTACCGTAAAACATGCACAAGAGATCTGCGGCTACCTCCCAGTAGATCAAACCGCCTTAATTACTGGTGCGACTGACAACAAAGAGCGCGATCAACTCATACAAAGTTTTAAGCAGAAAAAACTAAAATTTCTGGTCAATGTCTCTGTACTTACAACAGGTTTTGATGCGCCCCACGTAGATTTTATTGCCATCCTACGCCCAACCCAATCGGTAAGTTTGTATCAGCAAATTGTTGGCCGTGGTCTTCGCCTTGCAGAGGGGAAAACTGACTGTCTGGTCATTGACTATGCCGGCAACCACTTTAACCTGCATCACCCTGAAGTGGGGGAAAAGAAACCCAACCCTGATACTGATCCAGTACAAGTCTTTTGCCCTAGCTGTGGCTTTGCCAATATATTCTGGGGGAAAACGGATGATGAAGGGAACGTGATCGAACATTACGGTCGTCGCTGTCAAGGTTTACTAGATTTCGACCCTACAGATAAGCAAGAGCTAAAACAGCAGCAACCACAACAGTGTGATTACCGTTTTAGATTTAAGGAATGCCCTCACTGTAACGCTGAAAACGACATCGCTGCACGCAACTGCCATAAATGCAAAATGGCAATTATCGATCCCGATGACCAGTTAAAAAACGCCTTAAAACTAAAAGATGCAATGGTTATTCGCTGTTCAGGCATGGAACTCAGCAGCGTACAAGATCGCTTAAAAGTCACCTACTATGGAGAGGATGGCGAAGAACTGAGCGAATCTTTTGATTTTTCTAAACACAGCCAGAAAACTGTATTTAACAATCTATTTGGCAAACGCATCGCTAATGCGCAAGCCCCTAAAACCCTGAACAACATTTCCGAAGTACTCGCCATCAAGTCACTTCTTACGACCCCAGACTTCGTCATCGCCCGTAAGCAAAAGCACTACTGGCGCGTTCAAGAACGGATCTTCGATTACGAAGGCAGACACCGTAAAGCCAATCAGCTCTAAACGAGGAAGGGGCCTTTATCTCGAATGAAGTTTTGGCTAAACGGAGGGCTTAGCAACCAATAAACCTATCTTCAAATACCATGAAAAAAAACGCCTCTCCGCCGATCAAATAAGGTTGACCCTCAGACCTTATGCATCTTGGATAGATAACAATTAACATCCCCTCAAAAAAACAGTAAACGCCTTTTATATTTGAACGATAATTAATTTCTATAGAAAGTTGTTAGATTCATATTTATTGACTATCTTTTAGTAGTGGTAGTGGTAGTTGAATTTTTACTTCATTTGACTAAATCAATAGAAATTTTACCGGTAGTAGTAAATGAAGCACGATTTAACCGTTTTATATATAGAAAGTAATGAACATACCCGCAAAATCCACGTCGACTTTTTCCGTGGGATATTTACAACCGTTCTGGAAGCGTCTAACGGTCGAGAAGGCATATCAAAGTTTGTGACGCATCGTCCCAGCCTAGTTATCACGGAGATTCAGCTTCCCCACATGAATGGGCCTGAATTAATACAAGAGATCCGTAGAACAGATAAAAAAACACCGATCATCGTATTCAGCGCTTATATTCAAGAAGATTTCATATTAGATACTATTAAAGATCAAATTAATGGTTTTATTAGTAAACCCGCAGATAATCAAAAATTAGCACAAGTCATTAATCAGGTTTTATCGCTTGGGAAACATGAAGACTCTGTAGGCAAAACTAAAATACTGGGCGATAGTTTAACTGTACACAATGAATCTGAAGAAGATCTAGCCCAAGCCCCCGATAGCCTTATGGTCGTAGGTATTGGATCAAGTGCTGGGGGGCTCGAAGCACTGACCACCTTGATAAAAGGGCTGCCAGGAAATAACAATACCGCCTATATTGTTGCACAGCATTTAAGCCCTAAACACAACACTATGCTGGTTGAATTACTTTCTAGAGAAAGTACTTTAATGATTAAGGAGGCGGTGCACGGCGAGACGCTTGAACCTGATATTTTCTATATAACCCCCCCTAATAAAAACGTTGAAATCAACAATAATAATCGAATAGTTTTATCGGCCCCAGAAAAACACTCTTTCCTACCGAAACCCTCTGTAAATCAACTCTTTATATCTATTGCCAAATACAAAAAAGAAAAATCTGTCGGCATTATATTATCAGGCACAGGCTCTGATGGTTGCCAAGGTATGCGAGCTATTAACTCGGAGGGGGGGATCACCATAGTACAAGAGCCCAGTACAGCCAAATATGATGGTATGCCAATGGCGGCGATAAATGGCTCTGTTGTTGATATCTTAATCGAAGCAGACAAAATCGGGGAAGAGCTCGTAGCTCTGGCCAACTTCCCAAGAAATAAAGTGCTAAAAAAGCACCAAGTAACACCAGAAAATGACCATATATCAATTATTTTCGCTTTACTCCATAAAATAAAACATGTCGATTTCTCCGTTTACAAAAAAGCAACAATTGGTCGACGAATAGAAAGACGTATGGTCGCTCTGAAGGTCACAACCCTGAGTGAATATGTCGCACTGATTGAAAGAGATGAACAAGAGGTCGAGTTACTTTATAAAGACATTTTAATTGGCGTAACCAGTTTTTTCCGTGATAGAGATGCTTACAACTCACTTGAAAACCTTTTAGATAAATATCTTGATGAAATTCCAGACGCAAAGGAACTCAGAATTTGGATGCCCGGCTCCTCCACCGGTGAAGAAGCCTACTCTGTAGCTATAATTCTGAACGAACTATTAAACGACCGCCAAAATAACCTTGATTTAAAGATATTTGCGACAGATATTGATGAAGATGCCTTAAAAACAGCTCGGCAAGGGATTTATAGCCAAGCCTCAATGACGGAAGTGTCTGACTCCCATATAAAAGACTATTTCAACATTACCAACAATGAATTTGAGGTGAAGAAAAGTTTACGACAAAACATTGTATTCTCTTATCATAACCTTTTGTCCGACCCACCATTTAAAGAGCTCGATCTCATCGTTTGTCGTAACTTGCTTATCTACTTTAATCTTGATGCGCAAAAATGGATCATGCCTGCCTTTCACTATGCACTTAAAACAAATGCGTTACTTTTTCTTGGAAAGTCTGAAAATGCGACTTATTTTGAACATCTTTTCGTACCCGTAGACAAATCTAATAAAATTTTTAAAACCGTGGCCTCCTCCAATAAAAACCTCTCAACAATTACTATAAAAGCTCCTAAATACGTTAAATATCCGGAAGTCGAACAATCTAAAGCATTAGAAACGACTCCTCTTCAAGAAACGATTGTTACTGAAGCCGCAAAGCTTCTCATGCCGAATATAATAGTAACGAACGAACAGCTTGATGTTGTATATAAAAAAGGGAACCTTGATTTTGTTTCCATCCCAGAAGGATATATCTCATATAATCTGTACAAAATAGTCGACTCCCGTTTAGCTATCGATTTAAGAAAATTGTTTAGCAACGTAAAAAAAGGATCCGGAGTTAGCTCAAGTGGTTATATACCTTTACCACAAAAAAATGGAAAAGCTCGATTAATAAAAGTCTACCTTGTGCCAATTTTGAATGGCCGCAACCAGATGTATATCTTTTATTTCCAGAGTATTTCGGTATTAGACCTACCTCTCATTAACACAAATTCCGATGACGTTGTAACCTCCTCCACTCAAGAGCTCGAGTTTGAATTACAACGCATTAAAGAACATATGCAAACCCTCGTTGAAGAGTTAGAAACATCTAACGAGGAATTACAATCAACCAATGAAGAGTTACAAAGTGCTAACGAAGAGTTACAGGCAACCAATGAAGAGATGGAAACCAGTAATGAAGAGCTTCAGTCTACTAACGAAGAGCTTCAAACCGCCTATGCGGAACTCAAAGAGATCTTTAATGAAAATACAGTCATCAAAGAAAAGTACGGCTCTCTCAATCGCCGTTATGAATCCGTTTTAGAAAATATTAATGACGGCGTCATCATCACTAATTTACAAGGTATGATTCTTAAAACCAATCATGCCATGCAAACCTATACAGGATTAACAAGAGAGCAGCTACTCGCTAAAAACTGGTTTGATCTATACCCCATTGAAGACAACACTCGCTTTTTAAATCGGCAGAAAGAGTTAACAGAAAAAGGAACATTTGGCCCTTACATTATCGAATTAAAATCCAAGGGTAATGTCACTACAGTTCTAGATGTAGAAGACTATCTCAGTCGTGACGAATTAGGTAACACTCAAATATGGTCTTTCGCTTCAGATATATCGAAAGAGAGGCACGCACTTGCTGAACTATCATTGAGCCAGCAGAAATACAAAGCCACATTTGATAACGCTAACATAGGTATTGGCCATGTTGCTTTAGATGGAACCTGGATTTCTGTCAACAGCACTTTATCTAAAATGCTCGGCTATACACAAGAAGAACTACTATCACTAACCTTCCAAGATATTACCTATGCCGAAGATCTAAACGAGGATTTAGGCTTAGTACAGCAGCTCATTAATGGGGAGCGAAACTCCTATAAGATGGAAAAACGCTACTATAAAAAAAATGGCGACCTATTCTGGGTAGTACTTTACGTTGCTATTGTTAGGGATAAAAACAAACCCTTATATTTCATCTCTGTAATTGAAGACATTGATAGTCAAAAACAAGTAAGTTTAGAAAGCATACAAGCAAAAACGGTGTTCAATACAACACAAGAAAGCATTGTTATTACTGATAGTGAAACCCGAATAATCAATATTAATCCTGCATTTGAAAATATAACGGGTTATACCTTTAAGGAAGTGGCTGGCAAAAAAATAAATATATTAAAATCTGATCAGCACACCCCAGAGTTCTACAGTGAAATGGAACGTTCCTACAAACAAAGTGGGTTCTGGTCCGGTGAAGTTATCAATAAATCTAAAAACGGTGATATATTCCCTGTTTTTCTTAATATAAATGCGGTTAAAGATGAAAATGGTTATATCATTCAGTATGTTGGTGTAATAACAGATATATCATTAATAAAACAGTCTCAAAATAAAATACAATATCTAGCCAACCATGACTCTCTCACCGGCTTACCTAACCGCACTTTGCTAGCGGATAGACTTGAGCAAGCGCTACAGGAATCTCGCCGTTCTAAAAAGCAACTCGCAATCTTATTTATTGATCTAGATCGCTTTAAAATTGTAAACGATGGTTTAGGACATAATGTGGGGGACGAAGTTCTAATTGAAGTCTCCAAAAGATTATCGAACCTTCTACGTTCAGGCGACACTATTGCCAGAGTGGGCGGCGATGAATTTATTGTTATTATTCAAGATTTAGATACGGCATTACATGCATCAAAAATAGCTCTGAATTTAATTCAAGCAGTTAAAGAAGAGATTGTTGTCGATACGCATAAAATCATAGTAGGCGCTAGCATTGGGATCAGTATCTACCCAAATGATGGGCATTCCGCTGACGAACTCATTCGCCAAGCAGATATTGCGATGTATGATGCAAAGGAAAATGGCAGAAACATGTATCGCTATATCTCCCAAGAGCTATCTTCATTTGCTTTTGAGAAAGCATCAATGGAAAGTTTAATCCGGGAAGGATTAAATAAAGATGAATTCGAGGTCTATTACCAACCGATTATCGAATTAGAGACAATGAAAGTCTCGCACTTAGAAGCGTTAATAAGGTGGAACCATCCCAAACTGGGATTAGTTATGCCTCATAAGTTTATTCCGCTTGCTGAAGAATCCGAGTTAATTACTGAAATAACAAAATATGTTGTTTTTAAGGTAATGACGACCATCAGTAAACTAAATGACATTAATCATTATAAATGCAAAATAGCCATTAACTTTTCATTAAAAGATTTAGAATCTGATTCACTCTTTTACATTTTCAAAAAATATTTACAGCAATTTAAAATTGATGGTAGTTCAATCGCCTTAGAGATTACCGAAAGGAAAGTTATTTTATCTAATGACCAAAATCAAAAACATTTGGAGCGCTATAAAAAGCTAAATGTCTCTTTTTCAATGGATGATTTTGGCACAGGCTATTCAAATTTAGGCTACCTAATTAACAAACCTTTCGACATATTAAAAATTGATCGTTCCTTCATATCTAGAATTGGAGAAGTGGATAAATCAGAAGAAGTTGTGAAAGCCACAATATCTATCGCTAAAGCATTAGGGTTAAAAACGATTGCTGAAGGTGTTGAAACGAAAGAACAATTTGACTTTATCGCCCGCCACAATTGTGACTTTGTTCAGGGCTTTTATTTTCAATCTCCAGAACCTATCGGGGATTTGATCGATTATCTACAAATAGACGATAATAGCGAAGCAAAGGAATAAATTAGCAGTTAATTCCTACTAATTTTGAACCTAGCTAATATCAGAGTTCATCGGTCTAATATGCAATAGATTTAGAGCATGCATCTATCATAGAAGCGGCGATAACATCCGTTCGACTCTGATATCCATACGCAGCAGATCCACTGGATCACCAAACTGGCTATATATCGCCACATCAGCAGCATCTCGACCGTAGGCGATCGCAACACGTCCACCATATCGGCTATTCTGAGTCGGATCGAATGCATACCAGCGCCCTCCGACATAAGCCTCAAACCAAGCATGAAGATCCATAGGTTCAAGCCCTTCAAGATAACCAACAACCATTCGAGCAGGGATCGACAGAGAACGGCAACAGGCTATACCTAGATGGGCCATATCCCGGCAAACCGCCTCTGATTTTTCATTAACTTCACAGGCACTAATGATCTGCTGACCACTTCCAGGAGAGTAGCGCAGTGTTTGGCGAATATAATCAATAATTGCTGTGCACTGATCATATCCAGGCGCGACACCAACAACGAGTGATTGTGCTAATTGAGTGAAACGATCAGACTCACAAAACCGGCTCGGTAACAGAAATGGAAGTGTATCTTCAGGTAAATTTTGCACTTCAATAAACGGTGCCCCCGGCGCTACATCAAAGGCATCTGCACATTCGATATTAACCGATGTGTAAACTGAAAAAGGTCCAGCAGGTGCCACCACCCGTTGACATAAATTACCAAATGGATCGGTGAACTCGACCGCCATAACGCTAGGTGAAAACTCATACTGCTCACGGGCTACCCACTGCTGCTGCCCACTACGAGGGCGAAGCATTAATAAAAATGGCGTAGCTACAGGGATATTGAAGTCAAGAACACAAGAAGCATGTAACCACATAAGAACATCCTGATTAATTTAAGCCAAAGGAATTCTATACTCTAAACTGCTTCACAACGGCACGGCCCTATTAGGTATCGTCCTTCGTTCTTCAAGTACTCAATTAATCTAGCACGTCACCTTAACTGCCGCTAGCACTATGAGTTAGAAGTATGATTAAGCTTAGAACAGATTATATATAAGCTAATAGAGCAGCTGACTATAGAGGGATGAGTAAGTGTTAGTTTAAGCCGAGAAGACTATTGATAACTCCCCTCTTTATTCGGCTCTTACAATGTAAAACCTATATAGAAAAGTAAGGCTCCCATATAGATTGAGAGTGCGGAAACGCCATCTTTGGAGAGATCCCTTGAGACTATATCACCCGTCCCTTTTACTATACCGATAATCACAAGTCCGATCCCGCCCGTAAAGCGATAATTATTTAAATTCACATGGCCTTGCTCATCCGTTATAAAACGTAAGTAACCAAATAACAGTAAAACACTTCCCACTATAAATATAATTACTCGAAAGTTTTCCATCGCTAATCCTGTATCAAAAAAATCATACTCTGCCCTCAATAGTCATCATAGCGATAACAAACTGGATCTATTTACTTCACTTACCCCTCAAGTAGCACCGGCATGTTGCTTATCGTACGCCCACTCTCTTTACCGATGGCTATCAAAAACCGATCCAATCTATCCTGTTGCCAAGCTGATTAAGGCGCATTTCGCTGAGAGGGGTCTATTTTTAAGGGCATCACTATTTTGTGTGGATCGACTACCTCTTTATGCTCACGGGTAGCCTGAGCCCACCAAATAAGTTGATTGAAGGTACGGCTAAAATATTCAAACCAAGACGCCTGATTTTGGCCTGCCTGCACGCTCCCATCTTCAGCAAAGACCTCTTGTGCTTTAGGTACATGAATCATCGCAGAAACAGGTAAACAACCAAGCTCTGAAAGAAACGTCCGCATGCCTACAGCTGCACGCATACCACCCCACTGCCCCGCAGAATAGGTAACAATGGCACTCGGCTTGTAAGAGAATAGAGAGCTACCGAAATGGTTTAACATATCAGCCAACGCAGGACTCATCGAGTGATTATATTCAGGGCTAACCATAATATAGCCATCAGCTGACTCTATCTTGTCTGCCAGCTCATTCAGTTCTGGGGGAACCGTGCGCTGAGAGTACGCAAAATGTGGTTTAAAAACAGGTCCCAAAGGGTAATCTAAAGGATCAATCAGCTCCACTTCATGCTCAGTATAGTGACTCAATAAACATTCAATGCAAGCTTTTGAAACGCGCAAACCAAGACGAGCGGGGCTAGGTGGTGTGCTATCACGAACAGTGCCTAAAAAAACTAAAAACTTCATATTAAAACTCGATATAAGTTAGAAAAAGCCTGCGAGGAAACTAATGAAATAGAAAGCGATCTGGAACTCCTTTGCTCTTTTTGAGCGATTTCTTATACCTAAAAGCACAAAGCGTTCACTGCTTCATTCATCTATGCCAAAGATCGGTCTCTCTTTTATCTTTAGGTTGTAACTTATCACTCCCTTAAACTCAACAGTACCGAGCTAGCTCCTTATCGCCCACTAAATCTTAATTATCGGTTTATAAATTTTAGACTATACTTTGTATATACAAATTACAGTTAAGGTGATTTGATGGTTAATTATTACAAAGTTTTACCGTTGATTTTACTGAGTGTCCTATCTCATAAACTATGGGCCGAAGAGCTAAAAGTGGGAAAAGTATGCCCTGTCACTTATCAAAAGGAACCGATTGGACGACTTATTTTCTCTCAGCCTTGGTACCATAGCAGTCGCTCTGATGCCAAGTATATCCCTGGGGATAATGCTACGGGAATAGGGTTAGAGATCCATCTAAAAAACAACTTTAATGGTAAAACTGATGGCCTGAACTTAGCTGACTGTGATCGTTATCGCTTATTACAGATCCGAAAAACTAATGCTAGACTCCACCAAGGCGAGCGAGGTATACAGATTGATATCCCTAACGAAGCCGAAAACCCTTTCTATGATAATGCCCCACTTGAACATGGTCATGGGCTGCATAAAACACCTAAAGATGATGCAGATAAACCTTGGCAGGGAAGATTCTTCCGCGATGCGTCCGTATCGATCTATGACACGCCTTACGTCTCTGACTCTTACGGTGTAGAAGGAGAAGATTTAGAGGTTAATTTTGAGACCTGCGCGATTTGTGAACGGGATCAGCATTACGACTTAGTGCTGTCATGTGGTACTTGGGGCTATAAACGTGAGTATATGGGAGGTATGACTGGCTGGGCAGAACCTGAATTTAAAGGAGTTCAATGCTCATCATCAGCGAGCCAACTATTTCAAACTACAATCAACAACTCTAATCGCGTTGAATACAGTTATTGGATTCATTGGCGCTAATCATTACTCAGGCAGCCAAACCACTTGATTGCGCCCTTTAGATTTAGCTTTATATAACGCTCTATCTAGCAACTTCCAAATGTTTACTTAACAGCGCTCTTTTAAAAAGCATCTACTTGATACTAGCTTACCTCTGCGTAAGGTGCTGAAAAAACAGCATGAATAGACTAAGGTACTTTTCCATCATTTTAGACAACCCTAGAACTAATTCTTTTCTAATCAAAATATAGGGTTATTTGAAAGAAGCGAGTACAGCTCATAAATAAATGTATTATAAATATATGTTATTGACGGATATCAATTTTAAACTTTTGTTCTCCACATAAGATAGACACTCATGTTCTTTTGGAGCACAAGATAATGACGCATGCTGATACAAAGTTGATTCCTCCGGTCACAGTAGAGTTTATGAATAATGACCATGAGGAAGCAGTCGAAATACTAGATACCATACTCGCTGCTATAGAGAACAGTACTGTAGACGAGGTTACCTCACGGCTCGAAGCGTTCTTCGCTCATAACCAAGTCCACTTTTCCCGTGAAGAGGAACAGATGAGACGCGTTAATTTTCCCCCTTATTCTTGCCATAAAGGGGAGCATGACCGCGTTCTGTTTGAATTAGCTGAAGCAATAGAGCAGTGGAAAGAGAGAAACGACCGAGAGTATATTGCGCACTACCTTAACTGCACTTTGTGGAACTGGTTTATCAACCACATTAAAACAATGGATACAGTCACAGCCATGTTTATCAACCAGCACGCCCACTAAAAACACTTCACTCTAAAAGAAAGTGATCTCAGACTCATCTCGGCTTATGCATTCAGGTATAAGCCAAAACCTCCCCCTGTTTACTTGGTTTTAGTCTTATTTTTATAGTGTGTTCTAGCTTAGGGCTCTATAAAAAACCACATAAGATAACGGTATAAACTCACATAAAAAAACCATATTTAAAATATGTTTGCGTAGAACCCATTTAAGGAGAGGTTATGCTTATCTATATGGGAGCTATAAAAACGAGGAGGAAATAGACACCTAATCCATTAACGTTTGAGATAAATTAAAACGTTGGAAAAAGCTAAAAGGAGATAAAGGCTTAGATACTCGCGGTACCTAGTCAGATCTAAAGCTAACCTATAGAGAATAAGAGCTCTTATAAAAAAGAGCCCCAATCAAAGCGATTAACCACAATAACGGATTTAAGTACTCTGTTTCTGTTTACGCTTTTTAAGAGCCTTATCTAGCTCCAAAGGCGATACCACTAACCCATCTCGGCCCTCAGTCGGACAAACAACAACAGCAAACTCGTCATCCTCCAAACCGGGTGTCCAACGACTATGCCATTTAGACAGAGAGATTGCCTCTGCTTTACAGGCCTCCCACTCGCCCGTAGCCCAAGCTTCAGCCAACTTTTTATATGGCCAAACAGGCACACAGTCTTCATCTTCTGTATTGAGCATTACGCTGCCATATTGATCGGTTAGAATCCAAATTTCATCTGATGAGACTGCTTCGCTAACAAAAAGAGCGTAGAGCTGCTTATCATTTAATTTTTCGATTGCAGCCAAATCATAGCTGTTATCTTGAGCTGACATAAACCTGTATCCGAACTTAGAAAAGGATAGGATAAAGCAATTTGATGATAGATTCTTGAACTATTAGCATTCGATTATCAGACTTATGAAAAAACCACTTTTCTGCTATTCTTCAAGCCAGTTAACAATCTATATCCGCACGGGCAGATCTATAAGCGATTTCCAAACGTGCGCGCCACTACGGATCATATAATGAGCAAATATTGGAGTGATGCAATTAAGCGTCTAACCCCTTATGTCCCCGGCGAACAGCCTAAAGAATCAGGGATCACTAAACTCAATACCAACGAGAATCCTTACCCACCTTCACCTCTTGCTGAAGCCGTTATTAAGGATTTCGATACAAATCGTCTACGTCTCTATTCAGATCCAGATTGCACACTATTAAAAGATGCAATTGCCGATCACTTTTCCGTTGAACGTAAGCATGTATTTGTGGGTAACGGTTCAGACGAGGTACTTGCTCATACCTTCGCAGCATTTTTTCAACAGGATAAACCTCTGTTAATGCCGGAGTTTACGTATAGCTTTTATCCTGTGTACTGTAACCTTTACGATATCAACTACGAGCAAATCCCCCTACGTGACGAATTTGTGCTTAACGTAGATGATTTCGATCAGCCTAATGGCGGTATTATCTTTGCGAATCCAAATGCCCCCACAAGCCGAGCAATTAAGCTAGACGAGATCGAATCATTAGCAAAACGTAACACTGAATCCGTTATTGTTGTCGATGAAGCTTACGTGGATTTTGGTGCAAGTTCGGCTGTTGAGCTTACCCAGAGTTACAACAACATTTTAGTGATACAAACCTTCTCGAAGTCACGCTCTCTTGCAGGAATGCGTGTCGGTTTTGCCATTGGGCATGAAGACCTTATTGACGGTCTTGAGCGGGTAAAAAATAGTTTTAACTCATACCCACTGGATATGTTAGCAATCGAAGCATCCGCTGCAGCGATAAAAGACCAAACTTATTTTGAGGAGACGACTCAAAAAATTATTGGTACTCGGACTTGGACAATTGAGCGTTTAGCTGAATTAGGCTTTGTTAGCCTACCCTCAAAAACCAACTTCCTTTTTACTCGCCACCGCATCTTAGAAGCAGCCGAGTTGATGGGCTACCTTCGTACTAAAAAAATATTGGTCCGCTATTTTAGTAAACCCGGTATAGATAACTACCTGCGTATTAGTATCGGTACGCAAGAAGAGATGCAGCTTTTAGTGGATACACTAGAACAACACCCTGATCTTTTTAAGCTATAACTAAAGCTTTAGTAAACATAGATTAATCAATACAACAGCTCTAATTTATTAGGGCTGTTTTTTTATATTAGAACTCAACTCTTGCACCTGTATCACTAAAATACTGACCCGGCGGTTTACCTAGGGATTTTCTAAACATCGCCACAAAAGCACTCGGGCTGCGATAACCTAGAGCTAATGCCACATCAATCACCGCATCCCCTTTTCCTATTCTATCCACCGCTTCTTGCAGCACTAACTGCTTGCGCCATTGTTGAAACGTCATCCCTGTCTCTTTGCTAAATAACCGAGCAACTGTACGCTCACTGGCACCAACTTTGGCAGCTAACTCATTTAGACTTGTTTCAGCATTGGGTGACTTAATCATTGTTTTCATCACCCTCTGCAAACGTCGATCTGTTGCGCCTGGCAGATGAAGTAAAGAGGGTTTAAGTGCTTGAAGTTCATCTAAAATAACCGCACATACCCGACTAGCGGGACTATTTGGCAAGTACTCTGTACCAAAATCCGCTACTTTCATAATCAGTTCCCGCAGTAGAGGGGAAACTTCGACCACACTACATTGATCAGATAAGTTATGTAGATACGCAGGATCGACAAACAGATGACGCAATTCAGCGCGCACCTCTGCACTTGTTCTATGCACTATATTTCCCGGTATCCAAACGGCTTGGGTTGGAGGAACAACCCAACTGCCTGCATCTGTATATACACGGATAATCCCTTCGCTAGCATAAGCAAGCTGGCCACGTGGATGCTGGTGCGGATCCATATCTACGTTAGCGGCTAAATGCCCCCGTAAACCAACAATAGGTCGCTGCGAATCGATTCTCTGACCAATAGATGAAGGTTGCCGTTTAGAAGTAGAATTTTCCATAGCTTTGTCACTTATGCGATATTTATTGTCATATTATCGATTAAATCACCTTTAATTCCCTGTCACAATAAGCCCATGAGATAATTCATAATGGTGTTGCAATGATCAATCTTCAATTAAGCCGTTCACAATTAATCGCTCTGATACTTATTCCTAGTATATTTTTTGTTGCCTTTTTGAGCCCTCTATCTTTGCCGCTCGATAACAAACAACTTTTATCTGCCTGTTTAATTTTATCGGCTCTCGTTCTCTTAGCCACCAGCGCAATCTCTGAACACCTCAGTATGCTTATCTTTATGACCGCCGCTATGTTGCTAGCTATAGCACCTGCCGAGGTTGTATTTTCTGGCTTTAGCTCAACAGCTTGCTGGCTTATCTTTTCCGGTTTAATTATTGGTATAGCGGTTAATGAAACGGGGCTAGCAAAACGTATAGGCAACACTTTTACTGGCCGATTAGATAAAAGCTACACCCATCTTATTAGCGGTATTGTTTTACTCTCTATTTTGCTTGGTTTTCTTATGCCCTCCTCTATAGGTAGGGCTGTACTTTTAATCCCTATTGCAATGGCGATGGGGACAAGTTGCGGTTTTAAAGAGGGGAGTAATGGTCAAATTGGTGTTGCGCTTGCTGCTGCCTTTGGTTGTCATGTACCTACCTTTGCAGTACTACCCGCCAACGTACCTAATATGGTATTGATCGGCGCCGCTGAAACTATGCATAACTGGACACCTATGTATGCAGAATACTTACTACTGCATTTCCCCGTCTTAGGTTTTATCAAAGCCCTGCTCATTATTGCTGTCATTGTCTGGTTATTTCCCGATACACCTACACGCTCTAGCCGATCTGTAGCTAAAGAACCTGTATCTAAACAGGAATATAAACTGATGGTTATTATGATGGTCACTCTCGGTTTTTGGTTAACCGATTCTCTCCATCATATCTCAGCAGCTTGGATAGGTTTGGCAGCGGTTTGCATACTATTAATGCCTAGGATTGGCGTGGTAAGCCAGCAAAGTTTCCAGAAGAAATTTAATATTAGCTCGCTGGTATTTGTTGTAGGTGTATTAGGTGTTGGTGCTTTAATTAACTATAGTGGTATAGGTGATGTAGTTGGCGAGCAGCTTAATACGTGGTTACCACTTTCAAGCGAACACCCGTTACTGAGCTATCTTTCTCTCTCCCTTACTGCTTTTACTACCGGCATGGTTGCAACACTTCCCGGTGTGCCCGCCATACTAACCCCTTTCGCTGAGCAGATGAGTGATAAAAGTGGTTTCACATTAGAGGCGGTGCTGATGACTCAAGTATTGGGCTTCTCTACCATTCTTTTTCCTTTCCAATCAGCCCCCTTAATGGTGGGAATGCAATTGGCTGGGGTATCGATTAGACATGCCGCTAAACTTTGCTTTGTCTTAACCCCTATTACCATTTTAGTCCTATTTCCCTTAGATTACCTCTGGTGGAAAATACTTGGCTGGTTATAAAGCCCACTATAATAACCATACTTTTTATAATAGAACTAAGAGATGATGTTAGTTAAGCGCAAGAAAAACTACTATCTTTGTTTACTCAAGCTTTTCTTCTTTTTACCTTGAGTCATTGAATGCTCACGCATTCTAATCTTATCCTTTGCAAGATATTGTGGCGTACTTAGGTACGCCTTTTTTTTCTACAATACCCCTTCTATAGCGTGAACAAATCTCACTATCGTTTCACTGAAATAAGCTATAATTGAGAAGATTGTAAGGGAGATATTCTAATGGCTATTACTGTGACAGGCGCTTCGGCTGGCTCACTTAATCAATTTAATCAGATTCAAACCCGTGTTAATCAATATGATCAACAACTTGCCTCGGGTAAACGTATTAATGAATCTGCGGTTGATCCTGCGGGCCTCCAAGTCTTTCTACAATTACAAGGGCAAGAGTTAGGCAATAATACCGCCATTAAAAATAGCTTAGATGGTATATCAGCTCTGCAAATTGCCGAGGGTAGCGTCAACCAAGTCAATGATTCCTTACAGCAGATCAGAGAACTATCCGTTCAAGCTCAAAACGGAACACTTAATAGCAATGATAAAGCGTCATTACAGAAACAAGCCGACGCTTTACTTGAAGGTATTAAAGACAGTCTTTCTCAATCCTCATTTAATGGCCAATCCCTTCTTTCCCAAGACGGCGAGTTAAAACTTCAGACGGGGCCTGGTTCTGAAAACTCTCAAAACATTACAACATACAATCTAGCCGATACATTAGACGAACTAGGCTTATTTTCAATTGATATTACTGAGAGTGCAGCGCTTGATCAGCTAGATAACGCACAAGACTTTTTGACAACCGTATCTAGCGAAATTGGCGCGAACCAAAATAGGCTCGACAGCACAATCAATCAACTGGCTGAAACAAGTCTAAATAGCGCGGAGGCGGCCTCTAGGATTGGAGACACCGATTATGCGAAAGCACTCTCTGAGCGCTCTGCGGCACTGGTCCAGCAAGAGGTTGGAATTGCAATGCAAGCACAAGCAAATGCTAACCGAGGTTTAGTCCTTAACTTATTGGCCAGCTAAATACCTCCCTCTTCAACGATAGTTACAGTCCCTATTTTCGAGTTATTTATGACCTTAGAAAGCGCATTATCATTTTTTGTGGCAGTGTTTATTTTTAGTATTACTCCCGGCCCAGGTATCTTTGCCATTTTAGCCCGCGCTCTAACAAAAGGTGCGCCTGCTTGTCTTATGCTAGCGTTAGGCATGACCATTAGTGATATTTTATACCTAGTTGCAGCCTGTTATGGTTTGGCCGTTATTGCCACCCATTGGAGTGAGCTATTTACCTTTATTCGAATCTTAGGGGCTTGCTACCTTCTCTACTTAGGCTGGAAAATGTGGCATGCCCCGTTAGATTTGACGGAGGCTAATGGTGAGAAACAATCCGAAGGCATAATGGGATTTATTCAAGGCTTTCTCATCTCTGCCTCAAACCCTAAAGTGATTCTGTTTTATATCGCTTTTTTACCTACATTTATGGATCTAACTGCACTCGATAATATGGATATAGCACTCGCCTCCTTTCTAACATTAGTTAGCTTGATGAGTGGTTTAATGCTGATCGCACTTTTTGCGAGTAAAGCACGTCGCTGGTTTAAATCAGAGAAAGCGGTTAACCGTCTGAATAAAAGTGCAGGTTCCATTATGGCCGGAGCAGGCTTATTTCTGATTACTCGACACTGATATTCGAGAATAAAAAAAGGGTATAAATCAGCGATCTATACCCTTTTTAATTCTTGATTATCTAAGGTTCATTTCAAATACTTGGCATGAAACCTAAGATGATCCTCAATAAAGCTAGCCATAAAATAATAGCTATGATCATAACCATTGTGATAACGCAGCTCTAACGGAAAGCCCATATCAACAGCCACTTGGGAAAGCGCTTCTGGCTTCAGTTGCTCCTTCAAGAAATCATCCGATGTTCCTTGATCAACTAACATAGGTAGGGTCGATGTTGCTTGTTTAATAAGCTCACAACTATCGTACGCTTTCCATGTTTCAGTGTTACGACCTAAATAAGCAGTAAACGCCTTTTGCCCCCAAGGACACTTCATTGGGTTAGTGATGGGGCTAAACGCCGATACTGACTGATACTTGTCGATATTTTTTAGCGCAATAGTTAAGGCGCCGTGTCCACCCATTGAATGACCGAAAATTGAACGTTTATCCGTCACCGGAAACATCTCTTCGATCAGTGCCGGTAGCTCTTTAGTGATGTAATCATACATCTGATAATGCTGCTTCCAAGGCTCTTCTGTAGCATTAAGATAGAAACCCGCACCTTGGCCTAAATCATAGTTATCATCATCAGCAACGCCTTCACCCCGAGGGCTAGTATCGGGTGCAACAATCGCAACCCCAAGCTCAGCCGCAACTCTTTGCGCACCAGCTTTTTGAGTGAAGTTTTCATCAGTACAGGTCAAACCAGATAACCAGTAGATAACAGGCACTTTAGCCCCATCATTCACTTGAGGTGGTAAAAAGATGCTAAATCGCATCGTACAATTTAAGACAGATGATTGATGATTATATTGCTTTAACCAACCATCAAAACATTTGTTTTGACTCAGGTTTTCAATACTCATAGGAACTCCTTAACGAGGACACCGAAAAGAGGCTTTGAAATAAAGCCTCTTGATGATGGACCTTATTTATCGAAATGAATAACGCTACGAATACTCTTACCTTCGTGCATTAAATCAAACGCCTCGTTAATCGACTCTAGACCCATTGTATGCGTAATAAAGTCATCAAGCCTAAACTCACCTGACATATAGCGCTCAACGATATCAGGCAGCTCTGAACGGCCTTTTACACCGCCAAACGCACTACCACGCCATACGCGTCCAGTTACTAATTGGAAAGGTCTGGTAGAGATCTCCTGCCCTGCGCCAGCCACACCAATAATAACCGACTCGCCCCAGCCTTTATGACAGCATTCCAAAGCCGAACGCATAATATCCACATTGCCTATACATTCAAATGAGTAATCAACGCCGCCATCCGTTAGTTCAACAATGACCTCTTGGATTGGCTTATCGTAGTCTTTAGGGTTAATACAATCCGTCGCCCCAAGTTTCTTAGCCAATTCAAACTTACTTTCATTAATATCAATCGCGATAATACGGCTCGCTTTAGCCATAGTCGCACCAATAACCGCAGATAGACCAATGCCGCCCATACCAAAGATGGCAACCGTAGCACCCTCTTCAACTTTGGCGGTGTTCATTACTGCGCCCATACCTGTAGTTACACCACAACCAAGTAAGCAGACTTCCTCTAATGGCGCATCTTTATTTACTTTAGCTAAAGAGATTTCAGGAAGAACGGTAAATTCAGAGAAGGTTGAACAACCCATATAATGATAGATAGGCTGACCATCTTTATAGAAACGTGTAGTTCCATCGGGCATCAAGCCTTTGCCTTGAGTCTCACGGATCTTCTGGCATAAGTTTGTTTTACCGGATTTACAAAATTTACACTCACCGCACTCAGGGGTATAAAGAGGAATAACATGATCGCCTACCGCAACACTAGTGACGCCTTCGCCAATGGCTTCAACAACACCACCCCCTTCATGACCTAGAATTGCAGGAAAAATACCCTCTGGGTCTTCACCAGATAGTGTAAAGGCATCAGTATGACATACGCCGGAAGCGATAATACGAACTAATACCTCACCTTTTTGTGGTGGCATTACATCCACTTCTTCAACAGATAGCGGTTGATTTGGACCCCAAGCAATGGCCGCTTTCGACTTAATCATCTTCTCACTCATATCTACCTCTAGCAGTCTTGAATATTTACGATGACTCCATTGTAGTTAATTACCTCAAAGTTATAATCTATGGTTTTAATAAATGTCTTTTACTATATAGTAACAATAAAGTAGAAACGGGAGCGGTAATGTACAGTTGGGAGGGTATTGCAGAATTTGTTGCGGTAGCAGAAACCGAGAGTTTTACTGCGGCCTCACGCCAGCTAAGCATATCCACGGCTCAAGTGAGTCGCCAGATCAGCGCCTTAGAAAAGCGCCTATCGACAAAACTGTTCTATAGAACCACGCGCAAGGTATCCATCACCGAAGCAGGCGGTATCTATTACCAACACTGTCGCCAATTATTAGATGGGCTTGGTGAAGCTGAGCGGGTTCTTACACAATTACAAAACACACCAAAAGGACGGCTGCGCTTAACCGCTCCCACATCCTTTGGTGAGAGTAAGATAGCGCCTATGCTAAATGACTTCTCCCTCCTCTACCCTGAATTAGAGATTGAATGCCTATTTACCAATCAAAAAATAGATCTGGTTGATTCCGGCTTTGATCTAGCCATTAGGCTCGGCAAGCTGGACGACTCAAGCATGATGGCAAAACGGCTAGCCTCAAGACGGTTGTTTGTCTGTGCCTCTCCCACCTATCTATCCAACCATGGAGAGCCACACCTACTTACAGAGCTGGAACAACATAACTGCTTACAAGGAACACTTCAGTTTTGGCGATTTCAGGAAAACGGACAGGAACATAATATTAAGATACATGGGAGCTTAAATTTTAATAGTGGCCCCGCCCTCGTTGATGCGGCGCTTAAAGGCTTGGGCCTTGTGCAACTACCTGATTACTATGTACAGGAACACCTTGATAGCCACCAATTAATCCCCCTGCTGGAAAACTATCAACCCGACGATGAGGGTATCTGGGCGTTATATCCACAGAACAGATATGTATCACCTAAAGTCCGGTTGCTTATCGATTATATGTCTACCCACTTGGCAATGTAGATCTATCCCTTTGCCACTAAACGCCTTTAGTATTTAGAAAGCTGCTGGTCATGCCATTTAGATAAAAGCAGTAAACAACTGATCGCGCCCAATAGTGCACAGCCCATATCTGACTGAGTATCCCAGATATAACCTTGTGTACCTAAGAACGCATCTGCATCTTGACCTATAGCTAAAGCAACCCACCATTCCAACAATTCATAAAAAGCACTCACCGCTAGGCAGATCGAGATAATAAAAAAATTCAGCCACGTAGCACCGTTGACTGCTGCTTTTCTAAGTAATATCTCCCTAGCTAAAAGTGCAGGCACAAAACCTTGAGCAAAATGCCCTACTTTATCGTAGTTATTACGTTCACCACCTAAGCCATCTCTGAGCCAATCAAATAGAGGAACCTCGGCGTAGGTATAGTGACCTCCCACCATTAAAATAATGCAATGTATTAAGATAAACAGATACAAGAGAGGCGTTAATCTAAAGCGATTATAGGTCACTATTAATAAGCCAACACCAAGCAGTGCAGGTAATACCTCTAAAAACCACGTCATCTGCTCTTTCGGATGGATACCTGACCAGACCAGTACTGTAACGAAAACAGCTATCCAGATATATTTTAATACTGTCTCCACTGACACTAACCTCAACGTTGCCATGTACTTAAAACGATTACTCAATATAACCAAAAGCGTCCTAAAAAGCTTAGATAGATCCATTAAATAACTTGGCACCTCCTTTGCTTTTACCTATATGAAACTAAATAAATCAATGTAAATAACTGGCTGTAGTTAGATATCGAAGAACTCGAGCACCAATATTGTGCAATTTACTACCTAACACTTCGATGATCGCCCTTATATACACCAGATTCTCAGTACGCCGTTATTTACGATAGTGAGGAGATTTGAATGGACAAGTTAGCGATGACCGATGCTATAGTCACAGCCAAAATAGAGAAGAAACTAAGCTGGGAAAAAATAGGGACTGATCTCGGCATGTCTCCTGTATGGCTCACATCTGCCTGCCTTGGCATGAACAGCGCCTCCCCAGAGGCCGCTAAGAAAATCACCGATTATTTAGGCTTAGGCCCAGAAGTCACAACTGCTTTAGAAGCTTATCCAACAAAGGTTTGGGATCAGCAAGTGCCAACAGATCCACTTATCTACCGATTATATGAGGTAGTTGGAGTCTATGGAGAAACACTGAAAGAGGTGATCCAAGAAAAATTTGGGGATGGCATTATGAGTGCAATCGACTTTTCCATGGAGGTCGATAAGATTGAAGACCCTAAAGGTGACCGCGTATTACTCACGCTAAATGGTAAATTCCTACCTTATAAAAGCTGGTAAATATAACTAAGTAGTGTGCAGTTTTTGAATACAGAAAAAAACTGCACCTCACTTCAGGAGCAAAATTAGGGATAAGGGATAAGAGTTAGCTGTAATAAATTTTGAGCTTATCAGCAACCCGGTCTAAATCCACCTTAATAGGTTTATCCGATTCCCGCCTGCCAGCGGGGTTTAAACGGTTAGAAAACAGCTGCCGGTCTAAATCTGTACGTTGATTTTTATCTTGACGGCGATCAATCAGAGAGTGACGTCTTTCTGGCCCATCAAACAGTGAGAACAGATAACTTGTCCACCACTCCTCAGCAAGCGGTAGGCTAGGAATATCGGGACTCAGCTTTTGTTCGTCTTTATCTATCCAAAAATAAACAATGCCCGATGAACTTAGATCTTTAACCAATCTCAATGAACCGTCCAACTTATCCATAAGAAACGACAATACTGCTTATGCCGATATCGAATTAAACACTAGCAATCTAACAAGCGTTTGAAATACTACTGTAAAATATAGTACCACTGAGCAATAAGTCAACGAATTAAGCCCGGCGCAGTTTATTCAGTTTCTTTTTAGACAGATCAAAATCGACTTCTACATTAAGGTCTGAGCGACGTCGCCCTTTCGTTAATCCCTTTCGTTTAGAGAAGAAAATCTGTACACCCCGCAAATTTATCTTCTGAGATTCAGAACGACGATCAAGCATCCGACAGCGCCGCTCTCGCCCCGAGTAGGTTTCAAAATGATAATGAATTAACCACTCTTCCGCATACTGCTTTATCGGTAGATTGAGACTGACTTTCTTTCGCTGATTATTAATCCAGTAATAAACAAACTGATAATTATGGAAATCTTTTATAAGTTTCAACATAGCAAGGCGCCACCTTGTTCACATCCTGTTTTATAACAATGCAGTTATCGCTTATTCATTAATAATTGAAACGATAAAATCAGTGTAGACGTCTAAATTGAAAAGCTGAATGAGAATTTTTCATACATAAGGGATTAGAAAATGGAGAGATAATACTAGAAGTAGAGATTGGGGGTGACCCCGCCAGCCACATTCCGGCACATGAATCCATCGCTGTGGCTGCTCCCTTCCGGGCCTGACCAGGTTCACGATTTATCATTGCGGAAGGACCAACAGGGCCACCATCGCGTGGCCTGTAAGCCTTGCCTTAAGGGCGTTTCCGTAAGACAGGCGCGCAGTATACCAGTGAAAAAACAAGATGCAAATGCAATATGCTTAACTTATTGTTTTTTAGTCTTTCTATGTTTCAAAACCACCTAAATAGCTCAACAAAAGTGCTTAATCATCCCCGTAGTGCTTTAATAACTTTCTGACATACCACCATATAACCCCTGCCATAATCGGTACAGAACAACTGAGCACCATTAAGACCTGATCCCGAAGAATATCCGCTGAAACTGTATTTCTAATCGACCGTTCCAACAGATCAAATGCATAATAGGTCACCACGATAATAGTGAAACTTTCCAATTTCGCTTGTAAACGTAACTGTCTTCTTGCTCGATCATTTAGCCCTTCCAATAACTGCTGGTTCTGCCGTTCAATGGAAAGATCTACTTGGGAGCGTATCAACTCTGTTGCTCTAGCAATACGACGTGAAAGTCGCTCTAAACGCTCATTAGCTGCGATACAGGTTCGTTTAGCAGGGTCTAACCGTCTATCCATAAACTGCTGGACCGTCTGTAAACCGACAATTCTCTCCTCCCTTAACTCAGCTATCCGGCTATCAACAACAGCAAAGTAAGCCTGGGAAGCGGAAAAACGGTTCGCGGTTTCGGCAGACAAGGCTTCTACATCAGCCGCCAAGGCCATTAACCTTTTAAGCAGCTCAGGTGCATCAGCATTAGTGGCAATCTCATGGGTTATTTCAGATAAGGATTGATCCATCTCTGTTAATTGAGGCATCAACGCTTGCGCAATGGGATAGGCAAGTAACGCAGTATGACGATAGGTTTCGATCTCACATAAACGTTGTAATAAGCGCCCTGCTTGGAACGTTTTCAAGGCGGTATTATGCACTACCATAGTGACAAACCCCATTTCATCATCAGGATAAAAATCGGTCCAAACCTTTGCTGCACCACCCATCACTTCAGCACCAGACACCTGATGTATACCAAAAAATTCTTTTAAGTTAGGTTTAGCTTGCTGTCCAGAAAAGAAGATTTTAACCCCACACAAAAGCTCACCTGGCAGGGATTCCCATAGCCCGGTTAGTTTTTCCACCTTAGCTGAATCCAGTTGATAAAGCGTTAAGGTATAAAATTCATTATGTGGTTCATAACGAACTCCGTATAAATCATTCTCCACATAGAAGAAGCCATCAACTGTCTCAGGCATTGATACATTAATTTTTGAGAGCAGCTGACTTAAAGCATCACTTAACTCTTGCTCCCCACCCGCACCGTAAAAGGCAGCAATATGCACTAAACCTAAGTTCGATTTAAAGCGCTGAAAAGGTCGAGCATGCACCTCTTGGGTGATCTGATTACGTAACGGATGGTTCTGCATGGGATAACTCTCATAGATCTTCTTTACACATATACTAAAGTCCCATGACTAAAACTTATAGCTTTTCTAAAAAGAATTAACTTTAAATAATAAAACCGGATATGAACGAAGATTCCCAAAAGATAGGGCTATACTGAGACGAGAAAGATCGTAATTTACTGATATTGATCTAATTTTTTTCTGTTTTAGATGGATCAATTATTGCGGCAATATTTATAGGCCCATACACTAACTTAAGTATATGCGTCTTGGAATAATCAAAGGTAAAGCAACATGGATGAACACTTTAATCAATTAGGCCTTTCACGTCAGCCAATCTTCGATCGTAACCTTAACGTTGTTGCTTACGAACTGCTCTACCATTCCGAAAATGGTAATGAGGTAGCAAAATTTTTAAACGGCGATCAGGAAGCTTGCAATGTGCTGATTAATAACTTCACCAGCATCTATGATTCAGGCACTTTAAAATCACTACCCGCTTTTCTCAATGTTACTGAGAGTTTTATAAAAACAGAGAGTTTACCAAGCTTATCCCGCCATAATTTAGTCATTGAGATCCAAATAGATCAGGAGATCACACCAAAACTCCTTAATTCACTTAAAGGTTATGTCGAAGCCGGATACCGTCTAGTCATCGATGACTTTACCTATTCTGAAAAATACAATCCCCTACTTGAGCTTGCCCATGTAGTTAGGGTTGATATCATCAAACATAGTCAGTCTGATATATCGGCCCATTTAAAACAGATTCAACGTTTTAAAGTCACAGCCTTGGCAGAAAATGTTGGAAGTTACGAGGAGTATGAAACCTGCTATAAATTGGGGTTTCGACTATTCCAAGGTAACTTCTTATCGCAACCCACAAAAATCCAAGGGAAGAAGTTAACCTCTAACCAAGCCATTGTGATTCATCTACTGGCGGCCCTTCAAGATGAGGATGTAACCGCAGCGACCCTCTCGGACATTATCTGTCGGGACCCTCAGCTCACTTTTAAGCTTTTACGTATAGTTAACTCTGCACAGTACAATTTACCGAATAAAATAGAAAATTTAACCCAAGCGATTGTTGCTCTAGGTTTAAATGAAATAAACAAATGGGCCACTCTTTTAGCTCTATCGAGCAATAATGATAAGCCAAGTGAACTGATACGGCAGATACTTATCACCGCACGTATGTGTGAATTTATAGCCCAAGCAACTGATGGAATTGCCCCTGAATTAGCTTTTATCACAGGGGTGCTATCCATCTTAGACGCACTACTTGGAGTAGAACAAAGTACGCTTCTCAGCCAATTATCTGTATCAGAAGATATTGTGAGAGCTATTTCCGGTTATGAGGGTAAAGCAGGAAAACTATTACAAACAGTTAATTTCTATATAATCGGTCAATCTAGTTTCACCCTTCCTGAGGAACTACGTAAGCTATATGCTGAAGCTTATTTTGAATCACTACGCTGGAGCAATGAAGCTATGCAGATGATGGAGGGAAGTCACCTGTAGAGGAAAAACTTATTTAAATTAACTTTAGACTGAGCTATTTTCCAATAATTCTTCCAACTCTGAGCGTACCCAACAGCACATAGGGTCATGCTGAAAGCGTTCATGCCAATAAAAATAAAACGTCACATTCGGCAGATCAACCTCTTTTGGCAGTGGTCGAATAACTAAGTCATCATTAAACATTAAATGCTTACCCATAATCTCTGGCAATGTGAAAACCAGATCCGAACCACTACAAAACGCTGAAACAGACATGAAATTAGCTAAACGAAGCATAATTTTTCGCTTATAGCCCATCTCCGTTAATACTTCATCCATGACTCCCAGTCCTTTGCCAGTAATAGAGACTAGACCATGGGGAGCGGCAACATATTGCTCTAGTGTCACCCCTTTAGCTAAAGGGTTATTTTTATCCATCACACAAACATGGTTCGTCTTAACCACCTCCATCCTTCGATACTGGTCCTGCACGGTTTTTGGCTGTAAACCTGTTGCTAAAAAATGCACCTCCCCTTGCTCTAAAAGATCAAAGTGTTCACTCCGCTGTGGCACAATTTCAACACGTAAATTAGGCGCCTTAAGACGTAACATCCTGACAACTGAAGGCATTAACAAAACAAGCTCTAAATCTAAACCCGTTAATTTCAATACACCTTCAGCTTTGCTTGGATCAAAATGTTCGGGCTGCATAATGCCTTCTACATCTAACAAAACCTGCTTAAGCTGCTGGCGAATAGTAACTGCACGAGCGCTCAGATCGTAACCACTGAGCGTTCTAACTAAAATAGGATCATCGAGTGTCTGCCGTAAGCGCTGTAAAGCTCGGCTTACTGCTGGCTGGCTCATTTGCAATTTGTTTGCTGCTTTAGAAACATGCTGCTCATCGAGAAGCACTTGAAGCACAACAAGTAAATTAAGATCGACTGAACGTAAATTCATTTAAGGCATAACCATGATGTTAAATATGCATTGGACGCATTAATAATCGGTCTTTATATTACAAAAAGCAATTAATCGCAGCCAACGGAATAAGTTGATAATGGTTTTTAATCATAAACTCACTAACGATGAAACAAGCTATGGCTGGGGACCTGTCTTCATGCACTGGCTGATGGCATTTGCCATTATTGGGCTCTACCCCCTCGGGTGGTACATAGAGACCTTAGATTATTACGACCCAGCCTATAAGACGGTGCCTGTCTGGCATAAAAGCATTGGTATTCTTGTCGCAATGACTCTGCTTCTACGTATTGTTTGGCGTATTTTTAATAAACCACCTGCTGCGCTGCCGCAACCGGCACCTCTCTTATTCATTGCAAAAATGGCTCATGGCTTATTGTATTTATTGGTACTGTTAACTGTTATCTCCGGTTATTTAATCTCTACCGCAGATGGCCGAGCCATTGAATTATTTAACCTTATTAGTCTTCCTGCACTACCTTTTGAGATCGACAACCAAGAGGATATTGCTGGAGAGATACATTTCATTGTAGCAACCAGTTTAATTTCCATTGCGGCACTACACGCAGCCGCAGCCTTAAAGCATCACTTTATCGACAAAGACACAACTTTGAAGCGCATGCTTGCGCTACGCGAGGAAACAGAATGAAAACAAAACTTATTAAAGGGTTAACACTAGCCACACTGATCTCAGCATCACCTTTGTATGCCGCAGATTATGTCATTGATACCAAAGGCGCTCATGCATCTATTGAGTTTCGTGTTAGCCATTTAGGTATTAGTTGGCTCACAGGCCGTTTTAATACGTTCAATGGCGACTTCTCTTACGATGCAAAAAATCCAGCGGCGTCCTCTATTAATGTAGAGGTTGATGTTACCTCTTTTGACTCTAATCATGCGGAGCGTAATAAGCATATCCGTGGTGACAAATACTTAAATGTAGAGGCACATCCTACAGCATCATTTAAAAGTACATCCTTTACTCCTAATGCTGATGGCGGTGGTGTAATGAAAGGAATGCTGACGCTTTACGGAACCACTAAAGAGGTTGCTATTGATGTGAACAAAGTTGGCGAAGGTGAAGACCCTTGGGGCGGTTACCGAGTTGGTTTTTCTGGCACTCTTGAGCTCACACCTAAAGAGTTTGGTATGAACTATGAACTAGGCCCAGCCGCAGAAACCGTTTATATGGATCTTAATATCGAAGGTATCCGTAAATAAGCTGGGTAGACTAAAACTGGCAGAATAAATCAAACAGATGAATTAATCTTAATTCGTCTGTTTGATATTAGACTCTAATAAGAGCTCAATGGAATTTACGCTCCGTCTATTGGATATCTTTTATTCAAACTCCATTGCTTCAAAAATCCGACCTGCGTTTTTAGCGGCCAAGGCATCAAATGTTTCTAAGTGGGCATAAGGACTTTGGTCAATTTTATAGGCATCTTCAAGCATGCCCCCCTCTTCTATAAGTTCACCCACTTTACCGCGAATATATTCGAGATAACCCCGCGTCCATTGATCTACTGTTTTAAAATCAGTCGCCTCACCATGGCCTGGGATAATAATTTTATCCGCCGCATAAGGTGCAAATTTAGTCTGCCATGTCGCTAACCATTCGGCGGTATCCGTGTCAGGAAAAACGGGCAATAAGCGTTGATGAAAAGCCATATCTCCTGCAATTAATACATTACTGGATGGAATAAAAACAGAAATATCACCCGCAGAGTGAGCAGGGCCAAAATGGATTAATTCGACCTGCAATCCACCTAAATCAAGTGACATTGTGTCTTCAAATGTCTGATCAATCTCAACTAAGGATGTATTTTCAAAGCGCTCTTTAAGAATAAGTTTAAGGCTTTCCAAACCATCCAAGCCTTTTTCCTCAATCTCTTCTAGGGCATCCTCATGAGCAATTATCGTCGCACCCTGCTCCTTCCAATAACTATTACCGAGTGTTGCATGGGATTGACCATTTTCATCAACCACGTACTTTACTGGAAGCGTTGTCTGTTTTTTAATCTCATCATGTAAGGCTTTAGCAAGTTGATAAGAAGCGCCACCATTAACAACTAATACCGCTTCCTCTCCAATCACAAAAGATAAATTATTATTATGCCCGCCATTTTCATAACTGTAATACTGAGTGGCTCCAATAGCAGACCACACATGCTCTGCAATTTTGACAGGATGGCTATAAAGCATTGATTCTGGATATTTATCTGCAGGACTCGCAGCATAAATAGAAGAAGATAGAAGTAAACAGGAAAGGCTCAAGCCTTTAAATCGATGAGTAAAGTTCATAAGCGCCATCTTTATTTTATTTGTATTGTTGATAGTCCCTTACAAATATAAGCTATTGCTTATTTAGCAGCAAGTTGATTATAAAATTTCAAACTCAACTCGCCCATTCGACCCCGTTTTATCTTGAACATAAAGCTTATATTGCTGGCGAGTTTTTAATTGGAGGGTTAATTTTGTACTACGGGAATCCTGTAGCTTGCCATTAAGATACCAATACAGCTCTCCTGCAGCACCTTCCACTTCAGCACTAAGCGTTACCATCTGATGATCTAAAACATAGTAAACTTGCCCCTGATTTATGCCCGTAATACGTAGAGGTGCGCTCTCTTGCGGGATCACGTTGCAGCGAGAATCAAACCGAGGCAGTTGATAAAACATTCTCTGTGAGGGTTTCACCCAAGGCTCTAACGCATTAGGCCAAAGATAAGCGGTTTGCGCGATTGCATCGCTATCACACTCACGTGTAACACGCTGTAAGCTGTCGTGATTAACTAAATAATTCAATTCAGGTGTAAAAAACTGAGGGGACTTCTCTCCCCACTGATAACCAAATGCTAAAGTCCTTGGAGTAGAATCATTAATTACATAAGCCATACGTTTTATATGGCAGTTTTCAGGATCAACAAACGTCTCTTTCCTCCCATCAGGCCAGCACACTTTTTGCTCTGAAACCGATGCGGGCTGTTCAATCTCCTCTCCTCTGGTATTTAATTGATTGAACAAACTAAATAGCAAAGGACCTGCCAATACGCTACCCATAGTCTTTTCCATAGGTTTACCATCGGGTCTACCCAACCACACCCCTAAGGTATATTCCTTTGACACCCCCACCGCCCAAACATCACGATAATTCCAGCTAGTACCCGTTTTCCAACCGATTGCTGGCAAATTCTGACGTGATACACCGTAACGTAGATTACGTGGCAACTTGACTCCGTTCAAAACTTTCCATGTAATCCAAGCCGCCTCGGGGGTCATTAATTGACGACTCTTTTCCTCAGCCGTAGCTGGCGTATACCTAAGTGGATAAACACTCCCCTTATTAGCTAATGCACTATAGATCGTCACTAATTTCTCCAAAGTAAATCCAGTGCCACCTAAGATAATAGCGGGGTTTGCATCATCATCTGGGATCGTTAACTCTGTGCCTACATGATGTAATTTATTAACAAAATTTTGTGCTCCATAAGCTTCAATAAGCTGTACGAATGGGAGATTCAAGGAACGGGTCAATGCTTCAGAAGCCGACACCGGCCCCGAGAACCCTTGACTAAAATTTCCAGGCCGATAATTATTCGCCACTCTGGGCACATCCGCCAACAAAGATTCACTATGAATTAGGTTTTCATCTAAAGCTAAGGCAAATAGAAAAGGTTTAAGTGTTGAGCCTGGTGAGCGAACAGCGGTTGTCATATCAACATGACCCGCTCGCTTATTATCAAAGAAATCAGCAGAACCTACATAGGCTAATACTTGATGTGAACGGTTATCCACTAACAGAGCCGCAGCGGATAGTTCCCCCTGTAAGGGTGAGACGTAACTTTTGACTCTATCTGCAAACTGCTGCTGTAAACTTAGATCTACTGTACTACTAATCACTCGCTCTGCGGCATACTGCCGATGTAATCGACGACTTAACAAAGGCGCATCAACCGGTGTTGCTAATGGCCACACAGCTACATGCTCTTGTTTAGCAGACGTTACAACAGCGTCACTCCAAAGCCGTTGACTGAGCATACGCTCCAGCACTTTATTCCGTGCCCGCTCTGCTCGCTGTGGATGTCTATCAGGTCTCAACCGCGATGGCGCTTGAGGCAATACCGCTAACAAGGCGGCCTCAGAATATCTCAATGAAGAAGCCGGCTTATGTAAATATTGTAAACTGGCGGCTTGGACGCCCTCTAAAGTTCCACCAAAAGGGGCGTAGTTTAGATAAAGCTCCAGTATCTCCTGTTTACTAAGGTGCCACTCTAGCTGTAATGCCCGCAGTAATTGCTGACATTTCCCAGCAAAGGTTCTCGGATGTGGATATAAGATACGGGCCACTTGCATTGTAAGCGTTGAGCCGCCCGAAATAATCTTACCCTCTTTTAGATACTGCCAACCGGCCCGCACCAAACTGAAAGGGTTTATGCCCCAATGGGAATAGAAATAGCGGTCTTCATAACCTATCAGCGCTTCAAGATAATAAGGGGATACATCCGCTAAGCTGACTTCGTAGCGCCATACCCCCTTACTGTCTGCAAATGAACGTAGAGGCTCTCCCTGCCTGTCTAATACGATACTGGCAAAGTTTTGATCATGTTGCGGCTGCTTTAAGGGATAAAAAATATCTGCTAGCAGTAGTCCACTTAAAACAAAGCAGACCACCACCAGCAAACCTAACGCATATTTAAACCGACCCATCACAAGTTATGGCATCACCGAAATCGACTTAATACTATTGCTAATACCTCGTATCGATGGTTTATACATCGATTCAACCATCGCAGGCGGCACAGCATAAGAGCCTGGAGTTACCGCTCTTGATAAGAAATACAAAGTTTGTTCTCGCTTAGCAGGAAGATTGACAGCAGCTACATAGCGATCATCTTTATAAGCCTGATAAACAATGCTTGCTTCCTGCTGAATAGCCTTACCGTAAAGCTGAATACTATCTAGTTTTAATGCATTCTGTAGATTCTGATTTTCTAGTTCCACACCGGCAGGAATTAAGTTCACAAGTAGCCCATCAGGTACAGGTTTCTCACTGTATAAACGAACCCGTGTTAATACAACTTCGCCTATTTTAAGCACCTGATCTTTCTTAAGTTCGACAGCCTTTTCATTAACCACTTTGAAGTGATCAACTCGAACACGCACCCCTTCATCCAATGAAGATGGCATCTCTATAGGTAGCCCTGTCCAGCTAAAACTAGCAAATACAGGCTTATCTCCTTTATTGATAAAGTGTGTCTCATGTAGAGATTCCTTATCAATATTTTTACCTAACGCCCCTGATGCTGAAACCAGTTCAGCAATTTGGCCTTGTACCAGATCACCGGTCCAGTTCCCATCTTTATCCAACTGATATAGTTCAGACGCTAAACGTAACAAAGCGGCTTTTTCCTGAGTACTCAGCCATCGTTGCTGTTTCAACTCCACAAGGAGCTCGGGTAACTGTTGCAGTGCCTGCAGAGTCAATCCCTCAGACGCAGATTTAGCAGCGATAATAGTATACATCGCCATCGATTGATCACGGACAACCGAACCATAATCGCCTAAATATCCCTCTGCTCTTTTTACAGAAAGCGCATCAGAGACTAATTTCTCACCCTCTTCAACACTACCTGTTTCGATCATCGCTAATCCTAAATGAACCCCTGGCAACACGCCCCGTGCATCATCTAGTTGTTTTTCTGCCATCTCCCGTAAAGGGCCTAATGTGACGCGCCCCTCTTGAGCTAAAAGGTAAGCAGCATAAGCTCTGTATGAGATCTCATAATGGGATGGAATGTCTGTCCACACTTTTACAGTCTGAGCGGTACGTTTATGCACATAAGTGTTTAAACGATTTCGAGCATTATTTAACAGTGGCTCAGGTACAGAAACGCCTGACTGTTTAAGTTGCAACAAAAAGTCAGTTGCATACGCTGTCAACCAATGTTCCTCTGGTGAAAACTTATCCCACAAACCAAATGAACCATTCGCTTTTTGTAATTCAGTGTAACGAGCCAACGCGTTATTAACCCGTTGTTCAATCTCTCTATTACTCACTTCTTGAGCAAATTCGGGTAGTTCCTCATGTTCGAAAAGCACTGCAATAGGTTGGGACTTACTCGTGGTTTGCTCTAAGCAAGCATAGGGATAACGCATCAAACTTTTAAAGTGATTAGCAGCACCTAAATCGGGTGTATCTGCCACTCTTAACTGAGCTTTAAGCGTATCACCGGCGAGCGTTTGCAAGGCATCCGTAGGGAAGCTAATTTTCTCGCCCTTCTTCAAGTACTCACTGATCTGGCCGTAGGTTGCAGGATAAGCAGCACGCACACCTATAGACCACTCACGGTGAAGTTTAATAACCTTACCTTTGTCATCCGTTAGTGTAATTTCAGCAGTGATATCACCTTCGCCTATAGCACTCGCTTTAACAGGTAGGTGAATGATCTGCTTTTGCCCATCATCCAGCTGAACACGATGTTGTTTAGCATCAAACACAACCGAACCTTGGACATCAATAGAGATCTCAACGTCTTGAGTTAAGCCGCTTACATTAGCTAGATCCAACGCTAAAACCGCTTCATCCCCTATAGCTAAAAACCTTGGCATAGAGAGTTGCGCCACCACCGGTGAAGCAACCTTAGTTGTCTCCATTTTAGTGCCAAACTGATCACTACCCATAGCGACTGCATTTAAGGTTAACTCACCATCAAAAGCAGGAAGCTCTAGCGGGATAGAAGCCTCACCCTGCTCCACTTTCACGATAGAGCTAAATAAACTAACAATCTGCACATCACTGGGTGGAGCCTCACCTCCTCGTTCTAGCTCGCCATCACCACCCCAACGTACTTCCGCCTGATCACTCAAGACCGGTTCAGCTAAGTCATCATACATATCGGTAATCGATGCATTGTAACGACGTTGACCGTAGAAGAACTGAAACGGATCGGGCTGTTTATAACCGGTTACACTCAAAACACCACTATCGACTGCACTTAACGTGATATAAACATCACCTGTAACGGGGTTACCGTTTTTATCATTAACCCGTACTTTAATATCTGCACGGCTTTCAGGCAGCAATTTGTCAGCCACATCAATTTTGACATCCAGCTCGCGCGCTGAACGATCTAAAGGAAGGTGAGCTATACCAAAGCTACGCTTACTCACTTTCTCTTTCTGATCTGTAGGTGCAATAACAAAAGCAGAAATATAAGCATCATGCCGAGCAAGAAGTTGCGGCAGTTGAATCTCAACTTCCGCCTCGCGGTTATCTAATTTCACCTCAACGGTACTTAGCACTTGGTCTGTTTCAAGCAGAACTAAAGCCCGACCTTCAGTTGGTGAAGCCAATCGAACTTTAACTTTATCGCCCGCTTTATAAGCAGCCTTATCCAGCGCCACTGTAACTTTATCTGGGCGAATTTGATCCGATGCACTATTCCAACGGTTGTACCAGCCTTCCCCTGCTTGGAATCTATAAACAGTCTTACTTTTACCCTCATAGTCATCAAGTTCTAATCGATAACGTCCCCACTCAACAGGTACCTTGAGTGACGGGCGAGTATTATCCGCAAAATTGATCACATCATTAGCGACAGGGTATTCATTCTTCTCTATCTGGTAATGCCAACCTCGCTCGGGGGTATGGCTCCAAAAATATTTCTCTTCAATACGATAGAGGGTTGCTTTAACTTCACCTTTTGCCAGCAGATTACCCTGCCCATCCGCTCGAACAAGATCAAATTCAACATCCTGCTCTGTCTCAGATATATTATTTTTAAACCTTGGTTTGACGCCAATGAAGCTACTACGAGGCCAAAGCAGTACTGATTGAGTTCGGTTAATTGCCCGACCACCACTCTCAAATAAGCTATAACTTAAACGTAGACGTGTAGGTGTAGAGATACGGTTCCAATCAAACTGATTTTTATTCAGCTCGGTTGTCGTTTCGCCCTGACTATTAAGCTCAACCGAATCTAAACTAAATTGATTACGAGCAACGCTCTCAGCCTCTCCAAATCTAAAATCTTTTAATTCATCGAAAGGGGACGCCCATCCGCTGATGATGGCTAGAGTATCTAAACGGTTTCCTGCCGCTGGCGCACCATATAGATACTCACCCACAACCGGTACAGAAATAAGATCATTTTGATTAAAGCTCAGAAGCTTTTGTTGATTAAAAACAAGACGTAGGCGTTCAGGTAAAAACTCTTCTACTTTAAACTTAAAACGTACTTTAGGTTTCGGCTGCGCTGAGCTAAATACATGTGCCTGCCACTCGCCAAGCGGTGCAGAATCAGAAATTGCATGTCGAAATTCATAATAACCAGGCGTTGAGGCACCTACCCGCCACTTTCCTGCACTCTGGCCATCAGGCTTAATCAACTCAATATAGATGGGGCCTCCGATTAACTGACCATCCATATCACGAGTCAATGTGCTTAAAATCAGTTCTTCACCTGGACGATAAATATCCCGAGGCGAGTACACGAAATGCTCAACCTCCCTTACAGCTCGGCCAGATAGATCAAAACTAGAAAGGTCAAAGTCAGGGGTATGATAGGCTAATACAGAAACTTGATTACCTTTGGTTGCCATAATCAAGCGAGGGGATTTTTTTTGCCAAGCATTACTAAGATCCCAAGCACCCTCTTTATCACTGGTACCTGAGCTAATAACTTTATTATTGTAATCTAAGATTTCTAAATCAACACCTTCGAGTAAAGCACCACTCTTAGCATCTTGGGTAATAAAACGGGTATGCTTACCGTAATCACGTGCTTGAATACCTATAGATGAAACCGTAAACCAAGTTGCTTGGAAATCAAAACCACCTGGTGCTCTTACCGTCGCAAGGTATAAACCACCATTATCAATATTGGGCACTAAATTAATCGGAAAACTAGCACGGTTACGTTGATTCTTTTTCTCACTAATTTTCACTCTTGTGCTATACAGGTGATCCACAGTATTAGCTAAACGTGTTTCATCATTATACCAACGGTCCCCTGTTGACAGTGAAGCATATTCATTAAAGAAAGAGACCAGTTGATCCGGTTTAACCTTATAAATAGTGACGTCAGCTTCAGGTACATTGATCGCCAATAGGGCAAGTGAATCAACCTTGCCGGGGATCATAACAACCCCATCGGTTTCAAAAGAAACTAAACTAGAAAGTGCTCGGGTTTTAACTGTTGTTGATAATCCTTTGCTAATACGGGTTCCATTTTCAGCCACTAAGCCAGAAGCAACATGGATATCATATTCAGTAACGGGAGAGATACCGGTAAAGTGGAGAGTTCTTCCATCTTTACTTAACACAGGTTTCCCTAATTCAGGCTCGATTTTGATAAAAGATGTAAAGGCCTGATCCGGCTTTATCGGTGTATTAAACAGAAGCGATATTGCATTTACATCACCAAACTCTCGTTCAGATATATCTAATACCGTTAATTTTTGAGTATTTTTCTGGACGGTAGTTTGAGTATTACTTTGGACAGAAATGGATTCTGGAGCAGAAGCGCTTTCAGCTATCCCTTTACTATCATTTGGATCTTCAGAGCAGCCTGCCAAAAATAGCGCCATTAACAACCCAAAACCCAATACTTTGTTACTCAACATTCAGAAACTCCCTAACCGAATTGATATCTGCACAGCTTAATCTATACAGACTTAGATAAAAATGGCCTTATAGGTTTATACCACTATTTCGTTATAAATCTGGCTTGCAAAATACCGAGTAGCAAGCGAGACTCAGCTCCGGCATATATCAGAAATAGACAATAGTATAGAGGTTTATTCGTGGATACAGAGCAGTCTGATTACACATGGGATAAAGCGTTTTTCGAGAAGAGATCTACCCTACTTAGTAATTTCCAAATGGGTTTCATTGGCGCGGCGTTAATGCTGATGATGATGGATCTTTCTAAAATCTATCTATTAGCGCCCTTAGTCGTGGGATTGATTCTATCTAGTTGGTACAAACACAACCTAGATAACATTAAAGATGAAATGAAAGGATGCACTTTGACATTTTCACCTAAATCGATCCTTATCTCCTTTCCTCAGCTAGAAACAGAATCCCGTATAACGTTTAGAGAGATAGATGAAGTAGAGGCTCACAAAGAAAACTTTGTGCACATCATCAGCCTATATCTAAAACAAGATGGTAAGAAGGTTCAACTTAAAGGAATGAAAGACACTGAGCAGCTTATCCAACAACTCAAAACTGCGATAAAAACGGTTAATGAACAACAAGAGTAACTTAACAGGAAGCACCGTTAATCTTGAGTCAGAGGGTATCTTTCCTTAAATAACCTCTGACAATACCAACGAATTGAAACCCCTACCTAGCTCATTTCACGCACTTTCTCACGGGTCTGAGCAAAAGAATGAGCTTCACACTTTTCCAATAGCTCAACCAACATCTTACGATAATCAGCCCAATAGTTTTTTAAACTCACAAGATCTTCAGCTAAAAAATGCCGAGTAACTAAGCCGATCTGTAAAGAAGAGATCATCTGCACAATACCGTGCAACTCTATATGAGAAACATTTGGCGAAACCTTTTTCAATTGCTCTAAACGGATTAATGAAACCTCATCTATAAATCGACGAATCATACACTGTCTTGTTTTATTGTGAGCTGACGCTGAGATAAAACCAAACAACGCTCTGACATATAAATTATCTACAGCAAAACATCTCAATAACTGACTTTCCATCAATTCAAAAAAGTCATCTTTAGACTCTGGAGATGGATACTCTCTAATATCCATCAACAAACTCTGAGTTAACAACTCTAAAACTTCAGTTTCTACCGCTTCCATGGTTCTGAAATGATGATACAAACCGCCCTTACTTATGGAAGCCTGTTCGATTAACCGACCAGCAGTTAGGGCATCCAATCCACTGTGGCTGATTATTTCAACAGCCGCCCGCAATATTGAGCGGCGTGTAAGATTGGAATTACTATTAGCACACATAGCTCTGACCTTCTGTAACAATGAACTACACAGGACTTACAAACTTATCTAGCCCCTCCACCCTTATGCTACGCCTTACAGAAAGAGGGTTACATTGATAGATATAGATTTACTGATTTAGATCAAGCCTGCATGAGACGGAGAGATAAAGCCGGTTGGCAGTAGATGAAAAGGGGAATTTCTGAGATATTTAAATAAAAAAACCAGGGTAAAAAATACCCTGGCTGAAAGAGATAAAGACAAAACATTCACGAAGAGTAGGAATGATTCATAGCCATTAAAACACCCCACTCATGAATATTGACTTAACAGAAAACAGCTGAACAAAAAGCAAACACTAGTTAATCAAGAGTCATTCACAAACAATAAAACACTAGGATTAACTCAAGTTCCTCACAATAAGCGTTTACTAACACTTTTACAGTCAACTCTTCTCTGTCATTATCTAAGCTATATGTCTGTCATTATGAATGGTTAGATAACACCGCATACTCAATCATGGATCTTGGATATGGAATTAAGCAGTCTTTATGTCACTGTTATTGAACCTTCAAAAGTTCAACGCCAGATAATTACAGGACACTTAAATAGTTTTGGCATTGAACAGATAGAAGAGTTTGAAGAAGCGCGACCGGCACTTAACCATATGCTCTCCTCGCCGCCAGATCTTGTCCTCTCCTCTATGCATCTTCCTGATATTACCGGTACCGAATTAGTCACCCAGATGCGTGGTTTAAACACCCTTCAAGATATAACCTTTCTACTGGTCTCATCAGAAACTCATTATCGTTATCTCGAACCCATTCGCCAGGCTGGAGCGATCGCTATATTACCAAAACCCTTTAGCCGAGAAGAGATGGGAGTCGCACTAAGAAGCACCTTAGATTATATAACTGATTTTGAGTCAGAAAGTGACAACGATGACTACGAGGCCCTTAACGTATTAATTGTTGATGATAGCTCTCTATCACGTAAATATATTCAGCAAATGCTCAAATCCCTCTCGATCCACTCCATACAAACAGCTAAAGATGGATCAGAAGCACTCGAACTGATCAATCAAGGCAACCTCTTTGACCTCATCATTACCGATTACAATATGCCTAATATTGATGGCAAAGAGTTAACAGAGCATATTAGAACAGCCAGTGAGCAGCCTACAGTGCCAATCCTTATGATGACCAGTGAGCAGAATGAAAGTCGATTAGCGGCCATTCAAAGCGCGGGGGTATCCGCCTTATGCAGCAAACCACTCTCATACGATACAGTTAAACACCTGATTGAACAGCTAGTAACTGAATTTTAACTCGTTGATTTTAAAGCTTAATAAAAAAACGCGGCCTAAGCCGCGTTTTTTATTACCACCGACAGTGAAGCTGCCGGCTTTAGCCTTTATCATCCAAAAGATGATCAGGAATAAAGCCCATAATCAACGCACCCCAATGCTGTCCATTCACATATAAGGGAATTGATAAATCGTTAAGAATTTCACCCGTATCACGAATATATGTCTGCAATAGGAATGGTGCTGTAGACGATGCACGTCGTACTTCTGCACGATTACTTGCGAATATGCGACGGTTACGGCTCTTAAGGTTATCAACCTCAAAATTACCCGTCATACGCTCTGAAACTTTAGTGTGGTGAGCTGCGGCATATCCATTTTTATCTACGGCTATAGCGTAGATAAATTCTGGCCGCTGGGAAATAAATCCATCAAATAATGGACGCATAACCGCATCATACTGGTCAGCGTAACTCGTATCATATTTTTCAGGCAGTTGACCATCGTTGGTACGTTTATAGTTAGTATCGAACAGATTAGCACCTCGTGAAGCCAGCTCTTCCAGTGCCGTTTGGATCTCCAGCCCCCACTGACGCCCCGTTTGAATCATGCCTTCAAAACCACCATAACCAATGATAAAGCGAGATAGAAGCTCTTGAGTCTCTTCCGTAGAGTGTTCTAGCTCTTCAGAATAACGACGCGACTCCTCTATTTCACCATGCATCTCGGTTGATAAAGAGGTAATTTCAGATACAAGCCCATGGGATTCTTTATTTGTATAAGCCAGCTCATCAATCGCTGCGCTGATACTACTTAATTGACCATTCAGATCCTCAAAGTCACTCACTAAGCCATGAAATTGGTTATTAGTGCTTTTAATAAATTCTTCAGTAGACCCAACATACTCAAGAATAGTTACTGAGCTAGAACCCGTTTTATCAACTAAAGAGGACATCTGGCTAATGTTCTGATCAATTTCACTCGTAGCAACACTGACTTTTTGAGATAAGTTTCGTACCTCATCAGCAACTACAGAGAAACCACGCCCCGCTTCACCTGCTCGCGCCGCTTCAATGGAAGCATTAAGTGCAAGCAAATTGGTTTGGTCAGAAAAATCTTTAACCATACCTAGTATTTCAGTGATATTTTTTGAATTCATTTCTAACTGATGCACAGTATCCTGAAAATCAGTTACTTGAGTTCTAATGGCTTCCACTTGCTGCTGCACACGCCCTAACTCGACACTCGATGCTCTAATCTCATCCAAGTTTTGCGAATTGCGTTCAGATATTTGGAGAGTACTGCCTGCAATATTATCAATTGCTTGAGTCGCTTCTTGACTAGACTGGAAGACTTTTTGAGCCTGCTCTTCCTGCTTAGTTGCCGAACTTTGAGCTTCTATAAGTACTTTCTGTAATCGAGTTGAGCTTAAAGCAACACTAACACTTCGACGTCGACTTTCAGCAATCATCGATTTCAAACTTGTCGAGAATGTATTGTAACTCTCAGCCATATCTGAAATTTCATCATAGGTATATTCAGGTAATGTCGCGGAGATATCCCCATCTTTATCTTTAATTGCTTGTAAGACATCGGTCATCTTTTTTATAGGTCGTAAAAATAGATGACGCATGAAGAAGATGGTCAACAGACCCGACACTAAAGCAAAGCTAACCGTCGCTAGCCCATAAAACCAAAATGAATCTAACTCTTGTCTGATTGCCTCTCCAGAAACGTTCCCAGCAGCTAAGCTGGCATCAATTTGACTGAAGTGGTTATACCCGATAAATAACAAGACTATATGAGGTAAAAGTAGAAATACCACATTGCCTGTTATTTTCTTCGTCAACGAATTAAAGCAGGTTTTCTCTACACTCTTATACAAGCTCATTTACGCACTCTTTATTGTTATAGGCTTTTATAATTTTTATAGTTTTTTATAATTGAGTTATAACTTTTTTATCATTCAGTTATAACTCAATATAAACGTATCCATTTGCCAACTTCAAGATTAAACTAAAGTTTCAGCATAACATCCATCAAATTCAAGCCACCCACTACCAAAGTATCCAACTTGTACACTTTTGTAGCTTATCTCTGCATTCTTTCCAATTTTCGCAATATTTTTCAACTAATTGCCAAAACTCAGGACGGTGATTTAAATGCACTAAATGCGCAAGTTCATGGATCAGGACATAATCGATCAACGATTGTTCAGCAAAGATCAGTCGCCAATTCAAAGAGATATCACCTTTACTTGTACAGCTCCCCCATCGCCTTTTATAATTTTTTATAATCAATGAGTTAGACCGTAATCCCATAATATTTTGCCAATACACAATACGCTCAGAAAAATAGCTTTCAGCTTCAGTTTTATACCAGGCTTGTAAGCAGGCTTTCACTCGTTCCTCTACTGCTTTTTTAGAGCGATTGGTGATGCATATATTCAGTTTTTGATCATCTAAACTGACTCTATTTTTTGGACCAATATCCCAAGTAATTGCATAGTACTCCCCCTTGTAGGGGAACATTGCTCCGTCAGCGACCTTTAAACAACCTTCAGCTAATTCACTGCTAAGTTTCTCACTTTTTTGGCGAATCCATACCTCTTTGCTTTGTACCCAATTACGTACCCATAGATCGGACACCCAATGCGGCACTCTAACCTCTACGCCCTTCTCGCTAATTCGGATAGCCGCCGTTTTTCTTTTTCTGCTGCGTATTATCCGGTAACTAGCAGGGTTTATAAGATCATTCATAACAGAGATCACTGCAAAAAATAGTCATTAAAGTCGATGTAAAAAGTCTGTTTGCTAAGTTAAAAACCACTGTAAACGGACTAATAGGTTTTTGTTAACGTCAAGGCAATATCCTATCTCCTGCTTCAGTTGCGTTAATCTATGAGCATCACACACTTGTCCATATTCTATATCTTCATATAAGGTTGAAACTCGAATAAAAGATTCAGCATACTCAGGCTTATATTGTGCGAGGCGATCGCAATAATGGGTAACGGTCTCCCCCGTCCGCCGAGCCATATCTTCTCTTGCGAAGTATGCTGATAGGGCATTAATCATATTATCTGATGGATTTGCAGATCGTTTCTTTTTGTAATTCAAGAGCAACAAGGTCAGTGAGATAACAAGCGAAAAGGGTACTAACAGGAACAGAGCAAGCTTCAGAGGTGACAATGCCCCTAATAAATGTTCTAGCAAGCCCTTTTGTTGGTGGTGATAATTGAGTACCCAGCGATGCCAGCCATAATTCAAGGCCTCAATTCTATGCCGTATCTGCATCAGTATTTGATTATTTGAAATACTCCATGCACTTAACAAATTATCTTGTAAAAATGCATTGTCTTTCGACAAAACATCATCTGCTGGCTTCTCAACTCGATCAGGAGCAACCCAAGCCGTAGGATCCATACGCACCCAACCTTGCTCAGGGAACCAGGCCTCAATCCAAGCATGAGCATCATATTGACGTACTAAGAAATAGTTTTCATAAGGGTTCCACTCACCTCCCTGATAGCCTGTGACCACACGTGCAGGAATACCAACCGATCTTAATAAAAATGCACTTGCACTCGCGAAGTGACCACAAAACCCAGTCTTAGTCTCAAATAAAAACTCTGAAATGCTGTCATCACCTAACGGAGGGGGGGTTAACGAGTAGTTAAAATTTTGGTGATAATACTGCTTCATTTTATCTATAAACGCTTGGGGCGTCGCAGACTCCTGCCACCAGCTGGAAGCTAAGCGCTTCGCCTCATTGTTCCCAAGAGGGATATGCAGTTCCTTTGCAAAATCATCTGCGGTTTTATCTAAACCAAAACCACGATCTAAGCGCGAAGATATTTTATATTGCTCTCGATTTACGATCTTAGTTTTGGAAGCAAGTGTCATGTCAGCATAAGCATTCAGCTCACTTGGCCATGCGGAAAGGTAGTCCAATACAGGAATATAGTTTCTCTGATTCGACTCTAAAATCACTTCGTACTGAAAGGTTCCAGTCTCTTTAATGTCGCGATTTCGTGGCAGTTTAGGCACCTTCTCTTCATCCTTTAACCAGCCCCGTCCATCAAAATCAGACAGTACAATTGAGCGCCAATATAACTGTGTTTGATCTGGAACATCCCCATCAAAACGCACCCGAAAAGCAACCTCTGCTGAACGTGTTAAACGGGTTATATCACCCGGTGTCATCGTGTCAGCTAACCCAGTTTTAGCCGCAGATTTATCTAAACCGACTTCCCACAAAGGGCCTAACCTAGGCATACCAATAAATAACACAACCATAAGAGGGAAAGCGGGGATAAGCATTAAAACAGAGCGTTTCAACGGATATATAAAACCGGTCTCTCGCGATAAATTAGTACTCATCAAAGCACTTGTAACGATAATGATGGCAAGGATCACATAGATCGCTGTTCCCACACTTTGACTAAAAAGAAAGATGGTTGAAGCAACTAAGTAAGCGACATAGAGCACTATTAAGGAATCTCTCCGATGATAGAGTTCGATGACCTTCAGACCAAAACCAACAACAAGCAATGCAACCGTTACACTGATCCCTCCCCCTTCTTTATAACTCGCCAATACACCGACACCTGCGGCTAAGACTAAGCAGGTTTTCAACCACTTAGGAGGCAGTGACCAGCGCCCTAAATAAACCATCAGGCGCCAAACAATGCATAAAATCACAACAAGAGTAATCCAGTAAGGCAGATGCGATATATGGGGTAATGTAACAATAACCACACTCAGTAATTGCCACAATAAAGCGGTGCGCGTTAGCTGCTGATCATTCACTGCAGAGATCCCTCAGCTTTAAATAATGCCAGTTCACCTAATATATTATTTAAATGCTCAGGCCCCGTAGCGGGTTGAATTGATAAGTTAGGAAGGTGCAGTCCATATTCACGATAATGATGTTCACACTCAAGCGCCCAATATGTCATAACAGATAAGCGATCTTCTGTTGATAGTTCAGGCCATTCCCGCCATGACAACCAGATCTCTTTACTCTCTTGGCCAACATAATTTTTAGTTAACAAGCCCCGCCCTTGGGCGTATTGTTTCCAAGCGATGTGCCGTAAGGATGAACCAGGTCGATATTCATCTAACCCTGAGAAATCATCCCCTGCATTCTCTTTCCCTTGCCGACCATCAATACTATCGTCAAAAGACGTCGGTAATCTGCCTTCTTCAGGTTTAGGATAAACAATTGCTGTAAGATCCAGCTCGACCCAACTCCATGCCCGTAACAAGCCAAACGGAAAAACAGTTTCAAGCTTAAGTACCTGTGGGGTAAGGTAGCCTCGCTTTTTTGCCATTACATAAAGAGATAGGTTTTTTTCTCGTGTTTTATCTAGATATATTCGCTGACCGTCCCGCTCCCCACGCCAACACAGAAACACATTTTCATAATTTCTTAGATTATTCGCATAGATTTTGAGCTTAAATTCAGCTAATTCACCTACATGACAATGCCCTGCTTTAACAGCAGAAATACATAAACCCGATAAATTAAAAAAAGTGTAATGGATTGCCAAAACACCTAACGCAATTAATAGAAAAGACACCGCATGGATAAGATTATTCTGATAGTTTGTTGCAACTAAATATAAGACGAAGCAAACCGCTAAATAAGCCCAGCCCGCCAAGGTAGGAAAGATAAAAATACTTCTTTGATTTAACTCGATTAAACGGCCTTTAGGCCTTCTGTTAGCCGCCCAACGTTCAGATAACTCGACAATAGGCTTAAACAACAGACTCAACATAGCTAAGCCAATACATCTACTTGAGTTAATATTTTTTTAATATACCCCTCACCAGCATATTCGCCACTCTCTTTTACCCCTCGCAGCCTATGGGCAAATACAGGCTGTAGCATAGCTTGAACATCCTCAGGCACGACGTAGTCCCTGCCATGTAAAAACGCCCAAGTTTTCGCAGTATTCAATAAGGCTAAACTTCCTCTAGGCGAGACACCGAACTCAAAATGAGTTGCATCACGGGTAAAACGTATAAGACGCTGAATATAATCTAACACGCTACCGGATACGTTAACCTCTGAGCACAAATCCCGCAGCTCGAGCAACTCAGCTGGGGTTAAACAGGGCGTTAAGCTAGGTATTTTTTTTCTTGCATCACCACCGACTAATAGCTCACGTTCAGCCTTCTCACTCGGATACCCCAATTGAATTCGCATAAGAAAACGATCGAGTTGGGATTCAGGAAGTGGAAATGTGCCGTATTGAGAAATCGGGTTTTGAGTTGCTATAACAAAAAAGGGAGTGGGCAAACTATAGGTTTCGCCTTCAACACTGACTTGCCCCTCTTCCATCGCTTCTAGAAGCGCACTTTGCGTTTTAGGCGTTGTCCGATTGATCTCATCAGCTAATAACAGTTGCGTAAAAACAGGTCCTTTATGGTAAACAAACTCCCCACTGTTACCATTGAATATAGATACACCTATAATATCAGCCGGTAACATATCGCTTGTAAACTGAAGTCGTTGGAAGTCCAAACTCATCACTTGTGCTAATGCGTGGGCCAAAGATGTTTTCCCCATCCCTGGTTGGTCTTCAATTAACAGATGCCCCCCGCTGATCAAACAAGTCACCGCTTGTTTGATCTGTTCCTCTTTACCGTAAAGAATTTCCCCCACACTATCGATCAGTTGCTTCAGTTTGTCTCTCATTAACCCCTGACTCCAACAAAAAAAGAAAATTAGTAACATTCTCATTCTAAAAGAAAGCGACTTTTTTAATAGTCGAAAACACACAAATAGGCATCATTCCTAATTGCTAGATCCCCGCTGCCCTGAGACTACAATCAGAAGAAAATCATGTCCTAAGATATATAACAGTACAGCACCCGAACGCATTCTAAAACGTTAAAGGGATCAATTGCCTATGGTAGTTCGCATACTCTGATCGACAAACCTCTTCGTCTGTCTCTATCTGTATCAAATTGGCTGAATGGATGCCCGCTTTTAAACAAACATCATATCCCTCTTTAAGGTGATTGTAGGCAGTGACAATGCCCTCTTCATCCTTAAGTAAGGCTTTAACAACCTCGCCCTGATGTAGATACTCAACCTCAATAACAATGGGTGAATGGCCCGCCTCAATAAAATTTACAGCTTTAATTCTTTGTTGCTCTTTTAACTTTTGTAAGTAATTAATGTCCACCTTCCGCCTCCACAATTAGGTTAAGATCTAATGTAGCTGCAATGAAAAACTGACCGGCATAATTCCAGTTAACCAAGCCTCCTAAGCATAGCTAATAAACGATAAAAACAGGCACACCCTAGTCCATATAATAAAAAAGCCCGGACAACCGGGCTTTATCATCTCATACTCAATATTAGTGATCGTGATTACAACCTTCGTCATGTACATGACCATGAGCTAACTCATCTTCAGTTGCTTCACGCACGTCGGTAACTTCTACACTAAACTGCAAAGTCTGACCGGCAAGGGGATGATTTCCATCAAGAGTAACTTCTTTCTCTTCTACCGCAATTACCGTTACAGGTTGCTGTCCCCAAGGAGCTTCAGCCATAAACTGCATACCGACTTCAATATTATCGATACCTTCAAAATTTGCGCGATCTACTTTTTGAACAAGCTCTTCACGGATATCGCCGTAACCCTCTTCAGGCTTCACGACAACATCTAGTTTATCGCCTACAACTTTCCCTAATAATGCATTTTCAAGACCAGAAACAATGTTGTTAGCTCCACAAACAAAGGATAGTGGCTCTTGACCCGCAGAAGAATCCAGAACTTCTCCCGTTTCATTTTTAAGGGTGTAGTGAATCAGTGCGACCAAATTTTCAGCAATTTGCATAAACAAATCTCTTATAACGGGAACTTGCTGTATTAATTGGCACCATAACCCTACGTCATAGCGGGCCTTAAAAAGCAAAGAGCTACCCAAATGATTAAAAGCTAAATAATACCGTCTGACTGATTTCGCTACCAGTGCCCTTATCACCTTACTGAATATTTTTCATAAACAGTGGGAAAAATAGGAATTTTTCTTAGACTCATTTTAAAAGTTGTGTGCTAGTTTTAATTGGTAGGGGAAAGGAACTCATCGAGGGACGACCAATGGAAAATGCATGCACTCTTTGTTACAACTTAGTGCTACACAATAAACCACACGCTGCACTTAAAAAAATCAGCGAATTAAAAGGTAGTGAACTGTATAAGTGCTGCTGTTGTTATGCTTATTTGCATAAACACGATGCTGAATGGGAAATCATCAGTGGTGGGGAGTTTATGGGGGCACCTAAGCAAAACACCTCCACTATGATTGCGGCTGAAAACAAAACGCCGACTGCAACAGATCTACGAAGCAATCAGCGTTAGTTGTTCTCAACTTAATAGTTAGAATACCTGTTCACCTACAGCAATCCAACTTCGTACATCATTGCAACAAGATGAGTTTTGTTCTTTGCACCAAAGATTTTCTTAGCGCGAGTAATATGGTAGGTAATACCCTCTTCCGTCAGCGCCAATTTATCAGCTATTCGCTTAACAGGCATACCTTGAGCAGTCATTAATATTACCTGGCGACAGGTTGGTGATAACACCTCTGATTTTAGATATGGATTCTGCTCTTGCTCACAAACCACCTGAAGAAGCTCGTGATAGCGAGACAGCATAGGCACAAGCCATTCACTTATACGATTAAAAAACACATCAAACTCTTGAGGTGGGAGCTTATGAAACAGGCTAAAGTAATGGAACCAATAACGACTACTTTTACTCTTCATCGGGATATAGGCTCTAGATGATACTCCCTGTTTCAACCAAAAATTCTCAGACAACGTCCCCTGCCCACCATCCAATGAACTCACTAGAAACGGTGTAGTTATAGACGGTAAAACATTCCACAATGGATCATGTTGGGCAATATCTTTGTAATAACTTTTAACCACAGCATCAGGCAAAGATCCCACAATATCACTACCGCTATCCCATCGCTGCTTCTGGCTTTCTGAACTAGGGTTAATGACCCCCCTTGTTAAAATCGAATAAGTGAAATATACAAAACCAAGCTGAGTAAGCAGTTCATCAATCTCATGTAACAGCTTCTCCCAAGTACACTCAAAAGCAAGCACAGAAGCTTCCTGAAACGCAGGTTCTTTTTTTAGCTGTGAAATAAAGTTTTCCATATTTTGCACTCAACACTCCCTCTAAATGTTAGCCCTTAAACTAGGGGGTTATAAAATCCATTTTATACAATCGAATACACTTACAACGAAAGGATTCAAACAAAAATAGTTTTACAATACTGATATTAATTTAGGACTTTATAATCAATACCCTAGCTACACTCTAATAATAAGCTTATTAAAAATATGCAGAAGTACCAAAACCTATAGTATAGAGTCTGATTTTTAGCCTTATCTAATATAATGCTACAAAATCACCGTAAAAACATTGATTTATGTACTACTCAGCTAAATTAACCATTTTTCATACCATACTAAATTACTATGATTTAGATACAAAACATACTATTTAGATCAGTATAGATCCGTAATTTTCACTTACATATTGTAAGGTTATATAAGTAAAACCATTCCCCTTTTTTAAAAAGGGAGATTTAAACCTAGTCCAAAATTCAAACAAACTTTAATAATAGGTTCTTAATAAGAAAACGACTGAGTTAATAGAAAGGCTGAACATATTTAAAACATTAAGTATTAACAAATAGACTTAACTGCACCTTAATTAAGCCTAGCCTTCTTACAAATAATTATAGCCCATTTGAGCTAAAGTAGAGGGGCAAGTATGAAGCCTGAAGAGGGAACACGAAATCATGGAGAAGTTAAGCTCTAGGGGAGAAGCATCGGGAAAGGTCGATACAAAAGAGCTTAACGCTAACTAAATCAAATCCAAAGAAACTATGGACGCTGTCCGATACGGTAACTTCCATTATCAAAAAACTGTACAACCTCTCTGCGCTTACGGCCTAATAAGATCGGACCATTATCGAAAAACAAGAAATTCTTCCAATGATGACGGAAAATGCCCCATTTAGTCTCAAGAATATGGTCACTTTGATAACAAAAATAAACCGTTACATTATCGTCCCAATTGCCTAGAAACTCCTCAAGCAATGAGGGCAACGCTTCCTTACTTGAATCCCAAGCTGACTGCCAATAATCCTTATCTACCCAGTTTTTATCTTGCCCGACCCAATCATCGCCTGAAAAATGTTCAGGATGAGAACAGCCGCGACTAATATGCTCAGACCAAATCTGCTCAGCTCTCTTTTCTGAGAGGGGTTTTATCTCCTCCAGATCTTCAGTAGAGATAGGCAAGTCTTTATGTCTAAAGATCCAAGCTTTAGTATATTTTTCCATTGGTAAATAATTCATTAGAGACTCTTAGGTATATTCTTTTGAACAGAGAGTTAATAAAGGCTTAAAAAAAAGGGAGCATATAGCTCCCTTCTATCCTAACAAGAGGAGCAACAACTAAGCTTCACCTTCAACTCGATTATGGCCACTCTGCTTCGCTATAAACAAATTCTCTAGCGCACGCCGAAGCATGTTATCAGGATCATCTTCAGGCCCATGTAATGCCGCCACACCGACACTCACCGTAAAATGAACATCACCTGCAGCATAAGGGATTTCCATCTCCTCCATAATCCGTCGAACACGCTGCCCTGCCGCCATGCCTTGATCATGATTCGTTTCCGGCATAAACATAACAAATTGATCATCGCCGTAACGGGCTAAAAAATCAGATGTTCTTTTCATACTATGTACGGAGGTGACTAATTGCTGAAGAACTTGATCACCACAATCCCATGAGAAATTATCATTAAGATCACTGAATTTGTCTACATCAATTACCATCAAGCTACAGACCCAATCATAACGTTGCGCTTGCGCAACAGCCTGTTCTAAAACTGGCTTTAATGCTCTGCGATTATAGGCACCCGTCAATGGATCACGCTGAGCCTGACTGGTCACTTGGCGTTCCAAACGTCGTTTATCAGAGATATCTCTCAAGACCACAACAACTTCGTCATTAGCCGATGAGCAACGTAACTCAATCCACTTAGTTTCATGTAAACCTTGTTCTCGCAGTACAGGCACATGCTCAGGACGAAGTTGGAAATCAACTTTGATCACCGTTGAGGTATCAATCGCTTTTACCGCTGCGGCAGTGATCTCACTATTGATATCTACGGGAAAAATATCTTCTAGTTTGCGCCCTATAATGGCGTCTTTATCTAACCAGTCAGCAGCTCCCGTAGAACACGCCATGATCAGACCTGTAGGTTCTATCACCATAACAGCATCCGCTGTTGCTGTTAAAAGAGCATCATAACGTGCATGAATCTGTTTATCGGACATCCAATATTCTCCAACCAAACCAGACAATTAAAATCGGCATATCAAAAAGATAGCTGTTTGCCTCGCAAGGAACAACCCGTTTGATCAATTTTATGGCAATGTTATCAATTAATAAGCAGTAGAACTCAACTTAAAGAATATGGTAGTCCAACGGAGGAAAGCCATTAAACTCTATAGAACTGTAGCTTGTCGTGTAAGCACCCGTTGAAAACCAATAGACGTAATCCCCTATTTCTAGTGATAACGGCAATTCATACTTATGCTGCTCATACATAATATCGACACTATCGCAGGTAGGTCCGGCAAGAATAACCTCTTCGACAGGCCCCTCCTTAGACGTCGCTAGCGGATATTTGATCGCCTCACCTAAGGTTTCGATTAAACCATTAAACATGCCTACATCTGTATAAACCCAACGCTCTAAAGCTGTACTCGATTTCCTAGAGATCAAAACAACTTCAGAAACAATAACACCCGCATCCCCAACTAAAGAGCGTCCAGGTTCAAGAATAACTCTAGGTAGATTGTCTGGAAAGTCTTCCGCTAGAAAACGCTGAATTTCTTCTGCATAAGTAGAAAAGTCATTCGTTTTTTGAATATAGTTAGCGGGAAAGCCGCCGCCCATATTAATCATTCCTAAATTAATACCATATTCAGTACTCAGACGTTCATAGATGATTTTCACCTTCGCTATAGCCCCATCCCAAACATCAATATCTCTCTGCTGTGAACCGACATGAAATGAAACACCATAAGGCTGAAGTCCTAAATCTTTCGCTAACACCGCTAACTCAATTGCCATTTCTGGATTACAGCCGAACTTACGGGAAAGTGGCCAGTCGGCGCCTTCAGAACCATCCGTCAATACACGAATATAAATTTGTGATCCCGGTGCATTAAGCGCAATATTTCGTAAATCAGCTTCAGAGTCTGTCGCATAAAGGCGTACTCCTTTTTCAAAGAAATACTTAACCGCGGAGGCTTTCTTTATTGTATTGCCATAGCTCATTCGATCAGGAGAAACGCCCTGTTTAAGAACCTTATCAAGCTCCTGAGGTGAAGCTATATCAAAACTGGAACCTAACTCAGCCAACAACTGTATTACTTCATTAGCGGGATTCGCTTTGACCGCATAAAAGAGGTCCGCGTCAGGAAAGCCTTGCTCCAATTCAACATAACGGTTTTTAATAATAGAGAGGTCCAACGCCAAAAAAGGTGTCGGATGCTTTTCAGTTAATAACTTCAGACGCTCTGCAGCTGACTGGCTAAAATGCTCAGGTAAGTTCATGCGCAATGGCACCACAGAAATAGAGTTGATGATAAAAGTCCGCTAGACGAACCTAACAGTGAAATTTTGCGAAGTATAGTAAGGTTTAGATTAACAAGTCCAGCGTTATAAAATTACTTTTTCATCCTTTTAAAAACCACCGTTTTGAGTAAGGGCATTCTCTATTTCAGCAAAACTTTTTGCTTCATACATTATGTCAAAACTAATTTTAAGTCTTCGGGAAATATCACTTGAAGAGATAATGCCTCTAACTCTTAAAACACCAGCTGTACTTTCATCAATAACAACCACATGCTGATCACCCGAATCTTTCATTGTTAGCATCACATCACCTACACGAGCATCACAAAGTTGAGTATAGGTAAGTGTTTTAATATTAAATTTACTTAGCATGATGTGTCTAACTTGTACCTGCTCCCTGCTTACTTGGTTTTTCTGCATAAAGGCCATCACTTTTCGCCCTCCAGCATCACCAGCAGTAATAATTCCAGCAAAAGCATCTTTATTATCTAATACAAAAAGTAACCGTACATGCTGACTCTTCATATACTCAAGTGCTTCAAGGACCGGCATTGATTCCGAAACCGTGACAGGCTTAATATTAACAAAGTCAGTAAATACATCGAGTGCTGGGCTGTACAAATTAGTGGGGATCGCCTTATTGTCGGGCGACAGAATATAGTCAACCTCGGCGGCGTCAAACAGTCTTATGTTTTTGAATTCCTGAAGCATAAATCACCCCTAACGTCGGTTTTAATTCAGGATAGTACAATTCAGAAAGTTTGCGCTAAAAGCGATAATTATTGATATAAAATACACGCCGTATAAAAACAAAAAAAGCAGCGAATGCTGCTTTCTACTATGAGGAAAAAATGCTTAATATCCCAACTCACTTGGATCAATAACAACGCCTAACGAACGCTTATCAATAAAGTTACCTTTGCTGGTTTCCTTATAACGAAAAGTGACTTTCTTACCTAAAGCAATCTCCAACTCTTTATCTGAAGACATATAAGAGTACTTCTCACCATCAACAACGATGTTATGAATATAATAAGGTGGCATACCAACCCACTCTGTATGAGGGCCGTCAGTTTCTACGCTTTCTAATACACCACGACCGGCTAGTTTTGGTGTTTTTTTGTAGCCGCCTTTGCGACCTTGAAAATTCCCAGCCATTAAGGCTCCTTGACAGTTTAAAGATAAAATAGAAAAACACTGTCGTGTAATTGTAGCGTCACTCGGTGCAGAGTAAAACGGTATAGCTAAATTCATTCAATAAAACTGTTAGAATATGGGCATAAAATCAAAAATGCGATCAATATGTCATCACTGCCGATTCAAGCTGTTATTGCCCCCCTAAAAAATGCACTCAGTATGCATGATGAAGCCATACTTGAAGCTCCTCCCGGTGCAGGTAAAACAACTCAAGTCCCTTTATCTCTACTTAATGAGCCTTGGTTACAAACACAGAAAATACTGATGTTAGAACCTAGGCGTTTAGCAGCAAAAAATGCGGCCTCACGCATGGCTAATCTGCTCAACGAGCAAGTGGGAGAAACTGTTGGTTACCGCATTAGATTAGAACAAAAGATCAGTGCTAAAACGCGCATTGAAATCGTAACCGAAGGCATACTCTCACGCTTACTCCAAGCAGATCCAAGTCTTGAAGGTTATGGCCTCATTATTTTCGATGAATTTCACGAACGTAGCCTAGACGCTGATTTAGGTTTGGCATTATGCCAAGAAGCACGCACTATTTTTCGGGATGACACACCGCTTAAACTACTTATTATGTCAGCAACCCTTAATGGAGACGCTATTGCGAAATTGCTCAACAATGCTCCCCTCATTCAAAGTGAAGGGCGATCCTATCCTGTTTCATTTATTTACACAGGAAAAGCAAAACAGGGAACTTGGTTAGAACAACATGTAGTTAATACCCTATTAGACGCAATCACCACACAAGAAGGCAGTATTTTATGCTTTCTACCAGGTATCCGAGAGATAAGACAGGTCGAAAACCTTTTAATAGACGCTTTACAAGCTCAGACACTTGATCAAGTTATTATTGCACCACTGTACGGAGATCTTAAATTAGAACAACAGCAACAAGCGATCAACCCTGCTCCTATAGGTAAACGAAAGGTTGTGCTCGCCACCAGTATCGCAGAAACCAGTTTAACGATAGAAGGCGTGACCGTTGTTATAGATAGTGGCCTCAGCCGTGAAGCAAAATACAATCCTAATACGGCAATGACGACACTCTTTACTCGACCCGTTTCCAAAGCTGCAGCTACACAACGAGCAGGCCGCGCAGGTCGACTAGCCCCCGGAATCTGCTATCGTTTGTGGAGCGAATCGGAACATGCGCAACTAAGTTCCTTTAGTACACCGGATATTCTACAAGCAGACCTAACAGGCTTAGCCCTGCAGCTCGCTAGCTGGGGAATAGACGACCCAGAAACCCTCTCTTGGTTAGACCAACCACCCGCAGGTGCCTACCAACAAGCCAAAGCGCTATTAGCACAACTAGGCGCATTTAATAGCAGTGGGCATCTATCCAAACATGGAGAGTTAATGGCTTCCTTACCGGCACATCCGCGTATTAGTCATATGCTGATAAGAGGAGCGCAAATAGGATTAGTCGAGAAAGCTTGTTTTATTGCTGCTCTACTTATGGAGAAAGACCCTTTTCGCGATTCAGGGGCAGATATTAATATCCGATTAGACTGGCTTACAGAAAAACCTAAGCAACATAAAACATTATGGCAACGCTTACATAAACAGGCAAAACACTATTTAAAACTGTGCCAATCGTTCTCCTCTGAACAAACCAATACCCATATACAATCAGAACAACAAGCCGGTTTACTCTTAGCCTTCGCCTACCCAGACCGCGTGGCTAAACAACGCAGCAAAGGAAGCTCCACTTACAAGCTCAGTAATGGCAGAGCTGCTAGCTTATTTAAAGCCGATAATTTAGCCACCAGCCCATGGATTACTGCCGGTATAGTTATAGGGAAGGAGAGTTCCTCAACTGACTTTATCCCCCTTGCAGGAATATTAAACCCTACACATATAGCGCAGTATTTAACTGACTCAACCTCAATCAATGAAGTAATCAGATGGGATTCAAATAGAATTATTGCTGAAAAACAGCTCAGCATTGGCCAAATCATTGTAAAAAAGGAGCCCCTTAAGTCACCATCAAAAGAGGCTATAATCAATGCAACATTGAGTTATATACGCCAACAAGGCATCAACATTTTACCTTGGAATAACGAACTTAATCAGTGGCGTGACCGAGTAAACTTTCTCTATCGCAGCAACACAAATAATTCCAAACAAGGGGGGCTGGAACACAATTGGCCAGACTTGACCGATCAGTGGTTACTGGAGAATTTAGAAATATGGTTAGCGCCGTTTCTAAATAATATTTCCCGCCTAAGTGACCTTAAGCAATTAGATTTAAAAAATATTCTTCTTGCGCTACTGCCTTGGCCATTACCTCAGCAGCTTGATGAACTCGCACCTGAACGGTATCGCGTTCCCTCCGGCTCTAATATAAAAATCGACTATTCTCAAACACCACCAGTACTGGCTGTAAAACTACAGGAGATGTTTGGCTGCGAGACAACACCAACGATTGCTCATAACACAGCTCTGCAACTGCACTTATTATCACCTGCACAACGGCCTCTGCAAGTAACACAAGATCTGAAAAGTTTCTGGAGCAACGCCTATAGTGAGGTACAAAAAGATATGAAAGGACGCTACCCTAAGCACCCTTGGCCAGATAACCCCTTACAAGCGCTACCTACTGCAAAAACAAAAAAGAAAACGACATAAAAAAGCTAGCAATAGCTAGCTTCTTTTATTAAAAGCATTCCTCAAATTACTCGTGAGTAATAACTGCTACTCGTATAGCATCCATTTTCAAAGCACCTTCCTGTAGCGCATCCACAAGATGAGCTGTCAATTGATCATGTGCTTCAAGCTCTTCCTGACGAATATTTGGATTCACTTTAGCCAGAGCAACAAGACGATCTTTCTCTGCACGTTGCTGTCGTTTTAACATCTCAAGCGCATCAGTCATTAACTGCTCGCCCTTTTCTTCCACTTGTGTCTCAAGTTTAGCAACCAAAGCACTAATATCTTCGCGGGTATGCTTAACCAAATTATACGCCACATTTTTACCAACCCGCTTACCTAAGCTCGCAAAATGTTGCTCCGTAATAACATCAGTCAAATCATTACCATTACTATCAATCACACGCCGCACACAAGCTTCTGATAGGTAACGCTGCAACTGTAGTGATTTATCAGAGATACAATGCACTCGGAAGACCGCTTCAATTAATAAGCTACCCGCTTTGAGCGGCAAGAGCTTCATCGTACAAAGCGTTGAGCTTCCGTAACTGCCTTCAAGCATCATCTCCATTGCACCGGAGACCATTGGGTGTTCCCAACTAAGGAAATGCATATCTTCACGGGATAGTGCTTCATTACGCTGAAATGTCGCTGTCATACCATCAGAAGGCAAACCTGGAAAATGACTGCTGAGCATATGATCACCTGGGTGGAGGATGACACCATTGATACCTGTGCTCTCCTGCTCTACGCCAAAATGATCAAACACGCGGCCCATATAGGATGACAAAGTTCCAGGCTGGCTATCCTCTTCAACAGCATCCAGCAAAGCTTCAGCCACTGATGTATTACAGGAGTTTAACTCCAGAAGACGATCCCTCCCCTGCTGCAACTCTTCAAGTAATGCCTGCTGGCTATGAGAGGTTTCTTTAATTAAGCGATCAATACCCGCTTGATCCTCTGTATTTTCCATACAGTGGTGTAGGTCAGACGCAAACTGCTGCATTAAGCTTTGCCCGGTGGGACAAACCTGCTCAAAAGCACCTAGCCCTTCAGCGTACCAACGCAATAGAACCTCTTGGGAGCTATCCGCAAAATAAGGTACATGGATATTAACGTCTTTAAGCTGTCCTATACGATCTAAACGCCCAATACGTTGCTCAAGAAGGTCTGGATTCATCGGCAGATCAAACATCACCATATGATGAGCAAACTGGAAGTTACGGCCTTCACTACCAATTTCTGAACAGATCAGCAGCTGCGCCCCTTGTTCACTATCGGCAAAGTAAGCGGCAGCTCTATCACGCTCAACAAGACTCATACCTTCATGGAAAAGTGCTGTTCGTCGTCCTTCAAATAAACGCAACTGCTTTTCCAACGCTATCGCCGTTTGCGCATGGGCACAGATAACGAGTATCTTCTCGCCTTTGTAATCATCTAGCCATTTGATCAACCAGTCCGCGCGGTTATCTTCTAACAACCATGCGGAGCCCTGCCCATCAGCAATAAGCGTTTCAGGATGTAAGCGGCGTTCCATCGATGCAGAATCAATAACATCTGCGTAGGCTTGTGGTAACGACAAAGGATAAATATGTAACTTACGCTGCGGGAAGCCTTGAACACTTTCACGGGTATTACGGAACAAGACACGCCCTGTGCCATGCTGATCTAATAGCGCTCGGACGGTTTTATCGATTAATTCTGCCCGTTCCTCACTATCATCATCTTTATGTTGAGCAAGTAGGTCAGCAATATCATCGCCCAAATACTTATTCAGCAGTGCAATCAATACTTGATCTTGTAACGCATCATGCCAACTATCGGGAGCCTGTAGGGTCTCAATTAATTGGTTAACACATTTAAAGTCCTGCTCTTCTGTGATGAATTTTTCTAAATCGTAATAACGATCGGGATCAAGAAGACGTAAACGTGCAAAATGACTTTCAATGCCTAACTGCTCAGGCGTAGCTGTCAGCAACAATAAACCTTTAACTTTAAGCGCTAAAGATTCGATACAACGATAGGAATGACTTGCCCCCTCTTCGCTCCATCCTAAATGATGTGCTTCATCCACCACCATTAGATCCCAACCCGCTTGGACGGCTTGATCTAAATATTTTTCATCGCGAGTAAATAAAGAGAGTGGGCTTAAAACAAGCTGAGCATCCTCAAACGGATTACCTTCACTATCTAAACAGCGCCCTTCATCCAAAATAGAAAAGTGTAGATTAAAGCGGCGCAGCATCTCCACTAGCCACTGATGAATCAAGCTATCCGGTACAATAATAAGAATACGACTAGCTAAGCCTGTTACAAGCTGTTGATGAATGATCAAGCCCGCTTCAATAGTTTTCCCTAAACCAACCTCATCAGCCAACAGAACCCTAGGCGCTATTCGCTGACCCACTTCAGAGGCGATATAAAATTGATGGGGCAAGTATTGAACCCGCGGCCCCAATAAACCATAAGCTGCGGATTGCTGATGATTATGCTGATGCTTTAAGGTTTCTAATCTTAATTCGTAATGACGCAGTTTATCTATCTGGCCTGCAAACAATCGTTCGTAAGGTTTACTAAAGTGAACTGAACTTTCAAGGGAGGCTTCATGAATAATTTTCTCATCCCCGTTTTCATCATCCCCAAAGTAGATAACACAACCTTTACTCTCTTCATGCTGTGTGACAATGATTGAAACGCCGTTATCATCCGTGATCTGATCGCCTATAGGGTAAACAATACGGCTCAGAGGAGCATTGTTTTGTGCATAGGTACGTTCTTCTCCTGTGGCAGGAAATAAAATATCTACACGTCGATCTACCAGTTCAGTAACTACACCTAAACCTAACTCCGCTTCTGTGTAACTATACCAACGCTGGCCAATCTGAAAATCTTCGGTCATGATAAATCGCTTTCTAGAGACTGTGGAAATAGGTGGGCATAATAGGCAGTTACGCTTAGAAAGCCAATCTGTTTAGTACATATTAGTTGGGGTTATACTCTAAGCCAATATTTTAGCGCCCATTTAAAGAGGACTCATGATAAATTTACGCTCAATTAACCTACTACTATTTTTGATTCTTATTCTACAGGGCTGTAGCTCTTATTCCACTCGTACATCAACGGCAACCGTTAACATTCAACCTCAATCGCCCGTTGCTAATGCCCTTTTAGGTCAACATAAAAGCTGGAAAGGCACCCCCTATCGCTGGGGTGGCCAATCACGTCAAGGGGTTGATTGCTCGGCCTTTACCCAACTTACCTATAAAACAATTTTTGGACAGCATTTACCTCGAACGACAATCGCACAAGTAGATAGCGGTATAAAGGTTAAACAACATCAGCTAATCCCCGGCGATCTTGTATTTTTCAAACTAGGCGGTAATAAACAACGACATGTAGGTGTCTATGTTGAACAGGGCATTTTTCTTCATGCATCCACCAGCCAAGGCGTGACATTAAGCCGGTTAGATAACCCCTATTGGAAACAACATTACTGGACGGCAGTACGCCCAAAAAAATAATACGGATCGTTTACCTACTTTCAAAAAAATGACGAAAAAGATCATTCCTGCAGCAGATTATTATCACTATTTTTTTTGCAAGAGCCCTCTCATCTAATAACAGATGGGAGAACCCTCTCAACTCGACCCTTTAATAAAAGAACAAAACAATTAAGAATTATTCTTATAGCCTTATTTTTTATGTGGTCTAAAATAGCCCGCGCACTAATAATCAACAAATGCAATTACAATAATAAAAGGCGATCTAGGATGAAGAGTTGCGAGAAGTGTGTAGAAACCATTAAAAATAGCCAAGGTTACCCATCCCCTGAACAATTAAATGAGTTAGGTAAAGAGGGAGTTAAGCCTTGGTGCGATATTTGTAAACAGTTACTGGCAGCTAATTACCGAATCAGTAAAACCTGCGACGCACCCCGTCAGTTATTCAACAGTAGGCACTTCAGCACAAAAAATGGACAGGTCCCTTTTACCCGATTTGACGTATAAATAACCGTATAAATAACAATGGTTATAGATCCACCAACAATGAAACTTTCTCAACGATATGTTTACCAATAGGGATAGCTGAAGTAGCTGCTGGAGAAGGAGCATTACAAACGGCGAGTGAACGACTTGTATTCATAAACAAGAAGTCGTCTATAACATCGCCATTTTTTGCAACAGCTTGAGCACGAATACCCGCTGGATAGGCCTCTAGGTCATTCACGGTTAGCTCTGGACAATATTTCTGAACTAAACGTAGGTAACCTTTTTTAGAGATGGAGTTTTTCAGCTCTGAAAGACTCGCTCTGAAATGCTTAACCAGTAACTTGATCATTCCAGGATAAGTCAGCATCTGGAAACTATCTTTCAAGCTTATATCGGTTTTTTTATACCCTTCCCGCTTAAAGGCTAACACGGCATTTGGCCCTACAGTCACAAAACCATCAATCATTCGTGTTAAATGAACACCTAAAAAAGGTAGATCGGGATTAGGGATTGGATAGATCAAATGATTTACGATCTGATTATGCTTAGATGATAACTGATAATACTCACCCCTGAACGGAATAATTCGAAAATCAGGCTCTAACCCCATCATTTCAACGACTCTATCAGAATGTAAGCCTGCACACGCCACTAAATAGCGACTATGAAAGCGTTTACCTTCCGTATAAACCGTCACACGATCTGCAAACTCTTCGATCCCTGTCACAGCTGTATTAAAGTGGATCTGGCCACCTGCTGACGCTACAAGATCCCCCATCCGCTGAGTAATCTGGGTATAGTTCACAATCCCCGTTGAGGGTACAAATATCGCACCTACGCCCTGAATATGGGGTTCTTTAGTTTTCAGCGCTTGCTGATCTAGCACCTCAATCTCAATACCATTGTCAGCACAACGAGTGATCAGCGCTTGCATTCTTTCCAATTCAGCTTGGTCTGTAGCAACCAATAACTTTCCACACTGATCAAAAGGAATATCGTTCTCAAGACAAAAAGCCTTAGTCGCTTTATTCCCATCCTTACAAAATTTAGCTTTCAAACTACCAGGTTTATAATAAACACCAGCATGAATCACACCTGAGTTATGTCCCGTTTGATGCTGTGCAGCACTAGATTCTTTCTCTAGAACAAGAACAGATCTGTCAGGATACTTTTGCTGCAACTGCCACGCAGTTGACATGCCTAAAATCCCACCACCAATGACAATAAAATCATAAATCTCTTGTTCTGAACCTAGTGCCACAAAACCCCCTGCCATTAAACCAAGTAACTAACCCAATAACTATCCAAGTGCTTACACAGCTTGAAGAGCATCTTTATCCGCTTTTCGACTAAACATAAAGATCATAATAAAGACCGCTCCCCCTGCCAAACTTACCAACATTTGATCATGGGGCCACAAAAGAGCGATAGCACATACGCCGCATAAAGCTCGCATCACTATATTCAACGGCCCTTCTAGATAGCCTTCCATAAAGCCAACAAAAGCATATAGACCAAAGACCGCAAAGACAAATATGCTTAACACCTCTGCCGTAGTACCACCAATAAAATTGGTATAAGCAAAAAGCAAAGGAACTACATACAAACCTTTAGCAATCTTCCATGCAGTAAAGCCTGTCGCCATTGGCGGTGTTTTAGCGATCGCAGCCGCCGCAAAAGCAGTCAAACAAACAGGTGGAGTTACATTGGAATCCTGAGATAACCAGAAAATAATCATATGAGCAGACAACAAAATCATCGCTAAGGCTTCAGGAGCCAAAGCTTGATCTAGTAACTGACCTTTAAAATCAGCCGGTATAGAGTTCAATAATGCCTTAGCATCGACCTCACTCATCGGTGCCGATAATAAACTCACCTTATCCATATCAATTAACATAAATATGGTTTTGGCGGCATCAGGTAGCGTGCCGGTCACGATCAAATCCAACAAACGGCTTTCGGCCATTAATCCATAAAGTGCCGGCGCTGAAAGCGTTGCCAAAACAATATAAGCAGCCGTTACCGGCAGTCCCATACCTAAGATTAGTGAGGCTAATGCGATCAAAACTAAAGTGATTAATAAGCTCCCCCCTGCCCATTCAGTCACCATAAGTGAGAAGGTATTCCCGATCCCCGTCATTGCAACTACATTAACAACTAAGCCGACAGAGATAAGCAACATCGCTGTAGTCGCCATATTCCGTGAACCTTGGGCGAGAGAATCAAGAATCTCTTTGATTCCCATAGGGTGCTTAGATAACCAAGATGAAACCACAACCGAAATAATTGAAATACCAGCGGCGTAAGTGGGTGTAAAACCATAAACCAGCAAGGAAACTAAGACCACCAGAGGCAGTAAGAAATGCCAGCCCCCCTTAAATACTTCACCTAAAGTGCGAGTATCTATTTCGACAGCATGAGCATGACTACGTTTAGCTTCTACACGAACAAAGAAGCCAACCGATAAAAAGTACAAGAATGCAGGTAAAGCCGCGATCGCAATAATATCGAGATAAGAGATCTGCGTATAGGATGCCATAATAAATGCACCAGCCCCCATCACGGGTGGCATTAGCTGCCCACCTGTTGATGCAGCCGCTTCTACGCCCGCTGAAAAACGCGCAGGAAAGCCCGCTTTTCGCATTAATGGAATGGTAATCACACCCGTGGACACTGTGTTAGCAACTGATGATCCAGAAACTGAACCCATCAAACCAGACCCTAGTACAGCAACAAAGCCAGGCCCACCAACAAAACGGCCTGCAGCGCAACGGGAAAGATCAATAATAAAATCGCCAGCACCTGACTTAACTAAAAAGGCACCGAATAAGATAAACATGAAAACATAGGTCCAAGATATGCGAGCTATCTGGCCAAACATACCTTCAGACGAAAAATAGGAACGGTAGAGCAAGGTTTCTAAACTAAGGCCGGCAAAACCGAACATACCATCAATGTATTGACCCCACCAAAAAACATAGGTCAAAGCCACTAAAATCATTGATGGAATAAACCAACCTGTTGTTCTTCGAGCCATTTCCAAAGCGATAAAGATAGCGCTTATAGAGAAGACCCAGTCCCATTGGACAAACTTAACCCCTCTATCATAGAGAGCATCTTCAAAACCAATTAAATACAACGCACAAGCAACTGCGGCAACACCGAGCAAAAGATCCAATATTAAAGCGACTTTCTGCTTAGCTACATTCGAGGAATTAAAGACAGGGACCATCAAAGCACACAGAAATGCAAAGCCACTAAAGTGAACGGCGGCAACATAAAGCTCAGACCAAGTACCTAATGTGTTGAAATAGATATGCGCCAACGCAAAAGCGACACCTACCCAATAAATAATTTTTCCAGTGACAGAGTTCTCAGGACGCTGCGTAAGCTCTAGCCCTTTGAGTTTTTCTCTAATATCTTCTTGATCATTTACGTTCGCTTCAGTCGCCATAATTCTAATCGCTCAAACAAATTCGATGCGCAAAAACCCCATAACCTCAGATTACAATTCTGAAGAATGATGGTAACAATTGCTGGAGTAGTTATAAAAAAATAGGTGGCGCAAACTTAACCTCGCTGGTAGCTAAGTTTGCACCGGTCTGAACACTTCAAACCAAAAGTAGGAGGAGAGCTGTAATAATGGACAACCCACTAAATTAATAGTTCCCTCCCAATCAAATTATTTAGCAATCAAGTGATCAGGTATCTCTATACCCATCTCTTTATAGTAGCGCGCAGCACCTGCATGAAGTGGCACAGGTAAACCGGCGATAGATTTTTCTAACGACATTGCTTTAGTCGCTTTATGAATACCATTTAAGAATGCTAGATTTTCATAAACTGTTTTAGTCAGCAAATAAACATCTTCTTCCGAAACATCATCACGTACTGCCAAAAAGTTTGGCTGAGCCATGGTATTGATATCTTTGCTTTGACCTGGGTAAGTATTAGCGGGGATATGATATGGCGTCCACAGCTTATAATTACCATTCGCCTGCTTAATCTGCTCATCGGTAAAGTTAAGCACCGTAATGTCGCTACCTAACGCAGCGTAAGCACGAGTAATCGCTGAAGTAGGTACACCCGATGGGATATTCATCCCTTCAATCGTACCGTTTTGCAATGCATCTGCTGATGCACCGTAACCCATATACGCAAGATTAAATCCATCAGCATCAATGTTTAAGTTGCTTAAGATTGTTCTACCAGACCCTTCAGTACCAGAGTTCTTTTTACCTATAGAAAACTTTTTACCAGCTAATGCATTCATATCTGCAATCGTGCCAGTTTTCGTATGATCAGTTTTCATAACAAACTGTTCTACGTTCTGCCAAAGCATAGTTACTGAACGTAAATTTTTCTGAGGACCCGCTTCTTTAAGACGACCTTCGCCATTCCAAGCCCAAGCACCATATAAACCCTGCAGGATAGCAAACTGAGCTTCGTTTTCGCCCAATAACTTAATGTTCTCACCTGAACCTGCTGAGTTAATCGCAGACATGGAGATCTTATGTGATGGCTCAAGTTTAATTTTAGTCAACGTTGCAAGCGCAACACCTACCGGGTAATAAGTTCCACCTGTTGATGCTGTTGCCAATATATAAGAGTGTCTCTCATCAGCTGCCTGAACTAAGCCTGCCGTTCCTACTGCAGTGCTCACTGCAAGCGCTAAGCCCATACCCTTGATAAAAGTACGTTTTGTTATTGTCATCCTGTAACCCTTCTTCATTTGGTGTTTTATTATTAAATCTATTACACGATTTATAACAAGCAAACATAATGCCATCTTAAAAAATAAAATATTTACCATAAATTTCAACAAGTTAATAATCATTAACATTAAAGGCAATAAAAATAGGCAAAATTACGCTTATCAAAAGCAGGCTATATAAGCAAAAAATAGCTTATTTCAGCTAAAGACGATAAAAGCTAAGAGCAAAACAAGTAGAAGCATATAAAAATAGGCGCATAGCCACTGACTTGGGGCTGTCGGTAAAAGTGGAAGAAATTCAAAAGTATGGAAGTCACATCAAATAAGAGGAGAGCTACGCACAATAAGCAAAAAATCGCCTATTTAAAATAACCTTATAAATCAGATAGTAAAAATCAATCCGGGGTAAAGTCGGAGCGATGAAGACCATATTTAGCCATCTTCTGATTCAACGTACGACGCGGCAAATCAAGCATATCCATTACAGCTTTAATATTACCCTCATGCTCAGCCAACGAGCGCTTAATCACTTCGGCTTCAAAAGCTGCGACCTGAATCGCTAATGGCTGAGAGATATCCCCACTTAACTCGTTTAGCTGCATAGGCTGATCATCTGGAAACAATATAGCGGATACAGACACCCGCTTATCCAATGCGTATCTCATCGCCACATTTTTAAGTTCTCGCACATTACCAGGCCATTGATAGCTATGCAGTGCTCTTATATCTTGCTCTGGCAATATACGCGGCTCACACTCATGGCTTTGCGCTGTCATCCTCAAATAATGCTCAAACAGCAAAGGTGCATCTTCCAAACGATCCCGCAGGGGTGGTATATGTAATTGGGTGACATTAAGACGATAAAATAGATCTTCGCGGAAATTATCATCCACTCTCAGATCCGTTTTTGCTGCAGCAATCACTCGCAGATCCACCGCTATAGGTGCATTACCACCTAACCTTTCAATCACTCCCTCCTGCAATGCTCGCAATAACTTAATTTGCAGATGCAAAGGCATACTCTCAATCTCATCAAGAAACAGCGTACCACCACTCGCATATTCAAATTTACCAATACGGCGCTTACTCGCCCCAGTAAACGCACCCGCTTCATGGCCAAACAACTCACTCTCTATTAATGCTTCAGGGATAGCACCACAATTAATAGGAACGAAATGCGCTTTATTTCGGGTACTGAACTCATGCAATGACTGGGCTACAAGCTCCTTTCCCGTGCCGGTTTCTCCATAAATAATCACATTGGTATCTAAATCAGCTAAGGTAATAATCTCCTGCTTTAAACGCTGTATAACAGGTGATATTCCGATCAATCGTTTATCTATGCCTGTTGAGCTTGCTAAATGCTGCTGCAAACGAAGATTATCTAACATGAGGCGACGCTTTTCACAGGCGCGCTGAATCGTTTCCACTAATCGTTCTGGGTTAAAGGGCTTTTCGATAAAATCATAAGCCCCTTTCCGCATGGCCGAGATCGCCATATCTACATCCCCATGCCCGGTCACCAACACGACAGGAAGACCTGGCACCTCAGTCAATGCTAATGCCATAAACTCTAAACCACTCATCTCGGGCATTTTCACATCACTAACGACAATCCCTCGGAAAGATTCAGAAATATGTTTAAGTGCTTCAGCGCCACTATCGCAGCCAATCACCTCAAAGCCAGCCATGGTTAGCCACTTTTCCGTTGACTTGCGTACCATTGCTTCATCATCAACAAGAAGAACGGTACCTCTGAAGTTATTTTCGTTTACACTCATTTCGCCCATAACCTTTTAATGATCCTCCGAGAAAAGAGGTAATTTCACCGTAAAAGAGGCCCCACCTAGCGGGCTCTCCCCTACTTCTATATCACCCTCTAGATCACGAATAATAGATTTCACAATAGCTAGCCCTAGACCTAATCCATCACCAATCTTTTTAGACGTTACAAATGGATCAAATAAACTATCCAATAGATCCGCAGCAATACCCATGCCCGAATCACTGATCGAAATAATGACCTTATCGCCATAGGTCACCTCGATTCTCAACTTTCGCTCAGCGCTTGTACCCATCGCATCTAAAGCATTATTAACCAGATTAACTATCACTTGCTCTAAACGAGCATTGTCGCCCAATACGTATAATGTATTTCCCGGCAGTTGCGTCGTTAATTCAACTTGCTCATCGACAATACGTTGCTTAAACAGTAACAATGAATGCTCAACCACCATCTGAACAGATACCGGTTGTTTATCCTCAGGCTTTTTATAAGCATAAGTTTTTAATTGAGAGGTAATTTGAGCCATATGCTGTGTTAGCAGATCAATCTCAGATAGATTCTCAGTTAGCATCTCAGGCTGGCTCAACAGCTGTTTACAGATCGCCACATAATTCCGAATCGCAGTTAAAGGCTGGTTAAGTTCATGAACAACCGCCGTAGACATGCGCCCTAAGGCAGCCATTTTTCCGGCCTGAATCAATTCATTTTGCGCTTCGCTTAAGGCCTTTGTTCGCTCTTCAACCTTAGTTTCTAACGAATTATTGGCCCGTTTAAGCTCCATTTCTAAGCCTTTACGGCGGGATATATCGATAACCGTTACCAAAAATCGCTTTGCTTCATCTTTTTCAAGCGCTAGGTCACGTAGAGAGGGAGACTGTTCTGGCAACATTTTTCGGACAGAGATCATTAAGGGGAATTCAGTACCGTCCCCTCTAACGCCTACCGATTCGTAACCAATCAATGGCGAAAAACCATCCCAATCTAAATTAGTCAGAAGCCGATTAACTAAAGGACCACCGTCAGCTACCACCATCTCCGCAATGGGACGGTTGAGAATCATCTTCATCATTACCGCAAACTGCTGTAACGCCATTTTATTTGCAAAGCGTATTAGCCCCTGACTATCGATTAACAGTAAGCCAACTTGAGCATGATTGATAATCGCTTTCTGCTGCGCTTCATTTCGCGCTAATGCTTGACGTGTTTCATTCTGAGATCGTAGCTTTAACTGCCGCTCTCTAAACAACAGCATAAGCAAACCAAAAGCGATACAGCCACCAAATGAGAACAATGTGGCATTACGAACATTTTTATTAACCACATCGGTATCATTTAAAACCGTCACCTCCCAAGCTAAGTCATCAAGTGCGACAGAGCGCGCAAGCCAATGGCGTTTTTCTTTCTCCCACAAAGTGGTAGTAACACCATTGCTTAATTCATGTGGATATATACGCGCTTGAGCTTGGAGGTTCTCAAAACGCTGAAAAGAGCCCGTAGAGAAAAACAAGGTTCCTTTGTTATCGGTAATAAGCACAGTTTCAACCGAACGAAGCTTTTGCACTAAGTTTTGCAGCTCAATCCGGACGACTGCTGCGCCAATAAAACGAGTGCCTTCATAGATAGGAGAAGACAAAAAATAGGCAGGTCGCTTTGTATCTACATTCAAACTAAATTGTCTGCCCCGATGGCCACCTTTCGCCTGTTGAAAATACGTTTGATTGTTATGGGAGCGCTGAAAAAAATCCTCTTCATCTCGCCAATGACTATAAGCCAGTGCCCTACCTTCAGTGTTTAATAAAAAAAGAGAGGAGGAACCTGCAACAAGGTTCGTTTGCTCAAGGTATAAACTCACTTCAGCGCTTTTTTCTGATTTAGAGAAAGCCAGTAGCTCTTTAACACTCACATTTTGTGAAATAAGAAAGGGTAAGTAACGATACTCGCCCAAAGCGACTCGAAGCTCGGTAATCACCTTAAGCAACTCAGCAGAGCCTTGGTCATGTAAACGCTGCAATGTCCAATCACGAGTCACATTAACCACTTGCCAAGTGAACAATAAAGTAAAAACCAGAAAAATTAGCGCCATCAGTAAACGATGTATCATTAAAGAGGTACTCATCAGGATAAACAGTCATCACCAATTAACTGTGATTTAGCCAATAGATTTAAAACAAAAGGGCATAATAGATTAAAAGCGATCATAAGGTTGTGCTATTTACCTACCCAAAGGAACAGAAACACGTAATTAAACTCATTTGAACAGTAACAGAGAGTTTATCTCTGTGTAATAATACGCACCTCGTTTTACATTGATAGATTAAATACTATGACCGATCTCCCAGCAATAATCGCTTACCAAGGTGTCCCGGGCGCCTATTCCCACTTATCCTGTCGTAAAGCTTACCCAGAGCTAGAAGCAAAAGCATGCCATACCTTTGCTGATGCGATGTTTATGGTGGATAGCGGAAAAGCGCGATTTGCAATGATCCCATTAGAGAACTCTACTGCAGGGCGAGTAGAAGAGATCTATCGCTTAATGCCACAAACGAAACTTCACATTGTTGGTGAACATTTCGAACCGGTCAATCACTGCTTGCTTGCGCCCAAAGGCAGCAAAATAAGCGAAATCACATCGGTATCCTCTCACCCCCAAGCACTCGCACAGTGTTACGGCAATATCGCCGAGCTTGGCATTGAACCGATTGCCAGCCTTGATACGGCAGGGGCCGCTGCTGACCTCAGTGTAAATCCGAATAACAAAGGTCTAGCTGCCATCGCATCTAGCCTTGCCGCAGAACTTTACGACCTTAATATTCTACGGGATAATTTTCAGGATAAATCAGGCAACACTACACGCTTTATGATTTTGGCACGCGATAGTCATATGCCTGAGTTAAAACCAGATGTGCGCTTCATGACCTCAATCATGTTTACCGTCAGAAACATCCCTGCCGCCCTTTATAAAGCACTAGGAGGTTTTTCAACTAACGGCGTTAATATGTTGAAACTTGAAAGCTATATGGCATCAGATACGATGACGGCCACCAGTTTTCACCTTGACGTTGAAGGGCATCCCTACCAAGAGTCTATGAAATATGCTCTTCAAGAGTTAGATTTCTTTGCTAAGGAGGTGCGCATTATGGGAACTTACCCTTGGCACCCTTTCCGTCTGCGTGATGATCAGATTATTGAGTAACCTATATTCCTGAAGCATATAATTAGCGCTCAAGAAATCTAAACCAGCGTAACCCACTTATCTAATATGGGCTACGCTTTAACTCATCCACCCCTTCACATTACACATCATGCAAGCGAGCTTGTTCCCTCTCCCAACGCTTTCTCATTTTATCCAACACTCTAGCAACTGCCGCAAAACCGAAGCTGGCTGTCACACAGGTTGATGCACCAAAACCGCCCGAACAATCTAAACGGGTATTTCCATCCGTAATACTTTTTTGTGCACAAACGGAACCGTCAGGCTGTGGATATACTAGCTGCTCAGTCGAATACACGCAGTCCACCGAAAAGCGTCTCCCGCTTTTACTAAACTGATAGTGCCTACGTAATAATGAACGTACTTTAGCGGCAAGTGGGTCATGGCTGGTTTTGGATAGGTCACAGATCTCAATTCTCGTCGGATCTGTTTGTCCACCCGCTCCGCCTACAGTAATAATAGGGATCTTTCGGTAGCCACAATGGGAGATTAAAGCGGCTTTTTCTTTCACGCTATCAATGGCATCGATCACATAGTCGAAATCACTAGTAATCAACTCGGGAATATTTTCAAGGGTAATAAAATCATCAACCTCATTCACATGACATGCAGGATTAATCAGTTTAATCCGCTCAGCCATAGCTTCAACTTTAGAACGACCAATATTGCCATCTAATGCATGAATCTGGCGATTAACATTAGTAATACAGATATCATCTAAATCGATTAGTGTTATCTTCCCAACCGCAGTGCGTGCAAGCGCTTCAGCAACCCAGGAGCCGACTCCACCAATACCAATAACGCAGATATGCGCACGACTATACATATCAACAACATCAGTACCGTATAAGCGACGCGTACCACCAAATCTATTTTCAAAATCGCTGGACAACAATCTTTCCCCAACCTGTGCTAAACCTAAAAACGCAGTTCAAACACTTAATTAACTTAAAACTCTTCTTCTGTTATCTCAGTCAGAATAATATTTCCACATTTACAACATTTACCTTCAATAAAGATAATATCGTTTTGCTCATACTCTATTGGATTTTTCATTCCAAGATTGACCTCTTGGCAGTTATCACACCAAGTTTCCTCAAGGAAGGCCTTTTTCTCATCTTCATCGCGAAGGTTAAAATCACGTTCAATACGCTCATTACCACTCATCATTATTACCTTTTATTAATCGTTATTTTTGGCCATTTTAATCGATCTGGGTGCTCGAAAAAATCACTAACCACTCGTTTAAAATCACTGCCAAACAGCTCCCCTTCGTTAGGCAAGCAGGAGTAATTATACTGTTGATTGTCGTAGCTAAAACTCAAACTAAAAGCATGCAGATAAACCCGATCAGATTGCAAACCCGCATAAAGCTGATCACCTAATATTGGTGAACCTTCACTTTTTAAAGCTACACGAATTTGGTGGGTCTTCCCTGTATATGGTTTTATGATAAACAGACGGAACCCCGGAGCTAGTGAAGTACTAAAGAACTGAGTAATCGCGGGGTTTTCTTTGCTCAACAAAAGCTTCCAGCTGCCCCGTCTCGCCTTGACCATATCGCCAATGATAGCACCTTGCTTTCGGCGAGGCTTTTTTGCAGATATTGCAAGATAGTACTTAGTGACTTTACGCTCCCGGAATAGCGCAGAGAGTGCCGCCGCAGCTTTCGCCTGTTTCGCAAAGAGCAAAAGGCCTGATGTGACTTTATCTAATCGATGTATGAGATAAAGTTCATCTAATTTAAGATCATCTTTTAACTGCATAGTTAAACCAGTGTCATTCTGGTCTTTATGGACACTAACCCCCTGAGATTTGTTAATCACAAGAAGATCGTCTGTTTGATCAATGATCTGATACACGCAAAGCCCCATAAAAAAGCGGAATAATGCGGGAGTTGATTATATTTATCAAGGAAGGGAGCTGTTTACTTGAGGAAGTAGGGTAAATATAGGCAGGAAGACACCCTGCCTAGATACAACCTAAGATAATTTCTCGATCTGCTTTAAAAACTTATCGACTTTATCTGTATATATATGAAATTCTACGCAACGATGACTGCCAACCTCTTTAAAATACTCGACTTCTAAACATGCAACATTATCTTCAATAAACTTTGCAGTAGAGAAACGATCATCACCGCCTTTTAGATTGAGAAACTTAACACTATTTGAGACCAACACTAAACGCTTATCCGTCACAGCCGCAAAACCTTTATACCATTCACGGCCCAGTACTTTTCCTTTAGGACTCAGGTGCGTCACCGTAAAGCGAACGTTGTTCTCTTTAACCAACACCTTTTCTTTGTCTATCTTTTTCTGCAATTTTTCAGAAAGATGATTCTTCGCCATATAGCCTCCAAGAAAAGCGCCCCAATGAAATTAGAGCTCTACATAGAAGAGCTTCACAGATAATAATGACAGTTTTATGAAAAACCAGAAAAGAAATAGGGGTAACTAGAGCATAAAGAGGGAGGAAATTACTAATCGCAGTCTGCTCTAAAAGACTGCTTACAACCCTGTTACTTCTTTAATAAAAGGAATAGTCACCTTACGTTTAGCACTCAAAGAGGCTTGATCTAAGGTATCAAGTAACGACGTTAAATCATTCATATTACGACTTGCGCGATGAAGGAGGTAGCGAGCAACATCTTCAGAGAACTCAAGTCCGCGTGCAGTAGCCCGCATCTGAATTGCTTTAAGCTTAGTGACATCATCTAAAGCCTGAACCTGAAAAACGACCCCCCAACTTAGACGAGACGCTAAATCGGGTAAGTTAATTCCTAAATATCGCGGTGCAGAACTTGCGGCAATAATTAATATATTGCCTTGTTCACGAATACGATTGAAGAAATGGAACAACGCCTCTTCCCACTGCTTGTCACCTACCACTACATCGATACTATCTAAGCAAACAAGATCAAGATATTCCATACCATCAAGAATACCACCACCCATATGTTTTAGCTCATCCAGAGGCAGATAAGCAGCAGTTGTGCCCGCAGGATCAGCTTCATGACAAACCGCTTGCAGTAAATGCGTACAACCAACACCCTCCCCACCCCAAATATAGATGAACTGTTCACCCTCGGCATGAGCTGCGGCTTTTAAGCTGGCGCATATTAATTCGTTACCTTGAGAATAAAAATTCTCAAAACGAGCATCGTCACGCAACCCAACGGATAATGGGATTTGAAATGGATGGTTAGTTGTCATTTGTTAACGATTCAGATTGTTCAATATCACTCGAAGAGTCATGCGCGTATAAAGCACTACTCTTATACCCTTCATTTAGGTGACGCAGTAACACCATAATTACAGCTGCAACAGGTAGTGCCAATAAAATCCCGACAAAACCAAAAAGCTGGCCGCCGGCCATAATAGCAAAAATAACAGCGACTGGGTGCAATCCTATACGATCACCAACCAGAAGTGGTGTTAATAACATCCCCTCTAATAGTTGACCAACAATAAACACCACACCCACAAAAGCCAGCACCATAGGATCTTGGAACTGCATAAAAGCCGCAACACTGGCTACAGCAATACCAATAATAAATCCCATATAGGGAACTATACTCGCAAGGCCTGCGATCATACCAACCAAGAGCGCTAGATCAAGCCCTACTATCCATAAACCTGACGCATAAACAATACCTAGCGCCAACATGACTAATAGCTGCCCTTTCATAAAAGCACCCAACACCTCATCGCATTCAGATGCCCATAGAGAGACTTTTGGCTCTAGATTACGCGGTAATAGATGCTTGATTTTATCAACCATAACATCCCAATCACGTAACAGATAAAATGTCACTACAGGAATCAAAACGAGATTCGCGACCCATGCAACAATAGCTAGGCCGGACTTTGTTATACCACCTACTAATTGCGCCATAATATCGCTCGTTTTTTGCAGATCACCCACTAAAAGTTTTTTAAGATGGGCAAAATCAAAAACAGAAGCTTCAAGGCTAAAAGTACTCAGAATCCAAGGAAAAACCTGCTCTTCAAACAAAACTATCGCTTGAGGAACCCGTTCTAATAAGGTTTGAATCTGATAACCAATTTTTGGAATAAAGATAAGAAACAACAGTGCCACTAATGCGGTCATAGCAATAAAAACAATAACTACAGAAACCGTTCTTGATAAACCAGAAGCTTCAAGACGGTCGGCAATAGGGTCAGATAGATATGCCAGTAAAGCCCCGATCAAAAAAGGTGAAAGGATCGGTGCTAACAGATAGATCACACCTGATAGCACTAAAGCTATTATTAAAAAAAACCAGCGTTGTGATTCCGTCATATCCCTATACCTATTTGTTTTAACCTTGCCAACGGTAGCTCAATATTTTGAAGCCATTAAGATCTAATTGCTGATCCATCGCTTGAATACGAGGTTCAACGCCGATTGCTTGCTGCAGCTGCTTCTCACTTCCATCTAGCTCCAATCTCAAAACAACGTCACCACCCATCACCCTTTCAGGCTTTAGTGTACGTACGATCGGAAGGGATTTTAAGAAATCAGTCATCTGCACATAATTACTTAAGCTATTGATATTACTCACCTTAACAGCAACCCCTGATTGAAAATAGCTCAAATCATGGCTAACAACGGGATTAAACAACTGATCGGATATAGTATCTACCATTTGAGTCAAGACCGATTCTGCGTTACCTGAATAGGATAGCCGCTCAACCTTCCCATCCGTTAAAAAGATAGCTTCTAACTGAATCACGCCCGAATTTGATTTTTGCAGCCTCGCAGCAATCACAGCATCAGGACGATAGCGTATTGAGGAGGCTTGTACTGCATCTTCAAATAACCCCCACACATCACTCACCTGTATTGCCGTCTGATCCTGCAAATCTAACAAAGGCAGTTGAATAGGAAGGCCACGAGCGCGAGCAGTTGAATTTAATAAATTAATCTCAACACTATCAGCAGAAACGAAGTCTTGATAACCCTGTTGATCAGAGACTAACCACACCAACAAGGTCGGACGCTGAATACCTAATGGCTTCACCCCAGTTTGAGTAATCAAGTGATCAACGGCAGCACTGTTATAATCAAGAAGAAGTCTTGTAACATTTTGCCCCGCAATGATTCGACTCGTAAAACTAAACTGCTGTAAAAAAGTCGATGGCGTCTGCAATTGCTGACGAATAACAGGATGCGTATTCAATGAACGTTTACCTGATACTTTTACCAGAACCTGTTTCAGGCCTTCAGTAATTTGTGCATCAGTCGGCGCCTGCGTTTCAGCGTTCACGGGTAGTTCAACGCTGTAAAGGTTACTCATAGTGCCTGCATGAGCAACGGGAGTAACAACAGCAAAAACAAATACAAGTAAGGTGATGCAATAAGTCCGCAAGACGTCCATTAAGCTGCCTCAAAGTTTGCAAACAGGAAGATGGCGTAACTGTACCACAAGCTGATAATGCTTTTTAGATGGTTTCTTATGACATTTTGTTAATTTTGCATCAGGATATGAGTGTATTAAATCCCAAGAAACGGTAGAATACGCGCAATAATTTTCTTCCATATTTTCCCTTGTACATGAAAGGTTAACTGATCCATGTCTACCGGTTCTGATAGCAGCTCACTGAGCTATAAAGATGCGGGTGTCGATATCGACGCTGGCAATGCCCTCGTTGATCGTATTAAAGGCGTAGCAAAAAGCACCGCCCGCCCAGAAGTAATGGGAGGCTTAGGTGGTTTCGGCGCACTATGTCGTATCCCTGAAGGCTATCGTAAACCTGTACTTGTTTCAGGTACTGACGGTGTCGGTACTAAACTACGTTTAGCTATGGATTTAGGTAAACACGACACTATTGGTATCGATTTAGTCGCTATGTGTGTCAACGACTTGATTGTAGCCGGCGCAGAACCTCTACTTTTCTTAGATTATTACGCGACGGGTAAACTTAACGTTGATACTGCAGCAGATGTTGTAACAGGCATAGGCAAAGGTTGCGAGCTTGCCGGAGCCGCTTTAGTCGGCGGTGAAACAGCAGAAATGCCAGGCATGTACGAAGGCGAAGATTACGACTTAGCCGGATTCTGTACAGGCGTAGTAGAAGAAGATGACATTATAGATGGTAGCCAAGTTAAAGTCGGTGACGTACTGATCGGTTTAGCCTCTTCAGGTCCCCATTCAAACGGTTACTCTTTGATTCGTAAAATCTTAGAAATAAGCGGCACTGAATTAACTGCTGAATTAGATGGCAAACCTCTGGCTGATGCTTTAATGGCACCAACGCGGATCTATGTTAAGTCTCTGCTTAAGCTCATTAAAGAGTCACAAGTTAATGCGCTATCTCACATTACTGGCGGCGGTTTACTTGAGAATATCCCACGCGTACTTCCGGCTAACGCCAAAGCGGTAATTAATACGCAGTCTTGGACTTTGCCTCCTGTTTTCACATGGTTGCAAGAACAAGGAAATGTAGCAACAACTGAAATGTACCGCACATTTAACTGCGGCGTCGGCATGGTGATCTGTGTACCTGCTGAAAAACAAGAAGAAGCCCTTTCTATTCTGGCTGATGCCAATGAAGAGGCTTGGGTAATCGGTTCTATTGCTGAAGCAAACAACGGCGAAGAACAGGTTGAACTTGCAGGCATGGGAGTTTAATCCAGCCTATGACCAAAAGAATCGTTGTCCTGATTTCAGGTAGTGGTTCGAATCTGCAAGCTATAATGGACGCTATCGATACAGGCCAGATCAATGGCCGTATCGAAGCTGTTCTTAGCAATAAAGCCGAGGCTTTTGGCTTGCAGCGCGCCCAAAATGCTAATATTCCAGCAATCACGTTAAAACATACTGACTTTGAAGATCGCCTCAGCTTTGATCAAGCGATGATTAAAGAGATAGATCAGTATCAACCTGACCTTATTGTACTTGCTGGTTTCATGCGGATTCTGACACCGGAGTTTGTTCGTCATTATCAAGGACGGATGCTTAATATCCACCCATCCTTACTCCCTAAATATAAAGGCCTACATACGCATAAGCGTGCGATTGAAGCGGGTGACAAAGAACACGGCTGCACTGTACATTTTGTGACTGAAGAGCTTGATGGGGGCCCCCTTGCTGTTCAGGGTAAAGTCAGTGTCACTATGGATGATAATGAAGAGAGCTTACAGCAAAAAGTACATGCTATTGAGCATGTAATATACCCACTTGCCGTTGAGTTATACTGTGCTAATAAGTTAATCTGGACTCAAAACGGGATACTTATGGATGGTAACACCCTGCCATCGCAAGGCTATCAAGTGGCTCCATTAGATTAAGAGGATATAATTATGTTTAGAATTTTATTGAGGACGCCACTTATACCTTTAGCCTCTCTTTTCTTCTTAACTACCCCTCTTCATGCTGACGTATCTGTATTTACACCCTTTACAGCATCCTATGAATTAGATTGGGATGGCCCTATTTCAGTGAGTGGCGACACAATTCGCCAACTAAAAAAGTCACCCGATGATAGCTGGACGTTCGAATCTAAAGCTAACTCTATGTTTGCCAGCATATTCGAAAAAAGCCACTTCCAATGGAACGACAAAGCACTCTCCCCTCTTCATTACACATTTAAGCGCAGCGTTTTTGGCAAAAAACGTAACGCAGAAATCAGCTTTGACTGGGAAAACAATCGCGTTACTAATGAAGTAGACGATAAACCTTGGCAGATGGATGTGACCCCCGGCGTACAAGATAAAATAAGTTACCAAATGCTACTCCAGCAGGAGCTAGCTAAAGGGGAAACCAGTTTTATCTATCAAGTTGCCGATGGCGGTATTTTAAAAGAGTATAAATTCCAGGTAGATGGCCAAGAGGTAATTGAAGCCCCTATAGGCGTCTATGAAACTATTAGAGTAAAACGTGTTCGTGAAGAGAACAGCCCAAGGCAAACCTATATCTGGTTTGCCCCAGAACTCAACTATCAAATAATTAAGCTCAAACAGATAGAGAAAAAAGATAAAGCTTATACTCTATTACTGAAAGAGTTAACACTCTAAGTTAATCTATTTCAGGAATCCAGCCTGCAGGCATTGCACTAAAGCGGCTAAACAGGTCGGATTCCCGCTGCTCATCCCTCAAATCTGCCAATAGAATCCTAGAATTATCTAGAAATAAAACAGCCGTTTGCGCTCTAAGTCCCGTATGGATATCTTGATAAGGTTCAGAAAAAACCAAACGACTTTGTGTGTCAGCAGAGCCTAACAACTCAAAAAAGTATGGCCGCCAACTCCAATTATATCCATTATGGCTATTATCCTTGATCCAACCTTTATCACTATTTTCATAGTTTGGTGAGATCTGATTACCTAACCGATCACAAAGATAGAAACGTAATAGGTGATCTGCAGCAACAAAATGCTCTAAATCCCCATCATCATTTGCGGCTCTTAGCACCTCACGAAGGGACAATAACTCCGCTTTTATTTTATCCGCTCGCCAATGACTACGTGAGGTTGCCTCTATAGCACGATCACGGTAATGGCTTAATAAGTTTCTCACCTTTACGACAGTACTATCCGGCGCTTCCATTTTCTCAGTGGCAGCTGAAAACAAAAAGCCTTGAACGTAAACCGCATTACAACTCAATGCTAAGTAATACTCATCTTCCGTTTCCACGCCTTCACACAGTACTTTACTACCAAGTTTAGACGCTAATTCACCCAACATCTGTATCATAGATGACCTACGATCATCTTCAGCACCGCTCTTTATAAGCGTCATATCAAGTTTAATAATATCGGGTTTCAACAGCGCGATTCGATCAAGCTGAGAGAAGCCTGTACCAAAATCATCTATAGCAACTCTAAACCCTTGTTCACGATAGCGATCCACTAAACGCTCAATCACATCAAGATCACCATCTAACTCTGTAATCTCTATAACAACTTTGGAACTATCTGCTGCAAGTGATTTAATCATTTCAAGAGTCGGTAAATTCTCTAATGACTCTAAATACTGTAACCACTCAGGAGAAATATTAATGCTCAAAAAGGTATCGTCGGGAAGCGCTTCAAGTTGCTTTAACGCTTTTAATCGAACATCTCGATCCAACACAATACGTTCTTTAACATCAATAGTGTGATCCGAAAAGAGCCCGCCGGCTGAAACCACATTACCCGCTGAATCCTTCATACGCGCTAAAGCTTCATAACCGGCTATACGTCCTGTAGCCGTTTCAATAATGGGCTGAAAATAAGGAAAAACTGTAACGCTCATATATAAAACTCTACCCTTACTTAACTCTAAACCAATTTGGAACACTTAATTCCAAATCAATAATTTAAATTCACGAAGATACTGAACTACCTTTGCGTTTATTTTTTTTAGATTCATACATACGTTGATCAGCAAGCAATAGAAGATCGTAACTATCTTTAGAATCTGCAGGATAAGTTGATACACCCACACTACAATCCAAAAAGATCTCTTCTCCCTCCCAATCAAAAGGTCTTTGAAAAACATCGCCTATCGCCTTACGACAACTTTCAAAAGCCTCATCATCTTTTACATCTATCATTAAAACTACAAATTCATCCCCACCATAACGAGCAACAAAATCTGATTTCCTAACAGCATTTTTTAATCGATTAGAAAATTTCTTTAAAAGAATATCACCAACCCCATGCCCAAACAGGTCATTTACTGGCTTAAACTTATCAAGATCAATAAAGAAAATCCCTAACTTACCTTCATATCGCTCAGCTCGAGCCACCTCGAGTTCCAATCTATCTAACAAGCCTCGTCTATTACCAAGCCCCGTAAGAAGATCATGACTGGCAAGATAAGATAAATGCTCCTGAACCTCCATATGGTGGCTAATATCATTGATCGTCGTTATCAAAAACTGCTTTCCATTTAAGACAAAGCTACGTTTTAATAATTCAATTTTTATAGCCTCACCCGTTGCAGTAATAGCAAAGGTTTCATCATTCTCGACTCTAAAAAGCTTAGTCTCGGTCAGCTTCAAAAAGTCCTTTTTTGAATAACCAAACTTTTCTAAGCTCATAGCATTAGCAAACTGAACTTCACCTTTTTCATTAAAGACAATCAAACAAGCTGCAGCACTATTGACTAAATGCATGAAGCTTTGCATTAACATTTCAGTCTCTTCCGAGCGTTTGTTATAGAGCCTAACAATGATCGCAAAATTCAATAACGCTAACACAAAAGCAAATGCCTGAACCCAGCGCAGGCTCGTTGTCTTCTCTGCCGCCATCTGCTCAATTCGAAAAGTTAAGGCATTCATGAGACCAAGCATTTTTAAATTACTGTTTTTACTGATCTCTAATGCGCTATTAAAAGCGACTTGATCTTCAGGATTCTCAAGCAGCCTTTCTATATGTAAACCTAAGGCTTCAATCAACCCACGGGTTTCAGACACAAACTGCAGAGCAATAGGGTCTGACAAACCTGGAAATTTTTTACTATCACCTAAACCGCCAACAGCATCGCCACCCTCTTCAAAAACAACCAATGTAGAGAGGAATAATTTATAGACATACTCCAACTCTTTTTTATAGGTAACTGAACTCATCTGATCATCAGACATTAAAAGCAAAACTTTCGTCATTCGCTGCGACAACATCCTCTGTCTGCCAGCTATATTTATGGCTAATGCATCATCTTCAACTTGCTGAGTAATGAAGAAATTTATGCCCAAAGCAGTGCAGTCAAGCACCAAAAAGAAGCATATAACAATAGTTATAACGCTTTTCCCTTTATAGGGTCTGCTCAAAGCTGCATGCGCCATAAGATCAGTCCTTTTGATATCACTATTTTTTTCAAAACAGCTCGATTACGAATTAAAGCAATAAACAGACCAAAGAAATCAAACTCTCAGTATAAGACTATAAATAATCTTCCTCCTTAGACTCCTGAAGATACAAACAGTTAAAATTTAGTGTAGGAATCTAACTCTTTTTCGACTGGGATTTGCCACTTAGATAATAGCTCTCGCGCACTAACAAATTTCTTTTCTGCATCAATTCTTAAATGCTCCAGTGATCCAGTCATCCCAGCCCGAACCCTAAGCATTTGATATTTAAACAAAGGAATTAATTTTCGCTCTAAACGAACAGAGCAAACTTTATCCTGCTGCATCACAACAGCAGGATCTGAAGTTTCAAAAAGTTCAGCTTCTAACTGAACCAACTGCTGAGTATGCGCACATAATTCTCGCTGCTCTAACGCAGCGATAGCCGTGAACACATAAGGTCCTGAAATAGGCGTAAAAGAAGCAATAGCCGTTTCAACACGTCTTTCTGTACGACGTTCTGCCTCAAGTAACTCGTTTTTTCGATAGTTAAGAAACCCCTTTTGGATCTTATCAATCGAACCCTGTAATGTTTTATTTTCTTTTGTTAAATCATAGTTCTCTTGACTGAATTGCTGCATAGACGCCAGATCACCAAGCTTTTTGTACTCTGACAACTCAGTTTTAAGCATATAACAATAAAAACCAACCCCCGCAGCAACAAGAACAGCCGCCGCAGCTACACCACCTAATACAATAGTTTTATTCATAAGAATTAATCAACAATCGTCTAATTACGGTTAACATCACAATAGTTGCTGAATTATCCAGTCGTCAAACTAAACAGCAAGAAACTAAAACAAAAAAAGGCAGCCGAAGCTGCCTTTTTCTTAACAGGAGGTAGCTTACCAGCCTGTAAGTTCTTTCAAAGCATCACCGATTTGAGCCAAAGAACGTACAGTCTTAACACCTGCATCTTCAAGGGCTACAAACTTCTCATCAGCAGTACCTTTACCGCCAGAGATAATCGCACCGGCATGACCCATACGCTTACCTGCAGGTGCAGTAACACCAGCAATGTAAGATACAACAGGCTTAGTTACATTTGCTTTGATATAAGCAGCCGCTTCTTCTTCAGCTGTACCACCGATTTCACCGATCATAACAATCGCTTCAGTCTGTGGATCATTCTGGAACATTTCCAAAATATCGATGAAGTTAGAACCTGGAATTGGGTCACCACCAATACCTACACAGGTAGACTGGCCAAAGCCAGCATCTGTAGTCTGCTTCACAGCTTCGTAAGTCAACGTACCTGAACGAGAAACGATACCAACTTTACCCGGTAAGTGAATGTGACCTGGCATAATACCAATTTTACATTCGCCTGGAGTAATAACACCTGGGCAGTTAGGGCCGATTAGGCGCACGCCTAGCTCGTCACATTTAACTTTACACTGAAGCATATCCATAACAGGAATATGCTCAGTGATACAAACGATCAGCTTAATTCCACTATTCGCTGCTTCAAGGATAGAATCCTTACAAAAAGGAGCAGGAACATAGATAACAGACGCTTCTGCGCCTGTTTCAGCAACAGCTTCAGCAACCGTGTTAAATACAGGTAGACCTAGGTGAGTAGAACCACCTTTACCTGGTGTAACACCGCCAACCATTTTAGTGCCATAGGCAATTGCTTGTTCAGAGTGGAAGGTACCCTGACCACCAGTGAAACCCTGACAGATTACTTTGGTGTCTTTATTAATCAAAACGGACATTATTTACCCTCCGCTGCGTTTACTGCCTGCTGTGCTGCGTCAGTCAAGCTAGTAGCTGCGATGATATCAAGACCAGATTCAGCTAATAGCTTAGAACCTAGTTCAGCATTGTTACCTTCCAGACGTACTACAACCGGTACGTTTACCCCAACTTCTTTAACAGCACCAATAATACCTTCAGCAATTAGATCGCAACGTACGATACCACCAAAGATGTTAACTAATACTGTTTTAACTTTGTCATCAGCTAGGATTAATTTGAACGCTTCAGTAACACGTTCTTTAGTCGCACCGCCGCCAACATCAAGGAAGTTAGCTGGGAAGCCTCCGTGCAATGCAACGATATCCATCGTACCCATTGCTAGGCCTGCACCGTTAACCATGCAGCCAATAGTGCCATCTAGAGCAACGTAGTTCAGATCCCACTCAGCAGCATGCGCTTCACGCTCATCTTCTTGAGATGGATCATGCATCGCCTGAAGGTCTTTATGACGGTATACAGCATTACCATCAATCGCTACTTTAGCGTCTAGGCAGTGCAGGTTACCTGCATCAGTAATAACAAGAGGGTTGATCTCCAGTAATGCAAGATCTTTCTCTTCGAACATTTTTGCTAGACCAAGGAAAATATGAACGAACTGTTTAATCTGGTCACCTTGTAGGCCCAATTTAAATGCTAGTTCACGACCCTGATATGGCTGAGCACCCGTCAAAGGATCAATTTCAGCTTTCAGGATTTTCTCAGGAGTTTCTTCAGCAACCTTCTCAATTTCAACGCCACCTTCAGTAGATGCCATGAAAATAATACGACGAGAAGAACGATCAACTACTGCGCCAAGATAAAGCTCATTAGCGATATCAGTACAGTCTTCAACCAAAATTTTTGCTACCGGCTGACCATTAGCGTCAGTCTGATAAGTTACAAGGTTTTTACCAAGCCAGTTAGCTGCGAATTCAGCTGCTTCAGCAGGAGAATCAACCAACTTTACGCCGCCAGCCTTACCGCGGCCACCTGCGTGAACCTGCGTTTTAACAACCCACTTATCACCGCCAATTTTCTCAGCCGCTGCCGCAGCAGCTTCCGGAGTATCTACCGCGATTCCTTTAGAAACCGGCAGACCATATTCGGCAAACAGCTGTTTGCCCTGGTACTCATGAAGATTCATGCTCTAATCCGTTGTGTTGTCACTATATGATTTTTCTGTATCGAAAGTCTAAATACGCTTTCGTAACAGCCCTGTTGGGTTCAACAACAAGTATTGCTAAACAGCTAGCTGCGCCGTTGCAGCTAGCCGAGTCAAAACACTAAGTTATTAGCGTTTTTTGCGGTTCGCCATATGAATGGCGTGACCATCAACCGCTAAGGCTGCTTCATGAATGGCTTCACTCACTGTTGGGTGAGCAAAGACAGTCAATTGCAGATCTTCTGCACTAGAGCAGAATTCCATAGCAATTGCCGCTTGGCCGATCAATTCGGACGCAATAGCGCCAACCATATGAACGCCCAAAATACGATCAGTCTCTTCACATGCAATAATTTTAACAAAACCTTCAGTTTCGTTAGCAGCCATTGCACGGCCAGAGGCGGCAAATGGGAATTTACCCACTTTCACTTTTACGCCTTCAGCTTTAAGTTCCTGCTCGGTTTTACCTACCCACGCCAATTCAGGGTGTGTGTAGATAATATTAGGAATAACATCATAATTAAGCTGTGCATGGTGGCCGGCAATAATATCTGCAACCATGATGCCCTCTTCTGATGCTTTATGCGCCAACATAGGCCCACGCACAGAGTCACCAATAGCATAAACACCTGGAACACCCGTTTCACACTGTTCGTTCACAAAGATGAAACCACGCTCATCTAAGTTCACGCCAGAGTCATCCGCTAATAGACCTTGTGTCTGAGGCTTACGGCCAACAGCAACAATCAGCTTATCAACGACAATCTCTTTATCACCTTCGGCATCAGCGAACTTAACTTTCACTTCTTTGCCATCGATGATCTCAGTACCTGTACAACGGGCACCTAGCTTAATATCTAGATTCTGTTTCTTGAAAAGTTTAGCCGCTTCTTTAGCAACGTCTTTATCTGTCAGAGCCAGAAAATCATCCATTGCTTCAAGTACAGTAACTTCGGTACCTAAACGCGCCCAAACAGAACCCATTTCAAGACCGATAACACCGGCACCAATAACACCTAAACGTTTAGGTGTTTCATCGATATTTAGTGCGCCTTCGTTATCAAGAATCAAACCTTCTGTTAACGGAGCAGGAGGGATCTCAACAGGAACAGAACCTGATGCCAAAATCACATTGTCAGCAGCATAAGTGCTAGTAGAACCATCGGCAGCCGTTACTTCAACCTGCTTATTGCCCTGTAGCTTACCCATACCCTGAAGAACAGTAACACCGTTCGCTTTAAACAGACCGGCAATACCACCCGTTAAGTTTTTAACGATGGAGTCCTTACGCGCAACCATTTTCTTAACATCCATGGTTACATCGCTAGTCATAATCCCATGAACATCAGCATGCTGAGCATTATGGAACTGGTGCGTAGACTCTAGTAAAGCTTTTGAAGGGATACAACCAACGTTCAGGCATGTTCCGCCTAAAACTGCAGCACCTTTTTCATCTATCCACTTTTCAACACAAGCAGTTTTTAAACCAAGCTGAGCTGCACGAATAGCAGCTACGTAACCGCCAGGACCTGCACCTATAACAATAACGTCAAATTTATCAGACATGTTTTACCCTATCTTCACTCTATACTTGTTAAGGACTGACTTTAGACTTCCAGGAGCATACGTGCAGGATCTTCCAGGAGATCTTTAATAGTCACTAGGAATTGTACAGCTTCCTTACCATCAATCATACGGTGATCATATGACAGAGCTAGGTACATCATTGGTAAGATTTCCACCTGCCCATTCACCGCCATTGGACGCTCTTGGATCTTATGCATACCCAAAATTGCCGTTTGTGGTGGATTTAAGATAGGTGTAGACATCAAAGAACCAAATACACCACCATTAGTAATAGTGAATGTACCGCCCTGCATGTCATCCATACCTAACTTACCATCACGGCCACGCTTACCAAAATCAGCAATAGTCCCTTCTACATCAGCTAAGCTCATCGCATCAGTATCACGTAGAACCGGAACCATTAAACCGCGTTCAGTTGATACAGCAACACCAATATCTTGATATCCGTGATAAACCATATCATTGCCATCAATAGAGGCATTAACCGCTGGGAATTTCTTAAGCGCTTCAGTCGCAGCTTTTACAAAGAAAGACATGAACCCTAAACGCGTACCGTTATGCGTTTTCTCGAACAGGTCTTTATATTGCTTACGAAGTTCCATTACAGGCTTCATGTTAACTTCATTATAAGTTGTTAACATAGCCGCACTTTGCTGAGCTTCTACAAGACGCTTAGCAATAGTCGCACGTAGACGCGTCATTGGAACTCGCTTCTCTACACGCTCACCTACAGCAACATTCACACTTGGTGCTGCTGGAGCTGCGGCCGTTGGAGCAGGCGCGGCAGCTGCTGGGGCTGGTGCAGGAGCACCATTTTTCATAAAGTTTTGAACGTCTTCTTTAGTGATACCGCCATTTTTCCCAGTACCTGGGATAGCAGAAGCATCTAAACCGTTCTCTTCAATCAACTTACGCGCTGCAGGCCCTACTTTATCTGCATCACCCGTAGATTCCGCTACTGCTTCAGTAGCAGCAGGAGCAGCGCTACCCGCAGCACCCGCCGTGAAATGAGCGATAACTTCATCACTTAAAACGGTCTCACCTTCACCTTTTAGGATGTCAGCGATCACACCATCTTGTGGTGCTACAACTTCTAAAACAACTTTATCAGTTTCGATATCTACAATCAGATCATCAGCAGAACACGCTTCACCAGGTTGTTTGTGCCAAGTTGCAATTGTGCCGTCTGCTACTGATTCAGGGAACGTCGGCGCTTTGATTTCGATGGACATATTTTTTCCTTTATCGTTATCACCGTCAGGCGATTAAAAATTATGGTTAATCGCCTGATCAACCGTTAATAGCTTCATTTACTAATGCTTCCTGCTGCTCAGCATGGACAGAGAGATATCCAACTGCTGGTGCCGCAGACGCTGGACGGGCAACGCCTTCCAGGTGCAATTTACTATCATGCATATTCAGAACGTGGCGCATATGATGCTGCATTGAGTACCATGCACCTTGGTTCATTGGCTCTTCCTGACACCAAACAGCAGTCTCAAGATTTTTATAAGGAGCCATCGCCTCTTTTAACGCATCTTCAGGGAATGGATATAGCTGCTCGATACGAACAATTGCTACATCGTCTTTTTCAAGTTCCGCACGACGGTTATAAAGATCGTAATAAACCTTACCTCCACAAAGAACCAAACGCTTAACCTTCTTCGGATCAAGCTGGTCTGTTTCACCGATAACCGGCAAGAAACTACCTTCGGAAAGCTCTTCAAGTGTAGATGTAGCCTGTTTATGTCTAAGCAAACTTTTCGGAGACATAACAATTAGCGGCTTACGTAGAGGACGTATCACCTGACGACGCAGCAGATGGAAAATCTGTGCCGGTGTCGTTGGGGTACAAACCTGAATATTGTGCTCAGCACAAAGCTGCAGATAACGCTCTAAACGTGCAGATGAATGCTCAGGCCCTTGGCCTTCAAAGCCATGAGGAAGAAGCATTGTCAAACCACACAAGCGCTGCCACTTATGCTCACCTGATGTAATAAACTGGTCAATTACAACCTGTGCGCCATTGGCAAAATCACCAAACTGAGCTTCCCAAATAACTAATGCATTTGGCATAGTCGTTGAGTAACCATATTCAAACGCAAGCACAGCTTCCTCAGACAAGAACGAATCATGCAGAGTTAATGACGGTTGCTCTTCTGAAAGATTTTGCAAAGGCAGGAAGATATCCGCCGTTTTCTGGTCATGTAGTACAGCATGTCGATGGGAGAATGTACCACGCCCAACATCTTGACCAGTAAGACGAACAGGATGACCTTCAGCTAAAATAGTTGCATAAGCTAACGATTCAGCCATACCCCAGTTTAGCTCCATAGCGCCATGTGCCATGCGCTTACGGTCATCTATGATTTTCTGAACTTGACGTTGAACCACAAAGCCTTCAGGAATGGCACAAATCTTATCACCTAGTTCCTGTAGCAACTTATAATCCACCTTAGTTTCACAGTCAAAAGACCACTCATGACCAAGGTAAGGCTTCCAATCCACAAACAACTCAGTATTAGGCTCATGGATAAGAGACTTAACCGTATGCTCACCATTTTCCAGTAGCTTACGATACTCTTTTTCCATCTCTTTGCTTTCTTCAGGTGTAATAACACCTTCAGAAATAAGCTTTTGAGCATAAAGCTCACGTGTTGGTGTCTGCTTTTTAATCTGTGCATACATCAACGGCTGAGTACCAGATGGCTCATCCGCTTCGTTATGACCACGACGACGGTAGCAGAAAAGATCGATAACAACGTCTTTCTTAAATTCGTTACGGTAATCAACCGCTAACTGAGTTACAAAACGAACGGCTTCAGGATCATCACCATTAACATGGAAAATCGGTGCCTGAATCATCTTCGCTACATCAGTAGAATACTCAGTAGAACGAGAATCTTCTTGTTTCGATGTTGTAAAACCAACTTGGTTATTGACAACGATATGAATTGTACCACCCGTTTTATAAGCACGGGTTTGAGACATTTGGAATGTCTCCATAACAACACCTTGACCACAGAATGCTTGGTCACCATGGATGTTTACGGGTACAACAGTGTTACCTACAGTATCTTCACGACGATCTTGACGTGCGCGTACAGACCCTTCGACAACAGGTGCAGAGATCTCTAGATGGGATGGGTTAAAGGCCATCGCAATGTGCACCTCCCCTCCACCAGTCTCAACATTTGAGGAAAAACCTTGGTGATACTTTACATCACCTGATGTATCTAAGGTTTTCTTACCTTCAAATTCGTCAAAAAGTTCAGAGGGGCTCTTACCAAAAATATTCACCAAGGTATTAAGGCGGCCACGGTGAGCCATCCCAATAACAACCTCTTTCGCGCCCTGCTTACCTGCACGTTGTATTAACGTGTTTAAGGCAACGATCATTGATTCACCACCTTCAAGACCGAAGCGCTTAGCCCCGGCATAGCGTGAACCTAAATACTTTTCTAGACCTTCAGCAGCCGTTAAGCGCTCAAGAATCATTTTTTTCTTTTCGATCGGCGCTTCTGGATGGGAACGTACAGGTTCTATCCGAGACTGCAACCAACGTTTTTCCTGAGTATCAACAATATGCATATACTCAGCACCTACTGTTGAACAGTAAGTTTTCTTCAGATCCGCAACAATATCTTTCAGGGGCGCCTCTTCTGGTCCGAAGAACAGAGATCCCAGCTGGAAAGTTGTGTCGTAATCTGCTTCTGAAAGCTCATGAAAACGCAGATCCAAATCGGGTACATCTTCACGCTGCATCATCCCTAACGGATCGATGTTCGCAATCTGATGTCCTCGCACACGGTATGCGTTAATCATTCGCAACACACGAACCTGCTTTTTCTCGTGTTCAGAACTAACTGAACTCGCAGAAACAGGTGCTGCTCGCTTCTGATTTTTTGATAAGTAAAGAAAATGTTCCCTAATAGCGGAATGGGGTACATCCTGCGTCAGGTTATCGCCCACCTTAGGTAAACGATCAAACTCTTCTCTCCACTCCTGAGGAACCCCATTAGGGTCCATTAGGTATGTTTCATACAGTTCTTCAACGTAGGAAAGATTGCCACCATATAGATGTGCATTCTTCCACATGAGATCCATGATGCTTTCTTGCATTCTTGATCACCCTGGCTCTGGAGGCTCTGTCGATTCTGTCGGGATCATCCGACGAGATATCGCCCCTCTTTGAGTTACCTTCATTCACCCGATCAAACAGTAATTACTGTCTCGGGAGTGCTATAGTAAAGCTTTTATGCTCAACCTTTAATAATTCTTTATGCGAATATAGTAATTTTTTTACAAAAATATTATTTTTTTGTCTGAACAAAAAAAAACGGTGCCCAATGGCACCGTTTTCTTAGACTTAAGTCGCCTGAGAGAGCAACATGTTCCGAATTTTTCCGATTGCCTTAGTCGGGTTAAGCCCTTTAGGACAAACCGCAACGCAGTTCATGATACCGTGGCAGCGGAATACGCTGAACGGATCATCCAAGTCAGCCAAACGTTCACGGGTCGCAGTATCTCGGCTATCAGCCAAGAAGCGGTATGCCTGAAGCAAACCAGATGGACCAATGAATTTATCTGGATTCCACCAAAAAGATGGGCAAGCAGTAGAACAGCAGGCACAAAGAATACATTCATACAAACCATCCAGCTCAGCACGATCTTCAGGCGACTGTAAACGCTCGATCGCTGGCGGTGGTGTATCGTTGATCAAGAAAGGCTTGATCTTCTCATATGCTTTGTAGAACTGACCCATATCAACAACCAAGTCACGGATAACCGGAAGACCTGGAAGTGGGCGCAACACCAACTTGTCATCTTTAACAACAGCAGACAACGGCGTGATACATGCAAGGCCATTAACGCCATTCATGTTCATACCATCAGAACCACACACACCTTCACGGCATGAGCGACGATAAGCCATTGATGGATCTTTATCTTTCAACAACTGCAAAAGATCAAGAACCATGATGTCCTTACCACCAGGAATATCGATATGGATATCCTGCATGTAAGGAGCATCATCTGTCTCAGGATTGTAGCGATATACACTAACCAACATGATAGAAGCTCCTTAGTAAGTACGAATTTTAGGTGGGAATGGTTCCATTGTCTTAGGCGCGAAGTTTACTGCACGCTTACGAACTTCTTTCTCACCCGGGAAGTAAACCGAGTGGCACAACCAGTTCTCATCATCACGTTCAGTATAGTCATTACGCGCATGCGCACCACGAGATTCTTTACGGATCTCTGCAGCAATAGCTGTGGCTTCAGCAACCTCAAATAGATTTTCCAATTCAAGTGCTTCAATACGTGCCGTATTAAATGCCTGACTCTTATCTTCAAGATGCAAGTTATTGATCTTCTCTCGAATCTCTTCAAGTAGCTTAAGACCTTTCTGCATGCTTTCACCGTCGCGGAATACGCCAAAGTACAATTGCATAGTACTCTGTAGTTCCTTACGAACATCAGCAACACGCTCACCGCCTGTTGAGTTATTCAGACGATTTAGACGAGCCATCGCTGCTTCGATGTTTTCTTCAGTAGCATTTTTAACTTCATAACCATCGCGCATCTGCTGCTCGATCTGCATACCTGCAGCACGACCAAAGACAACCAAGTCAAGAAGTGAGTTACCACCTAGACGGTTTGCACCATGTACAGATACACATGCAACTTCACCACAAGCATAAAGACCATCAATAATATGATCATTACCATCAGCATCAGGAGCAATAGCCTGACCACCGATATTTGTAGCTATACCACCCATCTGGTAGTGACACGTTGGCACAACAGGAATTGGCGCAACCACAGGATCAGTCGCCGCAAACGTTTTAGATAGCTCACAGATACCCGGTAGACGAGAATGAAGTACTTCTTCACCCAAATGATCCATCTTAAGGTAAACGTGATCGCCATCTTCGCCACAACCACGACCTTCTAGAATTTCTAGAATCATGGAGCGCGCAACAACATCACGACCCGCTAAATCTTTAGCGTTTGGCGCATAACGTTCCATGAAACGCTCGCCATCTTTATTGATCAAGTACCCACCTTCACCACGACAACCTTCTGTTACAAGCACACCTGCGCCTGCGATACCGGTTGGGTGGAACTGCCACATCTCCATATCCTGCGCCGGAATACCTGCACGCAAAGACATACCCATACCGTCACCGGTATTGATAAGAGCATTAGTAGTAGAAGAGTAGATACGGCCAGCACCACCCGTCGCTAGAACGGTAGCCTTAGCCTTAATGTAAACGGTCTCACCTGTTTCAATGCAGATAGCAATACAGCCTACAACCGCGCCATCATCATTTTTAACAAGATCTACTGCATACCACTCATTCAAGAAAGTAGTACCTGCTTTCATATTGCCCTGATAAAGAGCATGAAGCAGTGCATGACCGGTACGGTCTGCTGCAGCACAAGTTCGCGCAGCCTGACCACCTTCACCAAAATTTTTGGATTGGCCACCAAACGGACGCTGATAAATACGACCTGTTTCAGTACGTGAAAATGGCAGACCCATATGGTCTAACTCAAATACCGCCTGAGGGCCAACAGAACACATGTACTCGATAGCATCTTGGTCACCGATATAATCAGAACCTTTGACAGTATCGTACATATGCCAACGCCAATCATCATTTGGATCGTTACTTGCGATAGCACAAGTAATACCACCCTGTGCAGACACAGTATGAGAACGCGTTGGGAATACTTTTGTTACACAAGCAGTGTTCAAACCGCTCTGTGCAAGCTGAAGTGCAGCACGCATGCCTGCACCACCGCCACCGACAACAATTGCGTCGAAAGTAAGCGTACGTAGTTTAGACATAGTTTAAATACCCCACAAAATCTGAATGCCCCACGCGACGTAAATAAACGTCAGCAGGCCAGTAGCAGACTGAAACACAAAACGCATACCGGTCGGCTTGATATAATCAGTAGACACTGACCACATTCCGATCCAAACATGTGCAGCAAAGGACAACAGCGTCAGCAGGGTAAAGATACGCATCGCTGTACACTGAAAAAGCTCCGTCCACATGTCGTAAGTCAATTCAGCGCCAAACGCTAGATAACCAATCATAAAAACGGTGTAGCACGCAAGAATCACAGCGGTTACACGCTGCATCATCCAATCATAAAGGCCGCTACGACCAAAGCTAGTAATACTAGTTACCATATCCATACTCCCGAAATGAGGACTGCTGCTGCAGCAAGACCTAAGGTCACTTTTGCTGCCAATAAACCACTGTCTAATTCTTCACAGTAGCCAAAGTCCATTACCAGGTGTTTTATGCCCGCGAAGAAGTGATACAGCAAAGCTGATACGCTTCCCCACGCAATAAGCTTCGCAATGAAGCCATTTTCAAACATATCAATTGCTTCATTGAAGCCAGCTTCAGACTCCAGAGATAACCCCAACGCATATAGCGCAAATACGGCACCAAAAAATAGCGCCACACCTGTTGCTCGATGCAGAATAGAAGTAATCGCCGGAAGCGGCTGTTTGATTGTTCGAAGATCTAAGTTTACAGGTCTTTTCTTATTCACGGCTCTTGTTCACACTTTGCGGCCCCTTTGCAGGGCTCGGTTGCTCGGAAGTGTTGAAGATAAGTACCTCGCTCCTCAAGCTTAAACCTACATATCAACTCCACTAGAAGTACAATGTAGAGACAAACTTCGGGGCGAGAGTATAAGCATTTCACCTATAAATTACAACGCAAACACCGCCATCTTCGCCTTTGGTCTAGCAAAAACAGACATATAAAAAGTCGTACAACCAAATGCTAATTCAGTCATAAGTCGTTTCCTGTTAAAAACGCTAAGAATTTGCTGCATTGCGATAATTATCCCGTTTGATCTGATTGACAAACTTTTTTCACACTCTATATTGTGTGAGTCCAATTTATCGGGCCAAGACTCTTAGATCTGATTGGCAGTAAATCAGAATAGAACTAAAACATAATGATAGGAGCCTTTTAATGGCTGATAAGAAAGCACATTTGACGGTCGATGGCATGGAAGGAACGATTGAATTGCCTGTTTACTCTGGCACTTTAGGTCCTGATGTAATTGATGTCCGTCCACTGACCGGTAAAGGCCTGTTTACCTACGATCCTGGTTTTGTATCTACCGCAGCTTGCGACTCCAGTATTACATTTATTGATGGTGGAAAAGGCGTGCTTCTGCACGGCGGCTACCCAATTGATGAATTAGCAGAAAAATCTGACTACATGGAAGTGTGCTTCCTGCTTCTAAATGGTGAACTACCAACAGCTGAACAAAAAGAGACATTTGTCAAAACGGTTAAGAGCCATACAATGGTTCACGAGCAACTTAACCATTTCTACAATGGTTTCCGACGCGATGCTCACCCAATGGCAATCATGTGCGGCGTAGTAGGCGCACTATCTTCGTTCTACCACGACTCTCTTGATATAGATAATGAGCATCACCGCGAAGTTTGCGCATACCGCTTAATCGCAAAAATGCCAACCATCGCAGCTATGTGTTTCAAATATTCAAATGGCCAGCCGTTTATGTACCCACGTAACGACCTGAGCTATGCAGGCAACTTCCTGCAAATGATGTTTGGCACACCATGTGAAGAGTACCAGGTAAACCCAGTACTTGAGAAAGCAATGGATCGCATCTTCGTACTTCATGCAGACCATGAGCAAAATGCCTCTACGTCTACTGTTCGTCTTGCAGGCTCATCCGGCGCTAACCCATTCGCATGTATTGCATCAGGTATAGCAGCACTTTGGGGGCCCGCTCACGGCGGTGCAAACGAAGCTGTGCTAACAATGCTTGAAGAGATTGGCGATGAATCCAATATCGAAGAGTTTGTTAGTAAAGCTAAAGATCCTAACGATCCCTTCCGCCTAATGGGCTTTGGACACCGCGTTTATCGTAACTTTGACCCTCGCGCTAAAGTTATGAAGAAAGCATGTGACGAAGTACTTGCGGAGCTAGGCATAGAAAACGATCCTCTACTACGTATCGCTAAACGTCTAGAGCAGATCGCACTAGAAGATGAATACTTTGTAGAACGTAAACTATATCCAAACGTGGACTTCTACTCAGGCATTATCTTAAAAGCGATTGGCATTCCAACTAACATGTTCACTGTTATCTTCGCATTGTCTCGTACAATCGGCTGGATCTCTCACTGGAGTGAATTCCACAGCAGCCCGAACAAGATTGGTCGCCCACGTCAGCTATACACGGGCCCAGTACAGCGTAAATACCCAGGCTAAGCATTAAATTTAGCCAAATAATAAAAGTGTAAGTAATGACACTTTTAGATCAAGAACCCTGCCAAGCTGCAGGGTTCTTTTTTTATAAAACGATTGATTCTTCAAAAGCCTTTTCAAACTCTTAATCAAATACTTATTGTATCTTTAATATTGACGCCTTAAAGGCGGCTGCCAAAGAGCAACCAGCCTCTAAAGAGGGCCTATATCGCAACCAGCTGTATACGTTAGGCAGCGACGGCAAATCCAATCTATCCCCCACCAACTCAACTCCATCTCCAACTGCACTTTTAGGCCTAACACTGACGGCCAAACCACTCTTTACTGCGGCCATCAATCCCTGATAACTCGATGTAGTATAAACCACACGCCAAGGCAACCCTGCGCTATTTAAAGCAGCAATGCTCGCTTTACGAAATTGACAATAATCAGTATAGGTCGCCAAGGGCAGCTCTCGAGCACTAGACCACTCCCACCCCTCAGCCCCCATCCAAGCCAGAGGTTCCACAGCAAGAAGCTCCCCTTTCCCTATATTTGCATCTAATGAAAGCGTCAAAACCAAGTCATAATCACCTCGCTCATAGCCCGCATTCAAATCGGGACTATAACCGGTCTCTACATACAACCTAACGCCGGGGTTAGCTCTAGCAAAACTAGCTAAGAGCTCAGGAAGCATAGTTTCAGCGACACCTTGTGACACGCCAACCTTAATTTCTCCTTTAGCACCACTCTCCTGAAGAGAAGCTATAGCATCATCCTGAAGTGCCAACATCCGTTTCGCATAAGATAGCAACATCTCCCCCTCACTCGTAAGCAGGCGTTTTCTTCCGCTTGTCCTAAATACATTGACACCCACCTCTTGCTCTAAGCGCTTCATTTGCTGACTTACAGTGGACTGAGTCTTATGCAAATAGTCAGCAGCTTTAATAAATCCGCCTCGCTCTACAACAGCAACTAAGGTTCTCAAAATATCACTACTTAAATTAGGTTGAGCCATCATTACACCAATCAGATTTTACGATCAAAACAATTAATATTAATCGTTTTTACTAATTCAAATATATCACTACTCTTAATTTTAAGCACTCAGGAGATAAAAAATGTCGCACGCAAACGCAAGAAAGACGTCACCAGACCACAGATCGCAACCTGATAAGATCACTTTCAACTTACCAAGTAGGAGCAATAGAGCAAAAAACGATTGGCCCGACACAAATATTCACATCAAAAAGAGCTATCTAGCCGATGCAGCCTCCCGACAAGAGAGAACAATAACAACAGAATTTCTTGAGATTCCCGACGAATTTTACGAAACGAAAGAAAGCAGTGTCGCCTCAATAATTGAAATAAATACGAGCTACAACCTAACGATAAAAAGAACAAACAAGGGCTGTATCGATATGGAATACTATTTCACTAAAGGAAAACATGAGCGAAGAAAGTGTTTTATCTATTTTTGGCAACACCTATACAACATTGTCACAAGAGCTAAAATCACAAAAAGCTAAGCATAAAAAAAGCCGAGCAGAGCTCAGCTTTTTTTAACTTACTATTTAATATGGCTTATTTGTATCTAAAAACCCCATGCATAGGAATAACAACCGATACATCGGCTATGACTAAAATTGTTAACTCTCACAGGTTGATTCAATTTTATGAATAGTTAAATCAGCACCGTTATACTCTTCCTCTTGCGTCAAACGAAGGCCAACTAGGAACTTAACAACACCATAGACAACAACACCGCCAACAACAGCGACAATAATACCAGCGCCCGTACCAATTAATTGAGAGGTCAGACTAACACCGCCCAACCCACCAAACATTTCCGAACCAAAGATACCTGCAGCAATACCACCCCAAGCACCACACACACCATGAAGAGGCCACACACCTAAAACATCATCAATTTTCCATTTATTCTGTTGAATCGTAAACAAGACAACAAAAATAGCACCGGCGACTGCACCAACAACTAAGGAGCCCATAGGGTGCATAACATCAGACCCTGCACACACAGCAACCAAACCGGCCAACGGGCCATTATGAATAAAACCCGGGTCATTTTTACCAAAAATCAACGCTGTAATAATTCCGCCTACCATTGCCATCAGCGTGTTCACAGCAACTAAGCCAGAAATACCATCCATAGTTTGTGCAGACATAACGTTAAATCCAAACCAGCCAATACATAAGATCCAAGAACCTAAGGCCAAAAATGGAATATTGGATGGTGGAAAAGCCACTAAACGCCCGCCTTTGTAACGCCCATTACGGATACCTAGCATCACCACAGCAACAAGCGCTAACCAACCACCCATACCATGCACTACAACTGATCCTGCAAAATCATGAAATCCTGCCCCAAAGCTTTCTTCCAACCACGCTTGAAAACCAAAGTTACCATTCCAAATAATCCCCTCAAAGAAAGGGTATATAAAGGCTACGATCAATGAAGACGCTAACAGAAAGGGCCAGAACTTAGCACGCTCAGCAATACCACCAGAAACAATTGCTGGAATTGCTGCGGCAAATGTCATTAAAAAGAAAAACTTAACTAACTCATAACCATTATTGCTTGCCAATTCCGCCGCAGGTGAAAAAAATGTAACACCATAAGCAACCCAGTAACCTACAAAAAAGTAAGCCATTGCAGAAAAACCAAAGTCGGTCAAAATTTTCACAAGCGCATTGACTTGGTTTTTATGACGAACCGTACCTACCTCCAAAAAAGCAAAGCCTGCATGCATGGCAAATACCATGATGGCTCCCATTAAGATAAATAAGGTATTCGAACTTTGGACTAGCGTCTCTACAGCGCTATTGACGTTTTCCACTGACAGTCTCCTGTTTTTTTATTCGGCAAAATGCACTGCACTTGTGCGCCAAAAAATAGTTGGCACCAATGCAATGCAAAATCAGCATTTTTTTATACTTTTAATTGAATATAATTTATGACAAAAGAAGCTAAAAACCCCTATTTCACAGGGAATCCAGCTAATTCACCATCAATTAATCAACGCTTCTATGCACCATTTAAAAGCATTAAGTATGCCAAACAGGATAAGCTGCACTAAAAAACAGCTTATAGCTTATGAGTAATTCTAAAACAGCTATGTATACGCTGATTTCGTTTAAAATCCGGATCTAAAGTACTGTAAGTTATATCTTCAACAACATAATCACTTAACGCCTCGTGATCTATTTTGAAGCGTCTATAATTATTGGAAAAGTACAATACACCCTCTTTACGCAATAACCGCATTGCAGCATCAACCATATCTACATGATCTCGCTGTACATCAAGCACTCCTTCCATACGCTTTGAATTTGAAAACGTCGGAGGATCCATAAAGATCAGATCATAAGCAGGCTGACGCTGCATTCGCAACCACTTAAGGCAATCACCTTGTACCTGTTGATTCGCGTCCTGATCAAAGCCGTTAAGATCAAGATTACGTTTTGCCCAATTTAGATAGGTCGCAGACATATCAATACTGGTCGTTGTTTTTGCGCCCCCTTTTGCAGCATGCACTGAAGCAGTGCCGGTATAACAAAACAGATTTAAAACGTCTTTACCCGCTGACTCTTGCTGGATACGGTAGCGTATTGGGCGGTGGTCAAGAAACAGTCCCGTATCAAGGTAATCATGTAGGTTGACTAATAAGCGACAACCGTACTCATTCACCTCTTTAAAACGATGAGTCTCTGACTGTTTTTCATATTGATTTGAACCTTGCTGCTTTTTACGCTGCTTTAAAATCACTTTATTGGCAGGGATATCTAAGGCAACAGGAATCGCAGCCATCACTTCCTGTAATCGTGAGAAGGTTTTAACTGGATCAATTTTTTTCGGTGCAGCATATTCCTGAACATGCACCTCATCACCATAAATATCGATCGCCACCGAATATTCCGGCATATCCGCATCATAGAGCCGGTAGCATTCTATCTGCTCTTTCTTAACCCATTTAGCTAACTGCTTTCTATTTTTTAATAAACGATTTGCAAACATTTGAGCACCATCACTCAACGGCACCACTTCCTCCTCTTCGCGCACCCTTTGCTCTGGTCGATGCTCGGAGATTGGGTAAACAAACAGGCGACTTTCTAACGCGCCATTAAACAACTTATATTGTTTATCTGCACGCATCCCCATCACTTTACACAGATCAGGGTTCGACGTGAAAATAGCGGCAGTCCAACCGGCAAACTGTTCTTTTAACTTGTCACCCAAGTGACGATAGAGAAACATTAACTGCTGGGTTTCACCTAAGCGCTCCCCGTAAGGCGGATTAGTAACTAACAACCCTACCCCTTGAGGCAACTGTTCGCGTTCAAGGTCTTCCACTCGACAGGCCGCAAAATCGATAAATTCAGCAACTCCAGCTCGTTCCGCATTTTGTCTGGCGGATCTTAATACAGATTTATCCTCATCGCGGCCCACTAAGCTGATCTCTAATTGAGATAAACCCTTAGCTTTTCGCCCATTCGCTTCCGCAACCAACTCATCCCATATCCCTTTTTGATGACCCGTCCAGCGGGAAAAGCCATAACGCTTACGCTGCAAGCCCGGCGCAATATCAGCAGCCATCATTGCTGCTTCAATCAACAACGTCCCTGAACCACACATGGGGTCTAACAAGAGATCAAAATCAGCGATACGTGCAGGCCAACCACTTCGAAGCAAAACAGCCGCCGCTAAGTTCTCCTTCATCGGTGCTTGTCCCGCCTGCAACCTATAGGCACGACGGTGCAAACTATCACCTGAAAGATCAATCGCCACCGTCACTTTGCCACGGTGCATACGCACGTTAATACGTAGATCTGGAGCAACCTTATCGACACTAGGGCGCGCGCCCGTTAAATCACGAATCTGATCCACAATGGCATCTTTAACCTTTAATGCACCAAAGTGGGTATTATTAATAGCGCGAGTCTGCCCCGTAAAATCGATCAATAAGGTACCTTCACTGCGCATATGATCCAACCAGTCAACCTGCTGGACCGCATCATAAAGATCCTCTGTCGTCTCAGCATCACCTTGATAAACAGGCATCAACACACGGTTAGCCAAACGGGACCAAAGACATATACGGTAAGCATCTTCAAGATCACCATGACACTGCACACCCGCCACTGTTTGCTTGGTATCTTCAACACCGAGTTGGTGCAGCTCCTCCTCAAGTAGCAACTCAAGGCCTTTAGGGCATGTCAAAAACAGTTTCATAGGAATCATTTACTCTGTAAGTATTTCATTCAACTTGCGATTACAATGAAAAAAAATCATTGAAAGTCACAAATGTTTATTCATTAACTAACTTGATGAATGCACTGGTTTTTTTGCACCCACGTAATAAATTGTACTATTAATTCTAGCTACTCAATAGGCATTTTCAATCACGCTCACACGCTTTTTCCGTTATCAATAGAAGCCTACCTTCTGATTTTAATTAACTGCTAGGTAGATTTTAAGCGGATACCATGTCTCAAGGAACCGCTGCTCTCACAACTAAAACATCAAGAGAGGCTCAACTACATGAAGAGACAAAAACGTGATCGTAGTAACACACTTTTCAATCGAGGCTTTCAAGCCGGCATAAGTGGAAAATCTCGGGATCTCTGCCCGGTCAACACATCAGACCTTAGAAGTCACTGGATGAGTGGTTGGCGACAAGGACGAGAAGCTCACTGGAGCGGCATGGATGGAGTATCAGCAATACAAGCCGACCCAGCATTTCATTAAACTTATTTAAAAAGGCTCCCTAATAGGGAGCCTCATCATTGGGGATTATATCTACTAACTTATACAGACAACTGCTCTATTGCACGAACCGATTCAGTGACCAACTTCGGCCCACGGTAGATAAACCCACTGTATATTTGAACTAGGCTTGCACCCGCTTCTATCTTTTCTGCCGCATCAAACCCTTCCGTAATTCCACCGACACCTATAATAGGTAGCGCTCCATCTAGCTCTTTTGCGAGAGTTCGGATCACTTTTGTAGATTTGTTACGCAAAGGCGCGCCAGAAAGACCACCGGTTTCATCGGCGTATAACAGCCCTTCAACACCGTCACGGGATAAGGTCGTATTCGTTGCTATTACCCCATCAATTTCATAAGACTTTAGGGATGCCGCAACTAAAACCAGCTCCTCATCAGTCATATCCGGTGCAATTTTAACGGCGATAGGAACATAACGATCATGAAATTTCGCTAGTTTTGCCTGTTCAGATTTAAGTGCATCTAACAAACTATTTAATGCCTCACCGTATTGCAGTGTCCGTAACCCTGGAGTATTCGGCGAAGAAACATTGACGGTTATATAACTTGCTCGACTATAAACTTTACGTAAGCAATAAAGGTAATCGTCATTAGCATCTTCATTAGGCGTATCTTTATTTTTACCTATATTAATGCCTAGTACGCCTTTATAACGACTTTTATCTAGGTTAGATAACAATCTATCTACACCGTCATTATTAAAGCCCATACGATTAATAATAGCGCCTTGTTCAGGTAAACGAAAAATTCGAGGCTTGGGATTTCCATCCTGGGGACGAGGCGTTACGGTACCAACCTCTACAAAACCAAAACCCATCGCTGCCATACCATCAACGGCAATGCCGTTTTTATCTAATCCAGCAGCCAACCCTACACGGTTAGGAAAATTAATACCCATAACCTGAACCGGATCAGATAATTTTTCAGCACCCAGTAACTTATTCACACCTAATGCAGACGCAAGATTCATCGAATGCAAAGCGACGTTGTGTGAAAGTTCGGGATCAAGCTGAAACATTAAAGATCGAGTCAGTGAATACAACATACAGATACCAGATAACAAAATTTGCACGATTATAGGCGAGGCGTAATCAGAATAACATAGGGCAAAGCGGATCAAATTGAGAAGTTAGGCTTTTTCATAATAAAAACATAAAGTTATAAAACAATAGTTTCGTTAGAAGAAAAAGACCTAGCTCTACTTAATTTTCTCTATCCCTTTATATTTGCCCTGATCATCAAAAGTGATACGAAAACGCCCCTTCACACCATCTTTCAATAGAAAAGGTTTTAGTATTTTGGCTGGAAATTGTACGCTGCGACCATCAAGTGCGTGCGCAAAAACAGTTTGCGCAACACCTTGATACATCAAAATATATTTATCAGCAGAGATATATAAGTCAACAAGTATAGATTTCATAACTATTTAACAAAGGCTACAAAATAAAGAGCGCAACAATAAAACATAACTTATAGCCCTGTCATCATTGCGCTCAACTTTTTATGCACTGTATTGACATATTTTTGCTAAATCAAAAAGCTCCCTCAAAGCCACTGTATACATTGCATACTCTTGTTTTTTTGCGCTTTTCAGCTCAACTAGTACATTTTCCCAACGCTGTACTAACCACTCATTTTCAGTACACCATTTATCAATTGCATGCTGCACTGAACAGCCAGAGTGCTGTCCCTTAATAGCAATCGCGACAATAGCCCTTTGCTGCCAATCAAGATCATCTCTAAAAGCTTCACGCGCCAACGCCTGCCAATAATTATCAACACGAAGTGTATTCAGCTTTTGGGACAGCCAGTCCAATTCCAATCGTTCTCCCAATCCAAAGTACATCTGAGCGACCTTGTCGGTAGATAGCTCCGCCAACTCTGCCGCCTCAATAATCCCCAACGATGAATATAGAAAACGTGCACCCGATACCATTTTGGCCAACTTAACAGGCACACCCTCCGCTTGATAATACTCTTTTGAACTCTCCCAACGCTTTAAGGGCTCTCCAGAGAGAATTTTTTCTTGTTTATTTAATATTTTTACCAGTTCACTTCTAAAGCGTTTAACCTCAACACTGCAATCTAATTCCAAGCGGCGATTACGTACAAACCAACGGGTTGCTCTCCTCATTAAATGCTGTAACTCATGCATCATTTTGATTTGAGCTTCATTGCTTACCTTATGGTCTAGCGTCTCGATCTGCTGCCAAAGCGGTTCTATATCAAACACATCTCTAGCAAGAATATAAGCTCGAGCGATTGATGCGTCATCGGCGCCGGTTGATATGCGTAAACGGTCAACAAAATTGATGCCCATCATATTGATCATATGATTCGCAATCTGAGTCCCTATAATCTCACGCCTTAAACGGTGTGATGTTAACTCTTCTGGAAACTTATCCACTAACAGCTCAGGAAAAGCGCTATTAAGTTCATGGCATAAATAGGGATCATCAGGCACGCTGGATACACTTAATGTTTGCTTCAACTCCGCTTTACTGTAAGAGATCAGTATAGAAAGCTCTGGACGCGTAAATCCAAGTTTCATATTAAAGCGTTCATTAAGAGCTTCATCGTCAGGCAAAAATTCAAGCGCTCGATTAAGCTTTCCCGCACTTTCCATATTCGATATATAGCGCTGATATTCAGACATATTTTCTAATGACCGCGATTCGGCCATAGAGATTGCTTGTACTTGGCGATAGTTGTTCTGCAACACTAATTCGGAAATCTCTTCAGTCATCTGTGCCAATAACAGGTTGCGCTGCTTCCGCGTCATATCACCATTATCAACAAGCTGGTTGAGTAGGATTTTTATATTCACCTCATGGTCTGAACAATCAACACCACCCGCATTATCAATAAAGTCTGTATTAACCCGTCCTCCTGATAGGGCATATTCCATGCGTGCCCGTTGGCTTAAGCCTAAGTTACCGCCTTCGCCGACAACTTTGCAGCGTAGCTCATTACCATTAACCCTAAGTGCATCGTTTGCCTTATCACCTATATCCCCATCACTCTCTGTTGTAGCTTTAACATAAGTACCAATCCCGCCATTCCATAACAGATCGACCGGCGCCTTTAACAAAGCACTGATTAATTCATTAGGTGGAACCGCTACGCTAGTTAACCCCGTTAATGCTTGCATCTCAGGTGTAAGTTTTATGGACTTACTGCTCCGACTAAAAATCCCTCCCCCTTTTGATATGAGAGATGAATCATAATCAGACCAGGAGGAGCGAGGAAGTTCGAAAAGCCGCTGCCTCTCTGACCAGCTTTTAGCGGCATCCGGCTGAGGATCTATAAATATATGCTGATGGTTAAACGCTGCCACCAGCTGAATATGTTTCGACAATAACATACCATTGCCAAACACATCCCCTGACATATCTCCAATACCAACCACTGTGAAATTTTGCTTATCAGTATTGATACCCATTTCACGGAAATGGCGCTCTACTGACACCCAAGCACCTCGCGCGGTTATGCCCATCTTTTTATGGTCATAACCTAAACTACCACCAGATGCGAAGGCATCGCCCAACCAGAAACCGTAATTTTCCGCTATCTCATTCGCTATATCTGAAAAAGCAGCAGTTCCCTTATCTGCAGCAACCACTAAATAGGTATCATCTTCATCATGGCGAACCACCGATTCTGGTGGTACAACTTCACCATCAATTAAGTTATCGGTGATATCAAGCAACCCACTAATAAATGTTTTATAACAGCTGATACCTTCAGCCAGCCACGCATCTCGACTCATTCCATCAGATAATTGCTTAGCAACAAAGCCACCTTTTGCGCCCACCGGTACGATAACCGCATTTTTAACCTGTTGTGCTTTAACTAACCCCAACACCTCTGTCCGATAATCCTCAAAACGGTCTGACCAACGCAATCCGCCGCGAGCGACCTTTCCACCCCGTAAATGAACCCCTTCAACTTGAGGTGAAAAAACAAATATTTCAAATTTTGGTTTTGGCAGCGGGACATCAGGAATTTGCTCTGGGGCCAGTTTAAAAGAGAAATAACACTTATATTCTCCCTCTTTTTCCTGATAATAATTTGTCCGTAACGTAGCCTTAATTAAGGCTAAATATTCTCGAATAACCCTATCATCATTTAAACTCACGACTTGATCTAAGCTCGTCAGCACCTGTTGCTCTAATACCTCCTCATCACCCCGATTTTCAGGATCGAAACGAGCGGTAAAAAGCTTGACTAACTTAGCCGCGATATCAACGTATGAGTTTAAGGTGCTGCTGATTGCTTCAGGACTAATAGGAAAGCCAATCTGCTTCATATAAGCAGCGTAAGCTCTGAGCATAGAGACTTCACGCCAATTAACTTCGCCACCTAAGACTAAGCGGTTAAATTCATCACTGGCGGCTTTTCCTGTCCACACATGTAAAAAGGCCTCTTCAAAGAAGTGCTTCAATGTATCAGGTGAAACGGTTCCATTACCTATATATTGCAGGCTGAAATCGTGAATCCAGATCTGTTGGTTTTTCCCCTCAACCTGATAAGGATGTTCATCAAGCACTCTTAGGCCGAAGTTTTCCAATACCGGAATAACATCAGAAAGAGGCAATGAGGCGCCTAAACAGAAAAGCTTAAAATTAAGATTGGCATCACCCCGCTCAAAAGCCTTATAAAAACTGAGCTGTATCGGATTCTCACTATTAAGTTTAGCTATACGCTGAAGGTCTACCACCGCAGTACGTGGCATAAAATCTGAACTATAACTTGTAGAGAATGAATCACCATAGAGATTATAAGTGGCTGTTCCACCCTCCTCTCCCAGCGTTTCAACCAAAGCATCACGCAGATCCTCAGACCAGCTTCTACCTGCCTGCCTTACCAATGCCTCAAGTTTTGCTTCATCAACCCCTTCTGCGATCGCGTCACCACGCAAAATAAATTGCGTTCGCGTCAAGATAGATTCAGAGAAGTAAGTGGTAAAATCAGCTTGATCGCAGCCAAGTTCTCGGCATAAGAGTGTTTCAACTTTCCGCCTAAATTCGGTGCTGTATATATCCCTTGGAGAATAGATCAAACATGAATAAAATTGACCGAAATAATCCCGACGGAGAAATAGACGGATCTGTCGGCGTTCATGAATTTGTAAGATACCAATAACAATACGATAAAGGTCATCAATATTTACTTGGAAAAGATCATCCCTAGGGTGTATTTCTAAAATTTGTAATAGTTCTTTCCAATCATGCCCTTGGTGATGGAGACCCGATTTCTCCATAATCGCCTCGACTTTTCGACGCACAATTGGAATTTGACGCGAGCTTTGGATATAGACGCTAGATGTATACAGACCAAGAAAACGGCTCTCACCCACCAAAACCCCATCCCGGTCATAACGTTTAATACTAATGTAATCAGGATAGATCGGACGATGAACGGTCGATTTATGGTTTGATTTTGTGAATGAAAGGATATCTGGAATTAAAACAAAGCCATCTGCATCTCGTGAATTTTGATTTACCAAAGCTGAGCGGCAATGCTCATCACAAAACTTCAATAAACCTAACTGACTACCGGGTACCGCTTCAAGTATCTGTTTGCCCCCTTTTGAAACCAGCTGATACTCATCATAACCTAAGAAAGTGAAATGACTTTTAAGCCAAACAATAAAGTCATGTGCTTCAGTAGAAATGCTCTCCTCAAATCCATTCACTGGTTGTGAGAAAAGAGCAGTCAAGCGGTCGCACTGTTCCAACATCGGAGTAAAGTCTTCCACCACCATAGTGACATCTTCAAGCACATTCAGAAGATCGTTTTCTAAGGAGGTTAACTCTTCAGCTCCCGTGTGACGGTCCACTTGGATTGATACTAATGTTTCACGGTGGGTGTTTTTAGAATGCACGTTGCCAGCACAACTATCTTTATCAAATGCATCCATCAACTCACCGCTATCATCTCTTTTCATGGTGAGCACAGCATTATGAATAGCATGTATGGTTAAATTTCTTCGATTCAACTCCATACGCAAGGAATCAACAACAAACGGCATATCCTCTTGCAATACCTCAATGATGGTATGTGTTGATTGCCAACCATGTTGTTCATAATCTGGATTAAAAACTCGGACTTTAGCTTGCTCTCTTTTACGACATTGAATAAATTGCCAGCAGGCTAATGTTGATCCATAGAGATCTTCTAACTTCCATTCATTCAGATCGATTAACGAGGCTGATGAGTAATAAAGCTTGGCAAATTCGATCAAATCCCCTGCTTGCTCAGCAATCAACCTCTGTTCTATCTCCTCACAAAGAAGCGCAAGAAGTTTCTCTTTTTCATCTACTCTATAGTTATCCATAATGCACTCAAAAATAAGCCCGTTTATCAATAGTATAGATAGGAACTAAAGATACGCGCAGGCTTTTTATTAAACATCTTCTAATATACTCATTAAGCAGCCAATAACCGTTAAACAAACGCAAAAAAGAATATTTCTCCTTCAAGAATCATTGCTATGACCACTAACATTACTCATAATCAAAAAACGTGGGATTTATTAATAACGTGTTAAGGTTTTAGATCTGCACCTTTGAAGTATTAACCAAAGGACTTTGTGTTGCTAATTCATCCAACCAAGCTGTTAAGCGTCTTATTTTTTGTATCATTTTCTATACACGCAGCAGTTACCGTTAAACTAGATCAGTCCACCATTTATCAAGGTGAAAAACTAACGCTAACAATAGAAACCGATCAAACGAATCAAGACCGCCCAGACCTAGGTGCATTACAAAAAGATTATGTGGTTTTAAGTACAAAAAAGGTCACCCTTTCTAGCCATAGTACAAATACCGTCATCACAAAAAACCGTTGGATCCTTTCACTACGTCCTATTGGGGATGGAGAGAAGATAATCCCAGCCATAAAAGTCGGAACCGAAATTAGCCCTGAAGTTTCTCTATTCGTGTTACCTGCTGAGCAAAACCCTCATCCTAGCGAGGGTGCATTACGGCCAATTTATTTGGACGTTAAACTTGATAAAGATGAAACTTATATCAATGGTCAAGTGATTCTCAGTGCTCGGATATTTCACCTATCGCCTCTTCCTGACAATATGAACTTGAGCCAACCTGAATCTATCGATGCTTTAATCAAACCATTGGAAGAACAGAAAAAGTACTCCACTGTTGTAAGTGGCCAACGCTACACCGTAACTGAAAATAATTACGCTATATTTCCTAGAGAAGAGGGAAACATTGAAATCTCCCCTTTATTTTTAAGCGCAACATTAACAAACGGTAATCTGTTAGAGCTGAACAGCCCTCCTCAAATTATTTCTGTACTACCTCCCACTTATAGCAGTAGCAACACTCTTTGGCTTCCAGCAGAGAGTGTTCATATTGAAGACAACTTGCCCGACCTTAATCATATTGCGGTAGGTGATAGCTTCACTCGGATCATATCCATGGAAGCGGAAGGTTTACCTGCATCGGCTCTACCTTCATTATCTGTACTCCAAAATGAGTTAGCCGATATAAAATTACTCAATGTCGTATTAGAAGAACAGATGACAGAGCGTGGGGTAATCAGTCAACGTACAGAAGAGCTCATCATTACCCCCTTAGAAGCGGGTGAGGTAACACTACCTGCAATCGACATTCCTTGGTGGAATACTCAAACTGATCAAGGCCAAACAGCAAGCCTAGCATCAAAAGTGATTGCTACAAGTCTTCAAGCAAAGCCTAAAGTATCAAATAAGCTACAACGTAGTGATTCTAGTGATAATAAAGGGGATCGACCTAAAGATACTTCTGAGCTACTTATCTGGTTGCTTACCGCTATCAGTATAGTGTCGGTATTAGGCTGGATTTACTCTTTTAATAAACTGCGACTATTACAAAACATCTCTAAAGAAAACGAAGAACAACTCGCTCAAGAACAGACAATGCGCAAACAGGTTGCGACTGAAATAGCAGAAAGAAATACCTTTCAAGCCTTATCTATGGCCTGTAATCAGAACAATCCAGCTATAACGCAATTACGGTTAATTGAATGGGCACAAAGCTTTTGGAACGATCCACTACTACTCTCGCTAGAACAGGTCTGCGAGAACGCCAAGAACCAAACTCTCAACTTTCTTATAGTGGATTTAGAGCAACATTTATATAGTGAAAGTCCTGAGTTATGGCGAGGGGACCTACTACTTGACGCTATAGACAAACTCCGGAAACGACAACAAAAAAGACTCGATATGCAAGCTGGAGACAACCATCTGAGCTATCAAAACCCTTAACTCAATTACGATAAATAGATGCTAATGCCTGCTCCAATTTAGGATAGTTAAATTTATAACCGCTATCTAAAAGATTTCTCGGCACTACACGCTGTCCTTCAGCTAACAACTCAGCACCTTCTCCTAAAATAAGCTTCAGAATACATACAGGCATAGGCAGAACCGTAGGGCGATGCAAAACATGGCCTAAAGTAGAGCTAAACTCTTTATTTGTTACCGTCTCAGGGGCTGTTAAATTAAACGCTCCAGAAAATTGCTCATGCGTTAACAACATCTCAATAATTTCAATCTGATCATCAATATGTATCCATGACATCCATTGCTTTCCATCACCTATAGCACCACCTAAACCCAATTTAAATGGCATTTCCATTTTAGCTAATGCACCACCCTCCCCTAAAACTATGCCTGTACGTAACAAGCACACTCGGATACCTAAGCGCTCAGCTTGCAATGCTGCGTTCTCCCACGCCAAACAAAGGTGATGAGTAAAGCCTGAACGACATGGGCTTGCCTCGCCTAACTCTTCATCTAACTGACTGCCGTAATACCCAATAGCCGACCCACTTATTAGCACCTTGGGCTTAACTGATAGTTGAGCCAACCACTTAACAAGATCATTTGTTAGCTCTACTCGACTGCTATAAAGCAGCTCTTTACGCTCTGTAGACCAACGCTTATCTAAGATAGGCTCTCCCGCTAGATTGATCACCGCATCAAGGGATATTCCCTCCAACTCTGACAAAGCGCTAATTACCTCAACCGTCCCTTTAAATAGATGCTGTGCTCTCTCTTGATCTCGAGTTAAACAGTAAATTTCATCATTCACAGCCAAGCGTCTACGGATGAAGTGCTGGCCGATAAAGCCTGTACCTCCGGTAATCAATATTTTCATGGGAGCTCCTTTTAATCCTGCAAAAATAAGCGCTGCACTCAGCCTACAATATTGATACGATGCTAAGCATTGTTTAGATTAGCAGTCTTATGAGTTAATTTTTAAGAGTACTCAAATGTTTACAGGCATAGTGCAAGGCAAAGGGGTCATCCGCGCCCTCGAGAAAAAAGCAGACTTTATACATCTAAAGGTAGAACTCCCCCCACAACATTGCAAAGATATCCAATTAGGCGCAAGTATTGCACTCAATGGCACCTGCCTTACGGTCACTTCGTTTAAAGAAAATATTGTCAGTTTTGATCTCATTATGGAAACCTTACGCGTCACAAACCTTAGCGAAATAAACCTAGGGGATTTGGTTAATTTTGAAAGAGCTGCAAAGTTTGGTGACGAAATAGGTGGACACTTATTATCTGGGCATATCCATCAACAGGTTTCAATAAATCGTATTGAAAAGCCAGAAAATAACTGGATTCTTTGGTTTAACATTACTCCCGAGTGGCGAAAGTATATATTTCCAAAAGGCTTTGTTGCGCTTAACGGGTGCAGCCTGACCATCGGCGAAGTTTTAGAGGATCAGTTTAATGTATTTCTTATCCCTGAAACTTTATCAATAACTACCTTTGGTAATCTTGAAAAAGGGGATAAAGTTAATATGGAAATTGATGCCCATACCCAAGCGGTTGTGGACACTGTAGAACAATATTTAGGCAACCGTTAACGCACATTGATTAATAACATTTTAATCGCACTAAATTAGTAAAAAAAACTGCATAGATCTTAGAGTTGGCCGATACATTATGCACATGTCTTAAAAGGAAATAAGATGGGGCTGGATCCATTAGAAAAAGAGAATCAGGAACTCAAACGTACCCTGCGACTGATGATCAGTAAAGCAGAACAAAATGAGTCGGTTCTGAATAGTTTTTTTGAAGTGGAGCTTCGCTTACTTTCTTGTGGACGCTTGTCTGAATTATTAGATCTTATCTTGGTTGATTTTAAAGCGCTCTTCCGACTAAGCAGTGTCAATCTGATCTTATTTGACCCTGAACATGCGGCACGTAGTTTACTGAATGAATATGTACCTCCTGCTACAGGCAACACCCTAAGGTTTGTCCAAAGCCAACGGCTGTTAAAATCGATTTACCCTAATCAAGGGATGATTGTAGGGGCACCAAGCCCCTCTCTAAAAGCTGAAGCCTTCCCTGTCGCAGATAGCCCAGTAGAATCTTGCGCTTTATTACCTTTAGTTAGACACAACTGCTTAATAGGTAGCCTTCACTTAGGGAGCTGCGACGCTAGCCGATACACGGAGCATGTGAGATATGATTATATTCAGCACTTAGCCTCTGTGGTATCCGTATGTATAGAAAACTGCATTAACCAAGAGAACCTCCACCGACTCAGCAGTATTGATATGCTGACGAAAGTTCATAATCGCCGTTCATTTGAAGAAGAGATTGTTCGTGAATTATCTCGAGCTAGCCGGTCGGCACACTCTTTAGCTTGTTTATTTATTGATCTAGACCACTTTAAAACGGTGAATGATACTTACGGACACCAAACAGGCGATAGAGTACTGCGCACAGTAGGCCTATTTCTCAATAAGCAGCTACGTAAAACGGATACTGTTGCTCGATATGGTGGTGAAGAATTTGCCATATTATTGCCGAACTGCGACAAAGACCGCGCTTTAAGCATAGCTGAAACGCTTAGAAAGAAATTAGCCAATCTAATTTTTCGTGACGAACTATCTAGGCCTTTCAGGATGACAACATCTATAGGCGTATCTTTATGTCATCCTGAGAAAAACCCATCGGTAAAACTAGACGATATTGCCTATCAACTGATCCAAGCCGCAGACAAAGCGGTTTATAGTTCAAAAGACGGTGGCCGAAACCAAGTTTCATTTATGCCCTTCCCAAACCTTGAACCACCTCAGGTGAACACAGATAAAGGCTAGATACGGCTAAGCCTTATTCATATCCACAATAAGTTCACGATAAATATCTATATACTCTGTTGCTTTATTCTCTCCAAATAGTGGGTCACTTTCTTGTGGTAATAACCCATCAATAACTGCCCAATCCTCCTCAGAAGCTACATCCTCAATAAGTGGGAACAAATGCCCCTCTTCCGAATCCAGATGGGCCGTCTGTAAAACCACAAATTCATCTAAGAGATTAACAAACTCAGTCATAGGCATAACAGCATCATGGAGAACCCCATCAATAGCCTCTATAAGCTGAACACTGGACGCTTTGAGTTTCTGATGCTCTACAGCACAATGTATCAAATGCCTGTCTAGTGCTTCAGAGCGCCCGGAGAAGTAGTCATAGAGCTTATCTTCTCTCGGGTGATGATAACCATCAGCATAAGAAGCGATATAATTGATAACATCTGCCATCAAATTAAAATTGGGGGAGTCCCCCCCTCGAAGCTTATCTATCTTAAGCCCTAATATAACGAGCAACTTATTAAGATTCACATGGTCTTGATGTAATTCAGTAAGTATTGTCATAAGTACCTCTCCTCACAGAACGTGGTAGTAAGCAACTCAGGGAACTGAAATGGACATACAACTTGATCATCTACGGATACACAAAAGCCGATCCCTTAAATAAAATATAGAGAAAATAAGCAAGTGCGCTTGATAAAGATCAATTTAGAAAGCGTTAGATATAAAAATATTGCAGCGCAACATCTATTTAGCTACAGACGACCAAAATAAAATCGGTGATATGGGAGATAAAACGCTAGTCTCGATTCGGCCAGATAAAAAAAAGACCAAAGTGAAAAACACTTTGGTCTCAAAAGTTGCATTAAAAATAATCTGATAAAGATCACTAATGCTTAGGCCAAGAGTAAAAGCAAACGCTTTCCTCACTTAGCTTAAAGCAAACGGCGGGCCAATTTATTCATCAAATTGAGAGAGTAGCTCAAATAAACTATTTACTCGAATATCCGTCTCTTCAGGCCAATGGCGATTGGCCATATCAACATGAACCGTTGTTACAGAAGCCGCACGTCCAGAAAGAAGATCAAAATGAAAATCCCCTACCATTACCGCTTTCTTATTATCTCCAACCCACTGATTTAAAAGAATATTTATACCTTCTGGTGAAGGTTTAGGTTTCGCTTCATCTCGCCCTAAAATATCTTGGGTAGCAAAAAAATCTGCGGCACCAATGGCCTGCAAAGAGAGAAGAGCAAACTCATGAGCATTACGGGTCAAAATACCTAAACAACAATCTTTTTTATCAAGCTTAGTTAATAATTCAACGGCGCCCTCCGCTGGTTGTGCTTGTGCAGCATAATAACGCTCAAGCTCATCTAAATGCGCCAACATTGTGCGCCTTTTCTCTTCAGGTTGGAGGGCTATAGCAGAAAGAATATCGGTATTCGGTGCCAAGCCTAATTCATTGCGAATATGTGCAAAGTCATGCACAGGCTTAGTTAACGTGCCATCAAGATCAAAAATCCAATAACGCTTATGCGTTAGACTAACCATTTTAAATTCATGCTCACATAAAAATGCCGAAAGGCATAAACATTTCGGCACTTAATCATAAAATATTTTATAGAAGACTATTCTTCAGCAGTTGAAAAGCTAGCTTCATTAAAAGGATCAAGCGGGTTTTCCAATAACTCATCATTATTAAAATATAAGATCCGCCCTTCAAACTTTAAGCGCTTTGTTGCGAACCAACGATCCAGCTCTTCTATACTCTCATCACTCGAATTAACATCAAGCCAACTGATGACTAAATTATAGAAATAAACGCCAAAGAGCCCTGCCGCAGCTCCCAAAAAGAACTCCGATGACAAAGCAAATAATAGTAAGATAATACCTGCTATCCATATCCGATTGGCTTTAGCCGTTTTATAAGCATCATTAGCCAATTCGTGACTATCTTTTAATCGCATATAGCGTCTGAAGTTTTGTTGAATATCGAACTTATCTTCCGCAGACAATAACTGTGACATATTGCATCCTTAGTCATACGTATATTTTATTATTTTCATTTAAAACCAAATCTAAATATAAAATTTGGCATACACTCCTCAGCGAGTATAGCCGAGGGAAAACCATACGTCCCCCCAGCTGACGGAGAATATACAAATTTTTACACTAAACTTTTACTAACAACTTCAAAAACATCTTTTGATAGGTCGCCACTATCTCTAATTCGCTCCAACTCAGCCTTCATTAGCTCTTGTCTAGCAACAGAGAATTTTTTCCAACGTGTTAGTGGGGTTAGCATCCTAGCCGCTATTTGAGGGTTTTGGCTATTAAGCTCAATAATACGTTCAGCCAAAAAGCGATAACCGCTACCATCCAACGCATGAAAATGAAGGCTATTCTGAGCACAAAAAACAGAAATAACAGAACGAAGTTTATTCGGGTTCTTACGATCAAAAGCCGGATGCTCCATTAGTTCAAGCACACGAGCTAAAGCACCTTGATGAGGGTCCGATGCTTGAATCGATAACCATAAGTTAACCACTAAGCTTTCCGACTTCCAGCGCTCATAGAAATCAACCAGCAATGCATGCCCCGCATCCCTAAAAGATGAATGGGCAACCAAAACTAAGGCGACTTGCATATCTGTCATATTATCTGCTTTTTCATATTGAGCTTTTGCCAACTGAAGGCTTTCTTCAGTTTCTAGGCTCATTAGATAAGAGAGACATAGGTTTTTAAGACTTCGACGCGCGACAGAATCCGCATCAGGACTGTAGGCAATATCAAGATCATTCTCTCGGTATACCGAGCGTAGCTTATCTTCTAGCTGCTCAGCTATGGAATAGCGAACAAACTTACGAACAGCATAAATCGCATCCACATCAACACAATCAGCCAGCTCAGAAAGGTAAGCTTCAGATGGTAAGGTCAACACTTTACTAACCATCGCTTTATCTAACCCTTCAGCATCGAGAACACTGCGGAATGCGGAGACTAAACGATCATCCAGCTGCATAGTTTTATCTGGATGATAGTCAGCGATAAGCGCCTGCATAATATCAACAGCAAGCTTTTGCGCCGCATCCCAACGGCAGAAACCATCAGTGTCATGAGCCATTAAAAACATTAGCTCATCACGCTGATATGGATAGAAGAGTTTCACCGGTGCCGAGAACCCACGTAAGAGAGAAGGAACAGGTTTAGCGGCTAGACCACCAAAGGTAAATGACTGCTCAAACTCAGTTACATTAAGAATTTGCGTCATCTCACCATTAGGTAACTCAATCTCTTGACCACTCTCATCTAATAACCCCATTGCCAGTGGAATATGGAAAGCTGATTTCTTCTCTTGACCAGGGCTTGGTGGGCAGCTCTGTTTAACATTCAGTACATACTCTCCTGTCGCAGAATTATACTGATCAGTAATATGCAGCTCTGGCGTACCCGCTTGATGATACCAAGCTCTAAACTGGGAGAGATCTTTTCCTGACGCATCTTCCATAGCTTGAATAAAGTCTTCAGTGGTAACCGCTTGCCCATCATGGCGTTCAAAATAGAGATCAGACCCTTTTCGGAAAAGGGCTTCACCTAATAATGTACGCACCATACGCACCACTTCAGCCCCTTTTTCATAAATCGTTAGGGTATAGAAGTTAGATATCTCAATAAAAGATTCTGGTCGAATTGGGTGAGCCATAGGGCCCGCATCTTCAGCAAACTGAGCAGTTCTGAGCAGACTGACATCTTCAACACGTTTAACGGTACGCGAGTTCATATCCGCAGAAAACTCTGCATCGCGAAATACAGTGAAACCCTCTTTTAAACTAAGCTGAAACCAATCACGACAAGTAACACGGTTACCCGACCAGTTATGGAAGTACTCATGGGCAACCACCGCTTCGACACGCTGAAAACCACCGTCTGTAGTGGTGGCCGCATTAGCCAGCACACATGAGGTATTGAAAATGTTGAGGCCTTTGTTCTCCATTGCGCCCATATTGAAGAAATCGACCGCAACAATCATATAGATATCGAGATCATATTCACGGCCGTAAACCTCTTCATCCCATTTCATCGCATTTTTTAGCGAAAGCATGGCATAGTCGAGTTTATCTAGGTCCTTCTCTTCAGCAAAGATTCGCAGCTTCACTTCACGACCAGACATAGTCGTAAAGCAATCCTCAATATGCTGTAGATCCCCTGCAACTAAAGCAAAAAGGTAAGCCGGTTTAGGGAACGGATCTTCCCATGTCACCCAGTGGCGATTATTCTCTGCTAACCCTTGCGCTACAGGGTTACCATTGGAAAGAAGTTCTGGATAGAGTGCTTTATCAGCTTCAACTGTCGTTCTAAAAACCGACATCACATCTGGACGATCCGGAAAGAAGGTTATACGGCGAAAGCCTTCCGCCTCACATTGGGTACAGAACATACCACCAGACTTATATAACCCCTCTAATGCGGTATTTAATTCAGGGTGTATACGTGTCGTCGACTTTAAACAGAAGCGATCGGGAACGGATGCTATCTTAAGCATTTCGCCCTCACGAACGTAATCCTTATCACTGAGCAGATCGTCATCAATAGATAAGCTCACTAACTCCACTGTTTCATGGCCATAAAGCTCTAGAGCGGGAGCGCTCTCGGTACAGGCTGGGTTTCTACTAATAGTTAACACGGCATGAACTAAGGTTTCATCTTCAAATAGTTCAAAACGCAGATCAGTGGATTCGAAAAGATAAGCAGGGACTTTGTAGTCCTTTAAATAGATCGCTTTAGGTTCCTGTGACATTCCAACACCTTAGTTATCAGGCAGATATCATTACCTGATAAGCAGTAAATTTACGCATATTAATAACACCGGTATCTAAAATTAGATACTGGCCTTTGATCCCTTGTAGCACTCCGCTAACTTCAGGCGTTTTATCAAAATTAAACGATGTAACCTTTTGCGGATAGTTCAAAACAGGATAATTAATCTCTATCTGTTCAGCCTCAGGCAATCGTTGTATTGCTTGTAAACCAAATTCATTTTCTAATGCGATCAAACCCGCTTGGCACTTTTCAAATAACAGATCTCTTGTTTCTGTTAAATCTAAGCTTTCTACTTCGTTTTTCAACATTTTGCGCCAATTAGTTTTATCTGCAACATGCTCACCTAATAATCGTTCAACCTTACCAGACTGAAGGCGAGTAGCGACTTTGAAAATAGGTAAGGCCTGCACCGCCCCTTGATCCATCCAACGTGTAGGAATCTGTGTGCCACGGGTTATCCCTACTTTAACGCCCGAGGAATTAGCTAGATAAACATAGTGATCTTGGAAACAAAACTGCTCGCCCCAACTCTCGTCACGGCAGCTGCCTTCATGAAAATGACACAGTTCCGGTTTAACAATACATTGATCACATTGAGGCAAGCTTTTAAAACATGGATAACAATAACCCTGGCTAAAGCTCTTATTCGTTTTCCGCCCACAATGAGTGCAATTGATAGCACCTTGGTAATGAAGACGTATAGACTTTCCTATAAGTTCGTTCATCGCAACTTCTTGCTCACCTACAGGCAAAAAGTAACTAACCTTGTCAGAGAGTTCTGTACGCATTTTCTGCAATGCACCGCACGCAAGTTCCTGCATCAGTTTTTATCATCTATAAGAATTTTGATAGTGTCCGGCTGCAAAGGATCTTTCCCATGCTGAGAACCATCCTTTTTCGTGCGATCAATAAATCCGACTCGCTCATCGACTGGCTTATTTTCATAATCATAAGCGATCACTGCGCGCATACAAATATCTCGTTGCTCGGCAGTCAATTTACGTCCATCAGGCCACTTACCTAACTCTACTGCACGTTTTAATGACTGGTGCATATCAGGAGTCATCGCCTGAATCAGCTCTTCATAATTCATAAATTCATCCATAGATAACATAAAACGAGGACTAACCTCGTTTATCAGAAAGCGGGAAAGTTTATCACACCCTGCTTTCTTTCAGCATGAACTCAAGTACTTGATCTTGAATTCTCTCTCTATTCTTAATACTCGGCATATGTAGATCTTCAATCTCAATAACTTGAGATAGATTCGGTACAACAGTGCGAGCACATTTTTCTACTTTACTCGGCGCAAAGTAGAGATCATCAGTAGCAACAATAAGCTGTACCGGTGCCTGAAATGCTTGTAAATCTTGTTTTTCAAACGGTCCCGGTGGCAAGAGCGTCATGGGGATACCCGCCTGAAAAACGGCAAAGTAATATGACTCCAGCTCTGGCCAATTATCACCCATTAAAGGTTTCATCAACTGATCAAAATGTAGTTGATCCGTATTCAATTTAAAACTCAAAAACGGCATAAATAGTTTTTTTAGTGGGCGCCAAATAGGACGAAAAAAACCGGCAGGGACAACCAACGAAGCCATCGTTATTCTATTGGGTGATCGAGTGGCAAGATCAAGTAAAACAGCGCCACCGAAGGATAACCCAACCGCAGGACAGCTCTCTATATTTAAACTATCAAGTAAGCCTTCAAACCAAATAGCGTAAGCCTGATTGCTTGAAATCGGAGCCATACCCGGCGTTTTGCCAGCCTGCCCAGGAATATCAGGACAAATAACATGATATTTTTCAGCCAGCTTAGCAAAAAACTCGATACAAAAAGGTGCGCTCGTATGCAAGCCATGAAGCAACAATAAAGGCGGTGCATCATCAGCTCCCGCCTTCATCACCCAAACTGGGCCAAACGGTGTTTGTACATACTCTCCGGTTAAATTTGGAACAAGAGTGCCAACCTTTTCAGCCTGCTGCTCATAACGCTGCTTAAGATCCAGCGATAACATAGTTGCATCCATCTATCTTTCCTCAGGCTTTCGCCAATCGTTTACCAAGAGGCACAAAAATTAAGCCTGTAACAAGGCCGGCAAGATGAGCTGTATTTGCTATAGAACCAAAACCAACGCTACTCAGAATACCGCTGTACCCTAAAGCTAACCAAAAAACCATAAATCCCATCAAAGCTGGGGGCAAACGAAGCTTGGGAGAATATAACCTATCCCACAACCAGCAATAACCAAGAAAGGCGAAAACAACACCAGACAAGCCGCCAAACATCGGGCCACTGACCCAGTATTGAGCCAAGTTAGATGCAACACCTGAAATAAGCACAAGCATCACTATAGATAAACGACCTTGTGCAGATTCAATTCGCGTGCCTGCAATCCAGATCCAAAGAACATTGAAGACGATATGAGCTGCACTAAAATGCAGAAAAATCGGTGTAATAAAGCGCCAATACTCCATTGACTCAACAGTGCCCATAAGACCACTGGTATAAATTCCATCACTCTTTTGTAACAACTCGGTGATAGTGAAATGTCTTAATAGATCAAAATTTTCCCCAAAACCAATTAAAAAGCTAAGGACAATACTGATCACAATTAATGAGGTTGAAAACCAAGCCCGTTGCGCTAAAACAAAAAAGCTAGGCTGCACAGCCGCCGAGTGCTCAAACGCAGGAGTTGGTTGAGCCCTAAACTCCATTTGAGAAAGCTCCCCCCCGTTTTTCCACATCTCATAAAGGGCCAAGATATCCTCAGGGTTAACATTTGGCTCAACCCAGAACTCTTGAAAATCACCTTTCTCAAGAACCCGATGGGGAACCTCATACTGCCAAAGGAACTGAGTGAATTCGGTCAGGTCTTCATTGAGAGGAACAGTAAATACTTTAATCATTAGAAATTAGGCTCATCCGCAATCTCTTTTCTAACATCAACAAAAATAAACTTATCGGGCTGAATAACCTTTTCATTATCTAAACGGTAAGCAACTAATTTCCCATATTTAACCGCACTGTAATCTAGACAAGCGATATTTGATGTTATTGGTGCGGGAGTCCCTTCTCGCCAATAATGACCAATAAAAAGCATCTTCTCTTCAGGGCCATAATACAACAGGTCATTATAATCTTGCTCTGTCAGGGGCATTCTGGCTATATGCTCAGGCAACGGATCAGGTTGAAAAACAACATCACCATAAAACTCTGGCTCCTCTGTCCAAAATTTGGTCCTGAAAAATCGGCGTTCAAAACCATCCTTACTCACCATCGCCTCACCATTAGGTAGACGCAAATGAGTTCCCCGCAAAAGCCTATCCATTAACGCCCATTCAAAGGTGCCACGCTTAGAAGAACGATGGAGAAAACGATCATCAATAACATGATTAGGGCATTCGGCTTCAAAACGGTCGATAAGCTTCTGATGCCAGCACGCATGGACGACCCGAAAACGATCAAACTCTAAGTAGACCGGCATCTCTCTAATCCACTGTAGAAACATCTCTTCTTCATCAGGGTAGTTTGCTAACTGCTCTAAAGTTTCAGCTACAATGCGGTGATGGCGAGGATTATGTTCACGTAGATAACTTAAACCACTTCCTTCTCGCCCTCGAGTGACATAACTTAAGTAGTTAAATTCATGGTTACCCATAACTATATGAGCATGACCCGCTTTAACCATGTCATAAACTAAGTGCAGTGATTCCCTAATATGGGGCCCACGATCAAGAATATCGCCTAAAAAAATAACTTGGCGCCCAGGATTAGAATAAACACCATTACGTTTCGAATAGCCGAGTTTACTCAGCAGCAGCTCTAAACTTAAAAAGCAGCCATGCACATCACCAATGAGATCATACCCTTTTACTTCGCTCGTCACTTTAATCTCCGAGCTTAGTACCCCAACCAAGTTTCTCTCGGCAGGTACTATAAAAGTCATAGTTAAGAGGATGAAGTAACTTCAACTTATGTGGTTTTTTATGCACTGTAACTGTATCGCCAGGCGCACAACTAATATCTTTTTGACCATCACAAGACACTGTCGGGTAAGCACTATTATTTGGGCTAATAACCAGCTTTAGCTCACTATTACCATTAACCACAATAGGTCGACTAGATAAAGTATGAGGAAACATAGGCACAAGGACCAGCGCATCAAGCTTAGGATGCATAATGGGTCCACCACCAGACAAAGAATAAGCAGTTGACCCTGTAGGTGTAGAAATTATCAAGCCATCCGATTTTTGTGTATATACAAATTGACCTTCAATATAGAGTTCAAACTCAATCATTCTTGCGGCTTTACCCGGATGTAACACACAGTCATTTAATGCTGTTGCTTCACCAATAGGCACGCCATCTCTTTTTACAATCACATCAAGTAGAAAGCGGCTATCTACGGTATATTTACCTTCTAAAACCTCAGCAACCTTTTCTTCAATCTCATGAGGCGCTATATCAGTAAGAAACCCTAAATTCCCTCGGTTTACACCTAAAACTGGAACATGGTACTGAGCTAAGGAACGTGCGGCTCCCAGCAAACTTCCATCACCGCCGACGACAATCACTAAATCACAAATCTCTCCCATCATTTTAGGAGTACTGGTTTGCTGCCCATGCCCTGGCATCACTTCAGCAATTTTTTCATCTAATATGCAATTAAGACCACGATCCCCTAAAAAACGGATCATATGTTTCAAGGTATCAATCACAGATTTGCTACCTAAACGACCAATAAGGCCGATATTACGAAAGTAATCCATTTTTGCTCCGGATCAGCTGGTTACATCCAAAATATAGATATTTTCATCTAACTCATTTTTCTTGATTTTTTCAATACGCTTTTATAGTAAAGCCTATGCATCTCTACAACATTAAAGTGTTCTTAACCCCTGAAGCCCCCCTGTATGCAATGCTAAAATCTGGCTCCCTTCAGTAAAAAAACCCTCTTCAATTAGCTCTATCAATCGCAGCATCATTTTACCGGTGTAAATCTGATCTAAGGGAAGATCATAATCATCGTCCATCATAGAAATAAAAGCTAGAAGCTCAGGAGAGGTTTTAGCATAACCGCCAAAATGGCCGTTGTAATCTAAAACCCAATTATTAACATCTGAATAACCGGCTGATTCTAAAAGCATTGAAATATCATCTTTTAAAAATTTAGCACCTTTCAATACCGGTATACCGACTACATTAACACTAGGCTGGGATGCGGCGACGCCCGCTAAGGTAGCTCCCGTCCCGCATGCAAGTACGATATTATCTATGCCATATTTCTGGATTAGGGATTGATTAACAATCTCTGCCGTCCCTTTGACGGCTAAAGCATTGCTTCCCCCTTCAGGCACAATAAAGGGATCACCAAACCTATCTCTTAACCCTTGTAAAAAATCCGCGTCTTTTCGTTGTTTGTACTCAGCACGTGTCACAAAATGGAGCTCCATTCCCCAACGCGCAGCATCAGTTAAAGTAGGATTACTTGCATAATCCGACTCCCCTCGAATAATACCAATGGTTTTTATCCCTAACGCTTGACCCGCCCAAGCCAAGGCATGAATATGATTTGAATATGCACCACCAAAACTCAGTACGGCTTTGACTCCCTGAGCTTTAGCTTTCTCAAGATTATATTTCAGCTTAAACCATTTATTCCCACTTACTCGCTGGTCTATCTGATCCAACCTTAATAGATGAACACCTACATCGCGCATCTCTGCTTGCTTCATATTTAATGAAACAACAGGTAATTCATTGAGTTGATCAAACATAGGACAACAACCACGCAAAGTCATAAAACTGAAGTATTTTTGTCATCAATTAGACATAAAACAATCGTAAAGTAACTAAAAAAGAGGAGATAACAATGGAAGATTATACAGAAGAACTACTTTATCAAAATATCGATGAATACGAAGATGATAACCAATCAGATGATGCTGAAGAGCAATAGCATCATCTGATAAATTAACGACTCTAACGTTTACCCTACCCCGCTTGAACAACATTACCAATATGTTGCTTAAGCAAAACCGTACGATCCCCACCTGAACTTTTTGCCTCATACATAGCTAAATCAGCCCGCTGTACAACTTGGTCAGGTTTCTCCATCCCATTGGTTTCTGTCACCCCAAGACTCATAGAGACTTTAGCAATACCAACCGTTCCTTTTTCTATACTATAAGGGCATTTGGTATTAAAAATGGATCTAATTCGCTCTGCCGTTTGGGAGGCATCTTGAATACCTGTTCCAGGTAAGAGAACCATAAACTCATCCCCACCATATCGAACCGGTATATCATTCTCCCTCAACGTTTCTTTAAGAAGTTCACCTATAGTCCGAAGGACTCGATCGCCCTCCAAATGCCCTAATGAGTCATTAATTCCCTTAAAGTCATCCAAATCAAAACAGATAATACTCAGTGGGTGCTGATAACGTTTAGTACGATCAAGCTCTTTAGCCATAACAGCATAAAAATGACGCTGATTGAATAAACCAGTCAACTCATCAGTAACAGAAAGAATCTGTAGTTGCCGCTCAAAATCATACCGTTCCGTCAGATCATGGAAAAAGCCAATACTGCTTCCTTCAACTTCATCCACGATAACCGCTGACAACCGAATAGGCACTATACTGCCATCGCTACAAACCAAGGCCGCCTCAAACCCCTCTATGGAGCCTGGCGCACCATAAGAGTCTGAATATATAAGCTTTTTGATTTTTCGGGCATCATTCAAACTTGGATAAATTTTTGAGATACTTAGAGAACCTATAACATCTTCGGCACTATAACCCAAAAGCTTCTCCGCAGCCGGGTTAAAAATCCGGACTATCCCCGAGCCATCAACGCCAATAATAGGGTCTGGACATAAAGAAACTACTACCGTTTCAACCACATTTTTCACCGATATCCATCCTTGTTTTTTTATTCTTATAATACTGTAGACACAAAAAACACTCCTGCTTTTACTCACGACAAGTAAAAACCTGATTAAAATTCAATCTACAAAAAAAGAGAAAGATACACGTTAAATGTTTAAAATACAAAAACATGAGATGACATGAACAAAAGAAAGTGGTGGGCGTGGAGAGGCTCGAACTCCCGACATTCGCCTTGTAAGGGCGACGCTCTCCCAACTGAGCTACACGCC
>NZ_JAUOQR010000007.1 GCF_030547185.1 Neptuniibacter sp. 1_MG-2023
CCAGATAGCTCAGTCGGTAGAGCAGAGGATTGAAAATCCTCGTGTCGGCGGTTCGATTCCGTCTCTGGGCACCACTTACATAGAAGGCTTGCATATAAAATCGCAGGCCTTTTTTTGTCTCTGGATCGACTCATCATGCCCAGATAGCTCAGTCGGTAGAGCAGAGGATTGAAAATCCTCGTGTCGGCGGTTCGATTCCGTCTCTGGGCACCACTTCCTTAAACACCTTTAGCACTTATTTTCAGCTCACTCACCTATTCTATATCTGTTAAAAACGTGTAAACCAACCCGCTTCATCTGTCACCCTTCTTTACTACTAAATGTGGCCTGATCCTACCAAAACACATAGCAGTACATTTTAAATTTTACGCATAACCTAGTATGTAAGCTCTTTCCCCAAAACAGTAACCTTACTTCGCGCACAGCATATTTCTCTATATTAGCCGTATGGCACATATTAAATTAAAGTATTAACCACTTCGATATTGAACAATCATTCAAGAGAGACTAGGCTATAAAAATGAACAACCGTTCAAAATAAAATGCAGCGCAATTAACGCCATGACCTAAGGACGCACTAATGTTGAAATTTTATTTCCATCCAACACCAAACCCAATGAAAGTCGCACTATTCCTTGCTGAATCAGGTTTAGAATATCAACTGGTAGCTGTTGATACACTTAAAGGTGAGCAGCATGCTCCAGCGTTCACAGCGATTAACCCTAACGGCAAGCTTCCTGCCATTGATGATAACGGCACCGTCGTTTTTGACTCCAATGCTATCCTTCTCTATTTGGCCGAAAAAACGAACACATTTTTAGGTAAGCCGGAAGAAAGAGGTCAAATACTCTCTTGGTTAATGTTTATCGCTTCTGGCCTAGGACCTTACTCTGGACAAGCGGTGCATTTTCAAAAAGCTGCGCCCGAAGAGATACCTTATGCGATCAACCGTTACCGCCGCGAAGCAGAGCGTCATTACCAAGTAATCGACAAACAATTAGAAAATTCTGAGTTTATCGTAGGGGATAGCTACACCATCGTTGATATAGCCGCATGGGGCTGGATTGATAGATTCATACCTGTGTTAGGTGACGGTGCGTTAGAGCAGTACCCCAACCTTAATCGTTGGTTCAATGCAATTAACAGCCGTCCCGCTGTTGCCCAAGCAAGAGCAATCAATAAAGATATTGCGTTTAAATCAGAGATGGATGATGAAGCACTGAAAGCTCTTTATCCACAAAATTACGATGCATAAAGTGCCAACCTAAAAGATCGACAGGGGCTTGCGGGCAAGCCCCTTCCAGCGCGCTCACGTCACAAAACAACCCTTCATCTAAAAACCTCTTTAAATACATTGAGTTATTTTTTAATTTCTATTTCCTGACATAACAGTTCAACCTCCGATTTACCTTTAGTTAAACTATCTTTTCACCCTTAATAACGGCCATTGCCGTATAACAACGCCCACCAAAAGCCGATTGGCTGTTCGCAAAAATGCACCGGCATATCCATCAACTATCATTGCAAAAAAACAAATCGAAATTAATGACAAATACAGACAAAAAAATATCGCCGTTAAGTATTTTCATCATAAGCTGTGGAGTATAGATTTACCCTTAAGAGAGCAATAGGTAACTCTCTATTTTTGAAGAAGAATTATCAAAATTAGTCTAAACTGATCTGCATAAGTTATGAAACACTTCAGGCTTTAATCTACACAGCTTAGTTTTGTTTTTTCATTTGTATTTATTTATCCAAGAACACAGTATCTTAAATAAGAATTCGCTATGTAGATCTGTAGTTATAAATAGCAATTACAGTATTATGAGTGTTATACGACTTGAATATTAACCCTATCAACGAACGATAACGATGAAGGGCTTAATATCAATATGGTTATTAAGCGGGAGAGTAAGATGAAACAGAAACGTCGACTTTTGGGAAAAGAATATGTTGCTCCTTGGGAGCGAGCTTTTGATAAGGTTTTATCCCCATTAGAAGAGTTTATCCACCGACAGACCACCAGTGGTGTGTTATTGATGCTCTGCGCCGTTATTGCGTTGATTCTTGCCAATAGCCATTTTGCTGAAACTTATCATCACTTATTCCAAACCTACTTAACCATCGGGTTAGAAAACTTCCAACTCTCTAAATCGCTTCACCACTGGATCAATGATGGCCTAATGGCTATCTTCTTCCTCGTCGTAGGCTTGGAATTAAAACGAGAACTACTGGTCGGTGAACTGGCCAATGTAAAACAAGCATTATTGCCTATTATCGCCGCGGTGGGGGGGATGCTAGTTCCTGCACTAATATATGTAGCGATCAACCCAACAGGCCATACAAGCGACGGCTGGGGCATTCCGATGGCGACTGATATCGCCTTTGCCTTAGGTGCATTAGCTTTATTAGGTAAACGCGTTCCACAAAGCTTACTTATGTTTCTGGTGGCCTTAGCGATTGTCGATGACCTTGGTGCGGTTATCGTTATTGCCATCTTTTATACAGAAGCCCTGAATATGACGGCATTAGCACTGGTCGCCTTCTTTGTATTCGCGCTAATCTCTCTGAACCTTGCTGGGGTGCGACGACTCTCGCCCTACTTGCTGATAGGCACGTTCCTCTGGATCGCCATGCTTAAAAGCGGTATTCACGCGACCCTTGCTGGCGTTATTCTCGCCTTCACCATTCCCATGAAACCTAAATACGACCCCAAACGCTTTTTATCTTTAATTATTGAGAGCGTCCAAAACATCAAAGATACCTATAAAAAAGATGAAAATATCATCGTTAATGATGCGCTTCGCTCTCGGGTACGCGCATTAGGTAATGGTGTAAACCTTGTTCAAGCGCCAGCCCAAATATTAGAGAGTAAGCTCCATCTACCCTCCGCTTATCTTGTCATTCCTATCTTCGCCTTAGCCAATGCGGGTGTACCCATTGATTGGTCAAATATTGGCGGAATCGTTGTCCACCCCGTCGCAATGGGTATAGGTGCTGGTTTAGTTGCAGGTAAATTAATCGGTATAGCCGGTTTCACGTGGGTTGCTGTCAAACTCGGCGTCTGCAACCTCCCTAAAGGCCTCAATATGCATCACATTATTGGTGTCGCATTTATGGGGGGGATTGGCTTCACAATGTCGATATTTATTGCAGAATTAGGTTTTGCCGACTACCCAGCAGACCTTTTAATGGCTAAAACAGGCATCCTATTCGCGTCACTTTCCGCTGGTATAACCGGTTTTATCTGGTTATACCTTACAACGAAAAAGAAAACGCCCCCTGTGGAAGAAAAGGCTCCAACGCCAGCTGCCTAACAACTGTTTGGCTATCCTATAAGTTAGCCCCGAAGGTCATAACCTGATCTTCGGGGCTTATTTTTTTGCGCCACATAAGTGACCTGTTTTAGCAGTATAAAAGCTATAGAACAGCAGACACGACTATAATCCATGCTTAAAAAACGATGGGGATCACAGAAGCAGTAAAATGGATTGTAGACTGGATAGATTGAGGCTAACAGCCCCAATCTAAACGACAGAGGGCGTAACAGTTAGTTCATTCCCCTATCAAGCTGACCTATTCCAAGCACAGGTGCAGCATCAAGGTGTTGAGCATCTAGCATAAAAGCCACTCGTTCTAGCGCAGCTACCACCATCGATTGCTCCCAATTTTGCATATCATCAAAACGGCGGGAAAAAATATCTTGCTGAGTGGTTGGCGCGCCCTTCATTAAATCTAAACCTTGTTCGGTTAAATTAATCCAAACTTTGCGCTTATCCTCCACCCCTCGCTCACGGGAGACAAGGCCCTTTTTCTCTAAACGATCCAAGATACTCGTAACCGTTGCTTGAGTAAGAGAGATCTCCTTTGCCAATTCACCTGTAGTTATAGGCGACATCTGACGTAGAGTTTGCATAACCATTAATTGCGGAAGTGTTAGCCCTGTACTGCGGCTAATCTCTTTTTCCTGCATATCAGTCACTCTAATAATTTGACGCAATAAAACTAACGCCTCTTGGCTCTTTTCCATCTACCCAAAACACCTATCAAATTTTGCAAAAATAGTACTATCAAAAGTATATAAAAACCATATACAAGAAAATTTACTTAGTAAAACTAAACATATAATTCATAAAAACCCGCCTAAAACCACACAAAATCAGTAAAAAGCTAAGATATGATTGAACATCTCTTGAAAAAATGCTTTAAAATGTATAGTATTACTAAACATTAGCAAGGCTAATATATTTAAATACTATGGATAATATTACATACAGAAAACCCCAGATAGCTGATGGACAGGATGTACATCAACTTATAAAGCGCTGCCCTCCTCTAGATCAAAATTCCCTTTATTGTAATTTGATCCAGTGCAGGGACTTTTCAAATACTTCCATTATTGCTGAAACATCTAGCAATAAGATTGTCGGATTTATTTCTGGATATATTCCTCAAAATCGTCCAGAAACCTTATTCATCTGGCAGGTCGCATTAGATAAAGAGTTCAGAGGCAAAGGCATTGCACAAAAAATGCTCGCCCAATTATTTAGTCGCGATCCTGGCATTCGTTACCTAGAGACAACAATCTCACCGAGTAACTCTGCTTCTAAACAGCTATTTGAACGCTTCTTTAACGACCATCTAATGGACGTTGACAGTAAGACCTTATTCAAAAGTGGTGTGCACTTAGATAAAGATCATGAAGATGAAGTGCTTTACCTAGCAGGCCCCGCAAAATCATTTGATCCTCGTACCGCTTAAAAAACAGCGTTGCAGAGTGTGACAAAAAGTTAATTAAGAGATTTACATAATGAAAATTTTCGATGAGATCGAATCAGAAGTTCAGTCATATGCGCGTTCATTCCCGCGTGTATTTAACCGCGCAAAAGGCGAGTACCTTTACTCAGAAGACGGTACTGAGTATCTAGATTTTTTAGCCGGTGCTGGAACCTTAAATTACGGTCATAACAACGATCTATTTAAAGAAAAGCTCCTTGCCTATATTGAAAGTGACGGAATTACACACGGCTTAGATCTACACACTAAAGCTAAGGGCGAGTTCCTAGAAACCTTTAATGAAAAAATATTAAAGCCTAGGGATTTAGATTACGTTGTGCAGTTCACTGGGCCTACAGGTACCAATGCGGTCGAAGCCGCTTTAAAACTAGCTCGTAATATCACAGGCAGAGAAAATATTATCGCCTTCACTAATGGCTTCCATGGTGTAAGCCTAGGCGCCTTAGCTGCGACAGGCAATTCACACCACCGTGGTGCTGCCGGCGTAAGTTTAAATGGTGTGAGCCGCGTACCTTACGATGGTTACCTTGGCGAAAACATTGATACTACCGCCTATTTAGAAAAACTATTAATGGACTCTAGTAGCGGTATTGATACGCCTGCAGCGGTTATTGTAGAAACAGTTCAAGGCGAAGGTGGTATCAACGCTGCAAGTTTCGACTGGTTACGCAACCTATCTGCTGTCTGTAAAAAACATGAGATCCTTCTGATTGTTGATGACATTCAAGCAGGATGTGGGCGTACGGGTAGCTACTTCAGCTTTGAAGAAGCTGGCATTAAGCCTGATATTGTTACTTTATCAAAATCACTTAGTGGTTATGGTTTACCTTTTGCTGTTGTACTTATTCGTCCTGAAATTGACCTATGGAAGCCAGGCGAACATAACGGTACATTCCGTGGTAATAACTTTGCCTTCGTCACTGCTAAAGCAGCCATCGATCATTATTGGTCGGACAACACATTCGCCGACAGCGTTAAACGTAAAGGCAACTATATATCACAACGCCTAAACAGCATTGTTGCAGAATATGGTGAAGGGAACTTCAGTACCCGTGGTCGCGGTATGTTCCAAGGAATCAACTGTGTAAATGGTGAACTGGCTAGTAAAATCACACGTATCGCCTTCCAGCAGGGTGTAATGATTGAAACCAGCGGCGCAGATGACCAAGTCATCAAGTTTCTTTGCCCATTAACTATCAGTGACGAAAACCTCAAACGAGGCATAGATATCGTTGAGAGTGCAGTTAAAGCAGTTTGTGCCATTGAGTCAGAAATGCCAGAAGATAATTGTTACTTTGACGACGTTTATCACGAAGTCGGCTAATTAAGGATACCAAGAATGATCGTTAGAACACTGAAAGAAGCAGAACAGAGCGCACGACGCGTAGTATCCCCAGACAAACACTGGGAAAGCACTCGACTATTGCTTAAAGAAGATAATATGGGCTTTTCCTTCCATATCACCACTATCTACGCGGGCACAGAGACCCACATTTGGTATCAAAACCATTTGGAGTCTGTTTACTGTATTAGCGGAGAAGGTGAAGTAGAGACGCTAGAAGACGCAGCGATTCACTCTATTAAGCCTGGTACTATTTACGTGCTAGACAAAAATGATGAACACATGCTGCGAGCACATACAGAATTAAAACTCGCTTGCGTATTTAACCCGCCTTTAACAGGGCTGGAAGTTCATGATGAGAATGGCGTTTATCCGATCGACGAAAGCTAATCTTAAACAGGACAAAATGGAATCACCACGCCCACAACGAAATACATAATGACTTATCTAAATGAATTACATTGCAAATATTTAATTCATTTAGATGAGTAACATACCTGATAGGGCTCTTCATTAGGTGATTTGCAAACCTCTCTTGATCAGAGCCAGTCTCTGCTAAAGAGAGACTTTACTATTCTTTTCTGTCTTAAAAATACATGCGGCGGCCCCATCAAAGGTTCATCAAGATTTAAGCCGTCGCAGCTATTAACCGCACGATGTTAGATCCGCTTTTCAGTGAAAAACCATAGAGCAACGGTTTTGCCCAAAAAGATAATCAGGTCATCTAACAAAAGAAAGAAGGATAAACACCTTAGGGAAACACAATGACACATACAGTAGAAAAAATTGGCGGCACTTCAATGAGCCGTTTTACAGAAGTATTAAATAATATTTTGTTACGCAAAAAAAATGGCAGCCTATTTAACCGCATATTTGTTGTCTCCGCTTATAGCGGTGTTACAGACCTGTTACTCGAACATAAAAAGACAGGTGACGCTGGGGTATATAGCTGCTTTGCTGAAGCCGAAAAAGAAGACGCATGGATCGACCAGCTTGCTAAAGTAAAAACAAAGCTGTTAGAAATCAATGAGCGTATATTTACCGGAGATGATCTCAGCACTGCTAACACCTTTATTTCTGGGCGCATAGCCGATACCGAACGCTGTATGAAAAACCTGCATAACTTATGCTCCTATGGTCATTTCCAACTGGAAGAACACTTATCCACTATACGTGAAATGCTTGCCTCTATCGGCGAAGCTCACAGTGCTTATAATACCGTTAAACTACTCCAGCAGAATGGACTTCCTGCGCGGTTTGTCGATCTAACTGGCTGGAAGCAAGAACAGTCTCTGCCTGTTGATGAGATGATAAAACATCACCTGCAGCCATTAGACCCAAGCAAAGAGCTATTAATTGTAACCGGCTATACCCATTGCGAAGAACAGCTGATGCGAACCTTTGATCGCGGTTACAGTGAGATGACCTTCGCAAAAATAGCGGCTTTAACCAATGCCCGCGAAGCGGTTATTCATAAAGAGTTTCACTTAAGCAGCGCTGACCCTAAATTAGTAGGCGAAGATAATGTCGTCACTATAGGCATGACTAATTTTGACGTTGCCGACCAACTCTCAAATTTAGGGATGGAAGCAATCCACCCTAGAGCCGCACGAGAGATTCGTAAATCCGGCATTCCCATTCGTATTAAAAACACTTTCGAGCCTGAACACTTAGGTACGGTTATTGATAACAATTACTGTAACCCTCGCCCTTGCGTAGAGATCATTACAGGACGCAACGACGCAGTCGGCATCGAAATTTTCGACCAAGAGATGCTAGGTAGCCCAGACTACGATATTTATATCTCAAAACTGATGAAAGAGTTAAAAATATCCATCGTCAATAAAGATGCCGATGCCAACAGCATTACGTTTTATGCGGTTAGTACACGGAAAAAAATTAACCGTGTGATGAGATTAATTGAACAGCAGTATCCCTCTGCAGAAGTGAGCATGCATAAGATCGCTATCATCTCTGCAGTTGGCTCAGATATAAAAGTAAAAGGTATCCTGGCAAAAACGATCTCAGCGTTATCAAACGCAGATATAAACATTCTTGCCCTCCACCAATCCGTTAGGCAAGTAGAGATGCAGTGCGTAGTGGAACAAAGCGACTATGAGAAGGGGATAAAAGCACTTCATGTCGCCCTAATTGAAGAGGAAAATCACGGCGACGTCATCCGTAAAATTGCCGTTTAATCTCTAAAAAGAGCAGTAAAGTGATCAGCGGCGTAGACGCTGGGGTATCTCTATGTCAGTGTGGCTAAGAGCAGCGCTCAAATAGGTACCCCAGTCTAACCACCAATGCAAAAAGCATCACCTTTTCTGCATATAGGTGGCGAACGGCGGCATATGACTAAAAACCAACTCAGGGCTTAAACACTGTGTTCCAAAGAATCTCTATCCTACTTATCTCATTCGTTATTTTAAGCCTTAATGCCGTCTGGGCGGAAACTGCGTCTGTCGATACAGTTAACAACACTGTATCTGAAGACAAAATCAATACGCTAGAGCAACCCTTATATAATCCCTTTATTGAACGCTATATTATTGATGAGCTCAAACAGCTTAGGATTGAACAGCAAAATCTTAGGGTTGAATACACTAAAGAGATCACAGACAGGCAGCTTCATGTTGCCGAAATTGCAGCGACTTATGCAACAGATACAGTAACCTACTTCTTCTATCTAATCGCAGCAACAAGCTCTGCACTTTTATTAGTCGGTTGGACCTCCCTACGAGATATACGAAGCAATATCCAAGGCCATGCCGAAACCAAGATCAGCCAACTGATAATCGACTACGAATCACGCCTTAACGAGTTAGAAAAAGGGCTTGTATCGAAATCAGCGGTTATCAAAAAGAACCAACAAGAAATAGAAACCACTAATGAGGTTCAATCGTTCTGGTTAAAAGCTGGGCAAGAATCCTCTTGGGAACAAAAAATAAAGCTCTATGACCAAATACTTGAATTAAGACCCGATAGCGCAGAAGCACTAACGTACAAAGCCGACGCAGCACTTGAACTAGACAACCCACAGTGGGCGATCGCTCTATGTAACAAAGCATTAGAGCTAGAGGCCGATAATGGCCACGCTTTCTTCCAATTAGCTTGCGCATTTTCTGATCTACAAGCCGATCATATAGCGTATGAGTATTTACTACGGGCAATTGACGTATCAGAAGAGTATCGCCGCCAAGCAAAAGAAGAAGAACGTTTCGAAAAGAACCCAGAGATCATGCAACTGGTAATGGAGCTAAATGCGCACAAGCCGCTTATTGAATAGAAGGGATCTGTAATGAAGTTTATTACCACAGACAACAAAGTTAAATGTATTCGCGAAATAGCAGGGAAAGAGCAACAGGTCGTCGATTTTGATATTGATGTAAACCAAGTCGCTCCCCATGTAGCAGCGCTCTTATCCACACATGAAATTAGTGAGCTCGAAGCATGGCTCACCGCAAGAGGCACACTGCAAGAACATTTAGCAGAAATCCCTAACGAAGAAAATATTATCAATATTTTGCCTGAGCTAATGCATGAAGCAACACAAGCGCTAAAAGAGCTAGGCTATATTGATAAACAGGTCAAAAAAGAGCTTAAACTACGCTCTTCAGAACTCTCTACCTTATTAAAAAGCATAGATACCGTAGATGAAAGCCGCCCTAAAAAAACAAATACAGTCGGAAAATCTGAAAGCCTCAAAGAGAAGCTTGATGCCGTTAAAAAGCAGCTCTAATCACTGTTGAGCCGCCAAAAGCTGATTTTTCAGGCCGATGGCTGCCATCGCATAACCCCCGTCCGAACCATCAATAAAGTGTAAATGCTCACCGTCGGCGATACTCTCAACATGACAAGTCATTTGAGCGGCGTCAGATGCACTGACTCCAAAAAAAAGCTGCTGCTGCTCATATTCTGATTCCAAATAAGCAACCAGCGCTCTGTGCTCCCGTTCCGAGCAATTAATCACCATTCTTAAGGTGTCATCATATTTATGAAAATCGCAATGGGTGGAGATCTTTTCCATATAGTTTTTTAATTGAGGAAAATATTTATACAGCCCAAAACGGAATAATGGGACCGTAATAAACACTTCACCCATTGCAGCAAAAAAGGCTTTGCTCGGTTTAATCTCGGCAATACTTAGTTGGCGTTTAAAGTTCTTAAAAAACGACTCATAACTCGCCTGTTGCATATTGATTGGGTTAAGACAGGATAATGAGGTCCCTAGCAGGCTCTCAAACTTTGCAATTGCCCTTTTAACGGCTTGTTCATCATCGAGCTGCATAGGCTGAACTAAAATCGACAAAGTCACCCCTGTCGACGATGGGATCGGTTTCCAGCGACAAGACAAGCCAGCAAATATTTTTTCTTTAGAAAAACAGCATTTTGGAGCCACTCGATACTCAGAGGAGGACTTCACTAAAGACTCAGCTAAACTAACCCCGCCGCCCTTAAACATAGCTTGCGGAGGGCTCTCACCTGATAAATATTTAGCAACCTTTACATCTCGACCCATTGCACGAACAGCACTAACAGGCACAAGCCCTGCATGCAGGTCAAAGTCAAAACTCTCTTTAGTGTAAAAGCTCAAAGATTGAAGTACTTCCTGCGCAACTCCATACATACTTTTTTTAATTAAAATCGTTGCCCCGTCACCACCAAACATAAATGGTAGATCACGGCTAATAAGATTCAAATGGGAGGTAATAGCCGCCGCGCCAACAAAATTAACATCCCTATAGCGCCCCGCCTTAATAGCTTCAGTCGAAGCTCGCACATCAATAACAGAGATAAACCAATCATCAGGTATAGATTGATAGTGACGATTATCAACAATCTGAGCCGTATCAGAAAAACCTTCTAGCTCGTGGTAAAAATTATCCATAAATACTCTTATTGCAACCCATTATTGACACTCAAAAACGCTACAGAATAATAGGTTTGGTTTTTACCTAAGCTCTTAGCCTGATACATAGCCGCATCAGCAACCTTCAAGGCAGATTCTAAATCTATCTTTTTCTCAATTAAACAAGCACCTATAGACACAGTTACCGGACCATGTAAATCAGTCCAAGAATTAATATCTAAACCTCGAATTGTTGAGGTGATTTTATTACAAACCTCTTCAACCCCTTGTTTCGATGTATCGGTAATGAGAACACAAAACTCCTCCCCACCAAACCGACAAACTAAATCGAACTCTCGTAAAACGGCAGACAGGGTATTTGAAACAGCAATCAGTACTTGATCCCCTACATCATGGCCAGCAGTATCATTAATGATTTTGAAATCATCTATATCAATCATCAATACAGCTACAGCACTACCCGAACGATGCGCTCTTCTCAACTCCTTCATGCCCAAATAAAAAAACTGACGGCGATTATACAAACCGGTCAAAGGATCTGTATTAGCGGCTAAAATTAACTTTTCAGTCACTTCCCGTCGAGCGGCGTCAATTTTTTCTTGAACATAAGCTGAGATGCCAATCATTAACACAAGAAACCATGTCACAAATATAACAAACATCGCTATATAAGAAGAATTCAGCTCATTAGATAATGAGACAAAAAACAAACCAACAGAGAACGGTAGTAACATCCCACTGATTGATTGATAGCGAGCGATACGCCCACCTAAATAAGGACTTAAAATCGCTTTTAAACCACCATAGTTTGAGGTTCTCGCTAACACAGCCCAACCCAATAGAAAGCCAATTATCGCCGTATATAAAGACATATGGCTATAGAATGTTTCCAGCCCATAAGCATATCCAATAAAGGAAATACATGGGATAGAGATTGCCAAGTAAGCTATTAGCTGCTGAACATTCTGTCTCCCATATATATCAGCCAGCACCGCGCAGCTGATCATCAAGAGCATAATTGCAGTATTAACACTTAAGTAATTAACAAAAACAAAGCCATTAGAATCAAACACCTCTTGCTCAAAAATAATATTAGGCGGCATAAGGTCTGTATTAAAGACATAGTCAATAATGGCCATAAGGACGATAATTCCACAGACTATTACAACTACTTTTTTAGTGGAATTAATAATGGGTCGATGGTTCGGCAAGAAAATGGAGATACCAAGAGATAAAGATAATAACGCGGTGACAGGGTGCGTAGCGGGCTCCTGCATTATAGGTCGATATAAAAACTCAACATCCATCCAATAACCATATAAAACAACTATAGAGAGAATAGCCGCAAGGGCCGAAATCTGGAAGGAGATCAGATAAAAGACGCTAGGTAAGCTCCAAACTTTAGACGTTAAGTCTTCTTGTTCAATACTGGCTGTTAACTTTTCAAGCTCATAAGCTATATTAGGTACATTCTTTTTCGCCACCGATTTAATCCATTAAGTGAGTGAAGATGGATTGCTGTCTTATAATTTTTTGAGCACTTGCACAATAAAACCTAGTTCAACTTAAGGTATTCCTCAAGCATTCAACTTGAAATATTATTCCGCACAATTTGATCCCTGCTGACACAACATTCTGGACTCTGAAGATAAGTTAAAAATAGTCTATTAATTCAACCACCTTTGATCAAAGTCCCTCTTCCCCCCCACACAGTCCATAACCAATAAAAAAACAGATCGTAATAAAAAATTCTAAAACGCTCGACCTAGCGTAAAAACGTTCGGTTTATTTGGCATATAAACTGCTAATTAGATAGTAGAGAGATATACGCGGTTTGAGGTCTAGTCGGTATGAGTTTACGCAACCAAATAAATATAAGAGTACTGAGCATTGTACTTATTGTCTTAATAGCGGGTGGTGCCATTGCTATCTGGAAGGCAAAGAGTTCTGTCGAGGACGAAGTAAGTTCATCCTTCCAGCTCGTCAAATCTATGCTGGATTTCCAACTCAAACGTGAACGCTTATTAGCAGCACCAGACAGTGAATCCTCATGGTTGGAATACCTGTCTTCCATAAAAGAAACTCGCCATATAAAAGTCGTAATCTATTCTAATAACAAGGTAGAAACAGGCTCAGCAGCAGATCATTTGAATGAAGAGAAAAATACGCCTCCAGCTTGGTTTGTTTACGCTGTAAGCCTTGATTTTCCTGTACTTGAGTATCGTATCAATTTCCGAAATGACACTTCAAAAAGCATACTTATCACAACAGACCCTAGCGATGAGATAAATGAAGCTTGGAGTGAATTCCTAACCCTATTCTGGTCAATAATCGCTATTCTAACCGTCTTATTTATGGCCATTAATATCCTCTTTAACTCAATGTTAAACGCTGTACTCAGCATACTTAATCGCTTAAAAGCGATTTCATCGGGAGAATATGGCACCCCCCTAGCTAAACACCACATCCTTGAATTTGACCTTATTTCACAAGAGATTAATGCCCTAACTCTAGCACTTGAACAATCAAAACAGACTAATAAGAAACTCACTAACCACAGTTTAAATATCCAAGAAAATGAAAGAAAAGCGATGGCTCGTGAGCTCCATGATGAAATGGGCCAATCTTTAACCGCGATAAAAGCTATATCTGTTGCAACAAAACAGCAACAAAGTGACTCAACTGTAGCATGTGAGACAATTATTAGTATTTGTGATCATCTATCGAGTATCGTGCGCTCAAGAATGTTGACCTTGCACCCTCTCTGTCTTGCAGAATTAGGGCTGAAAGATACGCTAAAAAACCTAGTGCAGGAGTGGGAACAAAATCACCTTAATACACGCGTCGAGCTTAGGTTTTCTGGTGAACCCGAACAGATAGACCATCAAGCAGCGATACATATATACCGCATCACCCAAGAGTGTCTAACAAATATTGCTAAACACGCCGGTGCGAGCCAAGTTAGCATACACTTAACCCTATCAGAAACAAATGAAGTGTCACTGCTCATTAAAGATAATGGGTCTGGTCTTTTACAAAATGACAAATCAAAAGGGTTTGGCTTATTAGGTATTAAAGAAAGGGCTGAAAGCCAGGGAGGTAAGCTTAATATTATCTCAAACTTAGGCAAAGGCATGCTAATTGATGTATTGCTACCACTGTCTGGAGTTAAATCATGAATGGTAAAAAGCTTAATATTCTTCTTGTTGACGACCATGAGGTTGTTCAAGCGGGCTTTAAGATGCTCCTTAGCGCCTACGAACAGTTTAACCAGATCGATACAGCTAACAGTGGCGAGGAGGCGATCCAGCTATATAAAAAACTACAACCCGATATTGTAGTCATGGATATCTCCATGCCAGGAATTGGCGGCCTTGAAGCCATTCGTAAAATAGTCAAAATATCGCCAGATGCAATGATTTTGGTTTATAGCATTCATGATAGCGCAATCTATACCGAACGCGCTCTACAAGCCGGTGCTCGTGGTTTTATCAATAAGAATAGCGCCGCCAATTGCTTAGCTGAAGCCATACTCTCAGTAAGTGCAGGTAATATTTTCTTAGATAACACACAGCCAAAAGCTGAGCCTAGCGTACAAAAAGCCAAGGAAAGCCAAAACCCAAATACACCAGTAGAGCTTTTATCCCCTAAAGAGTTTGATGTGTTCTGCCTATTAGCAAAAGGCTTAAATGGGCATGAGATATCAGAAAATATGTGCCTAGGCTATAAAACAATTGCTAATTACAGCACTCGAATTAAAAACAAACTCAATGCAAATACAACGGTAGAACTCACACATATAGCGTTGGCAGCGGGTGTATTAAAAGTATAAGCGTTTACTCACTATAGATAATCAGAAACAGAAACGACTCTTGCCTGTAATGCCGCATGCATTAATTCAAGATCTGTTTTCACCTCAAGCTTACTTTTAATAATGTAATAGGCATTGGAAACTGTTTTAACGCTAATAGATAAGGTTTCGGCAATATCTGCCTTGGTTTTCCCTTCGACTAACATACGTAGAATCTCATACTCTCGGGTAGACAACTTATTCACTATCGCTGACTTACCATGCAAGCTGTCCATCGCTATAGCTCTTGCTATATCTTCGCTAATCGCCAACCTTCCGTTTACAACATCCATTACCGCTTGAATCAGTTCTGCCGGCGCACTACTTTTCGTAATATAACCTTTAGCCCCCGCTTCAATTACTTTTTTCGCCATAGAGGGATTCTGGTGCATACTAAACACCAATACTTTAGCTTTAGGATCTAACTGACGAATTTGAATCAAGGTTGCTAACCCCCCTTTTCCTGGCAGGGACAGGTCAAGGATTAACAGGTCTGGTTTATGCTGACGGTAAAGCACATAAGCATCTTCACCACTTTCAGCTTCTGCAATAATATTTAAGCTTGGCTGTTTATTTAATAAAGAACGATAACCTTCACGCACAATTGCATGGTCATCTACCAATAGAATATTAATGAGTCCCATCAGCCACCTCATATTCCAACACAGGTACAATCGCTTCAACCTTCAAGCCACCAAGTGCAGAACGCGCAAAGTTAACCTCACCATTTAACGCATTAACGCGCTCTTTGACACCTAATAAACCATTACCCGGCTTCAATAAAGTTTCGGCGCGGGTTAAATTCCCATTATCCTCGATCTGCAATAATAACTGCTCCCTCTCTGAATAAGGACAGCAAAGCAATACCTCAACGCGCGAGGCTGACGCATGCTTCACCACATTTGTCAGGCTTTCCTGTACGATTCTCAGTAGATTGACCGCTATAGCAGCGGGTATCTCATCACACCGTCCCTCAGTCACTAAATAGCAGTCCACCTCTTGATGCTTAGCGTTCCACTCATCAATCATAGAGCTGAGATTTTCCATCAACCCCAGTTCATCCAAATCCGCAGGGCGTAATTTAAACAGCAAGTTCTTAACCAATCCCATCATCTGTTGGGCAATCCCTGTGATTTGAGACACTTTAGGTAGAAGTGAGGGGCAATGATCCTTAGCCTCTCCCTCCATGTAATAAGCAATGGCTCTTAAACCAGTTAAGGACTGACCTAATTCGTCATGTAACTCTCGGCAAAGATGCCGCCGTTCCTCCTCTTGCAGATGCAGCAACTTCATCGATAATTGCTTTCGTTCCTCAAAAGTTTCCTGCAATGTGGATGCCATCGCATTAATACTTTGAGCAGTGTCCTGCCACTCTTTAACCCTAAAATCTGGTAACCGAACCGAGAGATCCCCCTCCTGTATTTTACCTAAAGCAGCGGTCGTCAAACGTACAGGCTTCAGTACCCACCCTAATGTAATATAAAGCAAGATACATAAGGTCATAACTGTAATAACGGACATCTCCATTAGGTTGTTCATATCTCGCCACGCTCGGTGCAACATCACCAAAAAACTGGGCGTAACATTAATCCGACCTTTAACTTCCTCGTTAAACACCACATCACGTTGGCTGCCCTGCTCAGTCCCAAACTGATAAAGATAAAGGGTTTTAAACCACGCAGGCCAAATCTCCTCTGAAACATCCCCTTTGCATAAACTGCGTTCAAGCCGCCCCTCTGCCGTTTCATACTGAATGCAAAAACCTGAAATACTACTATTACTATTCTGCCAAAGAAAAAAATCGGGGAAGTCGGTAGGACCTTGCATAAGGTTATGTGCTTTTAAAAGCTGCCACTCCAACTGCTGTTTAACCGAGTTAGCAATTTGGGCGGCCTGATCTTGCGCCTCTTTGTTCGATTGGTACAAGGCTACAACCGCCGATACACTCATCGCCACTGAACCGGTGAAGATAACGAGTAACATCAACAATGTATTGAGCTTAATCGGTCGCATAGTAAGCACTTTATGAGTTATTAAGAATTCATTCTAAAAAAACCATCGACTTAATGTATCGGGCTATATACCCGACCCTCTTAGTCAATTTGGCTGTGACATGACAGCAAGATCCAAGCTAACGTACCACCCACTGACCCCATGACAATGCTAAAGCTGAAGTCGTGGTTAACTATAATAAGAGGATAAGTCATGAGCCCGCAATACATTGAAGATGTTGTTGAATGGAATCAATTTGGTGATTTAGAGCACTTCCGTTACTCAATTCTCCACATCGATGAAGAACAGCAGCGCGCAGAACTCCTATTTAAATTTGAACCCCATAAGCCGATCATTCTTCATCGTCATAATTCACTGAATAAATTGTTAGTCCTTAAAGGAGAACATCACATCTATGATGCTGATGGTACGCTGTCGGAGGTACGAGCAACAGGAAGCTACACTGTTGCACAACCATCCGATGCTCCTCATGCTGAATGTGGTGGTGACGGAGGCGCTATTATCTTGTTCAGTATTTTTGATAACACCGCTGGCGGCACTCTATACGACCTAATGGATCCAGAACAAAATATAGTAGGCACTCTATCTATGTCTGACTTAGTTGCCATTTATACCGCCTAACTCTCCCTTTAAAAGTAAGGTTTTTGGTATTGGGCGGCCCAAAAACGGTCGCCTCTTCTCTCTTACTAGCGACCAAAAACCAACTAATAACAGACGCGCTCTCCCTATCACTTTTGATCATCTTATATATCCGCTACCATATAACCAAAACCACCACTCATTATTAAATTCACTTATAAGTAAATAGTGAATTACGGAGAAAATCGATGGGATCTATCTCGATTATCTGCCTTCTTGTACTTAGTTTGTTACTTCCCACCGCTAAGGCGGAAGAGATTAGCGTCGCAGTAGCCTCTAACTTTACAGCACCGATGAAAGAGATAGCCTCTTTATTTGAGCAATCCACCGGCCATAAAGTACGCTTATCTTTTGGATCCTCCGGTAAGTTTTATGCGCAAATAAAACATGGTGCCCCATTCCAAATCTTTTTTTCCGCCGATCAAAAAAAACCTGAACAACTTGAACGGGATAGGCTTATAGCACCCTCTAGCCGTTTTACTTACGCAAGAGGTCGTCTTGCGCTTTGGTCATCGCAGAAAGGCTTTGTTAAAGGAAATACGGATCGGTTGAGACAGCTCCAATTTAACAAACTGGCACTCGCAAACCCGAAACTGGCTCCTTACGGAGTAGCAGCCATAGAAGTGCTAGAACGGCTCTCATTAATTGAAGCAACTCAAAATAAATGGGTACAAGGTGAGAACATTGCTCAGACATATCAGTTTGTCAGCACTGGAAATGCTGAACTAGGCTTTGTGGCCCTCTCTCAAATATTAAAAGATGGAAAATTAAAAACTGGGTCTAGTTGGGTTATTCCTGAAAATTTATATAATCCAATCAAACAGGATGTAGTGTTATTATTACGCGGAGAAAATAGTCCTGCTGCCCAAGCACTCCTCAGTTTCATCAAAGAGCCGCAAGTAAAACAGATCATGACATCTTATGGTTATAAACCTTTAGCAGCTAATCCATGAGTTTTTCGGAAGCGGACTTAGCGGCCATTTGGCTAACATTGCGTCTAGCGACAACGGTTACCTTGTTACTGTTAATAATAGGCACGCCTATCGCTTGGTGGCTAGCTCGAACAAGTTCGGTCTGGAAAGCACCTATAGCAGCTATAGTTGCCCTACCTCTGATACTGCCGCCCACTGTACTTGGTTTCTACCTTCTCATAGCGATGGGCCCTCATGGTTTCTTTGGCCAATTTACTCAGAGCCTAGGCTTAGGCACACTGCCCTTTACTTTCTGGGGTCTTGTCATCGCCTCTGTATTTTATTCTATGCCCTTTGTTGTACAGCCGATCCAGAACGCGATGGAAGCTATAGGGGAACGTCCTTTAGAGGTTGCTGCCACGCTGAGAGCAGGCCCTTTTGATCGCTTTTTTACCGTTGTTCTACCGCTAGCAAAGCCTGGGTTTATAACCGCATCGATTCTTGGTTTCGCACATACAGTGGGAGAGTTTGGCATTATATTAATGATAGGTGGCAATATTCCGGGAGAGACCCGCGTCATATCTGTACAGATATATGATCATGTCGAGGCACTGGAGTTTATGCAGGCACACGCCCTGTCTGGCGCTATGCTTATTTTCTCTTTCTCGGTACTTTTAGCGCTGTATTGGCTCCAGCGTAAACAAAAAGTTTCGCTTTTAAACTAGATGAGGCCTCTTATCTATGCAATCTGACATCAGTAACAACCATATACAGGCCTCATTCCAGTTAAAGCACCCTGAAGCTCTCGATAACAGCTTTATTCTGGATATAGATCTGACTCTGCCTAGTCAGGGGGTAACAGTGATCTTTGGCCCATCAGGTTCAGGCAAAACCACACTACTACGCTGTATTGCAGGCTTAGAGGAACCAGATAAGGGACAGCTCAGCATTAATGGAGAGATATGGCAAAATGCCTCACTATCTATGCCGACCCACAAACGCCCTTTAGGATATGTCTTTCAGGAATCAAGCCTCTTCCCGCATCTAACCGCACTCGGCAATCTCAACTATGCTCGCAAGCGAGCAGGTAAAAAAGTCTCTAATCAATTGTATGATCACGCCATTGATATTATGGGGATCCACGATATTTTACACCGTTACCCACAACAACTATCTGGCGGTGAACGGCAGCGTGTCGCTATCGCCCGAGCCTTGTTAATCAACCCTCTATTATTGCTGATGGATGAGCCGCTTGCCTCTTTAGATAAACAGCGCAAACAAGAGATTATCCCCTATTTGGAACGTCTAGGCTCTAGCTTAGAGATCCCTATTATTTACGTCAGCCATTCTATGGATGAGGTCTCCCGTTTAGCAGACCATGTTGTGGTTCTAAAGCAAGGTAAGGTCAGCGCACAAGGGGGGCTCACCGAAGTTTTTTCACAAATCGATCTACCTTTAGATTATGGTGATGATACTGGTGTAGTTCTTCAGGGCCATGTAATTGAACGTGACCGGAAATGGCACTTAGCTCGTATTGCATTTTCCGATGGTGAGCTTTGGGTAAGAGACCGAGGAGATGAACTCAATCAAGCGGTAAGGGTTCGAGTACTCGCACGGGATGTTAGTCTAACCTTAACACCCGATAATGACTCAAGCATCCTTAATCGATTAGCCGTTACTGTAGATGAAATAGCAGCCGACACTGATGAGGCAATGGCATTAATACGCTTAAAAACAGGGAGCGAGTACCTTATAGCGCGTTTAACCTGTAAATCCATTGACCGTCTCCAATTGGAACCGGGCAAAAAGCTATGGGCACAAATAAAATCTGTCGCACTAATCAGTTAGCAAAAAAAAGGCTTAGTAATAAGTACTAAGCCTTTTCGAGAGAGTTTGCAGCGTTTTTATAAATTAGCGATAAACATCACTGACACATAACCTAATGTGTACGCCAGCAGCAACCAATGAATAAAACGTAGGTAAGTAATGAAAGAGACCTCTTCCAGTTTACTCAGCGCGATAACACCGGCGGCGGAGCCAATAATCAAAATAGAGCCACCAACACCTACAGCATAAGTGAGCCCCAGCCATTCAGCAGTGCTCATGCTAATACCTGATTTCAAAATAGCCGCAGTTAATGGAACGTTATCCACTAACGCCGACAATATACCAACAACAAAGTTAGCCAAGTAAGTAGGTAAAATATCGTAAAGCTGTAACAAAAACTCCAAGACAGAAAGCTCTTTAAGCATCCCCACCAGCAGCAATACCCCTAAGAAAAACAGCAAGGTATCAAACTCGATCTCTCGCACAGACTCTAAGATATCAGGTGATTTCTCACTACGATGGAACAAACGATGAGAGATAAACATCACCGATAATCCGAACAGGAAGGTCAATACTGGCGGTACAGAAAACGCAACACTCATAAAGAGAGTGCTAAAAATGGTCAAAAGGAATAGAACCGCAATTAACTTATCAACTGTTGCAATTGGGCGCTTAAACTTCGGTAATGTAACCTCTTCGTTTGTCCCCCACATAAGTAACAAAGCTAAAGAGATAACACCCGCACAAGCTGGACCAATTAAAAGGAAGAGGTCAGTGATATCGACCTTCCCTGCCAAGAAGATCATTAAGGTAGTTACATCCCCCGTAATCAAGGAAACACCTCCGGAGTTCACCGCGAAGACAATCAGCGTGGCAAACTTAAGTGTTTGTTTCTTATCCAACTTAAGTGAGGTTAATAACGAGAGCATGATCAAAGATGCAGTGATGTTATCCGCTAAAGAGGAGAACACAAGCCCCATTAAGGCCATTAAGATCATCAACGTTCGCAGCGTCAATTTATTGGGGAGTAACCGATAAACTAGCTGAGTAATCAATCCCTGCTGGTTCAAGTACGCAACAAATGTCATTGCCGCCATTAAAAACAGCCACAATGTCGCTATATCTAAAAGGTTTTCATTTAACCCCTCTTTGATATGTGCAACGCTATGCTCTGGAAAAACAAAAGCTAATATCCAAACCAACGTGCCAATAAACAGAGTCGATTTAGCTTTATTTAGGTGAATAAGGTCTTCAATAATAATTAAGACGAAAGCGAGACCAATAAGGCTCAGAAGTAAAACGTGCATCTTTAGTTCCCGATTTGAACTTAAGTGGAAAAAAGGTACACAATTATCCCTGCATTCTTATCATAAATAAATTGATAGTTGGAGCTGACCCAAAAGAAGCATAAAAAAAACCTACTTAATATGGAAATTAAATAGGTTTACTTAAAAATTAGCTAATTATCTATAGTGCTTGAACAAAAGGCCTCAGTTTAAAAGAAGACCAAAGGTAAAACAGAAAAAACCACACCCGACATCTCTAGATTACCACTACCTATAATCTTTAGTTATAAATTCGGCAGTCTGACCTTTCTCCTTTTTCCACCCTGCGTAGCCGCCTTGAATATGTAGCACATTCGTCAATCCCATCTCTATAATCGCCTTTCCAGCTAGTGCAGAGCGTAAACCTCCGCCACAAAAGAGAACAAAGGTCAGCTCTTGCTGAAATATTTCTTTAGCATAAGGGCTTTCCGGATCAACCCAAAACTCCAGCATACCCCTTGGGCAATGATAAGCCCCAGGAATAACCCCTTCGCGCTCTAATTCACGAATATCGCGCAGATCAACAAACTGCACACCCTCCTTCCCATATAGAGCGATGGCTTCAGGCACCGAAATCTCTCGCACCACTTGGTTTGCCTCTTTAACCAACTGGTAAATCCCTTTTTTAATTACCGATCCCATTGATGATCCCCTTAATTACCGATCCCATTGATGATCCCCTTAATTATTATATTTTTTTGTTTGATGCTACTACATCTCAGCCAATGGATTTTTCTGCCAAGGCGAGAGGAAAAACTTATCCACATAAGCGTTATCCACATCCGCTAACGTTTTAAAGCGCCACTGAGGATCAGCATCTTTATCCACAAGCAAAGCACGAACCCCTTCAGGAAACTCCTTATGCTGGCAGCATTGCACCGATAAGATAAGCTCTGCACAAAACACCTCTTTCAAGGACATATGCTTAGTCACTTCGAGCTGCTTCTTTATTAAATTAATCGCCAACGGGCTGCCATGATGAATGGCCTTTTGGGCTCGCTTTATCCATTTATCATCACTTTCAACACTTAATAAACTATCGACAAAACCCGTCACAGAATCATGATCAGTGATCTGTTGAATAAAATCATAATGATTTCTTACCGGTGACCTTGAACTAAAACAGGCTTGAGATTCCTGCTCTAAACCACGCAACACTCGATTAACAGCAGCATTAGCATCGCCCCATGACTCTGCCTGAAGGCTCTCGAGCATAGACTGGCGCAGCTCTACTGAAATAAACCGATCAGCTAATCCCAAAAACAGGGCATCCGCGGCATTCATTGGATTACCGGTTAACCCCAAAAAGAGCCCCGTTCGACCGGGCATATGGTTTAGAAACCAGCTACCCCCAACATCAGGATACAAACCTATAGTTACTTCAGGCATAGCTAAATGGGAAGTTTCAGTCACTATACGATGGCTACAGCCATTCATAAGTCCCATGCCGCCACCCATTACAATACCGCTTCCCCAGCAGATAATAGGCTTGCTATAGGTATGTATAGTGTAATCAAGGGTATATTCACGGGTAAAAAAAGCTTCGGCAAACTTAGCATTAGAATCTTCGCTGATCGCTTTATAAATACTGACAACATCACCACCAGCACAAAAAGCCTTAGAACCTGCGCTATCTAAAATAACAGCGACAACCCTGTCGTCGTCTTGCCACTGATCGAGCTGAGGCTGGATCAGATCGATCATATCCAGTGATAAAGCATTTAAAGAGCGTTCCGCATTTAAGCAGATCTCAACTATTCGCTTACCATCTTGGGTAGGATATTCGTTAAACAGCACACAACTCATTCAAGCATTCCTATCGTTAAAAATTATAGGCAGAAAAATCAATCAGAATCGCCTTAACTTATTTCGATCTTTATTACTGTAATAGTTTATATATTAATTAAACCATTAGACCGTAAACAGATTGCCTAGAATAAAAGCTAAATCCAATAGGAAATTAGCCTTATACCGGCCTTAAAAGGGAAACTTAAGGTTCAACAGCAAATATAGAACAGTCGAGATTGTCCGATGCTCACCGAAATTGTAGGGCGAGTTTAAACATTAAAACGGATAGAGCGTAGAGAGGTCTATCTCTACACTCTACCGATGCATAGGTCGCAGTAATTAACTAGATGCAATTATATTATCGTTATCTTGGCGCGTTTTGAGTTTACGCCCTTTTCTCTTTTCAACAATCAGCGGTACACAAAGCTCATCACTCTCGTAGATCTCAACGCAATCTAAACATTGAAAGCACTCATCGTAATCAATCTTGCCTGTTTGCTCGATCGACTGATATTCACAGCGGTGTTTACACAGCTGACATGGCTGACCACATTCACTACGACGTGGAAGCCAGTTGAATATCCTCAGCTTACCAAAAATAGCTAAACCTGCACCTAAGGGGCAGATATAACGGCAGTAACCTTTGTAGACAAACAAACTTAGCGCTAACAGCACTACGGCCCACAGAACAAATGGCCATGACCGGTCAAAGATTAATGTAATACTCGTTTTAAAGGGCTCTATCTCAACCACACTGCCCGTCAAAGGAATAGACACAACAGCCACTATAAGTATGCCCGCAAGCACAACATATTTAATCCACTTCAAGCGTGAATCTAACAGAGGTGATACTTTGATTTGTGGTAGTTTAAGAAAGGCCAATAGCTTACCGATCAACTCTTGTAATGCACCAAAAGGACATAGCCAACCACAGAAAGTACCACGCCCCCAGACAAAGAAAGTGATACCAATATAGGCCCAAAGTAATACCGTCATCGGGTCATATAGGAAGAACTCTAAACTTCGTCCTGCGACTAAAGCCTGTAATACACCCGTGATATTAACAATCGACAGCTGCCCTTGGGCATACCAACCAATAAAGACTAGAGTAAACAGTAAATATAAAGGACGGAACCAACGCAAGCGGTGCTTAGGCCCTGTCAGTATACGGTGCTTCACTAAAACGACGGTCAATATCACCAAACCTATAATTAAAATGGCAATATCAACAGTACGACCGGCCCATAAGCTGTGCCATGTTTTGTTATCACTCTCCGCAGCAAGAATATATTGCTCAGGAATAGGTAATTTAAAATCGAGTCCTTCGGTCACACTTTCAGGGTATAACCAACCTTTTTGCCGTACGACATTCAGCTTAAATTCGGCAGGATACGCCGGATCCAAGCCTGCCTGACCAATCACATGAAAGAGCTTCCATTCGAAACCCTCCAGCTCCTCAGGCAAGTTAAGTTTATACTCAAGATCAAAAAGATTTAAACGATCATCCAGATCAAAATCGCGCATCTCTATGGGCAGCTCAGCTTGGTGCAAACTGATACGCTCAGGAACTTTGCCACGAACAAAATCTTCTCCGGTAAATGAATATCGGCCCTGACTCAAAATCAGTAATAATTGATCATTAGCCGCAATATTTCCTTTCACATAGTCCCAAGCGGTGGGCAGTAATAGATTACGGCCAACGCTAGGTATAGTTAAATTCGCGGCATAGATCTCAACAAACTGTTCATCGGGTGCCTCTAAAGCTTCAGGGTCTTGCCCTTCACCAATCGTCCCCTCAAACCGCGCTTCCACCTCTTTATTGCTAAAGGTGTATTTAACAATCAGCCCCTCATCTAGCAATTCCTGCCAAGACATCGACTCAAATAAATCAGGTTTAATACGTGCAATAAGGTCAGGATCACGTCCTTTGGCATAACCTAATTTCTCACGGGCCACCTTTAACGAGGAAGCAAGCAAAGATTGGTTAAAAATACGAACCGAAGCGGTAGCTTTAGTCACACCATCAATATAAACATTGGCGCTGTTATTGGCGCCGCCCAAACCCGGTTTCGCATCAATCTTGATGTTTTGCATCAACGAAACACCTTTGTACTGTTTAGAAAAATCGATCAATGGCTTTTCGCCAAGTCCTTCTAAAAAGACAGGTTCATGGTGAGATAAAACGCGAACATCTATAAAACGGCCATCAGGATCAATAGCAACGAGCAGGTTAAAAGGTATGCCTGCAAACCCTGGGATCGCCGCAAGATCAATCGATTCAAATGCGTAACCAACCAGCGGGGTATCAGTCGATATTTGCTGATAAAGCGGCCAAATAGGTAGGGCCTCATCTTTATCACCAACGACATAAGGAGAGGGAAATGCTTTCTCCATCGCTGCCTTATCCATCACCCCTGCCTGAGCAAGGTTACAAACGAGAAGGAAAGTGAAACTAAGGATAGCTATTAACGTTTTTAATAGGGATAAGGGTATCCGTAAACGTTCAAGTAGAGAAAACAGAACCGCAGTAATATAGTTCATCGCAACAACTTCTTATTATGTTATCCCTCCATATTAGCCACTACTAATCAACAATAAAAATATCTTTTATGATCGTTCAACAACGCCTTTAGTACAACGCCTAAAGAAGGAAACACATTTATTGAACTAATAACAATGAGTAGTCTAAGCGTTAAATTAGCTGCGCTTGCAGACTAAGTTTCACTCCGGTCTGTTCAGATTCCGGCGCAGGTAAAATGTCTACACTCGGCCAAAGGCCCGTCACTAAAGCTTTAGCATAAGCCTGAGACAGGGACGCTTGTTTCATGCTTTCTGCGGCACCGCGGGCATCATAGGCCAATCGATGCCAACTCACCTCTATTCGATCATCGACCGGTTGCAACAACATATACCAACCATCCGTTGTACCATCATTAGCAGGCATCCCAATCACGCCCGCATTTAACCAATAACCATCAGTTAACTCAGACCCAAAAGGCAAACCACAATGGCCTCCAATAAGCAGATCGCTCCCAGCTAAATTTAACTGCTTATTCTTAACAACCTTATCCCCACTAGCGAAGACAAACTCATTTATCCGCTGATAGCTACCATGGATAACCGTAGCAGTCCGACCATTCAGGCTAAATCGAATCTCTCGCGGCAAATCCGCCATCCAGTGCTTATCATCTTGAGACAAGCGCTGATTGCTGAAGTTGTACCATTCAACTGACAATAGGGAGCAAGCACTCCCTTGATCAAAACCACATCCACAATCGGGGGCATTTTGAGCTAAAGACTCTTCACAATTTCCCATCACGACAGGAATACCCCAATCACGAATCAATTGAACAGTTGCTTCAGGCTCTGCGCAATAAGCCACCAAATCACCGGTACAGATAACCTGTTCCGCAGGGATACCAAGACGGGACGCTTCAGCTTGCATCGCGCGAGTTGCCGCTAAATTGCTATACGGTCCACCAAAAATCAGCACAGGGCCAGAAAACTTACCAAGATCCATAATCGCTCTTCTATTCCTATTAATTATTAGCAAGAGGTTGTAGTTGTTTTTGGCTTGCGCCACCGATCATAAAAAGAGCGCACCCGCCAACCATCACAGCGATACAGATCCACAACAGTTTAGTGTATTTATGCACTTCACCTAATAACATGGTGTAAGAGGAGGACTCAGTGAAATACAGGAGTGAACCACTGACAGCCAAAAAGAAACTGCCAATATAACTCCACACAGGGATATCACGCCGATTCCCCCAGAGACTAAAGAAGATAACAGGTACAAGGTACATTGAGGCCGTTCCGCTAACGGCAACAGCGCTGAAGATATCTTTATTCCCAACAAACACTAATAACAAACCCAGTAACATAAAGATGGCCATAACCATCCGCCCATTTCTAAGGCTTACAGACATAAGGCGCATATCAAGCACCATCATTTTTGCCGAGCTAGTCAAAGTACTGTCTAGCGTAGACATGGCAGAGATAACCAGAGATGCGCTAAATAGGAACATAGGGAATTCACCCAATAGTCGGCTCAAAACCTGATTCATATCTTCGCCTTCCAAACCATTAGCGCCAGCGATTACACCTAAAGAACCAAACGCAAGAATACTGATACTACTGATCCAACCCGCATGCAGAAAACTACGTTTTGTCGTCTCTCTATCGGCAAGAAAGCCTCGATCCATCATAACGGGGTCATGCATTGGATAGCTCCAGACCTGTAGCAATGCCACCAGCAGCAAAATTGGCCCAGGCTGACTAATATCGAACGGTTTAAATGCCAGCAGTTCAGTTGTAAAGTGGCCTCCACTGACCACTATGCCTAGCAAAATACTAAGCACGACTAAAAACACCCACATCTGCATAACATCAGTACGTAGCGAAGCGTATAAACCGCCAAGCATTGAATAGAGGAGCGTTACGGCGGCTAATCCTATAACGGCTAAAGTGTATGACTGAGAACCTGCCGCACCAAATAAAATGCCAATGACTAATAAATTGGCAAAGACCTCACTGACCAACCGTATCCCCACCACAAAGTTATAACAGCGTCCGCCCCAAGCACCGAAACGATCACTTAAAAACCCTTGTACGCTGCCATAGCCTTGCTCAAAACGGAGATGGTCAATAATCCGGCCACCCGTAAGAAAAGAAAGATAGTAGGCTGCGTAGGCTAAAGTCCCCCAAATACCGTAATAGAACCCCAAAATGGCAGCATTGAGTAAAGAGCGAGCAAATATCCAAGTGGTCACTTGCGAGAAGGTTAAAGCAAGCAGTGAAGGCGCTCTACCATCTGCCGATTCACCTCTAAAAAAACCACCTTCTTGAGTAGCTTTTCTAGACAGGAAAATAGATACCAGCGCCAAGCCAGACACTAGAAAGATTAACCACATGCTCATTTAACGCCCCACCAATTATCAGTCACTATGGCTCTGACACTTAAGGTGAAGCACAGTTCCAACCGAGCAAAATAATTAATCTCGGTATCTATCAGCGATGGGCTGCAAGATGTGCACTAATAATCTGCCATGCGGGCTGACCTTTCGCTAATAGATCCGCCTCAATCTCAGGAGAGAAATCAGCAATAACTGACGTCAGGTAGGAATCTCGCCCTCGGCAACGCTCAAACCAGTCAGCTACGCGAGGACAATCTTTATACATATCACTCCAACCAAACTGATAAATCGTTTGAAAATAAGGAGCTAAACACACATCAGCAAGACTAAAGTTATCACTCACTATCCATTGATGTTCAGATAAAGCAGCCTCCATATCGAGAATAGTTTTACGATAAAGATTAATCCCATCAATCACATCTGGCGCATCAAGACCATATTGAACTAAACGTTTTTGTCGTTCTCGGCGAGGCTTTTCAGGTATTTTCTCCAACAACTCATCACGCTCACTCTGACTTTTTTCCATTAAGGCAGGACGCATCACTATAGGCCATTGGAGCGCACCACATGAAGGATGAAGCTTAGTATCCACATGCTTCATCCAAAGACGCATTTGAGCAACCTGATAAGAGGAGGATGGCTTTAAGCTGTGGGCAGAAAAAGTATCATCTAAATATTCACAAATGATGCTGGATTCAATTATGGGACGCCCCTTATCAACAAGCGTTGGTACAACACCGAGAGGGTTTAGTGCCAAATATTCTGGCCGCAAGTTCTCTTTTTGGGACAGCTCAACGGTATGTTTAGTCCAATCTAATCCCTTTTCTGCTAAGACAATACGAACTTTCTGAGCGCATGGAGACATTGGGTGGGTATATAGCTCAAGCATGACAGTACCTTTTTCATTAGATGAAATAAGTTGGGTTCACCTAAAACCCAGAATTATTGTTAGATCTCAGTTTATCCCTAGGGCTTATTTTTGATAAATATCAAAACTGTCATAGAATATGTGAATATAATTCAATAATAGGAGTCATACTTGGCTAAGTGGACTGAGATGCAGGTTTTTGTCGAATCAGTTAGGCAGGGCAGTTTTTCCGCTGCTGGTCGGCAATTAGATCTATCACCTTCAGCAGTCAGCAAGCTTTTAACAAGGCTAGAAACCCGCTTGGGCGTCCGACTTCTCAACCGTACTACCCGCATGTTAAGCCTGACAGAAGGGGGCCAGATATACTTCAACCACTGCGTTGATATTTTGGCCGAAATAGACGATGTAGAAGACGCGTTAACAGGCTTAGTACAGGAGCCAGCGGGAACGCTTCGCATCAACAGTACCCACGGGTTTGCAAAACATCAGCTTTTGCCAATAATGCCGATGTTTCAAGCACGCTACCCTAAGATAAAATTGGAGTTCCAGCTTAGCGGCCAAGCGGTCGACCTTATTGCAGAAGGGGTTGATCTAGCGATCCGATTAGGAGAACTAAAAGACACCAGCTTAGTTGCTCGGAAACTAGGAGAGAGTGAACGCTTAGTCTGTGCAAGCCCACACTATATCGACTCCAAAGGCATACCACAAAAACCCTCTGACCTTTTAGAGCACAACTGTTTACGCCTATCCACTAATGAGATATTTAATCACTGGCAGTTTACCAGCCATCAATCAGGCGAAACTAAGGTGGAAACCTTCAATGTAACAGGCAGTTTTGTAACCGATAATGTCGATGGTTTACATGAATATGCCCTGCTAGGCGGAGGCATTGCACGGCTATCCAGTTTTATGATTAATAAAGATATAGAGGCGGGTCGTCTTATTCCCTTATTGACGAATTATGGCATTCCCCAGCAAAAAATTAATGCCGTGTACCCCCATCGCAAACACCTGTCGGCTAAAGTGCGAGTCTTTTTGGATTACTTAACTGAACAGTTCGCTGCCAAGCCTCCTTGGAGCTAAGATTTTCACTTAGAGAAAGACCGTATGAAATCTAAGTTGGGTTAGTCCATATATTCAAGCTTTGACCTTTCTTGCAAGAGCTGATGCTCTAAATGCTGCAACTGGTAATACGAAGTCCGCTGCTCACGCTCAAACTCTCTTAACTTAAATAAAAGATCTTCTCGCTCTGCACTTGAAAGTCCACGACTGATTAAACGTTTCTCTGTCCGTTGAGCTTGTAATTCCACTTCATGCAGCTCTTTTTCTTGTCGTTCAAGCTCTTTTTCTAATTCTCGAACCTGCTGCTCTTGTTGATAAACCTGACGACCACTCTGGTAGGTTTCTAAAAAAGCAGGTTCTAAATCTTCAGGGCAAACATAATGATACTTAGCGCCACTTCGCCCCAATCTATAGCCGTTATCTTGATGGCAATAACGCTTCAAGCCCTCTTCACGCCCCATCAAATAAGGCTCAACATCAAAAGCAATTGTATATTCTGCACATGCTTCTTGGTGATTAGAAAGGAAGGTCTCTGAACGGCCCTGTAAGCCGTCACTATAACCTATGCCATACCAATCACCGGTTACACACTCCTCTTCACTTAAACTTGCGCAGCCTGATAACAGAGCAACTAAGGAAATTAAAACAACACTTATACTCGATCTCTTTGCTTCCACTAAGCGAGACTCCTATACACCTATAAAACTCAGCATAGCTCTGTAAAGCTGAATACAAAGAGAATAAATCAACGAATAATTAGATCAGGCAACCAACGCTTACTTCTATCAATTTCATCACGCAGCGTTTCGTTAACCGGCGGCACACTCAGATCATCAGGTGGAGAAGCTAAGACATTAAGATCGATGGCTTGTGCTTCACCTCGAATTGATTCGCCATCAATTTTCATCTCATAGTAAATGCCATTCCAAAAGTTGGCGCCAAAGTCTTCCTTCTTTTTAAACATAAACAACAGGTCATGGGAAAGCCAACTCAAATCCTCAGAGGATACGTTGTGAGGCTGTTCATATGGATAAGCAAGATGACACCACAACTCAGGGCCTTCAAGGCACTTCATCTCCTTCATAGAAAGAAAGAAGTCCTTAAATTTGTCATGATTCATATGTAACTCGTAACGGCTACGCTGTCCCTCCGGAGAGAAAGTAATATCACCAATCACAATCTCTTGGCCTTTTTTATCCACAAGCAGAACCTGCTTTTTGCCAATTAAAACATCCGCAAAACTATTAAATGAGAGACACGTAAGCAATAAGGTCATCAATACAGGTTGTAATTTATAGAGCCCAGCCATAATTCTTTCTCACAAAAATGAACGGTGTAATTAAGTGTAGGGGGATATAAAACATCCACCATGCTACTTGGGTACAATATCTGTCTATAATGAATCTAAAAAGCGTTCATTACACATTTTAAGAACTGCGGAGTATATATGGGCTCATGCTGTAACAACGATAACCACTTCGATGGGGCATCAATAGAATACAAACGCGCCTTATGGTGGGTTATCGCCATCAATGCCCTAATGTTTTTTATTGAAATGGGCGCCAGTGTCCAAGCCAATTCACAAGCATTGCAAGCGGATGCCTTAGACTTTTTAGGCGATACAGCAACTTATTCTCTATCTTTGCTCGTCATCGGAAAATCTTTACAAGTCCGTAATCGAGCCGCTTTATTTAAAGCCACCAGCTTGATGATTATGGGCATAGGGGTATTCGGCATAACACTTTATAAAGTGATATATATGCAAACCCCCAAAGCGGTAACTATGGGGTCTGTTGGCGCACTCGCTTTCACTGCCAACTTAATTAGTGTCATGATCCTACTGCGTTTTAGAAATGGAGACGCCAACGTTCGCTCCGTTTGGCTGTGCAGCCGTAACGATGCCATTGGTAATATTGCAGTTATGATCGCAGCACTTGGCGTTTGGCAGAGCGCTTCCGCATGGCCAGACCTTATTGTTGCTTCAATTATGGCAGGACTATTTAGCTGGTCTGCCATACAGATTTTTCAGCAAGTCAGTAAGAGTAATGCAACAGCCAAGCCTTAGTTAAACAACATACAACTCGTTTTTAACACTCTATAAAAACTGCCATTTTAGACACAAAAAGAATCCATGCGTCATAATTGACATGACAAAGATAAGATTCTTCAATATGGAAATAACAAAAAACCCCAAATAACAAAGGGTTATATAACTGGCACTATCTCTGCTTAGTCCTAGTAACTTATTAACATATCTAGGAGCTTAGCCATGAGCCATGTTGAAGAAAATGTTGAAGTCATCGGAATCGCTCCATCAGTTTTGATGGTTCTCGGAGGCTTAGTTGTTGCGATTTTACCTGCCATAGTGCAAATAGTATTACTCGCCAACTAACCCCAAATGGCTTGCCAACAGCACCCACATGTAAGAAAAAAAGATCAATCAGATACTGCCCCTCAACAGTATCTGATCTTTTCCTAAGCGCCCTCCCACTTAATACGCACAATTTACGCAAAAAATAGAAACCTCTCCTATAATTCACAAAGATAAAATTTTTATTCGCACCTTTATCTCTCCATAAAGCTTAGTTGGCGTAGCGCCTCACCATTCACTCATTTTTATATAATAGGGACAAAATGAATGAAACTTTAAAAATTAGCCTGCCTTTTTATATCGCTATCTTCGCTCTGTTTAGCGCAATGGTTCATGGGGCTCAAAACCTAAACCCAGCACCTAAAATAAAGATTGCGGTATCAACCACTCCCCTTTCCGCCCCAGTATATATCGCAAAAGTTAAAGGCTTTTTTATCAATGCAGGTCTGGATGTGTCTATTTTAGAAATCGATGGGGGTGATCAATGCTTTACAGCATTACAAACAGGGAAGGCCGATATGGCTACTGTATCTAACTCTGTGATCATGTTTAATAGCTTTGAACACTCAAATTTTGAAGTAATTAGCAGTTTCGCAAAATCAGATAACGACTTGAAAATCGTTTCTTTTAAGCAAAAAAATATTCGTACGCCCCATGATTTAAGAGGAAAAACTGTCGGCGTCGTAAAAGGCAGCGCAAGCGAATATTTCCTTCACCTTTGGCTAAGCAAGTCAGAGATAGATATTGCGGAGGTCGATATAAAATCTTATTTTGCCAACGAACTACCCATTGCACTCGAGCAAGGCAAAGTTGATGCGATTTCGGTATGGGAACCTTTTGCTTACCAAATCAACAATTCCAATAATGATATAGAGATCATGAACACTAAAGGACTCTACAACTTTTCCTTTAATCTTATAGGCTTGCGAGACAACCCTGTTCTCACATCCACGCAGACCTTAGGCAACCACAGGCAGATCAAACAAAAAGTTACAGAAGCACTGAATAAAGCAGTCCGCTTTATCGCGATTAATCCAGAAAGATCCCAATTGATTCTGCGCCGTCACTTAAAGCTTAGCCAGCACTTTATCGACTGGGTCTGGCAAGACTATACATTTGAGTTATTGTTAAATGAACCTTTGCTCAGTTCGGTAAAGAATCAAGCTCAATGGGCGATTGATAGAGAATTAGTTCCACAAGAAAATCCGCCCGATTTCAGTAAAATCATCCTCTTAGACTAGTCATAAGCGATACAACGAGAGAGCGATAGTCCCGGAAGAGCGGGAGAAAGCAAATACCGCTACCACAGCTCAAGAACGCTGTGATAACGGTATTTATTCAAAGATTGGCCTTATTTCAAACAGCTTTCGATACTATTCGCAAGGTCTTTAAGGTAGCCAACATACCCTTGAGAAAGCGACACATCAGTAGCCAATGGATCTAAACGCCCTAAGTTAACAGGCAGGTCGGCAACAATGCGCTCTACAATAGGTGCTTCGAACTGAGGCTCAACAAATACACAACGAACAGCGGGCTCGTTTAATATTTTTTCAATTCTTGCTAGTTTTTTAGCGCCCGGTGATCGAGCCGGATCGACGGTAAAGAACGCTCTCTGATTTAAACCATAGTGCTCAACAAAAAGAGAAAACGCATCGTGGAAAACAACAAAACCACTCTTCTGGTGAGGCGCCAACTGTTGCTGAATCTGCTTATCCGCCTGCAACAGATCACGTTTAAAGGCCTGGTAGTTCTGTTCTAACTTATCCGACAATTCCGGCGACTGCTGTTGCAACATATCTTTAATCTGCTCAGCGGCCTCCAACATATAAATAGGATCCATCCAGATATGCGGATCAACGTCACCATGATGGTGATGTTCGCCGTGCTCTTCATGTTCGTCGTGTTCGTTGTGCTCTTCGTGTTCCTCTTCCTTATGGGACGCAGCTTGGTGTTCATGTTCATGATGATCACCATCCTCCTCTTCAGTTTTTAAGAGCTGAAGAACAGGTCGCTCGGAGCGCTGCAACGCCTTTTCCAGAAACTGCTCCATTTCTGGCCCAACCCATATCACAAGATCGGCCTTTTGCAGTGTACGAATATCAGACGGCTTTAAGGAATAATGATGCGGCGAGGCACCTGGCGGAATTAATAGATCCACCTCCCCTAAATCTGCCACAATAGCATGTGCAACTAATTGAAGTGGTTTTACACTAGTCACCAACTGCAAACGCTCTTGGGCAATTAGCATTGGAGATAGCAAAAAAATGGCTGTAACAAAGGCTAACTTTTTCATTGATATAATACATCTCGGATAATTTTCCGTTATAATATAACACAAAACGGTGAATGATAACTTTTATGCCAGAATCCCAACTCGCTTTTCGATCTGAACATGATCATCGTGACTGTATAGAGCATGCACTACGTGACGCTCGTGAGTTATGTGCAGAAAGAAAACTACGTTTTACGCCGATCCGTGAACTTGTACTTAAAACGATCTGGCAAAGCCATAAACCGCTTGGTGCATATGAGCTCCTTCCTACCTTAGCAGAGGCGGGATTTAACTCAGCGCCACCTACTGTCTACCGCGCTCTTGATTTTTTACAGGAGCAGGGATTTGTTCATAGAATCGCACTGCTCAATGCTTTTATTGGTTGCCCTCATCCACACAAAGCTCACGAAAGCTCCTTTTTAATCTGTAGCCAATGTAAAAATGCCGTTGAGATTGAAACCTCAGGGATAAGTAAAGAGGTCAATAAACAAGCTGAGCTATTAGGGTTTATCCCAGAGCAGCAATCTATCGAAGTTTTAGGCACCTGCCCTGAATGCCAGCGAGTAAGCCCATAATGAATCAACCACATCGCCATGAACCTCTAATTAAGCTGGATATGGTTAACCTTCATTTTGGCCAGAATCATGTTTTGCAAAATATCAGCACCGAACTCCACAAAGGTTGTATAACAACTATTATTGGTCCCAACGGTGCGGGAAAAACCACCCTAGTTAGGGTTATTCTTGGCTTATTAAAACCCGATAGTGGCACTATATGGAAAGAGAACAATCTTCGTATTGGCTATATGCCACAGAAATTACAAGTCGATAAAACCTTTCCTTTAACGGTCGAACGCTTTTTAAAAACTGCCCAAAACTGCAATCAGGAGCAGATGCAGGCCGCGCTAAACGATGTAGGTGCCTCTCTGTTACTCAAGCAATCTATCCACCATTTATCAGGCGGAGAGATGCAGCGAATTTTACTCGCCCGTGCTCTATTGCGTGATCCCCACTTACTCGTTTTAGATGAACCTGTACAAGGGGTGGATATTAACGGGCAACTAGAACTTTATAACCTTATCTCTCGTATACGAGATGAGCGCGGCTGTGGCGTATTAATGATCAGTCATGACCTTCACTTAGTCATGGCATCAACAGATCATGTAGTTTGCATCAATCATCATGTTTGCTGCTCAGGACATCCTGAACATGTTACTAATGACCCATCTTTTACTGAGTTATTTGGCATTAAAGGAAGCGAACAGCTAGCCGTCTACAGCCACCACCATAATCACAAACATGATGAACAGGGAAATGTCATTCCAGAAAAGGAGCACGCAAGCAGCTCTAATCACAAGGGTTGTTGCTAATGCCTGATTTTCTTATTTACGCTTTACTCGGCGGCTTAGGTGTAGCAATAGTCGCAGGGCCATTAGGCTCATTTGTGGTTTGGCGACGTATGGCATATTTTGGCGATACCTTAGCCCACTCAGCGTTACTAGGGGTCTCCATTGGCTTTTTGCTCGACATTAATCTCAACTTATCCGTTATTATCTGCTGCGTAGGCTTAGCACTTGTGCTTGTTGCCTTGCAACGTCAACGTATGGTCGCTACAGATACCTTATTGGGCATAATGGCCCACAGTGCTCTCTCCCTTGGCTTAGTTGCTGTCGCGTTGTTAGAAATTCGCGTTGATTTAATGTCATACCTCTTTGGTGATCTGTTGGCGGTGAGTCCGCAAGACCTCTTCTGGATCTACGGCGGCGGCATTGCAGTTTTACTGCTTTTAAAATTACTCTGGCAGCCTCTACTTGCGATCACAATCAATGAAGAGCTAGCTCATGTGGAGGGCGTCAACGTGCCGCTTATCCGTCTGATTTTGATGCTATTAATTGCAGTAGTCATTGCTATAGCAATGAAAATTGTTGGCTTACTGCTCATTACCTCTCTACTTATTATTCCGGCTGCAGCGGCTCGACGCTTAGCGCGCACACCAGAACAGATGGCGATTGGTGCTGGCGTTATAGGGTGCCTCTCAATCTTGGGAGGGATAAGCCTATCTTGGTACTTTGATACACCGGCAGGCCCTTCAGTAGTCGTTGTATCTTTAGCACTTTTCATCGCACTCTACAGCCTACCAACTAAACAACAAGCATGATCGCGTCGCTGCATAAATATTGGCCCGACAAACAGCGTCACAGGCAAGTATGGGCATTAGCTTGGCCTCTAATGCTATCCAATATCACTGTACCTCTATTAGGTTTGGTCGATACCGCCGTTATTGGTCATCTGCCAGAAAGTCATCACTTAGGGGCTGTAGCTGTTGGCAGTATGATTTTTACTGTCCTCTACTGGGCTTTTGGTTTTCTACGCATGGGCACTACGGGCATGACAGCCCAAGCGCTAGGTGACGATAATGGCGCCTTAAATCGCCAACTGCTCGCACAATCGCTTATATTAGCAACGGCGATAGGCTTGCTTATTTTACTATTCCGCACGCCTATTATCAGTTTAGCCCTGTCACTAATGGGGGCTGAGCCTATAGTAACGGCAGAAGCGGCAAAATATAGTGAGATCCGCATTTTAGGCGCCCCCGCGGTGCTATGTAACTATGCATTGCTGGGCTGGTTTGTCGGCAACCAAAATACACGTATCCCCCTCCTCATATTATTGGTCACCAACATCATCAATATGTTGTTAGATATACTCGCAGTCTATGGCTTAGGTATGCATGCAGATGGGGTTGCGGCGGCCACCGTTTTTTCTGAATATTTCGCGCTTTTTCTCGGCCTCTACCTCGCGAAGAAACATCTCAAAAATGTTTCATCTCAACTTGAGATCGCCTGCCTAAAACGGCTCAGTGATTATATAAATTTGATTGCGGTAAACCGTTTTCTCTTTATTCGTACACTGTGTATTTTAGGCTCCATTGCCTTTTTTACCGCCCAAGGCGCGAAACAAGGCACCGATATTCTCTCTGCCAATGCGGTTTTACTTAACTTTTTATTATTAATCTCTAACTGGCTCGATGGGTTTGCACATGCAACCGAAGCGCTATCAGGTAAGTATATCGGGGCGAAAAAGCTAACCACATTTTATCAATCACTGGTCAGTGCTTTATGCTGGTCTGTAGGTACAGCCGCTCTACTTTCGTTGGTATTTTGGTTAGCTGGCGACCTTATTATCAATCTACTCACCGGCATTGAAAGCGTACGTATCATCGCTAAAGCTTACCTCCCCTGGATTATTGTCTTACCCTTGATCGGTGTCTGGAGTTTTCTACTCGACGGTATTTTTGTGGGAGCAACCCAATTTAAAGCGATGCAAAACACTATGCTCTTCTCTGTTTTTATCGTTTTTCTACCTTTATGGTGGCTAACTCAAAGCTATGGAAATCAAGGTTTATGGTTTTCATTTCTTGCTCTTTTTGTGGCGAGAGCACTCTCTGGCGGCTATGTTTACTGGACGATCTGCAAACATAAACGTTGGATAAGTTGATGATTACACCACTCAGCATACTGATCTCTTTTTCTGGTATCAGCGAGTTACCGCTCGAAACATTAACCCTCCCGCCTTCATATAAGATCGAGGTTGTCGCAAAAGCCCCGAATGTCCGCCAACTTGCGCTAGCAAAGGATGGGACTCTCTTTGCCGGAAGCCGACGAGCGGGAAACCTGTATGGGTTTATCGATCAAGATAAAGATGGGATCTACGAACAAACAGTCATTTTAGCTACAAAGCTTAATATGCCCAGTGGTATCGCTGTAAAAGGCAATGACCTCTATGTGGCAGAGGTATCTCGCATTCTCAGATATAAAGAGGTTTTACCTCTGAAGCCTTCTTCCACACCAACACCTGAAATCTACTACGACAAACTCCCTGACAAAACCCATCATGGTTGGAAATATCTTAAGTTTGGCCCAGACGAAGCCTTGTACTTCAACATCGGCGCTCCCTGTAATATCTGCTTACCTGAACAGCCCTTTGCAACCATTATGAAGCTGGATAGCCATAAGAACACCACACTTATCGCCCAAGGCGTACGTAACAGTGTCGGCTTTGCTTGGAATCCTCTAAACCAGCAGCTATGGTTTACAGAGAATGGGCGAGATCACTTAGGGGATGATCGGCCTTCCGATGAGCTCAACCATGTAACAGATAACGGCGAGCATTTTGGCTACCCTTTTTTTCACGCTCAAGGATTAGCTGATCCTAAATACGGTAAAAAGCAGTATACCGACCAACAGCCGCTCAGCTATACACCTGCCGCCTATAAACTCGGTGCGCATGTTGCGCCTCTAGGTATGACATTCTCCGTTAACGCCTCAACAGAAGCTCAACAAACGCTATATATTGCTGAGCACGGATCATGGAATAGAAGTCAAAAAGTAGGCTATCGCGTTGTAGAACTACAGATAAAAAATAATAAAGTGATTAGCCACAAACCCTTTATAAGCGGATGGCTTAAAAATGAGAAATATTGGGGAAGACCTAATGACATCATTGAGACACCCGAAGGTAGTCTCTTGATATCAGATGATCATGCAGGCGTCATTTATCGCCTTTCAAAGATATAAAATAATACCCCATGATTACATAGGGTATTTTTTTATCTAAGGCTAATGATCTTTTCGTGCGCTACCTGGATTCTCTGTGAACAGTAAGGGTTGTGCACCCTCTTCAATTTGAGGCCCAGTATCGCGGTTTACTCGCGTTTCTAACTCTTCAATATCCGGCGTTCCATCTAATCGCATGGAGTCTTCATAATCACAGCGGACGCACTCTTTATACTCCCGCTCATCATCTCGAAAGGTCCGGATACAGTCCATCTCACCACACCGGGGACAAACAGCACCGGCAATAAATCGTTTTACAATGCTCATAATTTTATCTCTAACTCACCTTGTCGGTGCAGGTAAGCGACCTGAAAGGCCCCTTACCTTTTTATGATTCTAAGCTGCGGTTTGGATACCGCAATGACGAAGCAGTGCATCCACTTGTGGCTCACGCCCACGGAAGGCAACAAACAGCTCCATTGGCTCACGAGACCCACCCATCTCTAAAATATGCTGACGGAAGTCATTACCCGCTTCTTTACTAAATACGCCATCCTCTTCAAAGCGGGAAAAGGCATCAGCAGACAAAACTTCAGCCCATTTGTAACTGTAATACCCTGCGGCATAGCCACCAGCAAAAATATGACTAAAGCTATGCTGGAAACGATTGAAATCAGGTGGTGTAATCACCGCCACACGACTACGGATATCGTTTAAATAGCTCTGCACATCTGTGACACCAGGCTCATAGTCACGATGTAAACAGAAATCGAATAACGAAAATTCAAGCTGACGTACCATCATCATACCGGATTGAAAATTACGTGCTGCCAACATTTTGTCTAACAATGCTTGCGGCAGCGTTTCACCCGTTTGATAGTGACCAGAAATAAGTGCTAAAGCTTCCGGCTCATAACACCAGTTTTCTAAGAACTGACTTGGCAACTCAACCGCATCCCAAGCAACACCATTAATACCACTGACATCAGCCGATTCGATCTGAGTCAGCATATGGTGTAACCCGTGGCCAAACTCATGGAACATGGTGGTCACTTCATTATGGGTCAATAAAGCGGGATCATCCCCCACCGGTGAACTAAAATTACACACTAAATACGCAACGGGAAGCTGAAGCGTACCGTCCGCTAAGCGGCGACGTACACGACAATCATCCATCCAAGCGCCGCCCCGTTTCTTTTCACGGGCATAAAGGTCTAAGAAGAAGCGTGCAATCACCTCGCCTTTACGCCGAATTTCAAACAACCGTGCATCTTTATGCCAACGGTCGAACTCATTCACTTCACTGATCTCAATATCAAACAGCTTTCCTGCCACAGTAAACAAACCGTTCAACACTTTAGGTAGCGGGAAGTAAGGGCGAATCTGCTCTTCAGAAATAGCGTATTTAGCCTGTTTCAATTTTTCACTAAAGTAAGCAAGATCCCACGCTTGAAGATCCTCAACCCCATATTCCTCTTTAGCGAAATCACACAGCTGCTGATAATCTTGCTTAGCTACAGGCAAGCTTTTCTCGGCTAAATCATTTAGAAACTGTACAACCTGATCGGTTGTTTCAGCCATTTTAGTAGCAAGGGAGTATTCAGCGTAGTTATCGAAACCTAATAGCTTCGCCAACTCTAAACGGAGCTCAAGAATCTGCGTCATTACAGACGAATTATCCCATTTCCCCTCACCAGGCCCCTGATCTGATGCCCGTGTCGCAAAGGCGGTATAAACTTCTTTGCGTAATTCACGATTATCCGCATAAGTGATCGTTGGCAGGTAAGATGGAAAATCTAAAGTTACTAACCACCCGTCTAAACCTTTTGCTTCAGCCATCTGTTTTGCCGCAGCTAAAGCCATCGGCGGCAAACCCGCCAGCTCGCTTTCGTCGCGAAGTAGTTTATTCCATGCGTTACTGGCATCTAATACATTCTCGGAGAACTTCGTCGTTAGCTCTGAGAGCTTCTGCTGCAGCTCTGCATAACGTTTTTGATCATCACCATTCAATGCGATACCGGATAAACGAAAATCCCTTAGGGTATTAGTAACGACCTTCTGTTGAGCTTCATTTAACTGTTTGAAATTTTCACTTTCAGCAAAATCATTGAACGCTTGGTAAAGCGCTTGATTCTGTCCCATCTCAGTCCAGTATTGGGACAATTTAGGCAGGCAGGCGTTATAGGCGTCTCTCAACTCATCCGTATTAACCACCGCATTCATATGAGAGACCGGTGACCAAGCTTTTGCCAAGCGATCGTTCATCTCCTCCAACGGCGCCACAAGATTATCCCATGTAGGCGATGTCATTGAGCCTAAGATTCTCTCAACCTCTGCTCGGCCATCCGCCAATAACTGATCTATCGCTGCTTCGATATGATTAGGTTTAATCGAACTAAAAGCAGGTAATAATTGCGGCTCAAGCATTGGGTTGCTCATCTAATATGCTCCTAAAGAAGAGGGGTAATACCTCTTTAATGGGATCAAAAATGAATTTTTCAATTATAATTCTATTTAAACTTCCTCTTATAAATTTGCCATAATAGTTTCCTTTAAATCATATTCGAGTAATAAAGTATGAAAATCCGTACCTATCAAGGCATGACTCCCACGTTAGGAGAGCGTGTATTTGTTGATCCAAGTGCGGTCGTGCTTGGTGATGTAACATTGGGCGATGATGTATCTGTTTGGCCTCTCACTGTCATTCGTGGCGATATGCACCGAATAAGCATAGGCGATCGCACAAGCGTACAAGATGGCTCCGTGTTACATATTACTCATGCAGGCCCCTACAACCCTGACGGTTTCCCTCTTATCATCGGCTCTGATGTCACCATTGGCCACCAAGCGATGTTACACGGCTGCAGTATTGGCAATAGGGTTCTTGTCGGTATGGGCGCTATGATTATGGATGGCGCTATTGTCGAAGATGAAGTGATTATCGGCGCTGGCTCTCTTGTGCCCCCAGGAAAAACCTTAAAAAGCGGTTATCTTTATGTGGGCCGCCCAGCAAAGCAACAACGAGCTTTAACCGAAAAGGAATGTTCTTTTTTCAGTTACAGCGCCTCTAATTACGTAAATCTAAAGGATAAACACCTTGAAGAAGACTACGCTAATTTATAGCGCCCTCGCTGTTCTTATCAGTTGCAGCGGCTGTAGTTACAACACCCAAAGTACGCCAGAGTCTTGGCTAAAAACACATGGTTTATCAACACCTACAGACTCAGGAGAGATGACCTTATGCCAAAACTTTGGTTGCACTAAATCCAAATCTATACAGTTATCAGCCGATGAGCTTAAACCGGTTCAATTACTATTCACCCCATTACCTGCTAACGCTGTAGAAGAACGAGAGAGGATAGCTCAAGCGATCGGACTATTAGAAAAGATAACAGGTCCCAAAATAGGCACGGAACACGATTTAGCTAAAAATGCTTTTGGCTTTAGCTTTGAAAGCAATCAACTCGACTGTGTTGCCGAATCAAACAACACAAGTACTTATTTACTCCTTCTACAAAACTTAGAACTGCTTAAATACCACCGAGTTGGCGGTAATATGCACCGTGGCTTGTTCACTCTCCATGCGCCCCACAACAGTGCCGCAGTGATTGAGAGCGATACGGACCATGCCTATGCAGTAGATTCTTGGTTTCGCCCTAATGGAGAAGCCGCATGGATTATCGAAGCAGAGCACTGGCTTTCAGGCGCAGCGCCATAAATAGTTTATATAAGCCTTTTTGCTATTGATATTTATTCTCATTACGATTATCCTTCTGAAAAATTTATTATTACTGCAAATAAATAGGAATTGATTTATGAATTTTCGCCAGTCATTCGTAGCAGCAGCTATATCGGCTATCGTATGCGGTCCCGTTCTTGCCTCAACGCCCGCCCAGTCCGATATACTCGACAATTACGCTAACATTGCACAAGCGACGTATGAAGATTCGCTACTAACGGCTCAAGAGCTAAATAAAGTTCTTAATCTTTTCCTTGCCAAACCTACCGAAGAGAATCTAAAAAAGGCTCGTGCAGCGTGGATTGCAGCACGCGTACCTTACCAGCAATCGGAAGCTTTCCGCTTTGGTAACCCAATAGTTGATGATTGGGAAGGCAAAGTTAATGCTTGGCCACTAGATGAAGGACTGATCGATTACGTAGCAGCAGGTTATGGTGCGGAATCAGATGAAAACCCATTCTATACAGCTAATATTGTTGCCAACAGCAAACTTAAAGTAGGTGGCGTTGAGATTGACGCATCTAAAATAGATAAGAAGCTGCTCGCAGAAACCCTACATGAGATAGACGAAGTAGAAGCCAATGTGGCAACTGGTTATCATGCCATTGAGTTCCTTTTATGGGGCCAAGATCTAAATGGTAATAACCCAGGTGCAGGTAATCGCCCAGCAACTGATTTTGATCTTGAGAATTGCACCCATGGTAACTGTGATCGTCGCCGCGACTACTTAATGGCTGCGACAGAGCTTCTGATTGATGATCTGCAAGAGATGACAAACAACTGGGCTCCCCAAGGCCCTGCGCGCACTGAACTATTATCCAAAGCACCCGCGGAAGGTATAGCAACAATTCTAACGGGCATGGGTAGCTTAGCGTACGGTGAACTGGCGGGAGAACGCACTAAGCTAGGCTTAATGCTACATGACCCTGAAGAGGAACATGATTGCTTCTCCGATAATACACATAACTCCCATTTCTACGATGCAAAAGGGATTAAAAATGTCTATTTAGGCGAATATACCCGCGTTGATGGCTCCACCGTTTCTGGTGCAAGCCTTGCGGAACTGATCAAGCACCAATCTCCTGCAGTTGATCAAGATCTTAGAAACAACCTGGACAGAACTGAAAACGCTGCTCAAGCAATGGTTGATGAAGCAGCGAAAGGCAATACCTTTGACGTACTTATCGGTGTCGACAACAAAACAGGCAACCAAGTAGTACAAACGTTCGTGGACGCCTTAGTTGCAGAAGCTGAGTCTATTGAAAATGCTATTGCAGCGTTGAAGCTCGAAGGTATTGAGTTAGAAGGTTCAGATAGCTTAGATAACCCAGCTTCAATTAGCGCTGAGTAACTAAACTGAAGGCTAATCATAAAATCCGGGGCCTAGGTCTCGGATTTTTCTTTTCATAGATGATGAAAAAAATACTGTGCACAAATTATCTCTATTCCTATATCTGCTTTTCTCCTTCCAGCTCTTCGCAGCAGAGAGCTCAACGGTAGGTTTTATAGCAGAAGAGATCGAGCAGGGTGGTGCAACAACTCATCATAATGGAAATAATAGACACAGCTTCAGCCACCCAGCCGCTAATCTCGCATTTAAAAAAGAGTTAGATTTTAAGCTAGGGAATAGTATATTCAAAAAGTTGTGGGTACCTGCGCCATCATCAACCACCGCCAGCGATGGTTTAGGCCCCCTCTATAATGCTCGCTCCTGCATGCAATGCCATATAAGAGATGGCCGAGGCCATACGCCGGAAAGCAACTGGCCAGAAGATAACGCAGTTTCACTTTTCTTGCGCTTAAGTATCCCTCCTCAAAACAAAGAGCAAAAGCAAGCCTTAGCAACAGGAGAGGTCGGTGTCATTCCTGAACCGACTTACGGTACTCAGTTACAAGACTTTGCGGTAGCAGGATTAAATGCCGAAGGGCATATACAAATAAGCTATAGCGAGACAGAGATCACCTTAGCGGATGGAGAATCCGTTTCTTTACGTCGCCCAAAATACTCAATCAGCGATCTCGGATATGGCCCTCTACATCCAGAGACTTTATTATCACCTCGTATCGCCCCCCCGATGATTGGTTTAGGTCTCTTAGAAAGTATTCCTGAGGCCAGCATTTTAGCCCTAAGCGATCCTAATGATCTCAATAACGATGGTATTTCAGGCAGGGCTAACTGGGTTTGGAACCAACAAACCCAGTCAACAGCACTCGGGCGATTTGGCTGGAAGGCCGGCACACCAACTCTAAACCAACAGAACAATACCGCTTTTAATGGAGATATAGGCATATCCACTCCCTATGCAACAAGTCCTTATGGCGAGTGCACACAACAGCAAGAAAGCTGCTTAAACATGCCCAATGGAAATAGTGCTCATCTTGACGGGGTTGAGGCATCCGCAAGCATGATAGAGCTATTACTCTTCTATACACGTCATATTGCCGTTCCCGCTCGCAGAAATGCTGACGATCCAGAGGTTTTAGCGGGCAAAGAAATTTTCTATAATAGCGGTTGCGCTAACTGCCACCAGCCAAGATTTACAACAGCGAACATACCCGAGCTACCTGAATTAAGTAATCAATTAATCTGGCCTTATACAGATCTTCTATTACATGACATGGGGGAAGATTTAGCCGATAATCGCGCCGAGTATTTAGCTAATGGCCTTGAGTGGCGAACACCCCCGTTATGGGGCATTGGACTAACGGACGTTGTTAGCGGAAAAACCCACTACTTACATGATGGTCGTGCACGCACTTTACTTGAAGCGATCCTCTGGCACGGAGGCGAAGCTGAACAAGCCAAGCGATCCGTAACAAAGATGTCAAAATCTGATCGAAATAATCTTATCAAATTCCTGGAGTCTCTATAAATGAGCCTGCTATCTATTACCCGATACAGCGCACTCAGCTTAGTATTTTTACTGAATGCGCCAATTACAGCAGCAGAAATCAGCCAAGAGCGTTGGTTAAAACTCAATCAAGCCGCTGTAAATGAGCACATACTTCCGAGCTACAATATTCTAGCGGAAAAAAGCAAAACCTTAGCGATGGCTAGCGCCTCACTGTGTGCAGCGCCATCCGAAGAAAATTTGAGGAATGCTGAAGCCCACTTTATTGACACACTGAATGCATGGCAGAGTATACAGCATGTGCAGTTTGGCCCTATTGAACTATTAATGCGTAATTTTACGATTCAATTTTGGCCAGACAAGAAAAACCTCACTTCAAAACAACTGAATATTATTCTTAAAAATCAAGATCCAGCATCACTGGAGCCCGAATTTTTCAGAACAGCAAGTATTGCAGTGAAAGGCTTACCCGCCATGGAGCGAATTCTCTTTGCTGATGACGCGTTAAAACAGATAGAAGAGAATCCATATCGTTGCCAATTCCTACAATCGGTTAGTGATTATCTAGTCATTCAAACGGACAATACCAATAAGGAGTGGCAAGAGTACAAGCAGGAATTTAGTACACTCACTTCCGAAGAAGGTATCTACGAAAGTGCTCAAGAAGCGAGCATTGATATTATGAAAGCTCAAGTCGAACCACTGGAAGTGATTCGCGATCTAAAAATACTTAGACCACTAGGTAATGAAGGTAAAGCAAAGGCTCGTCGCTTAGAAAGCTGGCGTAGTAAAAATGCACTGCAAAATATACAGATGAATATCCAATCACTCCATCACCTCTACAGCGGCCTTAAAGATTACAGTCTTTTCCAGTTGCTAAAAGAGGAGGGTGCGACCGATTTAGCAGACAGTATTGAACAGCAATTCATCACTATAGAAACCACCTTAGAAAAGATACCTACGCCACTATCTCAGCACCTTAAAGAGCCAAAGGTGAAAGAGCAGCTACTACTTATCGCCCAAGAGCTTAAGCAACTGCACGAAAGCCTTGATAAAACCATGCCTGCACTAGGTCTTCAGCTAGGATTTAATAGTCGTGACGGGGATTAATCGTAGACAATTTAGCCTGCTGTTAGGTTGCACTTTACTAAGCCCTTCGCTGCTTGCAAATGGGAAACAGTCTTTATTTGCTTCCGCTGCAAAAGCATCCAATGGTGCATATGAATTACTGGTGATCGATCAGGCAGGGCGTCTGCACTTACGTCATGAGTTACCAGCACGAGCGCATCACATTGCGGCCCATCCCCATAAGCCGCTATTAGCCGCTGTAGGTCGTCGCCCAGAAACATTTATTGATGTGGTCAACTACGAAAAAAAACAGCTAGAAACTCGCATTAGAAGCGCTCAAGGACAGCACTTTTACGGCCATGCAATTTATTCTGCAGATGGTCGCTGGCTGATCTCAACTGAAAACGAGATTGCAACAGGGCAGGGACTAATTGTTATTCGTGATGCTCTGCATAACTATGCTGTTGTACAACAATTTAGCTCTGCGGGCATTGGCCCCCATGAACTAAAAATGATGCCTGATGAAAAGACCTTAGTAATCGCCAATGGGGGAATTCTTACCCATCCCGACAAAGGTAGGGCAAAACTCAATATAGATGTTATGCGCCCATCACTAGCCTATGTAGACATCAATACAGGTCAATTGAAAGAACAGGTCTTTATGCCTGAAGAGTACCACCAGCTGAGCATTCGCCACTTTGATATCAATCAAACAGGCAGGGTTGTCATAGGCCTGCAATACCAAGGAGACAAAACAGACGATGTCCCTTTAGTTGCGTTCCATACCCAAGGACAACCTCTAGCATTAGTTCGCGCACCGATTAGCACCAATATGGCAATGAAACAGTATTGCGGTAGTGCTCGTTTTGATAAAAGCGGAAAAGTTGCAGCCATCTCATCACCCCGCGGTGACTTAGTAACATTTTGGCATGCAGACACCCAGCAATTTATTACATCAACCACAAGCAGAGATGGTTGCGGTTTAGCGCAAACAGAGAAACCTGAAGAGTTCTTAATCAGTACGGGCAGAGGGTATTGCTACCGTTATAACTGCCAAACCAAAAATAAAGAAAAAGTAAAATTGGATATTCCGGCTCATACCGCTTGGGATAACCACTTATCCCCATTTCTAGTTTAGGGAGTGTCTACCCCCTCTTTTTTGAAGAGGCTATTTTTAGGCATTGGGGTATACACACAAGCATATATAAAATGTTATAATATAACTTATTACTATTACATAAAGATGAAGGGAAAAACCATGAAAAAAACAGCCATCGCTACATGTGTTGCAGCGGCTCTAGCAATATCATCTCCTGCATTTGCGGACGTTGCAGAAGAATTAGCAGCAATGAAAGCGCGCATCGCACAGCTTGAATCTCAGCTAGCGACTCAGCAAGCTACTATAGCTAAACAAGGAACTACATCTAATACCTCTGGTGGTTTTGCTGATAACGTAAGCGTTTCAGGTGCGTTAGAAGTTCTTGCAACTCACTCTGAAGAAGACGGCGGCAACAGCACAAATGATGTCCTGCTTGACACTTTTGAGTTAGGCATTGAAGCTAAAGTTAACGAAAACGTAACGCTTTCTTCATTAATTGAATATGATTCAGACGCTGAAAAACTAGACGTAACTGAAGCTTACGCTGTAATTGGTGCACCAGATAGCAACCTATCCCTTACTGTTGGTAAAGCACCAGTTCCATTTGCTGTTATTAAAAGCAACTCATGGACTGATCCACTAACTGACGATGCTTTCGATATCAAAGAAGGTATGGCGATGGTTAGCTGGGGTAACGATAGCCTAACACTAGACGCTTATACTTTTAATGGCGCAGAAGATGGCGATACCCTTGATACTATTGGTTTAGGCGCAGATTTCGCTGTAACTGAAGGCTTGTCTTTTGGTGCGGGCTACCTAAGCGATGTTGCTGACCTAAACGGCCTTCCAGCAGGCGATGCATGGCGTGTAAACGGCCTATATGAAGTCGGTGCTCTAGCGCTGTCTGCAGAATATATTGATATTGATGCTGACAACACATCTATTGACCCTACCTTCCTACACCTAAATGCAGGTTATGCAACTAACGTGTTTGGTGCTGACGGTCAAATCTTTGCAGGCTATAGTGAAACAGATGATGGCCAGAATGTTGTAGACCTAGCGGAAGAACGTATTGTTCTAGGTGTAGAGCGCTCATTCGGTGAAAATGCGTCTGTTGTTGCAGAGTATGTTCGTGAAGAGTCATACAGCAATGAAGAAACAGATACGTTAAACCTTGTACTTGTAACAGAGTTTTAAACCACAAGGTTAACTGTTTCCAAGCAGTGAACTAAGTAGACCTGCAGTAAAAAACTGCTATTTACTTCGTAGTGTGACAGACCGGCATTGAATCCCCCTTCTATCATCAATGCCGGTCGTCACAATTCGGTATAACCTTAGTGACAATGAAACCATTGCACTAATAGCGTGCATAGTATCGGTAAAATGCTAAGCATGGAACTAGCTAGCAACAACTTTTACCTATTTTAAGCATAAGGTATGAAGCCTAATCGGCTTTAGCACTGGATATTTCACGTAAACGCTTAACCACTTGGGCATTAATACTGCGCTGAGTAAACGTACCATCCTCTTTAAGCTTACCGGCTTTACGCCCCATCAAGACTTCTAAACATTGATCCACGTGGGAAACTGCATAAACAGAAAACTCCCCTTGTCTCACCGCTTCAACCACTTCAGCTTTTAACATTAAATTACGAATATTTGCCTTAGGGATAACCACCCCCTGTTCGCCATTCAAGCCTCGAGCCTTACATAGATTAAAGAAACCTTCTATTTTCTCGTTTACACCGCCAATTGCCTGCACTTCACCATACTGATTGATTGAACCAGTGGTTGCATAATTTTGACTGATTGGAATATGGGTAAGTGCTGAGATTAAAGTACAAACCTCCGCTAATGAAGCGCTATCACCATCAACATAGCCGTACGATTGCTCTAGAGCTATGCTCGCGGACATCGCCATAGGGAAATCTTTAGCGTACTGATTACCCAGGAAACCACTGAGGATAAGCACCCCTTTCGAGTGAATAGGCTGACCTAAAGTCACCTCCCGCTCAATATCCACAATACCGCGATTACCGGGATATACCGTCGCAGTAATACGTGCAGGTGTACCAAAAGCCACATCACCCACTTGAAGTACAGTTAAGCCATTGGCTTTACCTATAGCCTCACCTTCAGTATCGATCAATACGGTCTCTTCTACGATACCCTCTTCAATCTTCTCCGCCATACGTGCTGTGCGACGCTCTTTCGCATTCAATGCCATCTCCACATGATCAGCATTGATTAGCTCATCTTCCTCCTTGATCCGTTTAAAATCCGCTTCACAGAGCAGATCTACTAACTCACCAATATGAGCCGATAACAGCGCTTGATTTTGAGCCTGCCGAGAACTATGTTCCACCAACCGAGCTACCGCTCGACGAGTTAAAGGCGCTAAACCTTCTTCATCCGCTAAGGTTTTCATCAAACGGGCATAACTACGCACCATCTGTGGAGTTCGCTTTACATCCTCATCAAAATCGACCACAACACGAAACATCTTTTCAAAATCATGGTCGAGTTCTTGTAGTAAGTAATAAATATCTCGAGAGCCCACAAGCACAATCTTTACTGTCAAAGGCACCGCTTGAGGCAAGAGTGTAATAGTACTGATCCCTGTATATTCACTGGCAGGGCTTTCTATACTTATCTCGTGGGATTTCAGTGCACGCTTCAATGCGCCATAGACAAAAGGCTGTTCTAATAGCTTTTCCGCCTCCATAACCAAATAACCGCCATTAGCCTGATGCAATGCACCAGAACGAATAAGCTTGTAGTTGGTCGACAGCGCACCCATCTCCGTATTGTATTCAACGCGGCCAAATAGATTCTCATAACTCGGATGAGCCTCATAAACAACGGGAGCGCCTTTGGTTTTAACATTATCAACTAGCAGATTAACCCCGTAATTGCTTTCCATATAGTTACGTCGGGCAGCATCAGTTACGGGCTCTAGAACCTTGTCATCACCGACAATTTCACTACAGTTTTTAACCAACGAGTTTTCCATCTCTGCCAAATAGTCCATGGCTGCAGAGAGATTGGCATATTTCTCTTTAATCGGTTGGAATAGGGGGGAGATCGCTTCTCTAGTTGTGTCTCGATCAAGATTTTTTAACTTTTCAGCCGCTTCACGACGCCATTGAGGCAAGCCAGTTAGCGCCTCATTTAGCTGATCTTCTAACTCAGAAATAGCTCTAGTAAATCCAGCTCGCGCCTCTTCAGTTAGCTGAGAAAAAGCTGCCTCATCCATTGCCTGCCCATCAGCAACAGGAGTAAACCCTATAGTCCCGGCATCTCTATAGACAGCAATACTATGTTCACGCGCTTCGCGCTCAACGGCATCAATCGCATGATCATAATAACGATTAAAATCGCGCTCGATTTTACTTTTCTTACGCTGGTAAGTTGGGCTTTCAAACGCCGCGGGCATCTCCGTTAAAGCGCCCTCAATAATATGTTTAATATCACGCTTAAACTGCTGTGCCTTCCCGGCGGGAAAACTGATGGCCAAAGGATGGCGATTATCTTTTAAATTATTAAGGTAGATCCAATCGGTCGGTTTCTTCTCTTTTTTGGCAACCGCTTTTAGGTTTTCCATCGCAAAAGAGAAACGTCCAGTATGAGGCGTTCCCATAACAAACAGGTTATAACCTGGACGGCGCATACCAATACCAAATTCCATCGCCTCAAGCGCCCGATCCTGCCCAAAAAAGCCGGTAAAAGGTTCAAGTGTTGATGTGGTTTTAAAAGGTAGTAGTTCAGGATCACAGCTGCAATAGAGCTGCTCAGTGGATAGTCGGGTTTCCGTTACCATATGGCGCTCCCGCTGATGACTGGGGTCATTAAGAAATCACAATTTTTACCTGTGTTTCTTGAAGTTATACCCCCCAGAAGCGCCGCTTGCAAGCTCTGATGGAAAAACAAGGAAAGATAACAGTTGTATTAAAATCAATCAGTTAATAGATTACGAAGCTGTTTAATTACCGACTGAGAATCAGGTTCAATTCCGCGCCATATTTGAAAGGATTGTGCGGCTTGTTCAACGAGCATACCTAATCCATCAATTGATTTTTCTGCGCCTTTATCTAAAGCCCACTGACAAAAAGCAGTAGGGGAGGCGGAATACATCATGTCATAGCACCAAGCATGATCAGCTAAAACAGAAGCAGGAATGGGAGGCACTTCTCCCTGAAGGCTCGCAGCGGTCCCATTGATAATCAAATCAAAACATTGTCCATCCAATGTATCAAATCCAGATCCGGAAACATTACCTAAATGAGCAACCAGTTCGGCCAATTCAACCGCTTTTGAAGCGGTTCGGTTTGCAATCACTAATCGCTGTGGCTTCTGCTCTAAAACAGGCTGTAACACGCCCCTCACCGCACCACCAGCACCAAGAATAAGAACCCGCTTACCTTCAATCTTGCCGCCATGGTTACGAATAATATCTCGCACCATACCTATACCATCAGTGTTATCACCACAGAGCTGCCCCTGCTCATCGCGATAGAGAGTATTCACTGCTCCGGCAAGTTCTGCACGAGGGGATCGCACGGTAGCTAACGCCCAAGCTTCCTGCTTAAAAGGTATAGTTATATTCAACCCCCGCCCATCGCCGGATAAAAATGACTCAACAGTTTCAGCAAATTTATCTTCCGCTACAGCAACCGCCTCATAGGTCAAATCTTGACCTGTATTTTCAGCAAAAGCCGTATGAATCTGCGGTGATTTTGAATGCGTTATAGGGTTGCCAAAAACGGCATAACGATCTGTCATATATACGGACTCTTTACATTGCTTGAGTAATGTTAAACATTCAACCAATCTGTAGGCTTTAAATAACGATCATATAACACAGATTCTTCAGTGCCTGCTTCTGGTTTCCAATCATAGCCCCAACGCACTTCAGGAGGCAGTGACATTAGAATTGACTCTGTACGCCCACCAGACTGAAGGCCAAAAAGTGTCCCACGATCATAAACAAGGTTAAACTCAACATAACGTCCACGACGATGCAGTTGGAAATCACGTTGACGCTCGCCGTACTCTTTATCTTTATTACGCTCAATAATTGGGATATAAGCTTTACTATAAGCGTTACCAATAGATTGCATCAGAGCAAAGCTTTTTTCGAAACCATACTCATTCAGGTCATCAAAAAACAATCCACCTATACCTCTTGGCTCATCACGATGCTTCAGATGGAAATACTCATCACACCATGTTTTAAAGTGTGGATAGATATCCTCGCCAAACGGGTCACATGCATCTTTAGCTGTTTGATGCCAAAATTTACAGTCTTCATCATTGCCATAGTAAGGCGTTAAATCAAAACCACCACCAAACCACCAAACAGGATCTTCCCCTTCTTTTTCTGCAATAAAGAAGCGTACGTTAGCATGCGAAGTAGGGATGTAAGGGTTTTTTGGATGGATGACCAAGGAAACACCCATCGCCTGAAAGTTACGTCCGGCCAACTCAGGCCGATGCGCAGTAGCCGAGCCCGGTAACTTATCACCAAAAACATGGGAGAAGTTTACCCCGCCTTTTTCAATGATGGCTCCATCCGCTAATACTCGAGTCCGACCTCCGCCGCCGGTTTCACGCTGCCATTCGTCCTCAAAGAATTCACCACCGCCATCAACCTTTTCAAGGGCATCACAAATAGCGTCCTGAAGGCTTAATAGATATTCTTTTACAGCTTCGATATTTGGGGCGGACATAGTACTCACTCACTTATATATTCAGACCCTAACGATACGGTCCGATTTTAAATCTTTAATTTGGGTTGGCTGAGACAATCCGCCTAAACAACCAGGCAAAACATAATCAAGCTCACTGCCGAAGTAAGTATTTACTCTCAATATATCTTTTGCAGGACAATGAGCTGAAGGATTAGCAGAAGTTGAAACGATGAAAGAACCGTAAGTTTCAGTTAACTTTTTAACAAGTAAGTGATCGCTCACTCTCACAGCAACCGAACTATGTTTTCCTTTAATCCATCTGGGGATTATATCTTTTTTGTCCGGTAAAACCCACGTATAAGGCCCCGGCCAACTAGCCGTTACTTTATCGTATTCTTCCGCACTGAGGTCATCTAACAGAAATTGTATTTGAGACAGGTTGCCCGCAACCAAAACAAGCCCTTTATCGACAGGGCGTCGTTTAATTTTGAGCAGGTGGGAGACTGCGTCTTGGTTAAAAGGGTCACACCCTAATCCCCAAACCGCTTCGGTAGGATAGGCGATAACACCTCCGTGTTCTATCGCCCGAACAGACTGATGGATATGCCACCAGTTTAAATTCTGATTACAACTCACCGTTCTGTAGCTTTTCCTGCAGTGCTGCATCTTTTGCAACAATGGAATCAGTATTAGCTTGTCGCTCTTGTTTTAAACGTTCCGCAAGATCAGCATCCGCTACAGCCATAATCTGTGCACCAAGGTAGGCTGCATTTTTAGCGCCAGCTTTACCAATAGCAACTGTAGCAACAGGAATACCACCCGGCATCTGAACAGTAGAAAGTAACGCATCTAAACCATCAAGTGATGAATTAATTGGCACACCAATCACTGGTTTAGTTGTATTCGCAGCTACGGCACCTGCTAAATGAGCAGCCATTCCGGCAGCACAAATAAAAGCTACAGCACCACGAGCATCAGCATCTTTAACATAATCATGTGTCTGAACCGGAGTACGGTGTGCAGAGCTAACTTTAATTTCGAACGCAACGTCCAATGAGCGCAATACGTCAACCGCAGCGGTCATTACAGGTAGGTCAGAATCCGACCCCATTAGAATAGCAAGGAATGGTTTGCTCATGTCTCTCTCGGATAGTTAGGTTAGGATGCTGAACACTAAATGTTCAAAGCCCGCTTTGCAACAACTGTTAGGTCATAGATATAGACGAAAAATATATAGAAAAATCGACTGATATTCCTTTTTATTTCATGTTAGGCAAACCAAACTCTTTTAGCACTTAATATAGCCACCCTCTCTTTGCTCTATCACTCCTTTTAATTCCATAGAGACAAGTAGCTGACTCAACTCAGCAATGCTTAAACCACTTTGAACACTTAGCGCATCTATACAACAAACCTCATAACCTATCTGTTCTAAAACGCGGCTTTCAGCGCCACTCAACTCAACCATTAAATTATTCTGGGCACTGCTGTCTAGGTTTACGCTATCTTGCTCAAACTCCTCATTTAGATAACAACCCAATAAAGGCGCAAGTTGGTCAACCATCTCTTGCGCTGTTTCTACCAATGCGGCTCCCTCTTTAATTAACAAGTGGCAACCTCGACTTAAAGGATTATTTAATGGACCCGGCAGCGCAAAAACCTCTCGACCATGCTCCATTGCCATTCTAGCCGTAATTAAAGATCCGCTTTTCGGAGCCGCCTCAACAACCAGCACACCTACGCTCATACCACTAATTAAGCGATTCCTTTTTGGAAAATGGGGCGCTATAGGAGGGGAGCCCAAGAAAAATTCACTTACCCAAGCACCTCCATTTCTTAAAATATCTACAGCTAATGATCGATTTCGGGCGGGATAGATCCGATCAATGCCGGTACCAAAAACAGCGACAGTAGGCTTCTCAATATCAATGCACGCCTTATGGGCCGCGGCATCAACCCCCAAAGCCAATCCCGAATTAACAACAACGCCATTTTTGGCGAATTCTAAGGCAAACCTGTAGGCTTGCTTTAAACCACTTGCAGACGCGCTCCTGCTACCGACAATCGCTATCTGGGGTAGATTAAGTGCTTGAATATTCCCACGAACAAACAAAATAGGAGGAGGATCATAAATTTCACGAAGTAATTGGGGATAATCAGAGTGGGTGATCGGTAGGATATGTGCGTCATCAAACGATGCTTGCCACTGCGAAGCAGTATCTATAGCTTGATGAACAAGACCTTGAGAGGAGCACTGATATTCACACAGCGCATCTACAGTTTTCTGTTTAAGACCTAGCCGCTGCCATTCGATTGCAGATGCGTTAAGAAGCTTTTCAGGCGTCCAGCCTTGCTCCCATAACGCTTTAATCGAAGCCGGCCCAAGACTGGGCAGAGCTGCAACGGCGATCCAGTCCCTTGGATCTGCCGTCATTTTTATTTCCTTAAATTATGGTTGGCGCAAAGTATCGCCAATAGAAACGACATCTGTACTTTGCATAACTAAACCATAGCTTACTTTTTCGAATACTTTAAACACCATCAATTCGCCCGAACGTTCACTAGGCAAAGTGACGAACTCTTTAGTCACAGGATCCTTAAGACGCTCACCTTTACGGTAAATAGCAAAAACATGCCCAGGCTCTAAACCTTCACGTACACCGCGGTTAATGGCGACAGCATTGAACTGCCCGCCATCTCTAACACCACCAAGCACTTTAAGAATTTTACCTTCAAGACCATCAGGAGAGGGTTGAGGATAAAAGATAGACTGTATACGAACTTCTTCGGTCGGTACTACTCGATCCAATACTCGAATCTCTTTTTTAGATTTCACAACATCAAGGGTAATAACATCGTCTGTGTGTGTTTTCACATCAGCATCAGCTACCTTAGTTAGCTCGAAACCTAATACCTCTTCCGTATCAGGGTCTACGTATTCACCATCTGCACGATAGATGCCTTGTCGACGCTGCTCTTCTAACAAACTACCTCGAGCATAAATACGATCGCCTGCACCGGCGATGATGCGTGCACTTTTACCACCTAATACATAAGGAGCGTCCTTTAGAATATCTTCCTCTAACACACGGTTATCATTCAAAAAGCTGATGATGTCGCGTAGAGGTATCGCAGGGATAGCCTGATCTAGCGGAGAGGTTCGCGCACGAGGATAGATACCACTATCTCGACGAACACCAAGACGAGGCTTACCATCTACCCATGTTAAGTAGATAACATCACCAGGATAAATAAGGTGTGGATTATCAACTTGTGGGTTTACGCCCCAAACCTCTGGCCATTTCCAAGGGCTTTGCAGAAAGCGCCCTGATATGTGCCATAAAGTATCACCTTTAACTACCACGTATTCTTGTGGATAATCATCACGAAGAAGCAAACTATCCTCTCGTGTTTCAGCACTAACATGCGTAATAGAAAGCACCACAAAGGCAAGTAATCCACATAACAATTTTTTCATGTCCAGTTCCCTTATTACCCCAAGCTATAAAACTATCAAGCTAACGAGGTAACGACAATGCATTGAGCGTTCTAATCAGTATAATAGGCAGAATAATATTTTTCGCTATCGATCTCGACATATTATTTCGGCCAATCTGCTGAAAAATCGAGAAATTTGATTAGAAACAAAGTTACTTTCTTTCTAACGTTAGCATGTATCAATGATAGATACCTGCTGGATAGCCTCACACAACTGTAGAATAGACATTAAATCATGGCAATATTAACCATTCTAGAATACCCAGATCCTCGCCTGCGCACTATCGCAGAACCTGTAGAAACGGTTGATGATGCCGTACGTGCTCAAATTGATGACATGCTCGAAACTATGTATGCCGCCCCCGGCATAGGTTTAGCAGCAACGCAGGTAAATATTCATAAGCGTATTGTTACTATCGATATCTCAGAAGAACAAAACGAGCCTTTAATTCTGATTAACCCTGAATTTGAAATACTTGAAGATGAGTTACACAAATATCAGGAAGGCTGTTTATCTGTTCCCGGCTTCTATGAAGATGTGCAGCGCCCACAAAAAGTTAAGTTAAAAGCTCTAGATTACAATGGTGAGCCATACGAACTTATTGCAGACGACCTTTTAGCGGTTTGTATTCAACATGAATTAGATCATCTAAATGGCAAGTTGTTTGTAGATTACCTTTCCATGCTTAAACGAAACCGCATTAAAGGTAAGCTTGAAAAACAGCACAAAATGGAAAAGCACGCGTAAGCGCGATCGACTACACTCTATTCTCAGGCTTGCGCTTAACAGCGCAGGCCTGTTTTATTTAATTTGGATAACTTTTTTATGGCTAACACCCCACTTCGTATCGTCTTTGCAGGAACGCCAGACTTCGCCGCGTACAATTTACAAGCGCTGCTGGATAGCGACCACCAAGTGATAGCGGTGTATACCCAGCCTGATAAAAAAGGAAAACGCAAAAACCAAATGGCACCAAGGCCGGTTAAAGACCTTGCTCAAGCCCATAACATCCCTGTTTTTCAGCCCACCAGCTTAAAAACCGAGGAGGAGCAGCAAGTACTCGCTAACCTTGAAGCCGACATTATGGTTGTTGTTGCTTATGGAATGCTCTTGCCACCCTCCATATTAGAAACTCCCCGTTTAGGCTGTATTAATGTGCATGGCTCACTTCTGCCACGCTGGAGAGGTGCCGCCCCTGTAGAACGCTCTATGTTAGCCGGTGATGCAGAAACCGGCGTCACCATCATGCAGATGGATGAAGGTTTAGATACCGGTGACATGCTTTTAAAAGCCGCAACACCTATAAATGAAACAGATACAGCAGCGTCCCTTTTTGATCGTTTAAGTGGCATAGGTGCAACCGCCTTAATCGAAACATTAAACGGCCTATGTGAAGGAAACATTGCTGCTGAAATGCAAGATAATGAGTTAGCAACTTATGCCCACAAGCTCAGCAAAGAAGAGGGCGTGATCGACTGGAACCAATCAGCAGAAGCTATTGATCTAAAGATTCGCGCATTGAGCCCACGTATAGCGGTTACTTTCCAGCTAGAAGGTGAAACAATTAAGTTGCTTGAATGCGAACGACTAGATCAACAAGGTGTAGCAGGACAAATTCTTCCCTCTGATAAAAAAAGCATCGTTGTTGGCTGCGGGGAAGGGGCTATCAAAATCAAGATGCTGCAACTCCCCGGTAAAAAGCCTATGGATGCAGCTTCAGTACTCAACTCTAAACGTGAACAGTTTAGTGCTGGCGTACAACTAGGATAACTATAATGACATCCAATGTCCGTGCCTTAGCCGCTCAAGTGTTGACTCCTTTATTGCAGAACAAAGGTTCGCTCAACACCCAGCTCCCCGCTATTGAGCGACGCTGCCCAGAGAAAGATCGCGCCTTACTTCGCGAACTCTGCTATGGCACTATGCGTCACCACCCACAGTTAAATTGCATAATAAAACTGCTTCAAAATCGCGCTTTCAAATTTCGCGATATAGACATTAAAGCGATTGTGCTTCTAGGTTTATACCAACTTCAACATACACGTATTCCCGCCCATGCAGCCATCAGTGAAAGTGTTGAGGCTTGCAGGGATTTAGATAAGGAGTGGGCAGGTAAAGTTGTGAACGCTATTTTACGCCGCTTCCAACGGGAACAAGAGGAGTTGATCGACTCATTATCAGACAACGAATCTTACCAATTTAACCACCCCGAGTGGATGATCGCTAAATTAAAAAACAACTGGCCGGATCATTGGCAACAGATCCTACAAGCCAACAATGAACAAGCACCTCTGACGTTAAGAATCAACGCACTCAAAACAGATAGAGAAAGCTATTTAACTCAGCTTGAACCCATCGTTGATGCAGAGAAAACCGAATTTAGTCCCACAGGAATTCGCCTATCCACCTCATTAAATATTGAATCACTGCCCGGTTATGAGGAAGGCGCCTTTAGTGTGCAAGATGAGGCGGCCCAACTATCCGCCCAACTACTAGATTTGCAGGCAGGTCAAACCGTTCTCGATGCTTGCGCGGCCCCAGGTGGAAAACTATGCCACCTATTGGAAAGTGAACCCGCTCTAGCCTCCGTTGATGCCGTTGAACTAGAAGAGAGAAGAGCAGGGCGAATCGAAGAAAACCTAGAGCGCTTAGATTTAGATGCCAATGTAATTATTGCTGATGCTTCACATCAAGAGTGGTGGGACGGAACGCTCTACGATCGAATTCTATTAGATGCACCCTGTTCAGCCACCGGCGTTATTAGACGCAATCCAGATATTAAATATTTACGCCAAGGTGAAGATATTCATGAAACATCTAAACTACAATTATCTATCTTAGAAAACTGCTGGTCGATGCTCAAACCAGGCGGAAAATTACTCTATGCAACTTGCTCCATTTTCCCGCAAGAAAATGAGCGACAGATAAAGCGCTTTATTGCACAAACAGACGATGTAACAGAGATAAAAATTGATGCACCTTGGGGAATTGCCCGCGAGCATGGACGTCAATTATTTCCACAAATCAATCGCCATGATGGTTTCTATTATGCACTGCTGGAAAAACAGAGTAAGCTCGACTAAAACGGCGACTCTACCGCCTCTAGCAGCAGTAAAAGGCTGATAATGAAGATTATTATTCTAGGTGCCGGGCAAGTTGGCGGCACACTGGCTGAGAATTTAGCCCGAGAAGATAACGACATCACCGTCGTCGACACAGACACGAATCGACTGCGAGAACTTCAAGACAGACTCGATATTCGTACCATCGAAGGCAAAGCCTCATACCCAACGGTACTGGAACAGGCCGGTGCGGTAGATGCTGATATGTTGATTGCAGTTACCAACTCTGACGAAGTTAATATGCTCGCCTGTCAGATTGCACAAACACTGTTCAACACGCCAACAAAGATCGCTCGTGTTCGCGAGCATGATTACCTCAACAAAAACCAGAAGATTTTTGGCGAAAAAGGCATCCCTATTGATGTAAAAATCAGCCCTGAATTTCTAGTTACCAAACATATCAAACGCCTTATTCAGCACCCAGGCGCACTGCAAGTACTCGATTTTGCCGATGGAAAAGCACAACTTGTAGCAGTAAAGGCTTACTATGGCGGCCCACTGGTAGGGCGCGAAATATCTTACCTTCGTGCACATATGCCCGCCGTTGATACCCGCGTTGCAGCCATTTTCCGTAGTGGTAGTCCTATTATCCCTAAAGGGGATACAGTGATTGAAGCAGACGATGAAGTCTTCTTTATCGCTGCACGAAAAGATATTTTGGCAGTAATGAGCGAGCTACGCCGTCTCGATAACCCCTATAAGCGCATTATCATCGCCGGAGGCGGTAATATAGGTGCCCGCTTAGCGGAATCTATAGAAGATCGCTACCAAGTAAAGATTATTGAACGGAACCTCGAACGCTGTAACAAACTGGCCCGCACCTTAGATAAAACCATTGTACTTCAAGGAAGCGCCTCCGATAGAGAGCTTCTAATCGAAGAGAATATCGAAGATACCGATGTATTTTGCGCTCTGACTAACGATGATGAGGCCAATATCATGGCCTCAATGCTCGCAAAGCGCCAAGGTGTTCGCACAGTAATGACCCTTATCAATAACCCCGCTTATGTAGATTTAGTACAAGGCGGCGCTATAGATATTGCCATATCCCCCCAACAAACAACTATTGGTGCACTGCTAACCCATGTGCGCCGAGGTGATGTTGTTGCAGTACATGCTTTACGACGAGGCGCGGCAGAAGCCTTAGAGGCGGTTGCCCATGGGGACAGCTCATCCTCAAAGGTGGTAGGCAAAGCTATCGAAGAGATCAAGTTACCTGAAGGTACGACCATTGGAGCTATTGTTCGTAACGATCAAGTACTTATTGCTCACGATGATGTTGTCGTTGAAAGTGGCGACCACGTGATCTTATTCCTTGTCGACAAACGACGAATTAAAGAGGTTGAGCGACTTTTCCAAGTTGGCTTAACTTTCTTCTAAGCGGTAATTGATCAAATGCATTACAAAGTAATTCTGCGCATTCTTGGTATTTTGCTGATGATATTCAGCTTTTCCATGTTGCCGCCTTTAGCTATCTCATATATTTACGCGGACGGCGCTGAGTTCGCATTTATCGCTGGTTTTTTTATCACACTAATAACCGGGTTTATTATCTGGATTCCGGTTTACCGCGTTAGACAAGACCTCCGCACACGAGATGGATTTTTAATTACGGTACTCTTCTGGGCAGTATTGGGTTTTTTCGGGGCCTTTCCTTTTATGATCACCGAGGATCCCCACCTCTCTTTCGTTGATGCTGTGTTTGAATCTATGTCCGGTTTAACAACCACCGGAGCCACCGTTATAACCGGTATTGATTATCTGCCTAAATCAATCCTCTTCTATCGCCAACAACTCCAATGGTTAGGCGGTATGGGTATCATCGTATTAGCGGTGGCGATTCTGCCAATGCTGGGTATCGGGGGCATGCAGCTATACAGGGCAGAGATACCTGGGCCGGTAAAAGACTCTAAACTTACGCCGCGTATTACTGAAACAGCCAAAGCCCTTTGGTATATCTATCTATCCCTAACAATCGTTTGTGGCGTAGGTTATTGGCTAGCAGGCATGGACGTATTTGACGCGGTGAGTCATAGCTTCTCCACCGTCGCGATTGGTGGATTCTCAACCCACGATGCCAGTATTGGTCACTTTGATTCAGTCACTATAGAACTGATCTGCGTGTTCTTTATGATTGTCTCCACCGCTAACTTTGGCCTGCATTTCTTTGCTTGGCGCCAACGCTCTATCAGCCACTATTTAAAAGACCCTGAATTCAAGTTTTACCTTTCAACATTGGTCGGTATAACAATAATTGCCCTTATAGCCTTAATCGTCACCAACACTTATGAGCCTGCAGAATCTCTCCGTAAAGCGTTGTTCATGGTTGTCTCTATAGCCACAACAACCGGCTTCGCGACTGCTGACTTTGCCCACTGGCCCGTCATGCTGCCATTCCTCCTCTTCGTCGCCACCTTTGCCGGCGGCTGTGCAGGCTCAACCGGCGGCGGTATGAAAGTAATACGTGTTTTACTTATCCTCAAACAGGGTTATCGTGAGATTCAACGTCTCGTTCACCCGAACGCGATCATTCCCGTTAAACTAGGCAAAAAGCCCGTATCCGATCGCGTATTAGAAGCGGTCTGGGGATTTTTCTCGGTTTATATGATCGTATTCGTTGTCATGCTACTTGCATTACTCGCTACCGGTTTAGATCAAGTAACAGCCTGGTCTGCCGTAGGTGCAACCTTGAACAATTTAGGTCCGGGTCTAGGTGGCGTTTCAACCCATTACGGTGACTTAAATCAGCCAGCAAAATGGGTGCTTTGTTTTGCAATGCTGCTAGGGCGATTAGAAGTATTCACACTGCTTGTATTATTTACACCTATATTCTGGAAACGATAAGTAACCTGTAAAATAGATTTTAAGTTATTAAAAAGTTGAGACCTAAACCATGCGTTATACCGTATACCTTTCTGGCGAAATTCATTCCGACTGGCGCGACCAGATCAAAAAAGCTATTAATCAAAACGGCCTACCGATCGACGTCTTAACGCCAAATACAGACCACGAATCAAGTGATGGTTGCGCTACCGAAATTTTAGGCCCAGAAGAGTCCAATTTCTGGACCGATCACAAATCAGCAAAAATGAATACTATGCGCCACATGACCGCTATCAAACGCGCAGATATAGTGATTGTTCGTTTTGGCAATAAATACCGCCAATGGAATGCAGCCTTTGATGCGGGCTTTGCGATTGCTAATGGAAAATCACTTATTGTGGAACACGCTCCAGAACTAACCCATCCACTCAAAGAGATCGATGCCTGTGCTCATGCCGTTGCAGAAAACACTGAACAGGTTATTGAGACCCTTAAATACCTCTGTTTAGATTACTAATTTTCTACCTTGAGATTGGGCAGACTTTAGTTCTGCTCAATCTTTTCACTAAAAAACCCTTTTTATCCCATCTTCTCTGCATTCCTAAGACCGATTGATCATTTTTTGTTGTATAATTGCCGGCTAATTTTTCGGCCAATTTTACAATGGTGAACTCTGTGACTGATAAGGCAACCCCAGACGTAAGCACATTTCAGGGGCTGATCCTTGCTCTCCAGGAATACTGGGCAGAGCAGGGCTGTGTGATCGTACAACCGCTTGATATGGAGGTTGGTGCTGGCACCTTCCACCCATCTACTTTTCTTCGTGCTATCGGACCAGAAACTTGGCGCGCGGCTTATGTTCAGCCAAGCCGCCGACCAACCGATGGCCGTTATGGTGAAAACCCTAACCGTCTTCAGCATTACTACCAATTCCAAGTTGTACTGAAACCATCCCCAGATAACATTCAGGAGCTTTACCTTGGCTCTCTCCGACATATGGGTGTAGATCTAGGTATTCATGATGTTCGTTTCGTAGAGGACAACTGGGAATCACCAACACTGGGCGCTTGGGGCCTTGGTTGGGAAGTATGGCTTAACGGCATGGAAGTGACTCAGTTCACCTACTTCCAACAAGCCGGTGGGCTTGAATGCTATCCCGTTACTGGTGAGATCACCTACGGTTTAGAACGTATTGCCATGTATCTGCAGAATGTTGATAGCGTATACGATCTTATTTGGGCTAAAAACTCAGATGGTACAGTGGTTACTTATGGCGATGTATTCCACCAAAACGAAGTTGAGCAATCTACTTATAACTTCGAACATGCCGATGTACCTAAACTATTTGAACTGTTCGACCATTGCGAAGCTGAGTGTAACAAGCTACTTCAACTTGAAAAGCCGTTACCTCTACCCGCTTACGAACAGGTTCTTAAGGCATCTCATACCTTCAATTTATTAGATGCTCGCCATGCGATCTCAGTAACTGAACGCCAACGTTTTATTCTACGTGTACGTACTTTGGCACGTGAAGTTGCAAACGCATATTTCAATACGCGTAAAGAACTTGGATTTCCGCTAGCACCTGAAGCAATTCGTCAGGAAGTACTGGCTAACTGCGAGGAGAGCAAATAATGTCACATCAGGATTTTCTCGTAGAACTAGGTACTGAAGAGCTACCACCTAAAGCACTTAAAACGCTGTCTAACGCGTTTACCCAAGGCATTACCTCGGGTCTAAAAGAAGCGGGTGTAGGTTTTGGCGACGTTAAAAGCTACGCTTCACCACGCAGACTTGCTGTACTGATTAGCGCACTAGATGAGAAACAGGCCGACCGAGATATTGAGCGTCGCGGCCCATCAGTGAAAGCACCAGAAAAGGCTGTCGAAGGCTTTGCCCGTTCTTGCGGTGTTAGCGCCAATCAGTTAGAAACCATCTCAACGGATAAAGGTGATTACTTCAACTTCCGCAATACAGAAGAGGGGAAAGCAACAGCACTTCTTCTTCCAACCTTAGTTGAAAACTCACTAAACAAACTACCTATCCCTAAACGTATGCGTTGGGGTTCTTCACGGGTTGAGTTTGTCCGTCCGGTTCACTGGCTAGTGATGCTATTAGGCGATGATGTTATTGATTGTGAAATTCTAGGGCTTAAATCAGGGCGCAAAACCCGTGGTCACCGATTCCATTACAACAACGATATTGAGTTAATCACGCCATCTGAATATGCGGCAACGCTAAAAACACCCGGCATGGTCATTGCGGATTACGAAGAACGTCTTGAACTAATTCGCCAGCAAGTCATTGCTGAGGGTGAAAAAATCAGCGCCACTGCTCAAATAGATGAAGATCTACTGGATGAAGTAACCGCACTGAATGAGTGGCCCGTTGCTCTAACCGGTCGTTTTGAAGAGCGCTTTTTAGATGTACCTGCGGAAGCCCTGATCTCTTCAATGAAAGAGCATCAGAAATATTTCCATCATTTAGACAGCGAAGGCAAGTTGCTGCCGAACTTCACAACCATCTGCAACATCGTTTCAAACGATCCGCAGCAGGTTATAGAAGGGAATGAAAAAGTTATTCGTCCACGTCTATCCGACGCGGCATTCTTTTTTGAGACCGACAAGAAGAGCACGCTTGAGTCCCGCGTTGAAAAATTAAAAAGCATTGTCTTCCAGAAAGACCTTGGCACTCTGCATGATAAAGCATCACGTATCAGCACCCTTGCTGGTAAAGTGGCTTCCGTACTAGGTGAAGATCAAGCCAAAGCAGAACGGGCAGGGCTTTTAGCAAAAACCGATCTAATGACAGATATGGTTTATGAGTTCACCGACCTGCAAGGGCTAATGGGTTACCACTACGCGCTAAACGATGGCGAAGATAAAGATGTAGCGCTGGCTCAAAACGAACAATACATGCCACGCTTTTCGGGTGATGAATTACCAGAAACAGCACCCGGCATCGCTGTAGCCATTGCGGATCGTCTGGACACCCTAACAGGGCTTTTTGGTATCAATCAGCCACCGACAGGATCTAAAGATCCTTTTGCTTTACGTCGTGCAGCTTTAGGCGTTCTACGTATTATTGTGGATCGCAACCTTGATTTAGATCTTCGCGAACTATTAACTATCGCTGCCAACAACCACACAAGCTTACCGGCTCGTGATGGCTTGGAAGATAAAGTTCTCGACTTTATGCTTGAGCGATTCCGCGCATGGTATGAAGATGTAAACATCAATGCCGAAGTGTTCTTGGCTGTACTGGCAATCAAACCTACACGTCCGTTAGATTTTGATCGTCGCGTCAAAGCAGTGAATCATTTCCGCAGCCTAACAGAAGCCAACGCATTGGCAGCAGCTAATAAGCGTGTATCCAACATCCTTTCCAAACAGGGTGTAACTGGCATATCTGATGTTAATCCAGCTCTTCTATCTGAAGCAGCAGAGAAGTCGTTAGCAAGCGCAATTGATGCACAGAAAGCAGTTCTAGCGCCACTATTTGCCGAAGGTAAATATCAAGAAGCCCTAGAATCACTAGCAGGACTTCGCGCGCCTGTTGATGCATTCTTCGAAGACGTAATGGTTATGGCTGATGACGAGGCGGTTAAAAATAATCGTCTAGCACTGCTTAGTCAGCTTCGCGCTCTATTCTTGGGTGTAGCAGACATCTCCGTTCTCGGATAAGACTCCGCACTCAGTTATAATAAAAGCCGGCCATTACGCCGGCTTTTTTATTGACGTTTCACGTGAAACACAGATCAACTCAACAATGGCAAAAACTATGGCACTTATCGATCCAAACAAACTTATTATTCTTGACCGTGATGGTGTCATCAACGAAGACTCAGACCAGTATGTAAAATCACTAGAGGAATGGATTCCAATCAAAGGAAGTATCGAAGCGATCGCTGACCTATCAAAAGCCGGTTACACCCTTTGCGTGGCAACCAACCAATCAGGACTAGCCAGAAATTATTTTGATGAAAGCACGCTACATGCAATGCATAAGAAGCTAACGAATCTAGTCAGTGAAAAGGGCGGAATCATACACACAATAGAATACTGCCCTCACGGCCCTGACGATAATTGCGAATGCCGCAAACCACTTCCTGGCATGTTTAAAAAAATTGCAGAGACCTTTGAGCTTTCAGATCTGTCAGGCTCATACACCATTGGTGACAGTGCCCGCGATCTTGTCGCAGGATGCGAACTCAATAGCCAGCCGGTTTTGGTAAAAACAGGTAAAGGGCTGAAAACACTCTCGGCAAAAACCCATCCAGAAAACACATTAATCTTTGATGATCTTAACGCCTTCGCAAAGCATTTACTCTCCAGTCACTCACTTAAAAGCTAAGACAAATAATGCCGAAATAATTTTCCTGCCAGTCGGTCTTATAAAAAACTCAGCGTTTCACGTGAAACACTGAGCAAAAAAACCGTACAGCAAGGAAGGGGGCTTACACGGCATTGTTAGCAAAGTTTAAAAAGCGTAGCTCACTGACAACTTAAGGCTGTCGAAATCCACTTCGTTAGGATTCAATTTACCCGGCACAGCAACCTCAGGTAGAGGATCAAAACTTAGATCATTGATCTGAATATACTCACCCTTAACTGACCACTGCTTATCCACTTGATACTCAAAGCCCGCCCCCAAGGACAGACCAACTTCTGACGCATCACCACTTCGCATAGGCGGGGCAAATGGATAGCTATTATGGATATCAAAATCTAAGACTGTCGCGCCCGCAATTCCGTAAACAGAAAACTTACTTGTTACATCAACCCCAGCTTTAAAGTTAATACCATAAGAGCTATTAAGCTCCAACTGAGTTTGCAGCATATTGTTGATGTTGGTTGTCTCAGCATTTTCATCATTATAAAACGCTTCCGCTACAACGAATGCATCATCCGTTAAATGTAATTTATACCCAAGATGCACACCAACAGCCACATCCGTTTCTTCTGCAAAACTGGTAATACTTGGGCTAGTAGCGCTACCCGTATTACGTTCAATACTGTGACCAAACGTAGAACTCTGCAACTGACCACCCACGTAAAAACCATCAGCAGCCATAGCGCCCGCACTCATCACCGACGACAAAACAACAGCAGAAACAACCGCACTTAATTTAGCTTTAGAACTGTTCATTAAATCTCTCCGTCTAAACGACCAAACAGAGGCCGCCATATAATTTCAGATCGGAACTAGTTTAAAAAAGAGGGCAGGAGAAGGTATCAAGGGCACTTAACAATTAGGTGTTAATTCTATCCAGAGATATCACAGAAAAACTAAATAACCCATATTTCGTGATACTCCTGTGAGAACTGATCGATAGAATTAAATCACCAATTAACTGTCACACTGACTGAGCACGATAAGAATAAATAGATTCTCACCTACAGGCGGGTACCAATGGAAAATAAAAAAATACTGATTGTGGAGGACCAGAAAGATATAGCCGACCTGTTGAATCTTCATCTCGGTGATTTAGGCGCGATGGTGACACTTTCTAGCGAAGGTAATGATGGCCTACAAAAAGCACTAACCGAAAGCTGGGATTTAATCATTCTCGACATCCAACTTCCCGGACCTTCAGGGTTAGAAATTTGCCGCCGCGTTCGGCGAGAGCAAACCTATATACCTGTGCTATTACTCACATCAAGATCAAGCGAATTGGATAGGGTGCTTGGCCTAGATCTAGGCGCCGATGATTACATCACAAAACCCTTCAGTGTAATGGAGTTTATTGCCCGTATCCGAGCAGTGTTTCGCCGTGAAGCAGCTATGCAGAAAGTAACCCACAGCAACAAGCGAATAATAAAAGCAGGAGAGCTAACAATAGATGAAGATCAGCGCAGCGTATTTTTAGGCAAGGAAGAGATCGACTTAACGGCACGCGAGTTCGATCTACTCAAACATTTCGCCTCACACCCAGGACGAGTTTTTAGGCGTTCAGAACTCTTAGATCAAGTTTGGGGCTATGGTCATGACGGCTACGAACACACAGTCAATTCTCATATAAATCGACTTAGAGCGAAAATAGAGCAGGACGCTAACAACCCAAAACAGATCGTCACCATTTGGGGTGTAGGTTACAAATTAGAAACCTTAGGCACTAACCCATGAGCCAACCTATGCTTATTCGATCCCCTTTAAGTGCAGGTATAACTCGCACACTCAGCAGCAAGCTATCCATTGCACTTATACTCATCCTCATATCATCCAGTGTCGCTATGTTCTTTGCTGGCCAATTTTGGATGAAACGCTACAACGAAGAGATAACCCAAAAGATAAATGCCAGTATCGCAATGTACGTTACGGACGCCTACGAACTGATCGACAAAGATGACGAAAAGCCCAATCTCGATGTGATAAAAAAACTTTCTCGCCAAGCGATGATCATCAATCCCATAGCCGAAGTTTATCTACTGGACAGTACGGGCAGGATCATCGCCCACGCATTACCGGAAACCAGTATCCAACAAAGAACAATCCCTTTAGGGCCAATTAAAACCTTTATTAATGGCGATGCAGAATTTCCACTCCATGGCATTGACCCTCGCGATCCCACACGGACTAAAATATTTTCCGCCGCCCAAGTGCTTAACAATGGAACGCCTCAGGGCTACCTGTACGTGGTATTAGGCAGCAAGATACACCAAGAAATGGGTAAAGATATAAAGTCCAGCCACAGCCGCTCTATGGCGGTTATGACCCTCTCTATGATCAGTCTAGCTGCCGTCACAGCAGGCCTCTTAATCTTTAGCTTACTGATAAATCCCCTCAGCAAGCTAAGCAAAAGGATAGGTCAATTTTCCGAACAGCAACTAGGGAAGACACTAGAGAGCAAACACAGATCTCTAAGCAAACCCTCAAAGCCGCAACCTGCTAAAGATGAGATCGACCAACTACAACAAACCTTTGCTCAGATGGCAGCACAGATTGAGCAACAGTTTGATCAACTAAAGGACGCCGACAATTCACGCCGTGAACTGATTGCCAATGTATCCCATGACCTAAGAACCCCTTTAGCATCGACCCAAGGCTACTTAGAAACTTTACTCATCAAAGACAAACAGCTTACCGACAAGGAGCGCTTACACTATCTAAAAACAGCGATCAGCAGCACAAGTCGTTTAGGCCAGTTAATCGGGGATCTATTTGAACTATCAAAACTAGAGGCCTTTAACGTAGCCCCAAAATTTGAAACCTTCTCCTTAGCAGAGCTCGTTTACGATACCTTACAAGAGTTGGAGCTGGAGCTAAAAGATAAGGGAATTCACTACCAAGTTATCATCCCCAATCACAGCCTTAATGTGCATGCAGATATCAGCCTTATTCAGCGGGTCTTTGAAAACCTAATTCGTAATGCTATCGCTTACACCCCTCAAAACGGGAATATTGTTTTCCAACTAGAACCCCAAGCGACCTTCACAACAAAGGCAATTAAAATCAGCATTAGCGATAATGGCGCAGGCATAAGTCAGGATGATCTACCCCATATATTCGAGCGCTTTTACACCAACCCAGATAAAAGCAGAGAAGCGCATAATTCAACAGGGCTAGGTTTAGCTATAGTGAAGCGGATTTTAGAACTACATAACAGTCCCATCAAAGTACGCAGCACCCTCAACCAGGGCACCTGTTTTGAGTTTTCATTACCATTCGCAACCTGAGCATCAATACAAAAAAACAGCCCAATATAGGCCCCTATAAACAATCCAAACATAACCTAAAAAGTCCGCCACTCACTTACAAAGTTAATTGTATATCACTCACCTTTGTCATAAGGCTAGAAACCAATACTGCAATTTTGGTAAATTAAGGACAGAGGAGGGAGCTATGAAACCTGATACCACAGAAGCCATGCAAACACTCATCAAACAGATCAGAGAGACAATTCCATTCGACATGCCCGTCGCATTAATGTGTAACGGCCCTTGTACCGGCTGCGCTAAAAAGCTCTTAGATTATTTAGATATGGAACTGCTCGATAAAGAGAAAAACCTAAAGGAGGGAGAAATACCCAACCTTGGGGATATAGACAAACTGGCCAAAACAGCCAAGAAAATCTATCGATCACTGCAAAAGAACGGACTTGTGGATTAACTAAAGGGAAGGCAAAAGCAACAATTCGCAGGAAGTAACAACAAGGTTTCACGTGAAACACATAAAGTATTTTACTGATGCTGACTAATGAGCGTGCCTTAAATCTCCGGCCGTTATAAACAGAACCACAGATGAAAAACCTATTTCCGTTTAAACACCCCAGCAAAAACCGACCGCCCTAACCCAGCACTAATCCCTTTTCAGCTGACTAATTTCAACGCCTAAAACCTAGGCTGCCCGCTGTTGATCCAAAGCAGTCCAGGTGTTCATAATCTCATTTATTCAAACTTAAGATATATGCTCTAAACCCGAAAACATGCTTCGAGTTTAGAGCTCGACCAAATAACTCAGGAAGGGTATTTACTCAAAGGGCTGAGGCTTAGGAGTTGTCTCTGTAGATGGTGGCAAGATCGGCAACTGAAAAGTAGGCTGATCGCCTGTTAGTGTTCTTAAAAAAGCGACAATCTGCGCATTTTCGTCATCACTAAACTTTCGCCCTAACTGTAGCCGACCCATAATATCTACCGCCTCAGTCATTGTTTCCGCTTCGCCATCATGGAAGTAGGGGTAGGTCATTTCCACATTGCGTAATGTGGGCACCTTGAACTTAAAACGATCCGCATCCTTTCCTGTAACAGCAGCTAACCCTTCAGCAGCACTCGTTGCCTCATAGGGCTCAACCAACCCCATTTTCTGAAAGGAGTTACCACCAACAGCCTCGCCATTATGACAAGCGATACAACCGCTGCTTTTAAATAGGTTATAACCCGCTAATTCATTATCGGTAATCGCATCCTTATCTCCCAGCAACCATTGGTCGAATCGAGAATTAGGTGTAACTAGTGTTTTTTCAAATTCGGCAATAGCTTGAGTCACCTGATCAATATCAATTTTGTCTTTACCAAAGACCTCTTTAAACTCATTAACGTAAGCAGGGATTGACTCCAAAACATCAATTGCTAAGGTGTGGGTCGATGCCATTTCACCAGGATTAGCGATAGGACCACTCGCCTGAGCTTTTAGATCTTTAGCACGGCCATCCCAAAATTGCGCAATATTTAAGCTGGAATTTAATACAGTCGGTGAGTTAATTGGACCTTGCTGCCAATTATGCCCAATAGAAGTCTTTAGGTTATCTGTACCTCCCATACTCAGGTTGTGACACGAGTTACAAGAAATGAAGCCTGATTTTGACAACCGAGGATCAAAATAGAGTTTTTTCCCAAGTTCAACTTCAGCTAAGTTAATCTCCTTAACTGTAGAAATAGGCTGAATAGGCTCCTGTGCCTGTGCAATATTTCCGCTCACTAAAAATCCTAGCGAGGCAGCTAAAATAGAGAGAGTTTGAATATTCATAGGTTTACTCTTATTGGAATTTACAGCAAAAATAAAAGCGTTGCTGCTTCGCCTAATACTGACTAAACGGACCCAGCCATCCCGCGTCCATTTCCTCTACCCATTAACTAACAACCACAAACAGCTAGTTCATTAGAACAAGTAGCACACAGATTTTGAGTCAACATTTGACTTGAAAAAAGGATTTCTCAAGGAGCAAACAACACCATTACCAAGCCAACATATCAGCAATATACATCACGCTAATTCCTCTTCTATTGACGCCCGACAAGTAAATCGTGTCTATTAATTAACTGATAAGTTTCACGTGAAACAAGCGTTATTCGAAAGAGAGAAGGGTAGAGGCAAGGCTATATGGGAACAACTTCACAAGGACAGGAAGATTAGAAAGCGAAGAGTTAATTCTTTAAAAAGTAAGCTTAGTTTAAGCCCGCCGGATAGCTTTATAGACTAACGGCACAACAACTAACGAACTCAACACCAGCAAGGCACAAGATTGAAAATAGATATAACGATAGGGGTGCGACCAACCATCACTAAACTGATTTCCCATAAACAATGTACTTAACAACAGAAACACAAGGAAGCTTAGGCTTAGTGCAACAACACGGGAAGAGGTCCACTTACGTAAAAGCAGCATATATATAAGCGCAGACGGCAACATAAAAAATGAAGCTACGAACACAGCAATACCCCAGCCAACACCCCCTCGTTGAGGGTAGCCAAGATCTGATGCGATCCCACTGCCTAACCAATATAAAAGATATAAGGCAACGGTAGCGAGCAGACTGATTCCTATAGCTAAGATTATTCTCATAATAGCGTTAGCACTTTTACCGAGCCCCGCACATTTAGCCGGTTGAATTTATTAAAAGCAGATCTGTGTTTTGCGTAAAACAATCATAAAGTAAAAATTACATTTTCACTGCCTACCTAGACTTTCTGCAAGCAGGCATAGATATACAATCTTATCGCTGAAGGATTCTATACCCACTCATAAAATACTTATCCATTTAGTTTATTCACTTTTTGTAAACCGGTAGCCAAAGACGAGTAGGGCAATGCCGCTATGCCTTTTAATTGCCGCGAGTGCAAAAGTACAACGACAGCAACTGTACAACTTACCACAAAGCGTTTACCTCCTAAGTTAACGCCATAGGTAATACCCTGACCTTGTTGCGCCTAATCGACGTTATTGTAAAAAATAGTGGAAATTTCGGCTTTATATAATCGTTTTTGAAGGGTTTTAAAGAAGCCCTTAGCTGATTGCATAACCAAATAAAATGACCGATAGAGGGCCTTATAGGGCCAACAGCAAGCTAAGTTTACGCCTATAACGCAAAAAGCAGCCCAGAGGCTGCTTTTTAAGGTCTAGGTGCAAAAGTGTCGGATCTTACTTGGCTTGAAGTAGGGTAGAGGCAAAATATCTGTTAATTCATTTTATGTGAGAAAGATGAAGTTGGTAATCTAATGCAAAATGCGAGAACTGAATTAACGCCGCCAACACGCGCAGCTTTGTAGTGAAGGCGAAGCCGCAACGAAAAAGCTGTCGCTGTGCTTGGCCTTGTTAAACGTGCTTTGATTCCCGCACTAAGTGCCGGACTTGGATTGGTGCATCATCTTCCATCGGAGCGATCACGTGAATGAGCTCTCGTGATTCAGCAAGCTCCACCAAATGTTCTGACAATAGCGTCTCAATTCTGCGCAGATATTCGGGTACTTTTCTATGGAAGGCCAATGAGCTCTTCCCTTTTGAGAAAGGATTCTGAGAGTGAAGCATAGCTCCACATTTATCATATAATCGTTCGAACTGCTTTCTCGTAAGGTACCCTCCTTGCACTCTATTCCAGTCATTCCTATTGAAGCCGTCTATTGGGACTGGATAAAACTCAGGATTAATGGTCTCAATCTTGCGCAAGACCCTAGCGGCGTGCCAATCCTTAGCAATATCGCTTCTCACAGAACGGTAAGCCTCTTGGTATGACACCAACGAGGAGAACGCAATTAGCTCAAGCAACTTCCGCAACTGAAGGGCTTCTGATTCAATCGTGGTCTGGAGATAGGTGCAGTGAGTTTTTCCGGACGTGAAGTCACGCAGTGTTTCTATCCGATAGCGACACTCCCACATCATCGAAGCATATTTTCTGCGAACTCTGCTTTCCATGCTTCACCGTTTAACATTTGTATATACGGGGGTCCGTGTATCTACCCACACCACTATCCGTTAAAAACAGATGGTGTGATTTGAAAAGGAAGGAGAAACTAAAGGATTAAATCGTACTCTTCCGTGACAAAACGAGCATGCGTATTAACAATTGATAGACATTGAACCTGCTAAAAGCGGCTCTGTATATCGACCCATGCCAGACATCCACCTGTCTGATTGATCACTATTTTTAACCTAAGCGGGCAGGCAATACAATTATCATTTTGGACAGCTAAGGCTGTAAATCCGCAGGGAAAGCGCCTATGTGAAAATAGACTGCGTGCCTAAACAACAATAGCAAAGGAAAAATCTTGAGCGAGGCTTGCTCCGAATTCGCTCAGGGGCTGAGCTCCTACGGGGTTTTGACCACGTTGTTTCTTCCTATCTTTGTATGCCTGTTTAGCACACATTATTGACATTTTAAGCTTGTATGCCATAATAGCACACAGTATTGATCTGTATGATTAACCTTAGTGAATGACCGCATTCGCTAACTGTGGCGAAAAACTAAGACTAAAAATTTGGAGAGAACAATGACCGTTGTAGCACCAAAGGACGCAAGGCTCGTTGCACGTGTTCCGCAGGATGTTCAGGAATTTGTAAAAAATGCTGCGGATCTATCGGGTTCAACGCTGTCTCAATTTATCGTAGAGGCCGTAACAACCAAGGCCCGATCGGTTTATGAAAGCGAGCAAAGCATTCGCCTCTCAATGCAAGGGGCAGAAGCTGTTTTTGCCGCTCTAGACAATCCGCCGCCGATCAATAACAAACTTTTGACTGCTGCCAAAACGTTTAACGAAGAAGGTGGATTTAAATATGCTGGAGACAGTTCAACTTGATAAGAAGCAACACGACCGCAAAGGTTTTGATTGCGGTGTTGATGTTTTAAACGACTATCTAGCAAAGTATGCAAGCAGTTCAGATCAACGTTCATTGACTAAAACGTTTGTGCTCGTTGATTCTGAACAGCCCAAGAAAATCATCGGTTTTTATACACTGGCCTATGCTACTGTATCTGTGCCAGATGGTTTTCCTCGGCTCGCAAACTATCCTTACCCCGCACCAGCCCTGACGTTAGCTCGTATGGCTATAGATAAAAGCTTCAAGAAGCATCGCTTCGGTGAACAGCTACTACTTGAATGTATTAGAAAAACAGCATTGTCTGCTCAACCTGATAACCCTGCCGCAGTAATAGGGCTTTTTGTTGATGCAAAAGAAGATGCTGTAGGTTTTTATAAACAATATGGCTTTATCGAAGTTAGCTGCGAAAATACACGCAAGCTCTACCTCCCCATAACGACTTGCAAGAAGGTCGCTTTAGCCATGGAAAACGGTGAAACGTGAAAATTGATCAAACTTATGATCCGTCTGATCAATTTTTACATTCGACCGAACTATGGGATTAGGTCTTTTTTTGTAGAACAACCCATGTTTCTTTCTTCGCGAACATCTTCTTTCTATAAACGCGCACCGGCGCTTAGCATTAACTTAGCAGAGGAAAAATCTCTGCCCGAGGCTTTGTTCAGGAATTCGCTCAGATATTTGCTCAGGCATTCGCTCAGGGGCTGAGCTCCTACATACATATTTTTGGAGCGGAGCGAGTTTATATCCTTGCTTTAGAGAGCCATTGTCGAGTCTCATGAGACCTGAAACAGAAGTCACCTGCCTAGGCAGTCGTAGCAACACTCAAGACACAACATAATTCTCGTAAATCTCACAATAAGTGCAACCAAACATTAGAATCCCATTAGTGATAAAACCAATAGCTCCATTTGTCCAACAATCTTTAGGTTGCTATCTACATCCTGTGACAGCGATTTAGAAATATGTGTAAGCTATTACATTGAGATTCGTCTTTTCTTACAGATAGGAGAGTTTAACTCTTTGAGAAAGGGGTTATTAAATAGCAAAGTTGAAATCGACGCCTGAAGCAACAAGGCCGATGAAAAGATAAGATAAAGAAGAACTACAAAAGAGAAGGGGAGCCATAAGGCTCCCCATATCGAAATTTACAACCGTCCCAAGCACATCTTAATCTTAGAAAAGTTGGCAACCCGCTTCGTTTGCTGTGAATCTTGGCCCTTACGACCTGGCTACACATGCGCTGCGCGGACCTCACTTTGATCTTTATAGAGCTAGGAGGCTCATGCCAGCTCTGTAGTACAAAATATAAGCTAGTTTGCTATATGAGTCAATGGCCTTATAGTTATGATTACTTCGCTCCACTTGCGCTAAATAGGCAAAATGCCTGCACTTCTACATCATCTAGGCTCTGCTCGATCAATGCCTTCGCAGAATTCAATGTTGTACCTGAAGAAACAACATCATCAACTAAAAGAACTCTTCTAACTACACCCTTATTAGGAGGGTTTATCATAACTAAGAGACTCAGCTTCTCCCTCTGGTTAGCAAAGATTCCTTTTAATGAATAAGGACCTCCCCAACCAACCTCCTTACGCTGGAGACTCAACCTATCTTCAAAATATCTTTTATCTTTCACTGGTAAAGAAGATGACTTGATCTCAGCTCGAGCTTCGAAAATATTTTTCTTTCTAAACATATTATTGATGGCAACTGTTTGATTCCCAAAAGCGCGCTGCAGCCTTCTCGCAACAATATGCCCAATGCTATGAGAAGATGGCAGGGATACAATCAAATCCCAATCATCTGAGCCTATAGCAAACTTCTTTATAACCTCTTTGAGATTCGCATTAAGCTTAAGGACTTCACTTCTATTTGTGGTTAAGTCATCTTTACCCTTTAGCGCATAGATCATAGGACAGTTATCACCTGCAACACGCTGATTGCTTCCCTTCCCTCGACGTAACCTTTTTCTCTTACGTGAGAACGCAGAATGTACCTCTAGGCCATTGATAAAGGCTGAGGTAGGGTTATCCTTGACTGAGGTTACTGCAAATTCATTATGAGAATGATTAACAATAACTACTCCTTTTCGAACTTCAAAGCCCAACTAAGTAACTCCGTTTGTTTATCATTCCTTTGAGGTGTACTTAGAATCAATAACCTACACCTATGAGGGGATCATCTTAGCACCAAATTCTGAAAGTAGTTATCGTCCTATCTTGCTTTCAAGTTTCCCCTTTTTCACTCTCATCTTATTCTGAACAGACTCTTTATCAATGAGCTGAACCAACGATCTAAAGTGAGCAAAGAAGATTCCTGCAGCAGATATTAAGCAGATGAGAGCAACGATGACGGCTACAGATTTAAAAGCGGCTAGGACATTTAAGAAGAATGCAGCTACAAGTACCGCTGCTGCAGTGGCACACAATCCTAAAGAGAAACAAAGTACCTTTACTGAAACCCGGATCAGCTCCTTGTAACCATTACCAATTCGATCTAAAAATTCAATTTCGAAGTCTAAGTCAGCAATCTTCTTCTTAACTCGATACTCACTAATCTTCTGATACTTCAGAAATAACCAGCTTGCGATAAGGCTACATACTATTGAAAAAATTGCTGTAGAGAGCGATATGTCATCCATGATCAAATCCGATAATTTATTTTGAGGCTATATAACTAACTGAATTTACAGTCTTAAAAGGGACAGTTCAACTGAGCATCCCACTCATAATGTGTGTTTTTCTGTGCCTGAGGAATAGCACCTACTGATGCATAAGCCCAATCCTCACCCGTACGAACTGCTCCATCTACTTCCTTAACGCCAACTAAGTCTCTCCTTAAATAAACCTTCTGAAACAGTGACTGATTTAGTGGCCAGCCCGCATCAATAGAACGAATATTTAGCTCAGACAGCAAGTTAATCAGTCCTCTTGACTCAATTCCAGTAGCATTTGAAAGCTTTGAGAGAACAACATACTGCTCCTGGAACTTGATAACAGCTTCCTGAGAAATATAAGTGCAGTTCCCAGGACCAGTAGCCATACTCTTTTCCAAGAAACCCTTATCTACTAACTGCTTGATCAGTGTCGATGAAAGCTTCAACAGCATCTTTAATTGCTCTTTAGTAAAGACACTAGAATCCTCTTTGTAAGTTTCTCTCATATACCAATCCATCAAGCTAGCTTCATCAATTAATAAGCCGCTTAAACCAACATATTTGCTATCGTAGAAGCACTTAACATCTTCATTCAAAATAGCGTCATACAGCCGCACTAAAGGATTATCTATTCGATTTGATATTTTCCGAATGGCATCAGCTAAAGAAAGTCGAGAGTCCTCAATGAATGGTACAACTTCCTTTAACGTATCGATCAGCTCATGGATATCATCCAAAGAAAAGGACCAACTCTGGTAGTGCTTTTCCGGCTCTTTTCCCTTTAAAACCTCAGCATCAATCAAACTCTTCAGCTGCTTTCTGGTTATGCCAAGTAACGATGCTGTCGTCTTAAAATCGACGTAATTCTTCTCCTGCTCAAAGTAACGAATTAGGTCTTGCCGATGAACCAGGGTTTGGACCCTTTTATCAGAGCTTCTATAGTGGGCTCGAACCATTTCCGAGGAAATTGCATGTAATATTTTGGATTGACCTATACCAAATTGCCTAGAAATTGTCTGCAAAGAGACCCAATTATGAGCCTTGATCTCTTGATCAGAAAACAGGGTATTTCTGTGATTCACAGCATACATCCAGTTATCGTTTAAATACTCTTGCAAAGAGATTCTTAAAGCATCGAAGTCATCATGGGTGCAGACCTTGTAGAAAGCTTTGTAAAAGCGGCGGAGGAGGGCGTCTCCAGCATCAGGGCTACTTTCGACAGAGTGCTGGAGCTTGTCGAGGAATTCATGAAAACAAGACTGCTCGTTACCACATAGGCTCATAGCCAAGGATTCAATATACGGTTTTGCAGAATCCATTGAATTAAGCCCACCAAAAGCCCCTCGATGGTCAAAATTGTTTAGGTCTATTGGCTGCCAGGACGCAAAAAAATGTAAGTAGCTGATTCGCACTTCCAGGCTCCAGTTTTTCATCCCAAAGCAAATAGAGTAAGGCCAAGAATGAAAGTCTGAGGCTGGTTTTTCTATCGATAGTAGATAAAAGTAACGGCGAACATCTTCGGCAAGCTCTATAGATGATGCCAAACGCAAATCTGCCCCACAGCTACAACTATGCAAGCCTGCAAGCTCTCTGAAGTTCAATCTGGAATTACAAGAATGGCACGTATCAACTAGCCATACGTTATGCCTGGGGCAAGCTACCACAGACTTTATATGCCATATATTTCTATAGTATCCGTCCTCACGAAGACAAGAAGGGCAATATCGACAGCTTGTATAATTTAGATATTTACCTGGCAATTCAGAGATTTTATTTGATAACTCATCACATTCATCAAACCCCGTCCAAGGCTGATCAATTAAGCTATGAAGTAAGTTCTTGAATGTATAAGAAAGAGCACCAAAGTTATCTTTAAAAAGCCAGTGTATAAACTTGTACTTATTCATATCAGATAGCCGAAAAAGATAACCAAGAGGAGACTCTTCTTTAAACGCGACTGGATGATAAATAGGCCTTATCAGCTCAGGCATCATTCGGCTCCTTAATAAAGGGCTGACTTTCTAGATAAAAGGGCATTCCCTCTCTAATCAAAGGCCTCTTGGCAAAAGAGGAACTGAACGGATTATTGCTACCAACCCCCTTAGACCAAATTGTGTCGGTGAAAGCTACTTCTAAATGTTTTCTTGATATCGACTTGGATCTAGAAAAGTAAGCCACTTCAAAAGCACCTAACATGAGCTTTACCAAGTAGCCCATCACACCATTAGTAGCGTAGAAAAAGGAAATCAACAGATTGTCATCAACTTCGATTCTCTTAGGAAGAGCGATACTTTTATCAAGAACAAAAATTGCTCCGTAAAAGGTCTTCTTATCCTCATGAGTATCGATTGAGAAGGGAGTTAGATCAACTCGGTGACTAAAGCGTCTACGGATTTGTTCATTCTCTTGTAGTATGCGCTCACTTCTCTCCAGTCCCATAAGTACAGTGGACACCCCTGACTTATCTATTAATAATTTCAACCAATCAGATACACTTCTTTGTGCTGATTTTGTTCCTTGATCAACAAAGTGCTGTAGTTCATCGAAGATAATTAGTTTTACTTCACATTGCCGTAAGTACAGCTGTATACGATTAGTCTTATCTTGCATCGACCCTCTACTGTAATTGGGATCGCCTAGTTCAATTAGTACAGCTTCGGCAAAATTCTTTACTGTTGGATGCGAGGGTGTATCAATAGCTAAAATTGGGATATTTAGGCACCCATTAACATCTTTCCTGTCATACCTATCAACGAACCAATTCTTTAATGTAGATTTGCCTGTCCCGGACGGCCCTATGCAAATCAAATTTTCTGGAACTGAGCACTCAGAGCATGACAAGAAAGCCCTTTCTATTTTCCGTACCGCCTTTTCAAATTGAGGATGCTTAATCGTAATTCCTCTAATAGCTTTGATTTTCTCAAACACTTCAGTATTCATTTCTTTCTCCCCCAATCGACCTCAAAGAGATCTTCTTCTGCAGGTGGAGTGAGAGGATTATTAGAATCTGCTTTCGGGGGCTTATTCACTGGTGTCACAGGCGACTGAAAGCAATCCATGTCTGATTCAATCCTTTTCGAGCGAGTTCTCTCAGTTATCTTTTTACTAGACAGACCATCTCGTAAGCGTTTCGCCAAGCTAACCTTAGCCAGCCTTAAAGTATCGGTATCAAGCTCCTTTCTATGTGCAGTAATCATTGATCTAATCAGTTTTTGCTGACGAACTGTCAGCCCTTCAGCTTCCTCACTTACTGAAGGCACAACAAAAAAATGTTCTTGTTGATCATCGTAAATCCAAATTCGGCCTAAATTCTCCGGATCCAGCCTGATACGGACACTGCTCTTATGTCCAATTCGATGGGAAAGAAGCTTAAGTTCATGCGAGTTGTACTGAAGGTTACAAACCTTAATACCTGAATGGCTTAGCTTTCTGTGATATTCACGGGTAAAAGCGAGATCAAATTGATAGATATTTGCAGGGATGACAGGCTCTATAGATTCCAAACCTTCCGTCCACTTCAGCCGTGGTGATGTGTTGATGCCACTATGAAAGCTCTCCTGGTAGATATTGATAATCCATTCATATACAAGAGACTGAAAATACCGAAGAGGAATCGAAGATTTCTTCACAGGGTCATAATCGGCCCTTTCATTAATATTCGAAAAAGTAGTACCAGGTAAACGCTTAGAAGTTCTGTCGTTGATATACCCTACAACACGCTCAATTGTCCCTTTAGCACTTCCCTTTCTAGGAGGGCAGAAGAAAAGCTCTATATTTAATTCCCTGGCTAATCGTTTCAATTGATGACCATGAAACTCTGAACCATTATCACAAACCAGAACAGATGGGATGCCATATGCTTTCCACTCATTATGGACAAACTCAAACTCTTCCTGGTATTGAGGCTTAGGCAATATCGAGTGCTTTAGAGCCAGCATCACTGATAACTCTGAAGGAGGTTCAAAGCCAATATAGACTCCGAGAATCATCCTGGAATAGTGATCTATAAGTGCTGTTAGATTGGGTTTCCCAATGGCTAAACCTGTGCGATCATCAACGATGATGTTATCTATTGGTGTATGATCTATCTCTACACGCTCTAATATCCGCGAGGTAGTCACTCCTGCACCAGATGCACGATAAAATTCATCTGCAATGCGCTTTCCTTTTTGAGCACGTAGCTTCTCATAGCCGTCATAACTTGATTGATACTGACGATAGAAAGTTGAGCGTGAGGGCATCCTGAGAGGCTCTGAACAAGCTTTGTTATATTCCTGAAGCCGTACAATATATAAATCATAGGCGTCCTGAATACTTCCAGGAACTGGCCGTAATAGAACCTCCTCAGCAACTTCATGGAATAAATCCTTTAGATATCCCGAGACAAAGGAATTTCGCTTTTTAGTATTTATTGGAACTAATGCAGCAACATCATTCCCGCTCTGCAGCCACTTTTTCCACCACCTAAAGAGAGTACTAACACTTGGAGGGGAGGTGTCACCAGTTAGCTCAGAATGCTCCTTGATGACCGGTATTATTCCAATTCTAGTTGGGACGTCACCAACTACACCAATGACTGATTTCAGGTACTCATACCGACGTGAAGCTTCCGCCTGTGATTCATCCGAGTAACAGCTGAGTGGATTGAGTACTCCATTGGAGTGATCCTGCTTTTGTAAGTCACTAAGAATTTCTAATTCGCCTGTTACTAGGCTTTCCATCAAACTTTGCTTATCAAAAGAGATAAGAGCCCCATCATTTTGGCGCTCTAAAACTACCTGCTCATCTCTAACTATCCTGAAAATCTTATATTCAACAAACCTCAAAATGAGGTGCTGTCCTGTACGAAAAGAAGCAATTTTCACTGTACCCCTCCTCAGCTAGCTTAATGAAAGATGATCTAGATAACGGGGATTCTAAATTTGTAGTTATCACGTGATTGCCAATAAAGGAATAAACTCTGTTCAGGCCTCCAAAATACTCTGCAGCCATACCAACCGTTGGCAAAGAAACGTTATTCATCCAGTGAGTTATGTGCGCTCTTTCATTTTCAGTAAGAGGGGCCAAAGCTTTTCTCAAGGTAACCAAATTAGATTCGAGTATGGGGTTAAGAAGCTCTTTTTCGGTTATAACAATGAAGTTAATTCCCTGAGCTTGGTAATAGCTAGCAGCGGTTTGTAGCTTATCTAGAACATCATCTTTAAATAGATGGTTATAAGGCTTTATCTCTACCATCCATTCATTGGAGTCACTAGACACTAGTCTGAAGTCAGGTGTGTACTTGGAAAACCTAAAGCCTGGGGGGTAAATGATAGGGTTAGGCTGCTCTTCAAAGCTTACTATTCCTGGTGAGAACTCAAACCTGTAGCAGGCCAATCTTTCATACTTGGATTCCCAATGAATCAATCTTTCCATTTTGAAAGATGGGAATCGTCCTCGATATGTTATTCCAGAGCGATTAACAGGCTCCCTTGACCGACTATTTGGCGATTCTGCGCTAAAAATTGAGCGCAAAGATCCCTTAACACCTTTACCCAAAGGCGTAGCATTATAATTTTTAAACATAACTAACCCTTTCGTTAACAAAATCGGTAACAAAAATTATTGAATTTAGTTAGGTTGCTTGACGGGCTTAAGGATGGGATAGATACTTTTAGTCACCACAACATGGTATCTATACCATCTGAAAGCGGGTCAAGCAGTGCTTTTCCCGTTTTTCTTTATCTAGGCGCTATTTTTCATCCTCTCTTCTCCAAGAACTTTATTCATTGAAACAATACTTCGTAACTCTTTGAAATCATCGATGGAAAGCAGTTTTAAGGACTTTCGTAAGTCATAAATAAAAGCGTATCCCTCCATTGGAAGGTCTTCAGGTACATGCATTACTTTGATGGACTCATCAGCATATCTACGCAATAAGCCAGCTTCATCATCTTGAAGATCAAGTGCTAAGGTAATCAAGTTGATCAAACGGCCAGGAGGTGGGCTCTTTTTTCCACTTTCGATCAAGCTTATATAGCAAGGATGAACCCCTACAGCATTAGCCAAATCCTTCTGTTTGACTCTTCGGTGAAGCCTTAAGGTTGCAAGATACCGTCCAAAAGGTGACATACCAAACCGCTCAAAAGTTACTCAGTTAAGTAACAAGATAAGCCTAAAGGAAGAATAAATCAAAATTTTTACCTTATTTTTCATAAAGTTACGATATATCTGAACTTTTGATACTTAATCAATGCTAATGGCTAAAATAAGTAAAAGTACTGTTTAGGGGTTAAGTACTAGTTGTTTCTTCGTTCACCTCTCGTATAACGACATAACACATTGAATCTAGTACTCTTTTTATATACATTGAATGCATCATAAATAAGCTTAATTCGATCGCTAAGCAAAGCTAACGATCCAGGATAGTAGTTAAGCAACACGGAACGCTATTGAATAGCTGTCGCATAAAAGGAATTGGCTTTGAAAGGAAACTCAACGTCTTCACATAAGAAATTTATTCAGCAACAGCATCTGTTTCGCGGCCTAATTTCAGTTTTTAAAAATCAGAATTTTAAGAAGGAAAGGCGCCTCTCTCCTGCGGCTATTCTGAGAACAGGGATCAGGGAGCTTCTACTTGATAGTAGGACTTCGTTACACCACTCACAATATCAAAAATACCTGCGATGGCTTCATCAGCAGATTCATTCTCAGTTACCTGAATTCTCACGAACACCTATTGGATTCGATGACCTATCCGGTGTCGTCATCAGTCCTTCAATTCTATCCTTAGAAGATGAAATAGTTTGGATAACTAACCGTATTCTGGTTCAAAAAGAGCAAATTAGGTCGTTTAGGGTTATTGTTTCCAGCTTAGAGAAGCATATCTTCGCAGGTAATGTAGAAAAAGCAGTAGCAACCTTGAATGACATACAGGAATCACATGGGGCGAATTTTTGGCTTATTCAACTAAGAATAGCCATAGAGCAAGCATTTAACGGTCTTGAGAGTCAAAAGAAATACACACAGTCTGTCAGAAACATCTTCAAGAATGGTCTACTTAATTTCATTGCATACCATACAAGTGTAAGAAATGAAGAAAGAACAACCTTAGCCAAATTTAATGAAGACATTCAAGCTCGTATAGAAAAGCATAAGTATTACGATCAACCGATCCAAACCTATCTGATGTATCGCCTAGCAAACGAGCTCCCAGATAGCGAAAGTAAACTTGCAGATATTCTTCGCACAGAGCAAAGTCACTCAATTATTGATCTGTATGAAACCTTCGTAAACGTTCTTCAACACCTTCTTAGTAAAAGAGATTTAACTCCTAATCTCTTATCAGTGATCGAAAAAAGCATTGACCAATTAGAACTAGTAGAAGACTACAGATTTACTAAGTTAAAAAACCTAATTAGTGGATGCAATGCTGGAAGTCTCCTGATGAGAGACAGAGCACTATCTGATAGTCTAATCAGCCAAAACTTTTCACGTTCAATCTCACTCATACGACCTATATACAAGCATCATGATCCAATCGACTGCTGGCAGCTGATTTACTATGGTCTTCTTAAGGCAAGTAGGAGCAAACAATCCGGGAGAAGTACATCAACTCCCTCGTCAATCCCTTCTCTTATTGGATCGGTAATTCAGAGACAGGAAGGAGCAGATGCATCCTTTACAGCATTAATAAAGCTAACTACGAACTTTAAAGGATTACCCGTAGCCTCTGGGATTTTGAGATTCTCGAACCAGATAAAACAGGAAACACCAGAAACTAAGTGGAAGCCTTGGCTGATGGGATTCGATAGCCCAACCTTTGGCGTCGAAGACTTAAAACCAGATTACTCTGGTAACTATGGAATCAATATAAGTAGCCCTTTGACTTGCAGGGTCTGGGGATGCTTTTTGCTAGGCCAGGATAGAACAGCTACTATAGATGAAAACATCAAATCTCTTTTCATATCCGCAAACTTAATAAACTCAAATAGAATTCGCGAAGCACATAGAGAACTGAACTCAATAGAAACAACGTATGCTCTGAAGCCATTTCATACTGCATTGCTACTTCATACAAACGTAGTTCTTGGGAATAGATCCGAAGTGATCTCCCTCATCTCAAATGAAGCTATAACATCTGATTCGAGTCGATTTTTCTTTCCTATTGCTGCATGCATATCATCAAACTCATGGGAAGACTTCAGAAAACTCGATGAGCCAATCGATGCAGCAATTGCTCTCCATTTACTTTGGGATATAACTGAAGATGATGAAAGGCTATCTCAGCTTCGTTACATAACAAAAATAGTAACAACAAAATCCGGCGCTCAAAAGCCGTCAGAACTAATTGATTATCAAGAACTTTTCAAAAAACACCAGCTTAATTATTACCTTGATAAAATATGCTCTTCTAAGGTTCTTCAGCTCTCTCGTCTATGCAGAGGGACTAAGGCAGTTTTAGAAGAACGTCAAGCAATATGTGCTTCATTACGTGAGCTCGACCCTTCTAACTCTGATATTTATGCACAAGAGGTTGCTGAGATTGCAAACCAGCAGGTTATTGAAGAGGGGCAGTACATTGTTGATAGATCAAGAATTCACGTGAATGTAGATGGTCTAATAAAATGGGCCGAGCGTGAACTTCATGAAGATCATGCTCGTTATTTGGATCTGGTTGATCTAAGTACAGACTCTAATCATGACTTTGATGATGTAATGAAGGAGCTATCGACCCCTGCGTTAGCTTCAAAAATGCTGAACTTTAAAGCAGAAAGTGAAGCAGATGTACTGCTATACGAAATTCTACAAAAACTCAGTGAACAATTTTTGAGCAACCCGGACTTTGGGCTGAATTTCTATCTATCTAAACGAATACGGCATCAATCTTTTTCAGGACTAATTCGTGGCCCAGCAGAAGATAGTCAACTAATAACGACTAAAGACTCAGCTGGAGGACAGTACGAGAGAAACAGTTATTTTATTGATCAATTTTCTCAATTAACTCATACAGAGAAAGACTTACTTGAAGAAGCATTTATCCAATTCAGTACTAGCTTTGATAAATTATTAGTAGACATCAAGGATAATAATTTTCAGATCGCATCTGAGGAGAAGCCTGAAGGACTAATTTACCTTCACCTACCTGAAGGAATGATCTACTTAGCCAGGGCTCTATTTACCTTAGACGATACTCTTCAATCATTTCTTGATGTTGCAATACCATTTCTATGGGCGGCACTAGATAATTCTCTTAAGAACGTAAGACACTTCATCACTGTAAACATTAAAAATGAAATGGTTGAGCTTTTCGATCAACTTCGAGGCTCAGTCAAAATGGTCGCTATCAAAGATCCAGCGTGCAAGCATGTAACAGCTGAAATAAGCACTTGTTGCACTAACGTACAAAATGCCCTCGATGAAGCCTCACTCTGGTTCAAAAAATTAGATGTAGAAGCTCAGCAGCGTTTGTTCGTTCTCGAACAATTAGTGAGCATAGCAGTAGATTCTGCATTGAAGTGTCAAAGAGGCTTCACTCCAACCATTAGTAAGGAAGTACATAGTAAAAGTATTAAAACGGTATCCAGCAGCTTAGTATTTGTTCACGATGTTCTTTTTGTCGCACTGGATAACATACGTGCTCACTCAGGTCTTAGAAGTCCCAATGTAGAAATTACCGTTGTACCAGACATAGAAAATGAAACTCTATCTATAGATGTTATTAGCGATTCTAAGCCTAGTAAACGGGCCGAGAACGAGAAAAAGCTCGCAGAATCCAGAGCTATTATTGAAGAGAAAAACCATAAGCAAAAGAAAGCATCTGAAGGTAGAAGTGGATTTGTAAAAATTGCGGCAGTAGCACATCAATCAGAAAAGGGGATGATTGATTTTGGGTATCAAGAAGACGGAAGATTCAAATTAAGCGTTGTTCTTTCATTTATCATTAACAAACAACCTATGATGGAGGTTAACACTGATGATAAATGTCTTGCTGGTTGAAGATGAAGCACCAAAGCGCGCAAAGATCATAAAGTTCATTGGTGACCTTAACCTTGATGTTTCTATAAGCGAGGCAAAATCTGTTGATTCTGCTTTCGATCAAATTGAAATCTTACCTCCTGACGCCTTATTGCTTGATATGTCATTGCCTACATTTGATATATCTGAGAGAGAAAATGGGGGAGAACCACTCGGCTTTGGCGGAATAGAAGTACTGCGCTTCATGGAACTATCAGAAGTTTCCTGTCCAACAATAGTGATTACAGGCTATGAAGCTTTTCCAAGAGAAGCAGGGAAAGCTATTGACCTAAACGACCTTAGGGAACAGTTGGAAAAGGATTTCCCAAATTCTTTTAAAGATATAGTTCATTTCGATACTTCAAACACTAGTTGGAAGTTAAAACTCCAAGATTTTTTTTATGATAACTACCCAAATGACACTGAGGATCATGAATGAAAGTTCTAATCGCCGATGATCAATCAAGAAGATATCAGAGGCTTTTTAAAGAGTTAGCTAGTATAGGTCTGGAACGAGAAGACATTTCATTGGTTCCATCAGCAAGTGATGCTCGAAATGAGCTTGAATCAAAAGAGTATGATCTACTAATCCTAGATATTCTTCTTCCTAATTACCCTGAAGATGATCCAGATAGTAATCAGCACTCATTAGATTTGTTGTTTGATATCCAAGAGGGCGATGAGTTAAATAAGCCTAAAATGATCTTAGGAATAACTGGTGATATTGACTCAACTGGAAACGCCTCAGAGAAATTTAATGAGTCAACTTGGAATGTAATCGAGTACTCAGATAGTGATGACTCATGGATTACACAGATTTGTAATTGTATAGCTTACTTAACTTCAAGCTTGGACCCAAGTGACAAACCTGGGGAAAAGAGTGTCGACTTAGTCATTGTTTGTGCTCTTCAGAAGCCAGAACTATCCGAGGTTCTCAAATTACCTTGGAACTGGTCAGAACCGAGGCCTATTAGCGACACAATTTTCGTACATGATGGCTATTTTGACATAGATGGCAAACAGTATACTGTTGCAGCAACATTCGCCCCTAGGATGGGTATGGTTTCTACGGCATTACGGACAGCTGCAATGATTAATACTTTTAAACCCAAAGTAGTTACCATGTGCGGCATATGTGCCGGAGTAAAAGAAAAGGTAAAAATGGGTGATGTCTTGCTTGCAGACCCCGCTTGGGACTTCCAAAGCGGTAAAAGAGTAATTGATCAAAGCGATAATAAAAGCTTCTCAATAGCCCCTCATCAAATACCATGTGATCCTGTAATTAGATCGCATTTGGAGCAGATTAAAGCTGATCAAGACTCTTTTATTAAAATGGCCCAAGATGCAGACAGAACTGACTTGATCCCAGAACTTCAAATTGGACCTGTAGCATCCGGCTCAGCAGTTCTAGCTGATGGTGAAGTTATCAATGAAATTAAATCTCAGCAAAGAGATTTAATTGGTGTAGAAATGGAAGTGTATGGCCTTTACTCATCCGCTTCTGTTGCAGGAGAACCAAGACCTAAGGTGTTTGCATTGAAAAGTGTTTGTGATTTTGCAGACCCCGATAAAGCAGATGGAATACAAAAGTATGCCGCTTATACAAGCGCAAGAACACTTGAGTTGTTAATGCAGAAGTATGCATCCAGGATTTTAAATTAAAAAAGGCGGCAATTGCCGCCTCAAACATAGTTCATATCTCGCGATACGCCGTTTCACTATCATGAAACGGCGTTTCACCACTCACGAGATTCGACAGCCATAAAAAAAGCCCCGACATTGCTGTCAAGGCTTTTTAGAGTAAGTAAATGCTTACATATCACACATCCAAGTTAGCAACTTGTAGTGCGTTTGCTTCGATAAAGTTACGACGCGGTTCAACTTCGTCACCCATTAGGGTGGTGAATAGCTGATCTGCGGTAATCGCATCTTCGATCGTTACTTGAAGCATACGGCGCGACTCTGGGTCCATAGTGGTTTCCCAAAGCTGTTCTGGGTTCATCTCACCTAGACCTTTGTAGCGCTGGATGTAGTGACCACGGCGGGATAGATCCAGTAGCCAGTTTAGGCCTTCTTCAAAGTCGGTGATCTCACGGGTGCGTTCGCCCCGTTGTAGGTAAGCACCTTCTTCAAGTAAGCCTGCCAGTGTACCGGCCATTTTAATAATGGAGCTGTATTCACGGGAGGCAAAGAACTCTTCATTTAGAACGTAGTCATGGGACACGCCGTGCTGAAGCATCATTACTTTAGGGACAAAGTTGCTGTGCTCTTTATCTTCTACCACGACACATTGGTAGCTAACCGCTTTATCAGAGAAGCCGGCAAGGGCATCATCAAAGACGTCACACCATTCAGCGACAGCCGCTTGGTCTGTCATTGTTTCACGTGGGAAAGGCACGGATACATTGATAAGCGATTTAAGTAGAGCAAAAGGATATACACGAGACATACGGTTAATGGTGCGAATAACCGCACGGTAGTCGTATATAAGCGTCTGTAGCTCTTGACCGCCAATACCTGGTGCATTTGGATTAACGTGCAAAGTTGTACCGTCTAGGGCGCCTTGCAGTAAGTATGAATCCAAAGCTTCATCATCTTTAAGGTACTGCTCTTGCTTACCTTTTTTGATTTTGTACAACGGTGGCTGAGCGATGTAGATGTAACCACGTTCAATCAGTTCCGGCATCTGACGGAAGAAGAAGGTCAGAAGTAGGGTACGGATATGGGATCCATCCACGTCGGCATCGGTCATGATGATGATGTGGTGGTAACGTAGTTTGTCTGGGTTGTACTCTTCGCGACCTATACCACAGCCTAGGGCTGTGATCAGTGTGCCAACCTCGACCGAGCTTAGCATCTTGTCGAAACGTGCTTTTTCTACGTTAAGGATTTTACCTTTAAGCGGTAGAATCGCCTGCGTTTTACGTGAACGGCCCTGTTTAGCCGATCCACCCGCAGAATCACCCTCCACTAGGTAGATTTCGGACAGTGCAGGATCTTTTTCCTGACAGTCAGCAAGCTTGCCGGGTAGGCCAGCGATATCTAGTGCGCCTTTACGACGTGTCATCTCACGGGCTTTACGCGCCGCTTCACGGGCACGGGCAGCGTCGATCATTTTAGATACGACCGCTTTAGCTTCCTGTGGGTTTTCACGTAGGTAGTCGGCAAGTAGTTCACCCATCGTCTGCTCAACCGCAGATTTAACTTCAGATGACACTAACTTATCTTTGGTCTGTGATGAGAACTTAGGATCAGGCACTTTAACCGAAATAATCGCGGTTAGACCTTCACGGCTATCATCACCTGTTGTGCTAACTTTACCGCCTTTGTTAAGGCCTTCGCTTTCAATATAGGTATTTAAAGAGCGAGTCAGCGCGGCACGGAAACCTGAAAGGTGGGTACCACCATCGCGCTGTGGAATGTTGTTAGTAAAACAGTGAATACTTTCTTGGTAAGAGTCATTCCACTGCATCGCTACTTCAACTGCAACGCCGCTTTCGTGATCAGCGGTAAAGTGGAAGACTTTATTGACGGTGGTTTTGTTGGTGTTTAGGTAATCAACAAATGAGCTTAAACCACCTTCATATTCAAACACTTCTTCAATGGCTGAACGCTCATCTTTAAGGACAATACGAACACCAGAGTTCAAGAATGATAGCTCACGAAGACGTTTTGCGAGTATCTCAAACTTAAAGGTTAAGTGATTAGTAAAGGTATCTTCTGAAGGCCAGAAACGTACCATAGTACCGCTGGTATCCGTTTCTCCAACAACGGTTAAAGGCGACTGTGGTTCACCATGTGAGTAAACCTGCTCATGCACTTTGCCGTTACGACGGATGGTCATTTTTAATTTGGAGGAGAGGGCGTTTACAACAGAGACACCTACGCCATGCAAACCACCGGATACTTTATAGGAGTTATCATCAAACTTACCGCCGGCATGGAGTACCGTCATAATAACTTCGGCAGCTGAGATCCCTTCCTCTTCGTGGATATCGGTTGGGATACCACGACCGTTATCGGAAACCGTAACACTCTCGTCAGGGTGGATGACGACTTTAATCTCGTCACAATGACCCGCTAAGGCTTCATCGATCGAGTTATCAACAACCTCAAATACCATGTGGTGCAGACCTGTACCGTCATCTGTGTCACCAATATACATGCCTGGGCGTTTCCTGACTGCATCTAGGCCTTTTAATACCTTGATACTGGAGGAATCATAATCTTGATTATTTTCGCCGCTCATTCAAGTCTCCTAACGCTTCCGTACAGTGAGTTAGCAAAGGCTACCTTCTGCTATACGAAAAGTGGCTATTTCCGTTTGTGGACTCCAGTATGTCTTTAAAGCACTGTCGTCGACACAAGTTATAAAACACTGGTTAGAGCTTTGCTCCAACACTTTACAGAACAGTTCTCCATGTACCTGATCTAACTCTGAAGGTAGATCATCGATCAGATAGATACAGGGGCGGCTGTTCATCCGCTGAAACAGTGCACCTTGAGCTAGCTTAAGGGCACTGACCACTAATTTTTTCTGGCCTCGGGATAGACGTTCAGCCGCATTATGACCATCAACCTTTAAACGCAGATCGGCCCGTTGAGGTCCGTTGCCGGTAAAGCCTTGACGAAGGTCGCGTTCAAAGTTGCTCGCTAACACTTCATCTAACTGTCGTTTTTTATCCCAGCCGTAGCTAAAACCCAACTCGATTTTGGTACCCTCAAGTAGCTGTGAAACCACCGAATCAAACTCCGGTTTTAGCAAGCTAAGGTACTCTTTTCTCAAGCGAGTTAGCTGGTCTGAAAAGGCGATAAATTCACTATCCCAAACCTGACGTAACTGATTGTCAATCTTACCACATTTAAGCAATGTGTTCCGCTGTTTTAATACTCTTCTGAAGCCTCTCCAGAGCTGAATAAAGGCTTTATCTGCATGAAAAACGCCCCAGTCTAAAAACTGTCGCCGAATAGCAGGCGATCCTTCCAATAATAGGAATGTATCGGAGTTAATAACTTGCAGTGGAATGAGCTCTGCAAGGGTAGAAAGACCTATATCTGAGCCTTCAAAACGGATCCTTGCTTCACCCTCACTTGGACGCTCAACACCCAGGGATTGCTTTAAACCTTGCATCATCGGATCGATAGAACCAAACACGACGGAAGCGCGCTGATCATTCTGCACTACATGATGGGCTTTGTTGGTTCGGAAGGAGCGAGTAAGACCCAAAATATTGATCGATTCGAGAATACTGGTTTTACCGCTACCGTTTTCACCACAAATGATGTTGATAGCAGGGGATGGCTCAAGATTAATTGAGCTGATATTACGCACAGATTTAATCTGGAGCTTAGAAATGGACATCAGGAGGGAATAAAGTATGGGAGCTGGTCACAGCTCCCAAGGATAAAAATATCACTATGTAATTCAGTACTTATCACAAGATATACTGTTAATTACATACGCATTGGCATAACAACGTATAGGTTTCCTTCCTCATCAAACCCTTCAACCAGCGCACTGGAGTTGGAATCCGATAAAGTTAAACGCACAACGTCAGAGTTAAGAATAGATAAGCAATCCAGTAGATAGTTAACGTTAAAGCCAACCTCTAAACTATCGCCATCATAATCAACCGCCAATGTTTCTTCCGCTTCTTCCTGCTCAGGGTTATTCGCCATAACCTGTAGATAACCGGGAGAAAGGGCAAGACGCACACCACGATACTTCTCATTGGAAAGAATCGCGATACGGCTTAGAACTTGGCGTAGCTCCATACGATCACTTAACAGGATCTTGTCGCCATTTTTCGGGATAACGCGTTCATAATCTGGGAACTTGCCATCAACAAGTTTAGATGTGAAGGTAAAGTCACCTACATGGGCACGAATATGACTGGCACCAATGACTAAACGTAACTCCTCCTCACCACTTTGCAGTAGGCGAGCAAGCTCAAGAATACCTTTACGTGGCACAATGATCTGATGCTGAAGACCTTCTTGCGCTTCAACATTGGTCACACTGGTTGCTAAACGGTGTCCATCTGTAGATACGGCGCGAAGCTGACCATCGGCGATCTCTAACAACATACCGTTAAGGTAGTAGCGCACATCCTGTTGAGCCATTGAGAAACCCGTCTTATCGATCAGGTTACGCAACTGCTGCTGCACCATAGATAGCTCTAGAGTTTCTGGACTGTCTTCAACATTTGGAAATTCTGCAGCAGGCAGAGTTGATAAACTAAAGCGACTACGACCCGCTTTAATCACCATTTTCTGACCGGTAAGCGTCAGCTCGATCCTTGCGGAATCAGGCAGCGATTTACAGATATCCATCAGCTTACGTGCTGGCACTGTCACTGAACCTGCTTCAGCAGGCTCGTCCAGTGTCACACGTCCAACCAGTTCGACCTCAAGGTCTGTACCGGTCATGGACAGCTGATCTCCTTCAGCCACCAATAAAATATTGGATAGCACTGGCAATGTCTGTCGGCGCTCAACCACACCTGCAACTAGTTGCAGAGGCTTAATCAGCGCTTCACGTGAGATGACAAATTTCATCGTTTACCCACCTACCTTTATATATGGCCGGATTAAGACCGGTATATTTACGCCGTTAGATGGCGCAGTAAATTCTTATAATCTTCTCTGATATCCGCATCACTCTCGCGCAACTCCTTTATCTTACGACAAGCATGGAGCACAGTAGTGTGATCACGACCACCAAACGCATCACCAATTTCTGGCAAACTATGGTTAGTCAGTTCTTTCGATAAACTCATCGCCACTTGGCGTGGTCTAGCAACAGAACGGCTGCGTCTTTTCGACAACAGATCAGAAACCTTAATTTTATAATAATCAGCTACAACTCGTTGAATATTATCAATACTAACCTGTTTATCCTGCAATGCCAGTAGGTCTTTTAGAGATTCTTTAATAAAAGGTGTTGTTATTGCACTACCGGTGAAATGAGCATTGGCAATTACACGCTTTAAAGCACCCTCTAATTCACGGACATTGGATCTGATTTTTTGCGCAAGGAAGAAAGCAGCATCATCCGGTAAGCGGACACGGGCTTCGTCGGCTTTCTTCATCAATATGGCAACACGGGTTTCTAATTCCGGTGGTTCAATGGCAACGGTTAATCCCCAACCAAATCGGGATTTAAGACGCTCTTCAACACCGTTAATCTCTTTTGGATAACGGTCACTGGTCAGAATCATCTGCTGACCACCCTCTAACAGGGCATTGAATGTGTGGAAAAACTCTTCCTGTGAACGCTCTTTACCGGCAAAGAACTGAATATCATCGATCAATAGTGCATCAACAGATCGATAGTAACGCTTAAAATCATTGATCGCATTGAGTTGTAAGGCTTTAACCATGTCTGCAACAAAACGCTCAGAGTGAAGATAAACGATCTTCGCATTTGGGTTGCGCTTCAACATCTCGTTGCCCACCGCATGCATCAAGTGGGTTTTACCTAAACCAACACCACCGTATATAAAGAGTGGGTTATAAGAAACACCAGGATTATCACCGACCTGTCGTGCAGCGGCTAAAGCTAGCTGGTTAGATTTACCTTGTACAAAACTTTCAAAGGTAAAAGACTGGTTTAACTTAGATTGCGGATGTTTAAGACCACCTTCAACATTAACTGTACGCTCAACCATAGGCTGCTGTTGTGGTGGAGTAGGCATATCCATCGGCATTTGAATCTGAGATGGCTCAGGCTCCAGACCAGGCTGAAAGATGTTTTCTCTAGGAGATTCAGCAGGAGGAGAGGTGGCAGCAGGTTCAAAACTATTATGTTGTTCTGGATTAAAAATTGTTTCAGCAACGCGTGCAGGCGGAGCAGGGCGACGTGCAGCTATAGCAGCAGTCCGTGGCCGAGGAGCAGCAACGCCGCGATTATTAGCAACGTCTAGCGCAACTTCTGTGGATATATCACCGCTAACATCACAAACCACTTGGCGGATGCGCGAAAGGAACTTGTCATTCACCCAATCACGTACAAAACGGTTGGGGGCTACCAGAACTAACCGATCAGCACTTTCAGGCGCGACTTTTAAAGGTCGAATCCATGTATTGTATTGCTGAGTCGGAAACTCATCCTGAAGGCTATGTAAACAACGCGCCCATAGTTCCGTCGACATAAGGGAGAGGCCCTTCTCTATCCTGTAATTATGGTTATTAGTATTTTACTCTGGCAAGCAGATGAACTGCATATAATAGAGATACACCAAAGTATAGAAGGATTCTAACCACTTCTGCTTCACTTATCCACAAAGCAGGGGCCTTTTTTGTAAATCTTTTTATAATTTTTCCATTTCTCAAAAGCCCTATAAATAGGGCTGTTGGCGATTGTTTATTAAAAGAATTTTATTCTTTAAATCACAACTAACCCACTTTTAATCCCCAAAGTTATACAGCAAACAATGGGTATAGTTTTCAAGCGCTCACAGGAGTTATCCACACAATTAACAGAGTTAGTAACAAAAACAATCAAAACACTAAATTTACCGCCTTTAAAAGGGTCGAATATAGTATTTATCGCTTACATATAAATTTAAAAACCAACAGCAAAACTAAAGACAGATAGCTAAAATTAGCGAGTATTAAGAATTTCAAAAACCTCTAGTTAAAGATTTTGCTTCTATCTCTAGCTCAGATTAGGCCTTAAAATAGCGATAAATGGGTCTGTTTGTTAAAAAACAGTGATTATTAGTAAAAATAGATTGAACCCTCCCGACAAATTCACTAGAATTCCGCCTCTATTTTTTCGCGTAGTCAATTTGGCTGCGTATTTCATTCATCAAATGCGTTGGCAGGATTGACCGATGAAAAGAACATTTCAACCAAGCGTACTAAAACGTAAACGCACTCACGGATTTCGTTCACGTATGGCTACTAAAGCTGGACGTGCGGTTATTAACCGCCGCCGTGCTAAAGGCCGTAAACGCCTGTCAGCTTAATGGCTGACAAAAAGGTCTGGTTTATTTGAATGACCGAATTCAGTTACCCACGCCGGTTACGTTTGTTGACCGGCCGGGACTTTCAACGTGTGTTTGACGACGTACAGTTGAAGGTACCAGACCAGCCTCTCCTCATACTTTCTCGCCCCAATGATCTTGACCAAGCTCGAATTGGTTTCGTTATTTCTAAAAAAAATGTTCGTCAAGCGGTGAAACGTAACCGTGTTCGGCGTATCATTCGCGAATCATTTCGTCTGAATCAACATGATTTACCTGCTGTGGACATCATTATCCTTGCTCGAAAGGGTCTAGGAGAGATGGAAAATCAAGACGTCCACAAGCTGATGAAGAAATGCTGGTCCCGATTAAATAATAAATCGAGAAAGTTAAAGAAAACCTGATTTGGTCCCTAACCCATGGATGTACAGCGCATTATTCTTATTGGAGCACTTTGCCTGATCAGCTACATGCTGGTGCTACAATGGAACCAAGATTACGGTCAGCAACCTCAAGCTGAGCAAGTAACAACCTCTGTTTCTGCTTATGAAACACAACCCGCAGTGTCTGATCTGCCGGCGGCAGTAGAGGCAACAGCTCAAGCTGGTGATCTACCAGCAACAGCAGCTCAAGCTCAGAAAGCATCTCTAGTTGAGGTGAAAACTGACGTATTGAATGTAACTATAGATACTAAAGGCGGCGACATTATTCAGGTATCTTTACCTGAATATAAAGCAGTACTAGGTTCTGAGCTTCCATTCGTATTACTTGAGCAAACAGCAGAACGTACTTACGTTTCTCAGAGTGGTCTAGTTGGTAAAAATGGTCCAGATGCAAGTGCAAATGGCCGCCCAACTTATTCTATCTCTCAGAGTGAATTTATCTTAGACGATCAAGATTCTCTCTCTATTGATTTAACTTACGTTACTGAAAACGCGGTTCAGATCACTAAGCGTTATACCTTTAATAAAGGTTCCTACGAAATCGGCCTTGAATTCATCGTTAACAACCAGTCTGAAGAAAGCTGGTCTGCTAACCTGTTTGGTCAGATTAAACGTGATAAAAGTGCAGATCCTACATCAACAACTGATATGGGCATGCAATCTTATTTAGGTCCGGTTTTCTCTACACAAGAGAGTAACTACACTAAATACGACTTTGATGACATCGATGAAAAGCAGTTTAAAGAGAAAAGCTTAGATGGCTGGGTAGCTATGTCCCAGCACTATTTCTTAAGTGCTTGGATTCCAGAGAAGGGTGCCGAATATAACTACCAAACTCGTAAGTTGAACGGTAATTATATTGCAGGTTTCCTATCTCCTGATTTCACTGTAGCTGCAGGCGATAGCAAAACAGTAAGTGCTAACTTCTACGCAGGTCCTAAAGATCAGGACATTATGGAAATGGCTGATGAAAACCTTAAGCTAACTGTAGATTACGGTGTGCTTTGGTGGATCGCTTCTCCTCTATATATGTTGCTTAAATGGATCCACGGCATAGTTGGTAACTGGGGTCTTGCGATCATAGGTATCACTATTCTTGTGAAAGCTGCTTTGTTCCAACTAAACGCAAAAGCTTTCAAGTCTATGGCTAAAATGCGTAAGTTTGGCCCTGAGATGACTCGTCTTAAAGAGCTTTATGGTGATGACCGCCAGAAGATGTCTTCAGAGATGATGAAGCTTTACCAAAAGGAAAAAATCAATCCTTTGGGTGGTTGTTTACCTATTGTTGCTCAGATGCCGATCTTTATTGCTCTTTACTGGGTACTAATGGAGTCTGTCGACCTTAGACAAGCTGAGTTCCTATACCTAGCGGATCTATCGGTTAAAGATCCATACTTCATCCTACCGATTATTATGGGTGCAAGTATGTTTATTCAGCAGATGTTGAACCCAACACCTCCAGATCCAATGCAGGCGAAGATCATGAAGATGCTACCCATCATGTTCACTTTCTTCTTCCTTTGGTTCCCAGCAGGTCTAACCCTTTACTGGGTGGTGAACAACGTGCTGTCTATAGCTCAGCAATATGTGATCAATAAGCAGATTGAAGCGGGAACCGATAAGTAGATATTACTTAGATAACCCGCTAACAAAAAGCCGCTAACAATTAGCGGCTTTTTTGTGCCTGATCGTTCTATCTTAAAGTGATAGACTGCGCACACTTAGGATTGATTAGAAAGAATCTGTAGAGAGACACTATGACACTTACCGCCAAAGATACGATTACCGCTCAAGCTACCCCTCCCGGTCGTGGTGGTGTTGGTATCGTCCGAATTTCAGGCCCTTTGGCCAAAGAGATTGCGACACAGGTTCTTAAAACAGAACTTAAGCCCCGTTATGCCTATTATGGCCCTTTTTTTGATGACAACGGGTTAGAGATAGACCAGGGGATTGCTCTCTATTTTCCCGGACCTAATTCTTTTACCGGTGAAGATATATTAGAGCTACAAGGTCACGGCGGCCCAGTGATAGTCGATTTAATCTTAAGACGAGCGATAGAATTAGGCGCTCGTTTAGCTAAACCGGGTGAATTTTCAGAACGGGCTTTCCTGAATGATAAGTTAGATCTTGCTCAGGCAGAGGCTATAGCTGACCTGATAGATAGCTCATCTGAACAAGCCGCTCGCTGCGCTATCCGCTCCCTACAAGGTGAATTTTCAAACCGTATACATGAATTGGTAGAAGCTTTAATCCTGTTACGCATCTATGTAGAAGCCGCTATTGATTTCCCCGAAGAGGAGATCGATTTCCTCGCCGATGGCAAAGTCCTTAACGATCTTAATAAGATTCTTGAAAAAATTGCGAATGTTCAAACCGAAGCTAAACAAGGCAGTTTACTACGTGAAGGTATGAACGTAGTGATCGCGGGTAGACCGAATGCGGGTAAATCAAGTTTACTTAATGCCTTAGCCGGACGAGAAACCGCTATAGTCACAGATATCGCAGGAACAACTCGAGATGTACTGAGGGAGCATATTCATATTGATGGTATGCCACTGCATATTATTGATACAGCTGGTCTACGGGATGCACCTGATGAAGTTGAGCGTATAGGTATCGACCGCGCATGGCAGGAGATAAAAAAGGCCGATCTTGTTTTATTGATGGTTGATAGCCAATCAACAGAAACAGATAATCCAGAAAAAATATGGCCTGAATTTGTTCACCAATTACCCGATTCAAGCAAAATTACCGTCATCAGAAATAAAGCTGATCTTAGCGGTGAAACAATCGGTATTATCGAAGCACAAAATCATACAACCATCACCTTATCCGCTAAATCTCAAATCGGTGTAGATCTACTGCGTGAGCACTTAAAACAGTGCATGGGCTTTAGTGCAACGACGGAAGGCGGTTTTATGGCAAGACGACGCCATCTTGATGCACTAGAACGGGCCCACGCATTACTACGTATTGGACAAACACAGTTAGAAGTCAATGGAGCAGGGGAGCTGCTTGCTGAAGATCTCCGTCAAGCTCAACACACTTTAAACGAAATTACCGGGGCCTTTTCATCAGATGACCTACTAGGTCGAATTTTTAGCTCTTTCTGCATAGGGAAGTGATTAATCACTTACAATACACCTCTTATAGGTAGGTGCAAAAAATAGCTTAATAAATCACCTAATCCAATACAAAAGGCCGCTAATAACGCGGTCTTTTTTAGGTATAAAATAAAGTTATTTAATAAAAACTAAGTAACTTTTTTCTGTATTTAAAAGCTAGCAATAACTGATTCCAATTGTTCCATATCTGTATACATCTTACCGACCTAAGTTTCTAACTCCTAACTCAGTACTCATAGATTGAGTATTGCTTGCTTCAGAGTGAATACTCATCAAACGATCCTTTAACTGCCAGAAGATTGTATCTGCTGCTCCGCTACCGTATCTGCAGATTCATATCATTACCTGAATATAGAACGCAACGGATTGGCAGTAACCTGTAAACGATTCACGCTCTCTTCAGCAGTTTATTTACCACTATTCATAGCACTTGAAAGGTGGCCAATTTCACTCTGTAAACTAGATATTTTACCTTGAATATCTTTTGTGGCTTGTTCAGTTCGAGATAATTTTTTACTGCTGGAGCCTATTAATTAAACTCTATATCACTTTAATTTTGAGAGTTAAATCCACTATTTGTGATTGATCCATAAATCATAAAAAGTAGCTTTATAACAACAATTAAATGAATAAGTTTAATGTTAAATTGATATTCACTGAATAATATTAATATAAAATACTTATAACTCTATCTACCTACGATACAAAAGCCATAAAACAGGAAAATTGCTAAGTTTTTCCTATATAAAGTTATACATATAAATCCCCCTCTCTTGCACAAGTATATAAAATGTTACTCCCATCTTATCCACAGAACGAATTGTATAAAAAACACCTTAAAATAAACTTTTAACTATGAAAACAATAATTTAATCTTTATTTATCAAATAGATAAGAATAAATTAAGAATAATTATCTCTAAATAAAAATAAAATAATAAATTACCTAAAAATCTTATCTACAGAAGCTGTGCACAAACTGTATGAGGATAGTTAAGTAACATAGGGATAAAGATGTGGATAATTACCCCTGTGGATAAGCAGCCTATATATCCACAACTTACACTAAGCCTTTGCAGACAATGTATCCACCTTTAGATACCCTTTATCATTGCTGTAATACTTTGAAATATAAGGATAATATTAAGTTACCACCAGAAAAGTGCCTGCTTAATAGTAATCATTAAAATAAGAAAACATATATATAATCTTTAAATAATATAATTCTTTATATAAAAAAGACTTCTCAATGAGTTGTATAAAAAACGTTCATTCCTAATAGGGTGAAGTGCAGGTATAATCAGCGTCCATTTCAAAACCCGTATACAACACAAGTGCTTAAGAAGTCTTAATCAGATCTAACAGCATTCTTTTTAGAGGTAATACAACAGTGGATTTTCCAACCCACTTTGATGTCATTGTTATTGGTGGTGGCCATGCAGGAACTGAAGCTGCATTAGCATCAGCACGTACTGGTGCAAAAACATTACTGTTAACCCATAACATTGAAACCTTAGGTCAAATGTCCTGTAACCCAGCGATCGGGGGTATTGGTAAAAGTCATTTGGTTAAGGAGATTGATGCGTTAGATGGAGCTATGGCTTGTGCTACAGACAAAGGCGGAATTCAATTTAGAACATTGAATTCACGTAAAGGACCAGCGGTTCGAGCAACAAGAGCCCAAGCTGATCGTATTCTTTACAAAGCAGCGGTAAGACAAATACTTGAAAACCAACCTAATTTAGATATTTTTCAGCAATCAGCTGATGATCTAATTATTGAAGGTGAATCGGTAAGAGGGGTTGTTACCCAAACAGGTATACGTTTTAAAGCAAAATCTGTAGTGCTTACCGCAGGAACCTTCCTTGGCGGTGTAATTCATATAGGTTTAGAAAATCATTCAGGTGGACGGGCAGGGGATCCTCCTTCCATCGCTTTAGCTCAACGTTTACGTGAGTTACCCTTTAGAGTTGATCGTTTAAAAACTGGCACACCTCCAAGAATTGATGCGCGAAGTGTAGATTTTTCTGTTATGCAAGAGCAGCCAGGTGATACGCCTACACCGGTTATGTCTTACATGGGTAAATTAAGTGATCATCCAGAGCAAATTAGTTGCTATATCACTTATACCAATGAACGAACCCATGACATTTTACGTAGTGGTTTAGATCGATCACCTATGTACACCGGTGTGATCGAAGGTGTGGGACCGCGTTACTGTCCATCAATTGAAGATAAAATAATGCGTTTTGCTGATAAAGATCAGCATCAAGTTTTTGTTGAACCTGAAGGTTTAACAACCCATGAGCTTTATCCGAATGGCATTTCAACAAGCTTGCCATTTGATATTCAGTTAGCAGCGGTTCAATCGATTCGTGGCTTTGAAAACGCCCATATTGTTCGTCCTGGTTATGCCATTGAATATGATTTTTTCAATCCTCAGGATTTAAAGCATACCCTTGAAACTAAATATATGGATGGTTTGTACTTCGCAGGCCAAATCAATGGCACAACAGGTTATGAAGAAGCCGGAGCACAAGGGCTATTAGCTGGAGCAAACGCAGCGCTAAGAGCTCTAGATAAAGATCAATGGTATCCCCGTAGGGATGAAGCTTATATTGGTGTATTGGTAGATGATCTGATCACTTTAGGTACTTCTGAACCTTATCGAATGTTTACCAGCCGTGCTGAGTACCGTCTTATTTTAAGAGAAGATAATGCAGATCTTCGTTTAACTGAAAAAGGTAGAGAGCTTGGTTTAGTTGGCGATGAACGTTGGCAGGCATTTTGTGAAAAACGTGAATCTATTGAACGTGAGCAACAACGCTTAAAAGAGACTTGGATTCAACCAGGATCAGCTGAAGCTGATCAATTAGCACCTAAGCTTAAATCGCCACTATCGCGAGAATATAATCTTTCTGATCTGCTAAAGCGTCCAGAACTTAGCTATGCAGATATTGCTAATTTGAAAGGTGAAGGTGTAAACAATAGTCAAGTATCTGAACAGGTTGAAATTCACAATAAATACGCAGGATATATTGATCGTCAGAAAGATGAGATCGAGCAGATGCGTCGTCAGGAGAATACATTATTACCTGAAGGTTTTGATTATGATCAGGTCGGAGGATTATCCAATGAACTTAAAGCTAAATTAAAAGATGTTCGCCCTGAAACTATTTCGCAAGCCTCTAGAATTCAAGGTATGACTCCAGCTGCTATATCATTACTGCTGGTTTATTTGAAAAAGCATCAATTGAGCAAAAAGCAAACAACCGATAAATCAGAGCAGGTTGCTAGTTAATGAATCAGTTCGCACAAGGTGATTTAGAATCTGCACTTAAAAAGGGCATTAAAACCTTAGGTTTAGATATTAGTGAGCAGCAAATAGACCTATTGATTAACTATTTACACCTACTTATCAAATGGAATAAAGCGTATAACTTAACCGCGGTCAGAAAGCCGCTGGATATGGTTAATCGTCATTTGTTAGATAGTTTGAGTATAGTGCCATATATCCAAGGTAAACGAATTATAGATGTAGGCAGTGGCCCCGGACTTCCCGGCATACCTCTTGCTATATGTTATCCGGAGTTATCGGTTACTACATTGGATAGTAATGGCAAAAAAACACGCTTTCAGCAGCAAGTTAAAACTGAGTTATCGCTTGAAAATTTGACGATTGTTAATGATCGTGTTGAAAATTGTCAGTTTGAGCCTTTCGATCAGGTTATATCTAGAGCTTTTGCATCAATCGAAGATATGATCAACTGGACTCATCAGCTTTGTGAGAAAGAGGGTATTTTTCTTGCAATGAAAGGACTGTATCCTGAAGACGAACTATCAGTATTACCTGATGGTTTCGAATTAAAAACCTGTCACCGCTTACAAGTACCAGAAACAGAAGGTGAAAGGCATTTGCTAGTTTTAGGGAGACGCTAGGCGTGGCAAAGATCTTAACGATCACAAACCAGAAAGGAGGCGTAGGTAAAACAACGACCTGCGTAAATCTGGCTGCTTCATTGGCTGCTACAAAAAAACGAGTACTCTTGGTAGACCTTGATCCTCAAGGTAACGCGAGTATGGGTAGTGGTGTTGATAAACATACATTAGAAAATACAGTGTATGAGGTTTTAACCGATAAAGTTCATATAAGTGAAGCAATTGTTAAGGATACTGTCGGCGGATACGATCTAATTGGCTCTAATGGCGATCTAACCGCAGCAGAAGTTGAACTGCTTCAAATTCCACGTCGTGAATTTCGCCTCAAAATGGCACTAATCGACGTTGATGATGATTATGATTATGTATTGATAGACAATCCGCCCTCACTCAATCTACTTACGGTGAATGCGTTGGCATCCTCAGCTGGTGTGATAATACCTATGCAATGTGAATATTATGCATTGGAAGGTATATCAGCACTGATTGGTACTATTGATAAAATTAATAAACGTTTAAATCCTGTTCTAAAAATAGAGGGGATTTTACGTACAATGTTTGACCCGCGGATGAGTCTGACAAAAGATGTGTCATCTCACCTCGTTGAATATTTTGGTGATAAAGTTTATCGCACTGTTATACCAAGAAATATTAGGTTAGCTGAGGCGCCAAGTCATGGTTTACCGGCTCTTTTGTACGATAAAAACTCCCGCGGTGCCGTTGCATATTTAGCATTGGCTGGTGAACTTATTCGCCGTACCAAGTTGGAAGAAAAAGAACAATCACAGGAAGCATAGTTAATGGCTAAAAAGCGTGGTCTAGGAAAAGGTCTGGATGCTCTTTTATCGAGTGTTAGTGATGTTGAAGATAATGTTTCAACTCAAGGTGCAGAATCATTAGATGGTTATCGTTTACTAGCTGTTGATGTGATTCAGCGTGGACGCTATCAGCCTAGACGCGATATTGAACCTCAAGCGCTTGAGGAGCTTTCTAACTCAATTAAAGCGCAAGGGGTTATGCAACCTATTGTTGTTCGCCCGATCGACTCTGATCGTTATGAAATTATTGCAGGTGAACGTCGCTGGCGTGCAACACAGATGGCAGGATTAGTTGAAATTCCTGCTATTGTGAAAGATGTTCCCGATGAAGCTGCGATCGCAATGGCGCTGATAGAGAATATTCAGCGTGAGAATCTAAACCCAATTGAAGAAGCGATCTCTCTTCAACGTCTAAAAGATGAATTTGAGTTAACTCAACAAGAAGTTGCTGATGCGGTTGGCAAATCCCGTTCAGCAGTTACAAACCTTCTTCGCTTAATGAAATTAGGCGATGAAGTTAAGAAAATGCTTGAATATGGTGACCTTGAAATGGGTCATGCACGTGCCTTACTCGCTCTTGATGGCGATCTACAATTACAGGCTGCTCAGGAAATTTCTGGTCAAGGTATGTCTGTACGTCAAACTGAAGCTTTGGTTAAGAAAATTCAACAAGGTGGCGAACCTAGCCCTGAGAAAATTAAACCGGAGCCAAACCCTCGTCTAAGTGAATTAGCCGGTGAGTTATCTATACGTTTTGCCACTAATGTTGCGGTTAGTGAAAATGCTAAAGGTAAAGGCAAAATCACTATCAATTATGATGATGCTGAAACCTTAGAAACTATACTGTCTTTATTGAAATAAGAGCATAAGTACTACTTTCGCACTTAATAAAACTGACTTATAGCATTATCTGCTAAGACATTAGTGCAAATGCTCAAACTGACTGTTGTCTCTTAAGCCTTAAGCCCATATAATCGGCACGCATTTTGGGCTATATGTGCGCCAAGATAGAGCGTGTTAAGAAACGCGATAAAAATAGTTTAAAGGTTTTACTCAATGACAACGGACAAAGCTAATCGAAAGCAAGGTGTCCATAGTCGTAAAACTCGAGAGAAAATTTTTAGAGTTTTCTTAATACAGGCAGTTTTATGTGTGATTTTATCAGCAATATTTTTGCTAGATAGTTTAGTAAGCGCATGGTCTGCTTTGTTAGGTGGAGGCTTATACCTTATACCTAATATTTATTTTGCCCATCGTGCTCTGAGTTTTCGCGATAAACAAAGCGCGGGAAGAGCATTAGCCGAAATGTACGTGAGCCAAATATGGAAAATGGGAATAAGCATTCTGGGGTTTTCAGCGGTGTTTATTTTGATTCAACCTCTGAATCCATTTTCCTTATTTGGCACATTCATCTTGATGCAGGTATCAGCGTGGTTTGCTCAGATGAAATTAAATAACAGATTCCTAAAACTTTGAACGAGAGAGACTGAGAATGGCTAGTGGAACGCAAACATCCTCAGAGTATATTTCCCACCACCTAACGAACCTTACGTTTGGTAGTCACCCTGTAAACGGTATGAGCTTTGCTCATAACGCTCAGGAAGCTGCTGAAATGGGTTTTTGGGCAATCAATGTAGATACTTTGGGCTGGTCTATTGCCCTAGGTGTTCTATTCACTTGGTTGTTCCGTAAAGTAGCAAAAACAGCTACTTCAGGTGTACCGGGTAGTACTCAAAACTTTGTCGAAACGATCATCGAATTTGTTGATGAAAACGTTAAAGGCATTTTCCACCATAAAAATGATCTGATTGCACCTTTATCATTGACCATTTTTGTGTGGATTTTCCTCATGAATACAATGGATTTGATCCCTGTTGATTGGATTCCATTTGTTGCTGGTCAAATTGGCGCTAGTTTTGGTGCTGACCCTCATCACGTCTATATGAAAGTAGTACCTACAACAGACGTGAATGCAACAGCGGGTATGGCATTAAGTGTATTTGCCCTGATTATTTTTTACAGCATTAAACAGAAAGGTTTGGGTGGTTTCTTAGCTGAACTATCATTCCAGCCTTTAGGTAAATGGATGCTTCCATTTAACCTGTTCTTAGAACTTGTCGGATTGTTAGCTAAGCCTATATCACTGGCGCTGCGACTGTTCGGTAACATGTACGCTGGTGAAATGATCTTCATCCTGATCGCTTTACTACCGTTCTGGGCGCAGTGGGTACTCTCTGTACCTTGGGCAATTTTCCATATCCTGGTAATTACCCTGCAGGCGTTCATCTTCATGGTCCTAACAATTGTTTATATGGCTATGGCGTATGATCACCACTAGGTGGTTATAGATAAAGAAAAGTAGTAAAAAACCGAATTTTTAGAAATTTTTTTAAATTTAAAACTTAAAGTGGAGATAAAACTGATGGAAATGGCATTGCTGTACATCGCTGGTGCGCTGATGTTGGGTCTAGGCAGCGTGGGTGCTGCGGTTGGTATCGGTATCCTAGGTGGTAAATTCCTAGAAGGTGCTGCTCGTCAACCTGAGCTGATCCCTCTTCTACGTACGCAGTTCTTCATCGTAATGGGTCTAGTAGATGCTGTACCTATGATCGGTGTGGGTCTTGGTCTGTACGTACTGTTCGCTGTTGCGTAAGTAACTACAAGTCGTAAGACTGACTTGTCGATTAACTTAATCAACCGCGAGAGGTAATGGCGTGAATATCAATCTAACCATCATTGGTCAGGCCATCGCTTTCTTTATTTTTGTTGTTTTCTGCATGAAATTTGTATGGCCTCCAATTACGGCCGCACTAGCAGAGCGCAAAAAGAAGATTGCAGAAGGTCTGGACGCTGCTGATCGTGCTGAGCGTGATTTACAGTTGGCTCAAGAAAAAGCAACTGAAAATATGCGTAAAGGCAAAGAAGAAGCAGCCGCCATCATTGAACAGGCCAACAAGCGGGCTAACCAGATCATCGAAGAAGCTAAAGAGAAAGCTGTTGAAGAAGCAGGTCGTGTTAAAGCGGCAGCAACAGCTGAACTAGAACAAGAAGTTAACCAAGCACGTGAAGCATTACGTGGCCAGGTTGCTACTCTAGCCCTAGCAGGCGCAGAGAAAATTCTAGAAGCATCTATTGATGAAAAGGCACATGCACAGCTTGTTGAAAAACTGGCCGCTGAGCTTTAAAGCGAGGTTTAACGATGGCTGAAGTCAACACTGTCGCTCGGCCTTATACCAAAGCTGCTTTTGAGTATGCAATGGATAAGGGTAACCTTGATCAGTGGTCCGCTACACTTTCATTAGCTGCAGCTGCAGCTAATGATGAAAAGGTAGCGAGTGTACTGAGTAACCCTGCTCTTACAAACACACAAAAAGCTGACGTTATGGTTAGCATTTGTGAAGATGCAGATGAGGCGGGTAAGAATTTCCTTAAGCTTCTAGCTGGGAACAAACGTTTGGCATTATTGCCTGAGATTTCTGCGCAGTTTAATAAACTGAAAGCGAATCAAGAAAAGTCACTAGATATTGAAGTGACAACGGCGTTTGAACTGCTAGATGAACAGCAGGAAAAACTTGCACAGGCACTGAAAACCAAACTAGGTCGTGATGTAACACTGACCTCTCAAATAGATAAATCTATTTTGGGTGGTGTAGTAGTTCGTACAGACGATTTAGTGATCGACGGCTCCGTTCGTGCTCGACTTGCGAAATTGGCCGAAGCGATGAATTCCTGAGGGGAATAAAGCATGCAGCAACTGAATCCTTCTGAGATCAGTGAGATTCTCAAGAAGCGCATTGAAAACATCGATGTGACTTCAGAAGCCCGTAATGAGGGCACTGTAGTTAGCGTTTCCGATGGTATCATTACGATCCACGGACTTGCTGACGTAATGTACGGGGAAATGATCGAATTTCCTGGCGGTATCTATGGTATGGCTCTTAACCTTGAGCGTGATTCCGTAGGTGCTGTTGTATTGGGCGACTACCAGAACCTAGTAGAGGGTGCGACTGCACGTTGTACTGGTCGTATTTTGGAAGTGCCAATTGGTCCGGAACTGCAGGGTCGCGTAGTCGACGCTCTGGGTAACCCGATCGATGGTAAAGGTCCAATCGAAACTAAATTAACTGACGCTGTAGAAAAGGTTGCACCTGGTGTAATCGAACGTCAGGGTGTTGATCAGCCAGTACAGACTGGTCTGAAAGCAATCGATTCCATGGTGCCAGTTGGCCGTGGTCAGCGTGAGCTGATCATTGGTGACCGCCAGATTGGTAAATCTGCGATTGCTATCGACGCTATCATCAACCAGAAAAATACAGGCGTTAAATGTATTTACGTAGCCGTAGGCCAGAAACAGTCTACTATCGCTAACGTTGTACGTAAGCTTGAAGAGCACGGCGCAATGGATCACACCATTGTTGTTGCTGCCGGTGCCGCTGATCCTGCAGCAATGCAGTTCTTGGCTCCTTATGCTGGTTGTACAATGGGTGAATACTTCCGTGACCGTGGTGAAGACGCTCTGATCGTATACGATGACCTGACTAAACAGGCATGGGCTTACCGTCAGATCTCTCTATTGTTACGTCGTCCACCAGGACGTGAAGCATACCCAGGTGACGTATTCTACTTGCATTCTCGTCTACTAGAGCGTGCTTCGCGTGTTAACGCTGACTACGTTGAGAAATTCACTAATGGTGAAGTTAAAGGCCAAACAGGTTCTTTAACATCTCTACCTGTAATCGAAACACAGGGCGGTGACGTTTCTGCGTTCGTACCAACAAACGTAATCTCCATCACTGATGGTCAGATCTTCCTAGAATCTGATCTATTCAACTCAGGTGTACGTCCAGCAATCAACGCTGGTCTATCGGTATCTCGAGTAGGTGGTGCAGCTCAGACTAAAATCATCAAGAAGCTAGGTGGCGGTGTTCGTCTAGCATTGGCTCAGTACCGTGAGCTAGCAGCGTTCGCACAGTTCGCTTCTGACCTTGATGATGCGACTCGTGCTCAGCTTGAGCATGGTCAGGCTGTAACTGAGCTTATGAAGCAGAAGCAGTACTCACCAATGTCAATTGCTGACATGGGTTTGAGCCTGTTCGCTGCTAACGAAGGTTACCTATCTGGTGTGGAATTGAACAAGATTCTAGACTTTGAAGCTGCATTGATCTCTTTCTTCAACAGCGAATACGCTGATCTGATGGCTGATATCAATAAGTCTGGCGCATACTCTGATGAGATCGCTGCACAGTTCAAAGCTGGCATTGAAAAGTTCAAGTCTACTCAAACTTGGTAAGAGCTCGTTACGAGTGAGTGATCTGCATGAGTTTATTCATGCAGATCTAACACTAAGTCAAGGTTAATAGGCGGAACTATGGCAGTCGGAAAAGAGATTAAGACAAAGATTGCGAGTGTGCAGAGCACGAGGAAGATTACCAGCGCTATGGAAATGGTTGCTGCTTCTAAGATGCGTAAAGCACAGGATCGCATGGAGTCATCTCGGCCGTACGCCCGGAGTATCCGTGGTGTAATTCAGCACCTAGCCGGGTCTAATCCTGAGTACAAACATCTGTACATGCAGGAGAGAGAGACTAAACGCGTTGGTTTCATTGTTGTTGCAACCGACCGTGGCTTGTGTGGTGGTTTGAACGTGAATGCGTTCAAAGCAGCTGTTAAAAGCATGAAAGAGTTCCATGATCAAAATATCGAAATCGATATTTGTTCACTAGGCAGCAAATCTGCAACGTTCTTTAAGAACTATGGCGGAAATGTAGTTGCTGCTAAATCACACCTAGGTGACGCACCGGAAGTTGCTGATCTAATTGGTGCGGTGAAGGTCATGCTTGATGCTTACGATGAAGGAAAACTGGATAAAGTGTTTGTTGTATCTAACGAATTCGTTAATACAATGACCCAGTCACCGGCTATCGAACAGGTGCTTCCACTTAAGGCAGAAGATGACGATGAACGTCTCAATCATCATTGGGATTACCTTTACGAACCTGATGCTAGAGAGCTTCTAAATGGCTTACTAGTACGTTACGTAGAGTCCTTGGTCTATCAGGCCGTGGTTGAGAACAATGCCTGTGAACAGGCAGCACGAATGCTAGCAATGAAAAATGCAACAGATAATGCTGGCGATATGATAAACGAGCTTGAAATGATTTATAACAAGGCTCGTCAAGCGGCGATTACTCAGGAAATATCTGAGATCGTTAGTGGTGCTGCGGCTGTTTAATGCAGTAAACAGGTTCAATTTTAAGAGGATCCGAACATGAGTAGCGGAACTATTGTTCAGATTATCGGCGCTGTAGTAGACGTGGAATTCCCACGTGACTCAGTACCGAAGATTTATGACGCGTTGACAGTCGGTAAAACTGGCTTGACACTAGAAGTTCAGCAGCAGCTGGGTGATGGTGTTGTACGCGCGATTGCAATGGGCCAAACCGAAGGCGTAAGCCGCGGCTGGGAAGTAGCGAACACTAATGCACCAATTTCTGTACCTGTAGGTACAGCAACATTGGGTCGTATTATGGACGTTCTTGGTAACCCAATTGATGAATGTGGCGCTATTGGTGAAGAGACGCGTATGCCGATCCACCGTAAAGCCCCTTCATACGAAGAGCAGTCAGCTTCTAACGATCTTTTGGAAACAGGTATCAAGGTAATTGACTTGGTATGCCCGTTTGCGAAAGGTGGTAAAGTTGGTTTGTTTGGTGGTGCCGGTGTAGGTAAAACAGTAAACATGATGGAGCTGATCCGTAATATCGCGATCGAGCACTCAGGTTTCTCTGTATTTGCTGGTGTAGGTGAGCGTACTCGTGAGGGTAACGACTTCTACTATGAGATGAAAGAATCCAACGTATTGGATAAAGTATCTCTAGTATACGGCCAGATGAATGAGCCTCCAGGTAACCGTCTTCGCGTAGCGTTGACTGGTCTTACTATGGCGGAAGCTTTCCGTGACGAAGGTCGTGACGTATTGTTGTTCGTTGACAACATCTACCGTTACACTCTTGCGGGAACCGAGGTATCTGCACTGCTAGGCCGTATGCCTTCAGCGGTAGGTTACCAGCCAACACTAGCGGAAGAGATGGGTGTTCTTCAGGAACGTATCACTTCTACTAAAACTGGTTCTATCACATCTATCCAGGCGGTATACGTACCAGCGGATGACTTGACTGACCCGTCTCCAGCGACAACCTTCTCACATCTTGATGCGACAGTAGTATTGTCTCGTCAGATCGCAGAATTGGGTATCTACCCCGCGGTTGACCCACTGGATTCAACATCACGTCAGCTTGATCCATTGGTTATCGGCCAAGAGCATTATGATATTGCTCGTCAGGTGCAGGGTGTTCTTCAGCGTTATAAAGAGCTGAAAGATATCATCGCTATCTTGGGTATGGATGAGTTGTCTGAAGAAGACAAACAGGTTGTAACGCGTGCTCGTAAGATTCAGCGTTTCCTATCTCAGCCATTCTTCGTTGCTGAAGTATTCACTGGTTCTCCAGGTAAATACGTATCTCTTAAAGATACAATCAGCGGCTTTAAAGGTATCCTTGAAGGACAGTACGACGACCTACCAGAACAAGCGTTCTACATGGTTGGCGGTATGGACGAAGCGATCGAAAAAGCTAAAAACATGTAAATGTTTTTAGCTAACCTTTACGAGGTATAAATATGGCTATGACTGTTCATTGCGACATCGTTAGTGCTGAGAATGAAATTTTCTCTGGCCTGATTGAATTCGTATCCGTAACAGGTAGCCTGGGTGACTTGGGTGTTTACCCAGGTCACGCTCCGCTTCTGACGGAACTGAAACCAGGACCTGTCGAATTACGTAAACAGGGTGGCGAACAGGATATTTTTTATGTATCCGGTGGCTTCTTTGAGGTTCAACCTCATAAGGTAACTATTCTTGCAGACACAGCTTTGCATGCAGCAGACCTTAATGAAGCAGCAGCGCAAGAAGCTCAGAAAGATGCTGAGCAAGCTATAGCGAATAAAACTTCCGAGTTTGAATACTCGAAAGCCGCTACACAGCTTGCAGAAGCAGCAGCTCAGCTTCGTACTCTACAGGAGATTCGTAAAAAGCTGGGTCGTTAAGATCTCTTTTTACAATCTACAAGTCAAAAGGCAACCCTCGGGTTGCCTTTTTCGTTTGTGGGAGATCTTTCCCCTAGAGCGATTATACCTAAGGTTGCATCAGCACAGAGTTGGCCTTCTAGAGTAATCGCCATAAGGTATCAAAGATGATTTTCTGTGCAGTCGCTACTTCCGCTGAATTAATCACTACAGCGGTTGGATAGTTGTCAGAAGCAAGTGAGATAATTGCACATTTAGGTGGGTAGATAGCTATATAGGCAGCATCAACTTTCCCTTCAGTTTTTATCCATTTACGTTCTGATAACTCCGCATCCTCCCCACCATCTCCTATAGCTATCACTTGTACGCTAATACCACGTTGTATGCGTTGATTTGTGAAGTTTGGGAAGGGTCGATAGAGGTGCTTTCTAATCGGCTTAGAGGAGAAGACTGAGTAGCTATCTCGCTCTGAGTTGGTCACTGAGCTGAGGATATCTTTTAACACATGTTCAATACCATTATCCCCCTCATAAAATTGAACATTGGCGGTGTTAAAATCGGGTTTAAGGTGTTGTAGTTCAGGGATGATGCTTTGTTTTAGCGTATCTATAGCGCGTTCAATACCTGAACGACGCTCTTCTGCTAACTGCAATAAATAATCAGGATCTACTGGAGAAAATAATCGTCTTCTTCCTTTAGGTAAATAGGTAACGATCCCTTTTCCCTGCATCTCTTTAAGGCTTTCATATGTACTACCACGATTAATGCCAGATTTATCAGCAATTGATCTGATAGAACTTGCTCCAAGTGATAGAAGAGCTTTATAAATCGCTATTTCACGTGGGGTTAGGCCAAGTAATTCAAATATTTCATTATTCATAATTGTCATAAAATTTGTGACAAAAGGGATTGTGTGAAACTATTATTACTTTAAAGTTAAGCGATAATAAAGTAGTAATTATCAATAAGGCGCTAGCCACAAGGAAAGTTGGACATTATGTCAGTTGACGTTGTCATTTTAGCTGCAGGTCAGGGCAGCCGTATGAAATCAAACCTGCCGAAAGTGCTTCATAAAGTAGGGGGTAAAGCGATGGTGCAGCATGTGATTGATGCGGCATCAAAAATGAAAGATGTGATCACCCATGTGGTCATCGGCCATGGGGCAGAACTGCTACGAGAATCCTTGGCAGGACAAACCCTTAATTTTGCATTACAAGCTGAGCAGAAAGGTACAGGCCATGCGGTTGCTCAAGCAATGCCTTCTGTTGCTGAAGATAGCGTTGTTCTTGTTCTTTATGGTGATGTTCCCTTAACTCAACCGGCAACAATGAATCAGATGGTTGAGTTAGCTAAACAAGATAATTTTGCATTACTTACGGTTAACCTTAATGATCCTACAGGCTACGGACGTATTGTTCGCAATGGAGAAGGTTCTGTTACTGCGATTGTTGAGCATAAAGATGCGACAGCGGAACAACATCTAATAAAAGAAGTGAATACTGGTATTTTAGCGGTTAAAAGTCGCTATCTTCGAGAATGGTTGCCGAAATTATCATCAGAAAATGCCCAAGGCGAATATTATCTAACGGATATTATTGCGATGGCTGCAGAGCAAGGTCTAGTTATTAAAACTATTCAGCCGGACGCCGAAGAGGAAGTTCAGGGGGTTAATAACCGTATCCAGTTGGCTGAGTTAGAACGCTGGTATCAGTTACAACAAGCTGAACAGTTGATGTTATCGGGCGCCACTTTAGCCGACCCTAAACGTATAGATGTGAGGGGCAATGTAAATTGTGGCCAAGATATCATTTTGGATATCAATATCGTTTTTGAAGGCGAAGTGACGCTAGGCGATCAGGTTGTTATTGAACCAAACTGTTTTTTGAAAAACTGTACTATTGGTAAAGGTTCTTACATAAAAGCAAATACAGTGATTGAAGGTGCTATTGTTGGTGAATCCTGTGATATAGGTCCTTTTGCGCGTTTACGTCCAGGAACTTTATTAGCGAATAATGCCAAAGTGGGTAACTTTGTCGAAACTAAAAAAGCAATTGTTGGCGAAGGTTCTAAGATCAACCATCTCTCTTACATTGGTGATGCAATCTTAGGTGATAACGTCAATATTGGTGCTGGTACGATTACTTGTAATTATGATGGCGTCAACAAATCGACGACAGAGATCGCTGATAATGCTTTTATCGGATCTAACACCGCACTAGTGGCACCGGTTAAGATCGGTAAGATGTCGACTATAGGCGCTGGATCAACGATTAGCCGAGATGTTGAAGAGGATGAGCTAGCGCTTACGCGGGCTAAACAAATATCCTTCAATAACTGGAAGCGTCCTACAAAATTGAATAAAGAGAACTAAATTATGTGTGGAATAGTAGGCGCCGTCGCTGCACGTCCTGTCCAGAATATATTGATTGAAGGCTTACGTCGGCTTGAATACCGTGGTTATGATTCTGCAGGTATTGCCCTTCATACAGAGGGTGAAATTAAACGTTGTCGTCGCAATGGTAAAGTGCAGTCTTTGGCAGATGCCCTATCTGAGAACCCATTGATTGGAACAACCGGTATTGCGCATACCCGTTGGGCGACTCACGGAGTACCCCATGAGCGTAATGCGCATCCGCATATGTCAGCCGATATTTTGGCGGTTGTACATAATGGTATTATCGAGAACTTTGAAGTACTAAAAGAAGGGTTACAGGAAAAAGGTTATACCTTTACCTCGGATACCGATACAGAAGTAATTGCTCACTTACTCGCAGAGTATTTAAAAACAGAACCTTGTTTACAACGTGCTGTTGCTCATATTATTACGAAATTAGAGGGTGCATATGCATTAGGTGTGATTCATAAAGATGCGCCTGATCAGCTTGTTACCGCCCGTAAAGGTAGCCCTTTAGTCATTGGTGTAGGTATAGGTGAAAACTTTATCGCATCAGATCAACTGGCATTATTGCCGGTCACTGACCGTTTTATGTTTTTGGAAGATGGTGATGTAGCTGTTTTAACCGCGTCTGATATCGAGGTATACGACTCTAGCAATAAGGTTGTTACGCGTGAAGTAAGTCAGTTTGAGCATGGGATTAGTGCGGCAGATAAAGGTGAGTTTAAGCATTACATGCTTAAAGAGATCTATGAGCAACCGTCTGTTATCAAAGCCTGTATGGAAGGTCGTATTAGTGGTGATAGATTATTAGAGCAATGTTTCGGTGCTAAAGTGGCGACTATATTTGATCAAGTAAAACAGGTTCAAATCATTGCCTGTGGTACTAGTTTCCATGCTGGCATTATTGCTAAGTACTGGATCGAAGAGTTTGTTGGTATTCCCTGCATGATCGAAGTGGCCAGTGAATATCGTTATCGCCCGGTTGTTATTCCGCCCGGAACCTTATTTTTAACGATCTCCCAATCAGGAGAAACCGCAGATACACTAGCTGCATTGAGAGAAGTTCAATCGCGTGTGTTAGCCTCTTTAGTTATCTGTAATGTTCCCGGAAGTTCTTTAGTACGCGAATCAGATCTATGCTTAATGACCAATGCGGGCCCTGAAATTGGGGTGGCATCAACTAAAGCGTTTACGACTCAGTTAGTGGCGTTAATGCTGACCACTATAGCCTTAGGCCGTCGTAATGATCTTACAGCTGAAGTGGAAGCTAAAATTATTCGTGCTTTAAAAGCGTTACCTGAACAGGTTGAACAAGCGCTTGCGATGGATAAAGATATTGAAGAGATGGCGCAATCTTTTGCTGAGAAGCATCATGCTCTGTTTTTAGGTCGAGGCACTTTATATCCAATTGCAAAGGAAGGGGCGCTTAAACTTAAAGAGATCTCCTATATCCATGCAGAATCATACCCAGCAGGTGAGCTTAAACATGGGCCTCTCGCGTTGGTAGATAAAGATATGCCTGTCGTTGCAGTGGCGCCTCAAAACGACATGCTTGATAAGCTAAAAGCAAATCTACAGGAAGTGAAGGCGCGCGGTGGTCAGCTATTTGTTTTTGCTGGTTCTGATCGAGTGCAGGCAGAAGATGCTACTCATGTGCTTACAATGCCTGATTGTGATGAGATTATGCAGCCAGTGCTGTATACCATTCCTCTTCAGCTGCTTTCCTACCATGTGGCAGTATTAAAAGGCACTGATGTAGATCAGCCACGAAATTTAGCTAAGTCAGTTACAGTCGAATAGCTGTCCATGAGCCACTACAATTCGCATCAATTGTAGTGGCTATCTATTCCTTTTTCTTTTTAATTTAAGTGTCACTGTATAGCGCATACTAATAGTGTGGGTACTTAACTATGTCTTTTGTCGATAGAGCATTAATTGGGCAGTGGATAGACAGTGATCCATTGTTTAAGCGTTTAATCGCGACTCAGCCTAGCTTCTGGCTTAATGATCAATTGATCCCTTTCTTTAAAGCTAAATCCAATCTGCCTTTAAGGGTAGAAGATATTGATGATGCGGCTAGCAGGCTTACTCGTTTTGCTCCGTTTATAGCCCTGTGTTTTCCTGAAACTCGAGAACATGGGGGACTGATTGAGTCGCCGCTGCGTAAAATTTCTCAATTCCAAGGTCGACTAGAGCAAGAGTATGGCTTACCTATTTTAGGTCAGCTTTATTTGAAATGTGATAGCGAGTTGCCCATATCAGGATCGATAAAAGCGCGCGGTGGTATCTATGAAGTACTTAAATACGCTGAAACAACGGCCCTAGCATCAGGCCTGTTAAAGGAAGAGGAGTGTTACAGTAAATTAGCTTCCCCGGAGTTGATCGCCTTATTCAACCAGTATCAAATCGTGGTTGGCTCTACCGGCAATTTAGGGTTAAGCATAGGGATTATGGGCGCGTCTTTAGGTTTTAAGGTGAGCGTTCATATGTCGGCTGATGCACGAGAATGGAAGAAAAGCCTATTGCGAAGTAAAGGTGTTGAGGTTATTGAATATGAAGAGGATTACAGTAAAGCGGTAGAAGAGGGACGTAAGCAAGCACTGCAAACGGAGAACTGCCATTTCGTCGATGATGAAAACTCGAAGGACCTTTTTCTTGGTTATAGTGTTGCTGCTGAACGGCTTAAAATACAGTTAGACGAACAGAATATTCAGGTGGATGCTGAGCATCCTCTGTTTGTTTATCTACCTTGTGGTGTGGGTGGAGGGCCAGGAGGTGTAGCTTTCGGTTTAAAGCAGCAGTTCGGTGATAATGTACACTGTTTCTTTGCTGAACCTACCCATTCACCTTGTATGCTCTTAGGGATGTATACAGGTTTACAGGATCAAATTAGTGTTCAAGATATAGGTATTGATAACAAAACTTGCGCTGATGGTTTGGCGGTTGGCAGAGCATCAGGGTTTGTCGGCAAACTTATGTCACCTTTATTGAGCGGTATTTATACGGTTGAGGATAGCGAGCTTTATCGATTATTAGCGTTGCTAAAGGATGAAGAAGCTATAGGGCTTGAGCCCTCTGCGTTAGCGGGAGCGCCTGGCGTTATGCGTTTATTCAAGCAGTACAGTTACCTTGAGCAGCATCAGTTAGTGGGTAAGATGAAGCAAGCAACTCATATAATATGGGCTACGGGCGGGAGTATGGTTCCGGAAGAGGAACTGCAGGAATATTATCGTCTAGGTAAAGATGTATAGCTCTAATAAAAAAGGCTGCCAATGGCAGCCTTTTTTAATTCAATAAACTGTTAAGTGTAATTAGCAGGGCTATAACCCCCCTCGACACCTTTAGAGGCTAAAGCAACTGCATCGTGGGCGTGTAAGCTTTCGAAATGCTCCACTTTTAGCCAGAAATCGGAGTACTGAGTCTGACTATTAAGCGCTTGCTTAAGACGGCGGGCAGAATCTTCACAGAACATCAGGTTATGTCCATTTAAACGGGCAAACTCTTGTTCATCGGCACGTTTAACAGCTGTCTGCACAGGTGTTTTTAATGCTCCTTCAACTAGATCAATAAGATCTGTTAATGGGAAAGCACCCATCTCTTTATTTAGCTTAACCCAAGCGGTTGCTTGGCTACGCTGACTATGAGGTGTTGCAAAGGAGCCTTTCTCAGAGAGTAGCCACTTCTCTACATCTTCAATGTTCAGTGCACCTTTATCTGAAAAATCAGCGGTAAAGGCTTGTTGTAGCAACTGCCGAGATAGGGCAGCAGAACATGGGCAGGTTGAGGAGTATGGTACTCGAGTTGCAAGTTCTAATACTACATCATTGCCTGTAAGTGTTGCTCTTAGCGTTGTTGAGTAGTTTTTCCAACCGCTGTTATCGCTTTTTAGTGCATCTCTTTTAATTAAGAAATCAAACTCAAAGTTTAGAAACACTTGAGTGCTGATATCGTGGTGGCTATCGAGCAGGTGCGATAAAAACTCAGTTAAGGCAGGTACATTCAGCGTTTGGTTCTCAAAAAAGTTGCTTAACGCTAAGTAGAGACGTGACATATGAATACCTTTAACTTTGGGATTAACCAAGTTAACGTAAGTATTTACACGTGCTTCAATGTTATTGACGCCAAGTTTATTGTCTTCGAACTGCAATGGGACGGTAATCCCATTCATGCCCACCCAGTCTAGAGAACCATGGATCTCTGGATTTTGATTACTGGTTACATCAGGCAAATTGGTCATGAATCGGATCTTCCACTTTTTGGTTGCAACAATCAGAGCTTATATATTGAATTTATTAATTCGGCTAAATAAAACCAATTAGGTAGGTCTAAGTTGGTTTGTTCTGCGTTTTATCTGTTATAGATAATTACATGAGGGCACTTTCCTGAGAAAACAAGTATCTCTAGGGAAAATACAGAAAGCAGAACTTTATTTATTAAGGATCTTGAATTTAATATTTTCGTACAACTCTAGTCTTAAAGTATTAATAAATACGAAGAGCGACGTACCATACATCTACCCTAAGGGGTTTTGCAAATATCAGAAGAGAAAATCAATGAATTAAGCGCTTTATCGCTGAAAAAGACAGAAGTTGAAGGTTTTTGACAATAAATTACTACATTTTGCAAGGGTATTACTTGATTCAGAAAGCCGACTTCTACATTGTATAGAGAAAATTATTGATTGAACTATTGATTTAGTCATAACGTCATATGCATAAATATAAAGCCCTTGGGGGCTTACTGCTATGTCCATAGGAGGCCGATAGCATGAATGATCCTGTTACTAACTTTGCAATCAACTTTATTGCATTTGTTGGTATTGTCTTTTTGGTTTTGTTTGCAATTGTTGTAGTTGTTGCTTTGGTTCTTTATCAGATTGATAAACACCAGACGACGCAAACTATCCGTAGAAATTATCCATTGATTGGCCGCTTTCGATATATTTTTGAACATATTGGCGAGTTTTTCCGTCAATATTTCTTTGCGATGGATCGTGAGGAGATGCCGTTTAATAGAGCGCAGCGATCGTGGGTGTATAGAGCAGCGAAAAATGTCGATAGTACTATCGCGTTTGGTTCGACTCGTGATTTAAGGATCCCTGGTACTTATTACTTTCTGAACTGTGCTTTCCCTATGCTTCAGGAAGATGCTGTTCAGACCGAAAGTCTGCGAATAGGGCCTTATTGTGATAAACCTTATGATGCTCCCTCCTTCTTTAATATTTCTGGTATGAGCTACGGGGCTATGTCTAAACCTGCTGTACAAGCACTCGCCAAAGGAGCAAAAAAAGCGGGTTGCTGGATGAATACAGGTGAAGGTGGGTTGTCCTCATTCCATCTTGATTCGGGCTGCGACATTGTTTATCAGATAGGCACTGCTAAATATGGTTTACGTGACAGCCATGGGAAGCTTTCGGAAGAGAAGTTAAAGGAAAAAGCCGAGCTTCAGCAGGTTAAGATGTTTGAAATTAAACTTAGTCAGGGAGCTAAACCCGGTAAAGGGGGGATTCTTCCAGGCGGGAAGGTCACCGCAGAAATTGCTGCGGTGCGTGGTATTCCTGTTGGTGAAGATTCAATAAGCCCTAACCGTCATCCCGATGTTGCTTCAATTTCTGATCTGTTAGATATGGTTGAGCGTATTCGTCGTGTGACCGGTAAGCCTTGTGGCTTTAAAATGGTCTTAGGTGATACTGAGTGGTTGGATGAGTTTTGTGAAGCCATATTAGAACGAGGCTTAGAATCTGCACCGGATTTTATTACTTTAGACAGTGCTGATGGGGGGACTGGGGCTGCACCTATGCCTTTAATGGATAGCGTAGGTTTACCCTTACGGGAAAGTTTGCCTATATTGGTGAATAAGCTGATGGCCCATGATTTGCGGGATCGTATCCGTGTTATTGCTTCAGGTAAATTAATCAACCCAACCGATGTCGCTGCTGCTTTATGTATGGGTGCTGATTTTGTGGTGACAGGGCGTGGTTTTATGTTTGCCTTAGGTTGTATACAAGCGTTGCAGTGTAACAAGAATACTTGTCCTACAGGTATTACAACTCATGATCCAGATTTGCAACGAGGCTTAGTGCCTGAAGTGAAAGCGGACCGTGTAGCTAATTATCACAATCATCTTGTACACGAAGTAGAGATCATTGCGCACTCATGTGGTGTAACTGAACCACGCAAGCTTAAACGCAAGCATTGTGCGATTGTTGTTGAAGGCAGCCGATCCATACCCCTGAATATTCTCTATCCAGAGTATTAAGTAGCTAGAGGTAAGCGAAGCGTTAACGAAATACGCCAGTTCAAAGAACTGGCGTATTAAATTCTATTAACTTCCAAACCAACACTCATCAATATGTGCAGCAAGCTCTTTCTCTTCAAAACGTTGTTCAATCGCACGGCGTGCTTTTAATGCTCGCCTTGAGGCTAGTTTTTTACGAGATAGCTTTTCCTCTTCTTCAAAACCTACCAATAGGTCGAAGACTTCGGTTTGTACTTCATTCAGGTTTTCGGTATTTCTCAACATAATAGCTCCTGATCTTATCCTAACGGTCAGAAGGCCCATCGGTCGGTATTATTTACGTACCGCAATGAGGGGCACTAGTGATTGAGCATGAGATATTGATGGATCTCAAACCCTGTTTAAAAACAACCTTGAACTAGTTTTATTATAGCTGACGCTAAATTTCAAATAGTTTTAGGCTGAACCGCACATCTAAAGAGACGGCTCATAATAAAAATAGGTTGTTTCAGGGAGATGAAGGAAAGATGTAAGAAAGGTGAAAAAATGGGATATAAGCAACGTTATATCCCACGGAGTCGTGCTATTTAGTCTTTATCTTTCGCTTTCAGGAAAGTTCGATGGTTTCCGTAGAAGAGGTCGTTTGTCATTTTGGCGTAACGAGCGCAGGCTGCGTTTAATCGTTTTTAGGTGGTCAACTAAGCCAGGGCCCAGTTTCATGGCTACACCTACAGCCAGGACGTCAATGACAACCAAATGTAATACCCGTGATGACATCAAGGTACTTAGGTCTTTATCTTCTTCTAAATCAATATGGATCGAAATAGTTGATGCCTCTGCAAGCGGCGTGTTACTTGGGCAAAGGGATATAACCGTCGTTCCTGTATCTTTGACTAAGTTGACGGTATGTAGCAGATCTTTTGTTCGGCCCGTTTGTGAAATTGCGACCACTACATCTCGTTCATCAAGGGAGACGGCAGAGATTGCTTGCATATGAGGATCTGAATAAGAGGTGCTAGATACCTTTAAGCGGTGAAACTTGTGAGCAGCATCTGTACATACAGGTGCTGATGCGCCAAAGCCGTAAAACTCAACTCGGCGTGCTTTTGTTAGGCTATTTATTGCAGATTCTACCGTTTCTGTATCGAGCTGCTCTTTAATATTAAGGAGATTGCCGATCATGGAATCAAAGATTTTTTCTTTGAACTCCATCACTGTATCTTTGGTATTCAGTGAAAACTGCTCGTAATTGGTATTACTCGCTAAGCCTTGAGCTAAGGTTAGCTTAAAATCCTGAAAGCCATCGTAGTTGAGTGCACGGCAAAAACGGACAACAGTAGGTTCACTGACATTCGCTTCTGAAGCCAAATCAACAATACGCATATGGATAACCTCATTCGGGTTGCCCAGTACAAAGTCTGCGACTTTCTGCTCAGATTTTCTTAAGCTTCCATGCGCTTCGGCAATCGACTTAAGCAGATTAAACGAACTCAACTAAACACCTCACTGTCTCTCAAGATAAAACCCCTTTCTAAAGTATAACAAGCTTATACATAACAGATCATCTTTTACTGATAATTGTCTCATTTATAAGGTTAAGTCATTTTTTTGTTTATAAATAATAATTTGAATATGAGCACGGTTTTCGGTGGATTTTATAGCTACAGAATTTGTCTCTTTTTACTTAGTCTAACTAAGTGGAGAATAGAATTATTGGTAGGGTCATATTACGCTGCAAATAATCATAAAATCGGTACAATACACACTTTCCCATAGATCTGGTGATTTACATGTCCGAACCGCGTGTTGATAAAGAGTTTTACGATCTTAAAGATTGGCAACTAGCTGCTTATTGTGCCGCGATGTCTGAGCGTATGTTTCCTAACTTTGCATTGTTTGCTCGTTTGATGGAGTTTGGTGAGTTAGCCAAAATGCGTCAGATTCTTGATGGGGTGTGGGATCACCTCAACAATAGCGGTGCGAAAATGAACTTTGACGTTCAGTTGGATAATGTTGAAGCCAACATGCCCGATCTTGATAAGTTCGATATGTATGGGGCATCACCAGCACTTGACGCTATTGTTGCGTTATTTTCCACATTGAATACAGTGCTTTCTGCTGATGCTGGAGAAGTATTAAATGTCTCCAATATGTCTCGTGAGTCCGTAGCAACATTTATAGAGATGAATGCGGATGATCAAATCTCAGATGAAGAGCTGGTACGTTATATCAATACCCATGATCTTATGGTCCAAGAAGATGACTTTCATGCGGATATTATCGAGATCCTACAGGATGACCTTCCTCGTAGAGAAGCACTTGCAGAGCTAAGAGAGCTGGCACATAACGGCGGCTATAGTAATTTGGGTATATGCGATAGCGAGTAATTGATGTTAAAAATAGGTCTAGTACTTCTTGTGCTCCCCGCACTTATTCTGATGACAGTATTTTTTATAGATCAGTCCACCGTTGATGCCTGTATTAAACAAGGGGGATCATATAATTATCAAATTAGTGAATGTGATCTTCAGGAAAAACATCCATTTATTCCTTTAATGGTTCGCTACCCTATGCTCGTCAATGGCATGATGTTGTTATCAGTTATTGGATTGCTTTTATGTATGAAAGGCCTTTTATGGCGCCCTCAAAAAGGATTTAAAAATGATTAAAAAGTTAGTTTGGGGCCTTATACTGTTGATTGTTCTAGGTATATTTGGTGCATGGTTAACACAGGATTATTGGTTGCCTGAGTGGAATCAAGAACTAGCGGAAGAAACGCAGTTGTTTCAAGAGCAGGGGATCGCTTTTGGTAAAGAGAATGATCAACAAGCGTGTTTAGAACAAACATTGAGCAGTTTTGATCGCTGTTCTGGCTTTGCTTGTACCGTTAAGCACGGGAAATTTTTAAATGCCTGTTTAAAGCATGCGGCACCGAGTCCAGATTTTTGTAAAGATGTACCCGCATACAATGAAAAACGTTCAGACGATGATAAAACTTGGGCCAGAGAAAGTTGTTGGGGGCGAGATATTCGAGGGGAAGGTTGTCGATTATTAATGAGGCAGCAGCAATTCTTTTGCTCAACGCAACCACAATAAATATATAAAGCGAACCATAGGGTTCGCTTTTTTTGCTTATTAATTTACAAAGTTTCTTTTCTCTATTAAGTTAAATAGCTGTTTAGAAATGCTTTATTTGCTTGTCTGTCTAAAAGCTGTACAGTGTAGTAAGGGCGCATAAGACGTCATTAAAAATAATAAAGAGATAATGGATGGGGCTGGTAGAAGCATAGCAGCTCGGGCGAAACAACGTTGTACTATTGGTATTGCGTACTTATGGTAGTAGAAAATTTCAATATCAGTGCAGCGGATGCACTAAGTTATAATTCTGCAGTCTTAATTAAGCCATCTCAGCATAAATTTAATGTTGGGCTTACCTATAATAGTGCCTGCGGTTTTACCTATACCATTTCAGCCTATCGAGCTATTCACTATGATGTGAACCGACCCTCTTTTACTACTAGGATAGGGGGCTAGAATGCAGATTGGTTCCATAGGTTTTCCTGAAGACCAGCGAATAAAGCTGGAAAAAATATTCAAACTTTCCAAACAAACACGCTATATCCTTGTTGATCCTGATTTTAATAACCTACCTGATTTAATGCTGGTATTCGGTTTTAATCTAAATGACCATCCTGAGCTTTTAAATCTTCCTTCTAACTATCACTCACGATTGATTTTAGTCGGTCGCGGTCGACCCGCCGATAAAAGTTATGCATACCTTGGTTATCCACTTGTCTCTTCACGTGTTTTACGAACACTAGATAAGATGACAAGTGAAAATGAGGATATGGAATGTCCCGTTGTCGAAACGGTTGAAGAGAACAAATTCAGCAAGTATGAAAATGTGGAGACTGAAGCTGAAGAGCTTTCTTCCACTCGGAATGGTTTTCAAGTGTTAGTTGTTGATGACAATGAAATTATGCAGCAAGCGTTAGACTCAGAACTGCAACAGCTATCCTTGCCAGTCAATGTCCACTTTGCAGCAACAGGCGAAGAGGCTTTAGAAAAAGTCGCAAATAATTCTTATGATTTTATCTTTCTGGATGTAGTAATGCCGGGTATTGATGGTTTTGAAACCTGTGCAGAAATGAGAAAACATTCAGAATTAAAGAAAACCCCAATCATTATGTTGACATCTAAAACCTCACCTATGGATGAGGTTAAAGGAATCATGTCCGGTTGTTCCACCTATTTAACCAAGCCGATAGAGCATGAAGAGTTCCAAAAGGTGATCAGCAGGGTATCGAATTGGGTTGATGAGTTTCAAAAAGCTTAATGATATTGGAGACAGTCAGTGAAAAAAGTTCTTGTAGTTGAAGATGATCCTGTTCAACAGAAGCACATATGTACAGTGTTGGCAGGTTGTGGTGTTGAGGTCATTGTTGCCAGTGATGGTAAGCAGGGCTTAGATAAGGCAAAAAACGAAAAACCAGATTTGATCTTTATGGATATAGTAATGCCTGAGATGGATGGTTTCTCTGCTTGTCGGCAGATCACTACAGATGAGGCCACTAAGAATATTCCTGTTGTGCTTGTTTCGAGTAAAAAAGAGGAAGCCGATAAGGTTTGGGCTCAACTTCAAGGTGCTTCAGCAATGGTTTCTAAACCCTTTTCGGATGAAGACCTGCTTGCGCAGATTAATGCACTGACTTAACAGAGTGGAATGATGGATACTCAGCAAACCAGTATTGATCAAGAAAGTAGTTCCGAGTTTCATCAAATCAGGCATGGATTTGAAGTGGGTAGTTGCCCACTTTTAATATCTGAACAGACACGAGCTGAGGTTGTAAAGTCCCCAGCGATTTGTGCTGTTCCGTCAACGCCGGATTGGTTTTCAGGTTTTATCAATCACCGCGGAGAAACGGTGCCAGTGTATGACCTGAATAAATATTTACGGGTATTAGATGAAGAGGAAGATGCTCAAGATTGGGTTTTGCTGATAGATGACCATCCCAATACGGTAGGAGTATTTTTAAAGTCTCCGCCGCAAAGCGTGGCAGACCCTGAATTGCTAGATGAGGTTGCCGTAGGGCTACCGGAAATCATTGAAAAAGCGATACGTCATGTTTACCGCGATAAAAATAATAAATGGTTTGAAATTGATCATCGTCTTTTGTTTCTAGCCTTAAAAAAACAGTTCTAAAAAGTACGGAGAGTTAGATCTATGCAATCGTTTTGGGAGTTTAAGAACGTACGGATACCGATTAAGTTTGCCATTGCGTTGGCATTACTGTGCGCGGGCTTGATCTTTATGAGTGCTTCTTACTATCAGACAATCGTTCTGCAAGAAAAAGCACAGGCACGTTCACAGCAGTTGAATGACTTCCTACTTTTAGTTAGTCGTATTCAAGCCAATGTTTCTGAAGCGCGTTATCAGGAGAAAAGTTTCCAAGCTGAAAAAGAGATGAACCAGCTAACCATGTATAACGACATCATGGGAACGGTTGATGCAGATATTCTCAGCTTAAAATCTTACTTACGTACAGATGAAGATAAAGCCCTTGTTGAGCAATTCCAGACCATTATAGATCAGTACCAAGATACTTTTTACGACGCTTCAGAAGCGAGTATGGAGATTGGTTTAAGTAAAGAGGCTGGGCTCTCCCAAGATATAAGGACACTTATCTGGCAGACTGAGCCACTCATTTTATGGCTTGAGCGTAGTTGGATTAGGGAAGAGCTGAGTACTTTAAGTGCCAATCTAGATGAGTTTGTTGCGAATGATGGACAGACGGTTAGCGCGTCTGAAATCAGTAAGAACTTAGTCCGTCTGAAAAACCAAATCGAAGCAACGACCCTTCGTTCTGCTACTCAGCGTGCCTCGTCTGAAAACCGAAAAATTGCAGTCGATAACATGGTTCAGATTGAAGAGCTGTTTGCTCAACTGGCCGATTCTGTAGAACGTAAACATACTCAATATACACAGCTTCAAACGATTATCGCTAAACTTGCTCCCAAAATTGATGAAGTAACCGAGTTAGCTGCTGAATATAAAGTTCAGAATGACAACTTGCAGCTAGATGATATGAAAGAGATGGCAACATACTTCTTCATCTCAATGGGTTTGATGATCACAGCATTAGCGGTATCAATGTCGATCGTAAAATATGGTGTAATTGATCCACTGCGTAAAATACAGAATGCGATTGACCGTGTACGTAAAGGCGAAGTGGATGCTCGAAGTGAACTAGATAGTAAAGATGAGCTTGGTCAGCTATCTGTTGTATTGGATAGCATGCTCGAAGAGAAAGAGAATGCGCTGCAAGTTAAAGAGGCAGAAAACAAACGCCTAAACGCCTCAATTATCTCTTTGATCCAAAACGTATTCCAAATCTCTCAACGAGACCTAACGGTTCGAGTACCTGTAGCTGAAGATGTGACGGGTGCGATATCTGACTCCGTTAACCAGTTGGTTGAGTCGATTGAATCGGTACTGCTCGAAGTTAATGTAGTTTCCGGCCGTGTAAACACCGCCTCCGCACAGGTTAAATCGCAGTCCGAAACGGTCCTTAGCTATGCGGAGCGAGAGAAAGAGGAGATCGGTGAAACGTTGGATGGTCTTGATTCAGCCATTAAAGCGATGGAGTTAATCTCTAAGCTAGCGGTGATTTCAAACAACGCCTCTCAGAAAGCGATTAAAACATCAGAAACCGCTATGGATTCTGTATCTCAAACAATCGATAGTATCAATAAAATACGTCAGACCATCCATGAGGCGGAAAAACGTATCAAACGACTAGGTGAACGTTCGCAAGAGATCGGCGGTATCGTAAACCTGATCAACAACATCTCAGAACGTACCCATGTGCTGTCACTGAATGCGAGTATGCACGCGGCATCGGCTGGTGAAGCAGGTCGAGGCTTGATGGTGGTGGTAGATGAGGTACAGCGTTTATCTGAGAACTCCCGTGAAGCAACCTCTGAAATTGAATCCCTAGTAAACAACATTCAGTTAGAGACTGCGGACACTATCAATGTAATCAACAATGTAATCAGTGACGTTGTTGAAGGTACACGTCTTGCCGAGGAAGCGGGTGAGCGTATGGGTGAAACACGATCCACTACACAAACCTTGGTTGACTCTGTTGTGCGTATTGCACACAGCTCAGTTAAACAGGCGAAAGTGGCAGAGGAGCTTCGTGAACGTGCGACAAGCATTAATGAAACTACCCAAGCGACGAATGCTGAGATGCGCCAGCAGGCTGAACTGTCTGATGAATTGGTAGATGCGGCCCAAGAACTGCAGAAATCAATCAGTGTATTTAAATTGGCCACGACTGAACACTAATAGGATAGAGATCAATGTTTGATCCTAAACTAGCCATCGAGTGGCTGAATGCAAAACAAAAACTCTGTCTAAAGATGGAGTTGCCGCTGACTGAGTTGATCGTCGAGTTGTATGAATATGTCGACCAGTTCAGTGAGCACGATCTGCCAGGATTAGCCGATTTCTTAGCACTTTATGCTGAGTTGTTAGAATCCCTGCCGGAGGAGCATATTAAACAGGTAGACCCTGTAATTCACCGTTTAGCGGAACAGTTGGATGGGGTCTTTGATGGTAACCCATCGACAGTGGCACAAGGTTTAGTGAGCTGTTTACGGGATGTTGCTTGGGCTGAACCTCTACCAGAAGAGGACAGTGGATTTTTGCTAGAGCTGCTGGAGCTCGATTGTCGGCAGTTAAATAGTGTCGATGAGCTGGATCACTCGGAGCGTACCGATGCTGAGTTATCGGACGCATCTATCCCGCCATCGGTTGATCTAGACCTAGATATGACGCCGGATCAATTGGTTGAACAGCCGTCATCCGAGTCTTCTCTTGCACCTTCACCTGCGGTTGAAAGCGCTTTCCCTGGTCTTTTTGCTCTATTAACGGATATGTCTGCAGGGCTTCCTAATTTTAGTGAGGAACATACTGAGCAGTTTTATGAGCAGATCGATACCCATTCTGAGCATGATTGGTCAGGATTCTCCGATCTTCTGGCGCTTTATGGGGAGTTATTAGCCCAGTTAAGCGATACGGATTCAGCACCTTGTGCAACCGCGCTGAATCAAGCGATTTTAGGATTATTGTCACAGCCTACAGCTGACATGATTGCACCTATACTCGCCCTTATGACCGATCAGGATTGGCCTGAGCCCGTTGCTAGTGAAGATACTGAGTTTTTAAGTGAACTCTTAGAACAAGATTTAGAACGTTTGAACTCAGGCACCTTCGTTGCGAATGAGGTGGATGAGGACGAAAGTATTGAACCACTAGCGTTAATTAAAGAGGTGATTGAGCCGTTAGAATCTCAAGATTTAGATGGAGATATCGAATCAGATCTGCCATTAGAGGCTAGCCTGCCTTTACCTGAACCTCCTAGCTTTTGTTCGATTGATTTTACTCTTTTGCAGGAAGAAGGGCCGAAAATTGAGCCGGCAGTGGTTGAGATGCTCTCCCAATCAGTTACCTCTTTAGCTGAGCAATGGCAAGAGAACTCACTCAACCCCAAATTGCTCGATGAGTCCCGCGATCTGTTAGCTACGGTTATTCGTGCATTAGATACGATCAATCTTATTGGTGCGAAAGTGCTGGTGGAGGGATTAATACTCAACTTAGATTACTTGATTGAAAATACTATACCGCTCACTGTTGAGTCGAGTGAATCTATACATGCGTGTTTGACCGGTCTACAAGAGTACTTTGTTGATATTAGTGTATATGAACGTCAACAAACCTTACTCGATCAATATGTTGATACCCAGTTACCTTGTCGACCTACAGTGGAGCAAGCTTCTTTTATCATGGGGCTTTTAGCTTTAGCCTCATTGCAAAGTAGTGGCGATATAGAGCAAGAAACAGCGGGTGTAGATGATATAGAGTTACAAGAATCAGAAGATATAGATCCTCAGCTCCTTGATATGCTTCATCATGAGCTTCCAACTTTATCGGATGACTTCTTAAATAATATACAGAAAACCTTTGCCGATTCAGATAAAGAGGCTCTACGCAGTGCCCAACGTGCCGTACATACCCTAAAAGGTTTGGCAAATATGGCGGGTATTAAAGGCGTGGCAAACTTAGCGCATCGGCTTGAAGATGTAATGGAGTACCTGACGGGGGCTGATCAGTTACCCTCAGGTTCCCTAAAAAATGATCTTTTTGAAGCGGCGGACTGTCTGGCTGCAATGTCAGAAAGTGTTATAGAGGGAACGGCTGTACCGGATAATGCTTTGCAGGTTTTACAGTTGATAATGGATTGGGATTATCGACTCAAAACAGAAGGCTTGCCGGCCCTAGAGCAAGACAGCTCATCCATCATTGAGGGTGCCTCTATTGTTGCTGAGCAAAGACTGACGGATCAACCTCAACCCTCTGACGATAAAGCCGCAAATGAAAATGCGGTAGATGAATCGCCAGTTTTCCGTGTTCCTCGATCTATTTTGGATAACCTGTTTCGTCTGGCGGGTGAATCCAGCACTTTGAATACACAGCTTGATGAAGAGGTTACTCAACTTCGAGGGTTTACACGAACTAACCGCGAGCGTCACCGTATATTACAGCGTGTACTTTTTGAGCTTGAGCAGCAGTTTCAGGAGCAGATTAATACGCAATCGGAGCTTGATGAAAGCTCTGACGATTTTGATCCATTAGAGATGGATCGCTATAACGAAATCCATACCACCATCTCCCGTGTACAAGAGGCGGTTGCCGATGTACGTGAGATTCAACAAGAGATGGAGGGACGTATCCAGAGTTTGAGCTCGTTACATATAGCTCAATCAGGTCTGCAGAAAGAAACCCTCGATAATGTTTTAAGTACTCGATTAGTTCCCGTTAAAACGATTACCTCCCGTTTGCAGCGGATATTACGTCAGGCGTGCCGTGCAACCGATAAAAAAGCCAACCTTATAATCCAAGGTGAAGATACACTGGTTGATAGCTATATCTTGAACCAGTTAGCGGATCCATTACTACATATCATTCGTAATGCTGTTGATCACGGTATTGAAACCCCTCGTTTACGAGCCCAAAGAGGGAAGCCTGAAGAGGGTTGCGTTACGCTCACATTCTCACTCCAAGATGCCATGATTGATGTGAAGTGCAGGGATGATGGTGATGGGATTAATACGCAGCGCGTGTTAGCGGTTGCTGAAGAAAAAGAGCTGATTGAGGCGGGCTTAGAGCTCACCGATGATGAGATTAATCGTTTGATTTTGATCCCTGGTTTTTCTACCCGTGGAGAGATTAGTCAGTTGTCGGGCCGTGGTATTGGCATGGATGTGGTCTATCAGCAGATCCTACGTTTACAGGGCACCTTAGATATTTCTTCTCACAGCCGAGAAGGTACAGAGCTTCATTTAGCTATGCCTGCCAGCTCGTTGATGATCCGTACATTATTGGTTCGTTGCGGTAAGCAGGTTTTTGCCCTTGCTGGTCATGGTATCGAGCAGAGCTTGATCTCACTAGATGGTAAATTTAATCATCAGGGTGATGAGCTTATGTTTCAGTATGGAGGGGATGATTATCCCGTTTATATGCTTGAGCATCTTCTTGATGAGCGCGGTTACAACTACCTAGAAGCTGAGGCTATTCATCCTGTTTTGATTGTGAATATGGCGCAAGGTGAACGGGTTGCTGTTTTAGTGAAAGAAGTTATCGCACATCGTGAACTCACGTTTAAACAGATGAGTGATTACCTTCCAGATCTACCTGGTTTACCAGGATTAACGATCTTGGCAAATGGGCAGGCGGCTCCGATTGTCGATCTTCCAGGCCGTATTCGTTATAAACGCTCAGTGTTCAATGAACAGCCATTAATGGTTGAGATTGAGGCGGAGTTAGAGTTGCCAAGAATCTTAATAGTGGATGATTCTCTTAGTGCGCGTAAAACGATTGAGACACTATTGAAAGATACTGGTTATGAGGTTATGACCGCGATCGATGGCCTAGATGCATTGAACCAGATGCGTAAGCGTCAGCCGGATATGGTTATCACCGATATGGAGATGCCGAGAATGGGTGGGGTTGAGTTAGCAACAGTGATTCGACACCGTAATGAAACTGCGCATATTCCGGTAATAATGATTACTTCTCGTTCTACTGAAAAGCATAGACAGGAAGCCGCTGAAGCTGGTGTCTCTGCATATTTAACAAAACCTTGGTCTGAAAACCAGTTACTGGATCAGATCGATGACCTATTGGCTGAAGTTTGTACCTGATAAGGGGATTGCTTTTATGAAGGGATTTCAATATTTAATATTGAGTTTGTTATTTATGAGCACAGTGGTTTCTGCTGAAATAACATCTGTTGAAGCACTTATTAACTCATCCTCAAATCAAAATAGACTTAGCCAAGAGATGCTCAAAAACTATATTTTAGTGGGTATGTCTGTACGTGCGAGAAAGGCTGAGCAGGATCTTAACGCAGCAATCGTTGAGTACGAGGCCGCAGAAAAAGAGATACTTAACTATGTTAATAAGCATGCTTCTGACCCATCGCTTTCTTACAATACAACAGATACGGTCGGTGACGCATTTAGGAAAGTGTCGGAACATTGGAACGTTGTAAAGCCGTTGTACGAACAAGAACCAACAAAGGAGAACGTTGAGAATGTACGTGCGCAAACGGAACTGCTTCTGAAAGAGTGGATGTTGGTCACTGCTGAGGTTAATGCTAAAACTGAGAGTGCATATGGAAACCTTATCAGTACAGCCGGGTTTGTGCGTATGTTATCTCAGCGGGTTAGTAGCCATTATGCATTACGTGCCTGGGGTTTTAACGACCGTTACTCTGAGCCCTTTATTGAGTCCTTACAGTTGTTTGAACAAAATAGGGATGCATTAGAGAGTAGTAAGTTAAACAGTGATCAGATAAAAAGTGAGCTAAATAAAATACAGAAAGACTTTAAGCGTTTTAAAGATCTCTCTGATATGGATGTGAATAAAGCGTTATTACCGCTAATTATGCGCTCTGCAGAAAAAATCACACAAAGTATGGATAAAGTAACAGCGATGTATCAGGGGCTAAGTGTTAGCCCCTAAGTTGGTTATCCACTTTGATGAATTAGATAGTTAAGACTAGTTTCCCTTTTACTTTACCTGTTCGACTTTCATCAAAGGCTTGTCCTAGGTCTTCTAATGGGTAGGTGTTTGCTAACTTCAACTCCAGTTTTTTATCTACATATAAGCCTGCCAGTTTATCGAGTTGCTCGCTGTTAGGTTCGACACGTATAGGCTCCACCTTAACTCCAGCTGCGTTGCCAGCAGCGATTACTTCATCTTTGGTTACTGAAGGCAATGTAACTAAAGTACCGCCAGTTTTTACGCAAGCTAAGGCTTCAATACCCACGTCTCCGCCCATACAGTCAATTACCAGATCAACATTTTCTACATGGTCAGTAATCTTCTGCGTGTGATAATCGATGACTACATCAGCGCCAAGGGATTTCAGGAAATCGTGATTTGTACTTGAGGCTGTTGTAATGACTTTTGCGCCAGCCCAGTGGGCTAACTGAATGGCTAAATGACCTACACCCCCAGCACCGGCTAAGATGACAACTTGTTGTGATGCTTGTAGATTCCCTTTATCAAACAGAGCTTGCCAAGCCGTTAGGCCGGCTAAGCCTAAGCCCGCCGCAGCGTGAACAGGAAGTTCTGTAGGTCGTAAGCTGATTTGATCGGCAGGTGCTGCAATATATTCAGCAAAGCAGCCTGCGCGCTCAGGAAACCGAATAAACCCAAAAACGGCGTCACCTACAGTGAATGTTGTCACATCACTTGCGACTTTCTCAACTGTACCTGCAAACTCCCAACCAGGGACAAAAGGTAGATCGCCGATAAACGGCGCTGCACCGCCGCCGCCACAAGTTTTCCAATCAATCGGATTAACGCCCGCTGCTTGGTTTTTTATTAAAACTTCCCCAGAGTTAAGCTTGGGTTCTGCTAATTCTGTGTAGGATAAGGCTTCATTAGATCCAAATTGACTGATCTGTATTGCTTTCATTTACAACTCCAACGGCTGAATAAGTAACCCTTACCAAAAAGTAAGTTATATAACCTATACAGGGCAGCCGAGAACACTGTTTTTTGGTAGGCTAGCTATCTTTAGGGACTGATAAAATGATAACGAGTTCCTCTTTGATAGCAACAAGTAAAGGCGAGAGTAATGTATCTGGCAATAATAGAGCAGTTTTTGTTTTGGGGTGGGTTGTTGGTTTATCTTGTTTCTTTAGCAATGTATGCCGGTAGAACTAAAGATTACAAGTCACTGATCGAGTTTTGGAAGCCAACGATTAATATGACTAAGCGCGAATTTAATGTGAATCGTGCTGGTTTGACTATGATGGTTGTCGCAGTGGCCATCCGTATAATTAATTTTCTGATTTAATAAAGGCGATTATGAAAGGAAATCCTATTCGAGGTGCTGGGTATCTACTGCGAGGATTGCAGATGCTACCTGATCCACAAATTCGGCCCTTTGTGCTAGTTCCCCTTTTAACGAATATAGTGCTTTTTATTGGTGCGATTTGGCTATTATTTAGCCAGTTTGGTGGCTGGGTTGATAAAATGATTTCAGCTTTTCTACCCGACTGGGAGTGGCTATCGTTTCTACACTACCTTCTCTGGCCGGTAATGGCTGTATTAGTCTTTGTTATGGTTTACTACAGCTTTACTATAGTTGCGAACATCATTGCGGCTCCTTTTAATGGTTTCCTGTCTGAGAAGGTTGAGAAGCGTCTAAGAGGCGATGTGATTACTGATGAGGGATGGAAAGCGGTGGTTGCACTTATTCCGCGATCTATTGCGCGCGAGTTATCTAAACTGGCTTATTACCTGCCTCGGGTATTATTTTTGTTAGTACTGTCGTTTATCCCTGTGATTAATATTATTGCGCCATTTTTGTGGTTGCTGTTTGGCGCTTGGATGATGGCGATTCAATACTGTGATTATCCAATGGATAACAATAAGGTCAGCTTTAAAAATATGAAGTTGATGCTGAAATCGGATCGACTTACATCGATTGGTTTTGGGGGGTTAATTCAGCTTGGGATGATGATCCCGATAGTAAACTTGATTTTGATGCCTGCCGCCGTTGTTGGGGCAACTATCTACTGGGTAGAAGCTCATGCGTCTGTTGAGATTGATCTTAATCAGAAAAAATTAGAGCGCTAAGGCATTACCAAACTACATCTAAGTGTTAACGCTTAGCTTGTAGTTTGGTTATCTTCAGCTGGGTCCTGCTTAAAACCAATCAGTTTTTGCTCTTCATAAGCGTTATCTTCAGGTTCTAAACGGGCAGTGATAATTTCTGTTGGGAAGTGACAGGTAAATGTGCTGCCTTTACCTACTTTACTCTTAATGGTGAGCTGGCCGTGGTGACGTGCTAAAACATGTTTTACGATAGCTAGCCCTAACCCTGTACCCCCACTCGCTGATGAACGGCTTTCATCGACTCGATAGAAGCGCTCGGTGAGACGTGGTAAATGGATAGATTCTATACCGGGGCCATTGTCTTTTACTGCGAAATGCCCCCCTTGTTTATCGACCCACCAGCTGATCTTAATGGTACCGCCTGCAGGCGTATAGCGTACGGCATTATAAATCAAATTAGAGAACGCACTATGTAGTTCTATCTCTTGGCCTGAAAGGTCATGTAATGGATCAATATCTAAGTTGAATTTATGACCTTTTTCAAGAGCAAGCTGTTCTGCCCCCTCCATAATATGTTGAATCACACTATGAATTTGGATCGGTTGCTCATCAGAGATCTGGTGGCTAGCCTCAAGTCTGGATAGTAGAAGCAGGTCAGAAACTAAGTTTTCCATACGACGAGCTTGTTGTTGCATTGAGCTTAAGCCACGAATGAGTGGCCTTGGTAACTCTTGGTCTAAGAAGGTTTCTAAATAACCGCGAATAACCGTTAAAGGGGTTCTAAGCTCATGGGAGGCGTTGGCGACAAAGTCCTGTCGGGTCTGTTCCAAGCGCATAATACGAGAGACATCACGGGCGACGAGTAAGCGGTCAGCCTCACCAAAGCGGGTGATCTGATATTGAATTTTTAGATCAGAATGTGCCGGTGAAGGAAGCGTAATTGGGTCGCTGTATTGTCCGCGTTTGTAGTAACGTACAAAGCGGGGATCGCGAAGTAGATTCATAACAGGCTTGCCTTGGTCGGCTTGGTCATTCAAACCAAGTAGCCGGTTAGCGGATTTGTTCCACCACTCAAGGTTGTTGTTTTGATCGATAATTATAATGGCATCTTGCAGCGCTGAAGTAGAATCTTGAAAGCGTGCAATGATATTCCGCAGCAGTGTTTCTCTTGAACGTTGGCTACGTTGTAGGCGGGATAACTCATCAAATAACTCTCCCCAATGGCCTGTAGTTTCAGGGAGTTCAATCTGATCATCGTTTTTGTGGAACCAATCCATCAATTTATTAAATTGGCGGATTTGCAGTAGGGCCCAGCCGATAAGGCCCAAGCAGATCGTCCAACTTGGATAGCCAATGATCAGCCCGACTATAAAAGAAGCACCACTCACTACCATTAGACTGGTCAACATTGAGTGGCGATTTTTTTGCATATTAAACCCTAATAAAAACGATGAAAAAAATGTTAGGCAACGTTAGCAGAAAACCTATAGCCTGTGCCGCGCACTGTTTGTACCAGATAATCATGTCGAGCGCCAAGGGCTTTACGTAGACGACGGATATGCACATCCACCGTACGCTCTTCGACATATACATTGCCTCCCCAAACCATATCTAACAGCTGGCTACGGGAGTATGCGCGATCTTGATGTGTCATAAAAAATTGTAATAGACGAAACTCTGTAGGTCCTAGATCAATAGGATCTTGTTCTGAGGTTACGCGATGGGAGATAGGATCAAGAGTAAGGCCATCGACGCTTACCGGTTCTTCAATCCCTTTAGGTGTTGTACGACGAAGTACCGCTTTTAAACGCGCTACTAATTCGCGAGGAGAGAATGGCTTAGTGATGTAATCATCTACACCGGCTTCCAGCCCTTTGATCTTGTAATCCTCATCACCTTTAGCGGTTAGCATAATAATAGGGATATCGGCAGTCGTTTCATCTTTGCGTAAACGGCGGGCGAACTCAATACCGCTAGTGCCGGGCATCATCCAATCCAATAAGACCATATCTGGTTTATCGTCTACGATCAGGCTGTGGGCCTCATTAGCGTTCTCCGCTTCTAAACAGTTGTATCCAGCCATTTCTAGTGCAACTGCGATCATTTCGCGAATGGGCGCCTCATCATCTACGATAAGTACGCTTTTAGAGTCAGACATGGTGTTATTGCCCTTTATATTTCAATTTATCGACGGGGCTATTAGAAGACAATACTGTTACACAAATATTACAAACTGCATTGAATTACTAAGTTATAGCTTAAAAAGATCCGATTGTGCTAAGAAATAATGGCTTGCTACGCCAATAAAAATCACTAAACCTGCATAATGATTATTTAAAAACGCTTTGAAGCATAGATCACGTTCGCGATTACGGATAAGGAACTGTTGATAAATAAAGAAGCCTGCGGCGCAGATTAAACCGAGATAGTAAGGCCAACCTAAGTGAATTTGTTGACCAACTAAGGCAAGAGTGATCAGTGTTGTTAGCTGGAGAATCCCTATAATTACTTTATCTGCATCGCCAAATAGTATGGCGGTTGATTTAACACCTATACGTAGATCATCATCTTTATCGACCATGGCATACATAGTGTCATAGGCGATAGTCCATAAAACATTGGCTATATAAATTAACCACGCATAAATAGGTACACTTTCAGTCACGGCGGTAAAAGCCATAGGAATAGCCCAAGAAAACGCAGCGCCCAAAACCACTTGGGGTAGGTGAGTGTAGCGCTTCATAAAAGGGTAGCAGACGGCTAATGCTAAACCACCTAAAGATAAAATAATGGTTTCTATATTGGTAAAGAGTACGAGTACAAATGCGGCCAACATTAGGATGGTAAAGAGAATTAAAGCTTCCTTTGAGCTAACTAGGCCGGAAGGGATAGGTCGCATGGCGGTACGTTTAACATGGCCATCTATCTTGCGATCTGCATAATCATTAATTACGCAGCCTGCTGAGCGGGTAAGAAAAACCCCAAGTGTGAAGATAATGAGGATGTCGTATGCTGGCATACCTTCTGCTGCCATCCATAGGGCCCAGTAAGCTGGCCACAGAAGGAGATAGCTGCCTATTGGCTTATTTATACGCATTAATTGCACAAATGCTCGCAGTTTAGCTGCGCTGAAAGGGGCGTTTTTTTGTGTTCCAGAGGCCATAAAGTTGTCTGCGATTTAATCCGTTAATTAGACGTGCGTTTACTAAAATACTAATTAGGTTTAGTTTACCTGTAGAAGTTGCGGCAGGAAAACCTCTGAAACCAAAAGAGGCTTTTTCGATAGAAAAAATACAGATCGGCGCGCCCATACTTTTTCAGTATTATTAAGGGATAAGCGACATATTTGTAAGCGTCCACGCCGCATAGTTGGATCGGTGAATAGCAAACTGCCTAATGACCGGTTGCCTAATACTCGGAGTTGACGTTCTGCTCCGCTGAGCGTTTGTGCTGGAATAATTGATCGAGCGAAGACCCAAGGTTGGCCATTGCCGATGAGTTGAACCTCTCGAATGAGTGCAACCTGGCGATAATCCATTTTTAGCGCTTTGGCTTCTGAGCGCGTGGGTCTAAGCCAACCTTGCTGTACCACTTCAACTCGAAAGTCGCCTTTACTTAGTTTTATCAAACGTTGTGTCAAGGAGCCGTGGTCAGTAAACCAAGTGCGCAATTGTTGAGGTGCAACCTGTTGATAGGGGCGACGGAGCGTTTTCCAACGAGTATCAAAACTTTGTCGAGTAAGGGCAGCTTTTATGGGCACAGATCAGTTGTCCTGAGATTTCATCAAAACCAATATCTTAACATGTATGAGTATCTCCAGCCGATAGGCTGAGGTAGTATCCCTTTTTATGAATATACAAAAATTTTCTTTTCCTGCAGAAGAGGCCGCGACTTTAACTCAGCAGTGGGTTGAATCTATAGTCGTGGGCCTTAATTTATGTCCTTTTGCGGCCCCTGAGGTGCGTAAACGAGCAATCCGTTATTGTGTGTCACATGCGACTGAGTTGGATGTTGCAATCCAAGATTTTCTAAACGAATTACAGCATATTCAGAACTGTAAAGAATCGGAGCTATCCACCAGCTTAATCAGTTTTACTGAGACGGCCATCGATTTTTATAGTTTTCTTGATCTATTGGATATGTGCCAAGATGCTTTAGAAGATGCCGGTCTTGATGGTGTTTTTCAGTTGGCCAGTTTTCACCCTCAATATTGTTTTGCTGGCGTTGATGCCGATCATATTAGTAACTGGACCAATCGTGCGCCGTTCCCCACTATTCATATTATCCGTGAAGGGCAGATGAGTCGTGTCTTAATGCACTATAAAACGCCAGAGGAGATCCCTGAGCGGAATATAGCGCTAATGGAAACCTTGGGACGTGAAGGTCTTATTGAACGTTTTCCACCTCTGGAACAATACTTTGAGAAGTGACTATCGCGGGATAAACCTTTAGCTTTGGATTAAAGATAAGCGTGTTTTTAATCTAGGGGCTGCCCATTCAATAAAGTACCGACTCCTTGATGAGAGTAAGCGTGAGTGAGGGTAAACCAAATTCACTGGTACAGGATCGGGTTCAAAGCTCTCAAGTACCGGTGTTAGCTCTCCTGAAGCAATTCTCTGGTCGACTTGATAACTTAAAAACTGGCAATAGCCTAACCCTTGGGCGCAAGCATCTAGCGCTGTTTCAATATGATTCGTTTTAAAAGGGCCCGATACGCTTATTTTGTGTACTTTTCCGGTTTCTTTAAATGCCCACTCAGAGTGCGATTTTAGTCCTGTAAGCCTTATACATTGGTAATCGGATAGTTCAGTGGGGGCGCTAGGTATACCTGCTTTTTGAATGTATGCAGGGCTAGCGCAGACCTTATAACGGATATGACCTATTTGTTTAGCAATTAAAGTTGAATCGGGGAGTTGGCCTATGCGCAGGGCTATATCCATACCTTCTTCAATAAGATCTACAACACGATCGAGGAGTAGAAGCTCAACTTCGGTTTCAGGAAAGGTGGTTAAAAAGTCATTAATAATAGGTGCTAGGTGTAGACGCCCGAAGGTCATGGGGGCGGTAATACGTATTTTTCCACTCGGTTTTATTTGCCGTTGAGTCAGTGCATTTTCTGCGTCTTCCACCTCAAGGAGTATTTGTCGGCAGCGCTGACAGTAGTCACGTCCCTCTTCAGTGAGGGTCAGGCGTCTAGTGGTTCTATAAAGTAGTTGAACGCCTAAGGTATTTTCTAAAGCGGCAAGGGCTCTCACTACGGATGATTGTGACATCGATAGTTTATCCGCTGCGCCATTTAAACTACCGCTTTCAACAATTTTTACAAAAATAGCCATCGCTTTAAGTTTATTCATGTTTTTATATTAATGCGTAAATTGCATTAGTTAAAGTCATCTATTTATCTTTATTGCTATAAATGAATAAACAATAATGATGATAACCTAATAGAGTAAACGAGAGATCGATGGCCCACCGTTTTAGTGAGTTAACATTCACCCCCGCCGTAGAATCAATACAGCAGCATTTTGGCAGTTTTGAAAAGATGCAGCAGATGCGTGGGCGTATGCCGGACTTTGATCGTTTAAGAGAACGGGAGTGTGCCTTTATATCGCAGCGAGATAGTTTTTATATGGCAACGGTTTCTGAAAATGATTGGCCATATATTCAACATCGAGGCGGCCCTCTCGGTTTTTTACAGATCATTAACGATCGATGCTTAGCCTTTGCTAATTATCGAGGTAATTCTCAATATCAAACGCTTGGCAATAGCACGCATAACAATAAGGTGGCGTTGTTCTTAGTAGACTACGCTAATAAGCGCCGGTTAAAAATTTTAGGCCGAATGCGTATTTATTTTCTCGATGACCTATCCGAGCGGTTAAAGCCGGTTATGGACTATTGCAGTGAAAAGGAGCGTGTCGAATCGATCATCGAGATTGAGTTGGAAGCCTTTGATTGGAACTGTTCACAATATTTGACACCTCGTTTTAGTGAGGAACAGCTGCTAGAGCTCGGGGTAATAAAACAAGGAGATTTAACATGAAGCTTTATGATCTTGAGTTATCGGGTAACTGTTACAAAGCCCGTTTATTTGCTGCATTAGCGGGTATTAAACTAGAGTTAGTTCCCGTCGATTTTATGGCCGGTGAACATAAACAATCACCAGTGATTGACTTAAACCCATTAGGGGAGCTTCCTGTTTTAACTGATGGGGAGGTTGTGATAAGAGATTCCCAAGCTATTTTGGTTTATCTTGCTGGGAAATATGCTGATGAAAGTTGGTACCCTAAAACGCCTGCTGAGCAAGCTGAAGTTATACAGTGGCTGTCGACGGCGGCGAATGAGGTACAGAATGGCCCAGGTGCTGCACGGCTTGTGGATAAGTTTGGATTCGATCTGCATAAAGAAAGTGCATTAGCCGTTGCGGCTAAAATTTTACCTATTCTTGAAGCTCAGCTGACTGAGCATGAATGGTTAGCTTTAGATCGCCCAACAATTGCTGACTGTGCTGTGATGCCTTATGTAGGCTTATCCCATGAAGGGGGTGTTTCTTTAGAAAGTTATCCACATATTCGGGCATGGATAAACCGCATAAAAGCCTTACCTGGCTTTATTTCTATGCCGGAACTCTAGTATTAGGTGTTGAGGATAACTCTATTACGGCCCAGTTCTTTAGCTTTATAGAGTGCTCTATCTGTCTGTTCGATTAAGTCGTTCGGGCAGATATCTTCAGATGGTTTACAGCTCGCAATACCAATACTAACTGTCACAATCTTTTTGTCGCCAGCGTTTAGATGTTTGATCTGTAAGGCTTCAATATTTGCACGAACCTTTTCAGCAAGGATCTTCGCCCCTTCCAGAGTACTTTCTGGGAGTATGACGGCAAACTCTTCACCACCATATCTATAAACAGAATCTTCAGCCCGTTTAACCGTTTTTTTAATGGCCTGCGCAATGGTTCTTAAGCAGCCGTCGCCTGCTAAGTGTCCATATTGATCATTAAAAGATTTGAAATGGTCTACATCGAGCATAAGAAGCACTAAGTTACGTTTAGAGCGTTGTGCTCTACGCCACTCAGCGTCAATGCTACGGTCAAATTCGCGACGATTATTCACTTGAGTAAGGCCATCTATGCGCGCAGAACGGGCCAGCTTATCTTGGGACTGTTTCATCTGCATTAGAATCTGTATGCGGGATTGTAAAACAGCGGCTGGGCGGGTCAGATACATGAAATCAGAAGCGCCAGCATTGTAAGCTTCTAGCTCACGCTGATCATCGTTCTCTTGATTGATGAACGCGACAGGGATAGATAATTCGTCTTGGTTACTTGTGACATCCCTGCATAGTGAAAACATGCTATCCCATTGATTTTCTGTACTTAACATCAATAATGCTGGGTGGTCTTTATGTAGTAGCTGTTTTAATTCTGAAAGGTTTGAGGGTAAAAGAATGTTGTAGTCGTTACGTAAAGAGGCGATCAAGGGCCAAATATTTTCTATATTATGGTCACAGTATATTGCGATGGTTTGCTGTAGAGGTTTCGTTTTAACTTCGCCACGAATCTCTAGTGTACTGATCTCTTCGCCTTTAAAGAACGCTTTCAAATCATCAGGGCTAGGCAAACCAAGGGAGGTTCGGCCATCTGAACTACAGATCACTGGAATTCTTAAGTTAAAGTTGCCATCTTCCCAACTTTTTTGCCATTGGGCTAAAAGGTTTTCTTGTGCTTCTTCTATTGTGACTTCTGCAGGCAACCCTGCTGCGATGAGACAGTCATAGATAACAGGTACATCAGCTATATCTAAACCGTCAATCCAGAGCGCGCGATAAAGTAAATGGCGTAATTTAATAGATTTTTCTAGGTCATGTTCTGCTGCTTGGATGACACAGAGGTTAGCAAAATGGCTATCACTTCTTCTTTGCGGTAGAGCAACGTCTATATGAGGAACGCGACTGCGAACGACAAATACGTCGCTCGCTAATTCTGCTTGGTTTTCAGCGGTTTTATTGTAGATAGCAATATCGGGTGCATGCTCAACTAAACGCCAATCTACCTGGGGTAATAGGCCGAATTCATGTAACTGTTCATGCAAGGCATAACAGAAAGGACAGTTTAGATCAGCGTAGACAGTGTATTGCAGCATAAAGGTCCTAAATCCGAGAACAGCTAAGCATCTACACGTCTTTATAAACTTTGATGTTTAAGCTGATATATTACGTTGTGATCATTATATCGACCAATCGCTGTAGAACTTTGAGATTAACCAAAAAAAACAGCCCGAAGGCTGTTTTATCGTATCGTCTAGTGATGAAATAGACTTACTTATTCTTGCTCATCAGTATCTGGATTAACGGCACGTTTTATCTGCTTAAGGCTACCGTGACGAACATCGGTACCACTAACTAAGTAGATAAGGTGAGTTGCCATCGCTCGGGCATGTTCTGAGATACGTTCTAAGCTACGCAGTACCCAAATTACATTCATAACGCTAGAGATTGAGCGCGGATCTTCCATCATAAATGTTGCAAGAGAGCGCATCGCTGAGCGATATTCCTGATCGACAGATTTATCCATTTTCGCCACACGGTACGCTAGCTCAGTATCGTTGCGAGCAAATGCGGTTAATACATCTTTAACCATCTCACGGACTAAATTACCAATATGGCGAACCTCTTGGTAGCCGCGAGGAGAGCTGCCTTCTTCAACCAACTCAATGGCATGGCGGCAGATACGGCTAGCTTCATCGCCCATTCCTTCCAAGTCGGATACGGCTTTTGAGACAGCGATAATTAAACGCAAATCACTCGCAGCCGGTTGGCGACGAGCAATAATTGTTGTGCACTGCTCATCAATAAGGACTTCCATCTCGTTAGTTTGCTTATCAACTCGACGAGATTGTTCAGCTAATTCAGCATCGCCATTTAGTAGCGCATCGATACAATCGTGAACTTGACGCTCGACCACGCCGCCCATGGTAAGAAGCTGGGTACGAATCTGTTCCAGCTCTTCATTGAATTGCTGGGAGATATGCGTGGAATAATCTTCTGTTTTAAGTTCCATGTTATTTATCCTTTCCCCAATTAACCGTAGCGGCCAGTGATGTAGTCTTCAGTTTGTTTCTTTTCAGGGTTAGTGAAAAGCGTATCGGTTACACCAAATTCAATCAGATCACCCATATACATGAAAGCCGTGTAATCAGATACACGCGCTGCCTGCTGCATGTTGTGAGTTACGATCACGATGGTGAAATCTTTCTTCAGTTCGTGGATCAACTCTTCAATTTTCAGTGTAGATATTGGGTCTAACGCTGAAGCGGGCTCATCTAATAGCAATACTTCAGGTTTTACCGCAATGGTACGTGCAATAACGAGACGCTGTTGCTGACCACCGGACATACCCAATGCACTTTCATGTAGACGATCTTTTACTTCATCCCAAAGTGCCGCTGATTTAAGTGCCCATTCAACGGTTTCATCAATAATGCGTTTTTTGGTGACACCTTGAATACGAAGGCCGTAAGCTACATTTTCGTAAATCGATTTAGGAAATGGATTAGGTTTCTGGAAAACCATACCAACTCGGCGACGTAGTTCAGCAATTTCTACGCTACGATCATAGATGTTGTTTTCATCTAGAAGAATTTGGCCCGTGATACGACAGTCATCAACCAAATCATTCATGCGATTGAAACAGCGTAGTAAAGTTGATTTACCACACCCTGATGGCCCAATAAATGCGGTTACGCGGTTCTTTGGGATTTGCATATCAATACCATGTAAGGCTTCATTATCGCCGTAACATAATTTTAGATCTTTCACCTCAAGTGCAAGGGTTTCTTCCTCGAGGTTTAATACTTGGTTATCACGCTGTAAAGAAGAGATATCAATTGCGTGTGTTTTAGCTTCGCTAGTCATTTTAGCAACCTTTTAAAAAATTAAGTCCGACTTCTAGTTACATTTCAAGCGCTTTGAATTTTTCACGCAGGTGATTTCGAATCTGAATTGCTGTCAAATTCAGCAATGCGATTACGATCACTAGCAGAAGCGCCGTTGCGTATACCAGCGGACGAGCCGCTTCAACGTTAGGGCTTTGGAAACCTACATCGTAGATATGGAAGCCCAAGTGCATAAATTTCTGATCTAAATGTAGATATGGGTAGTTCAAATCCAATGGTAGGCTTGGTGCAAGTTTGACCACACCAACCAACATTAATGGCGCTACCTCACCGGCCGCTCGCGCAATAGCCAGTATGACACCGGTCATTATGGCGGGGCTTGCCATTGGAATAACGATTTTCATTAATGTTTCGAATTTCGTTGCACCTAGAGCTAAAGAGCCTTCACGAACTGCGCGAGGGATACGTGTTAAGCCCTCTTCAGTCGCAACGATAACCACTGGAACTGTTAACAGTGCCAATGTAATAGAAGCCCACATAAGGCCCGGTGTTCCGAATGTCGGAGCCGGCTTTGCTTCTGGGAAGAAGGCGTCATCTATATGACCACCTAAAAAGTAAACAAAGAAACCAAGACCAAATACACCGTAAACGATCGACGGTACACCCGCTAAGTTGTTTACCGCGATGCGGATAAGGCGTGTAACAAACCCTTGTCTTGCATATTCACGTAAGTATACAGCCGCAATCACACCAAAGGGTGTAACGATAACAGACATGATGAGAACCATCATTACTGTACCGAAGATTGCAGGGAAGATACCCCCTTCAGTGTTAGCTTCACGTGGATCTGTTGAGACGAACTCCCAAAGTTTTTGGAAGTAGTGCACAAGTTTGCCACCAAGGCCCATATCATTCGGCAGGAAAGCACGGACAATTGCTGCTATTTTTAATTCAACAACTTGTCCATTAGCGATCTCAGCGGTAATGCTGTCACGATTAATCGCTTTATATAGTGCGAGTAGTTCACTCTGAAGACTCTCGTATTCAGCATCTAACTCTAGACGGCGATCCGTAATTGCTTGATAGGGTGCAGTCTCTACGACCTCTTTTAGCTGCAATGAGCGTTCTTTCAAACGAAGACGTTCAAGCTCATAGTTGATTGAGCTAATTTCGCCCTTCTCAATATGATCAATCTTCTCTTGAATTGACGTCACCCGCTCAATACGGTTTTGTAAGGCATCCCATAAAATCTGGTATTCAGGGCTGCTTTCGTAACCGTCATGGCTAGCAACTAATTTCCCTTCTTCCTTAATGCCGCGAAGGTAACCGTAAAAATTACCCCATTCACGACGTTCTGCCGTAAATAACATTTCCGGTTTTTCTTTGTTTCCAAGAAAATCATCGATAATCCAAATGAAATCGGTACCACCGTGATCACGGTTACCTACTTTCATAAGGGAACGATGCATCTCTTCAACATTTTCAGCAACGGTTACACCGCTTCCTCGCAGTTGTTCTGCTGGAACGATTTCTGTTTGTACGCGTTCACCAATTAGACGAACACTGTGATCATTTTCGACATAGGTACCTTGAACTACATCGGCAGGCCAGAAATGTCCCAAACCACGAACGGCAATTAGGGAAAGCAACCCAATTACCATGATTAGACAGATCGCAACGGCACCGGCATTAAGCCATACCCAAGGTGCGCCGGATTTTGTCCATTCTGAAAAAGACTGTCGCATTAGAATTATCCTCTATTACGCACGGGTTAAAGTGAGCCGTATTTCTTACGCAAGCGCTGACGAACCAGCTCCGCTAGCGTATTCACCATAAAGGTGAATATGAACAATACGAACGCGGCTAAGAACAAGATACGGAAGTGGGTGCTACCTACTTCAGACTCTGGCATCTCAACAGCTATATTGGCTGCCAAGGTACGCATGCCTTCAAAGATATTCACATCCATGATCGGCGTATTACCTGTCGCCATTAATACGATCATTGTTTCACCGACTGCACGACCCATACCGATCATTACCGCAGAAAAAATACCTGGGCTTGCGGTCGGCATAACAACACGCACTAATGTTTGCCATGGGGTTGCACCTAGAGCTAATGAGCCATAGGACAAGTGTTTTGGCACAGCAAATATCGCATCCTCTGTAATTGAGAAGATGGTTGGGATAATTGCAAAGCCCATGGCCACACCCACAACAAGCGCGTTACGTTGGTCGTAAGGAATACCTAACTCACTGGTTACCCAGTAACGCATCTCCGTACCGAATAGCATCTGCTCTAAATATGGCGCTATAGCAAAGCTAAAGTAGGTTGCTAAGATAATAACGGGTACTAATAGAGCGGCATCCCAGCCATCAGGTATAAGGTACCTAATTGATTTTGGTGCCCCAGACCAAGCATAAGCGAAGGCGATAATCGCCGCGGGCAGAACAAGGAGTGTGACAAATATTCCGGCGAGGTTGACCTCCATAAAAGGCGCTAACCATAAGCCTGCTAAGAAACCTAAGATAACAGTTGGTAAAGCCTCCATTAACTCAATGAAAGGTTTTACCTTGCGGCGCATCGCTGGAACCATGAAATAAGCGGTATAAATAGCCCCGCAAATCGCGAGCGGTGTGCCAAATAGCATGGCATAGAATGCCGCTTTAAGAGTACCAAACGCTAGAGGCATCAAGCTGTATTTAGGTTCAAAGTCATTTGTAGAAGCAGAGGACTGCCAAGTGTACTCAGGCTCTTCATAGCCTTCGTACCAAACTTTTTCCCAAATAGCGCTCCATGAAATTTCAGGATGCTCGTTATGAATCGCCCATAAGGTTAGCTGATTATTCTGTTCTACTAGCAGTGCGTTAGAACGCGGCGCTAGTGCAATCATATCGGCATTGCCTTCAGTGATTGCTGCACTTAATGAGGTACGATGTGCCGTTGTGCTGTAGAACGACAGTTGTCCCTGTTCAGAGATAGTGACAAAACCTTTACGGCGGTGTTCAATCGAGATTGAGCTCACCGCAGTATTACCATTTTCGAAACTACGAACCTTAGTCATCACCCATTGGTTTTTATCATTACGTACTAAAAACCACTGGCTGGTTACACCTAGATCATCAGAGATAAGCAGTGAGTTACCCCCTAGTAGCATTTCGAATGAAGTAATATTGCCGGTAGTCGCGTCAATAAGCTGAGTAATAGCGGGGCCGCCTTCAGCCTTCATATTAACAATACCCAGCTTGCCCCCATCACTTGCGATCATCATCCAGCTGCGATCAGGCATTAATAAAAGCTTTTTCGCTGAGATGTTCATGTTAGGTAGCGCAAAGGAGTTGGTTTCTGCAGACACTTCATCGGTGATGATATTGAGTGAAAGTGTCACTTCTGTAGCTGTCAGCTTAGATTTCTGACCACCAACGATTGTCCATTCGTCTTCACCACCATTTAAGGCGAGAACGTCCACCGGACCTTCACTTATAGTGATTGGCTCAGCGCCAAGAGGGTAAACGACCTCAGGCGTAATGACACGAATATCATTAGGGTAGGTGGATTTGTAGAACTGCTTAAATACTAGCGCTTCACCGTTGCTGAAACCTAAGGCAAAAATACCACTGTATTCTGACGCAATAGCAAAGCTAGTAACGGTTGCACCGGCAGGAACATTAATAGTCTCCTGCTTGATTACATCACCGTTAAGCGTATTGAAGAAAACAAGTTGGCCTAGATCTGTGATCCGTAAACCTATTTCCGCTTGCTCTTCCATCGTAAGGTAAAGCGTCTTACCTTCGCCTGGGACTGAATAGGGAGCAACCTGTTGATTATTCTCCTGCCACCTTTCTATATCTGCTGATTCAAATAGAGGCGCTACTTCATAGAGTAGATAGAAGAAGATCAACAGAATGGCTACGATTACACTGATTCCACCGAAGGCTATGCCTGCCGCTGCAAACTTATCTTTCAGTGCGCGTATGCTTCTGTTTCGCTTAGCGGATGGGGTATTAAAATCCAACTCGGCTGAAGCTATATTGTCTTTACTCATGGCGCGTTGGTCCTGAGGTTAACTGAATTTACGGCGCGTACAATATTAAAAGTTTGTTACACCAATGTTACAGAGGGTGCTTTAAGCGAAATAAGGGGGCCTAAAGGCCCCCTTATTGATGTCAAACATGTTCGAGGCGTATTACATGCCTAGAGCAGCCATCTGTTTTTTAACTACAGCAGAAGGTAGAGGAATGTAGCCATCTTTAACTACAACTTCTTGACCTACTTTAGACATAACCATTTTCAGGAACTCTTTCTCTAGTGGTGCTAGAGGCTGACCTGGCTTTTTGTTCACGTATACGTAAAGTGAACGAGCAAGAGGGTATGTGCCGTTAAGTGCGTTTTCTGGTGAAGCTTCAACAAACGCAGTGCCTTCTTTCTTAGTCAAAGGAAGCGCACGAACAGAGGCAGTCTTGTAGCCGATACCGGAGTAACCGATGCTGTTCAAAGAAGTAGATACAGACTGAACTACAGAAGCAGAACCTGGCTGTTCGTTAACGTTGTTTTTGAAATCGCCTTTACAAAGCGCTTTCTTCTTGAAGTAACCGTAAGTACCAGATACAGAGTTACGACCGAAGATCTGAACCGTTTTATCAGCTAAAGAACCTGTTACGCCTGCATCGCCCCAAGTAGCAATATCGTTTGCAGCGCCACACTTACGAGTAGATGAGAAGATCGCATCTACTTGAGCAATCGTTAGGCCTTTAACAGGGTTATCTTTATGAGCGAATACCGCTAAGGCATCGATAGCAACGGCTACAGGTGTTGGCTTATAGCCGTATTTCTTTTCAAATGCTTCTAGCTCTTTGTCTTTCATTTTACGAGACATAGGGCCAATGTTAGATGTGCCTTCAGTTAGTGCTGGTGGAGCAGTAGAAGAACCCGCAGCCTGAATCTGAATGTTAACGTTAGGGTAGTTACGTTTGAACTCTTCAGCCCACAACGTCATAAGGTTAGCTAGTGTGTCAGAACCTACAGATGAAAGGTTACCAGAAACACCAGAAGCCTTAGTGTAAACGGGTAGGTTTTTATCTAGAAGGTCAGATGCATTTGCAGCTACGCAAGTTGCAGAGATAGCAACAGCAGCAAATAACTTTTTCATAGGTTTCATGTAAAGCTCCAGAGAGTCTTAATATTTTTGTGAAAGTTAATATGAGGAGAACTATAGGCAGCTTTAATGACAAATATGTGACAGCGCAAAACATTTTTTAAAAAGTGAACGTTTTTTCAATATGGGGTTTGAATGATTAATACTTTTGTATAATCTTCGACTAATATTGATAAATAGCCTAGCAAGCTTTGTAAGCTTGATGGCATACGCTACCAAGTGAAGTTGGTTAAATAGCGTTAGTACGCTCCTGTCGAGGTGACTTAATAATGATAATAAATGATGATGAAAGCCTACAACCAGAAGGTGAGCTGAGTTTGCAGCTACCGGCGGCTTGTGATGCCACAAATATGTTTGGTGACGTTTATGGAGGTTGGGTGTCTGCGAAGATGGTACAAGCATCAGAGATATTCTCTGCTCGTCTATCTAAAGGACGAATCTCTACTGTATCCATTGGCCAGATGGCATTTATGTCCCCGGTTCGTGTGGGAACCATTATGTCGTTCTATACTCAATTGGTAGAGACAGGTCATACTTCTATGCGTATCAAAGTAGAAGCTTGGGGCTGCTGCCCTGATGGTACGGAGTTGCGTAAAGTGACCGAGGCTGAATGTGTGCAGGTTGCGATTGACGGTCATGGTCATATTCGTGGTTTGGATGCCTTCTAATCTGGTTGATAGCGCAGCGTTACGAGTTTGTTGGATCAAGTATTAACCAAAAAACCAATAACCGACACTAATCGCGGCAATAATACCGGCTAAATCAGCCGTTAACCCGCAGGCTATTGCATGGCGGGTATGGCGTATTCCCACGGAACCAAAGTAAACGGCCAGTACATAGAAGGTTGTTTCGGTTGAACCTTGAATGATTGAGGCGAGATAAGCGGGAAATGAATCTACGCCATGGGTGTTCATTGTTTCCAGCATCATCGCCCGAGCACCGGAGCCGGATAATGGTTTCATGATTGCGGTTGGGAGGGCGTCAGCAAAGCGCGTATCGAACCCTAAAGCACCTAAACCTTCACGCAGAAGCCAGATAAACCCCTCTAAAGCTCCACTCTCCCTCAGTACGCCTATAGCCACCAGCATCGCAAGTAGATAGGGGATGATCTTAATCGCTACCTCAAACCCCTCTTTGGCACCCTCAATAAATGTCTCATAGACGTTGACCTTCTTTATATGCGAAATCAATAGAAAGCCGATAACGGCGGTGAAAATTGTAAAGTTCCCAACAAGGGAGGATTGGCGCTGTAATTGATCCACCGTAAGGGTGGAGAAGTAACCGATAAAGGCAAGTAGAAAAGCGATGAATCCACCGATGTAGAGCAGTATTACACGTTCCCATAACGGTATTTTCTGTACAAAGCTTACCGCCAGTAATCCTGCTAATGTAGAGCAACATGTAGCAATTAGAATAGGGATAAAAACAGAGGTTGGGTCACTAGCGCCTTGTTGAGCTCGGTAAAGAAAGACGGTAATTGGGAAGAGGGTAACTGAAGACGTATTTAGGACTAAAAATAGAATTTGTGCATTACTGGCTGTATCTTTTTGCGGATTTAGCGTCTGTAAATCACGCATCGCTTTAAGTCCTAAGGGGGTTGCAGCGTTGTCGAGCCCAAGAATATTAGCAGAGAGGTTCATAGTCATAGAGCCTAAGGCTGGATGGCCTTTAGGAACGTCTGGCATTAAGCGAGTAAACAAGGGACTTATTCCGCGGGCAAACTTATCCACAAGCCCTGAGCTTTCGGCTAACTTCATCATCCCTAGCCAAAAAGCTAACGTGCCGATTAGGCCAATAGACAGCTCTACGGATAGCTTCGACATATCAAATGTAGATTGAACAAGGCGTTGAAATACACCGGAATCATCTAGCCAAAGCCACTGATACAAAGCGGCACTAAAGGCGATAAGAAAAAAGCTGAGCCATATGCGTTGTAGCATTAGATTCCCTGCTAATAGTCGGGGTCAACGGTCGATTTGAGTATAACGAAACGCGACATAAATGATATGGGCCAGGTTTCTATTTAGCAAAACAGCGGATGATTAGATAAGCGATGTTACCGCGCTATATATCCATTCTGTTTTGAAGATGTTCAAACTGCTGTTCAATTGTATCTAGGTTTGTTTGCATATAGTCCATAAAGGCTTTCATGGCTGGGGTCGGATATTTTGATTCCGGGTAAACTACAGACCAAGAACGATTTAATGGGAAACCGGTCAATGAGATAGCGTGAAGGTTTTTAAGTCTCAGTTCCGCTAGCAAGCTGAGCTTAGGCAGAACCGCGACCCCTAAACCTGCGATAACCGCATGTTTAATGGCTGCATTTGAGCCCAATTCCATCACTCCCTTCAGTTTTAACCCGTTTTTGAAACAATGATTTTCCAAGGCTAAGCGAGAACCTGAGCCCGCTTCACGTAGTAGTAGCTGACTATTAAGAAACTGCTGCGGAGAAATGTTTTTTTGCGTTATAAATGGATGATTTGCAGGTACAACTGGAACTAGCTCATTGTTTAAAAAAGGTAAAACTTTCAGTGGCCGGTTTTCCGGTACAAGGCCCATGATTGTTAAATCATCTCTATTTTCTTCCATACGTTGTAAGGCTGTGGCGCGGTTAACAACGGAAACGGTGATATGAACATTAGGATGTAAAATTGAAAAATCTTTGATCAGATAAGGCACTACATATTGTGCAGTACTAACCGCCACGAGTCGGAGATCGCCTGCGACTTTACCTTGTTGTTCACTCAGATCGATCTGTAGTTTTTCGAGTTCTCTAAAAATAGACTCAGTGTGTACCGCCAGTGCTTCCCCCGCGCCGGTAATGTATAAGCGCCTACCAACATATTCAAATAAAGGTGAGCCAAGGGCCTGCTCTAATTGCCGGATTTGTCCACTCACAGCAGGTTGGGTTAAGCCTAATTTCTCACCGGCTTTACTGTAATTTAGTGAAGAATAAACCGCATGAAATACCTGAAGTTGTCGGAATGTTAAGCGATTAGCGATGCGAGGTACTGTGTATTGCATAAGCTATATTTCATTTCATGTATAAGGTAAACCTTATAGTAAAACAAAAAAATAACGATTTCTTCTTTTAGTGATAGGCAATTACGCTGTGCATTCTCGCTGTTGAGGAAAAGGTTATGTTGAAAAAAGTTTTGATTGCTAATCGAGGGGAGATCGCAGTACGTATTGTGCGAGCCTGTGCGGAGATGAGTATCCGGTCGGTAGCGATCTATACGGAGCCGGATCGTTATGGGCTGCATGTTAAGCGTGCTGATGAGGCTTATTCGTTAGGTGATGATCCATTAGCCGGTTACTTAGATCCTTTGCGGATTGTAAATCTAGCCTTAGAGACCGGTTGTGATGCGATTCATCCAGGCTACGGGTTTTTATCTGAAAATCCTGAACTTGCTCGGTTATGCGAAAAGAACGGTGTGATTTTCATCGGTCCTAAATCGAGTGTCATACATGGCATGGGTGATAAAACTCAAGCTCGTGACAGTATGCGAGCAGCCAATGTACCGGTAACGCCAGGTTCGGAGAGCAATTTAAGTGGTTTGGACGAGGCGCTAGAGCTAGCTAAAGAGATTGGTTATCCCGTCATGGTCAAAGCAACCTCCGGTGGGGGTGGGCGAGGTATCCGTCGTTGCGATAGTGATGAAGAACTGATCACCCAGTTTCCCCGTGTCATTTCTGAGGCAACGAAAGCGTTTGGATCTGCTGAAGTGTTTATGGAGAAGTGCATTGTTGACCCTTTGCATATCGAAGTTCAGATACTGGCGGATAGCCATGGCAATGTAATCCACCTATTTGAGCGTGACTGCTCTATACAACGCCGAAATCAGAAACTGATTGAGATTGCACCAAGCCCTCAGTTATCCCAAGAGAAACGGGAATATATCGGTGATTTAGCGGTACGCGCGGCTAAAGCGGTCGGTTATGAGAACGCAGGTACAGTGGAGTTTTTGATCACCGGTGATGAAGTGTATTTCATGGAGATGAATACACGAGTGCAAGTTGAGCATACGATCAGCGAACAAATTACGGGTGTTGATATTGTTCAGGAGCAGCTAAAGGTCGCCTCTGGTTTAGCTCTGACATACAAACAAGACGATATTCAATTTCGTGGTTATGCGTTGCAATTTAGGATCAATGCTGAAGACCCTAAAAATGATTTCTTACCCAGTTTTGGTCGAGTGAGTCATTACTACGCTCCTGGTGGCCCAGGTGTGCGAGTTGATACAGCTATTTATACCGGTTATGAGATACCACCTTATTACGATTCGATGTGTCTTAAATTGGTTGTTTGGGCCCTATCTTGGGATCAGGTGATCGCCCGTGGTCAGCGTGCATTAGATGACATGCGTCTACACGGTATTAAAACGACCGCGGATTATTATCAGCAGATCCTACGCCATCCAGATTTTAAGGATGCCAATTTTAATACGAGTTTTGTGCCGAATCATCCAGAACTGCTGGATTACTCCGTGAAACGCCACCCAAGTGAAATAGCTTTAGCTATTGCGAGCGCTATCGCCGCCCATGCTGGTTGGTAAGAGATATAGGATTGAGTTATGACTACGAAAAAGATAGAAATTACCGATGTTGTTCTGCGAGATGCGCATCAGTCTCTTATCGCTACCCGTATGCGAACAGAAGATATGCTACCTATCTGTGAAAAGTTAGATAAGGTGGGTTATTGGTCGTTGGAAGCATGGGGTGGAGCAACGTTTGATGCCTGTATTCGTTTCCTTAAAGAAGATCCTTGGGAGCGTCTGCGTCAACTTCGTAAAGCTTTACCTAATACCCGTCTTCAGATGTTGCTGCGAGGACAAAATTTATTAGGCTATCGTCATTATGCTGATGATGTTGTTGACCATTTTGTGCAGAAAGCTGCAGATAATGGTATTGATGTGTTTCGTGTCTTTGATGCATTGAATGATCTTCGCAACATTGAACGTGCGATGAAAGCCGTTAAAAAAGCAGGCAAACATGCGCAGGGAACCATCTGTTATACCACCAGCCCTGTGCACACTAATGAACTCTTTGTACAGCAAGCTATTGATCTGAAAAAGATGGGGGCTGACTCGATTGCCATAAAAGATATGGCAGGTCTGCTTAGCCCTTATGATACTTATGCTTTGGTTAAGGCGATTAAAGAGGCTGTGGATCTTCCATTAGTTGTGCATAGCCATTCTACATCAGGACTTGCACCGCTCTGTCAAATGAAAGCAATAGAAGCTGGTGCAGATATTATCGATACTGCGATCTCTTCATTTGCGGGTGGTACAAGTCATCCTGCGACTGAATCGCAAGTGGCTGCGTTGAAGGGCAGTGAGTTTGATACAGGATTAGATCTTGAGTTGTTATCGGAGATAGCGGATTATTTCCGAGAAGTGCGTAAAAAATATCATCAGTTCGAAAGTGAGTTTACACGCGAGGATATATCAGTACAGATCAATCAAGTTCCAGGCGGCATGATGTCTAATTTGGCTAATCAGCTAAAAGAGCAAAACGCTTTGGATTCTATTCGCGATGTTTTTGCTGAAATACCGCGGGTAAGAAAAGATCTAGGCTATCCACCATTGGTGACACCGACCTCTCAAATTGTTGGTACGCAAGCCGTTTACAATGTATTGGCAGGGCAGCGTTATAAAACGATTACCAATGAAGTTAAGCGTTATTTGCTCGGCGGATATGGTCGTCCCCCTGCACCGGTAAATAGTGAATTACAGCAGCAGGCCATAGGTGCAGAAGTCTGCAATGAAGGGCGCCCTGCGGATTTGTTAGTACCTGAATTCCAAAAATTGAGTGATGAGATTGGCTCTCTGGCTAAGAATGAGGAAGATGTACTGACCTATGCTATGTTCCCTGATTTAGGCAAGGAATATCTACAGCAGCGAGAAGCGGGAACCTTAGAGCCTGAGGTTCTGACCACTCTTAATAGTTCGCCAGCTCCCGTTGCAGCGTCTGAATTTTTAATCGATGTTCACGGCGAGAGCTATGAAGTGGCCATTACGGGTGTGGGTGATGCGGGCACAGGAAAGCGTAAGCTTTACCTCTCACTTGATGGTATGCCAGAAGAGGTTATTTTCGAATCTTTAAATGAGTTTGTTGCTGATGACACTAAAGGGCGGAAGCGTGCAACAGATCCCGGGCATGTGAGTGCAGCAATGCCGGGTAATGTTGTCGAGGTGTTAGTTCAAGAAGGCACGGCTGTAACCGCTGGGCAGGGTGTTATGGTGATTGAAGCAATGAAGATGGAGATGGAGGTTCATTCCAACGTGGATGGAATAGTTAAGGCTGTGTATGTGCAAAAAGGTGACCGTGTTACTCCCGGTGAGATTCTAATCGATATTGGTTAAAACCCCATTAGTCTGCGGGGTGGGTTATTGATCTCGCAGACTTTTTTTTGATACAAGTGAGCGACTATGGAAAAGATAATTAAAGGTGTGTTGGATTTTAAACTCAATGTTTACCCCAAGCGGAAAGACCTTTTTGGTGAGCTTGCTGACCAAGGTCAAAAGCCCGATGTTCTTTTCTTTACCTGTTCAGATTCACGAATAGATCCTAATTTACTGACCGGCTCCCATCCGGGTGATCTATTTATCTGCCGTAATGCAGGTAATGTTATCCCTCCTCATAGTAATGAAACCGGTGGTATGACCGCTTCAATTGAGTATGCAGTGGCGGTGCTCGGTGTTCGTCATATTATTGTTTGTGGACATACAGATTGCGGTGCGATTAAAGGAGCATTAGATATTGAGGCGTTAAATGGCTTGCCTCATGTTAAAGAGTGGCTTGGGCATTGCCGTTCTGCGATGGAAATTGTGCGAGAGCGTAATGGTATTCCCTGGAATCAAGGCGTTGATTCATGCCATTTGAATGAAGCGATTGAAGAAAATGTATTGCAACAAGTTCAACATCTTCGTACTCATCCTGTGGTTGCTGCCAAATTAGCGACGGGAAAAATTGAGATCCATGGCTGGGTTTACGATATTAAGTCAGGCTCCATTCGTTGCTGTCGCCATAATGATGATGAGTTTAGCGATTTTCACGAGCTTTATGCGGAGATGATCTCTAGCCTTTCAGAGTAGAGACCACATTTATGACGCTTTATTGGTTTCTGTTACGTATGGCTTGTACTAGAGATACTAGCTGAGTGATACGGACATTACTTAGTTGCCGATAGTCTAAATAAGGACACAGAATCAAAGGTTCTTGAGTACTGACTGCAAAATGCTCATCTAGCCACGTTAGGTGAGCAAGTTTTAACTGTTTAGCGTAGGTTTTTCCTGCCACTATATGGATGGTATCTGGCTGTTCGAAAGAGGGGGGAGAGAACAGCAAAGCCTCCCTGCTTTCTGCCTGAAATAGAAAAGTATCGCGATAATCCTGCCAAGTGAATTTAGCATCGAACCGTTTCTCTTCTTGATAAAGCTCAAATAGAAATTTAGCACTCACATTAAATATTTTACGCCAATGGTTACTCGTCGCTTGGCCTATGTTGTGTGCTTCTTCGGGTAAAAGTGCTTGGATGGTTGATAAGTTCAGGTAATCATCAAGGGGTGGCCTATTGGCAATATAGATAGCAAGGTTAAAATTTTTAGCGCCAAAACCGACCATACAAAATATTCCGATGTTAATGAGGAGCGTTATGGTTATATCAGATCAAGTAGAGCGCCTAATGTCGCTGCTCTATCTCATTTATTAAGATTGAATCTGCATCAAGTGTATTAATGGAAACCTCCCCATTAACCGGAATATCTCCAGTCAATTGTAACGCGAGATAGCGCATACAACAGACTCTTAAAAAGGATGTAAAGTTGCCTAAGTCATGCCCTGCATCGATTGATTCATGATAGAGACGGGTAAGCATCTGAGGAATGTTCATCTGATCCCGCTGAGCAATCTCTTCTAGAGTGCTCCAGAAATAGTTTTCCAGACGAACGCTAGTGACCATGCCGTCTATACGTAGAGAGCGTGTACTGCTTTTCCATAACTCAGGATTCGCGTTAATAAATAATTTACACATGAAGGGTGGCTACCTGATGTAAAGAAGAGGTGTTTTATTATAGAGGTTTTTTAAAGAGCGACTACCTTAAGGGGTAATCGCTCTTAGCCTTACTTATTTAGTAAAGCGATAAACTGAGATAGCCATGCTGGATGAGCAGGCCAAGCAGGGGCTGTTACTAAATTCCCATCTGTAATCGCGGCGTCGATCGCTATCTCCGCATAAATACCACCGGACTGGTTTATTTCAGGCATGCAAGCGGGATAGGCGGAGCAGTTTTTCCCTTTTAATACGCCAGCGGCTGAGAGTATTTGTGCACCGTGACAAACCGCAGCGACAGGTTTGTTCGTTTCAAAGAAATGCTTCACCATTTTTAGAACGCTAGGGTTAAGGCGTAAATATTCAGGCGCCCGTCCACCTGGAATAACTAAAGCATCGTAATCGTCTGGCTGAATATCGGCAAAAGTGGCATTCAGGGTGAACTTATGGCCAGGCTTTTCGGTATAAGTTTGATCACCTTCAAAGTCGTGAATTGCTGTTGCGACAGTGTCTCCCGATACTTTATCTGGGCAGACCGCATCGACGCTGTAACCGACGGCTAAAAGTGTTTGAAAGGGCACCATTGTTTCGTAGTCTTCAGTGAAATCACCAGTGATCATCAGAATTTTTTTATTGTTCATGGTTTGCTCCGTATGAATTTAGGTTTGTCTCTTCGCACAAAGTAACAGGCATCAGATCAGAGGAGGTATTAGAGGATTACTACGTGGTTTTCTGGTGTAAGGGGTAAATACGGGGATGATATACGGTGAATAGATGTCGTTTAATTATCAGCAGCTACTTTAGTATAGAAAAACGCAGTCATTTATTAAACGATCGTTTTAATGTTATAAATAGGCTTTATTTATCAAATAATTAGTGGTTTTTACTTTTCTCCAAAGATTAGATCTTGAAAAGAGTAACTAAATGCGAGAGTCTATGGCAGGGCTGATTTACTATAATAATAGGTAGTGTATGGACAATCAGATAAGGCAGAAAGATCTCAAACCAAACCTTTGTATGCTAAAAGGTTTCGCTATTGTGTTCTCTTTTCAGACTCATCGTCCCTTGAGATTTAACCAGAATAGCTGTGAGCAATATGACGGGTAATCTTCAGCTATTACTGGTTAATGGTGATCTTGAACAGTCAGAGACACTATCTACTTATCTAACAGAAAATACTGGCTTTAATGTTATTGTGGCACATTCAGGTACTGCTGCGGTTGGGATGTTAAAGCAGTTGCGAATCCATTGTGTTGTTAGTGATATTTATTTAGAGGGGCTAGATGGTTGGCGATTAGCCCGTATGGTTCGTTCGGGCATATTTAATTGCAGTGCCGATATTCCTTTTATTGTTGTTTCCTCGACTTGGTGTAAACGCATTGCTGAAAAAACAGCTCGCGAGTTCGACATCGACCATCTTTTACCTTTCGAGCAGTACCCCCGCCTCAAAGAATTATTGGAACAGCCTGCCGCTCTTCATCGAGAGTTACGTAAAGATCGGGTTTTAGCCATAGAGGATACGGCTGAGACTGCACACCTTGTACAGAGAATATTACAACAACGTTTTGAAGTGGATATAGCCTCAGATGGTATCAGTGGTTTGGCACTATGGCGTGAGAAAAAACACCCTATTATTTTGCTAGATGTGATGCTGCCGGGCATGTCGGGCCCTGAAGTTATGGAGCAGATATTAGCTGAAAACCCTGCACAAACCATTGTAATAATGACGGCTCACGGCACTATGGATTTGGCCGAGAGTTTAGTGCTACAAGGTGCCGCTGACTTTATTAGCAAGCCGTTCCAAGCTAATCAATTGCGTAAAGTGTGTGAGATCGCGGCACATAGAGAAGATTTTCTTATCAGTAATGAGCAGTTTGCAGAGACGGTTGCTCATCTGGAAGAAAGTAAAGAGGCACTGGAGAGTTTAGCGCAAGAGCATAGGAATATTCTTGATAACCTGACTACCGGTGTTTTAGAACTCGATAGCCAAGGGCGTATTGTTTTTGTGAACAAAGCTTGGTTACAAATGATAGGTGAAACTGAGTTTAGCGCTTTGGGTAGTGACTTTATTGATGTTGTGTATATAGACCCATTAAGTTCGACACATGAGATTAAGCATGCGCTTACCCGTATTATTGCAAAGCCGAGTGAACGTTTTCGACTTGAATTTAAAATTAAAGATAAGTTTAACGAGGCGATTTGGGTTGAGGCTCGTTTCAATGGAATGCAGCGTAAAGGGCAGGCCCTGTCAGTTTTTGTAGCGGTTGATGATATATCGGCCAGACGAAGAGCTGAGCAGCGCCTAGAACATTTAGCGATGCATGATACTTTGACGGGGCTACATAACCGTTACTTTTTTGATAATGAGTTAATGCGCGTGGCCGCCTTTGCTCGTTATAGCCAGATTCAGTATGCATTGCTGTATATAGATTTAAATCATTTTAAAGCGATCAATGACACTCAGGGGCATCAGAAAGGAGATTTTGTTCTTAAAGATGTAGCAGAGAAATTACAGCAGCGCATGACTGAAACGGAAAGCTTGTTTCGTATCGGCGGTGATGAATTTATTCTCCTTTTAAGTGATACCGATTCTCAACAGGCTTACGATATTGCTACACATATCTGCAAACTGATTGAGGAGGAGCAATATCAGTTTGATGATCAGGTTTTTAAAGTTAGCTGTTGTGTAGGTATCAGCTTGATCGATGGCAGTCTTGAGAAACCACAAGATTATTTACAGCGAGCGGATATAGCTTTATATGTAGCTAAACGTTATGGCCCAGGAGGTGTTCATTTACATACTGAACAGGATCAAGAGGGCGATGATGTACGTTTAAGTATGCACTGGTTGTATACCGTAAGGCACGCCATTGAACGGGATGATATCGTCCTTTATTACCAACCGGTTTATCACATTCCTACTGGTACTATTGCTTATTATGAGGCGCTTGTACGTTTAGTTATTGACGATAAGCTTGTGTATCCGGGCGAGTTTATTTCGGCTCTTGAGCGTTTCCAGGAAGCATCTTTACTGGATAAACATGTTATATCGAAAGCGATAAAAACCTTAGCGGATCATCCGAGACTGCCTAAGCTTGCAATAAATTTATCGGCTCAAGCCTTCCATAATGAGCAACTCGTACCCTTAATAGAGCAAAAGTTAGCTGAGTATAATGTTGATCCTGCGCGGGTTATTTTTGAGCTGACAGAGAGTGCGAGTTTAACTAATTTGAGTGCGACCCAAGCTATGGTGAAAACTTTAACTGAAATGGGTTGTGCTTTTTCTATCGATGACTTTGGCACCGGCTTTAGTACCTTCTCTTATCTAAAATCATTCCCTGCAGAGACAGTAAAGATAGATGGTTCTTTTGTTAAAGAGCTGAAGAATAGTGATATTGATCGAGCCTTAGTTCGCTCCATTAGGGATGTGGCATGGACGCTAGGGAAAATGACAGTGGCTGAATTTGTTGAAGATCAAGAAACGCTCGACCTGTTAAGAGAGTTTAAGGTTGAATATGCCCAAGGTTATTTTCTTGGTAAACCTGCCCCTATAGAAGCTTTGGATATCTAGTATCCAAGCGGTTTGCCGGAGTCGCAAAATGTTGGAGATCGAACTCCCTATTGATATTAATCATAACTCTCTAGATCAGAATTCGCGGGAGAGTAATCAAGCGACCTCTCTCGGTGAAGGCGCTTGTTATAGTGATTTACTGGTAGAGTATCTCAATCAAATTAATGTCAAAAAGGTCTTTGGTGTCCCTGGGGGGGCGATTGAACCCTTTTTTGATGCCGTAGCTAGACAGTCGCATGCAAGACCGATAGATATGGTTATCGCTCGGCATGAAGCTGGAGCGGCATTTATGGCTGATGGCTATGCGCGAGAAGTTCACTCTCTCGGTGTGTGTTGTGCCACGACAGGGCCGGGGGCGACAAATCTTATCACCGGCGTAGCAAGTGCCTATGCGGATAATATCCCGATGTTGGTTATTACTGCTCAAACGGCACTTCCAAAGTTTGGCAAGCAAGCTTTGCAGGATAGCTCTAGTACCGCAATTGATACTGTAGGTATGCTGCGTTATTGCACTAAATTTAATACCTTGATCTCTCACCCTGATCAGTTCGAACATGCGCTTATTTCCGCTATTATGGCGGCAAATACAGCACCAAGAGGCCCTGCACATCTGAGTGTGCCTTCTGATATTTTTAACACCCCTCTTGTTGAGAAACCTATAGTTCGCTCCCATACTTTGCGTCAACATTTGGTGACTAGTGACCCGGCTAGCCAAGACAAACTGCGACAGGAGGTTTTAGCGGCCAATAGAGTTGTGATCTTACTAGGTGATAACTGTTATCAGGCGGGCAAACAGATTATTCAATTTGCTGAAACCTTTAACATCCCTGTGATTAGTGGGCCTATGGGGAAACGTTGGATCGATGAGCGACATCCGTTGTATTGTGGTGTCTTTGGTTTTTCTGGCCATGAAAAGGCTAGAAAGCTTGTTATGGATCAGCAGTATGATTTGTTGTTAGCGGTAGGTACCCGATTAAGTGAACTAGGAACTAATGGTTGGACGCCCTCCATACTTAATAACAAGCTGATTCATATTGATAGTATCTCGCAGTATTTCAATCAGTCGAGTATGGCACGGCTTCATGTGTTGGGCCCTCTGCCGCAATTATTTGCGAAATTAACGACTCAACTTCAGGGTAAGGAACGCGTTGACCGCTGGTGGGAGTGTGATACTCGCACAGAGACAGGGCTTTTAAACCAAGCAGAAATGGATCTTGCGCGTAGCTCCGATCTACCCTTAAAGCCGCAACGCTTATTTCATTATTTAGGTGAAACACTTCCTGAGCAAACAAGAATTTTTATTGATGCAGGTAATGCTTGGGCTTGGGCGACTCATTATATGTTGCGCAGTGATGATCAAGGTTATTACCGTATCGCTATGGGTTATGGTTCTATGGGTTGGGCTATAGGCTCCTCTGTAGGATCTGCCATCGCCAACCCTAATGCGCCCCATCTATGTATTACTGGAGATGGGAGCTATCTTATGAGTGGTCAAGAAATTACGGTAGCTCAGCAGCAAGGTGTGCCTTTAGTGATGATTATCTTAAATGATAGTGCGCTAGGAATGGTCAAGCATGGCCAACGTTTAGGTGGGGCTGAACCTATAGGTTTTTCGCTTCCGGTAATTGATTATGCTGCGATGGCCTCTTCAATGGGTATCCAGAGTATAGGTATAGATTCATTTGACGCGCTAGAGACGCTTGATTTTTCCGCGCTATTTTCTCGTTCGGGTCCCACATTAATTGATGTAAAAATCGACCCTGAAGAGGAGCCGCCCATGGGCGAGCGGATTAAAGGATTAGCCTCGAGTAAGTAGCCGCTGTTTAAGTTAAGGGTTTGGCAAATCACGAGGCGCTACACCTGTGTAGATAATATCTTGGCACTGTAAAGGCAAATAACTTCCCGCTGTATTATCTGCCGCTTCGGCATAACAGGCGTGGACTCCTGCACTTACCCAAAGCGCCATAATGCGGCTTAGATCTGGATCAGAAAAACCTTGGTCGGCAAGAAAGGCTGCCATATATCCCCCAAAGTTAATCGACTCACCTTCTTGAATCGTTAAATATTCACTGATCTCTAGTGCTAGGCTCTCATGGGGGCCTATCTCGAAACCTAGTTCTCTGCTTAAGCGATACATTGCCGTAACACGCTCATCCCCTTTAGCTATAGGGCGGGCAAAGCCTGGGAGACTGTGGTTATTCCCTTGTCTGTTTTGAATAAGTTCAAATAGCGTTTGCCCTTGATCTTTATCTTCTCGGGCTTGTTGAATGAATTTTAGACAAGGGGTGATAACGCCTGGGCCATAAAGTAATGCATCTGATGCTTGGATTCCTGCACTAATCGCTGCGACAGGGCGTGTTTTTACCGATCCGGCTAATGCCGCTATTTGATTGCACCATATACGTGAATCGGGCCAGCTCAAACAGCTAAAACAGTTTTCCAACCAAGTGGCTAGGTTTTTATCAGGCAGACGCCCCGTGGTATTTAAAACCAGCAGTTGGAACCAAGATATTTGACCGATTAGGTCGTCCATCATCGAGTATCCGTGGTTATAGACTGCATCGCCGATCTTCCAGCCCCCTTTATTGCTGGTGATTTTATTTCGATGTTGATCCCAATGCTTCCAGCAGGGATCCGTCTTATTTGATGACATAGTTTTCCTCGGCTAGGAAGGGCATTTCAGTAATCGGGCTATTCGATTTTTCTGCTGCTTGTGCTGCAATACCTGGTGCACAGGCTATTTGGAAAATAAGTTCCCCTGTATAGGGAGTAAAACCTAAGTCGAGCAGACATGCGCCAGCTAGGCCTGCGATTCTCCAGCTTAACGTTAGCTCTTCATCTATACCGTCCAGCATCGCGTGCGCCCAACGTAAGTGAGGGCCCGGAGAACAGTGATTAAAAACGTTATCGGCGATTTTTTGTGTATAGCTATCAATGCTGCCATAGAAGGTACCAAACCCTGGTGCTGGAATAATGTCTCCTTCATCGGTTTGAGCTACGAGTATTTTGGCTGCTTGGGTTAATGCTTGTGCGCCCATTCGAGGTGTGACTTGCTGATTATTTTGTAGGTATTTCATCGCTTGGAACACCTCATGGCTACCTCCTTGTTCACCACTGAGTACGTTTAGTGACAAAGGAAGAATGTGGCTAACATGAGTTTTACTTACAGCGGCATTCATTGCAGCTCGACAGGCATTATGCCGAGGTCCGGGATGAATAAGGCTTGTTAATAAATGTTCAAATAGCTGATGCTGCTCGGGAGTAGGTAGCTCACCCTGAAACATAAGGAAGAGCACTTCGGTATAGCTGCGATTATTAATTAAAGCGAGGTGTTCGTAACCGTGGCAGCGTGCTTCACTTACAGTGTATGGATTGGTTGTTGAGGGTGTTTCCTGCCAGATGGATGTGCTAGTTTTTTCACAGAAGGCATCGTTACGGCTATGTTCATCTACTTTTTTTACCATGGTTACTCTAAATCTCTATAGGTAAATTTTAGAAGCGATACTCTATTTCAGCCCAAATACTTCTGCCTTCGAGTGGGTAATCATCAGGAATGGAACTGCTTGAAGGTTCGCTTGCATAAGTATCAAACAGATTTTTTACGATCAATGCGAGTCGTACCTGTTTTTTTAACATGTCGTGTGTGACCTTCGCATTGACCCAGTGGTAATCGCTGACCTTAGCTCTATTGTCCCCTTCCTCTCTTTCTCTAGAGCCTATCCAATAATGTTGGAGAGAGCCTGACCAGTTAGGTGACAGTGTGTAATTTAAGTCTATATAAGTGCTATGTTGAGGTACGTTAGCAACAGGCATATTGGTATCTGCATTTGTTGCATGTTGGTAGGCATAGTTGGCGTTGAGGCTGAGCTGTGGATTAATTTTCCAATCCCACTCAAGTTCAGCGCCGTAACCATCTTGATTACCTATATTTTGATATTGGATCATACTCCCGGTGGTTACCGTATCAATAAGGTCTGTGGCGGTATAACTGTATAGACTGAGTCTTAGGTTGGTATCGAAATGAGGGCGATAATCGAAGGCTAATTCATAAGTCTCGATCTCTTCCGGTTTTAAGTCAGGATTACCCAAAGCCGCTGGATTATTAATTAGATGTTGTTCACTGAAAGAGGGGGCACGGAACGCTGTGCCGTAAAGTAGGCGGGTTGTTAAGTTGTGTCGAGTAAGCCACACCAAGGCCAGTCGAGGGTTGAGGGTGTTACCAAAATCTGAATAGTTATCCCAGCGTAAGCCGGCCGTAAATGACCAGTCATTATTTAACTGCCACTGATCCTGAGCTGACAGAAAGTATGCAGTTCTTTTTTGGGGTTGCAGATAGATATCGGCACTGCCGCTTACGTTAGTCAGTGTTCCGTCTACTGTACCTTCTGAGCCATCGATAACGCCTGGGCCAAAGTTTTTATACTCTTCAGTTCGGATCTTGTCTTGGCTCCAGCCTGATGCAATCCTTATAGTGTGATTATCGTAGCCTGAATAGATACCGGCGAGCTCTAAACGTGTAGTTTCAGCTAGGGAGTAGGGGTTGCCTATATACCCATCAGTAAAGGTGACAAGGCCGGAAAAGGGGTCAGAAAAGGCGTTTCCATCACTCCCAATCGGTAAGGTACTACCTTCTGGGAAAAGTAAGAAGTAAGAGTCACTAACCGTTCTCAGGTAAGATAAATCAGCTTTGAAATTGAAATGATTTGTTAGATCTTTGTCATAGTTAAGATGAGTTAGAAACTGTTCTGCATTTTGATAACCGGTTGAGTCTAATGCGAGAGATCCCCCTTGGCCGACCCCTGCGCTATCCTGCTTCCAGTACCAGTTTTTCCAAGACCAATTACCTAGTGATAGATCAAGTTGTAGATTCGTGACGTCATAACCCGTTTGTAAGGCGTTAGGCGCTTCGGATGCACTGGTTCCGTAGAGGTCATCGAAGGTTGATTGTAGGTCTGTATTTACAATGCGGCCACTATCGCCATCACTGGTTTGATTGTCGAGTGAAAATGAGACGGAGAAGTCATCCTCAACAAATCCTTTTCGTAGCCAAGTGTCTCTACTGTCAAAACTGCCAACACGTATACCCGCTGCACCCTGTTGGTTTTCCGCTGCCGTGCGGGTAATGATATTGATCACGCCGCTAAAAGCGTCAGCGCCATAGACCGCTGACCCTGGGCCTCGAATAACCTCTATACGGCTGACATTGCTTACCGGCATGCGAAAGGTAAAAGCAAGGCCGCCGTTGTAGTTATGTTTTAGCTCAATACCGTTAAGTAAGATTAATATTTGTGGGTTGAAGCCTGTTTGTATGCCTCGGACTGAAAGGACGGGGTCTAAGCGGCTTAAATCGGATGGCATTAAGTGTAGGCCGGGTATGCGCTCTAAGACTTCGAACAGGTGGGTTACACCCATAGATGAAATCGTTTCTGCGTTAATAACACTGGCTACTGAGGGCGCTTTGCTGATCGGTGTATGTGTACCTGTAGCAATACTAACTAAGGTCTCCTCGCCAAAGAAATCTGCAAATTCACTTCCTGGGGCGAAGTTGTTCTCTTCAGCCGCAGTAACCTGGGCAAAGAGAGATGTTAGCAGTGTGAGTATGCTTAGCCTTTTTTTCATAACGCCTACTTTAAATAACCCCAAGTTATTGTAGTGGCTGGTAGATGAATTACCAGCTTAATACTTTTCTTCATTGGGTATAGTTAGCCAGAATGTAAAAACACTGCCCTTATTGGGTTTACTTGATACAGTGATGGAACCTCCCATCATTTCGGCATAGTGTTTTGCTATAGCCAGTCCTAGCCCTGTGCCTCCATACTTGCGTTTTACACTTCCATCGACCTGTTTGAACTTATTAAATACTTGAGCAAGCTGTTCTTTAGGAATACCTATCCCTGTATCGGCGACTTCCCAATAGATTTTATTTTGATCCAGATAACACTTAAGAGAGATCTCTCCCTGCTCTGTGAATTTGCAGGCATTTGATAATAGGTTGAGTAGTATTTGTTGAATCTTTTCTTTGTCTACATTTAAGTAAAGATCCCCAGAAGGGTGGTCGATGGTGAAACGATTTTTATTTTTTGCGGCCAGTGGACGTATAGTATTTTCAGTCTCTTTGATTAGATCGGTGAGTGAGCATTGCTGTGCGCTCAGATCCATTTTACCGGCTTCACATTTAGCTAAATCTAAGATGGCGTTAATTAGGTTTAAAAGCCGCTGTGAAGAATGTAAGGCTGAATTAAGGTCCTCAACTTGAGTGTCAAATTCAGGATGTATTTCAAGCTCTTCTGTAACCAATTCAATATAACTAGTTACAGCTTGTAGAGGAGTGCGTAGTTCGTGACTGATATTGGCGAGGAACTCCGATTGAGTCCTCATAGCAACTAATGCTGTATCACGCGCGGCGACTAGTTCATGAGTACGGACTTCAACTTCAGATTCAAGGCCTGTGTTTAATTCTATGAGCTTGTTTTCTTGCTGCTCTAAGGAGTTCATCATGGCATTGAAGCTTCTCGCCATTTGTTGAACTTCTCTAGGCCCTTCAATTTCTGCAACTAGATGATCGCCTGAGGTTTGTGCCTCATTCATCGTTTCAGATAGTTTGGAAAGGGGGCTTGTTAGATGACGAAGCCCTCTATTTAAGAGCCAGATTAACAGTATGGATATGATTAACGTGACGAGCAGATTGTAGATGATGAGGTTATTGATTAGCTTAACAAGGGACTCTTTGGAAACTTTAATCATAACGTAACCAAGTAGCGATTTTGTATTGTTCTCTAAGCTGAATTCTTGAGCACCGCTATCGTTGCTTAATGGATCGGTATTTTCCAAGTAGACGGGAGCGGCAATAAACCAAGCGCTGCCTGTATTTTTGACTGTCGTGGCGGCGTTAATCGGGAACCAAAGATCTAAGTCGGAATTTTTCCAATCGACATCCCCTTGCTTAAGCAATAGATCTAGGCTGTCTGAGAAAATAGCGACACCAGTAACATCGTTGAAGCCTAGTACCTGGGATAGAGCGTCATGCGCATTTTCTTTGCTGGCAGTGATCAAGGAGAGCACGCTGAGATGGGCTAAGTTATCAGCTATGCGTAATGAATTTTGCTGCAGAACTTGTCGGGATTGATTATACGAGACCCATACTGCGGTTACTGAGCTGGTAATAGAGAGTAGGCAGATAGATATAATCAGAAACAAGAGCAGTTGCTGCCAAATACTTTTATGTCTGTGTCGACCAAAAAATATCATCAATATGCCCTAGAATCTGGATTGAGGAAAAGTTTGATAAAAAGAGTTTTTCATTGTTGCGTTATATTCTAAGCCTAGGTGGGAGGCGGTTCTCAAGTTCACACCCACTTGTCGAGTAAGGGATAGTTCTACACCAGGGCCTTTCTCTCCCTCCTTCATGTTTGCCACCATGCGGGCCAAACGGGAGCCATCCTGAATATTGTCAGGGAAAAGGGTAAAAAGGAAACCACGGCGGACGTGGCCCGGTTTACTCGAAAAAACGACAAAGTTTCTATCCCAAGATTCGCGCAGTAATAGGGGCAATATGACGTTTTCGTTAGCAGTGGTCGTATCTAACGGCAACCAAATAGCATCAGTCAGGCTGTCCGCTTCTTGCAATATTGTTTGATAGCGCTCAACGGCCTCACCTAAATCAGCAACTTTAGCGGTAATGAGCTTTAGCTTCTTTTTGGCGGCTGCGCGTTGTGCTTTTTCAATCAGCCATTCACTTTGGTCTGTGTATACCACGTGAACTTGGCGAGTGTTTGGCGATAGTATTTTTAATTGATCAAACAGGTTTGCAGGATCAGCGATTAAGCTGACACCTGATATATCGTTGGGTCTTATAGGTAGAGCCCCCGTCACAAAAGGGTATTTTCCTCGGAGGGTATTGTTGTATGCATAACCTCTGCGTCCTAAAGTGATAACTCGGTCAACACCATCGGTGTCCATTTTGTTTAGCAGGGCATCGGGCGCTAGAGGTTTATCTATAGAGTATTTAATCACTTTCCCTACATGCTGAGTTTCAATCCCTTCAATTATTTGTTCAAAAACCTGTTGGTAGGGTGGTGGTAGATCGGGGTATATAACCGCAAGCGTTGCCGCCGCTAATGGATAGCTGAGAAAGGTTAAGCATAAGGCTATACAGGGCAAGAGCCATCGACAGATGAGTTGCTTAGGTCTATAAAAAATCCGTTTAATTCTTGCCATAAGCAGTGATTGGTCTGCATCTATTTTGTATGAGATTTAGAGGGAGGAAGGTAAAATTCAGATAGTCTTATTGCTTCCTATGGACCTAACGCGCACTTTTTTGCCAAGTATAACCTGAATTGATATTGATCTCGATAGGTAGGTTTAACGGTACAGATAAACCAAGGAAAGGAGGCTTTATACTGCTAAAAACTGTGTCTATTTTTGCATGGTAAGATCAGACTAGGGTTGAGACAAATGAGGATGATCTATCTATAGACCTTGTCTGCTTTATTAGGCTATATGGTGTAAGAGACCCTCCGCGACACTGTAGATATCAGAGGGCCTTTTAGTGACTATTTATAAGCCGATGATTATAAGCTAATCAGGTTTAAAATTTACCGTTGTTGTTTTTCCATGTGTCTTTGGTTGGTATTGCTTCGATGGTGTCCCAATGCTCGGCGATTTTTCCGTTTTCTACCCGAAAAAGGTCATAAAAAGATGTGTGTTGCTCTGCGAAACTGCCTTCGCTCACCACTAAAACAAAGTTACCTTCTCCCAGAACGTGGTGGACTTTTTCATACTTCATCTGAATACCTTGTTTTGCAAGGGCTTCCAATGCTGCCCCTAATCCAGATAAACCATCGGCAATATTAGGGTTATGTTGAATATAGTGGTCACCATTAAAGTAACTTTGTAGTTTGCTCATTTCACCATTGAGTAAAATATCAGTCACAAAGTTTGTAACGAGCGTTTTGTTGGCTGCACTTTTGCTAAGGTCTGTTACCTCTAGAGCACCATCGATCATAGTACGACCACTCGGGTTTGTAGTTTTCGGTGTCTCTTGAAGGTTATCCCAATGTTCAACAATTAAATCATCTTCAAAACGGAAAATATCAAAACCTATTTTAGGTCCAAAGAAATTATATTCCGTATGGGTGAAAACGTAGTTACCGTCTTGGAATGCGCGGACTGTATTTACCTTCGCTGAGTTTGCCGGTAGGGCAGCTAATACCGCACCGAAACCGCTTAAACCATCGGCAACTGCTAAGTTGTGTTGTGTATATTGGTTAGGGTTTATATAGGAGACAGGCTTTGATTCATTTGTCTCTATGCTTTTAAGCAAGTCGACCACTTTTTGTTTATAACTCATTTGCGTTTCTCCTGTTTCTGCCATTGTGTTGGATACGCATGTAGTGGCGAGTAATCCGGCGATTGCCGTGCAGCGTATGGTTTTGATCATTGTTGTTTTACTGTTTTTTAGGTTCATGTGGGTTATGTCCAAATAAGATAGAAACCGCTATTAGCTCGTGGTGTATTTATGTCTAGTTCTCTTCTTCTTTAGCTATCTTCTAAGAAATAGTGCCTTATGGAGAGGTAGCTATATTGTTTATAATGATCAAAATCGAGCGTTTATAAGAAATATGTGATTTAGGAAAGTGATGAAGCCGATTAAACAGACCTCATTTGAAAATAAAGAACTAACCGCTTTAGGTATTGAGCCTATTCGGTTGGAAGATATGCGTGATAAGTTGCCAGCGGTTGCCGAGCGGCTTGAGTTTTACATATTGATATTAGTGACAGCAGGTAGCGGCAAGCATAGTGTGGATTTTGTTGAGTATGGGTTATCGACGGGCTCGTTGCTGTTTGTACGCCCAGGTCAGGTTCAGGAGTGGAGTGATTATGCTGAGTTAGATGCTGAAGTGGTGTTGATTGATCCTAAGTCGTTACCTTATGGCGATAATATGTATGCAGCGGATAGCAGCTTACTGGCACTTGATCGTTGGCAGAATTGCACTTTATTACCTAGCTTGCTTTATGATGACTTATTGGCTGCATTGTTAAGACTAAGGCGGGATTTTGCTGCTTTTAATGGCTCTCAGTTGGATATTGCGTTGGTGAGGCATGAAGTATTAAGTATTTTGCTTCGTTTAGCCCGTTGGCAGGATCAGCTCTCATCAATGGTCAGCCTGCCTAGTCGATCACAAAAGACATACCAGCTTTTTATTCAGTTGTTAGAGCAACAATATACTGCGCAGCATAGTCTGAATTATTATGCGCAGCGTCTAGGTTATGCACAAAGCACTTTAAGTCGCGCCTGTCTGAAATATGAAGGGGTCTCTGCAAAAGTAGTTATTGATCGGCGTATTGCTTTGGAGGCGCAGCGAATCTTAGCGCATAGCCGTGCATCGGTGGCTGAAGTGGGGTTTTATCTAGGCTTTAGTGAGACGACGAACTTTATCAAATTCTTTAAACGTGTACTTGGCACAACCCCAAGCGTTTTTCAGCGCAATGCTCGGGGAAATCATAGCCCTGATCCTATATAGAATAGGGCTGTTTTTTATATAGTTTGTAGATTGGCAAACCCAACCACTAACCATTTACTTCCTTCATAGTCGAAATTCACTTGCACTCGAGCTTTAGCACCAGACCCTTCAAAGTTTAGCACTGTACCTTCACCAAACTTACTGTGGTTTACGCGTTGTCCTAGCGCTAAATTGGTTTCAGGTATTGCGCTACTGCTTAGAGAACTACTGCCAAATAAGCTACTACCCGTGTCATCATTATTGTAACGGCTTGTCATTGGTCGGCTAACGCTAGCGTTGAGGCGCACCTCCTCAATCAGTTCATTTGGAATCTCTTTAATGAAACGAGAGGGGCGGTTGTAATTATCTTGGCCGTGTAAGCGGCGGGATTCTGCATAAGTGATGTAGAGCTTCTGCATAGCACGGGTTATACCTACATAGCAGAGACGGCGCTCCTCTTCGAGGCGGCCAGGTTCCTCGATAGACATCTTGTGTGGAAAGAGACCTTCCTCAACCCCCGCTAAGAAGACTTGAGGGAATTCTAAGCCTTTGGCTGAATGTAAGGTCATTAACTGGACACTATCTTGGAAATCATCAGCTTGGGTATCGCCGGAGTCTAAGGCTGCCTGATCTAAAAAGGCGGCGAGTGGAGAATTAAATTCCTCATCCAAAAACTCATCCCACTGACTGTTAAATTGTTTGGCAGCGGTAACGAGTTCTTCTAAATTTTCGATGCGCGACTGGGCTTTTTCGCCTTTCTCTTTTTGGTGATGTTCAATTAGCCCGGCGTGCTGGATAACATGTTCAGCTTGCTCATGGAGCAGGGTATCTTCGGTATCTTGGGCCATCTGATTGATTAAATCGATAAATGTTTGTAGGGCATTCGCTGCGCGAGGTGGCAAGCGTTTCAGCTCTACAATTTCATTTGAGGCGCGCCACATAGAGATCGATTGGCTGCGGGCATGTTCACGAATAATCTCTACTGTGCGAGTACCAATACCGCGGGTCGGCACATTAATAACACGCTCCATGGAGGTGTCATCATCTCTATTGCTAAGTAAGCGTAGGTAAGAGAGTGCATTTTTAATCTCTAAGCGTTCATAAAAGCGTTGTCCGCCATAGATACGATAAGGAACACCGCTGCGAATCAGTGCTTCTTCAAGTACCCTTGATTGAGCATTAGAGCGATAGAGAATGGCACATTCTCTACGTACATTGCCATCTTGAACCCATTTGCTAATCTGATCGACGATAAAGCGAGCTTCATCTTGCTCATTAAATGCAGAGTAGAGCGAGATAGCCTCACCTTCTCCTGCATCAGTGTGGAGTTCTTTCCCTAGACGGCCTTGGTTATTACGGATGACTTCATTGGCTGCACGTAGAATTGTTTCAGTCGAACGATAATTTTGCTCTAGCTTAATGGTTTCTGTGCCGGGGAAATGGATAGAAAGATTTTGAATATTTTCTATCTTTGCGCCACGCCAGCCATAGATGGATTGGTCATCATCACCCACCGCCATCAGTTTACGTTGCCCGCCGCATAGCATCTGTAACCATGCGTATTGGATACTGTTAGTGTCTTGAAATTCGTCTACAAGGAGGTAACGAAAGCGATCTTGATAATGGGCTAGAAGAGCGGGGTTTTTATCTCTCAGCAGCTCGAGTGAACGGAGTAGAAGCTCGCCAAAGTCGACCATGCCGCCTCGTTCACAAGCGGCTTCATAGGCTTGATACATGGAAAGCATATTTCGGTCGGTTGGGTCATTACGCGGTTCAATATGTTTTGAGCGCAAGCCTTCATCTTTTTTATCGTTGATGTACCACTGGAATTGGCGCGCTGGCCAGCGCTTATCATCCAAGTTCATCTCTTTTGCTAGGCGCTTGATGACACGAAGCTGGTCATCGCTATCCATAATTTGGAAGTTTTCTTGTAACCCTGCATCTTGCCAGTGAGCACGTAATAAACGATGGGCTAGTCCATGGAACGTGCCAACCCACATGCCTTGAGGGTTAATGCCGAGCAGCTCCTCTATTCGGCCACGCATCTCTTTGGCCGCTTTGTTGGTAAAGGTAACTGCCATAATCGAATAGGGTGACATCTTTTCGATCTGAATAAGCCATGCGATACGGTGGACCAGTACACGAGTTTTACCGGAACCCGCACCTGCAAGTACCAGTAGGTTCTGTACGGGAGCCGTTACTGCGCTACGCTGGGCATCATTTAGCGAATCGATTATATGGGTTACGTCCATTGCTGCTCTTAGTCACTGTATAAATAATCAGTGATGGATTATAACAGCTGCTATGGACTTTAATAGTAACTAAGGGGTGATGTTAGGTAAGAATTAGGTGAAATGATCGGAAAAATAAGCCCCTTGAGATATTTCTTATCTCCTTGGTTGGGGCTTAATTAGAGTGATGTTAATCAGGCAATTGGCTTGGGTTTTGGCGCCTAAATAGCAAAATACGTTTTAACTCATCCGGATTTTTTAGCTTTTGTTCGCTATTTTTATCTAGCCAAGGAATAAGCCGCGACAGCCAGAAACGCATGGCGGCCGTACAGCTAAGAATAGCCCAAGCTTCTCTATCCCCTTCAGTGAAGGGCCGAGCTTGATTGTAAGCCTTGAGTAGAGCCTCCTCCCGTTGGCGGTCAATTGAACCGTCGGGATTGCTACACCAATCATTGGCAACGATTGCCAGATCAAATAAGAGGAAGCCGGTAGCTGCGTTGTATAGATCTAATACGGCACTGACCTCTGTTCCCTGAAAGAGCACATTGTCATGGAAAAGATCGCCGTGGATTGTACCTACTTCGATGTTACTTGGGTTCTCTCTAAGTTGATCGAAGCGTAGAACTTCATCCTTGAGCAGTTTTTGATCTTCTACTGATAACTTAGGTGCAATCAGCTCGCTTTCCCTACGCCACCAGAAAACACCACGGTGTGCCTGTCGCTTTAAATAAAAGTCTCTGGCCGCAACGTGGAACTCGCCTAAAACTTTACCAATAGCCGCGCAGTGCTCAGGTGTTAGGTCTGTTTGCCCTACATGTTCGCCATAGAATCGTGGTTGGATGGCTGCCGGACGATTCTTTAGGCGCTTAAGGCCTATTCCGTTGCGATCTTGTATGGCGAAAGGCACGTCTATATGTCTATCAGATAGCCATTGGCACAGTTCAATAAAATAGGGGAGCTCTTCATGGTCAAGCTCTTCAAAGAGAGTAAGTACATACTCCCTTTCTGTGCCGTCTTTTATTAAAGATAGAAAATAGTTGGTATTTTCAATACCACCCTCAATGCCTTTAAAGCTGACGAGTGAACCCAGATCAAAGTCTGTTAGTAACTGGTTCAGGTCATCTTTATCTAATTGTGTATAAACAGCCAAAAGCGTTACTCAGATTGTGTTAGTGATTACTGAAATTACCAGCGGAATAGTACCCATTTAGGGATTAGCATTTGCGATTCTTCTTGGCGGATAAAGTTGCCTTCACCCGGCGCAGGAACTAAGTAATATTCTTTGCCCTGTTTTGGAACCACTTTAATCTCTTTTAGTTCGCCGTTTATACGGTACTCGTAGTAGGTTTTATCCGAGTCGTTGTAAATGGTGATCTGTGGTTCATTCTCATCTACAAGGGGAGGGACTTCCGCTTGCGCAAGAGGTGTAATCAATAATAAAGCAGCTAATATTAGCTTTTTCATAATGCATCCTTCTTTAAATATATGAAGACTTCTTCTTTAGGCGACTTAACTTATCGACTATGATCAGTCCCTTGATGATAACCAACTCGGATTTACAGATGAGCGAACAGCGCCACATATCCAACTCTCCTCTTATTCTAGTCGACGGCTCCTCGTATTTATACCGCGCTTTCTTTGCTTCTCAGCAAGCAGACTTAAGAAATTCAGCTGGTGTGCCTACTGGAGCGATCCGAGTGGTCACTTCTATGCTGAAGAGTTTGGTTAAACAATATCCGGATAGCCCCATTGCTGTCATCTTTGATGCTAAAGGCAAAACGTTCCGAGATGATCTTTATAGCGACTATAAAGCGCAACGTCCGCCGATGCCAGATGATCTTCGCAGCCAAGTAGAACCAATTCACCAGATAGTGAAGGCGATGGGTATGCCTCTGATTGTTGAAGATGGCGTTGAAGCGGATGATGTGATCGGTACGCTTGCCTACCAAGCGAGCCAACAAGGTGTTGATACTATTATTTCCACTGGCGATAAAGATATGGCGCAGCTGGTGGATAAACATGTGACCTTAATCAACACTATGACTGATACGTTAATGGATGTTGAGGGTGTAAAGGATAAGTTTGGTATTCCGCCTGAGCTAATTATCGATTTTCTCGCCTTGATGGGAGATAAAGTCGATAACATACCTGGTGTTCCCGGCGTTGGTGAAAAAACCGCGTTGGCGCTTTTACAAGGTATTGGTGGCATTAAAGATCTATATGAAAACCTAGATAAAATTGCAGACCTAGGTTTCCGTGGTTCTAAAACTATGGCTAAAAAGTTAGAAGAGAATAAAGATAAAGCCGAACTCTCCTATCTATTAGCGACGATCAAGCTTGATGTAGAGCTACATGAAACCATAGCTGACTTTAAAAAGCCGCAACCTGACACTGAGGCTTTAATCAAACTGTTTGAGGAGTTTGAGTTTCGTTCTTGGCTTGTGGATCTTCAGTCCGGTGGTGGAGCTTCCGCGGAATTAGTTACAGAAAACAGTGCAATGCCAGCAGCGCCAGAAAAAGTTGAATATGAAGTTATCTTTGAAGAGGCGGAATTAGATCGTTGGATTGAAAAGTTATCCACAGCTGAATTGTTTGCTTTTGATACAGAGACTACCAGTTTGAACTATATGGAAGCTGAGTTGGTGGGTGTTTCTTTTGCGGTTGAAGCGGGCAATGCGGCTTATGTTCCTGTTGCACATGATTATATGGGCGCGCCTGAACAGATTAGTCGTGAGCGCTTGTTAGAAAAATTAAAACCCTTATTGGAAAGCAGTGAGCATAAGAAAGTAGGTCAGCACATTAAATACGATATGAATGTATTGGCTAATTACGGTATCGAGATGCAAGGAATAGCGTTTGATACGATGCTGGAATCTTATGTACTTAACTCGACCGCATCTCGTCACGATATGGACAGTTTAGCTGACCGTTATTTAGGCGTTAAAACTGTTAAGTTTGAAGATATCGCTGGTAAAGGTAAGAAGCAGCTTACCTTTAATCAAATTGAGTTAGAGCAAGCGGGGCCTTACGCAGCCGAAGATGCTGATATTACCTTGCGCCTCCATCAAGCTATTGATGCACAACTTAGTAAAGATGAAACACTCTCCAAAGTATTTACCGAAATAGAAAAACCATTGATTCCTGTGTTGTCGCATATAGAGCGCAACGGCGCCCTAGTTGATCCTAATGTGTTGGGTGAGCAGAGTATCGAGTTGGCAGCACGAATGATTGAGTTAGAGCGAGAGGCGTATGATATAGCGGGCAAAGAGTTTAACTTAGCCTCACCTAAGCAGCTTCAGCAGATATTGTTTGAAGAGCAGGGTATCCCTGTAATTAAGAAGACGCCTAAAGGTGCACCCTCGACCGCGGAAGAGGTGCTACAAGAACTTGCGCTTGAATATCCGCTCCCACAACGGATTTTGGAACACCGTAGTTTAAGTAAGTTGAAATCAACTTATACAGATAAACTGCCATTAATGATTAATCCGCGAACGCACCGTATCCATACCTCTTATCATCAGGCAGTGACTGCAACGGGGCGTTTATCTTCAACGGACCCTAATTTACAGAATATACCTGTTCGCACACAGGAAGGGCGTAGGATTCGTCATGCCTTTATTGCGCCTGAGGGTTATAAGATTGTCGCGGCCGATTACTCACAAATTGAATTACGCATAATGGCCCATCTATCCCAAGATAAAGGGTTGTTAGAAGCCTTCTCTAAAGGTGCTGATATACATAGCGCAACAGCGGCAGAGGTCTTTAAGGTTGAACTCAATGAGGTAAGTAGTGATCAGCGACGCAGTGCGAAAGCGATCAACTTTGGTTTGATTTATGGGATGTCAGCCTTTGGTTTAGCTAAGCAGCTCGGTATTAGTCGTAAGGAAGCGGGGCAATATATAGAACATTATTTTGCCACTTATCCTGGTGTGCAAAACTATATGGATGATGTGCGTGTTAAAGCGCAAGAGCAGGGTTACGTAGAAACCCTATTTGGTCGCCGCTTATATCTGCCTGAGATTAAAGCGAAAAATGCGATACGTCGCCAAGCTGCAGAACGTACCGCGATCAATGCACCTATGCAGGGAACCGCAGCAGATATTATCAAACGGGCAATGGTCTCTGTGGATAATTGGTTAGCGGGAGCTGATTATGATGTTCGTATGATTATGCAGGTGCATGATGAATTGGTCTTCGAGGTGCGTGAAGATCAGGTTGATGCCTTTGTGAATGAGGTGAAGCAACAGATGGCGGGAGCGGCTGATTTAGATGTGCCGCTTTTAGTGGAAGCGGGTGTAGGTGATAATTGGGAACAGGCTCATTAAGCCCAAAGGTAGATATAATTGAACTATTGTGACAAACCAATGTCATAATTTAAGAGCTATCACTTTACTCTAGCGATAGCTCTTTCCAGCAAGTATGTATTAACGCCCTGTGGTATCAGTCGTTCCCCTTTTAACGATTCACAGGGCATTTTTTTGTTTGCTAGTAATGATCTATTCTATTTATTCGCTTTCTGGTTGATCATTTTCAGGTAATAACCAACAGTCTAAACGATGGCGAAGTTGATCAACATTTTGCTTTTTCAATGCTGAGAATGTTTGCACTGTCACAAGATCGCCTAATACTTCACTAAGTTCCTTGCGGATTTTTAGAAGTGTTGATTGGGCCGGTCCCTTTTTTAGCTTGTCAGCTTTAGTTAATAACACATGTAGTGGCATATGGGAGGATTGGCACCAGCCGATCATCATATGATCGAACTCTTTCATCGGGTGACGTATATCCATTACAAGCACTACGCCTTGCAAGCATTGACGCTTCTGTAGATATTCATCAAGATGTTGTTGCCAATGCTGCTTCATCTCAATCGGGACTTTAGCGTACCCGTAACCAGGCAGATCGACGATACGTAGACCTTCAATATTGAGATCGAAAAAGTTTATTAATTGAGTTCGGCCAGGTGTTTTTGAGGTACGGGCCAGTTTTCCGTTGTTTGTAAGTGTGTTAATCGCGCTAGATTTACCCGCATTTGAGCGGCCAGCAAACGCAACTTCTGCGCCTACATCTTCCGGACACTGATGTAATTTTGCCGCGCTTTTATTAAATCGTGCGCTGTTATAGTGAACGGTTAATTGATCTGATGACATATTTTGGGCCGCTTTTTTGGTAATCGCTACTAAAGGAACAGAGATTGTCGTTCCAGTTTGTGTGGATATTGGTTTATAATTGCGCCAATTTTACCTGCGATCAGGATTTAGCTCTAGTCTGCAGGGAAGTGAGGATAACATTGGTCAACGTAAAACTATTAGTGTTTTACATAGATCAAACATAATTTTAATCAAGAGTCTGGGTTCGTCGATGAATAAACTACTGATTAGCTTGCTTGTGACCATAGGTCTTACTGGTGTAGCTCATGCGGCAGGTGATGCTGCTGCAGGAAAAGGCAAAACGGCTGTATGTGGAGCTTGTCACGGTGCTGACGGTAACAGCGCAGTGGCAAACTTCCCTAAACTAGCAGGTCAGAATGAAACTTATCTGATCAAACAGCTTAATGAAATTAAAGCAGGCACTCGCCCGGTTGTGGAAATGACAGGTCTACTTGACGCGTTAAGTGATCAAGATATGGCTGATATTGCTGCTTACTTTGCAAAACAGCAAGGTACAGTGGGACATGCTGCCAAAGATCTAGTTGAGCAAGGCGAGAAGATCTACCGTTCTGGTATTGCTGCTAAAGGTGTCGCTGCTTGTACAGCATGCCACGCTCCAACAGGTCAAGGTAACGACCAAGCTGGTTTCCCTGCTATTGGTGGACAGCACGCTGCATATACAGAAAAACAGTTACATGCTTTCCGTACAGGTGAACGTGCTAACGATCCTCAAGGTATGATGCGTGATACAGCTGGTAAACTAAGCGATGCAGAAATTAAAGCGGTTGCTAGTTATATCCAAGGACTGAGTAAATAAATTCAGTTCGAGTTAAAAAAAGGCAGCGTAAGCTGCCTTTTTTTTGTAGATGTTTTTCTGACAAGATGGAACTTTATCGTCTGCTGTTATGTCTATTCTTAATTCAGTTGATTGTTCGGAGCATAAAATAGAATGAAAAAAATTGGCTTTATATTGATCGCTTTGTTTTTGCCGTTACTTGTTCAAGCAGAAGATTACCGTGAGGGTGTGCACTACGTTAAGTTAACAACGCCTGTACGCACGATTGATCAGAGTAAGGTAGAAGTGGTTGAGATGTTTGGTTATCCATGTCCCCATTGTAATAGCTTCGAGCCTTACATTAAAAACTGGAACAGTAATCAAGCGGATGATGTGAACTTTGTTCGTATCCCTGTAGTTTTTGGGCGTAGCTGGGAACCGATGGCACGTGCTTTTTATGCATCAGAGCTTATGAAAACGTTAGATAAAACGCATGAGGCGACTTTTCATGCGATTCATGTTGAGCGTCGTCGCTTTGCTGGTATGAATGACTTTTCTGAGTTTTACGCAAATTTAGGCCTTGATCGCGGCCAGTTTGATAAAATGTATAACTCCTTTGCGGTTAACATGAAGCTAAAGCAAGGCGATTCTAAGCTGCGTGGTTACGGTGTTGAAGGTGTACCGGCAATGATTGTTAATGGCAAGTATCGCATTAGTGCTCAGATGGCGGGTGGTCAGCAAGAGATGTTAAAAGTAGTGAATTTCTTAGTTGAGAAGGAACGCTCCGCAGCCGAGTAAACCTAAAGATTAAAAAAAACGCCCTTCATGGGCGTTTTTTTATATCTGTTTGCTATAAGCCCTAGTGCGAATTAGTTAGTTAGACTAACATAAGTTCAGACTGGATTTTTGGTTTCGATGTCCTGGGGATTTAGAGTGGCAGAAGAAAAAGTTGATTGGAAAAAGAAATATAGGGAATTGACTCAAGAGTTGGAACAGCAAGAGCGCAAAAGTGCCGATGTTGAGAGCCAGCTACGTCAACTTGCTAGCTATTTAACGGTTGCCCTAGAAGGGGAAAGTCCGCAGTTTGATACTGAATTATCCCAGTTAAAGCCTCTACTGCAGAAAGCGTGTATGGAACACCTATCTGCTTTGAAGCAAACGACCAAACGTGTTGAAAAGCAAGTTAAAAGTAGAGTTGAGGTTAAGGATAAGCAAGCGCAAGAGGTTGTTGCTGCACTGTTAAAGTGGGTACGCATGTTACGTACCCAAGTACAAAGTAGCGGTGCCCAAAATATTCTTGATTCGCTTGAAACTCGAAGTCATGACATCAATGATAAAATTTATGGGCTGCCGGGTTTACTTGATGACTTGATCGAGTTGCAAAGTCATGTTGAGAGCGGCAGTGAGAGTGATGGGTCTTTTGAAAAGAGTGATTTCTCTTTAGAGAACACCGCCTCTACCGATGCGCTCGGTGACGAAGTTCGCATACTGTTAAAACATATAGGGACCGAGCTTCTTGAGCTTATCAGTGGGCTTAGCGTTCCGAAAGAAGATACCCCTGATGCACGCGAGTTAGTTCAGCGTATTGAAAGGGGTTTTGAATTACCGCATTTGCCTGAGATAGTTCACCTTGTTGTTCAATTGGTTATCAAATCGACTAGTAACACTAGCGATGATTTTGAAAATTATTTATTAGAATTAAGCTCAAGATTGACCGAAGTTCAGACTTTTGTTGTGGACAGCCGTCAAGAGCAGCAAGAGATTGGTCAAAATCAGCGAGAGCTTGATCAGCAAGTGCGTCAGGATGTTAAGCAGCTGCACCATACGGTTAAAAATACGAATGATATAAAGGATCTCAAAAACGCGGTCTCGTTTCAGCTGAGCGGCTTGATGCGAGCAATGGACAGCTTTAAAAAGAAAGAGGAAGAACGCGAGAGTCGCTTACAAGGTCGGTATGAGGATCTAATCTCAAAAGTTGATGAGATGGAGCAAGAAACCCGCAAAGTGAAAGCCCATATGGAAGAGGAGCGTTTACGCGCAAGGACCGATCCGCTGACAGGCTTACCAAACCGTGCCGCGTATGATGAATATATTGTCCAAGAATATGAGCGTTGGTCGCGCTACCGTACGGCGTTTACTGTTGTTGTTGCGGACCTAGACCTTTTCAAAAGTGTAAATGATAACTTTGGACATCTTGCCGGTGATAAGGTTTTACGTTTAGTTGCTAAGGTTATTACCAAAAATATTAGAGTGACTGACTTTGTTGCTCGTTATGGAGGTGAAGAGTTTGTTATTATCCTTCCCTCAACATCGGTCACTGAAGCCGTGCAGGCGATGAATAAACTAAGACTTTCATTGGCGAAAAGCCCATTTAATTTTCATGGTAAGCCTGTTGGGATCACAATGTCTTTTGGGGTGACTGAGATTAAAGAAGGTGATTCTTTAGAGGAGGCTTTTAACCGCGCTGATGCGGCACTGTATCAAGCTAAAGAAGATGGTCGTAATTTAGTCCGGGCTAACTAGCATCCGCTTCTATCTTTGTTGTATTAATATAATTTTAATTAAGGTTCCTCTGCTGTGAAGCGTCTTTCACGTATTCTAAGAATAATCCAAGTGTTTGCTCGTTATCGTCTTGATACGATATTTTTAGGGTTATCTTTACCTTGGTACGTTCGTATTTTATTTTGGTTATTACCTTGGCGTTTGTTTATTCGCGCATCTAAGCCGGAAGCGGTTCGTATTCGGTTGGCTTTAGAGGCGTTAGGGCCTGTTTTTGTTAAATTTGGTCAAATGCTTTCCACTCGCAGAGATCTTCTTTCTGATGAACTCGCGGCAGAGTTGAAAAAGTTACAAGACCGAGTGCCTCCTTTTTCCGGCCCGCAAGCCCAGAGTTTAATTGAAACTGCATTGGGGCAGCCGGTATCGGAGCTGTTTAGCTCGTTTGAGGTTGAGCCGTTGGCGTCGGCATCCGTTGCGCAAGTTCATGAAGCGACTATGTTTGATGGGCGAGATGTGGTTGTTAAGGTTATCCGTCCAGGAATTAGCAAAACGATTCGAAAGGATGTAGATCTCTTATTTACCTTGGCTCGCCTTGTACATGGCGTTTGGGCTGAGGGACGGCGTCTTCGCCCTGTAGAGGTTGTAGCTGAATATGAGCAAACTATCTTTGATGAGTTAGACCTGCGTAAAGAAGCTGCGAATGGTTCACAGCTACGACGTAACTTTGATAACAGTGATGTTCTCTATATCCCTGAGATTTACTGGGATTTTACCCGTTCAAATGTACTCGTTATGGAGCGTATCCACGGTATTCCAGTGGCCGACCTTGAACAGTTAGCGGCTCAAGATACAGATATGAAGCTGCTTGCGGAGCGAGGCGTAGAGATCTTTTTTACCCAAGTATTTAGAGATAGCTTCTTTCATGCCGATATGCACCCGGGCAATATCTTCGTTTCTCGCAATAACCCTTCGCAGCCGCAATATATCGCAGTGGATTTTGGGATTATTGGTTCGTTGACACCGGAAGATCAAAGTTACCTTGCACGAAACTTCTTAGCTTTCTTTAAGCGAGACTATCGTTTAGTTGCTCAACTGCATGTGGATTCTGGTTGGGTGCCTGCGGATACTAATGTTGATGCATTTGAAACAGCAATTAGAAGTGTCTGTGAGCCTATATTTGAAAAACCATTAAAAGAGATCTCTTTTGGACAGGTTTTACTTGGGTTATTTCAGACAGCTCGACGTTTTAATATGGAAGTGCAGCCACAGTTGGTATTGCTCCAAAAAACATTGTTAAATATCGAAGGGCTAGGTCGACAGCTTTATCCTGACCTTGATCTATGGAAAACAGCTAAACCTTTCCTAGAAAACTGGATGAAAGAGCGAATGGGGCCCAAAGGCGTCTACCGCACTATTAAGCAGCAAGCCCCAGATTGGTTAGAAAAGCTTCCCCATATGCCTCAACTTGTCTTTGATGCTCTAAATCAGGTGCGTAATTTAGATAATATTAGGCTTAGAGATCTACGTGCTTATCAGCAAGCGAAAGATGAGTTAGAGGCTAAGAGTAAGCGTCGTACCTATTTAGCAATGCTCTTTATTGGCGGCAGTGTTATTACCGCTAGTCCAGAATTGCAGACTTGGTTGTGTGAGTTGCCTGTAAGTAGTTGGCTTTTGGCTATTTTGGGTGGTGCGCTCTTATTTAAACGAGATTAGGCTATCCCTCTGGGTATGGTGGAAGTAATATTGTTCGGGTATGCTTCCGCAACGAAAATTAGCATAGATAAAAGAGAGATATGAGATGAGTGATGTACTAACTCAGCTGGGCAAGGTATTAGAAGAGCGAAAATCGGCATCTCCAGATAGCTCATATGTCTCAAGCTTACATGCGAAAGGTTTGAATAAAATTCTTGAAAAAGTGGGCGAAGAAGCGACCGAAACTATACTTGCGGCAAAAGATGCGCAGGTTAGTGGCGATAACAAAGATGTTATTTATGAAACAGCCGACCTTTGGTTTCATAGTCTAGTTGCATTGTCACATTTAGGTGAGAATCCTCAGGTAGTATTAGATGAATTGGCGCGACGCTTTGACCTTTCGGGCTTAGAAGAAAAAGCATCAAGAGTAAAAGGCTAAGGTCTATTTGATAAATGAAGGTGATCTAATCGCCTCTGATTTCACGACGGAGAATAACAATGGGTTTAGGCGGTATTAGTATCTGGCAGCTTCTGATTGTTCTTGCCATTATTATTTTGATTTTTGGTACTAAAAAATTCAAAAATATTGGCAGTGATTTAGGCGGCGCAGTTAAAGGCTTCAAAAAAGCGATGAGCGATGAAGAAAAGGCTCAGGAAGAAGCTGATAATAAACAGTTAAAGCAGGATGATGCCGATTTTACTGATGCGAATAACGCAGATGTAAAAGAAGAGCAGAAAACTGATAAATAATTGGCCACGATAAATGTTTGATATCGGTTTCGCCGAAATATTGATTGTTGCGATTGTCGCATTGGTCGTGCTCGGTCCGGATAAGTTGCCTACCGCGATTCGAACGGTGGGATTATGGGTGGGGCGCATCCGTCGCACTGTAGGTTCTATTCAGTCAGAAATTAGCCAAGAGCTTAAAATTGATGAATTGAAAAGAACGACAGCAATCAAAAAAGAAGAGTTAGAAAAAGAGCTGAGCGATATGCAGCAGCCTTTTGATATCTTAGGGGATGATTCCCCTATAGCGGCAAAAACTACTCCAGTTGAAGAGTTGCAAGCGAAAGCCGAAGACGCTCAGCAAGCTAAAGATGTTCAGGCCGTTGAAGAAACGGACAAGGTTGATAAGTAATGAGCGATCAACAAAATGTCCCCGAGCAGGATAAAGAGCTGCCCCTGATCACCCATCTGGTGGAGCTGCGCCAAAGGTTAATGTATGTGCTGTTGATCATCCTAGGTATATTTCTAGGGTTGTTCTATTTCGCCAATGATCTTTATACCTATCTGTCCACACCCTTGACTGCATTGCTGCCGGAAGGCACTAGCATGATAGCAACCGATGTGACTTCGCCATTTTTTGCACCATTCAAATTAACGCTTGTTGCGGCGATTTTTGCAGCAATGCCTTTCATATTGCATCAAATATGGGGGTTTATTGCGCCAGGCCTCTATCAGCACGAAAAGAAATTTGCTGTTCCGTTGCTGGCTTCTAGTATTTTCTTGTTTTATGCCGGTATTGCTTTTGCCTATTTTGTTGTCTTCCCGCTGATTTTTGGTTTCTTTACCAGTGTGGGGCCGGAAAATGTGGCAGTGATGACGGATATCAGCAGTTATTTGAATTTTGTTCTAAAGCTATTCTTTGCATTTGGTATTGTTTTTGAAATACCTATAGCCACCTTATTGTTGATCTGGTCAGGTGCGGCCACCGTTAAAGGGTTACGGAGTAAGCGAGCGTATGTGATTGTTGGCTGTTTTGTTTTGGGTATGTTATTGACGCCGCCCGATGTCATTTCGCAAAGTTTATTGGCACTGCCTATGTGGTTGCTCTTCGAAGCTGGAATTATCTTAGGTGTTATTTTCGTGAAGCCTGCTAAAGATGAAGAAGATAGCGGCGCTGAAGATAGTGAAGAAAAAAGCGAAGATGAAGATGAAGATGACGACGATGATTATACATACGAAGAAGATTTTGAGCGGGCGATGAGGGATATGAAAGATTAAGACTTCCTCTGTTTAATTAAAGAGAGTATTTGGGTGCCGCTTATATAACTAAGCGGCATTTTTGTATCTACAGCAGAGGTTTCAGATAAAACTGGTCGAGGGTTAACCAGTTTTTTGATTGTTGCTCGTTTCTTTAATATTTTTGCCTTTATTTTGCAGTTTTTTAGTTTTGCCTGTTGACCTTGTTTGGGAAGTGTCTATAATTCGCCGTCCTTG
>NZ_JAUOQR010000008.1 GCF_030547185.1 Neptuniibacter sp. 1_MG-2023
CAAGGACGGCGAATTATAGACACTTCCTAAACAAGGTCAACAGGCAAAACTAAAAAACTGCAAAATAAAGGCAAAAAAGCGACATTAAGCGGAAATCGGGGCGGAATTGGTTATTTAGCGATCAAACCAAGCACTTCCCCTCCTTTTTAAGCAAAGACAGAAGCCTAGTAACACACATGTACGTTTTAGTACTCACTAAAACAAGGGGAGCCTCATCAAGATTATTATTTATAAAGGTAAAAGTGACAAACGGATACAAAAACGGCCTTCATAATAGAAGGCCGCTTAAACTTACATACTAGATTTGTGTTTACTCTTTCGCCAAGCCCAGAGTAATGGCCCAGAGATCGCATACGCTAAAAAGAGTATCCACAGAAATATGGCAGGACTAATAGATATAACACCTACAGCAAGCACAATGCCTGCGAGGATAAGAAAGGGCACCTTCTCTTTTAGGTTTACATCTTTAAAGCTGTAATAAAGAACATTACTCACCATCAAAACACCTACGATAGCAACGTAGGCAGCGATAAGGTAAACATAAGGGCCACCATCTATATCGTATTCAGTCGCAGCCCAAACAAGCCCCGCTACGGCCGCTGCGGCGGCTGGACTAGGCAACCCGATAAAGTATCGTTTATCCGTAGAACCAATTTGGGTATTAAAACGTGCGAGCCTTAATGCCGCACCAGCCACATACACAAACGCAGCAAACCAACCCAACTTACCTATATCATCCAAGACCCAATTAAATACCACTAAAGATGGCGCAACCCCAAAGGAAACCATATCAGCCAATGAATCATATTCTGCACCAAATGCACTTGAGGTATTGGTCATACGAGCAACTCGCCCATCCAAACCATCAAGCACCATAGCAACAAAGATAGCAACAGCAGCATTTTCAAAATGCCCATTCATACTGGCAACTACGGCATAAAACCCCGAAAAAAGCGCACCCGTTGTAAAGAGATTTGGTAATAGGTAAATGCCTCGGCTACGCGGCTTAACTGATTCCGGCTTATCTTTATTCTGAAAGTCTGTCATTGCTCTTTAAATCACCTAATTAAGCATGCAAAAACACATTCTACTGCGCTAGAGGTTAGGAAGCCATGTTATCAAATAAATCTATTTTTCAGTTGTTACTGATCAACAAAAAAACCTTCTACAAATTACTCTACTCTCAAACCTGCTAGTACGTTCACGCTAACCGCTCACAACCAACCTCTATAAAAACTTTTATTACAGAAATAGAGGTTCTAAATCACAGCTCGGTTTATTACCGACCTTTTCCCAGTTTTCTACAATCCATCGATCGGCAGTTAAACGCCCTTTTTCTTTTAATTCCTGTAAAAATGTCTGCCGAGTATCATATTTACTCGCTTGCTCTAAAGATGAAAAAACCTCTCCTGACTCAATTAGATGAAAGCGTAGATTTCTAAAACGACGCTCCAATTTATTAAGACTAAAATAGCAGCTTTTTGCTTGCTCCATTGTGTAACTGATCGCACGCATCTCTCGTAAAAAAGTGCTCTGAAAGCCAAGCTCTGTCACTCTTTGATTAATTGCTTGCGACGTAGTGGGCAACTCTCCGCCTTGAAGGGGCTGTAACAAAACCAGCAATATGTCATCTTCTTTACAATCAAATATCAATGGATATACCGCAGGGTTACCTGAGAAGCCTCCGTCCCAATAGTAGTTCCCATCAATTTCGATTGCTTTATGTAATGTTGGCAAACACGCCGATGCTAAAGCATGCTCTACCGTCAACTCATTTTCTCGAAACAACTTAATCTTCCCGCTACTGACGTCCGTAGCAGCAATAAATAGCTTAACTGGCGATGCTTCTTTCAATTTTTCAAAATCAACAAGATCCTCTAGTAAGTATCGCAAAGGATTAATATCTAGCGGATTAAGATCGTATGGGGAAATATAACGCAGTAGATCCATCACCCAACCCGTCATAGACGTCACTTGGGTATCGTGTAGTTGAGAACCTAAAAGCTCTCCTGGAGAATTTAACGAAACTTGTGTCCAAAACTGATCTAATAAGGCTTTTGCACCCTCGGCTTTACCTTGCTGCCAACCATGGGCAAGCAATATGGCATTCATAGCCCCTGCACTCGTACCGGTTACAGCCTTGGGTTTAAAATCCTCCTCTAACAAGCGGTCAAGAACCCCCCAAGCAAAGGCACCATGCGCTCCGCCACCCTGTAAGGCCAGATTTAATATCTTTGTCATAACGAGCCTCCGGTTTTATTGTGCACTGCACAATAATAGCATAAATAATAAACACTACCGAAAGCAAATAAGCTTAAAAAGCTAAGATCACTAGTTTCAAATCCCACTAAATAGCATAAACTAATGGCAAATATCTCAATATTTGCAACAAAGTACATATGGATATAAAACAGCTACGACAATTTATTCACTTAGCAGATAGCCTACATTTTGGCCGCGCAAGCGAAGCATCTCATATTAGCCCCTCCGCCTTGAGTAGAAGCATAAAACAACTCGAAGACGAAGTCGGTGTATCCCTTTTTGATCGGGATAATAGAAGTGTAGCCTTAACAGCAGAAGGAAATATTTTTCTTAGCTATGCTCGGGAGTCCCTAACCCAGTGGAACACACTAAAAACTCAGTTAATGGAACGCACAGGAGAATTACAGGGCCAAATCAGCATGTACTGCTCCGTTACCGCTAGCTATAGCTTTTTATTTGCCATCCTCAGCGAATTTAGAAGCAACTACCCTAAAATTGAAATAAAGCTACACACCGGCGATCCTGAACATGCCATCAATCAAGTTCTTTCAGGTAATGAAGATTTTGCTATCACAGCCAAACCTGACTCTCTGCCGACCGGTCTAGCATTTAAACCTATTGCGCTATCCCCCTTATTATTTATTGCCCCGAAACAAGGGATTGAAGGCAAACCTAGATCAATTAACAAGCTCGATGAAACAGTACCTATGATACTGTCTGAGGAAGGCATTGCCCGAAAACGCATAGATCGCTGGCTAAAAGAACAAACAATAAAACCACTTATTTATGCCCAAGTTGCGGGTAATGAAGCGATTGTCAGCATGGTAAGCCTCGGCTTTGGCGTTGGGGTTGTTCCGCAAATAGTGCTAGACAATAGCCCTCTAGCTAATACTGTAGATATTCTAGACATCTGTCCAAAGCTGAAAGCTTACGAAGTAGGGATCATCACTTTAGAGAAAAAGCTCAAAAACCCTTTAGTTAGCGCATTCTGGGCACAACTAAAATCTAGCCTCTAAAAGAGGCTCACTAACGGCGAAACGGAAGCGTAATCATTCCTTTAAGTGAGCATACCAAGCTAGGCTCTTTAAGTTCAGATAAACCTATATCCATACCTAAATGACCTTTTTTGGGTTGCGCCGTGTAAGTTGAAAACAGGCGATCCCAGCAAGAAAGAGAGAAACCATAATTACTATCCGTTTCTTGTTGAATCTGCGAGTGATGCACTCGATGCATATCCGGCGTTACAAAAAACATCCTTACAAACTTATCCACAGTACGATGAAGTTGAATATTACTATGATTGAACATGGCCGATGCATTCAAAAGGATTTCAAAAACAAGTACCGCAACAGCAGGTGCTCCCAACAAAACAATAGCCGCCATTTTGACTAACATTGACAACAAAATCTCTATTGGATGGAACCTCGCACCGGTAGTGACATCATAGTCAAGATCAGCATGGTGCACTTTATGTAAAGCCCATAACATCGGTATTTTATGAAATAAAACATGCTGCCAGTAGATCAGCATATCTAAAGTCACAACCGCTATAAACGTACTTACAAATAGCGGTAGCCCCAGCAAATTCAGTAACCCGTATCCCTTTTGCTCAACTAAAAGAGCAACCCCAACGGCGGCAACTGGAAACAACAACCTAAGTATCAAACTATTCAGAAAAACCAATGCAAGATTATTGCTCCACCTATACCATCGAGTAAAATTAAGTGGACGACAAGGCCTAGCTTTCTCCCACAGAGCCATAATTAAAAACACCCCAAAAAAGGCGCCTAGACGCAGATACAGCTCATTAGTTAACAACCAGCTTTCCATCACTCAGCCTGCTCGATTAAAGCTTCTATTTCTGGCAATACACAAGGCCTACCACGTTGATTTAACGCAACGCCGATAACAAGGGCCTCAAGCGCGATGGTTCCATCCGAACAAATAACCTGCTGACGAAACCCAAACTTTACTTTACTAATGCGCTCCACATTCACACGCACCTCAAAACAATCACCACTGGTCAGCGAGCGTTTGTAATCCATTTCAGAACGAACAACAACCAAGTGTATTTTTTGGGCCGTTAACGCTGCAAAGTTAATCCCTTTAGCAAGTAAAAATTCATGTCGAGCATGTTCTAAATAATTAAAATAAACACCGTTATTTACAATACCTTGCAGATCACATTCATAATCTCGAACTTTAAACGCTAAGCAAAATGACATGAATTTTCCTTTTATACTTTTTCACAAAAAACAACCAAGATACTAAACAATACGCAGAACCCATACAGCACAAGCCACATTCTTACATTGAACAACCAAGAACTTAGGATTACTACAGAGTTTTAAATAAGGTAATACAACGATAGTTAACGCGCTATGCTTAGACACTATAAGCACCAACAAGTTGCCATTTACTTCCAATACTACAAAAAAAATTGTCGTTGAAATTAAATGATGGCTACCACAAAGAGAGCAACCATTGGTGTTCCCCACAAAAAGTAGATAGTTATCTAAGCTACCTATGCGGTCAGGTTTACTATGAGATAACGCCACCTTACTCAACCTTTCAATATTGCTTTCGCTCCCGTTGACGCAAAGCTACAGGCAGCGATCATGCAAGTAATATCATTATTCCGCCAGAGCAATTTAATGAACTCAATGTAAATCTAACAGCCCATATAGCAATACTAGGTTTTGACTTCAGCTATCGGCTGGGAAAAACGAGGGAAAAACACTTATCCATGAATTGTCTACGTTACATAAACAAGAGCAAAAAAATCAGTTGAAGTAGCAGATCTCTATACCTTAACTTTCCCAAAACAGGCATCAGGCATTAGTTATTTAGATATCAGTAACATTCAGCGACCTATATAAGTCGTGACTGACCGGTTGGCAGGCCCTAAAAGAAAAAAAGGCGGTTCCTTGGAAGACCGCCTATAAAATCCCTAACAGGGTTTATCACATAGCTAATTTACTCATCACCACCTAAAAAGCCTAAAAGGTGTAATAAACTGGTGAACAAATTGTATATCGATAGATATAAAGAAACAGTCGCCATAATGTAGTTTGTCTCACCGCCATGAAGGATATTACTTGTTTCATAGAGAATAAAACCGGACATTAACAACACAAACATGGCCGAAACTGCTAAAGATAAAGCAGGCATCTGGAAAAAGAAGGCCGCTAAGCTCGCGACGACACCCAAAATCATCCCGACCATCAAGAAACCACCCATGAAGCTAAAATTCTTCTTAGTGGTTAATACATATGCAGATAATGCTAAAAAGATAATTCCTGTCATCCCCATAGCATTCATAACTATAGCGCCGCCGCCAGGCATAGAAAGATAGTGCCCAACGATAGGCCCTAAGGTATATCCCATGAAACCAGTCAGCGCAAAAACGGAGGGAAGCCCCCAAATACTATTGCTTAATTTAGCGGTTAAGAAAAACAACCCTAAAAAGCCTACTAAAGAGATGATGATGCCGGGGTGGGGAAGTTGCAGCAATAAAGAACCACCCGCCATAATCGCACTAAATAGCAGCGTAAGGGACAACAATGCATATGTATTGCGCAGTACCTTATTCGTCTCAATCGCAGATGATTGCGAATAAGTCGCGGAAGAACTCATAGATGTTTTCATAACACCCCTCCTAAAAAAAATTAACCAAAAGCCTATAAAGACTTTCCGGCACCAACCTTAACAAACTAAACGGCTTCCAAATTCAACTAAAGTCGATTATTCTTAAACAAATAATCGTTTTTTACGAGCACTTATGATTAATTATAAACATCTTCATTATTTCTGGATGGTAGCTAAAGAGGGAAGTATTGTCGCCGCAGCAGAGCGTTTAAGCGTTACACCCCATACTATTAGCGCTCAACTCAGCTTACTTGACGACTATTTAGGCTGCTCTCTATTTACCAAAGTTGGCCGACAATTAGAGCTCACAGAAACAGGTCATATGGTACTAAGTTATGCCACTGATATATTTTCATTAGGTGGTGAACTGGAAGAGCGCGTACGCAATTTAGATAAAAATCGCCCACTGGTCTTTAAAGTTGGTGTCGTTGATGTCGTTCCGAAGTCCATTGCCTACCTTCTGCTTTCTCCGGCTATAGATGATATAAAAAATATACGCATGATCTGCCACGAAGGCGATGCTAACGAACTGCTCGCCCAACTCGCACTCCATCGACTCGATCTTGTTATTTCCGAGTCTCCGATCCCTACCGACGTTAGTATTAACGGTTTTAGCCACAGTTTGGGACGATGCGGTAGTAGCTTTATGGCACATCCAGACGTAGCAGCTCAACTGAGCGATGACTTTCCAAACAACCTGAATGGTAGTCCTATGCTGCTTCCAGGAGAAACCACTATTGTACGCAGCCAACTACTGCAATGGTTTAGCAAAAATCGCATTCACCCGAGAGTCATCGGCGAGTTTGACGATAGCGCTCTAATTAAAGCATTCGCAAATGCTGGCAAGGGTATTATGGTCGTACCTACACCGATCAAAGACGAGGTCACTGCTCAACTGGGGTTAATCAGCCTAGGGGAGACAGATGAAATTGTGAATAACTTTTATGCCATTTCGATCGAACGAAAAATATCACACACCGCAGTAGAAAAAATCACGGCTTCAGCGAGAGATTGGCTAGATTAAGTAAAAGACAGGCATAAAAAAACCGCTTATAAAGCGGTTTTTTTATGTTTAAACAATTAAACAATTTTTGGATCCAATTGGCCTGTCTCATACTGAGCCGCCATATCTTCTAGAGAGATCGCAGTCATTTTAGATGCATTACCTGCTGAGCCAAACGCCTCATAACGAGCAATACAAATATCAGTCATCGCATCCATTGTCTTCTTCAAATATTTACGCGGATCAAACTCAGCTGGATTTTCCGCCATAAATTTACGGATTGCGCCAGTAGATGCCAAGCGCAAATCAGTATCTATATTCACTTTACGCACGCCATATTTGATACCTTCAACAATCTGCTCAACTGGCACACCGTAGGTTTCAGGAATCTCTCCGCCGAACTCATTAATGACAGCCAACCATTCTTGAGGAACAGAAGATGAACCATGCATAACAAGATGAGTACCAGGGATACGATCATGAATCGCTTTAATACGGTCAATTGCAAGAATATCATCAGTTGGTGGGCGAGTGAATTTATAAGCGCCATGGGAAGTACCGCAAGCAATGGCCAATGCATCTACGCCTGTTTTATTCACAAAATCAGCAGCTTCATCAGGATCCGTCAACATCTGCTCTTGCGAAAGTGTACCTTCAGCACCAACACCATCTTCTTCACCCGCCTGCCCAGTCTCTAGTGACCCTAGACAACCTAGCTCCCCCTCGACAGAAACACCACACGCATGTGCCATCTCAACCGTACGACGTGTAACATCAACATTGTACTCATAGCTTGATGGTGTTTTACCATCAGACATCAGAGAACCATCCATCATTACGGATGAGAAACCCATAGCAATTGAACGCTGACAGATAGCAGGCGACGTACCGTGATCTTGGTGCATACATACAGGGATATGAGGAAACTCAGCGATAGCTGCTTCAATCATATGACGCAAGAAATTAGAGCCTGCATATTTACGCGCACCGGCTGATGCCTGAACAATCACTGGGGAGTTTGTTTTATTTGCGGCTTCCATAATCGCGCGCATCTGTTCCAGGTTGTTCACGTTAAATGCTGGAATGCCATAGTTGTACTCAGCAGCATGATCCAGCAGCTGACGCATGGAAATTAAAGCCATTTTGTCACCCTTTTATGTCCGTTAATATTGCCGTCAGGCAATAAGATAGGCGCAGTGTAACACCCATCACTTATTAAAATTATGAATTCTTCGCTTCTAAGGCTGCCACAGCAGGCAATGTTTTCCCTTCGACAAACTCAAGGAACGCACCACCACCCGTAGAGATATAAGACACTTTATCAGCGATATCATACTTATCAACAGCCGCAAGCGTGTCACCGCCGCCCGCAATAGAGAATCCTTGGTTTTCAGCAATTGCTAACGATAAAGCTTTAGTACCTTCACCAAACTGATCAAACTCAAAAACGCCCACAGGGCCATTCCAAATAATAGTACCTGCAGTTTTTAATAGCTCAGCTAACTGCTTAGCCGATTGGGGACCTATATCTAAGATCATGTCATCTTCGGCCACATCATCAACAAGCTTGACCGTTGCTTCAGCGTTTTCAGAAAATGTCTTAGCAACAACAACATCAACGGGTAATGGAATTGCAACCTTTTCCATAAGCGCTTGTGCGACAGGAATTAAATCATGTTCGCACAAAGATTTACCTACAGGCTTACCCGCAGCGGCAAGGAAAGTATTCGCAATACCCCCACCGACAATCAGCTGATCTACATTAGCCGACAGGGCATTTAAGACTTCTAATTTGGTTGAAACTTTAGATCCACCAACAATTGCTGCAAGCGGAGGCGTCGGTTTGTCTAGCGCTTTACCTAAAGCCTCAAGCTCTCCAGCCAGTAAAGGTCCAGCACACGCAATGCGTGCAAACTGAGCCACGCCATGAGTAGAAGCCTGTGCACGATGAGCCGTACCAAATGCATCCATCACATATACATCGCACAAGGCTGCCATCTTTTTAGCTAGCAATTCATCGTCTTTCTTTTCGCCAACATTAAAACGCACATTTTCAAGAAGGACTAAACCACCCTCTTTAACGTCAAAACCACCATCTAACCAATCTTTAATTAGTGGAACATCACGCCCCAATAATTTAGCCAAATGGTTAGCAACGGGTTGCAGAGAGAACTCTTCGTTATATTCACCTTCCGTTGGCCGACCTAGGTGAGACATGATCATCACCTTAGCACCTGCTTCTAACGCCAGCTCAATTGTAGGAAGTGCTGCACGAATACGTGCATCTGATGTTACTTCACCATTTTTTACTGGAACATTTAGGTCTTCACGGATCAAAACGCGCTTGCCGTTTAGATCCAGTTCACTCATTTTTAGTACGCTCATGACGTGCCCTAATTATATTTAAAAATTAAGATTGAAAAAATTGTCGCTAATCGAACCTGTAGATCTTATCTATTAGGCTCAATTGAAATTTTGTTTTCTACAATCAAGCCAATTGTAACCAATGTTTAGCTACATCTAACATTCGATTGGCAAAGCCCCATTCATTATCAAACCAACAAACCACTTTGACTAAATGCCCTTCAGAAACTTTAGTTTGAGTACCATCCACAACAGCAGATCGAGCATCACGATTGAAGTCTACCGATGCATGAGGCTCTTCGGTATAGCCCAATAGTCCTTTTAAAGCACCCTGCATCGAAGCTTGACGTAATATCTGATTAACCACCTCAACTGAGGTCTCTTTATCAACATTAATCGACATATCCATCATCGATACATTAATCGTAGGAACACGAATATGCAGGCATTGAAACTTACCTTCTAAATGCGGCAGCAAACGATCAATACCTTTATCTAAACCTGTATCAACCGGCACTATAGAATGCATTGCACTACGGGTTAATCGCAGATCGGTTTGATGATAACTATCGATTACCGGCTGATCATTCATCGCTGAGTGAATCGTTGTCGTCACGCCATTCTGAATACCTAGTTCTCTATCCAGCAGATCCAAAACAGGGATAATACAGTTAGTGGTACAAGATGCAGCAGAGACAATCTGATGCTCCGCTTTTAACAGCTGTTCATTCAAACCATATACAATAGTGGCATCAACATCCGTTGTCGCAGGCTGAGAAAAAAGCAACCTTTTCGCCCCCTGTTCTATATGTTTATCCGCTACAGCTCTCGATTTAAAAGACCCAGAACATTCAAAAATAAGATCTATATCTAGCTCAGACCAAGGCAGGTTTTTAACCTCAGATTCATTAATAACATCAATTTTATCGCCATTGATGATTAATTTCTTACCATCATGCTCCACTGAGGCTGGAAAGCGTCCATGGGTCGTATCATAACGCGTTAAATAAGTTACCGTTTCTATATCGGAAAGCTCGTTGATAACAACGACCTTAAAAATATTTTGTAGGCCATTCTCATAGATTGCTCGCAGTACACATTGACCGATTCGACCATAGCCATTTATTGCAACGCGATAGTTCAATCTATTTACCTATATAGTAGATTAAAATAGAACAGAAAAGGCCCAGTCTAGACTGGGCCTTAAGTTTCAATAGGTGATTAAAGTACTGATTTAACGGTATCTACAACATTTTCTATTGTAAAACCAAAGTACTTAAATAAGTCACCCGCCGGAGCCGACTCACCAAAGGTACGCATACCCACAATCGCTCCATCCAATCCTACATACTTGTACCAGAAATCAGCTTGCGCAGCCTCAACAGCAACACGTGCTGTGATTGCTGAAGGCAGAACCGATTCGCGATATTCCGCACTTTGTTTATCAAACAAGTTAGTTTCAGGCATTGAAACTACACGAACCCTAGTTCCTTCCGCTGCTAAAGCGTCTGCAGCATCCATAGCCAAACCGATTTCTGAACCTGTCGCTATAAGAATAGCATCAGGCTGACCATCAGTATCACGAAGGATGTAACCACCTTTCCTAATATTCTCTATCTGTTCCGCTGTACGCTGTTGATGGGGCAAATTCTGACGTGAGAACACCATCGCTGTAGGGCCATCAACACGCTCTAATGCAGCTTTCCAAGCAACCGCAGACTCAACTGCATCGCATGGACGCCAGCAGCTCATATTAGGTGTATGACGAAGGTTAGATATCTGTTCAATCGGCTGATGTGTAGGGCCATCTTCGCCCAGACCTATAGAATCATGGGTGTACACATGTATTGCACGCAGCTTCATCAATGCCGCCATACGTAAAGCATTACGTGCATATTCCATAAAGACTAAGAACGTCGCGCCGTAAGGAATAAAGCCACCATGAAGAGCAATACCATTCATTATTGCGGACATACCAAATTCACGAACACCATAGAAAAGGTAATTACCATTAGGATCATCTTTAGTCACACCTTTACAACCAGACCAAAGGGTCAAGTTAGAACCCGCAAGGTCAGCAGAGCCGCCTAGAAGTTCAGGTAGTAAAGGACCATAGGCATTCAGTGCGTTCTGAGACGCTTTACGAGAAGCAATCGTTTCGCCTTTCTCGTTAATTTCGTTGATCCAAGCATCCGCTTTATCAGAGAAATCGGCTGGAAGATCGCCTGAAATACGACGTAGAAGTTCAGCGGCCTCTTCAGGGTATTCTGCACGATAAGCAGCAAAACGATCATTCCACTCATTCTCTGCATGAACACCCGCTTCTTTTGCATCCCAATCCGCCGCTATATCTTCAGGAATTTCAAAAGCAGGATGTGTCCAACCTAAACGTTCACGAGTCAACGCGATTTCATCGTCGCCTAAAGGAGCGCCGTGGCAATCTTCTTTGCCTTCTTTATTAGGTGAACCAAAACCGATCACTGTTTTACAACAAATCAAAGTCGGCTGTTCTGTATTTTCTTGGGCTTGGGTAATCGCAGCACGGATCTGATCAGCATCGTGTCCATCAACCGCAGGAATTACCTGCCAGCCATATGCTTCAAAACGTTTAACGTTATCATCCGTATACCAACCTTCAACTTCACCATCGATAGAGATGCCGTTGTCATCCCAAAAAGCGATCAACTTACCAAGGCCTAAGGTTCCCGCAAGAGAACAAGCTTCATGGGAGATCCCTTCCATCATGCAACCATCGCCCATAAATACATAAGTATTATGGTCAACGATCTGATGACCTTCACGGTTAAACTGCGCCGCTAAGGTTTTTTCAGCAATGGCAAAACCAACAGCATTAGTCACGCCCTGACCTAAAGGGCCGGTCGTTGTTTCAACGCCTGGGCAATAACCATATTCAGGATGACCTGCAGTTTTTGCGTGTAACTGACGGAAGTTTTTAAGATCTTCAATGGATACATCATAGCCCGTTAAATGTAACAGACTGTAGATCAGCATAGAGCCATGTCCGTTAGACAAAATAAAACGGTCACGATCAAACCATTGTGGGTTAGTTGGGTTATGTGTCATGAAATCGTTCCATAACACTTCGGCGATATCAGCCATACCCATAGGGGCACCCGGGTGACCAGATTTTGCTTTCTGTACGGCATCCATGCTCAGCGCGCGGATCGCGTTGGCAAGTTCTCTACGAGAAGACATTAACTAAGCTCCTGGGCCGATAGCCCAATTTGAAGATTCAGGATAATTTGCGCGCAATTTTCTCGCAGATAGCGACTCGCATCAAATAAGATTTCGCATTTATTGGTAAAAATGAGTGTTTTTCATGCAAAAAGTTAAAATTCTCATCATAAGAGCCTCTTAATAATATGCATTTGGCTAATCTCACGAGTAGAATACGTCCTTAATTTTTAGGCAGGCTCATACGGCCAGACTGTATTTCTTCTTGAAACTCTCTTTTGAGTATGAAATTGAGCCGACCTTGACCACTTGTTCACAAAGGTATTTTAACGATGAGCGAATACAGCTTATTTACATCAGAATCTGTTTCCGAAGGCCATCCGGACAAGATTGCCGACCAGATCTCTGATGCCGTACTTGATGCAATCATTGCTGAAGACAAATATGCCCGTGTAGCCTGCGAAACTATGGTAAAAACAGGTGTAGCTGTAGTATCAGGCGAAATAAGCACATCCGCTTGGGTAGATCTTGAAGACCTTGTCCGTAAAGTTATTTGCGATATTGGATACACTTCATCCGATGTTGGTTATGACGGTGAAACCTGCGGCGTTATCAATATTATTGGTAAACAATCTATCGATATTGCCCAAGGTGTTGATCGCTCAAAACCAGAAGACCAAGGCGCAGGCGACCAAGGGCTTATGTTCGGTTACGCATCAAACGAAACGGATGTACTGATGCCTGCACCTATCACTTATGCGCACCGTTTGGTCGAGCGTCAAGCTGAAGCGCGTAAATCTGGCCTGTTACCTTGGTTACGCCCCGACGCAAAATCACAATTAACGTTCCGCTACGAAAACGGAAAACCCGTTGCTGTAGATGCCTTAGTTCTTTCTACACAGCACAATCCAGAAGTATCTCAAACGGATCTACGTGAAGCCGTGATGGAGCTCATTGTTAAGCATGTAATCCCTGCAGAATGGATTACGAAAGACACTCAGTTCCACATCAATCCAACGGGCAACTTTGTAATTGGTGGACCTGTCGGCGATTGCGGTTTAACTGGACGTAAAATTATTGTTGATACTTATGGGGGCATGGCCCGTCATGGTGGTGGTGCTTTCTCCGGCAAAGACCCATCAAAAGTTGATCGTTCAGCTGCATATGCAGGCCGATACGTTGCAAAAAACATTGTCGCTGCTGGTTTAGCCGATCGTTGTGAAATACAAATCTCTTATGCGATTGGTGTAGCTAAGCCAACCTCAGTTGCCATCAACACCTTTGGCACAGGCAAAATATCTGATGAAAAAATCATTCAGCTGATCAATGAACATTTTGACCTACGCCCTTATGCTATTACCACTATGCTGGATCTACTACATCCAATGTATCAGGCAACAGCCGCTTACGGTCACTTCGGTCGTAACCCATTTGAGATGGAATATAAAGGCGAGAAATTTACCGCTTTCACATGGGAGCGCACGGATAAGGCTGATGCACTACGTCAGGCTGCAAACCTATAAAAAAGTGCGAATACATAGATTTAATTAATTAAAAGCACCTTTCAGGTGCTTTTTTATTGCCTACATATTTTTATATGTCAATAATGGTAGCTTAATGCTTAATAGACAATTTGCTGTAAGTGATGACGCTAAGTAACTTTACAATAAGACAAAAATTAATAGGCCTCGTACTAATCCTTGCTTTAGGAATAGTCACGACCTCGTGCTTAGCCTTTTACTTTTCATACCAAGACACCCGATCTGGAAAACAAGAACAGATCAAAAGTATCGTTCAATCTGCTACGAGTCAGATCGTATTACTTAATCAACGAAAACGATCCCTTGAAATAAGCGATCAAGAATTTGATACGCGCCTCCATGATCTAATTTACAGTACCGCCTACGGTGAGCATGGCTATCTATACTTGCTAAAAAATGAGACCCAAATATATCTACACCCTAAGCGCAGTGATCTTGAAGGGCAATATATAGAAAAGATAGATAGCCCAGTTGATAGCACATTAATGATTAATGGGTTAAAGCAACTCAAGAAAAACCCTGACAAATCCCATGGCTGGCTTGTTTATTGGCCAAAACCTGGCAGCCAAGTCCCAGTTGCTAAACTCATCTACGCACAACACATACCTGATACCGACTTTATACTCAGCACGGGTGTATATATAGATGACCTCTTACCTCTCTATATCAAACGCGCTTTAAGCTACTTAATCATTACCCTTACTGTCTTATTCGCTTCCATTGCAGCAGCCCTACTGATCTCACGAAATATTGTTCGCCCCATCATTAACTTATCATCTCAAATGGAAAAGCTATCGGAGGGAGATACCGATCAAACCGTCAGATTCACTAACCACCGTGATGAAATTGGGCAGATGGCACGAACTCTTGAACGATTCAGAGAATATTTAATTGAAAACAAACGCCTCAGATATGCCCAAGAACATGTTCAATTTCTAGAGAACTTCGACCCTGTAACCCGTTTGTATAACCGTCGAGCTATGGGCGAATCATTAGAACGTGAAATCATTCGAAATTCCGAAACACAAGGACAAATCTACTTTCTTTTCATCCGTTTAGATCTACTCAGAAATTTAACAATAGAGTTAGGCGATGAACAAAGAGACCAGATCTTAATTGAAACAGCAAACCGACTTAAAGGGATCCTATCTATAAACCATCGTTTAGCTAGGCTTTCAGAAGGTTGTTTTGGCTTGATGCTCATAAACAAACCAGAAGAAACAAAAGTTGATGATTTAATAGAAACGATACTCCAAGCCATAGAGTGCCCGATTAAACTGCAAAACCTGCATATTCAGATAGTCGCTCGTATAGGGGTCACCTCTTATCCTGAAGATGGTGATCAGCAATTTGAGCTTATTGGCCGCTCTGAAATCGCAGCTAAAACTGCCCGTAAACAAGAACAAAGCTGGTTGTATTTCAGCCAAATAAAGGGGCAACAGGTCGAGACAAAAATGGAACTATGGCAAGATCTATCAACGGCTATAGATGAAAACCAGTTATATCTAGTTTTTCAGCCACTGTTTGACCTGAATAACAATGCTGCCCTCTCTGCAGAAACATTATTACGCTGGAATCATCCCGATTTAGGGCCTATATCTCCAGCTGTATTTGTTCCCCTTGCTGAACAAAGTGGACTTATATCCCGTTTAGATTACTGGGTACTTGATGCCGTTGCCAAGCAATGTAGAAAATGGCTAAATACCGATTTAGTCTTTCCAAAAATTGCTATCAATTTATCCGGCATTAGTTTCTTACGCAGTAATTTTGAGAATAAGCTCCACAATATATTCAAGCAATATAACGTACCTCTTCAACATATAGAGCTAGAGCTTACTGAAGGCGTATTAATTGAAGACCTTGCTCGTATTCAAGACAAACTCCATCGCGTAAGGGAAACTGGCGCTAGCATCTCAATCGATGATTTTGGTACTGGTTATTCATCTCTAAGCCGTATTAAGAATCTACCTATAGATCATATTAAAATTGATAAGTCTTTTATTGATGATCTAGATGTAGATACTCAAGATCTAAAAATAGTTCAGGCAATCATACTGATGGCTCAAGGGCTACAACTTAAAGTAGTTGCAGAAGGCGTAGAAACTGAACTACAACTATCTATTTTACGTGAAGCGAAATGCGATATAGTTCAAGGCTATCTACTCAGCCGCCCCCTTTCGGTTTCTGACTTTGAAGCATTGATCGATGAAGACCTTATTATTGAAGGCGACTGAATAAAAAAGACCGGCCGGACAATACACCTCTATGAGAATACCTAGATTTTACGACCCTCAACCACTCTCAGAGGGCGATGACATTGAATTAAGTGACGACGTAGTTCAACACGTCTCCAGAGCACTGCGCATGAAACCGGGCGAACACATCATTCTATTTAATGGTGACGGCTTCGAATATAAAACTCAGCTCACCCATGTTGAAAAACGTACAGTTCATGCCCATATACAATCATTAATAACCGTCCATACTGAAAGCCCGCTACAAATAAACATTGGACAATGCATATCCCGTGGCGAACGCATGGACTATGCAGTTCAAAAAAGTACAGAGATGGGAGCACAGGCAATTTCACCTCTGTTTTCAGAGCGCTGTGAAGTCAAATTACCAAAAGAGCGGCAAGCTAAACGTATTAGCCATTGGGCCCAAATTGCAGTTAGCGCGTGCGAACAGTCTGGTCGCGTATCGCCTCCGGAAATTACAGCACCTAAGCAATTAAAAGAATGGTTACTCCTGCAAGATGCAGAACTTAAACTTGTTCTACATCACCATAGTGAACAACCTTTGCAGGAGATGGAAAAACCTAATTCGGTAGCCCTGCTAATAGGCCCTGAAGGCGGATTAACTGAAGAAGAAGTTGAACTAGCCGTCAGTCATGGGTTCAAACCGCTGACATTAGGCCCGAGAGTGATGCGCACAGAAACGGCACCGGTCGCTGCGCTAACCCTACTAAATTATCTATGGGGCGATTTAAGTTAACTTCCTCGCCTCAGCCTTACCTGCTTGAAGCTAGGTAATCAAATAGGACTTATAACAAATGGCAATTAAACTTGGCATAGTGATGGACCCGATTGATGACATCACTTTCAAAAAAGACAGTTCATTAGCAATGCTCTGGGCAGCTCAACAAAAAGGTTGGGAGCTGTGGTATATGGAGCAACACCATCTATTTTCTCTTAATGGCAAAGCCCAAGCCAAAATGGCCCCCCTTTCCGTCGCCATGAATGAAGATGACTGGTTCACCCGCCAAGAGTACCAAACACGGGATCTATCGGATCTAGATGTTATCTTAATGCGCAAAGACCCTCCGTTTGATAATGAATTTATCTACACCACCTATCTACTTGAGCAAGCAGAGAAAGAAGGTACATTAATTGTTAATAAGCCTCAGAGCTTACGTGACTATAATGAAAAGCTATTTGCCACACATTTTCCAGAATGCTGTCCACCCGTATTAGCCAGTAAGCACGACGAGCTATTACGCGCCTTCCATAAAGAGCATGGTGATGTCATATTCAAACCACTCGATGGTATGGGCGGCTCTCAGATCTATCGTATCAAAGAGGATGGATTGAATTTAGGTGTGATCATCGAGACACTTACCGATCATGGTAAGCAAACTATCATGGCTCAAAAGTATATCCCTGAAATTGTAGACGGCGACAAACGTATTCTAATGATAGATGGCGAACCCGTCCCTTATGGTCTTGCTCGCATCCCAACCAATGGTGAAACACGGGGCAACTTAGCTGCGGGAGGCCGTGGAGAAGGAAGAGAGCTGACTGACCGGGAATATTGGATCTGTAAGCAAATTGCTCCAATTTTAAAAGAAAAGGGATTATTATTTGTAGGCTTGGATGTGATCGGCGATTATTTAACAGAGATAAATGTCACCAGCCCCACATGTATTCGAGAGATCGACAACCAATATGGTCTTGATATTGGAATGCTGTTAATGGATGCCATCGAAGCAAAATTAAGTTAAATACTAATCGGACAAAAAAGGCTATATAAAGAGTGAATACCGCTGCGACACAGACCGCTTCAGTTACTGAACGTTTCGGTTTCATTCTTTTCTTTGCCACTGCCATTCACGCTATTGCTATCATTGGCATCACCTTTTCTGCGGACAACTACACTCCTCCCCAAAAAACCATTGAGATAACCTTAGCTCAACACCAGCAAAAAGAAGCCCCCAAAGAGGTTGATTTTATTGCTCAAGCCAATCAAACCGGCAGCGGCCAAAGTCTCAATAAACATCTGCCCACCAGCAATCAACAAGCGGACTTTCAAGATCTAAAAATCAATCCGCAAGCCGCCCAACAAGCGGCAATTGCACCCGCTAAAACTGAAATACAATCAGCACCAATTGAGAAAAAAACGGTATCTAAAGAGCAAAAAAAACCTCTACATACGAGTCAAGTGAAGAAGAAAGTCGTTACCACAACTCAACCGAGTCAGAAGAAAATTGCAAAAAAATCACAAAAACCACAAACACAACAACCGGCACCAGCAACACCGGTGGGCTCAACCTCACTACTCGCTCGGAGCTTAGAGATAGCGAGTTTACAAGCCGAGATAGATAATCATCGTCAACTCATGGCCAAGCAACCTAAAATTAGACGACTTACCTCTGCCTCTACAAAGAAAAGAGAAGACGCCCTATATTTAGAAAATTGGCGCAAGAAGATAGAGAGCATTGGTAATTTACACTACCCAGAAGAGGCACGGCGTAACAAAATGTATGGAAGTTTGCGCCTATTAGTAGCGATAAAGCCTGATGGTGCAGTTAAAAGCATTGAGGTACTCGAATCCTCCGGTCAACCCATTCTTGATGATGCAGCCATTCGCATCGTGCGGCTGGCAGCTCCCTTCCAGCCATTCCCTGTAGAAATGAGAAAAAACACCGATCTTCTTGAGATAATTCGTACTTGGAAATTTGAGAAAAAAGCATACGTATACTAAGCCTTAATACAGTGCATTTAATATGAGCCTCTACCTATGACCTCTTCATGCTACTGTTTACGTAATCATTTTTTAATTTCAATGCCCCATTTAAATGATCTTAACTTCTCACAAACCGTCACTTATATTTGCGACCATAGCGAGTATGGCGCGCTTGGCTTAGTTGTTAATCGTCCTATTGGTTTAACCCTGATTGAACTATGCAAACATCTCAACCTACCTTGCTCCTCAATGCCTAATCAACAAACAGAGATCTATAGCGGCGGCCCTCTCCACAGTGATCGTGGCTATGTATTACATAAAGCAGACTCTCCTTTAGAGTGGACATCAAGCCATTTTATTGTCGACGATCTTTATCTCAGCACATCAACAGAAGCAATAGAAGCCGCGGCAGAAGGCCACTTCAATCATGATTACTTAATCGCTTTGGGCTGCGCGAGTTGGGGACCGAATCAATTGGAAGAGGAGATGATTGATAATGTATGGTTAAGCTGCCCTGCAAATTCAGATATACTATTCGATATGCCTGCAGATAAACGGCTGCAGGCCGCAGCATCCGTTTTAGGCGTAGATCTTGACCTACTGTCAACACATTCGGGACACGCTTAAGACTGATCGTTATAACGCAACTTAGTTGAGCCACAAGTTTTAAGGTTTTAAGCATACATGAGCAATTCTGTTAAGCAGGCATTGGCCTTTGACTTTGGCACTTTACGTATAGGTATAGCAACGGGCCAATCCATTACAGGCACCGCGACACCACTTGAACCTATAGCAGCTAGAGACGGCATACCCAACTGGGATCAATTAGCCAAAATAATCTCTGATTGGGCTCCTGATGCGCTTATAATAGGCATCCCTCTTAACTATGACGGGACAATCAGTGATATGGCTTACCGTGCCCGTAAGTTTGCAAACCGCCTAAATGAACGCTACAAAATTCCATGTTTTTTGATGGATGAGCGTTTATCAACCGCCGAAGCCAAAGAGATACATTTCGCCGCAGGTGGTAGCGACAACTTCAAAAAAGAATCAGTCGACGGCATTGCTGCTCAACTTATTCTAGAAAGCTGGTTTAATTGTGATATTCGCATTCCCAGCCATACTCGTTTGGAAGAAGTATATGATCTCAAACACACTTAATGCTCTTGAGCTACTCGACAAAATGAAGCTGGAGCTTATTGACTTGCTAGCGCAAGGCAATAGACCCGACCCACTTATGATCGGTATACATACGGGGGGCGCATGGCTCGCTCAAAAGTTACATAAAGACTTAGATATTCAAAGTCCTCTCGGCACTCTTGATATATCCTTTCATCGGGATGATTTTGATCAAGCGGGCTTAAATCCAAAAGTTCAGCCATCCAATCTACCCTGCACAACAGAGGGACGGCACATCCTGTTAGTCGATGATGTCATTATGAGCGGTAGAACAATCCGAGCAGCGCTCAACGAGCTATTCGATTACGGACGCCCAGCCTCCGTTACCCTTATTACACTACTTGATCTGCAACAACGAGAGCTTCCCATACAGGCTGATATTATTGGCAAGAATTTAATAATAGATCCAGATCAAATTGTAAAACTTACCGGTCCAGAGCCTCTTGCCCTGGAAATCCGCAACAGATCAAAAGACTGAGTGAAGATCATGCTTGAACACACGGATCCTAGTCAGGTTCAACTCACTAAAGATGGCGAGTTAAAACACTTTATTACAACGGAATACCTCTCCCGAGAGGTGTTAACTGAAATACTAGATACCGCCGATTCTTTTGTAGATCTGGGTGCAAAACAGGTAAAAAAGGTTCCTCTGCTACGCGGAAAAACCGTCGTAAACCTATTTTTTGAAGCCAGCACCCGCACGCTATCAACTTTTGAACTCGCGGCCAAACGACTCTCTGCCGATGTACTTAATCTCAATATAAGCACCTCATCCACATCAAAAGGGGAAACATTAAAAGACACCTTAATGACCCTACATGCGATGCACTCAGATATGTTTGTTGTACGCCATTCAAGCAGCGGAGCGGCCCATTTTATCGCAGAGCATGTTACCCCAGATGTTGCCGTAATCAATGCAGGGGATGGTCGCCATGCTCATCCAACCCAAGCGATGTTGGATATGCTTACCATTCGCCAAGCAAAAGGAGCATTTGAACCGCTATCTGTTGCTATTGTCGGTGACATTTTGCACTCACGGGTTGCTCGCTCACAAATTCACGCTCTACGCACATTAGGCGTGGAGGACATTCGCGTCATTGCACCGAATACTTTACTCCCTCGCCATATAGAAAGTCTTGGCGTGAAGGTCTACACCAACATGCAACAAGGCATTAAAGATGTAGATGTAGTAATGATGCTTAGGCTACAAAAAGAACGTATGAATAGCGCGCTGCTACCAAGCGAAAGTGAATTCTACAAACTGTACGGTTTAACTATGGATAAGTTAGCTCTAGCTAAGCCAGATGCGGTTGTAATGCACCCCGGCCCCATTAATCGCGGTGTCGAAATTGCCTCATCAGTGGCCGATTGTGATCGATCGCTGATTCTCGACCAAGTAACCAATGGCATTGCCGTTAGAATGGCAGTGATGTCTATGGCTGTAAGCGGACAAACAAAGAGCCGTTCCAATAATAATGGGACGGAGGTATAAGATTCATGAATATCCTTATTAAAAACGGACGACTCATCGATCCAGCTAATAAGATCGACAGCATTACTGATCTCTATATTTCCAATGGTCATATTGCCAGCATAAACACAGCGCCTGAAGGCTTTGTAGCTGATCAGTTAATCGATGCCAGTGACAAAATTGTCTGCCCCGGTTTAATTGATATATGCGCCCACGCTCGCGAGCCAGGCCCATCTCAAAAAGGTTCTATAAAAACAGAATCAATGGCAGCGGTTGCCGGTGGGATCACTACGATGATCACCCCACCCACAACCAATCCCATTATCGACACACCCGCCGTTGCCAAGCTCATTAAAGATCGCTGCACAGAGGCAGGAAAACTTACTATTCATCCCATGGGTGCTTTAACAAAAGCACTTGAAGGCGAACAACTCGCGCCTATGCATGCACTTGCCTCCTCAGGCTGCATAGCTTTTACAAACAGCCGCAACGCTATTGCTAACTCCCTTGTGCTTACCCGCTGCTTAGAATACGCAGCTACTCACGACTTCCTAGTCGTATTTCAAGCCCAAGATGCAGCGTTAGCACAGGGTGGCTGTATGCATGATGACAGCACTTGTACTCGCCTAGGCCTCAATGGTATTCCTGAGTCTGCAGAAACTGTCGAAGTCGCTCGCTGTTTGCTGCTAACAGAGCAAACAGGTGTAAGAGCACACTTTGGACAGCTTTCCTGTGAACGCTCCGTACGCATGATCGCAGAGGCGCAAGAGAGAGGCCTTCCGGTCACTGCTGATGTGTCTATTCAGAATTTATTGTTAACTGATGAAAACGTTAATGGCTTCAATAATAATTTCCACCTAATACCACCGCTTCGCAGCCAATTGGACAGAGCCGGTTTGATCCAAGGTTTGATAAGCGGCACGATTCAAGCGATCTGTTCCGATCATCAGCCCCACGAGCGGGCCGCTAAAGAAGCACCTTTTGCTGATACAGAGCCAGGTATGATTGGGCTTGAAACTTTACTATCTTTATCTTTATGGCTTGTAGAGCAAGAGATGTTAGACCTGCCACAACTGATTGAGAAACTAACACTAGCGCCAGCGGCTATATTAGGCTTAGACGCAGGTAATTTAGCCATTGGGCGTAAAGCAGATATATGTATTTTCGATCCTAAAGCAGAATGGAGACTGACGCCTGAAACCAGTTATTCCCGAGGCAAAAATACCCCGTTTATGGGCCATCAGCTAAAAGGAAAGGTAACAAATACACTTCATAACGGCCAAGTTGTCTATTCAGCTAACTGAAGCTATAAGTTATATAAGTGACACACAAAAAAGCCGGAGTGATTACGCCGGCTTTTTGACAACATGCAATCTATTAAAAACTACATCCCACTGACGTTAGCATCACCTTCGTTATGAAGGTAATCTTCCTCTTCCTGAAGGTGGAAAGATTGACCATCATCCTCCATCCCTAAACCTGGATTTGTGTCCGCATTGAGCTTAATCATCAAACGAAGATCATTAGGTGAATCCGCATGGGCCAAAGCCACGTCATAGGTAATCTCACCATCTTTGTAGAGCGCAAAAAGAGCCTGATCAAACGTCTGCATCCCCAAGTTGGTAGATTTTTTCACCACCTCTTTAATCTCGTGGACTTCACCTTTACGAATAAGGTCTTGAATCAAAGGCGTGTTAATCAAAACCTCGATCGCAGCACGACGTCCTTTGCCATCCTTAGTCGGTAGTAACTGCTGGGCGATAATCGCTTTAAGGTTTAATGACAGATCCATCCATAACTGGTCATGGTGTTCTGCTGGAAAGAAACTAATCACACGGTCTAAAGCTTGGTTCGCATTATTCGCATGTAAGGTGGCCAACGTAAGATGACCCGTTTCAGCAAAGACAATACCATGCTGCATCGTTTCCCGCGTACGAATCTCACCCATCAAAATCACATCAGGTGCTTGGCGCAAAGTATTTTTCAACGCCGTATCGAAAGACTCTGTATCTATACCCACTTCGCGTTGAGTAATGATACTTTGCTTATGCTCATGAATATATTCAATAGGATCTTCGATCGTGATGATATGGCCTCGATGATTGGTATTACGATAATCAATCATTGATGCCAATGAGGTCGATTTACCGGTTGAGGTTCCACCTACAAACAAAATCAAACCTCGCTTAGTCATAGCAAGATCACGGAGAATAGGAGGGAGATTCAACTCTTCTAAACTAGGGATATGATTATTAATTTTCCTAAGGACCATACCCGCTGAGTTTCGCTGAAAAAATGCAGAAACACGGAATCGACCTAAGCCCGGCGCACTGATTGCAAAATTACATTCGTGCGAACCTTCGAACTCGGCCAACTGTTTATCATTCATCGTGCTATAAACTAACGCCCGTGCCTGAGAAGGCTTTAACGTATCTTTAGTTAACGGCTTTAACGTACCATCGACCTTAATCGTCGGACGTGCGCCCGCTGTCACGAAGAGATCCGAAGCATCCCTTTCTACCATTACTTTCAGTAATTGCGTAAAATCCACGCTCTTCTCCTAAACTCCAGCTAAGCCACGAAATTAGAACTGCTGCGGATTTGCCGCACGCTCTCTGGCCGTTTCTCGGGATATCATACCTTTTTGAACCAACTCTTGCAGAGATTGATCGAGGGTTTTCATGCCAAACGAAGCGCCCGTCTGAATAGCAGAATACATCTGAGCAACTTTAGCCTCACGAATTAAGTTACGAATGGCAGGTGTACCAATCATAATCTCATGTGCAGCAACACGCCCGCCTTTAGGTTTTTTCAACAAGGTTTGTGAAATAACTCCCATCAGCGACTCCGATAACATAGAGCGCACCATATCTTTTTCGGCAGCAGGGAAAACATCGATCACACGGTCAATTGTTTTAGCCGCCGAGGTGGTATGTAGGGTTCCAAATACAAGATGCCCTGTTTCTGCGGCGGTTAAAGCAAGACGAATAGTTTCTAAATCTCGCATCTCACCAACAAGAATAATATCCGGGTCTTCACGCAAAGCCGAGCGCAACGCATTCGAGAAACTATGGGTATCTCTATGCACTTCTCGCTGGTTCACCAAACATTTCTTACTTTCGTGTACAAACTCAATCGGATCTTCAATCGTAAGAATATGATCTGCACGGGTATCGTTCACATAATCGATCATTGCCGCAAGGGTTGTACTTTTACCCGACCCTGTAGGCCCCGTTACCAGCACAAGTCCTCGGGGCAGATCAGATAGGTCTCTGAAAACCTTCCCCATATCTAAGTCATCTAAGGTTAAAACCTTACTAGGAATAGTACGAAAAACAGCACCCGCACCGCGATTTTGGTTAAACGCATTAACACGAAATCGAGCTAAGCCCGGTACTTCAAACGAAAAATCGGTTTCAAGCGTATCTTCATACTCTTTACGCTGTTTGTCGTTCATAATGTCATAAATCAGCGTATGCACCTGTTTATGATCTAAGGAGGGAAGCTTAATACGACGAACCTCGCCATCGACACGAATAATGGGAGGCATACCAGCAGAAATATGTAGGTCAGACGCGCCTTGCTGTACGGTAAATGATAAAAGTTCGGTAATATCCATAACGTTCCTGTAAACCGGAGCTGCTTTTATTTATGTTAGTTCTAGCAGAAAGCCGCGCGCAATCCAATCGCTTAGGTCACAAATATATGTCAAGAATAGCAGAGAACCTAATTAAGGTTCACCAACAACTTGAAATTAACGCCCAAAACGCCCAACGAACAGCGAACGAAATAACCTTGCTTGCTGTCAGCAAAACGCGCCCACCAGAAGATCTAATAGAAGCCTATCAGAACGGGCAACGGGATTTTGGAGAAAATTACCTCCAAGAAAGCCTTGATAAAATTGTAGAATTAAAGGATCTCGATATCTGTTGGCACTTTATTGGCCCAATTCAATCCAATAAAACCAAAGCGATTGCGGAAAATTTTACTTGGGTGCATACAGTAGAGCGCTTAAAAATAGCACAGCGCCTTTCAGCGCAACGTCCAACAACCCTCCCACCACTAAATATCTGTCTACAAGTAAATATTAGCGAGGAAGAGAGTAAATCCGGTTGTTTACCTGAAGAGTTACCCGCTCTAGCCGCTGATATTAACGGCTTACCTAACCTCTGTTTGCGAGGTTTAATGGCTATTCCGAAAGCAACAAATGATATTAATGAGCAAAAAGCAGCCTTTGCTAAGATGAAAGCCCTGCAACTTGAATTACAAGCGATTTACCCTCACCTTGATACATTATCTATGGGTATGTCTGGCGATATGGATACAGCCATTGCAGAAGGTGCAACCATCGTTAGAATAGGCACCGCTATTTTTGGACAACGGCAGAAAAAATAGTACGACAAGTAATAAGCTTGAAATGAACACCCCATTAAATTTATCAGTAAGGAACTAACTGTGAACTCACAACCCATTCTTGCATTTATCGGTGTTGGCAATATGGCTCGCGCTATTATTGGCGGCCTCATTAGTAACGGTTATCCAGCAGATAAGATATGGGCAAGTGAACCAGATATCACAGGCTTAGCTGACCTTGCTGAACAAGGTTTACAAACTACATCAGATAATAACCTAGCTGTAGCCGCCGCCGATTTAGTTGTATTGGCAGTTAAACCTCAAGTATTAAAAACCGTCGCGTTACATATTGCTCCGGCAGTCCAAAAACATAAACCGTTAATCGTTTCCATTGCTGCAGGCATCATGGCACCCAGTATTGATAAATGGTTAGGAGGCGATATAGCCATTGTTCGTTGCATGCCAAACACACCAGCCTTAGTACAAACAGGTGCCAGCGGTTTATATGCTAATAATCAAGTTACTACGGCACAACGCTTACAAGCAGAAACCGTCATGCAAGCAACTGGGATCACGATCTGGGTTGATGAGGAATCTCAACTTGATGCAGTAACAGCCATCTCAGGCTCAGGTCCGGCTTACTATTTCTTAGTTATGGAATCTATGATTGCAGCGGGTAAAAACCTAGGCCTATCCGAGGAAACAGCGACTCAACTTACACTACAAACGGCACTCGGCGCTGCCAAAATGGCCTTAAGCAGTGATGTAGAGCCGGATGAACTACGTCGTCGCGTCACATCACCTAAAGGCACAACGGAACAAGCTATATTGCGCTTTATAGACGGCGGCCTTCCTGAGCTATTTGATACGGCAATGAAAGCCTGTAACGATCGCTCAGTTGAACTAGCCGAGGAATTGGGCAAAGATTAACAGACAAAACCTAATATAAAGTTCAACTCGATGAGACAAGCTTCTATACTCTTATTACTCTGCAAAGCAGGAGAGGCTGTTCTCTTTAACTTAATTTAGTCATACAGGAATTATTATGGCACAGGATCCAATCATTCTGATTATCCGAACACTAGGCGAGATGTACGCGTTTATAGTTGTCCTTCGCTTTTTGTTACAGGTATCCCATGCTGACTATTACAATCCGATTTCACAAGCGATCGCTAAATTGACTAATGTCCCTATTTTAGCCATGGGCCGTATCATTCCGCGTATAGGTAAAATCGACCCCTCGGCCCTGCTTTATGCCGTCGCCGTGAAGATGGCCGTAGTTACTCTGCTTGTTCTTGTATCAGGCTTAGCTATGCCTAATATCCTACAGCTATCAATGTACTCTGTTGTAGGTGTAATCGATGCAATTTTGAATATCTACTTCTGGGCTGTGCTAGCCTCTGTAGTTATCAGCTGGATTGCTCCAGGGAGCTATCATCCGGGCCCTCAGTTGATTCAACAGTTAACAGAACCCGTATTCTCTTTAGCCCGTAAAGTGATCCCGCCTATTGGTGGTTTAGATCTATCGCCCATTCTAATCTTTATCATCATCCAAATTTTACAGTCTCAATTAGGTAGGTTGCTTTATTAATACGCAATGGTATCAATGGCAGTCAGATAACCTTTTACTGAACTGCCATTTACAACCGAAAGCAAGTAAAGATGAGTTTTGCGGATTACATGGTGACAGCCTAAAAATTCGCATTACCGCCCCTCCTGTGGATGGCAAAGCAAACGCTCATCTTATTAAATTCCTTGCTAAACAGTTTGGCGTAGCTAAGAATGCAGTAAGTGTTATCAAGGGTGAGCTTGCACGCCAAAAACGCGTTAAAATAGCTCAACCAAAGAAAATTCCTGAACAACTGAATATCGAGATTCAATAAAGTGGCTGCACTATCCTACATTCCTCTCAATCACCTACTCATCTTTTATGAGATGTGAAGCTCGACTTAAAGAAAACAGCTAAGTCCAAGCGCATAATTTTTACCCTATTTATAGATAGTATTGATAAGAGTCGAACTGAGAAATGCCCACTGTTATTCCTGAAGATTCGGTTGGAATCGTCCAACCACAAAAAATTGATTTTCATGACCCTCTCCAACTCAGTTGCGGGCGAGTACTTGAACGTTATCACCTCATGGTGGAAACCTATGGTGAATTAAACGCAGACTGTTCCAACGCTATTTTGATCTGCCACGCACTCTCTGGAAACCATCATGTTGCTGGATACCACAGTCTCGAAGATAAAAAACCCGGTTGGTGGGATTCTGCTATAGGCCCCGGAAAAGCGATAGATACCAATAAGTTTTTCGTTATTGGCCTTAACAATCTTGGTGGTTGTCATGGTTCAAGTGGCCCCAATCAACCTAATCCTGAAACAGGCCAGCCTTACGGCCCAGATTTTCCAATCATCACCGTTGATGATTGGGTAGAGAGCCAAGCCCGTTTAGCTGATCATTTTGGGATAGAACAATTTGCTGCAGTTATCGGCGGAAGTTTAGGCGGCATGCAAGCTCTACAATGGTCGATCAATTACCCAGAACGCCTTCGTCACTGTATGGTCATTGCCGCGGCGCCCAAACTATCGGCACAAAATATTGCCTTTAATGAAGTTGCGCGACAGGCAATCAGTAAAGATCCCCAGTTCCATGATGGCCATTACTATGCACAAAATGAAGTCCCGAAAGTCGGCTTAATGCTTGCCCGTATGCTGGGACATATTACCTACCTTTCTGATGATGGTATGCGTAGTAAATTTGGTCGAGAACTTCGATCAGGTCAGATTAGTTATGATTTCACCCCTCAATTTGAGGTGGAGTCCTACCTTCGCTATCAAGGAGAGCGCTTCTCGACTGAGTTTGATGCCAATACTTATCTGCTTATGACTAAAGCATTGGATTACTTTGATCCAACCGCCACAGAGGGTAAGCCCTTATCTGAGGTACTGGCAAAAGCAAAAGCTAAATTTATGGTGATATCTTTTACCACTGATTGGCGCTTCTCTCCTGAACGCTCACGGGAGATTGTGGACGCCTTAGTGGATGCAGATAAACAGGTTAGTTATGCGGAAATCGAAGCGGCTCAAGGCCATGATGCTTTCTTAATCCCGATTCCTCGCTACCTCGATGTCTTTAACGCCTATATGCAACGGGTAGAAGCTGATACAAACAGCCTAAGCAGCAAGGAGCCCTCATAATGCGCGCAGATCTAGATTTAATTAAAGATTGGGTCGAACCCGGCAAGCGAGTTCTCGACCTCTGCTGTGGTGATGGTGAGCTTCTGCACTATTTACATAGTGAAAAACAAGCATCCGGTTACGGCTTAGAAATAGGCCCAGAGAACATTACCGAATGTATAGGCAAAGGCGTTAACGTTATTGAAAAAGACATTGAGGAAGGTCTCGCCTCAATCAAAGATAACACTTTTGACACCGTCATCATGACCCAAGCGATTCAAATCATGATGCGTCCCGACGAAATCATTGATGAAATGCTGCGCATAGGCAAAGAATGTATAGTCACGTTTCCAAATTTTGGTCATTGGCGAGCACGAGGCTACCTTGCATTCCGTGGGAAAATGCCTGTTTCTAAGTTCCTACCCTATACTTGGTATAACACACCAAATACCCATTTCTGTACATTTAAGGACTTTGAGCGCCTATGTGTAGAACGCAATATATATATTATGGAACGGACCGTTGTGGATAATGAACATCAGCACCGTTGGTGGATTCATCTATGGCCAAATATGCTGGGTGAAATTGCTATTTACAGAATCACAAAATAAGTGGGGGAAATTATGAATCAACTAGCTAAATGGACAGTGACAACACTCCTAGCAGTGGTCGCTTTAATTAGCCAGCCGCTATTTGCAGATCAATATGTGTCCCATGGAGATTATGAGATACATTACAACGCCTTCAATAGCACCTTTATACAGCCCGATGTTGCTAAAAACATTGGTATTTCACGTAGCAAACGCAGAGCACTAATCAACGTTTCAGTTCTTAAAGTTGACGGCAATCAAAAAACGCCCGTGCAAGCCGTTGTCACTGGAACAGCTACTAATCTGGCGGAGCAACCGCAGAAACTAGCGTTTAAAAAAATAGATGAGGGTAGTGCAATCTATTATTTAGCACATTTTGGATTCACCAACAGCCAAGTCTTTCGTTTGGCTCTAGATGTACAGCCAGATCCAAATCACCCCGCCTTTACGGTTGAGTTTGAACAACGTTTTTACGAAGACTAAACTCACTGAAGGTCATAAAAAAGTGTGCATATCATGCACACTTTTTTTGTATACCCCCACTTAATTAAAAGCGCTACATAAGAAAAAGGCAGTAAACATGGTCCAGAAAATTGTTTTAGCTAGTGGAAACAAAGGTAAACTGAATGAGTTCAACCACGCACTCAGTGAACTCAATGTAGAAGTCATTCCACAAGCCCAATTTGATGTCCCCGATGCCGACGAAACAGGTCTAAGCTTTGTTGAAAATGCTATTTTAAAAGCCCGCCATGCAGCGAAAATTACCGGCTTACCCGCATTAGCAGATGACTCAGGTCTTGAAGTCGACGCCCTCAATGGAGCACCGGGTATCTACTCTGCTCGCTTCTCGGGTGCGGATGCCAGCGACGCAAAAAACAATGCATTGTTATTAGAAAAGCTAAGTGGTTTAGGGGCAGAGCAACGCAGCGCGCGTTTCCGCTGTGTACTTGCCTTTATGCGCCATGAAAATGATCCCACTCCTTTAATTTGCCAAGGGACATGGGATGGCATCATTCTTGAAAAAGCCTGTGGAGAGCAAGGCTTTGGTTATGACCCGCTATTTTGGGTGCCTGAATTAAATAGCGCATCAGCTCAACTAAGCCCAACACAGAAAAACAAAGTCAGTCATCGTGGGCAAGCTGTAGCACTGCTCAAAAAGACGATAGCTCCTTATTTAGCATCTATTAAAACGTCGAACTGAGCGATTAATAACACCCATGAGCCTTCTACTCCCACCACTCTCACTTTATATACACGTACCATGGTGTGTGCAGAAGTGCCCCTATTGTGACTTTAATTCCCATGCTCAGCGTGAGACTTTACCCGAAGCCGATTATATTAAAACACTGCTTGATGACTTAAATAACGAACGCCAATTTGCCCAAGGCCGTGAGATACAGAGCATCTTTATTGGCGGAGGAACCCCCAGCTTATTCAGTGCTGATAGTTATAAACACTTACTACAAAAAATCCATACTATCATTCCTATCCGCACCGATGCAGAAATCACACTGGAGGCAAACCCTGGTACTTTTGAGAGAAATAAGTTTATTGGCTATAGAGAAGCAGGCATCAATCGCCTATCTATCGGCATCCAAAGTTTTAATGATCAACAGCTAAAAGCTCTAGGACGTATCCATTGTGCAGACGAAGCGATAAAAGCAGCAACTTTAGCGCGTGAGCTTTTCCCTAAGCTAAATTTAGACCTTATGCATGGTTTACCCAACCAGACAGAGGACGGTGCCTTAGCCGATCTTCAGCAAGCTATTGAGCTTCAACCCGATCATCTTTCATGGTATCAACTGACCATCGAGCCCAATACAGAATTCTATGCTAAACCACCTCAACTTCCGGTGGATGAAACACTATGGTCCATTCAAGAAAAAGGCCTCCAGCACATCCAACAAGCGGGATTCGAACAATATGAGATATCCGCTTACACTCAAGGGAACACCCCATCACAACATAACTTAAACTACTGGACCTTCGGTGATTATATAGGCATAGGGGCTGGCGCCCACGGTAAAATTACTTTATTAGAAGAACAACAGATCATCCGTCGCTGGAAACAGAAACAACCTAAAGCTTATATGCAACCTAGTAGCCGACTTGTAGGTCATGAACTGATAGAACAAGATGACCGCGCTTTTGAGTTTATGTTGAACGCCCTGCGCTTACATAAAGGAGTACCTAAACAGTTATTTTCTGAACGTACAGGTATCCCACTAACCACACTATCACCACTGCTCGATAGCGCCATAAATAGAGGACTACTAAGCGCATCCAATAATCGCTTAGTACCGACCCAACAAGGCCGTTTATTCTTGAATGATCTGCTAGAGATATTTCTTTAAGCTAGATAGCCAAAGACAGTAATCACCTTAGCTTGTCGATTGAAAACCAAGTAACCCGGGCCAGATAAAAATAAGAATCTCATAACAGCTGACGTAGATTTACACTTGCAGTAACATAATGGTTACACATAAAAAAAGCGTGGAATACCACGCTTTTATGTCTTTATGTTAGTCGCTGCTAAACCTTATCCGCTCGCCTTTTGCTAATCACTTGCCATAAAAATTCCACAGCGGCGATAACCAATAAAGCATAACCTATTAACTCAGTCCCCTCTTCCGCTATATTTTTGACCACTCGCATATAGCCATCACCCATCACCGCTTCCCAAAAGGATCCTCTACCAAACAGGCGAGAGAAAACCAGAACAACTAAAATACCACTTAGAAATATTCCAGCACTAGATGAACGGGAGTACTCAATTAGAGACTCTTTGATTGGACGAGGTTGCTTAAATAAATAAAAGGCGGACGCCGCTATAGAGCTATAAACCAATACCTGCCAAGCCCCGTCAAAAAAGTTATCGTCCAGAAATGCGTCAAATTCTCGGATCAGCATTAAACCAACTAATGTCGCTACAATAACAACAGCGGGCCTCAGCGACTGAGTTAGTTTGGCTGCGATAAAAAACACCACACAACTTATAAATGCAAAAGCATTGTGCATTTGTTCCGTGGTCGAATGCTCACCATAATCACTTTTAGTCAGTTTAGAATAACCTTCCATTGAAAAAAGGTGTGCCACGCCCACAATAAACAACACATAAAACAGGGAGCGCACCATCAGCATTGCAAATGACTGCATTATAATAATCCATTTAATTCAAATAGTTGGAAGAAATACACCATATCCCGAGTCTGAAGTTAGCAACGTATCGCTGCCTTTGGTGCACTAAAGTGGGGCTCATTTTATAGGAAACTGCCCTTAAGACAAAAGAATTAATAAATTGTTCACAATAAAGTAAAAAAAATGACATTAAAAAGGGATATGTCAAACAGATTGAATTTATAATTCATTTGGAATGGATATTTACAAAACCACCTTCTTAACAGCCTCCTCTCTAATTTCTTCAACTTTTTCCACTATTTCACTCAAGCAATTTACTTCTTTACTGGCATTTGGGATATGAGCGTCTTGCTTCAGGTTAACCCAGATTGTCCACAAACCTGCGGCTTCCGCTCCCTCAATATCATGCTGAGGGTTATCACCTATATGTATCACTTGTTCAGGACGCAGATTTGTATGCGCTAACATCTGCTCAAACATGAGCGGATGAGGTTTCATCGCCCCAACATCATCGGCTTTAAACTGGAAATCCATCACATCTGCTAATCCAACCTTGTGGATATCTGCATTGCCGTTACTTAACGCGCCTAAAATATAGCCCTGCTTTTTTAACGCCAGCAGCGTTTCACGGGCATGCTCAAAATAACTTACTTGTTGGCGCGCATGTAAAAAAACATCAAAGGCTTGCTCTGTTAATAACTTAACATCTTGCGCCGAATAGCCAGCCTTCTCTAAACCAAAGCATAATTGGGCCATTCTAATTTGAGTCACACTATGGGCAATATCAGGCTGTTCCGACAAAACAGCCGTTCTTAATATGGCTAAATCCTTTAACTGATAGCAGCGAGTAAACGCAGGCGCATATTGAGCCAACCAATCAAACATAGTCTGATTGGCCTGCTTTATCACGGGATCAACAGCCCATAAAGTGTCATCCAGATCAAAGGTAATACATTTAATCATTTCTTTGCCTTTTTATGTGCCCTAGGGTGCGCACCTTCATAAACCTGCATCAAATGCTGAAAATCTAAGTGAGTATAGATCTGGGTCGTGGAGATATCTTCATGCCCTAAAAGCTCTTGCACAGCACGTAGATCTCCACTGGATTCCAACATGTGGCTAGCAAAACTATGTCTTAGACGGTGAGGATGAACTTTGCCTTGTACCCCTAATCGCTTGCCCCAATAATCCATACGTTGCTGTACTGCTCTTACTGATATACGACTACCACGTTTGCTCACAAATAGAGCACTCTCACTATAATCAGCTAACTGATGCCGATAATCTAGCCACTGATCAATGGCCGTAATTGCCTTACTTCCTATTGGCAACATACGCATTTTACTGCCTTTACCAGTAACTCTTAAGCTATGGTCCGCTAAATCGATACTATGCATATCCAAGCTAACAAGTTCGGATATACGTAAACCCGATGAATAGATCAACTCCATGATTGCAGCATCTCTAGCAGACACTGCATCAATAATAGGAATATCTAATAACTGGACCATCTGATCCGCATCCAGTGTACTAGGAAGTTTACGTGATGATTTTGGCGCCTGAACCGCAAGCGCAGGATTTTGCTCGACTAGGCGCTCTCGGGCAAGAAAACGATAAAAACTACGCGTAGCAGACAGCGCCCGTTGAATACTAGCGCCAGATAGCCCCTGCCGATGAATTTTAGCCACAAACTGGCGAACGTGTTTGGCTTCTACATCAGCCCACTGAGATAGGTCCTGCTCATCAATGAAGTCACTAAACTTTGCAAGATCACGTGCATAGTTATCCAGCGTATGATGAGACAGTTGCTTTTCAGTGGAGAGATAGTGCAAAAATTGCTCAAGCTGAGCTTCCTTCAAACTATCTTCTCCATCTTGTTGTGTAAAAATTTAATATTCCTGTTGGCGCATAATCCGATAAGCAACACGACTTAACACTTCACCAACGTAACTAAGCAAAACAGTTCCTTGGCTACTTGTGAAGTAATTAGGATCAAAACTACCTACAGCTAATAACCCCAATGCTTCTCCCTGAACTAAAGGCACTACCGCCGCAGATTGCACTTTGATCGCGTCAGCCGCAAAAATAAACTCGTTTTCAGCCTTACTTAATTGTCCACAGCTCGGAAGATTGGTACTCATCAACCCACTGATAACACTGGCGCTATCTTGATCCATCAGACGCAAATTATTGACATCCAAAGGTTTATGGGTAAATAAAATCAATGAGGTTGTATCACTCGCAAAATCCTGACAAAGGCTTTCATCGATAGCGACCGCTATATCATCCAATGTTTCAGATTCAAGCAAAGCAAGTACCATACGTTTAGTTTTTTCAAACTGAACATCATTATGGCGAGCAATATCGATCAGATCTGAAAGATGTGACGTAAGATTTTGATTTTTCTCACGTAGCACAGTTGTCTGGCGCTCGACTAACGAAACAGCTCGACCTGTTTCATGAGGTACATATAACTTCTCTAACAACTTAGCATTACGAGTAAAAAAGTCCGGATGCTGCTGTAAAAAATCAGCAACCTTCGCCTCTGTCAGCTGTTCTAATTGATCACTCATATAAAAACCTGTCCTTCAAAAACCGTTGTTGCTGGCCCAATCATAATAACGGGCTGTTCCTCACCATGCCATTCAATCTGCAAATCACCACCAGGCAGATGAACGGTAACTGGCATATCAAGCTTACCACGCAACGTCCCTGCAACAACGGCTGCACAAGCACCTGTGCCACAGGCTCGGGTTTCCCCTACGCCGCGCTCAAAAACACGTAGATTAACTTCATTACGATTAAGTACCTGCATAAAGCCAATATTAGCTTTGGCTGGGAACCGTGGGTGAGCCTCCAAAAGTGGCCCCAAAGTTTCTACTGGCACTTCATCTGTACTATTAACCAACAAGACAGCATGAGGATTACCCATAGAAACAGCACTCAGCTCAACAGTCTGTGTCTCACCTTTCACATCCAGATCAACGGAATAGGTAATTGCCTGCTGATTAGCTACAAATGGAATAGCCTCCGGTTGAAGAATAGGCGCCCCCATATCCACTTCAACCTTTTTATCGGGATGAACCTTCAGTTGTGCACGTCCATTGGCCGTCTGCACAGTAATAGTCGTTTTACCTGTAAGCCGTTTATCACGCACAAACTTAGCAAAACAGCGAGCGCCATTACCGCAGTTTTCAACCTCCGAGCCATCTTGGTTAAAAATCCGATAACGAAAATCAACATCAGGCTCTGTCGGCGGCTCAACAATGAGTAGCTGATCAAAACCAACACCTAAGTGCCGGTCACTGAGCTTTTTTACAAGTTTAGGTGTCACTTTAATACGCTGAGTAACAAGATCCAGCACCATAAAGTCATTACCTAACCCATGCATTTTAGTGAAACGAACTAACATAGATAAAGCTCCTAACGATCTTTAGGTAAAAGTTGCTCACCTCTAACAAGATCCGTCAAAGTTTCACGTTTCCGAATAAGATAGTGCTGACTATCATCAACCATCACTTCAGCTGGGCGACCACGGCTGTTGTAATTAGATGCCATCACAAAACCATAAGCACCGGCAGAGCAAACCGCCAACAGGTCACCTGGCTCTAAATTTAGAGCGCGATCTTTACCTAAAAAGTCACCCGTTTCACAAACCGGGCCCACTAGATCCCAAGATTTAGTTTCTCCACCCTCCCGCAAAAGGGCTGGAATAATATCTTGATAAGCACTGTATAGCGCAGGGCGTATAAGGTCATTCATTGCGCCATCAATTATGGCGAAGTTTTTCTCATCCGTGCACTTCAAAAACTCAACTCGCGTTAGCATCACGCCAGCATTTGCAGCAATCGAACGGCCCGGCTCAAAAATCAGCCCTAACTCACGGTCGCCTAATTTATCTAAGACAGCAGCGATATACTCTTGCGGAGTAGGCGGTTCTTCATCGGTATAACAAACACCAAGCCCCCCACCTAAATCTAAATGTTTAATCTTGATGCCTTCTTCAGCCAACTTATCAACTAAAACCAAAACACGATCAAGAGCATCCAAGAATGGCGCAACTTCAGTCAACTGACTACCGATATGGCAATCCATACCGACAATATCAACATTATTCATCTCTGCTGCGCGCTTATAAATGCGTACAGCTTCATTAATATCAATACCGAATTTATTATCTTTTAACCCTGTAGATATATAAGGGTGTGTACCCGCATCAACATCAGGATTCACTCGGAACGATATAGCGGCAATTTTATCTTCAGCAGCAGCCACATCATTAACACGAACTAATTCAGCTTCTGACTCAATATTAAAACAGCGGATCCCCGCATTAAGCGCTTGAATAATCTCGTAAGGCTGTTTGCCTACCCCTGAAAAAACGACTTTAGAAGCATCACCACCCGCTCTTAAAACCCGCTCAAGCTCACCCGCAGAAACAATATCAAAACCAGCGCCTAAACGAGCTAATACATTCAATACTGCAATATTAGAATTCGCTTTTACTGCATAGCATACGAGAGCATCTCTCCCTTCCAGAGCTTCTGCATAAGCAAGATAAGCGCGCTCTAGTGCATCTCTTGAATAAACATAGGTTGGGGTGCCAAACTCTTCAGCAATTTGCGTCAAAGCCACTTCTTCACAGCAAAGCTGTTCGTTTCTATACTCAAATGTATCCATTAAAAATCTCTTAACATTCTATTTCTGCTGTGAATTTTTATCTGCTTCTTCACTAGGCAGATACAAAGGGCCTTTTTGACCACAACCACCCAAGATAAGTAAGCTTAACAACATGACCAACCCAATACATTTCGTCTGTGCTTTCACAGCAGCTTTCCCCAAATAAACGGCATAATCCATCGATTATACCTATAACCAGAAATATTCATAAAACCGTTTTCAAATTTAGTTAAAAAAACCTTATTTAAAGACAAATAAAATAACCTTTTTTAGCTAAATACAGGCAAAAACTCGACGGTATAATGAGAATCATTCTTCGGCTTTTCAGTTTAGCTTGATATACTCCTATGCCATAGCCCATGTTTGAAGGCTTTAACTAGCCGGAGTGAGAAATGACTGAGAGTGAATTTAACGATCGTGTTGACGCAACCTTAGAACAAATTGAAGAGATTCTAGATGAAGCTGAAACAGATATAGATGTACTACAAGGTGGTGGCATACTGACCATTATCTGCGAGAATAAAACTCAGCTTATTTTCACCCGACAAGCTCCTGTTAAACAGCTCTGGCTTGCTACTAAAAGCGGCGGCTACCATTTTGACTATGATGCGGAACAAGCCAGCTGGGTATTAGACAGTAATGGAGAGCAACTCAGCCCCTTCCTGACCCGCGCATTTAGTGAACAAGCGGGCGAGACCCTTGAATTTGATTTGGCAGGGGCGTAAACATGTCATTTGATAATGCATTGCAGCGCCACTTCGATACTTTTAACAAACTGCAAACGATCAAAGCAGAAACAGAGCAATTGATAGAACAGATCGATCTTTGTCTTCAAAAAGGCGGCAAACTTATTTTTATGGGCAATGGCGGTAGCGCAGCTGACAGCCAACATTTAGCCGCCGAGTTTGTTGTCCGCTATAAAGCTGAAAGAAAGCCTTTATCAGCTATTGCGCTCACTGTAGACACCTCAATTTTGACCGCCCATAGTAATGATTATAGCTTTGATACGGTCTTTACCCGCCAAATTCAAGCTTTAGCTAAACCAGAAGATCTCATCATTGGTATATCTACATCAGGCAATAGCGCAAATATTATTGATGCCATCAAAGCAGCATCTGAGATGGGCTGCAAAACATGGGCTTGGACGGGTGCTCACGGCGGCCAACTCAATGAGATTGCTGATCATCTCATTCGCATACCATCCGATGAAACTGCACGCATCCAAGAAGCTCATATTTTTATCGGCCACTGGTTATGTGAAGAGATGGATCGTCGAACTTCAGAAAACACTTAATCCTTTAAGCAGTATTCATCCGTCAGGGCGTATAGTTTCTCTAATGCGCCCTGATTTTGCATAACAAATTGATACCCTCCCTGCCCCTGGCTGCTCAACCGCTCCGTATCGTCTAACAGACGCCTTAGCTCGCCAGCAAGTCCATCCGCATCACTCACAACCGTTAAGCCACCAGCTTGCTGAAGGGAGTCGCAGATCAACTGAAAGTTAAAATAGTGTGGTCCCATAATAACGGGCTTTTTTAACACCGCAGGTTCCAGTGGGTTATGTCCGCCACGCTCAACCAAACTGCCGCCAACAAAAGCGATATCTGCAGCAGCCAATAGTTTCATTAACTCTCCCATAGTATCGCCCAGATACACTTGTGTGCGACTCTCCGGCTGCTGCCCTAAACTACGCCTCGCTAATTTCAGACCAGCTTGCTTAATTAGCTCTGCTACCCGATCAAAACGTTCAGGATGACGCGGCACAACCACTAATAAAAGATCGGGGTAATCGGATAGTAGTTGCTGATAAACCGCAATCAATGCTGATTCCTCTCCCTCATGGGTGCTCGCACCAATGAGGACTTTCCGTGATTCCCCCCACATCTGGCGCAATGCATAAGCCAAACGTTCACTTCCTTCTGGCGCTTTAACATCAAATTTGATTGACCCAGTGACCGACATAGAGCGAGAAGGCAGACCTAAATCTAAAAACCGTTGGCCATCAATCTCATTTTGTACGGCTATCATATTGATCTGTTCTAACATCTGCCGCGCCAATGTACTAAATCGCGTATAACCTCTAGCGGAACGTTCAGACAACCGTGCATTCGCAACCAGTAAAGGAATACCACTATGTGCGCAACTATTAACAAGATTCGGCCATAGCTCAGTTTCTACAATTACGCAGGCCCGAGGATTTAGCTTTTTAATAAAACGTTTGAGAGCACAAGGCAGGTCATATGGACAGTAGTAGTGGGTCACAGTATCAGCAAAACTTGCCTTTACCCGTTCAGCCCCTGTCGGCGTCATAGTTGTCATCACAATAGGTATATCTGGATAACGCGCCTGAATCAGCTTAACTAGGGGCACTATAGCTAGAGTTTCACCTACAGAAACAGCATGAATCCAGAGCGGCTGCGTGCTCATCTTGTTTTTAGGTTTAAAAAAACCCAACCGTTCTAGCCAGCGCTCTCTATAAGCGGGTGCTTTCAAACCTCGCCACCATAACCGGCCTAAAATAAAAGGCAACGCGAGGTAAAATAAAACGGTATAGAGCAGACGATTCATTACAGTTTTTCAGCCACAAACAAAGAGCAGCAATTATATCATGCTTACATGGTTTCTATACCTAAAGTCATTTTTCTCATCCATCCTGATAACCTAGCCAGCGCCCCCTGCACTTGCCTATAATGGCCCCCTAAACTTTTGTAACGAAGCCTTTTATGAACACCCTAAAGCTTGACCTAATTATTATAGGTGGCGGTATCGCGGGCCTATGGACATTAAATCGCGCAGTTAGCGCAGGTTTTAATGCTATTTTGCTGGAAAAAAGCACCTTAGGTGGAGGGCAATCAATACGCTCTCAAGGTATTATTCATGGCGGCACTAAATACGCACTGAGCGGTGTTCTAACACAAGCCTCAAATACAATTAAAGAGATGCCTCAACGCTGGCGTGACTGCTTAGATGGCCAAGGTGAGATCAACTTAAACGGCGTAAATATCCTTTCAGATGCCCACTATATGTGGTCAAAAGGCTCTCTTGGCTCTCGCATGACAACTTTCTTTGCGACCAAAGCCTTTAGAGGGCGGGTTGAAGAAGTTTCCGCTAATGAGCGCCCACAGGTATTCAAAAACAAACAATTCAAAGGCTCTCTATATCGCCTAAATGAACTAGTTTTGGATATTCCTAGTGTTATCAACACGCTACGCCAACCAGTGGAAAATAGAATCTATCAAGCCGATATCACTAACGCTCAGATTGATAGCGATGGTAAAACCATCAAAGGCATCACCTTCCCAACCCAAAGCCTACGCTTAGAAGCTAAGAATTTAGTACTCACTTCAGGTGAAGGTTTTGAAGCACTAGCTAAAACACTCGATATCCGCCAACCCGAAATGCAGCGTCGCCCTTTGCATATGGTAATGGTCAAACACCAATACGACCTACCAACCTATGCCCACTGTATTGGCACCGGCAGTAAACCAGTCGCAACCATCACAACACACCCCTGTAAAGATGGTAAACATATATGGTATTTAGGGGGTAACGTCGCAGAAACAGGCATGGACCGTACAGAGCAAGAACAGATAGCCTTCGCGAAAGAGGAGCTTGCCACACTGCTGCCTTGGGTTGATCTATCTAAAGCAGAATGGGCCGCTTTCCATATTAACCGCGCAGAACCTAAACAATCAGCACTGGTAAGGCCAGATTCCGCTTATGCAGAAAAAGTAGGTAACTGTATTGTGGCTTGGCCTACTAAACTAGCGCTCTCTCCCGACCTTGCCGATCAAGTATTATCTTTATGTGATCAACCTAGCCAAGCAGTAGAAAGTAATAGCTTACAGCCCCTACAAATACTGCCCAAACCTGAAACCGCAGAGCCTGTTTGGGAGACTCTATTTTGCTAAAACGTCAGTTGGCTAATACGGGTTTAAATATCTCCCCCCTTGGTTTGGGAACAGTCAAGCTCGGCAGAAACCAGGGCGTTAAATATCCTACACATTTTGTATTGCCTAGTGATAAGGAAGCCAGCGATCTTATTGCTCTAGCTAAAGAGTTAGGGATTAATTTAATCGATACAGCGCCTGCTTATGGCAATAGTGAAGAGCGTTTAGGTAAGTTACTCAAAGGACAGCGGCAAGACTGGATTATCTGTTCAAAAGCAGGCGAAGAGTTTGATAATTCAACAGGTCAATCCAGCTATATTTTCACCCCTGAACATCTGCAATTTAGTGTAGAACGTAGCTTAAAACGCCTTGATACCGATTATATTGATATGTTGCTAATCCATTCCGACGGTAATGATGTAGAAATCATAGAACGCTACGGCACACTTCAGGCGTTAAATGAATTAAAAACTCAGGGAAAGATACGCGCAAGCGGGATGTCGACCAAAACTATCGAGGGCGGACTCTTAGCGCTGCAACAATCGGATTGTGCAATGGTCACTTATAACTTAGATCACACAGAGGAGGAACCTGTGCTTGATTATGCTGCGCAAAATAACAAAGGTATTTTACTGAAAAAGGCACTCGCATCAGGGCATATTTGTGCGGCTTCAAACGGAGACCCTGTACAAGCCAGTTTTGACTATATCTTTGCTCATCCAGGCGTAACATCCGCGATTATTGGTACCATCAACCCTGAACACTTACGCAGTAATGTTAAAGCAGCAGAGAAAGCTATCAATCGGAAATAGCTTTCTCTTATCTTAGCACTTAAAGATCTGTGTCTTTCTGAATCTTTTCTACAATAGCCGTTGTAGAGCAATCATCAAGAAATGATAATACTTTAACTTCACCACCATAGCTGCGTACAAACTCCCCACCGACAACACCTTCGATACCGTAATCACCGCCTTTGACGAGTACATCAGGACGTACCCGCTCCAATAAGCGCTCTGGCGTATCTTCATCAAAATAAAGTACCCAATCCACCGCTTCTAAACCGGATAGAACCGCCATTCGCCGCTCAACAGGATTAATAGGGCGGCCTGGGCCTTTAAGGCGACTGACTGACTCATCACTATTGATCGCTAAGACAAGACGATCACCTTGGGCGCGTGCTTGCGCTAAGTAACCTACATGGCCAGCATGAAGAATATCGAAGCAACCATTAGTAAAAACGATGGACTCCCCTGCCGCTCGAGCATCAGCTAAGGCTATAAGTAGCTGCTCTTCAGTCATGACCCCTTTCTCTGCACCTTGCTCCTTGCTAACCTCTCGACGAAGTTCTGGTGCACTAATCGCCGCCGTACCCAGCTTACCAACCACAATACTGGCAGCAATATTAGATAGCGCAACGGCATTAGGGAGATCTTCACCTGAAGCCAATGCAGCCGCTAACGTTGAGATGACTGTATCCCCCGCACCTGTCACATCAAACACTTCTCGGGCACGTGCAGGAAAATGTAACTCTTCTTTATTAGCACGAATGAGTGTCATGCCCTGCTCACTGCGAGTAATCAGTAACGCTTCAAGCTCCAACTCTTTAACGAGTGCCTGACCTCGTGTTACCAACTCATCTTCAGTTTTACAAACACCAACAATAGTCTCAAATTCGGACAGATTTGGCGTTAGTAGCGTGGCGCCTTTATAGCGACTAAAATCACATCCCTTAGGGTCCACCAATATAGTTACATTGTTATTTTTAGCGTCACGAATCAGGCTCTGACAATCTGATAACGTCCCTTTTCCATAGTCAGATAGCACCAAAACACCAACATTCTCTAAAAGTGGCGAAGTAGCATTTTCTATCTGCTCACTATAGTCATGGGAGAAGGGCTCTTCAAAATCCAACCTAATCAACTGCTGATGACGACTAATCACGCGCAACTTAGTAATTGTCGGCTCATTCTCAGCCTTAGAAAAAGCACAGTGTACGCGGGCCGATTGCAACTGTTTCTCAAGCGATACCCCCGCCTCATCATCACCTACCAACCCTACCAGTGAAACACCAGCCCCTAACGCTGTGACATTAAGGGCAACGTTTGCAGCGCCACCGGGACGATCCTCATGCTGCTCAACTTTAACAATAGGAACCGGCGCCTCAGGAGAGATACGTGAAGTCGGCCCCTGCCAATAGCGATCTAGCATCAGGTCACCAACAACAAGCACCTGAGCTTTATCAAAACGCGGCATATGGATTTTCATTCAATATCTCCAGTACTTTATTTTTCAGTCGTATCTAGGTTCGAGTGAGCAGCACCCACACCTTCACTAAACTGCTTTTTGTATAGTCCAGCGTAGGTACGTCCCATGGCTAATAGCTCATGATGTGTGCCTTGCTCAATAATTTGCCCCTGCTCCATCACAACAATCTGATCTGCAGATTCAATAGTCGACAAACGGTGGGCAATGACCAAGGTGGTTCGACCCTGCATTACATTTTCCAGTGCTGCTTGAATATGCCTTTCCGATTCAGTATCTAAAGCAGAGGTAGCCTCATCGAGAATAAGTACAGGGGCATTTTTAAGAATGGCACGCGCTATAGCAATACGCTGACGTTGCCCACCAGATAATTTCGTTCCTTTTTCCCCTACTTCGGTATTTAAACCATCACTCATCCGCGAGACAAATTCCATAACATGCGCGGCTTCAGCGGCGGCGAGAATATCCTCTTCACTCACATCCTTCATCGCACCGTAAGCAATATTTTCTCTAATGGTTCCGTCAAAAAGAACAACATTTTGTGTTACTAATGCGATCTGATTGCGTAACGATGCTAATTCGTACTCCGCCAGAGGTTGACCATCAAGCAAAATCTCACCCGATGTTGGCTCATAAAAGCGAGGCAACAGATTTGCCAAGGTTGACTTACCACTACCCGATTTACCGACAAAAGCCACTGTTTGGCCGGGAGCGATCGACAGATTAAGGTTGGTCAAGACTGGCTTATTGGGTAGATAGGAGAAACATAGATTATGGAGTTGTAATCGACCTTCTCCGCGCTCACTGATGACTGCACCAGTATTGTTTTCTATCTCTTCATCAATCAACTCAAAGATACTCTGCGCTGCGGCGATCCCTCGCTGAATTGCACCATTCACTTCAGTTAAAGAACGAAGCGGTTTAGCAATCAAGCCTGCGGCAGTAATAAAAGCAATAAATTGCCCCGCACTCATACCAGTACTCATCAGAGGATGTAAGGCTAGAAAGATCAACAATGCTAATGCACTCGATACTATAAGCTGCACTATAGGGGTACTCAACGCCTCAGTGGTTGCCATTTTTAAGCTCTGGCGTAAATTTTGTCCACTCGCCTCACCAAAGCGTTGACGCTCCTTATCACTACCACCAAATATTCTAACAACCTGTACACCTTGCACGTTTTCAGAAGCCACATGAGTCACCTCACCCATAGAGTCTTGAATACGATGACCTAAACGACGAAAGCGTTTAGAAGCTACAGCAACGACCAGCGCAATAAACGGCGACACCGCAGCAAACACTAGGGTTAATTGCCAATTAAGAAACAACAGATAGCCGAGCAAGCCAAGAACAGTCATCCCCTCTCTTACGCTAATTTTGAGCGATTCCGTGGCAGCGTTAGTGACCTGCTCAACATTATAAGAGATTTTAGAAAGGATATGACCCGAGGCATTATTGTGAAAATAATCCAAAGGAATAACTAACAACTTATCAAACATCACCACCCGTAATTGATGAACAATATTACGCGCCACATAAGCAGTAAAGTAGTTCCCCATAAAGGTGCCAAGCCCTCGAGCAAAAGCAATACCCATCAAAGCCAAAGGGCCATAGATATACGCATTCTCTTTCTGCTCCCCTATAGCATCAACAAGATACTCCATAAGGGCAGCAAACCCTGTTTGCGTCGCGGCATAAATAATAAAACCGATAATACCTAGGGAAAAAGGCAGCCAATATGGCCGTACATATGCAAGAAGACGAAGGTATATCTTCATCCCTGTTCCTGATGCTGGAACCTGATCAGTCATATAGATCTATCTTATATTACAAATAATTAGTCACTATTGTACCTTGCTAGCCTCAGTTGCCCAACCTTCCATCTAGCTGAGTATTGCTGACATAGGTATAATCCCCCACTGATCCTAGAGATATACATAAACAGTGAATACATCAACCTCTTTCTTTGCACCCAAATACTGGCCAACATGGCTAGGCATTCTAGTATTAAGGCTACTGGCTTTTCTACCTTATAAGTTAGGCTTAAGCTTCGGACGTTTAATTGGAATAATACTTTATCATTTACTTCCTAAACGCCGTCATGTCACTGAGGTAAACTGCTCCTTATGCTTCCCTGAACTAACAGCGGCCGAGCGTGAGCAGTTTGTAAAAGATGTATTCAAAAACAATGGAATAGGCATTATTGAAACTGCATGGGCCTATTGGGGCAATAAAAAACGGCTCATCGCACGCACCGAATACATAGGCTTTGAACTACTCGATGAAGCCCTTAGTCTTGGTCGCGGTGTGATTTTACTCGGCGGCCATTACTCTCAGCTCGACTTGGGCGGTCTATTGTTTTCAGTTTATAAAACTCCAATAGCTACAACCTATAGGGAACATAACAATCCTCTTATGGATGCAATGATCACTAAAGGACGTTCTTCTTTTAGTATCCCTGTAGAACGAAAAAAAATACGCGAGATAATCAGAAAGCTAAAACAGAACCTCATTATCTGGTACGCCCCTGATCAAGACCTTGGACGAAAAAATTCTGTATTTGTGCCCTTTTTTGGCCAAACAGCCGCAACAATCACAGCCACCACTAATATGGTTAGGTTTAACAATTCACCGATTGTTTGTTTGCATCTACGCAGAAAAGAGGATGATTCAGGCTATATTATGGAGATTGTTTCTGTCCCAGACTTTCCAAGTGGCGATGAAGTTGAAGATGCGCGCTTAATGAATTTAGCGGTAGAAGCGGGTGTAAGAAAAGCGCCTACCCAATACATGTGGGTACATAAGCGCTTTAAAACCCAACCCGATGGCGATCAAAAACTATATAACACAAAAGCACGCTAATCTTAGGAGACTCTTGTGAAAGTCAGTGGCTTTACTTTTCTAAAAAACGGTTCAACACTGGGTTATCCTTTTGTTGAGAGTATCCGCTCGGCATTACCTTTGTGTGATGAATTCATTATCGCATTAGGGAACTGCGATGATGATACAGAAGCGCTCCTAAATGAGATTAACGATCCCAAAATCCGCATTATCCATACAACATGGAACGACAAAATGCAGGACCGTGGCTATGTCTACGGCCAGCAGAAGATGATTGCACACTTCAACTGTACAGGAGATTGGGCCCTGTATATTGAAGGTGATGAAGTCTTACACGAAAACGAGATCGAAGCGATTCGTGGCAATATGGAAAAATACCTCGATGATCCAGAAACTGAAGCGTTCTACTTTGATTTCTACCACTTTTATGGGCGGCCGGATCAAGTAGGTATTTCAGGATACCGTCGAGCACCCCGCATTATTAGAAACTCAATTCGTAGCTATGCGCCAGATGGTTTGTTCTTTGTTGTACTCGATAAAAACAAACGTGGTCGCTATCCAAAAGCGCGCCATGCCGGCGGTAATATCTACCATTATGGTCACGTAAGAAACGTCGCCAAGATGCAAGAAAAGATAAACCAAGTTTCACAATACTGGAATGAGAAACCCGCGCCGTTTCCTGGATATGGTGATATAGACCCTGCGGTTCTGCGACCTTTTAAGGGTACTCATCCAGCGGTCGTAGAAGATTGGCTAAAAACTGATGCTGAATGGGAGTTCACTCCTAATCCTAGTTACAAACTGACAAAACGAGACAAAAAAGTCCGATTAAAGCTAAAAATTGAAGATATGTTTGGTCTTGAGATCAGTAAAAAACACTATACCGATCTGGATAAATAAATCGTGAATATACAAACATCTTCAATTCACATTGTTCGTCGCTATGGTCCTGTAGGCGGCATGGAGCGCTATGTTTGGGAACTGACCCATGCATTAGTAACACAGGGTCAAAAAGTTAAAGTTATTTGCGAACAAGCTTATGAAGAATGCGATAAAAATATCGAAGTCATCGAACTGGGGAGTGTAAAACCAAAACCACGCTGGCTTTCAATGCTCAGATTTTCTAAACGCGTCTCTCAATACTTTAAAGCCGCCGATATAACAGGCTGGGTTATACACAGCCATGAACGTTGTGCTGAACATCATGTGACTACATTTCATGGCCCATCCATTCTGACACGCAAAAAAAGAGTTTTAGATTATTTATCCCCTCGTATTGCCACTTGGGAATATTTAGAAAAACGCGAACTTTTTGGTGAAAATGTCCAAACTATCCTGCCAAACTCGCTTCTCGTTTCAGATCAGCTGGCAAAACTATACCCTGCAGCGGCCCATAAACTAGGGTTTCCCGCTTATCCTGGGGTATCAGAACAGTTTACTCGACTTCCCCGACAATCAACCGGCTCTGCCATTGGTTTTATTGGTAAAGAGTGGCAACGGAAAGGACTAGAATTTGCCGTCAAAGTCGTTAAACCATTAGTCGATCAAAACCCTCAAATCACATTTATTGTGACTGGGCCTGAACCAGAAGAGATAGAACATCTATTTACAGAATGGCCAAGTGATAACTACCAATTAAGAGGCTGGCAACGTTCTGAAGATACATTGCCATTAATCGACATTCTGATTCATCCCGCAACAGCTGAACCGTTCGGGATGGTCATTGCTGAAGCAAACGCAACAGGTTTACCTGTCCTTATATCTGACTGTTGCGGTATTGCAGAATTGATCCATGAGCAACATGGCTTAGTACTACCATTAAATCAGACCGAAGCTTGGCAACAAGCTCTATTAAAACTAATGACTGAACAAAAAGTCGATTCATTAAGATTAACTTGGGATAACTTGGGCTTTCAGCACCAACAACTTTATTTAAAAATTGCGCAGGGAAAATAGCCGCTCATGTCATTCGATAATTCAGAAAGCACCCAAGCTCAGCCTATTCTATTAAATATAGGGGCTTGGATCTTAACAGCAGGTATTTTTAGTATTCCATTATTGGGAAACGCCGCCCACAATCTCCTGTTGGGTCTCCCTATTATCATCCTATTCTTCACAAAAAATATTACTACATATCCTGCACTGTTAAAAAACAACCACACAGCGCTGCTTGCCACACTGCTCTTTATCTGGCTCGCAATCAGTCTCTTATGGTCAAGTGCAGAAACAAGCTATAGCGGGAAGATACTGTCAAAATACCGAGAATTTTTACTCATCCCTCTATTTATGATCTATTTCACCATTGAAAAATATCGCAAAAATGCCTTAATAGCGCTTTATGCTGCCTTACTTCTCTCTTTATTTTTTTCTTACCTTATACATTACGATCTAACAAACTACTGGGATAATCCAAACAGCATTAAAAACCGTATATTTCACGGTATATCTATGTCTATTTTTGCTTATATAAACCTACAGGCAGCAGCGACATCAAAAAGATATAGAGCACTTTTTGTCGCTTTATTTATTATCACTTTTCATAATTTATTCTTTATTGAGAATGGCCGTCTTGGATACCTATTAATCTGTGTACTCAGCGCTTTATTTTGTTGGCAGCAGTGGCGGGTAAAAGGTTTAATAGCCATGATCGTTCTTGCTAGTCTCAGTGCTATTGCGCTCTTACTTTTTGCAGACTTATCACAATTAAGAATCATAGGACGCTTAGATGTTATAAGTAACGCCAGCGAAATAAATCTATCTGTATTACAAGCAGCAGATATCCGTCTTGAATTCTATATTTTGTCGCTCTACTGTTTTATGGATAGTTGGCTACTAGGACATGGACTAGGCAGTTTCCCCGAAGTTTATGCCTTACAACATGAAGCAATCCAAACCTATTGGAAAACAACCGTAAATCCACATAATGAGTTTTTACAAATTTCAATTCAAACAGGCATTATAGGTTTACTTCTCTTTATCGCTTTTCTTATCAGCTTTCTGACACAAAGAGATCAACCTTCTTTACAAAAACAATGTAAAACAGCACTCTTTTTCACCGTTTGCCTTTCCTGCATGTGCAATTCATCGTTTATGGATCATGGTGATGGTGCGCTCTTTATGATCCTAATCGCCCTAGTGACCGGTTCGACATGGAAGACAGCGAATAACTATACTGACACTACTAAGTAATGAAGGGAGGGAGCGTTAGCTCCTCACTCTTAAACCTTTTAAACCCGTGAAGATACTTTGATGCTCTCAATCATTATTATTACTAAAAACGAAGCCCATAATATCCAAGACTGTCTCGGCTCAGTTTCATGGGCAGATGAGATCATTGTTGTAGACTCAGGCAGTGAAGATGGCACCCAAGATATCTGCCATAAAACAGTTAACTGCACCTTAGTAGAAACAGATTGGCCGGGGTTTGGTGAACAGAAAAATAGGGCCTTAGCACTGGCAAGCCATGAATGGGTGTTATCTATAGACGCTGATGAAAGAATTGATAATGCCTTAAAAGATGAGATATTAAACGCCATAGAACAATCCCAATACGATGGTTTTGAGATCCCCCGCCATTCGCAATATTGTGGCCGCTTTATTGATCATTCCGGCTGGACGCCTGATTATGTTCTTCGTTTATTCAAACGAGAAAAAGCAGTATTCTCTGATGACAAAGTCCATGAGCGGGTAATTTTAAACGGAAAAACCCATAAACTTTCTAACCCGATGCAGCACTATTCATACGCAAACTTAGAACAAGTTTTACGTAAAGTTGATCAATACTCAACCTTAGGCGCTGAGCAATTATACGCCCGCGGGAAACGGTGCGGACTAGGTACTGCACTGTACAAGTCCTTCTGGGCTTTTATACGAACTTATCTTCTTCGTCGAGGTTTTCTTGATGGAAAACACGGTGTGATGTTGGCTATTTCTAATGCAGAAGCAACCTATTACAAATATGCCAAGCTTGCATTAATGTCCAGCTCAGACAAGTAGCCCTAAAACTACACACTGAAACTCAACTAAGAAAACGATAAGTTAACATTGAACTTATCACTCAAGATAAAGACTAATCATTCAATAATCTTATTCTTGAGCATATTATTGATGAAAAAGCTTTCTCTTTTATTAATCATCGCGTCGGCCATCGTCGCATTCTTCTTCTTTGATCTAAACCAATATTTTAATTTGGCATTTATTAAAGAAAACCAAGCACGATTCGATCAACAATATGCAACGAGCCCGATTCTAACGGCAGCTGTGTTTTTCGGCCTTTATATCGTGGTAACCGGTTTATCCCTTCCTGGTGCAGCAATAATGACACTTGCAGCAGGCGCCCTATTTGGCTTAACAACGGGGTTACTTCTTGTATCCTTCGCCAGCTCAATTGGGGCAACGCTCGCTTTTCTTTTCTCTCGTTTGATCTTGCGCGATAGCATCCAAAATCGCTTTGCTAGTCAGTTATCCGCTATTAATAAAGGTATCGAGAAAGAAGGCGCATTTTATCTATTCACACTTCGTTTGGTTCCTCTATTTCCTTTTTTCGTTATCAACTTAGCTATGGGAGTTACTCCCATAAAAACATGGACATTTTATTGGGTGAGCCAGCTAGGAATGTTAGCGGGAACAATTGTCTTCGTTAATGCAGGCACTCAGTTAGGCCAACTAGAAAGCTTATCCGGAATTTTATCCCCTAGTATGCTGGCATCCTTCACCCTCCTTGGAGTTTTCCCATTGATTGCAAAGAAAATAATCGAGCTGCTACAAAGCAGAAAAGTTTATGCAGGCATTAAAAAACCAACAAAATTCGATACTAATATCGTTGTTATTGGCGCGGGTTCAGCAGGCTTAGTAACGTCGTATATTGCAGCGGCGGTAAAAGCAAAAGTCAGCTTAGTCGAGAAAAACCTGATGGGAGGCGACTGTTTGAATACTGGTTGTGTACCGTCAAAAGCACTCATTCGCTCAGCGCGGTTTGTATCAGATAATAAACGCTGCAAGGAATACGGTATAGAAAAGAGCGAAGTCAGCTTCAATTTCGCGGACGTGATGGAACGAGTTCAAGAGGTTATTAAAACAGTAGAACCCCACGATTCAATTGAACGTTACACAGGTCTAGGTGTGGATTGTATTCAGGGTGCTGCAACTATATTGAATCCCTATGAAGTCGTGGTGAATGGCGAAATTATTACAACCCGCAATATTGTTATCGCGACAGGTGCTCGCCCACGCATGCCCGCCGTAAAAAACATAGAAGCGATGAATCCTCTTACATCAGATAACTTATGGAAAATTCGTGAACTACCTAAACGCTTATTAGTGATCGGTGGTGGTCCGATTGGCTGTGAATTAAGCCAGTGTTTTGCTCGCTTTGGTTCTGAAGTCAGTATCTTACTGCCCGATGGGCGGATCATGTCGAGAGAAGATGAAGATGTTTCAGCCCTAGTAACTGAACGCTTCAGCGCAGAAGGTATTAATATCTTAAATGATAGAAAGATGCGTGAATTTATAGAACGCGATGGCGAAAAGATTTTGATCAGCGAATATAAAGGGCAAATCGAAGAAATCCCGTTCGACCAACTTCTCGTAGCGATAGGAAGACAAGCAAATATTGAAGGTTTCGGCCTAGAAAATCTTAATATAGATATTAGAGGCAACGGCACAATTGATGTAAATGAATATCTACAAACAAGATTCCCTAATGTTTATGCCTGTGGAGATGTCGCTGGTCCCTTCCAATTTACTCATGCCGCAGCACATCAAGCGTGGTACGCAGCGGTCAACGCATTGTTTGGCAAATTTAAGAAATTCAAAGTCGATTATTCCGTTATTCCTGCAGCAACCTTTACGGACCCTGAGGTCGCGCGCGTCGGTTTAAACGAGCAAGAAGCAAAAGCACAAAATATAGCTTATGAAGTCACTCGCTTTGATTTAGCGGAGCTTGATCGCGCTATTGCAGATAATGATGCCCACGGTATGGTAAAAATACTCACAGTGCCCGGCAAAGATAAAATCTTAGGTGCAACTATTGTTGGACCACACTCCGGTGAGTTAATCACTGAGTTCGTCACTGCGATAAAACATGGCTTAGGTCTTAACAAGTTACTAGGGACGATCCATATTTATCCAACCTTAAGTGAAGCGAACAAATATGCAGCGGGAGAGTGGAAGCGAGCTCATGCGCCTCAGAAAGTTTTACAGTGGTTAGAAAAGTTTCATCGCTGGCAGCGTGCAGAGAAATAGCGCTGCTTTAACAGCTTAAGTAATTCAGGAATTGCCTGCCTTATCCATAAGTATTGATAACGGCAGGTAAGATACCACCACCCTTTGTCTCTGTATTTTCTAGCACTCGTTTGCAGATATTGAGTACAACATTTTAACTTTATTCCCCGCTGCCTTGCGTACCACACAAACAGATGGTCTTCCCCATAAGATGCATCTTCAGGATAGCCTCCCACTTGTGCGAAAAGCGTTTTACTAATCGCAAAGCCTTGATCTCCAAACGGTATGCCTAATAGCCGAGAGCGCAGATTAGCGCCCCAACCATTTAACGCCATACCATTAGAACCATCCGCCAAAAACTGTAATAAACAGTAATGCAGTTTATCCGGTGCCCTCGATAAATTAACCCATAAGCTTTCGACTAACTCAACGCTAAAGCGACTATCGACATGCAGAAACCAAATGAACTCACCTTGCGCCGCTTGGGCACCATAATTCATCTGCACTGCCCGCCCTTGACCTGATTCAAGCCAACTTACCTGAAAAGGCGCCAAGGTTGCCACAATATCTTGCTTATATTGGTCATCGAATCGTTGATGACAGACAACAAAGATAATTTCACTTGCAGAAGGGATTGATCGAAGATCCTCGATCAACCCCACAGGAATAATGGACTCCGCAGGCCCGATGGGAATAACAATAGAAACAGATAGAGAGTGCTCCATACTTAGGAACTTAACACCTCGAGTAAAGAGCGTTGCTCGGCGTTTAACGCGTCTTTAGGGGTCAACACTGCAGCCGCTAAACTGGTTCGGCAAGAGCAAGTATATTCCACTTCATCTTGATCAATAAAAGCGGTCAGTAAAGTTTTAGCTTTTTCTAAACTTGCTCCATAACGCGCAATAACCTGCTCTACTGATACATGCTGATCAGGATCATCCAACCAGCAATCATAATCGGTAGCTATAGCGATAGTGCAATAGCAAAGCTGTGCTTCACGCGCTAAAAAGACCTCAGGCACATTGGTCATTCCAACCAAATCACAACCTGCGGCCCCTCTCAGAAAAAAGCTCTCTGCTCGTGTACCTAAACGCGGTCCATCGACACAACCATAAGTTTTATCAGTATGAAGTTTTATATCAACGCTTTCACCTGCAGCAACTAAACTTTCTGACAAACAATGGCATGTAGGTTCTGCCGTTGAAACATGTGCAGCCAAACCTTTACCAAAAAAAGTTTTCTCGCGATTACCTTTTACAAAATCAAAATACTGACTAGGGAGTGACAGATCTCCCGGCGCAACCTCTTCCTGCAAACTACCCACAGCAGAAAGACCAACAACCTGAGTCACACCTAAAGACTTTAACGCCCAAATATTAGCGCGATAATTTACCTCAGAAGGAAGAAGCTGATGTTGGCGACCGTGTCGAGGTAAAAAGAACAAGGTTCTGCTTCCTCTTTTACCCTCAATAATCGGTGCTGACGGTTTCCCAAAAGGCGTATCAACATCGTGCTCGCCAACAACTTCTAAACCTTCTAATTGATAGATCCCTGTACCACCAATAATTCCTAACACTTATGTCTCCTTATTTAAATGGATCATCATTAACATCTCAAATAGCTACGCCTCGCTACATGAGGAGCCATAAGCAAAACAACTATAGCAACGATGATGTTTCATGCTAATTCTTTCACTTAAACTTTCAGTTAAACTAAACCCCTGATCATACTCTTCATCATCATCCACCAGCGTACAAGCATACACTTTCATCTGCCCGTTTTTTTTCACAACCATTTTGCTAAAAGCACACATAAAGTCCTTCCGGCTTTTTTCGGTCTGATAAGTAGTCATACAACTTGTCGTCACTTGAGGGACATGAGGTAAGCTTCCAGGGGTAGCAAAGTCAGGGAAAGCAACAATATGCAGATCTTCCGGTAAACCGTAAGCAATAAACAGATCACGGTAAGACGCCTCAACCTCTTCACGCTGTTCCTCTTTTTCCATATGTCGTGCAACAGAAACGGGGAACCCTAAATCGTATAATGCTTTAAGGCCTTGCATCGCTTTATCAAAATTACCCTCTCCTCGTCCAGCATCATGCTGTTTTGCAGCAGCGTAATCTATACTAATACGAAAACTAACAGGGTGTTCTGCATCTTGCAGCGAACGCACTTCATCCATTCTCTGCTGAAGGGCATCGGTACCATTAGTGAGCACAAGGCAAGGTTTAAACTTAGCCGCATAAGCTAAAATTTGTACAAGTTGCTTTGCGAGAAAAGGCTCTCCGCCGGTAAAGGAGAATTGCTCTACATCTAAGGTTAATGCTTCATCAATCAGCGGTTTAACATCCGCAAACTTGACTAAATCTAATCGGGTGTCACCTGGCCCTGAACCTTCCAAACAAAAAGAACATTGTAAGTTACACGCAGTGCCGGTATGAAACCAAAGTTCTCGTAGCGCATGAGGCTCTATATAACCTCTAGGTTTACCGTCAGGAGTGACAAACCAGTTATCTGTATGAATACGTTGCATTTTTTAATCGCCTAACTGGGGTTAACTTGTCACTTTAATAGTGTCGTTATGAGTAATAAATTGAACAAGCCTTAACAAGGCTTGCCGTGATGATCTTACATCATCAGCTAAATCTACTATCAACTTGTGCAGATCTTTTTCGTAATCAATATCATAACTTGGTGGAGCATAGGCAACTGAACGTTCAGCATCTATACAAGCATGATAAAGAGCCTCACCTAAACGATCGGTACTCCAAGGAAGGTCGGCAATTTCAGGCCAATGGCTATTGCTTCCCATTAAAGTGACACCCCCATCTTCGGCGGCACTAAAAGTAACATCTTGGGTTTTTAAGGCGTCTAAAGCACAGGTAAAAACCCTCTCATTTAAGATAGGAGCATCAGTACCTATAATAATTATTTTTTTATGGCCTTTATCACGTAACTGCTGATCAACTGCCATTATTCGTTGCCCTAAACTACCCTGCGGCTGGGCGAGTACCTCAGCGTCTGTTAATAGACCTTGCGCCCACTCAATCTCTTCTGGGCCTGCTGGCGATAGCACAACAGGACCTCTCCATTTAGTGGCGTCTTCCAAAGCACAATCCAACAAAGCAGATGCCAGATTAAACGCTGTCTCTGCTCCCAGTGTGGCAGCTATTCGTTGCTTCCCCTGATTTAGTCTCGGTTGTTTACAAAACACGAGCAGGGTGGCACCTTCCTGTTGATACTTATTTTTCACTAATTATATTTCCACTCAAAACAGTTAAACTGTAGACCTAAGCATAAACGGATAGTTCAAAATGGGGTAAAGAATTACCCAATTCAACACGGCTTAACAATAAGACTTCTGCTAGCCATAACCCTATGTTACAAATAGCACTTAAAAACTCTTATATACCAATATCTATAGCACCTCATGGGCAATTATGAATACAGTTATCGAGTTACTTAACTCTCATCGCTCTATCAGAAAATTTAAAGACCAAAAGATCGAGCAAGCATTAATCAATAGCGTTGTCCAAGCAGGACAAGCCGCAGCAACCTCCAGTTTTATTCAGGCTTGCACTGTTATTCAAGTAAATGACGAAGGGAATAGAGCAAATATTGCGGAGTGGGCAGGCAATCAAACTTACGTTAACGACGCCCCAACCTTTCTCATTTTTTGTGCAGATATGAATCGCCATAAGATAAGCTGTGATATGCATGATGCAGAGATGCTATCGGGCTTCACCGAACAGTTTATTACCGCTACTGTTGATTGCGCGCTCTTCGCCCAAAACGTTGCAATCGCTGCCGAATCAGAGGGATTAGGTATAGTCTATATTGGTGGAATTCGTAACAAGATAGATTTGGTTTCTGAAACCTTAAATCTGCCCGAGCTCGTTTATCCCGTTTTCGGTATGTGTTTAGGCTTTCCTGACCAAAACCCTGAAGTTAAACCCCGACTACCCTTAGATATGGTATTAAAACAAGATACCTATGATAGCACTCAAGACAGAGAGCTAATCAGCGAATACGACCATCAAGTCCGTGAATATTATTTAAATAGAACCGGTGGTCAAAAAGATATGACATGGAGTGAACAGATCTCTGGCATGCTACAGAAAGAAGCGAGACCGCATATGCTGGCATTTCTAAAAAATCGTGGTTTTTTACAGAAATAAACACAAACAAAGATATAATTATTAATATACGTATACAGCTAAGGAACCGAGAATGACAGATAGTATTGATACAGATGAACCAATGGATCTCCTGTTAGCCCGTCAGCCTGTATTTAATAAAAGTCAGGACGTTGTTGCGTATTTGCTACTGTACCGTAATGATGACAACTCTTTAACGATTAACGATCATCTCGCCACCTCTTCAGTGATCCTTAATACCTATACGAGCATCTGCCAACATGGTCAAGTTCGCTCACTACCCTGTTATCTGAAATTAACCGACACAACCTTAATGGCGGAAAACTTTCCTGAACTACCCAAAGAAAACTTCATTCTCGAGATCTTAGGCCATTCAGAAATAACTCCCGCCCTTATTGAACGTGTTAAAGAGTTAGGAGAGCAAGGTTATCGGCTCGCGCTATCCGAATATAGGCTAGAACCTAAGTTTGAACCTTTACTCAATCTTGTACATATTCTAAAACTCGATGTGCAATCTATCGGGCTGGATACTCTACCCTCTATAGTTAAACACCTTCGACCCTATAACCTAGAATTACTAGCAGACAAAGTCGAGACAAAAGAAGAGTTTCGTCAGTGCTATGAACTTGGCTTTGCTCTTTTCCAAGGGTATTTCTTAAGTAAGCCAGAGCCTGTCAAAGGTAAAAAATTAGGCAGCAGCAAGGTTCTACTCTTACAGATGATGGTGGAGCTACAAAGCCCTCAAGCAACAGCTCAATCGGTTGAACAGATCGTTATTAATGATCCTTTACTCACCTATCGAATCTTACGCGTGGTCAATTCTGCGGCATTCAATTTCCCAAGAGAGATAGAGTCTTTATCTCATGCGATTAGCTTATTGGGATTTGATCAAATTCGTAAATGGGTCAGCCTCTTCTTAGTCACCGATACCCAAGAAAAACCGGAAGAATTAACACGCTCGATGCTGGTAAGAGGGCGTATGTGCGAGTTGCTCGCCGAAATGCTTGGCAGAGAGCAACCTATTAATAACTTTATTGCAGGGCTATTTTCAAAACTTGATGCGCTACTCGATATGGAGATGCCTGACCTGCTAACACAAGTCTCACTCCAGAACGATGTTAAAGCTGCACTGCTAAACCACGAAGGTCAATTAGGGCAGATCTTAGAGCAAGTTTGCCAATATGAAAGTGGTGAATTTGATAAAATGACCTTTCTACTAGATAAAGCCTACTATGAGACCGCTTATCGACATAGCTTAAACTGGTCTCAGCAAGTGATGGCATCACTCAGTGATAAATAAACACCTTTTCGAATCCTAATGCATTTATTAGATAATATTGAGCTATCTCTGCTCCTAATCCTATCTTCTGCAGTAACTTCATTTATAACTGCAGCGATGGGAATAGGCGGAGGGGTGCTTCTCTTAGCTATTCTAGCCTCAGTTCTCCCGCCAGCGGCCCTTATACCTGTCCACGGCCTCGTCCAGCTTGGTTCAAATGGAAATAGGGCTTGGATGACCAAACAGCATACCGACTGGACCATGGTTAAATTCTTCTCCATCGGCGCTTTGCTAGGTGCCCTTTGCGCCTCATTTATTGTGATTCAGCTTCCACTTGTTTTAATTCAATTGAGCGTAGCGTTCTTCATTTTATATCTAATTTGGGGACCAAAACCAAAACAGCAGCAGATGGGTAATAAAGGCTATCTATTGGCTGGGTTAGGGACAACACTGATCTCAATGTTTGTTGGCGCAACCGGCCCCCTTGTTGCAGGTTTTGTGCATCGCCAAAGCTACGATAAATTTACCACGACCAGCACCTTTGCAACCTGTATGAGCCTGCAACATCTTCTAAAAATACTTGTATTTACATTTGTTGGCTTTGCATTTTGGGAGTGGCTACCTTTAGCCATATTGATGATTTTAGGTGGCATCTTCGGCACTTGGCTAGGGCTGAAAATGTTACATAAAATACCCACTAAGTACTTTTCCAATATTTTTAGAGTCGTGATTACCTTGCTCGCCATACGCTTACTGTGGCAAGCGGTTGAGAGCTTACTCTGATAAAAAAAACCATAAACTAAAGACAAAAAAAGGGCCGATGGAATATCCATCAGCCCTTATTAGATTGTGCAAAAACCTTAATCGAGCATGCTCAGATCACGCACGGCACCTTTGTCAGCCGATGTAGCCAACAAAGCATAAGCCTTCAGCGCCGCAGACACTTTACGCGGACGCTCTTGAACAGGTTTCCATCCCAATTTATCTTGCTCTACACGACGAGCTGCAAGCTCTTCATCTGACAACAGAACATCGATTGTACGGTTAGGAATGTCGATCCGAATACGATCTCCATTACGTACTAAACCAATTGCACCACCAGCCGCCGCTTCAGGGGACACATGGCCAATAGATAGGCCAGACGTACCACCGGAAAAACGACCATCAGTTAATAGTGCGCAGGCTTTACCTAAGCCTTTAGATTTAATATACGAGGTTGGATAAAGCATCTCCTGCATACCTGGACCACCCTTAGGCCCTTCGTAACGCACGATTACAACATCGCCTGCTTTAACTTTATCATCCAGAATGTTGGCAACAGCCTCATCTTGAGATTCAGTAATATGTGCAGGACCTTCAAATACAAGAATAGACTCATCAACACCAGCAGATTTAACAACGCAACCATCCACAGCAATATTACCGTGCAAGACAGCCAAACCACCTTCTAAGGAGTACGCATTTTCGATCGAACGGATACAACCATTTTCACGATCACCATCCAATGTAGGCCAACGTGTTGCTTGGCTGAATGCAGTCTGAGTTGGGATACCTGCAGGGCCTGCCTTATAAAATTCCATTATTTCTGGTGAAGGGTTCCGCATAATATCCCATTTATCTAGCGCATCCTTCATTGTAGCTTCATGCACAGTAGGGACATCTGTATGTAAGCGACCAGCTCGATCTAGCTCACCCAAAATACCCATAATTCCGCCTGCGCGATGCACATCTTCAACATGGTATTTAGGGGTATTTGGCGCCACTTTACATAGCTGAGGAACAACGCGTGAAAGACGATCTATATCTTTCATCGTAAAGTCGATCTCTGCTTCCTGAGCAATCGCTAAAAGGTGAAGAATGGTGTTGGTAGAACCACCCATAGCAATATCTAGTGTGATCGCATTTTCAAACGCTTTAAAGCCAACAGAACGAGGCAATACACCTTCGTCATCCTGTTCATAATACTTCTTCGCCATCTCAACAATGGTACGACCGGCCCCTAAAAATAGCTGCTCGCGATCTGCATGGGTAGCGACTACAGTCCCATTACCTGGAAGCGCCAAACCTAGAGCTTCAGCAAGACAGTTCATAGAGTTGGCCGTAAACATACCCGAGCAAGAGCCACAAGTAGGGCAGGCTGAACGCTCAACTGCATCCACCATCTCATCTGTCGCATCAGGGTCTACCGCCAGAACCATTGCATCAACCAGATCCAATTTATGCTCAGACAGTTTAGTTTTGCCCGCCTCCATAGGTCCACCGGAAACAAAGATAACTGGGATATTTAGGCGCATAGCTGCCATCAACATTCCCGGTGTGATCTTGTCACAGTTAGAGATACAGACCAATGCATCCGCACAGTGAGCATTGACCATATACTCAACAGAGTCGGCAATAATATCTCGGGACGGCAAAGAATAAAGCATGCCGTCATGACCCATTGCGATACCATCATCGACCGCAATCGTATTAAATTCTTTTGCTACGCCACCCGCCTTTTCAATTTCGCGTGCAACAAGCTGTCCCATGTCTTTAAGATGTACGTGACCTGGAACAAATTGAGTAAACGAGTTAGCCACAGCAATAATAGGCTTGTGGAAATCCTCATCCTTCATACCGGTCGCACGCCATAGCGCACGCGCACCCGCCATATTACGACCCGCAGTCGATGTCTTAGAGCGATATTGAGGCATTAGATTGACCTTTGAAGTTATAAAGTTTTATTTAGCTGATTGCCGATTATAGCAGAATGAAGAGCTAAGCCACCTGCATATATATTGTTTTCTATGCAACAGAACATGCCAATAATTGATTTACCCATTCTTTGTCTAAACTGTAAGTAACAATATACAAGGGAGGGAACGTTATGCGTATTGGCATTCCTAAGGAAATCAAAGTCCATGAGTACCGTGTAGGGCTAACACCTTCTGGCGTCAAACTGCTGTGCCAACAAGGACATTCCCTTTTTATAGAAACAAACGCGGGGGAACAAATAGGCTTTAGTGATCAGCAATACCAACAAGCTGGCGCAACGATCTGTCACCAAGCAGAGGAGATATGGAAGCACGCGGAACTAATCGTTAAAGTAAAAGAGCCACTTAGCTCTGAAATACCCTTTTTACGCCCAGATCATGTTTTATTTACCTATCTACACTTAGCCGCCAACCAGCCTCTTACCGATGCCCTTTTAATCTCCGGATGTACAGCTATCGCCTATGAAACAATCACGGATAAAAACAACCGATTACCTTTACTAGCCCCCATGAGCGAAGTCGCCGGTCGAATGTCCATCCAAGCCGGCGCCCACTGTTTAGAAATATCTCAACAAGGTCGGGGCGTTTTGCTCGGAGGCGTTCCCGGCGTGGCAGCAGGAAAAGTTGCAATTCTAGGTGGTGGTATGGTGGGAACGAACGCTGCGATGATGGCCTTAGGCTTAGGCGCAGATACTACTATTTTCGATAATTCACCAGATAGACTGCGTGAACTCGATACACTCTTCCACGGCAGATTAAAAACCCAATACGCAACGAGTGATAGCATATATAAAGCCGTTACCCACAGCGATCTAATTATCGGCGCGGTCCTTATTCCTGGCGCAGCCGCCCCTAAGCTAGTGTTAAATGATCATCTAAAAGATATGCAAAAGGGAACAGTGTTAGTTGATGTTGCTATAGACCAAGGAGGATGTTTTGAAAGTAGCCATGCCACAACCCATACAGAACCCACATTCACAAAAGAAGGCATAGTTCATTATTGCGTCGCTAACATGCCAGGAGCCGTCGCACGCACATCTACAATGGCACTCACCAACGCAACTTTGCCCTATATTATTCAATTGGCAAATAATAGCTGGGAAAGCGTTCTCAAAGGAGATGAAAACTTTGCAAAAGGACTAAATATTGCTAAGGGCAAACTGTTTTGCAAAGGTGTCGCAACCGCATTTAATCTCCCGCTCCATGCTACGACTGAACTATAAATTATTGATAACCTCTTGATCACTGGATGACTGCACTCTACCCTGTAAAACATCTAAAAGTTTGGGGTTAAGCATGTCAAGTATCGATAAAAAAGAGATCCGTTCAGATAAATGGATGAACTTACTGATAAAAACCGGACTCCCTATTGCCTTTATTAGCATTATTTCATTATGGGTGGGTTGGTATTTTAAAATTCCAGAACTAGGCAACTTGTTTATCATCACCGCAGCCACCGCACTCACATTGGGTATGATCTACAATGTTCGGTTTGTCATTCTCTCTGTACGTCAAATCAAAGCTAAGCAGGCGAAAGAGAAATAAACCTCCGGTAGCTTTCCACTTAAGATATAGATCGACTATAGTATTATCAGTGTTATCTAATATAGGGAGAGTATGATGGATAAAAATATTGGTAATGTTGATAAAGCAATACGCATCATCGTCGGATTAGTGCTGATTGCTTTGGTCTTTGTTGGACCACAAACCCTCTGGGGTTGGATAGGCGTGCCTGTCATTCTCATCGCAGTGTTTGGCTGGTGCCCTCTCTACAAAATACTTGGTATTAGTACCTGTAAACGCTGCAAAGAATAGCGAGTAATCAACATCGTTTTATGGGATGAGTTAACCAACTCATCCCATTTATTTCCCTGTAGGCAATCAATACCCTCTTCACTATTCACTCCCTATACAGTTTATACGCATTAGACTTACCTCTATACTTCCAACACGCACCGTTAAGTTAAATAAACATTTCTATTTACTACTTGATAGCGGATACGGGATACTATTCCCATCAATAAAGTATGAGGTTCTACAATGCTCAACCAGCATTTACGTGTTGCTGTGTTATTTACATCTCTCCTTATAGGTTTTAGTCATAACGCATTTGCAAATGGGCAAGAGAATGTTTTATCGCCAAAACAAGCGATGGAAATTGCCACTAAACATGCAGAAGGGAATGTAATCAAAACAGAAGCATCTGAGCATAATGGCAGAGCCGTATACGTAATCCGTATTGTAAACGAAGGCCGTGTTAAGGATATCTTGGTAGATAGCCTCAACGGTAAAATCGTCAAGCCTGAAAAGGACTAAATCAGACATGAAATTACTCGTTGTTGAAGATGATCCAGATCTACGCCGCCAACTCGTAACGGCATTGGGCAGTAATAATTACACTGTAGAAGAAAGTGCTGACGGTGAAGAAGCACTTTATATGGGTGAAGAGTATCCCTACGATCTGGCCATTGTCGACTTAGGACTACCTAAGTTATCAGGCATTGAAGTAATTAGAGGCTGGCGTGCGGCAGGCAAAGAGTTTCCTATTATCATTCTCACTGCACGTGGGGACTGGCAGGACAAAGTAGAAGGTTTAGAGGCCGGTGCAGATGACTATCTAGTCAAACCTTTCCATATGGAAGAGCTGACCGCCCGCCTTAATGCTTTGTTACGACGTGCAGCGGGGCATTCAAAACCGATTCTTGAATTTGGCCCAATTAAAATTGATACCACTGGACGTGTTGTTTATCGCAACGATGAAGCGGTAAAGCTCACAAGTTACGAATATCGTACCTTTGAATACTTAGTCTTAAATGCGGGCAAAACCATTTCAAAAAGCGAGTTAACCGAGCACCTTTACCATCAAGATTTTGACCGTGATAGTAATGTGTTAGAAGTCTTTGTGCGTCGATTACGTCAAAAATTAGACCCCGATCAAAACCTAGATCCTATTACAACGGTTCGAGGGCTAGGCTATCGCTTTGCATTAAGTACATCTAAGGATAGCGAGTGAATGTAAAATCCCCCCTGCACTCATTGCAGGGGCGCTTACTTATTGCCTCAGCCGTCATATTGCCGATTGTGCTTCTCATTGCAGGCATCGCTTTAAGTAAAGCCTATAACTACAGTTTAGAAAATGCAGTTAAAGACCGTCTTCAACTGCAAGTTTATCTGCTGTTAGGTGCCGTCGAGCTAAAAGAAGACCATATTATCTTCCCCGAACGCCTCCAAGAACCACGCTACGAGCAGGTAAACTCGGGGCTCTATGCGGCAATCCACGATCAGAACGGCAAACTTCTTTGGCGCTCTTTATCCTCCATTCTACTAGATGATCCAAAACTATCAGAAGTGATCAGCTTAGCTGGTATCACCACTGGGGAACCCCTTTTCGAGCATAAACCCGATGCTGGCGTATTCAGTTTCCAGTTACGTATCATCTGGGAAACTGAAGGAAAAGAGCACTCATTCCTATTTACTGTGATGGAGTCTGACGAATTAGTTACACGTGACATCACCGCCTATGAACAGCAATTAATTGTCTGGCTAGGGATTATCTTTCTCGTCGCACTGCTCGCACAAACATTGATTTTAAGCTGGGGCTTAACGCCTCTAAGACGATTAGCGCGCGACTTAAAAGCGATAGAGTCAGGTAAAGCGGATAAATTAAGTGGCCATTACCCCGACGAAGTTCAACCCGTCACTGAAAACTTAAACGAGCTGATCGAAAGCGAAAGAAAGCAACGGGAGCGATATCGCAATACCTTAGGAGATCTTGCCCATAGTTTAAAAACGCCGCTCGCTGTAATGAGAGGAGCTGAGCTCGAAGAACATGAGCTCCACACTTACCAAACACTAGTCGCTGAACAGGTGGAACGAATGGATCAAATCGTTCAATATCAGCTCACTCGTGCGGTAAAAAGCCATCAAAAACCACTAGGAAAATCGGTACAAGTCACACCGATTATTGAACGAATGCTAGCCGCTCTAGGTAAAGTATATAGACATAAAGCGGTGCGCACCGACGTACAACTTGCTGATGATCTGCTCTTTCATGGTGATGAACGAGATCTAATGGAAGTGCTCGGTAATATTATGGAAAATGCGTTTAAATATGGTCACAATCGGGTCTGTGTATCCGGCACTCATCTTAATGACGAATTAAAACTCTCAATCTGTGATGATGGACCGGGCGTTACCCCAGATATGCGTCAGGTTATCCTACAACGTGGAGAGCGCTTAGACACTTCGATTCAAGGACAAGGTATAGGTCTTTCAGTAGCTACCGATATTATCAGTAGCTACCAAGGCGAGATTGAAGTGCAAAATTCACCTTTAGGAGGCGCCTGTTTTATTATCCGCTTTCCTGACTAGCCTTTTACAAAAAAGTTAGCCCAAATCCCGTATAAAAACTTTCGAGTTCCGTTGCAAGTTAAAAAGCGCCTTCTTCTCTTTAGGAAGCTGATCAACATTACTTTCAACAAAACCACGTTCAATAAACCAATGGGCTGTTTTTGTTGTCAGAACAAACAATTTTTCTAAACCTTGCCCTTTAGCTTGCTTCTCCACTGCGCGTAACAGCTCATCGCCCCTTGCCCCACCTTTATATTCAGAAGCAACAACAACGCAGGCCAACTCACCAACTTTCTCATCTGCAAATGGATATAGAGCAGCACAACCAATAACAACGCCGTCACGCTCAATCAAAGTAAAGCGTTCTATCTCGTTCTCCAGTACCTCGCGGGAACGGCGTACCAAAGTCCCATTCTCCTCTAAAGGACGAATCAACTCTAATACAGCACCTACATCCTCTATACTGGCTTTCTTGAGCTGCTCATAAGATTCAGACAGAATCATCGTTCCAGAGCCATCCCGGGTAAACAGCTCAGCTAATAAGGCTCCATCCTCTTTGAAACTAATCAGATGACACCGCTTAACCCCTTTACGACATGCATTAACTGCCGCCTCTAAATGACGCGAAAGCTCAGTATGTGCTTGATCTGTATCCTGCAATGAAGATAAGTAATGACTCACTAACCGTTCAGCTTTACGCGTTAATAGTTCGCTGCGAAGCGCCCCTGCACTATCAAGAACCCCATTATCAGCACCAAAAATAATTAATTTATCCGCACTCAATGCTGTTGCGGCACAAGTAGCAACATCTTCAACAGATAAATTGAATAACTCACCTGTCGGCGAATAACCTAAATGGGATAAAAGAACGATATTGCCATCATCCAATTGCTGAATAATTGCTTCATGATCTATACGGCGAACTTCGCCGGTATGAGCCATATCAATACCATCTAAAACACCAACGGGCTTAGCCGTCACAAAATTGCCAGAAATAACCTTTATGCGAGACCCAGCCATAGGTGTATTCGGCAGCCCGAGCGACAAACGTGCTTCAATCTCGGCACGCACAATAGCTGATGCCTCAATTACACAGGTCATCGTATCTTGATCCGTCACCCGCAGATGATGGTGCAACTGTGATGGAATCGACTTCTGTTGTAACCGTTCACTAATTTGTGGGCGTGACCCATGCACTAAAATCAACCTCACTCCAAGGCTGTTCAGCAGCGCAATATCATGCACAATGTTAGCAAAGTTAGGCTCGGCAACAGACTCCCCGCTCAACATCAATACAAAGGTGTTTCCACGATGAGCATTAATGTATGGAGAGGAGTGGCGGAACCAATTAACGTATTGTTTAGTTTCGTCGTTCACGGCAGTCTACAAACAGTATTGAGTGATCATTTTCTCTAGTATGGCTACTGTAGGCTTTATCTGATCAAAAGCCAAATACTCATCCGGTTGATGCGCCTGATCAATCGACCCAGGTCCCATCACAATCGTATCCATGCCTAAATCTTGTAAAAACGGCGCTTCTGTTCCAAATGCGACAGATTCAGCTTGAAAGCCAGTTAATTTTTCAGCGGTTCGCACCAGCTCAGAATCCCGTTGGTTTGCAAAAGAGGGAATACCGGGGAACAGTGATTTTGTCGTTATCGCCACACCGAATTGATCCGCAAAGGGAGCCAAACGCCGACTGACATCTTCTCGTAAATTATCTAAGCTCATTCCAGGTAGAGGACGAAGGTCATATTCCAGCTCACAATGCCCACAGATCCGATTTGGGTTGTCACCCCCATGAATACAACCTAAATTAAGCGTTGGTTCTGCAATTTTAAAAGCACTGTTCTGATGATCACGCTTCATTTCATTACGAAAAGAGATCAGTTCGGACAACACAGAGTGCATCGCATCTAATGCATTAGCACCAAGAGATGGGTCTGAAGAATGGCCGGCTTTACCCTCGATTCTTACCGACTCCATCATCATCCCCTTATGCATGTAAATGGGCTTCATTCCTGTAGGCTCACCTATCACGGCGTAACGCGCTTTAGGCTTACCTGTTGATGCTAAAGCACGGGCACCACTCATCGAACTCTCTTCATCCGCAGTTGCAAGAATAATCAATGGCTGCTTTAAGGGTTGATCAAGAAACTTCTTCGCAGCTTCGATAGCAATCGGGAAAAACCCTTTCATATCGCAGGTGCCTAATCCATAAAAGCGATTATCTTTCTCCGTCAACGTCAAAGGATCACTTTGCCAACGTTCAGCATTAAAAGGGACAGTATCCGTATGGCCAGAAAGCACTAATCCACCAGGGCCTTTTCCTAAAGTCGCTATAAGGTTCGCTTTACCTGGGTGTCCTTCAACAGGAATCACTTCAGTATCAAAACCCAAATGAGATAACCAGCCTTCTAACAGCTCAATAACAGGCAGGTTACTTTGATCCCAATCAGCTTGAGTACAACTGACCGAGGGACTTGCGATCAACTGCGACAACATAGTGACCAGATCAGGGCATTTCTTCGACATCAGTGACTCCAAACAAAGATAGATTTAACGCCTTTAATATAATTATCATGGCGGATAACGTCTAAAAAACATTTTAAGCCGAGCAGTTTAGTTTAGATAGGGTTTTCCCGCTGCAGCTGAGGTAAACTGCACCATATTAGACCACCCGCATTAATCTAAGCGAGGTCTAAATCTTAAACAATAATAAAAAGAATAAAGACAATTCCCTAACTCCAGAGTATAGAGAATCAAACGATGGCACTTGAAGTAGAGCTCAAACTAACCTTAAGCCCACACCATATTGAATCCCTAAAGCGTCAACCGCTGTTTAGGTCTCAACAGATTCGAGAGCTAAAAACAGAGCAATTGGGCAACACCTACTATGACACCCCTGACCAGTTGCTCACACAACATAAAGTAGCATTACGCATTCGTAAGAAAGGGGAGCAACTCATCCAAACACTCAAAAGCAGTGGCAGCTCAGAAGCGGGCTTGCACAGCAGAAATGAGTGGGAGTGGCTGCTCAACTCACCGGAATTAGATTTCCAGCTACTCGCCTCTGCTGAATGGCCAAAAGCGCTCGATAGTAAAACCCTACAGAGTAATATAGCGCCAGTATTTACAACCAACTTCCAACGCACGACTTGGATCTTAGATAGCTTAGATAGCCAAGGACAGGTATTAAAAGCAGAGATAGCATTAGATCAAGGCACTGTAACCGCGGCCGGAAAAGAAGACACCATCTGCGAATTGGAGATCGAATTACTAGAAGGTAATGGATCAGAGTTAGTAAAATTCGCTCTTAAATTAGCTAAGCATGTGCCGCTCTATATTAGTGATGTAAGTAAAGCAGAGCGCGGCTACCGTTTATTGCAACCGGACAACTATGAGGTCCATCGCACCTCAGCACAGCTGGATGCCGACACGAGCCTTGAACAAGTCTTCATTAAACTACTAAAAAATGAACTCAGCTTGTGGCCTCGCTACTTTGAAGCTTGGCACTTTACCAATAACTGGAAATTCATACCTCTTGCCCTCGAGTCATTGAGAAATGTAAGTGCATGCTATGAAAGCTTTAGCAGTATTATTCCAGCAGAACCCGATGGCGTAATAGATAAACTACTCACCAAATTAATACGCCAACTTAGAGATATAGACGCATGGCGTAGAACAGCGTTACTCTCAGGCCATAAGGATAACCGTTGGTTCAAACAGCAAGCAGAACAAGCTGCAGCCAGAATCAATGTCCTATTACAAACAGCAGAGCCCGGCGTACTTGCTCTATTAATTTCAGAACAATTAATCGAGCAAACTTGGCGCAGCCGCTGGAATGAGCATCACAAACAGCTCGCTAAGCAAGCGCTATTTGATAAATAAATATTTAATCATCGCCCAGCGCCTGATCACAATCAGGAACTGGGCAAACGAGCACTGATACGATTAAGGGATTCTTCTCAGGAGCCATATTACTCATGCTGAAACCGCAGATGGAACAACTACCCGAAGCGCTACACCCCCTCTTACAACAAAACTGGGATCAAGTTGCGCCTGTCTTAGAGCAGATTAAGTCATCCCCTACATCCTTTGCCGATGACTTAACCCGAACATTAACGGGTAGCACATTTGTTGCTGAACAGCTGAGTCGTCACCCTGAAATGCTTCCTGAACTACTCACCAGTGGTGACCTATATTCCGCCTATGATGAGGATCACTATCAAAACAGTTTAAAATCACTCTTTGCACCATTAGAAACTGAAGAGCAACTGCATAAAGCCGTACGCTGCTTTAGGCAACGCGAACAAGTACGCTTGATCTGGCGAGATCTAAACCGTTTCAGCGATATGCGCACAACCACCCGCGAACTTTCCTGGTTAGCCGACGCCTGTGTAGAACAAACCATGAACTGGTTATATCAGCAAGCCAGTGAACGCTGGGGAACACCTATAGGTAGAGAGAGCAAAGAGCCACAACGTATGGTGGTACTTGGCATGGGGAAACTCGGTGCTAATGAACTCAACCTCTCATCAGATATAGATCTGATCTTTGTTTATCCAGAGAATGGCGAAACCCAAGGCAGTAAAAAATGCCTAGATAATCAGGATTTCTTTATTCGCCTAGGTAAAAAGCTGATTCAAGCGCTTGATAATACCACCATCGATGGCTTTGTTTTTCGTGTAGATATGCGTTTACGGCCTTTCGGATCGGCGGGGCCTTTGGCCATTAGCTTTGATGCGATGGAAGGCTACTATCAAGAACATGGCCGTGAGTGGGAACGCTACGCGATGATCAAAGCTCGCGTCATGGCTGGCGACAAAGATGCAGGCAATGAACTTATGGGGATTCTTCGTCCCTTTGTCTATCGAAAATATATAGACTTCAGCGCCTTTGATTCCCTAAGGGAAATGAAGGATATGATCAATCGTGAAGTCCGTCGCAAAGGGTTAAACAATAACGTTAAACTCGGTTCAGGCGGCATACGTGAAGTTGAATTTATCGCGCAAGTATTCCAGCTTTTACGTGGTGGCAGAGATTCAAGGTTACAACAACGGGAGTTATGCAACATTCTCCCTCTCCTACCTGAAGCGGTTGGTATGCCTCAAGTCGCGTCTGATGAACTAATGCAAGCTTATGAATTTTTACGTAATACAGAGCATGCTATTCAAGCAGTTGCTGACAAACAAACTCAAGAGCTTCCTACAACAGAGGTAGAACAACTCAGACTTGCATTTAGCATGGGATTTAGCACATGGGACGCCTTTTTAAACAGCCTCGAAGAACAGCGGGAAAATGTGCGTCAGCACTTTGCTGATCTGATCGCTCCTTGCGAAGAGGAAGACCCAGAACAGACTTTAACCGATCAGCAGTTATGGTTATCCCTCTGGAAAGACGAGCTAGAAAACATTCAAGCAGAAGCCATTTTAAAAGAACAAGGTTTTGATACCCCAGAAAAGGCGTGGGCACTTATTGATAGCCTACGCCAATCAAAGACAGTACAAATGCTCCAGAAAATAGCACAAGAACGTTTACTCTTAGTGCTACCCGCTCTTTTTCAAGAAGTGACTAAAACTGACAACCCAACTGAAACATTAAGCCGCGTTTTTGAGTTAATTCAGGCGATACTACGCCGCTCAGCTTACTTAGTCCTCTTAGCTGAAAACCCCAACGCCCTACAGCAACTCGTTAAGCTCTGCTCGGCTTCAAACTGGTTTTCAGAGAAACTAAAAACACAGCCTATATTACTTGATGAGCTGATCGATCAAAACACACTTTACACTCCTACTGACAAGCAACAGCTAGATAGTGAGCTACGCCAGCAGCTATTACGTATACCTGAAGAAGATACCGAGCAACTCATGGATGCGTTACGTTACTTCAAAAATGCCCATGTATTAAAAGTTGCAGCATCAGAGATAACCGGCGCCCTTCCTCTAATGAAAGTAAGTGATTACTTAACCTGGACGGCTGAAGTTATTATCGAAGCGGTTGTTGATATCGCTTGGAGACTAATGACTGAAAAGCACGGTTTACCACAAAAAACAGCCGGCGTTCCCTGCAATCCTGACTTTATCGTTTTAGGCTACGGTAAAATGGGCGGCATAGAACTTTCCTATGGATCAGATTTAGATCTTGTCTTTATCCATGATGCAGACCCTAACCTCTTTACTGATGGCGAAAAACAGATCGCCAATGCCGTTTTTTATACCCGTTTAGGGCAAAAAATCATCCATATACTCAACACCTTCACTACTTCAGGTCAGTTATATGAAGTGGATATGCGACTTCGCCCTTCAGGAAATTCAGGCTTGTTAGTCAGCTCATTAAAAGCCTTTGCTGAATACCAACAGAAAGAGGCATGGACATGGGAGCACCAAGCTTTAGTACGTGCACGGGTCGTCGCTGGCGATAAAGCACTACAAACACGTTTCGAATTAGTTCGTGCTGAAATTCTCAGCAAGAAACGTAATACCGAGCAGTTGCTAGCTGATGTCACTGAGATGCGTGAAAAAATGCGTCAGCATTTAGGCAGTAAAGAGAGCGAAAGCGATCAAGTTTTTCATTTAAAACATGATCGAGGCGGCATTGTAGATATTGAGTTTTTAGTACAATACCTCGTACTCAATTACTCAAATCAATATCCCGAACTGTACCAGTTCACCGATAATATCCGCATTTTGGATGCCGTTGAGAATGTAGGTCTACTGGAAGAACAAGAGACTGAAACACTACGAGAAGCCTACAAAGCTTATCGTGCCGTAGGCCATAAACAATCAATGCAAGACCTATCAAATACGATATCAGCTTCAGAGATGAAAGACCTTAGAGAAACGGTCGCCACGATTTGGCAGAAAGTGATCAACAAATAACAAAAAAGGCGGACTTTTTTCAAAGTCCGCCTTTTTATAATGAAAACAGCTTAGATTAAACGTCGGTCAACCAACCGTGCTTATCTTCAGCTTTACCCCATTGAATATCATTCAGAGCGGTACGTAGTTTAACGGTAGTTTCACCAATACCACCGTTACCTACTTTGTATTCTTTATCTTGGTAAACCATAGTACCAACAGGTGCTAGAACAGCAGCAGTGCCTGACAAAGCAGCTTCACAACCCGGCTTTTTGATGCGTTCAAGCATCTCATCAACGGTAATTGTACGCTCAGAAACTTTCATACCTAAATCGCGAGCAATCGTTAAAACGCTATCACGGGTAACGCCGTGCAAGAAACTATCATCAAGGGAGCGGGTGATCACTTCATCACCATCAATTAATAGGAAGTTTGCCGCGCCGGTTTCCTGAACATCCCCATTTGGACAGAATAAAACCTGATCGACCTTATGTTCCGCTTTAGCTTTCATGGTGGGTAAAAGCGCACTCGCGTAGTTACCACCACTTTTGATCATGCCATTATGAGGTGCGCAGCGCAGGCCTTGATCTTCTACCAAAATACGTAACGCACGATCACCACCCGCAAAATAATCCCCTACCGGCGATAACAACACATAAAAACAAGCGGTTTCAGAAGGTGCGGCGGCTTTACCTACAGCGGGCTCAGTACCAAACAATGTAGGACGAATATACATTGAACCCGGAGGCTGTGGCACATCAGACGCAAAACGTTTAACCGTATCTAAAATCATCTGAGTGACAAAAGCTTCATCTAATTCAGGTAGTGCCAACAAACGTGCACTTTGCGCTAAGCGCGCGACATTACGATCAATCCGGAAAACCTTAACTGAACCATCCGCATGTTTAAATGCTTTAAGACCTTCGAAACAGGTACTGGCATAATGCAACGCATGAGCACCCGGATGTAACTGAATGCTATTACTCGGGACCATTTCGACCGCACTCCAGCTTGAACCGTCAAACCAAGTGATTGACATTTCCGGCATAAAAACGGAGCCAAATGCAGTAGCCATGATACCTTCCTTTAATTAATTACCCGCTGTGCCGATAAATCCCCTCATAATAGGGACAGCGACAGAGATGAAACATGATGAGTGTAAATAGGGCTGACATTCTAATCCTCAATAGAACAAATTGGAATTACCTCAGCCGCTAACTTGCCCTCTTCTATAAAAAAAACGCTCTAGCCCTATTTTTGCATAGAAATTGGGTGTTTTTTGCTAATTATTGTATGATTCTCAACTTTAAATAATCGATTCTTTGGCCCAATTTACCAAACAAGGCCACCATCAGCGTGAGCCAAGACCTTATTTTACTCGGTTGCTTTTAGATAAATAAAAACAACCTTTAATCGAGAAACAATGGAACAATTATTCATTAAGCTAGTAAACCTAGGAAGATCTGCACCCAAACGTGCATTCCTAGTTATTTTTCTTTGTCTCGCGCTATGTGATCTATTGTTAGTTCGCGATATAAACTGGCTCATAGAAAATTGGGAGGGAAAACGGTTTTGGGTTAATTATAGCTTCAGCCTAATCTCATTATTGCTCCTTATGCTGATCATCTCGCCAAGTAAAAACGGCCCGGTTCGATCTATATTTCTGTTTTTTATCTTAGGCACCCAAATCGCCCAACAATCTTACTTTTCCATTTATCGAAATTTTGTCACGGTCTTTGACCTACGGTTTGTCGCTGCCGATCCCTTACTGACCTTAGAGTTATGGCTTGATAACGCCATTATATTCAAACCGATCTTATTACTTGCGATAGAGCTCCCGCTCTTAATGTTACTTTTCCGCTTAAACCTCAAACCTAAATGGTGGGTTAGAGGCGGTAGCTTTCTTGTTGCATCACTGTTCTTTTTACTTGTCTCATTTAGCTGGTATGGCATTAGCAAATATCAATTTAGTTCAGTCGCCTACGCTGGCGTGTTTCCTAACCTTATCGAAAGAAATGCCTTTGAAGGCAAGTTAGCTGACAAACCAGTCTTAACCGCTCAAGAACCCGCCAGTAACGCACCCAATATAGTTTTTGTAGTTGGTGAATCCCTTACCCTAGATCACACAGGTATTGCCGGATATGAACGGCAAACAACACCAAGATTACAAGGGATGATGGAACGTGGCGAGATGCTGTTGTATCGCAATGCAGTCAGTATAGGCACACGTACACTTAGCTCAGTGCCTTATATGCTCACAGGCTTACAAGGAATCGATCCTCACGGCCTCGTCTATAGTAGCCCCACTATTTTCAATTACGCCAAAGCGGCGGGATACAGAACGGCGTTAATAACGGCTCAAGACTTTCAGTGGCGAAATGTAGATCAAATATTTGTTGATCAAGACTTAGATTTCTACAAACCAGGTACAGACTTCAGCGTCTCAGTTTCCGTCTCAGAAGGGGCGGATGATATGAAAGTACTTAAAGAAGGTATTATTCCCTTCCTTGACTCATCATTAGGTGATCATCAAAAAGCACCTATGCTTTTAGTGGCGCAGATGAACGGTAGTCATTACCCCTATAGCAACCACTCGCCTGAGTCGATCAAAAAATTCCTTCCAGAAGAGAAGCCTAACGGTATTAATGCCTACGACAACACTGTGTTATACACAGACCTGTACCTTGAGACATTGGTCAAAAATATCAGGCAGCGTGACCCAAATGCCTGGGTATTCTATTCTTCCGATCATGGCCAAGATATCTCCCACAACAAAACATCGTTCAACTCAGGCTATGGGTCCGGCGTTATACACAACCCGCTAATGGTATTCCCACCGGCAGAGTTCTTGGAAACACTGAGAATCAATGAAACGGCGCCGGTTAGCCAAGCGGATATTTTTGCAACTATTATCAATTTAATGCAGATTGAACCTGTATCAGAAATCAACGGCATCGATTTGAGAACGGCGATCGACCCAACAAGGTTACGTGTCGTATCCGCTTATATGAAAACGCTCCACAATGAGCCAAATGCGGTTCTTATTATGCCGAACCTCAGCTATATCTATATCGATTTTGATCGACAAAGCGCTACGCTGACTGATGGAAACACCATCATTCCCTATAAAGAGATGGCCGCAGAATATCGAGCTATTTTTGATCGTCGTCTAAAACCAACAAACCACAATGAGCCTTAGATTATGTTTGCTAATGCTGCGTTTACTTATCAAATGCTAGGTCGCTTCAAATGAAAACACTGATTATCGGACCTTCATGGGTTGGCGATATGCTGATGAGTCAATCACTCTACAAGCATCTAAAGCAACAAAACCCTGCACGAGAAATCGATGTATTAGCGCCTAACTGGTGCCGTCCTGTTTTAGCTAGAATGCCCGAGATCAATCAAGCAATTGAGATGCCGGTCGGCCATGGTAGTTTACAATGGTCACTGAGGAAAAAAATTGGCAAACAACTCGCTCAAACAGGCTATGAGCAAGCATTTATTCTACCCAACTCCTTAAAGTCCGCATTAATCCCTTGGTTTGCGAAGATCCCAACACGCACAGGATGGCGTGGGGAGATGCGCTATGGATTGCTAAATGATCTACGCGTATTAGATAAAGACGCATTTCCCTTGATGGTCCAACGTTATGTCGCTTTATCACAACCATCAGAAGCGTCAGCCTTAGCATTAGATAACATACTCTATCCACGCCTTACCGTAGACGATGAACAGCGTATAAAAGCTTTAGAGCAGTTCAGCCTTACAACCGATCAAGCCATTGCTTTCTGCCCAGGTGCAGAATTTGGCCCGGCTAAACGTTGGCCCGATTACCATTATGCGTCACTCGCGAAAAAACTAATTGCCGACGGCTATCAGATTTGGTTATTTGGCTCAGCAAAAGACCAAGATACCTGCCAACAAATACAGAACCAGCTAACAAGCAACGAACAAGCAAGCTGCCATAATCTAGCCGGAGAGACCAGCTTACCCCAAGCGATCGACCTCATTTCGCAGTGTAAAGCGGCTGTCAGTAACGATTCAGGCCTAATGCATATTGCAGCAGCCGTTAATACACCGCTAGTAGCTCTTTATGGGCCCACCAGCCCAGGCTTCACCCCGCCGCTATCTCAACAAGCAGAAATAATCCGCTTGATTGATGGTTTTCACAAAATAAGAAAAGGCGATGCAGACCAAGGCTACCATCAAAGCCTCATCGATATCAGCCCAGATATGGCTTATACAGCACTGCAACAGTGGTTAAAATAATGAAAGTACTGATCGTAAAAACTTCCTCTATGGGCGATGTCATCCATACACTTCCTGCATTAACTGATGCCGCTGCTGCCTATCCTGATATTCGCTTTGATTGGGTAGTGGAGGAGGGGTTTCAAGAGATCCCCCATTGGCATCCCAAAGTGGATCACGTCATTCCTGTTGCGATTAGACGGTGGCGCAAAAGCATTATTCAAACCTTAAAAAAGGGTGAATGGTCAGCTTATAAAGCTCAATTACAGGCACAAAATTACGATTTTGTTATTGATGCTCAAGGACTATTAAAAAGCGCGCTTCTAGTTTCTAAACTTGCCCACGGCCCCAGCTATGGCTTAGATAAAGAGTCTGCTAAAGAACCGCTGGCAGCCCGCTTTTACGACAACCCCATCTATGTAGATAAAAACCTACATGCTGTCGAGCGTATACGTCAATTATTTGCCAAAGCTCTAAATTACCCCCTACCTAAGCAGCTAGGTGATTTTTCCATTCGCCAACATTTTGTACCAACATCACCGACAGAGCCCTATTTAGTATTCCAACACAGTACAACTCGATTTGATAAGCATTGGCCTGAAGAGTATTGGATCTCACTCATCGAAAAAGCCAGTGATTGGAAGATTAAACTCCCTTGGGGTAGTGAAGCAGAGAAAGAGCGTGCCGAGCGCTTAGCGCACAACCAACCACACGTAGAGGTTCTCCCTAAACTATCGCTGTCAGAAATAGCAACTGTGCTTGTTAGTGCCACAGGGTGTGTTTCAGTAGATACAGGCTTATCTCACCTCGCTGCCGCGCTTGATACACCCAACTTAATACTTTTTGGCCCAACCGACCCCGGCTTAGTGGGTGGTTACGGCAAAAATCAGCAATGCTTAGAAGCTAAAAATTATCCTCTCAACACACACAAAGCTGAACCTGCCGTTTTTGCTCCGTTAACACCGGACATAGTTTGGGCCACTTTCCAAAAAATGATTTAACCCTTACTGATCTTAATCACATTATCACACGGATATATTGGCGGCCTCATTCATACCAACTAGCATTAGAGTAGGGTATGTTTTAATAAAAAACAGAGCGAAAACCAAATGTTCGAATCACTACTAGAGCGCCGAGATCAAGCAGATGTTGAACGGCTATCTAATGAGATCAAAACAGCCTTGGCCGATCATCATCACTGGATGCATAAAATCAGCCTAGCGATTGCAGCACGCAAGCCAATAGATGAGCCTTCATTTATTGCTGAAGATGCGCACCAGTATTGTAATTTTGGCCTATGGATAGACTCAATATTAAAAGACAAAGATTTCCAGACTCACGCATTTACAAGAATTGACCAACTCCATAAAACCCTTCATGACCAAGCACGAATGTTGTTAGTCTCTCTCGAAAAGACCCAACAATTTGACGAGCAGAAATATGATGATTTCTTAGAGACCCAACGTAACTTTTTTAATGAAGTGCTTTCAATGTTGGAATTCTCAGTCATCAGTAAATACCAATTTGACCCTACAACCAAATTACTTAATCGCAGAAGTGCAAATATGCTGTTGGCCCATGAAAAGGCACGTATTCAGCAAACAAACCACTCCGACTGCTGTATTGCCTTAGGTGATATAGATAAGTTTAAGGACTTTAATGACACCTATGGTCACGACTTAGGGGATTTAGTTTTAGAACATGTCGCCTTTATATTTAATACAACAATAAGAAAGCATGATTCTGTTGCACGCTTTGGCGGTGAAGAATTTCTTTTCGTTATGCCTAACTTAAATTTAGAAAATGCGAAAAAAGTCATTGAACGGGTACGTAAAAAACTAGAAAGCACACCTTTTATACATCAAGGGAACGCACTAACGATCACTGCATCATTCGGAGTTACTCAGCTTAGCCATGATGATGATATCAAAAACTCTATAAAGCGAGCGGATGTCGCGCTATATACCGCAAAAAACAGCGGCCGAAATAAAACCATTAGCTTAGATGCTGCAGAAGCCGAAGCGATTAATCACAACAGTGCCGATAGTGAACTTAATCAAGTAGACGCCTAAACAGCTGGTAATCTAAACATATAGATATAGTTTAAGGACGTAATAAAGTGATTGAAGAGCTTTCCTAGAACAAGGAAAAAAATGGTGCCGGCACGAGGAGTCGAACCCCGGACCTACTGATTACAAGTCAGTTGCTCTACCAACTGAGCTATACCGGCACACTGAGGACGCGAATCTTAGGGATTTTTTATCAGCGAATCAAGCCCCTTTTTTAAAAAAATAACTTTTCTTTAACATTATTCTCTTCTGATAGATCTACCTAGTATTTTTATAACCCATCCGACCTCCGACATATTCCTTGACAATGAAATTGAACGATCGTTAAACTTGGTCGATTAAGGTTCTATAAAAGAGCATTGCAAAGACCTACTTTAGAACAGGTTCTTAGATAAATAGAACCAATTCTTAGACAAATGGTTGCGGCATACGCTTTACCATGTAAGCCTAATAACTCACCTTGTTCGGAGAAAAATAATGCGCGCTTATCAAGTAACGACTGCTGATGGCATCAATGCGGTCCAACAAGTAGAAATAGATATTCCTACCCCGGCTGCTGATGAAATTTTGGTAAAAATGAAAGCCTGTTCACTCAACTATCGTGACATACTGATCACCATGGGTGGATATGTAAGGAATGATATACGTCCAATCATCCCTCTTTCTGATGGTGCAGGCGAAGTTGTTAGCGTAGGTGATTCTGTCACCAACTTTCAAGCAGGTGATCGCGTTATTGGCAACTTTTTCCAAGCCTGGAAAGAGGGAAAAATTGATGACGATGGACTTAATTCTGCAATGGGCGGCAGTATAAATGGTGTGCTTGCCGACTACTTTATCCTTAAAGCCGATTGTAGTGTCAAAATCCCTGATTATCTCTCATATGCTGAAGCTGCAACGCTCCCTTGCGCAGCAACGACTGCATGGCATTCACTTGTCTCTGTTGGTGAATTAAAGCCTAACCATACAGTTCTACTTCTAGGTACTGGCGGCGTTTCTATCTTTGGATTACAAATCGCTAAGGCCCTAGGTGCCAAGACGATTATCACCTCTTCCAGTGATGAAAAGCTTGCGCACGCTCGCACACTTGGCGCAGATCACACAATCAATTATAAAACTCATCCAAATTGGGAAGAAGAAGTACTAAAAGTCACTAACGGAGAAGGTGTAGATAACGTACTTGAAGTTGGTGGTGCAGGTACATTTGAAAAATCTTCAGCCTGCGTAAAACCCAATGGAACGGTCTCCCTAATAGGCATTCTGACCGGACTTGAAAGCCCCTCCATTAGCTTGATGACTATTTTCAACCTATTACGGATTCAAGGCATTTATGTCGGCAGCACCGAGATGCTTACGCAGCTAATCTCAGCTATGGAAACCCATAAGATCCATCCTCAGATTGATAAAAAGTTCCCATTCTCTCAGGCACTCGATGCTTATGAATGGATGGCGCAAGCTAAACATTTCGGCAAAGTTGTGATCGAAAGCGAAGACTAAGATAGATTTGCGGGGGAGCTAAAAAAGAGCATCGGCTCCCCCACATTTTTATTACAGCGATGTTTGTGTTTCTACCGGCAATGATTTTAACCGGAAGGAATGGAAAATATGATACATAATAGGCACGAGCACTAGGCTCACGAGCATAGAAAAGCTTAGACCCCAAACAACAGTCACAGCCAAGGGCTGTAACATTTCAGCCCCATCGCCCCAACCTAAAGCCAAAGGCAACATGCCGACAACCGTACTTAATGTCGTCATTAAAATCGGTCTTAAACGCAATCGTGCAGCCGTAACAATCGATTTAGATAACTCTGCACCTCGCGCACGTTCCAACTCAATATACTCAACCATCAAGATAGCATTATTCACTACAATACCAACTAACATGATCATACCGAGCCAAACGGGCATAGACAGCGGCAGAGCCAATGCATAAATACCTAACGCCACCCCCACAGAAGCAAATGGCACACTCAAAATAATAATTAATGGGTTCATTAGTGACTCATACTGAATAGCCATCACAACAAACACTAAGAAAAGCGCCAAGAGTAATAAAATATCTGTTAATTCTTGCTGTTCAGCTAACGCTTTTTTAGAACCACCATCATACAAAGTATATCCAGCAGGTAGCTCAATCTGCTCTCTTAATTGATCTAAGGCTTGAACCGCCTCTCCTAAGGTAGCATTACCGGTCAAGGACGCAGTTACCTCAACAATACGCATCTGGTTATCACGTTTAATCGTAGCGGGTGTTTCTAACAATTCGATAGACGCAACCGTACCAAGATAGACCGGTGGCGAATCACCCGATGCAGGGAAAAGAATAATAGACTCTAAATCCTGTGGAGAGATTATCTCTGTTTGCGCTAAGCGAAGACGGATATCGTAGGATCGATCACCCTCAAGAAAATCGCTTACAACAGTACCTTGCAAAGCAATTTGTGTGGCTTGAGTAAGATCCTGTAGATTTAAACCTAATTGTGCGGCCCGCTTTCGATCCAAAGTAATGGCAATTTCAAACTGCTCGTCCTCGGCGGAATGGGTAATATTACTCAAACTTGGGATATTAGCCATTTTCGCGCTGATATCATCAGCAATCAGCTTAAGCTGCTCATTATCACTACCCTGTATTCTTAAACTAAGGTCATCATCGCCTCTATTTGTTCTAATGCCCCTAATACCTCGTTGAGACATATTAATCTTAAAACCGGCCAACTGAAGGTCATTTATCTGCTTATTCATACGCTCCATCCACTCATGACTACTTGCTGAGCGCTCTGATAGAGGTTTAAGCTGGGCAATGATAGTGGTACGGCTAGGTGTTTCCCTTTGCGTTCGACCAAATACGGAACCACCTACTAAAGTAAAAACAGTATCGATTTCTGGCTGTTTGGCAAACAAGCTTTCAATTATATGCGCTTTCTCATCCATCTCTTCCAATGAAATACCAATATCAGCAGAGACAATCACTCGAACACGCCCATCATCCAGTTGCGGCAAAAATATCTGTTTACCACTCATAAAAACAGGAACACTAGCCGCTAAACCAAGGACAAATAAAACCACCGTAAGCCAACGTACTTTAAGTACTTTAGATATGATAACCGCGTAAAAATCCTGCAAGTGGTTAACGCCCTTATCCACCTGTTTACGCAGCCAGTTTGTATTCAAGCTAGTCACTTTCGCGGCATAAGCTGGCACTAGCGTTAACGCAATAATCATTGATGCAAAAATGGCCGCAGAGATAGTAAAAATCAGCTCCCGAAACAACAAGCCTGTCAGCCCACCAATAAAGAGAAAAGGTAATACCGCAGACAGGTTAGTAGAGGTGGAGGCGATGATAGCCCCATTTACCTCTGTAGCCGCATCAGAGGCCGCATCCTCAGGCTTTTCGTGCTCACATTGATGTCGATATATGTTTTCCAACATCACAATCGTATTGTCTACCAACATCCCCACGCCTAACGCTAAACCACCTAAGGTCATCACGTTTAAAGTTAGCCCACCGAGCCCCATCAAGACACAGGTAAACATAATGGCAATAGGGATAGCGCTACCAATAATCAGCGTGCGACGTAAGTTGCCTAGGAAGATATACACAACCGACATCGCCAACAAAGCACCACTAATGGCCGCTAAACTAGCATTTTGTAAAGATTGAAAAATATAAACAGACTGATCAGATACAGTAGTTACACTGACATCTTCAGGTAAAATTTTCTGTTCTTTGAGCCAACGCAATCGCTCTTGAACTACATCAACTACTGACGTGGTGTTAGCTGTAGGCTGCTTCTGGATAGATAATTTGATGCCACCAATACCATTAGCACGTACTTTAATACGCTCATCCTCATGGGTATCAAGCACCTCAGCAACATCACTAAGATAGACGGTGTTCCCAGCATGCTGGGCCACTGGAAGTTGCCTTATCTCCTCCACACTTTTAAGGCGACCGCTAATACGGCCCGTAATTTCATGGGCGGGCATCTGCAATCGCCCTATGGGCTCATCGCTATTAGATTTTTCCAAAGTATCAATAACATCTTGATAACTCAGCCCTAACCCCGCTAAGCGACTTTGATCAGGAATAATCTGAATTTCTCTCTCTAGTCCACCACCCACCTCAGCAGCAGCGACACCAGGCAAATTCAAAAACCATTTAGCAAATACATCATCTACCCAACGGCGAAGCTCGACCCCGTTTCTGAATTGAGAACTAATAACAAACTCCATAACGGGAATTTGAGATGGATCGAGTTTAAAAATAACGGGAGGATCAATACTATCGGGAAGAAATCTTTTTGCGCGGTCTAATCGTGTACTGGCATCGCGTAGCGCAATATCAATATCCTTCCCATAATCAAACGCCAAATCAACCGTTGAGAGCCCGCGCGTTGTATTAGATTGAACACTGATTGCATCTTCTGTAATTGCTAATTGCTCTTCAAGCTGGCGAGTTACTTTATCCTCCATCACAGAAACAGGTACACCGCTATCGATAATGCGCACACGCACTTCTGGATAAATAATATTAGGTAAAAGATCTATAGCTAAACGGCTAAGTGTAAATAATCCCAAGACAATCACAGCCGCAGCAATCATACTCACCCCAACAGGATGGCGAATGGACCAGCTGGCAATGCTTTTACGATGGTTATTCATTAGGAGAGTCTATGCGAAGGTTGTTATTAAGTTCTGCAGGTGCTGTATTCGATGCAATAACTTTGACCTGCGTACCATTGCGTAAATTCGTATAGCCCCGAGTTACTATTCTTTCACCCTCTTCAAGGCCTCTTAAAATCTCAATTTGTTCGCCTATTTTCAACCCACTCACAACTGGTCGAATCTCCGTCCGATTATCATCACCGATAATATAGACATATTCCCCCTGCGAAGAACGTCTAAGGGCAGCAAAAGGAATCAACAGCCGAACAGCTTCCTGAGTTTTTAATTTAACCCGTGCCAACTGCCCAGGTAGAGCGCCTTTAGGTACAGGAGACAATGCAATTTCTACGATCCCGGTACGCGTAACCGGATTAAGGGTGGGATAGATACGGGTTATTTTTCCTTTAACAAAAGGTTCTGCTAAATCTTGGCTACCAGCAAGTGCATCAATAGTCATAGAAACCGCATCACCTAAATGCAGTTTATTAATCAACAAGGCCGATACATTTAATTCAGTAATCAATGAGCTTTGATCGGAGATAGTTAATAGATGGCTATAGCTTTCAACGATATTACCTTGCTCAGTTAAACGCTCACTAATAACCCCATCAATCGGTGCTCTTATTTGCGTGTAATCTAATCGAGTCGCTAAAAGCTGCTCGTCTGCTTGAGCAACTGCCAATTCAGTTTCAACCCGTGTTAATTCTATTTCCGCCGCTAATTTACGTTTCGCTAAGCCGCGGATACGCTTTAAATCCTTTTCCGCTTTACTGCGTAAGGCTTGTGCACGTTTAAACTGTGCTTTTAACAAACGATCATCAAGACGCGCAACTATATCCCCAGCCTTTACCTGATCACCTTCATAAAAAGGGAAGAACGTAATGCTGCCCTCCTCCTGACTATAGATGTGTATATCTTGGTGGGCTCGCAATGTACCTGTTCGTTCTCGCTCTATAGAGGTACTAACTTTTGATGCAGCAACGATTTGGACCAGATGCTCTTTTTTCTTCTTCACCTGATTCGCTTCAGGCTCAGAACAGCTACTTAATATCATGCAAAGAAAGAGAGAACCAATTATTAGAAAAAGATTACGCAACATCAAAATATACCTATAAATAAAGCGACACTGCGTCCACTTATCTAACTAAAAAGAAAAGAGTCACGCGATTTGTACTTTTTTGTTTCATTCTAGAAGCTAAAAAAATTCAGGTCTATATCTATGTTTTACTACTCTTATATTACAAATAATAGAGCACATAAACTTACTCTACTTCATATAAATTAAAATTAAGAAACATCTTCAAAACTAACCGTTTTTATCGCCGTAATATTGATATGGTTTTATCTTCATACGCTAAGCCGTTTACTGAAATTCAAACGCTTTACCCTATACAAAAAGAGCGACAATAACGATTACTTCTAATTTAAAAATAGCTAATATAGCTAATACACAAACCGCTCTAGTTAAGCCTAAAAAGAATACCAACATCGCCTAAGCAAGCAAAACATACTACATAAGTAGTAATTAACTAGATATAAGCTTGCACAAAAACAAATAAAGACTATGGTGTTACAAAATACTACTTAAGAGTTGATTTCATATGATTAGCTACAGTAATAAGTTACGTAAAACTGAGCAGCTACAATCCGAGCCATCTCTAGTATCAACCCCAAAAAACAGAACTAACTTCCGCTGCTTTCAGAACTTAAAAGACGCATTAGAACGTTCTGAAGAACTACTCCATAAAGCAGAAGAATTACAAAAAGAGTTTGGCAAAAAAAGCATGAGATCTTAACCACATATACAACATTACAAATTCATCTCTTTTTTTGCACACTAAAAGAAAAAACACTCCTACTTGGCTTTATTTACCTTACTCACTAAGGATAAAGCCACTCGCAAATAAATCTCTATAAGCGATCAATTCAAACAGCAAGGCCTTTTTTTATCCTTTATAAAGTGTCTTTTAGACCTTTTAAGCATCTAAAGTTCCACAAACACCGCTACAAAAACCACTAACTAATCTTTATCTAACCGGCTTAGCATCTTTAATCATGCTCTAAGCCTTAAATAACCAATAACAGATAAGCTTCCCCACAACACTTCCAACAAAAACACAGGCCAATTTTCATCTAAATAAAGTTGCGGCAACAGAATAAAAGCAGCATAAGCACTAAATAGAAAATAACCTTTTTGTGATAACTGCCGACTAGAAAAACGCCAATAAGATAGGCAAAAAGCAATCACCGAGCTCCATGCCAAGATATATAGCCCAACCATCTGATCAACTAGCAAAAACCAGATACAGCCAATACAAAAAACAATACAAACAAGAAAAGCGAGATAGCGGTTAGTCAGAAAAAGTGCCGGCAACTTATACCGATAAAGCGCAGCAAGACTGATCAATGCCCAAAAAGCGTTGATCAATACCGGCTGCCATGATGAGAGAAGCATAGAAGAAACAACGACAAGTACAGCAGCACAGAAATTGATTACATAGTAACCACGATCTGAACTACGTTTTAAAATCGATATCCATCCATGTGCAAATATATATAAGGCGGTCCCCGCCCAACCTAAGGTTAATTCAAGCACTAATTAATCAACCTCTAAATGCATATTTCGCACATAGAGTTCTCGCCCCGCGTGGGGGCCATCTACAATCCGTACTTTTGAGTAATTCATCATACCGTCGAAAATTTTCTCTGTGGCATGAGGTTTTAATACAACCTGATCCCAGCTCAACACTACGGCTCGACTGCCTTGAGGAACCACATAAAAAAGCTTGTCAGCCTCCTCTGAGGTTAGCTCAAAACCGGTGACAACAGGGAAACCCTCCGTTGGGACAAGCCTGACATAACCGCTACCTCCGCCTAATTTAGGCGCACTTAAAATTTGGTCTATCATCCCTTTCTGCTTTAGAGTCGCCAACGCCGTATTAAAGTTAGTAATAAACGCAGCACCTTCCTCAGTTTTAGGCGCGATTAGGTGGATAGCATCCTTTGAACTGTACCCTGCTAATAATTTAAATTCGTGAATACGATGGGGGTAATACTCTTGTATCAAGTTACGTGCAACTTCGACACTGATAGGTAACAGATCTATTTCGCCCTTTACCAGTGCTGTAATCGCCATTACCTCTCCACTAAAGACTGTCGCATCATTAAGTAAAAAAGCTAATTTTTCGCCATAACTATAGCCAGCCACTCGGCCCACTTTTAGGTGATTAATGTCAGTCAGATCTGGCTCAACTGAATTGTTTTGTGTTGAGTAAAAAACACCATTCTCAACCTTCATCAACGGCGCAGAAAACAATACTTCATCCGCACGCTGCTGTGTCCAAAAATAGGGGAAGCTGGCCTTAACACCGCTTTTTACCACCTGTTGATAACTAAAGTAATAATCCAGCTCTTGCCAAGAGGGTGACAACCCCATCTGGTAATAAACCATCTGCACTATGCTTGATGCTGTACCTAGTTCCATACCGGGTTTATTCACATATGGAGGCCAGTGAGCGGTATAGACCTCTGATGGCGCAAACGGCTGGGCCTGAAGGGGTAAGCAGAAAAATAAAAAACTTAATAACCCAGCACGTAATAAATTAGCGGCTTTTGGCATACCAATAGCCTCCTAATAATGAAAGGATCATAACGCAACTTAACATCAGCAAGTTATCCGTTTCCCAACTCGCTATTTCAGTCAAAAAGCCGGACGGTTCCACATCCCGATAACCTAGCGTTGCGTTCGATGTGTATGCGCGGCTATATTGAGAGAGCGATACAGCAAGATCAAATAAGCTTATAAAACCTATACCCACTAAAATTAGGTCGGTATAGAAGGTGCTTTTTTCTGAACGTGATGTATGAATATCTTTAAGACGACTAGAGCAGGTATCCAATAAACGTTGGGAGTTTTCAGTTAATTTATTGAAATCCCACCCACTGAGAATCTGCTCGATAAGCTGCTTCTTATCCCGCTGTAGATATTTTAAACTTTCTTGGTAAGCACAAGTATGCATTCTAGTGATTGCACGAATACCATCTAAGGTTTGCTCTGCACTATGGGTATTATTTTCTAAATATGCATCAGAGATCGCACGATATAAATGCGTATTACATACATCTTGCACTGCATATACATACTGAGATAAGCACATAGCTTCTAGCATGTAATCTAGCTCGCCCTTCTGTTCTTCCACTAAGACATAGTGAAGCCAGGAAAGGGCATGGTTTTTTTCACCGCGTATTATTTTATTTGCATCTTCAGGGCAAGGCGTATCTCGTAGCCAATCAACTATCGCCTGTTTATTCTCTGCCATTTCGGAATGACTAAGTCGCATTAAACTTGAGCTCCACAACTGCTCCACCTCAGAGTCACCCGTGAAGGGCATGTTAATATCCGTGAAACCCGTAAACTTACCCACAGTTTCCAGATAAGATGGCTGCACAGACTGAGGAAGACTTTTAAGCAATGGGAAAAGAATCTCTCGATAAAAGCGATCAATTAACTCGGTTGTTTTCGTCTGTAAATACGTTTCCAGCTCGCTCCCATATTCCGTATCTTCAAGATCAAAACAGATCGAAACAATACTCATACAGTTACTATAAACCTGAACATCTAACTGAGCTTGCAACTCAGGGTAATCTTGTTTCAGTCGAAATAAGCAAAGTGTATTTCGGTCATCTACATTTATCTTTTCGTAGGCTTTTTCATTACGAAATTGCTGCACTCGGATAGAAGGAGCAGCTTGTGACAGGCTATCAAGGAATATCTTATACCCCTGACTTTGTTCATTAACACCCACCTTCAAATTCAGATGGCTTCGAATCGGGGTAAGGGTAATCAGCTGCATCGGATGTCCTTAGGATTTTTTCGAGTATTTTAGAGAAAACTTTCTTTTACAAACAGACAAAAGGAGCATAAAAGCCCTATTAGATAAAAACTAGATCAAACAGCGAGGGGGTAGAAAGATCTTACAGGTGTAACGACTAATCAGCGGTCAGTACCCGAACCGCCATCCCCTTTTTGGGCAATGCATCTATCCGATGAGAAAAAACTAATATTATTTCTACCTAAGCGTTTAGAAGCATACATAGCTATATCTGCATTATTGATTAAATCTATAGACGTATTTCCATCATCAGGGAACATGGCAATACCGACAGATGCTCCTATATTCAACACATCATTGCACACACTTATGGGTTCATTAATGGATTCAACAACACGCTTAGCCACATACTCAACCTCATCTTTGCCCTGAGGGTTATTGAGGATAAACATAAATTCATCACCACCCACTCGCGCAACTGTATCCGACTCCCGCACTAACGCGAGTAAGCGCTTGGCAACCTCTTTTAATAAACCATCGCCAATGTTATGGCCAAAGCGGTCATTAACAGCTTTAAAGCCATCAAGATCTAAAAACATTACCGCAAGACTAAACTGCTCACGATTCGAATTGATAAGTTTTTGGTTGATACGATCCATCAATAATGTGCGATTAGGCAGATCAGTCAAAGCATCATGAAAAGCCAAATGTTTAAGATGCTCATCTTTACGTCTAAGCGCTGTAATATCATTGAATACCGACACATAACGAACAGGCTCACCGTTTTCATCACGTACCATACTGATGGTCATACTTTCTAAATAAAGGTCCCCATCTTTACGGCGGTTCCATATTTCACCGCTCCAACGACTATTCGTCTGGATCTCTTCCCACATTGATACATAAAATTGCTCATCATGCCGGTTAGACTGCAGGATACGAGGGTTTTTTCCAATGACATCTGCTTCGCTATAACCTGTAATATCAGTAAAAGCAGGATTCACTGATAAAATAGCGCCATTTGTATCGGTAATAAGAACACCATCCAACGTATTTTCAAAAACACAGGCTGCGAGTTCAAGCTCTTCCGCGGTTTCTTTAAAAACAGTCACCTCATTGGCTAAAATCGAAAACCCTTTGACCCTGCCCTCATCATCGAAATCTGGAATATAGTGCCCGATGATATGCCCATCACTGCCATCAACTTTATTGAGAGTCCGCTCAAAACGTTGTGGCTCACCGGCAAGTGCTCGACTAATATGAGGCTCATTTAAAGCAAACAGTTCCTCATCAACCAAATCTTGGAATGCGATCCCTACAATTTCTTCAGGCTTTTTCTCAAACCACTCTTGGTAAGCATTATTGGCATACAAACAACGGAGATCGGTTCCCCAATAGCCAATCATACTCGGCGAAGCGTCAATAATAGAGCTGATAAATTGCTCACGCTCAACAGATTCCTTTAACGCCTGCTCAGCCTTTCTGAGCCTTTGACGAAGGGCGCATAAATGGCTAAAAAAATACGCCATAGCACCTGATATGATGGCAAACATGGCCATATCAAGAAAATCAAACATAGACTCTACTGGAGGATGTGAAAACAATAATGGCCACAAGAATGTGACCACCAAACATGAAAATAACGTTGTTAATAAACCTGCGTAAAACCCCGCATAAATCGCAACTACGATCACAGCAGGATAAAATGTCAGCCACGTAAGTTCCGACTCTAGCCCTTGCAAAGGCCATACTCTTATACCAGCGGCTAAGCTAACCATGAAAAATGCCGTGATAAATGCCTTAATGACCCTAGATCCTTTTCCCGTTATGACATTCATGTATTACCGTTGGCCATATGTAGCTGTTTTTCCAGTTCCAACGGATCGTCAGTAAAGAAAGAATAGATGTGCGTAGTTTACGCTGTTTACGGAGGTTATAGAATCGTTCGAGGCCTATTCATCATTGTTTCGCTTCACTAGGCGCACACCAAGACTCTAACGTCCAAACTCCCGTATCAAGCATTCCACATCTGTATAAGCCTAGCAGACTTCAACAGAAATGGTATTACTGGTAACAAGGTTTTTGCCTACTAAGAAGCAGACTAGATCAACACTTTTACAAATGGCCTTCTAATAAATAACTAAGATATAATTTGACCTAGCTAAAGAAGCACTATAAGGTAGTACCTCGTAAGACGCTTTATTCTCTATTTATGCACCTCATTTCGATACCTTTCTAAGTCCCTCGTCCTGTTTTCATATTTACAAAGTAAAAACGCCTGCATTTATCTGCCTAATTTCTGGCGGACTCATATTTCCGAAAATAGGATAAAAAAATTATGTCTACTACAACAACTGGCACAGTAAAATGGTTTAATGACGAGAAAGGCTTTGGCTTTATCGAACAAAAATCAGGTGCTGATGTTTTTGCTCACTTTAGCGCTATTGCTGGCGACGGCTTTAAAAGCTTACAAGAAGGTCAACAGGTTGAGTTCACTGTAACTCAAGGCCAGAAAGGCCCTCAGGCTGAAAATATCCGCCCGTTATAAGTCGCTATTGAGTTAAATCAATTTTGACAGTCAAGAGCACAGGCTAATCTGTGCTCTTTCTAAACATCACTTCGTTACACCCTATCCAACACTGTATTTTGTCAATTAGACTACTCAGTTCCTCTTATGCTGTCGTCACGACTCCAGATGAATCAGTCCTGATAAATAGCACGTTAAACACTATCGTTTTCAGGATATAGGGCATTCGAAGCATTATAGAGTTACTACTATGTTAGAAAATTTAAATGGGGATCTTTGTGTGTCCCGCTTTGCAGGTAAAGAACATGACCTTTGGGCATGCTATGAACCGCTTACAACGCAAGAAAATACTAAACGCCAAACGTGGAAACGTTTGACTGGACTCTTATCTATCTCTGAAATGCATGGCTATCTAGAGAGAAATTACCACTCTACTGCCATCACAGACAAATACGCATCTATCTCGGCCCGAGCCTAACGACAATACCTTAGCTCGCGCATATAAAGATAAAGCCCCCGATCCACTTAACAAGATCAGGGGCGAATGCAATTAAGGCTCTTGCTTTGTTGGAGCAATCACAATCTCTCTAATACAAACATTTTGCGGCTGCTGATAAGCAAATAACGCTGACGCAGATATATCTTCCGGCCTTATCGCTCCACCTATAGCCTCTTTCCACTCTTGATAACCATCAATAACCTCCTGCGACGTTGTATGAGAAAGCAATTCCGTCTCTACTGCCCCAGGTGCCAGTGTAATAACACGAACATTTTTATCGGCCACCTCTTCACGTAAATTTTCACTGATCGCATGTACCGCAAATTTGGTACCGCAATAAGCCGCATGATTAGGAAAGGTCTTTCGCCCAGCAACTGAGCTCACATTAATGATTGTGCCACACTGCCTCTCTTTCATCCCAGCCAGCACCAAATGAACACCATTCAATAGTCCTAACACATTCACATCAAACATCTGTTTCCATTCAGCAGGGTTCTGACTATCCATCTGCCCTAGCAACATACAACCCGCATTATTGATAAGACAATCAACTGGCCCATAAACCCCTTCAGCTTCGGTAATAGCCACAGACATAGATTGGCTATCACTCACATCAACCTGCCGACATAAGGTATCTGATAATTGAAGCGCTTCTAGCTGATCTACACGCCTTGCCAGTAACAACAATGGAAATCCCTCAGCATTAAAGCTGCGCGCCATTGCAGCACCAATACCGGAACTCGCACCAGTGATAACAACTAATGGTTTTTTCACAATCCACCTCTCACAAAATTAAAATCACGGCAACACTATCTGTGTCCATTTTAACTTGCTTACTGTTATGATAAATAACCCTAATATGAAAACATTGTTTGAAAATAATGAACAAAATATATTGGAATGGTATTCGCTCCTTTTTGGCCGTTGCTAAACATGGCAGCTTTTCAGCCGCCGCAGAAGCAACAGGGCTATCTAAAGCCAGTCTGAGCCAGCAAGTGTCACACCTTGAGCAATTACTGAATGTTCAGCTGCTCTATAGGACCACGCGCTCTTTGCGCCTATCTGAGGTTGGCGTTCAATATTATGAGATGTGCAAACAGGGCTTTGACCAGCTCGATGCAGCACAAGAGTGGGCCCAGCACACAAATCAAGAGCTACAAGGCGCCATAAAAGTGAACTCTGTTGGTGGGATTATTGGAGAAGACGTTATTGCTCCACTCCTGATCGGGTTTCAGCGTGAATACCCACAGATTAACGTTGAGCTCGACTTTTCTAGCCGTAGAGTTGACCTTATTAATGATAAATATGATCTTGTAATAAGAATGGGAGACCTACCAGACTCCAGTCTAATTGCTCGCAAGCTGCATACCTTAACGACCCATTACGTAGCTAGCCCATCCTTAATGCATAAATACCCACCGATATTACATCCTCAGGAGCTTAATCAACTCCCTATGATTTGCGGTAGCGTAACTGAGTGGGAATTTTCAACACAAAATGAACAATATAAAATCAATTTTAAACAAGGTTTTAAAATTCCAAATGGCAGGGTCATGTTACAAGCGGCCCAAGCAGGCTTAGGCGTTGCAAGGCTACCTGATATTTACGTACAGACAGCGATGAATAACGGCGATCTTATTGAGATCTTGCCCGATTGGGCTCAATCAACCACCTTATCGTTGATCTGTCCTCCTTCTCGCTACCAATTACAAAGAATTAAAACCTTGATGGACTGGTTAGCTACCCACTTCCAAGAGCAATATGATCAAGTTCTTTTAGATAAACGCTGAACGTTAACACTCAGCCCATCCTTATAGCTAAGACCCACCAAAAACAACAAGGGTAATCTCTATCTATTTAGGAAATGACGACCATTATTGAAGCATAGCGCCGATATATACAATATATTTAATGTATAACCTTTATAAATTCTCATTTCTCTACAATACTGCTTGGATGAAACTAAAAAAATCAAACACCTCAACCAGTGATTTCACCTCTGAGCATCTATTTAAAATGGTGTTTGATCAACAACCTCAATTTATGGCGGTTTTATCTCCCGATGGGCGCGTACAGGAGGTCAACCGCCTTGTCCTAAACAGGCAAGGCGCTAAACGCGAAGACTACATTGGAAAGTTATTTTGGGAATCCCCAGCTTGGAAAGGAATGCCAGAATGGGAAAAAATTTGGAAAGCCCGTTTTAAGCAAGCCGCGTCCCAACGCACACCTATTATCACGGAGGACATTTATAATATTGATGGCTCTATTTTTTATGCCGACGCAACGACAACTGGCCTATACCTAGCAGATGATGGTCCACTCATTGGTTATATCGTGCAAGCAACAGATACCACTGAACGCCGTTTAATTGAAAATAAAAATCTCGAGATTCACGACCGCCTAAACTTTGTTCTTGAGCAAAGTAAAACAGGGAGCTGGGATCTAAATATAATTGATCACACATCTTATCGCTCACCCCAACATGACCAAATCTTTGGATATGAGCGTCAATTGCCTGAATGGACCTATGAGATGTTCCTCGAGCATATTGTCCCCGAGGATAGAGCCGAAATAGATCAAAAATTCCAGCAATCGATCAAAGATAAATCTGACTGGGATTTCGAATGTAGAATCCTTCGTAAAGACGGTGAGATCCGTTGGATTTGGGGATCAGGAAGCCATCGACTCAATGCGAAAGGCCAAATTAAGAGCATGGCGGGTATAGTGCAAGATATCACCAAACGTAAACAGTTTGAGGCCGATAAACTACACTATGCAGCTGAACTCAAAAGCCTCTTTCAAGCCTTACCTGATATTTACTTCCAACTAAAATCTGACGGTACAATTTTAGATGTTCAGGCCCAAAATCAACGTCAGCTTTATATGGAGCCCTGCTCTTTTATCGGCAAAAAGATGCAAGAGGTTTTACCGCCAGATGTAAGCCAACTATTTCAGACTAAACTCGATGAGATAGAACGCTTCCAAACAATGCAAATATTTACCTACGCACTCACAATACAAGGGGAATTAAAGTACTTTGATGCACGATTAAATCAAATGTCCATTGATAACAAACTAGTTTGCGTTATTCGCGATGTCACTGAAATAAAACGTTCGGAAAAAGAACTTTATCATCTAGCCCATCACGATGCCCTTACCGGCCTGCCCAATCGCCTACTGTTAAATGAACATTTAGATCATGCAATTAAACGAGCAAAACGCTCTAAATCCATAGTTGCAGTTATCTTCTTTGATTTGGATAACTTCAAGATCATCAATGATAGTTTTGGTCACATTATTGGAGATCTACTACTGAAAGAAGCAGCACAACGGCTGCAAAGCTGCGTACGGGAAGAGGACTCTGTTTCACGCATTAGTGGTGATGAATTTATTCTTTTACTAGAAGACATTGATCACACAGATGACCTCATTGTTGTAATAAAAAAATTATTAGACACCTTCCAAAAAGAGTTTGTATTAACAGACCATACTGTCTCCGTCACCGCCAGTATAGGTATTAGCCTTTACCCTCAAGACGGTCAAAACTCCACTGAGCTATTGCGCAATGCTGATGCAGCAATGTACCGGGCAAAAAACAATGGTCGTAATACTTACCAGTTTTACAGAGAGGATATGACTAACAGTGCGCTTGAGCATATATTTTTCAAAACCAGCTTGCATCAAGCCATTGAAAGGAGTGAATTTCATCTAAATTTCCAGCCACAAATACGTTTGCAAGATAACGCTATCATTGGGTTAGAGGTATTGATTCGTTGGACACACCCATCAGCAGGAAACATACCACCAGGTAAATTCATCCCCTTCGCAGAAGAATCCAATTTAATTATTCAGATTGGTGACTGGGTTTTACTTGAAGCCTGTAGCCAAGCCAAAAAATGGCTTGATCAGGGCATTGAATTTGGTCGCATTGCGGTCAATGTAGCAGGCCCTCAAATCAAACGGGGAAAACTCGTCGACACTGTAAAAGCTGTTTTAGTAGAAACCGGCTTACCTCCCAACCATCTGGAGCTAGAAGTAACAGAAAGCTACATTATGCAGGAAGCAGATAGAGCCGTAGAACAACTGAACGAACTCAAAAACCTTGGCATCACTTTATCTATTGATGACTTTGGAACGGGCTATTCATCGCTTAGTTATCTAAAAAAGCTCCCTATTCATAAATTGAAAATTGATCGTAGTTTTATCCGCGATATTCCATCCGATACAGATGACATGGCCATCTCAAAGGCGGTCATTGCTTTAGGTGCAAGCCTAGGACTTACAGTGATTGCAGAAGGTGTTGAAACACAAGAACAAGTGGACTTTCTCACTCATGCAGGCTGCAACGAAGTCCAAGGCTTTTTATATAGCCAGCCTGTGGATAAAAATGCGATTGAATCATTTTTACTCGGCAAGCGAGATCTGCCAGTCTTACCCACAAACAAAGATCATCCATGACATCAACGAAGCATCTGATCAAACTCGGCATGAATAACGATGAAAACAGTAGGCAAGAAGAAGGGAATACAATAGCGAAAAAATGTATCTAAGAGCCGATTAAAGCTCTTAGATACACGGATATCATACTTCGACAGTCGCTGCCTCAGATGCAGCTCTCATAACAGCCTCTGTGCCGTTTTTAGCACCCTGTTCCGATGTGTAACCTTGGCTCGAAAGAATAACCTCATGATTACCAGCCTTCAAATTGAAGTACCACTTACCACTTTTACCCTCAAACACTTTGTAGCGTTCTTCAAGGGCAGCATTCTTTTTAACTGATTCAATACCATTTTTAGCGCTAGCTTTAGCTTTATAACCTTCAGAAGAGCCAATATTCTCGCCATTGCCTGCTTTTAGTCTAAAACGAAACTCCCCTGCTTTATCTTCGTACAGTTCAAACTTAGCAGCCATTATATTCACCTCGTGAGTTATCAACTCGAATTGGATTAATTTAGGTATCTAAGGTTGGACGAGACAGCTCAAATAAGACTTCATCCATAAAAAGACATCTACGATTTGAGCATATCCACATGAACCTAAGGTGAATTAAGTCCTCGTTAGCGGTCTTCGAAAAGTAGGCAATTAGAAGATTTTAGGGCAGATTTTTTTTGCGAAAGCATATGACACAAGCCACATAATTATTAAGGCTAATTCCAGATCGTCATCTCAAACATTTCAATAATAATGTTTAAATACTTAGAGGGAGATCGCATCACTGCGAATAATACCGTTTCATAATAATCCACATTACAGTGCAAACTAAAACACTAATCCCGCGGCACTTTATACTAATGCGATTACTTAGCATCATATATAAGGAGGCTTATATAGCCCCTTCACATAAATTATTTGTAACCCTAAAAAAGTAGAAACGCTAATCAAGTTACTCCCTGCCAAAACAGGCATCAAGCAACCTTATTAAATATGGAAGGGGCTAATTAGATGGTAGATCATGCCGCACACTCCGGCGCATTTGCTTGCTGCCATAGAGAATTCATAGCATTCCAGTACCAGTTATTAAGGGAGATAATCTCCTCTATAGACTCACAAGTCGATAGAATTTCATGATGTGTTTCAGTAAGCGAATGGGTCCGCTCTATTAGTTCGTTCAAGCTCATAGAAGTAGGTATGCTCATGTTTTAATCTCCTCACAGCCAAGCTGTGAAAGTTTATTAATAAAACGTTGGCTGTTGCCTTATATCTATTCCCCGCAATTCAAAAACGAGTCACTTTATATAGATATAAACAACTAACTACTCTGCTATGTTTTTATCTTTATCAAATTTACAATTCAGGCTCTTATTATAAGGAGTTAGTGACAGCGAATCTGAGATCAACATCTTTGCTTTTTCTAACCTAGCACTTTCTAACCCCTACAGGCCTGCCTATAAAATAACCAATTTACAACCAAAAGTCATTATATTTTTGTGCAGTGCAGCAAAATACTTAATATGACCGATTCATGTAAATTCAAGGGCCTCTATATAAATAGATGCAAAGGCAGCTAAAAATGATAACTGCACCGCACAAAGAAAATTGTCAGCATAATATTCAAGACAATTTTACGTAATGAGCAATATTAGGGCACCGTCAAAACAAAGTAGAACCTAAAGTGCGATATGATATGAGCGCATAAACAGGATTCAAGGACGCATCTCAGTATGAGCAAAACACTTTCAACATCGGCACTTGCAAAAAACAGAGCGATATCAGGTAAAGAACTATTTTCACAGTTAGAAGCATGTGGTTTCATCCAACGCGCAGGAAACGAGTGGAAGTTACTCCCAGCAGGCGAAAAAGCAGGAGGCCAATATTTTGATCATCCAAAATACGGTAAGTACATTACTTGGCCCGAAGACCTCTCACTCGAAAGCTCATCTGCAAACCCAACAAATTCAAGTCTGGAAAAACTTGTCACAGCTACAGTGATCGGTAAAACCTTCAAGCTGTCAGCAAATCGAATGAATTCAATCCTGTCAGAACTGGGCTGGATAGATAAAGCACTCAAAGGCTGGACCATCACCTCTTCCGGCACAGCAGCTGGTGGTGAACAAAAAGAAGATTTCCGCTCAGGTATCCCTTATGTTGTTTGGCCCCAATCCATCACTAAAAACAAAGCCCTAAAAACCACCATTAGCGAAGTCCAAGGTGAAGCGGCATCCGAAGAAGCAAAACAAGAAACGAGTGATGACTCAAACTTCCGTGACAAATTTGAAGCAAAACTTCGTACCACCGATGGACATTACGTTCGCTCCAAAGCAGAAATGCTCATAGATAATTGGTTGTACATGGCTGAAATAGTTCATGCCTATGAGCGAAAACTACCTATTGAAGAGGAGGTCTACTGCGACTTCTACATCCCAACAGGCAAGGTCTACATCGAGTACTGGGGCTACGAAAACGATTCAAAATATCTACACAGAAAAGCACAGAAGCAGGAAATTTATAAACAATACGGCTTTAAGTTAATCGAACTTGAAGATAAGGACGTTCAGAACTTAGATGATGTTCTACCTCGCATGCTATTGAAGCATGGGGTGCAGTCATATTGATTGCTTGATATTTGAAGTTGTGGCCAAAGCATAGGAGATTATCTAAAAGCAGATAAAACGAAGGGGAACTGTATGGTTACCACTTCCCCTTGTTGTTTTGGATATAGGTAAGAATGAGGCCAGTATCTATTTCTCGGACACTAAGAACAAAAAGGCCGATACTTAGTTGATGTTTTCGCCTCTACCCTTAAGCCTCACTAAAGGCTTAAAGTAATCCAGTGCTGTAACTATTTCCACATAACGTCTGATTTTTCCTTCGCAGCAGCAGTAAGAAGCTCAATGAGCGGAAGCGCACGATTGGTAATGCTCACTTCTGCCTCCTCAGTATCCTCGTCCATCACGGGTGACTGGTTTTTATCCGCATCAATTGCAGCGGATAACTTGCTCAGTGCTTCAGGCACATCTTCGGCCAGAATTGCGCCAGGTACGGTAGCGCTATGTCCCATCATTTTTAGCATGGAAAGACCTACATCGCCAAACATCGTAATACTGCTATATGCATCGGTTGAAAATGTTATCAGCATGAGCTGCTCCTTGAATTAATAAACCTCCACTACTGAGTAAAATATAGCAGATAGAACAGACATCTACATTGTTACAGGTCCCTGTGACACCAATACGTGATACCCCGCTCGACAAATATCGGATGTTGCATTGTGACCAACAGACAAATACGTCATGCAAACGGATCTTGGGGGCGCCTTTGGCTCGGTTAGATAGCCAACAAGAACACACATAAAGAAAAAAGAGGGATTATTCGCTGCGCTCACCCTTCGGGCCGTCGCAAGCTCCGTTGTCTCGCTTCGCTCAGCTCGAACCCATCGGGGGTTCTCACCCTCCAGTTTGGTGCACTGAATTTTGGTGAGGAGGAAACTGAAAGATGTGGAGACATATAAAAAAGTGGCGCGCCTGGAGGGATTCGAACCCCCGACCAACAGGATCGGAACCTGCTACTCTATCCAGCTGAGCTACAGGCGCACTCAAGAAGTGTTTGCGTGGCGTATTCTACCGATGCGCTGCTTATTCGCCAAGGCTTTTTAAGCTCAATTTGTTTGGGATTGAGTAGAGGTCGTGCAATATAGGCTTTTTAACTCTTCTTCGAGGTCGCCTTGCATAATAACCTCCCATTCATCTTTGTCTTCTGTATAAGCTAAGAACGAATGGCAACTACTGCACCTATAGATGCGCTGATTAGGTATAGAACTTAATAAGGTAAGCTTGGTTGTTGGGCTTGGTTTACCGGTCAACGTTCGGCAAACACAATTCTCATACATTCCATTGCTGGTCATCATAACCCCGCTGTTGATTTTAGACCTTAGTCTTAATATATTTTTACTCCTTTAGTTTAATAAAATCCATTCCTTTATCAATTCCTTGTTAAATTTAAGGTTTATTGCTTTTTAACTACAAAAAATTGCCCTAAATCAGCGGATTGCTGCGTTCTCCTGCCAAAGCCCCATTTCAGTTGTGATTATTTACCGTTATAATCCGCAGCCGGTGAAACTTTGAGCAGTCGAGTCTGAATTTCCGCCTCAGAGCAACTTATGTTGTGGTTGGGCATCCTACAGATCGCACTGCGCATATTAATTTGTGGTTTATTGAGAGGTCGTGACTGTGAAAAAAATCACTTCAGCATTGGTTGCTCTAGGTCTAGGTATTGCATTAAGTGCATCTGTACAGGCGACATCTAACGATGAAGCTGTTGCCGAGCGCATTAAAGCAGTAGGTTCTGTTTGTATAGAAGGCGATGATAGCTGTGGCGGCGCTGCTGCTGTAGCGGCTCCTGCTGCGGCTCGTACAGGCGAGCAAGTTTATTCAACTAAGTGTGCTGCGTGTCACGCAACAGGCGCTGCAGGTGCACCGAAATTTGGTACTTCTGAGTGGGCTGACCGTGGAGCTAAAGGCATTGACGCTCTACTTGCTTCAGCGATTAATGGCTTAAATGCTATGCCACCACGTGGCTTATGTGCTGATTGTTCTGATGATGAGCTAAAAGGTGCGATTCAGCATATGATGGATAGCGCTCAGTAATTAAGCGCCGTTCTGATATAAAAAAAGCCGCTTATGCGGCTTTTTTTATCTTTGTCTTATAACAAATCTAGTCAAACATATTTTTTAAACTATTCAGCGTAGCTTGGCCCCGTTTCTGATTTTGCACAGGGCACTTCTCTCCCGCTCCCTCTATCTCTAAATCTTCAGGCGGTAGTTCATCTAAAAAGCGACTTGGTAGGCAGTCCAACACTTCACCATATTGTTTACGTTGCTTCGCTAAGGTAATGGTCAAACAGCGTTTCGCCCGCGTAATACCTACATAGGCTAAGCGTCGCTCCTCTTCGATATTATCGGTTTCTATACTGTTCCTATGGGGAAGCAGCTCCTCTTCCATCCCCATAAGAAATACATGAGGAAATTCGAGCCCTTTTGACGCATGCAATGTCATTAATTGAACACGATTTGAATCGTCCTCTTCCTCTTGCCTATCTAGCATATCGATCAATATTAAGCGGTTAATCGCCTCTTGGATTCCCGCATCAGGTTCTTCTTCCTGTAAGCGCTCCATGGTCGATTTAAGTGAGTCCATTAAGAAATGCACATTCTGCATTCGCTTTTCGGCCATCGCATCACTAGAGCTATTTTGCGCAATCCAGCCTTCGTAATCGATATCGCGCATCATTTCATAGATCGCATCAATCGGATCACCTTGGTGACATTGACGGTAGATATGTTGCATCCAGCTACAGAAACGGCGCAACCGCTCTAAAGCATTGGCAGGCATCACTTGCTCTAAACCTAGTTCTTCGCAGGCATTGAACATACTGATCTGGCGTTCAACCGAGTACTGGCCTAGCTTTTGTAGCGTGCTCGGACCAATCTCTCGGCGCGGCAGATTGATAATACGTAGAAAAGCGTTGTCATCATCAGGATTAACCAACACTTTTAGGTAGCTCATTAAATCTTTAATTTCTGCACGGGCAAAAAAGGAGGTGCCACCATTTAACTTGTAAGGTACTTGATAGTGTTGCAGCTTCATCTCCAATAGACGTGCCTGGAAATTGCCACGGTATAAAACAGCCATATCTTTAAACTGAATATTATTCCGCAGATGCAGGTCTAAAGTTTCTGTTGCTATCCGTTCACATTCAGCATCTTCATTACGCGTATGTATCACCCTTATAGGATCACCCATACCCATATCACTCCATAAGGTTTTTTCATACACATGGGGGTTATTGGCAATCAGGGTATTGGCTGCTTTCAGTATACGGCTCGTGGAACGGTAGTTTTGTTCTAGTTTGACAACTTTTAGACTTGGGTAATCTTTCTCAAGCTGCACTAAGTTCTCAGGCCGCGCGCCGCGCCAAGCATAAATAGATTGGTCATCATCCCCTACAACGGTTAGTGCGCCTCGATGCCCAACTAAGAGTTTAACTAAACGATATTGAGAAAGGTTGGTATCTTGGTACTCATCCACCAGCAAATAACGTAACCGGTTTTGCCAACGCTCTAAAACCTTCGGATGTTCTTCAAACAGGCGAACAGGCACAAGAATTAGATCATCAAAGTCTACTGCGTTATAAGCACGCAAGTGTTGCTCGTATTCCTCATAGGCACGGGCACATAAAATATCTTGTGGTAACTGCGCTGACGCCAAAGCTTGAGCTGGCGTTAGCATCTCGTTCTTCCAACTAGAGATCTGATTTCGGACTATATCAACCTGATCACTTTCTTCGTTGTTCTGTAGCATCAGATCTTTTAATAGGGCTTTTGTGTCCTGATCATCAAAGATAGAAAATCCCGGCTTAAAGCCAAGATGCTTATGCTCACGCTTAATAATTGTAAGGCCAAGGTTATGGAAGGTAGCAACGGTCAGGCCTTTACCTGCTGGACTCCCCTCTAGCAGAGCATTAACACGCTCTTTCATCTCTCGTGATGCCTTGTTAGTAAAGGTAACAGCGGCAATATTGCGCCCAGCAATTCCACATGAGTTGATCAAGTATGCGATCTTGCGCGTAATTACACTGGTTTTGCCAGACCCGGCACCGGCAAGCACCAGTAAAGGACCACCAATATAGTCCACCGCTTCTTTCTGTCGTGGATTTAATCGAGACATTCTTTAAAAAACCTTAAAAAACGGCTAAAGCTTAGCCATACGCAGCCGAAACATAAAGGATGCGACTAGGGTAATACCAACTATAAATTTAGATAACTCTTTGATATATAAAAATAAAACAAGTGTTTGAATAATTCTTGCAGAGTGTTAATCTGAATAAAGTAAGACTTATTGGTAATTATGACACGAAAATTTTACAGGGAGACATCTCTTTATAAAATTTGTGTCTATAAATAAAGTGTCACACTGGGAAGTTGGCGATGTGCTCAGCGCTACAGCAGTTACCCGATAAACATAAAAAGATTTTACTGATCGATAGTCATCAGGAGAATCAAAGCAGACTTAAGTCGATACTGGAGCAACATCCACTGTATCAACTAACGCGCTGCAATGACCATGTAGAAGCATTGCTGATTCTGCAGCAGTCCTCTATTGATTTCATTTTACTCAGCTGTAACAACTCTCCACTCCCTTGCACAACTATAATTTCTGACCTGCATAAATTTCGCCCAAACACGCCAATTATTGCACTCAGCCCTCACATTACCGAAGAACAGGGGCAGAAACTCTTAACAGCGAACGCCACCGACTTTTTATCTTATGAGACACTGAATACAGAGATATTTTTAAGGACGCTACGCCACGCAGAACTCACCATTAAGCAAAGCACAGAGATACAACTTTTACGCCATTCCGATACTTTAGCTCCTGTTGGCAACCGCCAATTCTTCTATTTAACCCTCCTATACAAACTCAATTCCCTAATACAACAAGGCCGCCAACTTGCCCTAATCACTATTGATTTAGACCATTTCCGTAAATTTAATACCCGTTATGGTTTTTCAGCAGGTGATGAAGTTGTTTTAGAATTAGGTAAACGTATACAAAGTAGCGTTAGCAACGATGAAATGGTCGCAAGAATAGGCAACGATGAATTCGCCATTATTCTGGATCTACCAAGTACAGCGCCACTATTAGACACCGTCAAATCCCTACTGGGTAAGCTTATCGCCACATTAAAATCGTCCTATACTCACAGCCAGTCTCAGACCCAGATCGACTGTAGCATTGGTGCGGTATTGGCCCCTGAACATGGCAGTGAAGTTGATCTACTTACCAAGCGAGCCAGCATGGCTCGTATGCAAGCCAAACAAATTCATGGCTGTAGTTATTCAATCTATCGCCCTGGTATGGAATTAACGTCTGATAAAACCGTAGGTCTTGAATCAGAAATAATGACCGCCCTAAGAGCAGAACAGTTTGTGCTCTTTTACCAACCCCGTATCGACCTCCGTTCAGGCAAGATTGTCGGGGCTGAAGCGCTAATTCGTTGGCAACATCCAACCCGCGGAATGATAATGCCTGGCGACTTTATCCCCCTATGTGAGCGGAATGGTTTAATTGTACCTATAGGGTATTGGACCATTAGACAGGCAGGCTTGCACCTTAAAGAATTAAAAGAAGCAGGCATCCATATTGATCGTTTAGGGGTCAACTTATCTTTCCGGCAGTTTAAGGATGATATGTTAGTCGATACCATCAAACGTATTATCAAACAGGAAGATATAGATACATCGGTTCTCGAATTTGAGTTAACAGAGTCAGCTATTTTTAACGATGAGAACCACGTTAGGGAGTGCCTCGATTCCTTAGCAGAAGAGGGGATCACTTTTTCATTAGATGACTTTGGTACCGGCTACTCCTCATTTTCATTACTGCATAAACTGCCCATCAGTGCGTTAAAAATTGATCGCTCATTTGTAAGTCACCTCAATGAGTCTTCAGAAGCCGAGGAGATTGTGCGCTCTATCATTAGCCTTGCCCATAATATGAAATTAACGGTTGTCGCTGAGGGCGTTGAAACAAGGGAGCAGTTAGACTTTTTGATTCAAGATAACTGCGACCAGATCCAAGGCTACTTCTACAGCCCTCCCGTTAGCTTCAGTGATTTTAAGCGAATGTTTCCTAAACCTCAGTAGCAACAGAAAACCTCTTCGAGCTAATACAATATTACCGCTGCGCTATCAGCTTTATCTTAATAAAGCCCTAGCAGATACTCGATAGCTCAACGCTTCCAGTAGATGCTTACTCTCCACCTTTTCCGCACCAGCAAGATCCGCAATGGTTCGCGCCACCCTTAAAACACGATGATACGCACGAGCTGACAACTGTAGTTTCTCCAACGCCTTAGCCAACATATCTTTATCTGAATCACTGATACAACAGATCTGTTCAAGCTGTTTACCCTCCAACATCTGGTTTGGGTAGCCTTGGCGCTCCATCTGCTGTGATCTTGCAAGAATAACGCGCTCTCTTACCTGCTCACTTGTTTCTTCAGCATCGGGGTAAGCCATCAGCTCTTTTTGTGACAAGGCTTGAACACTTAACTGCAAGTCAATACGATCCAACAATGGGCCCGATACTCGGGACTGATAACGTCGCACTTGATCAGGACTACAGCGGCAACGTTCCGTACCATCATTGTAGTAACCACATGGACAAGGGTTCATTGCGGTAACTAATTGAAATCGAGCAGGGAACACAGATTGACGAGCGGCGCGAGAGATTAAAATCTCACCAGATTCGATAGGTTCACGCAGTACCTCTAAAACCTTACGACTAAACTCAGGCAGCTCATCTAAGAATAAAACACCTTGATGAGCAAGAGAGATCTCACCCGGTTTAGGATTCCCACCCCCGCCCACCAAAGCAACAGAGGATGCAGTGTGGTGTGGCGCACGAAAAGGGCGCTGACAGATAAGCCCTTCACCGCCACTACGTTGCGCAATCGAATGTATTGATGCCACCTGTAAACGTTCAGATTCTGTCATTTCAGGTAGCAAGCCGGGCAAACGATTGGCCAACATACTTTTACCGCTACCGGGAGGGCCGACCAATAGTATGTTATGTGAACCTGCCGCCGCGATCTCTAAAGCCCTTTTCGCTTGAAGCTGCCCCTTAACATCATTCAGATCGGGATAGACTGCACTATATGTATGCGCTCCGGGACTAGCGACCGCACAGCTAATCAATTGCTCTGCTTTTAAATGGGCACAAACATCCAACAGATGAGAAGCGGGATAAACACTCAACCCTGAGGCAAGCGTTGCATCATCTCCATTTGAAGAAGGAAGAAACAAACCCCGACCAGCCCCACGACAAGCCAGTGCTACAGGCAGCACACCCGCAACAGGTCTGAGCTCACCAGAAAGAGCGAGTTCACCAATCAGCTCTTGGGACTTCAGGGGCTCCACCGGTACTTGGCCACTTGCAGCTAAAATACCAATGGCGACAGCAAGATCGTAACGCCCACCCTCTTTAGGAAGATCTGCAGGCGCGAGATTTACTGTAATTCTACGTTGAGGAAAGTCATATCCAGAATTTATTAAGGCACTGCGGACCCGTTCTCGACTCTCTTTAACCGCAGTTTCAGGCAAGCCAACAATGGAGAAACTAGGCAGTCCACCTGAGAGGTGAACTTCCACAGTAACTAGGGGCGCATCAATTCCCACCTGCGCACGGGTATAAACAATCGCTAATGACATAAGCTTCCATCCTTGGAAGAATATTGAAAAAACTAAAGATAACCGCTAAACAGAAACTTGAAAAGGGCCCTTCTTATTCATGATTATTGGAGGGCCGATTAATGCTCAACAGCCAAATGTTCAAGAAGCTGCTGCAAAGTTAGTGGCATACCAAAATAACGGCCCTGCATTAGCATACAACCTTGCTCTGATAACTGTCCTCGCTGACCCTCAGTGCTAACACCATCGGCCAACACTTCAATATCCAGCTTATCCGCAATTTTTAAAACGTTATCAATAATTTTATGGCGCCCCTCATCACTATTCATCATAGTGACTAGGCCTGCGTCGAGTTTAATAAAATCAGGATCTATATCACGTATTTTCTCCAGAACCGGCGCCTCACAAACGAATCCGCTGATGGATAAAAGCGCTTCGCTAGTCAACAGATCAAACAAGGCGCCCTCTTTTTCCAACGCGGTTTGAATATCCACGTCGATCATCACCCGCCCTATTTGCTGATATTGGCTTAACTGATTAACCCAACGCTGAATGCTTTCTTTGCTCGATAGCTGCTGAGATTCAATGCGAAAAGAGATAAAACGAAGGCTAGGGAAACGCTCCCAAACTACATCTAAAGAGCGCAGTTCTGAATCGATCCAATGCTCAAATTGTTCGATGGAATCTGAATGTTCCAACAGTGCTGAAAATTCAGAAAATGGCACTAAGCCTAACTCAGGATGAATCCAACTAGGCCTTGCATGTACAGCCACAACTCGATGACTATAAATACTGTAAATAGGCAGATAGGTCATCTGGATTTCATGGCTGACAAGCGCAGTCACCAGATCCTCCTCTCGGAGAATCTGAGGGCCTTTGCTTCTCTCCATTAATGCACTATAGGCTCTAAATGTGTTCCGCCCACCCTGCTTAGCCGCATACATCGCAACATCTGCTTTTTTAACCAGATCTTTACCCCGCTCTGCATGTTCGGGATAGAGTGATATACCTACACTACCACTAATAAAAATCTCTCGATGGTCAACAAACACACCATGGGATAGCTGCTCAACAACCCTTTGTGCCACTTTAACAGCCGCATCCATACCATCAACAGCCGGTAGCATCATCACGAACTCATCACTACTTAAGCGTGCTAATGCATCTTCATCACGCACCACTGAGCCTAATCTACGTGCGACCTCCTGCAACAAATTGTCGCCAACATCGCGCCCTAAATTATCGTTAATCCATTTAAAACGGTCCAAATCAACCAGCATTACAGCCAGCTGTTCATTATCTGCTTTAGATTTTTCCAGTCGCTTATCCAGTATGCTTTGAAACATCTCCCAATTAAGTAGACGTGTAAGCTCATCATATTGAGGAATTTGTGACGGCGCTTCAGCGCTAGTTTTTAGCTGACTCATATTAAAAAATTGAGCAATATAACCAACAAACTCATTGTCATTATTGGTTATCTTTATCACATTAAACCAAGCGGGATAAACAGAACCATTTTTATGCCTATTAAACAGTTCACCCTGCCATACATGAGTATCATTAAGATCAAGCCAAGCTTGCTCGTAGCTCGTATCTGATAAATTACCCGCACCTAAGACGCTCGGTTTCTGACCCACAACCTCATCAAAGCTATAACCGGAAATTTGCTGGAAGGCAGGGTTCACCCGAATAATATTATTATCCCTATCCGTCACAATCACAGCCTGAGGAGAACATAGAAACAACTGCTGCTCAAAATCTTTCATTATAAAAAACCAACCCCGTCTGGGTTAAATGTAAATGAGATAACATGTAAAACGGCTTAACTTTTCTATTTAAGACTACGGCTTTTTCTGTAAGGTTTCGTCTAACGCCTTTAACTGCAATTCTAATGCTTCAACTTTTTCTCTCGTCCGCAACAAAACCGCTTTTTGCGCATCAAACTCTTCTCTACTGACAATATCCAATCGATCAAACGTACCTTGTAGTAGGGATTTCACCTGCGCCTTAACGTTTTCTTGGTCTAGCACTTTCGCTTCACCAGAGAATAACTGAGAAAACTGTTCTGCTAAGCCTTCAATTAAATGTGGCTTGATCATTTTGTACCTCTAAAATCAGATAAAACACGACTCCAACTATAGCAATAAACCCATAACAAACCAGCCTCTCAAACAACAGCACCATTATGGTGCATCTACAAAAATAGCACTCAAACAACCGCCCTAAAATATCGCACAAAAATCAACCAAAGACAAAACAAACCAAATAACTAATTGATATTAAAGAGCTTTTAAAACATGGCACATCCTTCGCTATAGTCAGGGCAAGAATTGGTAATTAACTGTTTACTTAGCAATTTAAGTATTTTGTATTGAATTTAGTATTTATGGGGGATAACAAAATGAAGATGGTCTCCGCTGTCATCAAACCATTCAAACTGGATGATGTCCGTGAAGCTCTTTCTGAAATCGGTGTTCAAGGTATCACCGTTACAGAAGTAAAAGGCTTTGGACGTCAAAAAGGTCACACAGAGCTATATCGTGGCGCTGAATATGTAGTCGATTTTCTACCTAAAGTACGTGTAGATGCGGCTGTGTCCAGTGACATAGTAGATCAGGTCGTAGAAGCGATCAGTTCAGCCGCTCAAACCGGCAAAATAGGTGACGGTAAGATTTTCGTTACTTCTATTGAACAAGTAGTGCGTATCCGTACCGGTGAAACCGGCACTGAAGCGCTTTAAACATAGACTTACGATTGCTTCTGGAGGAACCAACCAATGGAAGAACTTTTAAATTCAACAGCTGCTGATGTAACTCAGCTGAAGTATGCCCTAGATACTTTCTATTTCTTAGTATGTGGTGCATTGGTCATGTGGATGGCTGCTGGCTTTGCTATGCTGGAATCTGGCCTAGTACGTGCTAAAAACACCACAGAAATTCTAACTAAAAACGTCGCGTTATACGCGGTGTCATGCATCATGTACTTAGTTTGCGGTTACGCAATCATGTACGGTGGTGACTACCTACTTTCAGGTATTACTGGTGATGGATTCACTGGCGCTGAAGAACCTGCTACTTACGCTCCATCAGCTGACTTCTTCTTCCAAGTGGTATTCGTAGCGACTGCAATGTCTATCGTTTCTGGTGCCGTTGCTGAGCGTATGAAGCTTTGGGCTTTCCTTGCTTTCGCTATCGTAATGACTGGTTTCATCTATCCAATGGAAGGTTCTTGGACTTGGGGTGGCAATGCTGTATTCGGCATGTACACGCTTGGCGATCTAGGTTTCTCTGACTTCGCAGGTTCTGGTATCGTTCACATGGCTGGTGCTGCTGCAGCTCTTGCTGGTGTTCTGGTTCTTGGTGCTCGTAAAGGCAAATACACTAAAGAAGGTGGCGTTAACGCTATCCCTGGTGCCAACCTTCCTCTAGCTACACTAGGTACATTCATCTTGTGGTTGGGTTGGTTCGGTTTCAACGGTGGTTCTGTACTTGCTACATCCGACGTTGAAAACTCAAACGCTGTTGCTGTTGTGTTCATGAACACTAACGCAGCTGCTGCCGGCGGTGTTGTTGCTGCGCTAATTGTTGCTCGCCTACTGTTTGGTAAAGCGGATCTAACAATGGCACTTAACGGTGCGCTAGCAGGTCTAGTTGCTATCACTGCTGAACCATCAACTCCTTCTGCACTACAAGCTACATTGTTCGGTGCGATGGGTGGTGTATTAGTAGTATTCAGTATCCTAACACTTGATAAAATGAAGATTGATGACCCAGTCGGTGCAATCTCTGTACACGGTGTTGTAGGTCTTCTAGGTCTTCTACTAGTACCACTAACTAACGATGGTGCTGCGTTCTCTGGCCAGATCATTGGTGCACTAACTATCTTCGGTTGGGTATTCGGAACAAGCTTGGTTACTTGGTTTGTAATTAAAGCGGTTATCGGTGTACGTGTAACTGAAGAAGAAGAGTACGAAGGTGTAGATATCTCTGAATGTGGTATGGAAGCATACCCAGAGTTTACATCTGCTAAGTAATCTATCTCTAGATTGAAAAGGGGTGCTTCGGCACCCTTTTTTTGTATTATTAACAAGCGCTTTTGAACCCCCTCCTGTAAATCTGATATACCACTCTGCATTTTTCTAGGTATACTTATCCCCATAGTTCACTGTAGTTAAAACTGCTAAGTGTTGAGCTAAACACTTAACGCAGGTACAAACTGAGGAATCGCATAATGAAACTGGTCACGGCGGTGATTAAACCATTTAAACTTGATGATGTACGTGAAGCTCTTTCTGATATTGGTATTCAAGGCGTTACCGTTACAGAAGTTAAAGGCTTTGGCCGTCAGAAAGGCCACACTGAACTCTATCGTGGCGCAGAGTACGTAGTAGACTTCCTACCAAAAGTTAAAATCGAAATTGCTGTTGATACAGATATGGTTGAGCAAGTGATCGAATCTATTGCAAAAACAGCTAATACTGGAAAGATCGGGGACGGGAAAATATTTGTTGCCCCCCTTGAACAAGTGATACGAATACGTACAGGCGAAAGCGGGCCTGACGCCCTTTAAAAACAAAAAAGCGCCTAACGGCGCTTTTTTTTACTAAAAGACAAAACGCTGAGCCAAATCAAACTATTTAAATGAAATAAAGTTCATTATTTAGTGGTTTTCAGCAAACAATTAAAACAAAAATAATATAATGTCGAAACTATTAACATCTAAAAATAACATCAAAATGCTGATCGACTGGTTTAGCCAATCCAGTATCGGTATTTTGTTACTTGATCACTCACTGCAACCGGTGGCGAGTAATCCCTACGCGCTCGAACTCATTTGGGGGGCCGCGCAAACAGCCGAGTCAAAAAGTGAATTGCCTCAACTATTTAAACAAAAGATCAAGGCTCATTTAGACCGCCTGAAAAATACTGATATTCAACATCACTCCGATTATCAGCTTATAGAGCAATCTAATTCGCCTCCTATTCTACTCAAGATCGAATGTTCTCTAGTCGAAATAGACCCAACAGAACAAGGCTTTTTCATTACCCTTCGTAATGCGAGTAAAAATGCTCATTTGGCAAGAGAGCTCAAACTGTTTAGGAATGCTGTAGAAAACACAGGAAGCGCTGTAGTTATTACGAATGCTCAAGGTGAAATAGAGTACGCCAACACTCGTTTCAGCGATATTACCGGTTATAGCTTTCCTGAGATACAGGGTAAAAAAACCAGCATTTTACGCTCAGACACAACATCAAAGGGTGCCCATGACAACCTATGGAAAACCATTAGTCGTCATAAAAAATGGCATGGAACACTTCTAAATAAACGGAAGGACGGCACTACATATTGGTCTTTACAAAATATATCGCCAATACATGATGAGCTAGGAAATATAACGAACTTTGTCTCAGTCAGTGAAGATATCTCTAAAATAAAAGAGCATGATCAGCAACTGGAAAAAATGGCTTATTTTGACCCACTCACCAATTTAGGCAATCGTCGAAACTTCAGACGAACCCTTGATCAATATCTGCAAAGCCCAGCCAATGATGGCCCCCATGCTCTACTGCTTCTGGATTTAGATCATTTCAAGCAGATAAACGACACTATGGGTCATGAAGCAGGCGACGCTTTACTGAACACCATCGCCAATAGGCTCTGCTATTGCGTGCCAGATCAGGCCTCTGTCTTTAGATTAGGCGGCGATGAATTTACCATCATATTCCATGCACTGAATGACCCTAATTTAATTATCCATAATGTAAATGAGATTCTGAGACTCCTCTCACAGCCAGTACAAATAGGCTTCCATGATGTGAGAATCACCGTCAGCATAGGGATAACCTTAATTGGTGCCGATAGCCAAGATCCGAGCGACCTGTTAAGAAATGCAGATTTGGCTATGTATCATGCTAAGCAACTCGGGCGAAACACCTTTGCTTTTTATGAAACACATATGGATGAAAAAGCTCAACGAATACTAAGTATCGAGCACGATTTAAGAAACGCACTCACAAGCAAGCAATTATCCTTAGTCTACCAACCTCAAGTTGATGGGAAGGATGGGCGAATTTCTGCAATAGAAGCTCTTTTACGCTGGGAACATCCGAGCAGAGGGACGATTCCACCCGACGAGTTCATTCCCCATGCAGAAGAAACAGGGGCGATTATTCCTATTGGCCGCTGGGTATTACTAGAAGCTTGCAAAGCAGCCCAGCAGTTGCAAGATGAAGGCTTGCCGCCTTTAAAGGTCTGTGTAAATTTATCCGCCCGACAGTTCGATGATCCCGATCTAATTGAACATATTGAGGAAGCTATTTATAAATCCGGCTTGGCCTCAGAATGGCTAGAATTAGAGATCACCGAAAGTATGCTAATGCGTGATATGCAGCATGCTATAGAGACACTTAAAAAAATAAAAATGATGGGTATCAGCTTAGCTATAGATGATTTTGGAACAGGCTATTCATCATTAAGTCATTTAAAGAAAATGCCCGTAGACCTATTAAAAGTAGACCGCTCTTTCCTACAAGACATCCCTGCCGATAAAGACAATATTGCTATTACATCAACCATTATCGCCATGGCAAAACAACTGGGCTTAAGTGTAGTAGCAGAAGGCGTAGAAACTAAAGAGCAGATGCTCTTTCTCCAAGGGATAGACTGCAGGATGATGCAAGGGTTCCTATTTAGCCGACCCATCAGTTTTGAAACATTCAAAACTCTGTACCAGACCTGTCAGTTTCATTGCGGGATATGCAAAGAATATGAAATATGCACATTAAAACAGGATGCCGAAAAAGGTGTGTCTTTTCTCAATTAAAAAACGACTAACCGGAAGGCAAAGCCCGTCCTTATTAGAATCAACACTGTTCTCTGTCTGTATATCCTGAGCATATATCCTATAAAAGCTCGTTTAATATCAGGCCGAACCCAACACCCTCTATGTAGTGGTCTACAATGTTAAATAATATTAATAAATATAATGGCTTTTGAGCGTTTTATGGCTAAATTAGTTTTAGGTTATATCTGCCTATTGCTCGCCTTCCCAGCACAGTCGCACACTGCACCACTTGAGTTTAAAACAACTCATTTACCTCCCTTTATGTTCACTAGAGATGGAAATGTAGAGGGACCTGGCAAAGAGATTATTGCAGCAGCATGTAAAGCTGAGCAGTTAGCATGTCACTTTGAGATGCTCCCATGGCGACGTGCCCATCAAGCGGTCAAGAGAGGTACGGCTGACGGTTTATTCCTAGTAGGGAAAAATAGCGATAGAGCAAAATGGCTGTACTTCAGTCCGCCTATTTTAGAAACAGGTTACGGCTTTTTCTCCCATAGCAGTCTGGATGTAAACTACACCCGCTTAGAGAGCTTAGCGGGTTTATGTGTCGCCGTAAATTCGCCCTCTAACATGCTGAATCGTTTAAAAGGCATCAGAGAGGAGATGGTGTCTAGTAACATAGAACCGATTAAAATCATCACTACAACCAACTTCCCTACCGCCATCAAGATGGTCAATGGTGCCCGATGTGATTTGGTTTTCGGTAACGTAGATGTAGTAAAAACAGTTATCAAAGAACTACAGCTGGCATCTATACGCCCTGCAGGTTTCTATAAGCATGTTTTCTATTACGTAGGGCTATCAAAAAGCAGATTTTCTAAAGATCTAGTTGATAGGTTCAATCAGCAATTGATGCAACTCTATCAACAAGGAAAAATCCAAACGATCTTAAGGCGTTATGATTTAACGCCTGCAGACCTTACGGACACCGATTGGGATTATTGAGAATCCGATAATCGCCTATAACAGCGTCCCGTTAAAATTACCTAGTCTTAGGTAAATTATCTTTTACTGATTACGTGCACAAGGCAAGCGGATTATAGCTTCTAGTCCACCTTCTGGATGATTACGTAAAACGAGCGTTCCGCCTAAGCGCTCTATCGCACGCTGCGCAATACTTAGGCCTAAGCCATACCCTTCTGTCTGACTCTGCCCTCTATAGAAGGGATTACATAACTGTGTCAATTGCTCTTCAGTAACACCTGGGCCATGATCTCGAATACAAACAACACACTGATCTGCTTTATCCACCGTTAAATCAATTTGAGTGCCTTCGGGTGTATGTTTACAGGCATTACCTAAAATATTATTAATCGCTCGCTCCAGCAATTTAACATTCACGCCGATCTCACAATCGGACTTCATATCAAGGCAGAACTCCCTTTTTGGATAGGCAAAATGTGCATCATCCACCCATTCCTGTAACAAAGGATAGAGCCATACATTTTCACCAAGCCCCTCCATCTGCTCAAGGCGAGACAAAGATAGAATCTCCCCGATCAATTGATCTAAGCGCTGACATTCACGAATAATTCGCTGTACCGCTTTATCATCTTCTCCCATGCGCTGTTCAGCTATACCCGCAGCTGCCTGCAAACGGGCTAAAGGAGCACGGAGCTCATGGGAAACATCCTGCATTAAACGTTGATGCGATGTGATTGTCTGTTGTACATAATCAGCCATGTGATCAAAATCACGGGCCAGCTCACCTAATTCATCCCCTCTTTTACGCAGTTTTTTATCAGTACGACGTTCTAATTCTCCACGATAAATCGCCTGACTATGCTCTCGCAGCAAGTTTAATGGCCTTGTGATAATCATCGAAACGAGCAGCGCGCCTGCAGAAGCGATCAGAAGTATAAGTACCATCTGCACGGACAGAATCGTCGCTAAAACATGGGTAAATGGCGAAGCATCCCAATGCAGATCTACATCAACTTGATAAATGTTCCCACTATCGGAGCTCACATTAAAAACATAAAGCGAATCCGCATCACGCCGGAAGTTATTAAAACCAATCACTTTTTTCTTTTGCTTTAGATCAGTAATAAAAACGCGTTCGGAAATATTCCACCAAACATCACGACGAAAATTTTCACGCTGATTGTTGTCCCTAGCGTGTTTGTCCTTTTTACCGCTCTCCTTATCATCGTCATCATCGCGATGCCGCGGCGGTGGAGGTGGGCGCGGCAATAAGGTTTGAAAGCCTTTACGCTCATACTTTTCAACCATTATCTCTGCATAGCCTTGAGCTTTCGCAGTGACGACCTCTTTAAAACGATCTTGCTCAGTAACTGCGCCGACAAAGAAAATCGTTGCCAGTAGCACGATAAAGCTGACGGCCCAAATAGAGGCAAAAACTTTCCAGAATAGACGCTTATACCACTTCATTGCTCACCTTTAACAAACTGATAACCTACTCCACGCACCGTTTTAATAAGCTCTTTTCCTGAAAGATGCTCCGCTAACTTCTGCCTAACTCGGCTAACATGAACATCAATAGCTCTATCATAAGCAGCGAGCTTCCGATGAAGCACCAGTTCAGTCAGCTGCTCTTTCTCTAAAACATTACCTGCATTAGCAATAAGGTAAGCCAATACATTAAATTCGGTACCCGTCAGATCAATTTCGTTTCCATTTACTTTTACTTCGCGAATACCTGGATCTAAACTAACGCCACCAACAGCCACTGAAGCTTCAGGAAAGAGCGTAGTTCGCTGTTGAGGCTCTGCACGCCTAAGTACCGCTCTAATACGCGCAAGCAGCTCACGAGGATTACAGGGCTTACTCAGGTAATCATCCGCCCCCATCTCTAATCCAAGAATACGATCAATATCCTCACCCCGACCCGTTAACATAATGACGGGAAGCTGAACCTTAGGGCGAATCTGTTGTAATAACTCCAAGCCACTTTTACCTGGCATCATTACATCCAAAATAATCAGATCATAACGATCCGCACGGGCCAACCGCTCACAAGCCTCATCGGCATTATGTGCATACTCCATCAGATAGCCTTCGTGCTCCAGATAGTCCCCTATCAATTCACACAACTCTGTATCGTCATCGACCATAAGTAGTCGTTGCTTGTCACCCATGCTTATACTTCCCAACTATTAGTTATCAATACTGCCATTAAATAATAGAGCTTTTAGCTTTAAAAAACCTGACCGTTAATGCGCATTTACTAAACTTTACAACTCCTATACCCAACTTTGCAGTGACATCACGCAAACTTCACTACATCGAAACAGACAACACCGGAGAGAACAAAATGCGTAAACAACTTATTGTAGGTATCTCAGCAGCGATTATTTCTTTATCTAGCGCTGGTTTTACATTAGCGCATGCCGACGATGACGATCGTATGCAAAAACGTCACGAACACCGTATCGAACATCGCATTGAGCATTTAACTAAAACGTTGAGCCTAACAGAAGAACAGCAGGTTCAGCTAAAAGAGCAGATGTTAAGCCAACAGGAGAAGCGCGGAGATAAACATAAATCCCGTAAGGATGTGTTTAAACAGCTCCAGCAGCTTGACCCAAGCGCAGCAGACTACCAAACACAGCTGAATAGCTTAGTGCTACAAGCCCAAGATCAAACTAAATCTATGATTTTGGAAAAAGCGGAACAGAAAGAGAAACTGTTTGAGATCTTAACGCCCGAACAGGAGAAACAGTTCATCGAATTAAAAAGCGAAATGGATGACAAAAAATCTAAACATCGTCCCGACCACAAAGATGATCGTCACGGTGAAAAGAAATGCCGCTAATCGCATGTTCCTGTAAAGCGAATTAGCACTAACTTATTGTCATAAGCTCCTCTAGTCAGACTTTTGCCCGCTCCCCAAGCGGGCTTTTTTTTGCCCATAAATAATCTGAGAAGCCACACTCGTTATCACAACAAAGATCGATCAATGCTTACCTTAGCAAGCTACAAATTATCTCAAGGGCTTCGCTCTGGCACCCGTTCTGGGTATAAAGGGTGAGTTCCTACAGACGTAATTCTGAGTAAAAAGCACCTATCTCCGCTTTCTTGCGTTAAAAAGTCTTTTCAGATTTCCGTATTTACCCATCTTTACAACACTTATACCCAACTTTGCGGTGACATCATGCAAACTTCACTACATCGAAACAGACAAACACCGGAGAGACAAAAATGCGTACCAAACTTATTGCAGGACTTTCAGCAGCGATCATTACTCTATCTGGCGCTGGTTTTACATTAGCGCATGCCGACGATGACGATCGTATGCAAAAACGTCACGAACACCGTATCGAACATCGCATTGAGCACTTAACCAAAGACCTGAGCCTAACAAAAGAACAGCAGGTTCAGCTAAAAGAGCAGATGTTAAGCCAACAGGAGAAGCGCGGAGATAAACAAGCATCTCGTAAAGATGTGTTTAAACAGCTTCAGCAGCTTGATCCAAGCGCAGCAGACTACCAAACACAGCTGAATAGCTTAGTGCTACAAGCCCAAGATCAAACTAAATCTATGATTTTGGAAAAAGCTGAACAGAAAGAGAAACTGTTTGAGATCTTAACGCCCGAACAGGAGAAACAGTTCATCGAATTAAAAAGCGAAATGGATGATAAAAAATCCAAACATCGTCCCGACCACAAAGATGGTCGTCACGGTGAAAAGAAATGCCGCTAATCGCATGTTCCTGTAAAGCGAATTAGCACTAGCTTATTGTCATAAGCTCCTCTAGTCAGACTTTTGCCCGCTCCCCAAGCGGGCTTTTTTGTGCCCGACACTATCAACTTAGAAACCACACCCTTTATCACAATAGAAGTCGATTAATGCTTAGCACGTTGGAAGCTATTTATCTGAGGGGCTCTAGTCTTTCTTCTCGATCGTTACTTCAAGGGTTTTATCTCACCCGCAAACCATTTCTGAACATACAGAGAACCCACAATCGGGGCTGTACCTTCGTCAGGTACTTCCTTATAACGCACACTATTTTTAGTTTCTTTCTCGTACTCAAAAGTAACAACTTTTTTCAACATAGCTCTGTTCCCAGTAAACGATTGGTCGGCGTGATGTTTTCTTAAAGGAGTGGAAAAAACAAGAGCGGACTCCGTTGATGTTCTTGCGACTAAGCGGGCTTAGCCACCAGCCTTTCGCTCTGGCACCCGTTCCGAGTATAAAGGATGAGCTCCTACAGATACTTTGTCATTCAAAGCAAGCGCCTGTAGGAGGCCAACCTTTGGCCGAAGCCGCTTACAGAGTACCTGTCCTCATTTATATATAATGGGCTCCATATACCTCCCCATGCCAGACATCCACCTCTCTGATCTGCTTATCTTTGTAACGCAGTCGGGATCGCAAAACAAGTACACGGCCTAGGGCGTTAAAGACAACACAAAGAGACAGCTCATACCTATTCGGCACTAAAAAAAAGGCTGATGCATTGCATCAGCCTTTTTATTTTGATCTGTCATAAAGCAAGAATAATTTAGCTGGTTTTCTCAAACATTAAATCCCAAACCCCGTGACCTAAACGCTCTCCGCGCTTCTGGAATTTGGTCACCGGACGCCATTCAGGTTGGGGAGAATACTGGCCCTCACCGGCGAAATTAACATAGCCTTCAGCAGCGCTCATCACGTCCATCATATGTTCCGCATAGTTTTCCCAATCGGTTGCCATATGGAAGACTCCGCCTACTTTTAGCTTCTGGCGTAGGGTTTGTGCAAATTCAGGTTGTACGATACGGCGCTTATGGTGACGTTTTTTATGCCAGGGGTCAGCAAAAAAGAGCTGTATGCAATCTAAGCTATTATTTGGAATACATTGGGCTAAGACTTCAATAGCATCCTCACAGAATACACGGATATTGGTTAGGCCTTCCTTTTCTGCATTGCTGAGTAAGCGGCCAACACCCGGACGGTGAACTTCAACGCCGATGTAGTTTTTTTCAGGCTGATCTTTTGCCATCTCAACCAGTGAATCGCCCATACCAAAACCGATCTCAAGAACTACAGGCGCTTCGCGACCAAACACTTGGTTAAAGTCCAGCAGGCCATTTTTCAGCTCTAGCCCCATGATTGGCCAGACATCATCCATCGCCTTCTGTTGCCCTTCGGTCATCCGACCCGCGCGTAGTACAAAGCTTTTAACCGTACGCATGTGCTTTTCTTCAGCGGGATTTCCATCCTGCTGTTGTTCGACCTTATTCTCTTCTGACATCAACCTGACCTAAAAAGCAAAGCCTGATCTTTCGATCAGGCTAAAAAAATATTCCATAGCTTCGAACTTAGCGTAACTACTGTAGAAACAGCAGCCTAGCCAATAATAGTGCCATCCATTGGTGAGGATGCACTGGCATATCGTTTACGCGGCATACGACCCGCAAGAAACGCTTCACGACCCGCTTCAATGGCTTTGCGCATAGCTGACGCCATTAAAACAGGGTTACGGGCACCGGCAATAGCTGAGTTCATCAGCACCGCATCACAGCCCATTTCCATGGCAACAGCCGCTTCAGACGCCGTACCTACACCAGCATCCACTAATACAGGCACTTTCGCGTCTTCCATAATGACGTTGATGTTGTGCGGATTCAAAATACCTAAACCAGAACCAATCATAGAACCCAATGGCATGATAGCTACACAGCCAAGGCTCTCTAGCTCTTGCGCCACGATGGGATCATCACTGGTATAAACCATGACTTTAAAACCGTCTTGGACCAGTTTATCCGCTGCTTTAATGGTATCAACCACATTTGGGTAAAGCGTTTTCTGATCACCTAAAACTTCAAGTTTTACTAGATCGTGACCATTCATTAACTCACGCGCTAATTTACAGGTACGCACTGCGTCTTCTGCGTTAAAGCAACCTGCTGTGTTAGGCAAAATTGTGTATTTATCGGGTGTGATGATATCCAATAAATTAGGTTCATCTGGGTTTTGCCCTATATTGGTACGTCTAACGGCAACCGTCACAATCTCGGCACCACTTGCCTCAATAGCGATACGGGTTTCTTCTAAATCTTTGTATTTACCAGTACCAATTAACAAACGTGAGTTATAACTCTGCCCTGCGATAATCAATGGGTCATTCTGATGAGACATGATCTATATCCAAAAAAGTTGTAGTAATTATGAGTCGATTTTAGGCTTAAAACTATCGACCTCAACCTCCACCAATCGCATGGACAATTTCAACGCGATCCGCTTCTTTCAATACTGTTTCTGCATGTTCACTACGGGGAATGATTTCTAAATTAAGCTCAATAGCAATGCGTTTATCACCAAGCTCAAGCTGTGAAATCAGGCCAGTAAGGGTGATCTCATCCTGCACTTGCAGCATCTCACCATTTACCTGAATCTGCATTGATTTATCTCCTGTTCGAAATAATTGCTGTATAGCCGACGAGTGCCCACCCACATAAGAAAGCCACGCCACCTAATGGGGTTATCGCCCCAAGCACCTTAATGCCCGTCAACGCTAACAGATAAAGACTGCCGGAAAAAAGTAGGATCCCTAATGTAAATGCGATACCCGCCCATCCTAAGTGTTTACTGGATAAATTCGCCGGAGCTACCGCAATAAATAGCAGTGCAAAAGTGTGATAAAACTGATATTCCACACCGGTTTGATAGACTGCGTACAAGTTTGGCTCAAGCAGATCTTTTAAGCCATGCGCACCGAACGCTCCGCAGGCAACGGCAAAGAAACCGCTCATTGCCGAGATCATTAATATAAGTTTTTTCGACATTAGGAACCCAGATATATTAAAGATTATACCGAAATAGTTCATCCATGTAGCTAGAGATCTGTACCAAACACTTAGATTGCAGGCACAAAAAAGCCGCTTTGCGCGGCTTTTTCTAAAATAGTACTGACTAGGCTTCCATAGAGATGCGGATCTTCTTCATCGCATTCTTTTCTAACTGGCGGATACGTTCGGCTGAAACCTCATATTCCGCAGCTAACTCATGCAGAGTTGCTTTATCATCAGACAACCAACGACGCGCTAGAATATCTTTACTGCGCTCATCTAAATCGGACATAGCGCTCATCAAACGTCGCTGAGAGTCTTGCTCCCAGTTGCTATCTTCTACTTGCTGCGACGGATCTGCACTTTTATCTTCAAGGAAGTGCGCAGGCGCCCAAGCAGCCTGTTCATCGTCAGCACCTTCAGGCGCATCAAATGCAGTATCAACGGATGCCATACGGCCTTCCATTTGACGTACAACCTTAGCATCTACACCTAAATCTTCTGCGATAGAATTAACTTCATCCGTTGTCATCCAGCCTAAGCCTTTTTTCTTCGAACGAAGATTAAAGAATAACTTACGCTGAGCTTTAGTAGTCGCTACTTTAACAATGCGCCAGTTACGCAGAATAAACTCATGCATTTCGGCTTTCACCCAATGCACAGCAAAAGAGACCAGACGCACGCCCATAGTAGGATCAAAGCGTTTAACGGCTTTCATCAATCCGACATTACCTTCCTGAATTAGATCCCCTAAAGGTAAACCGTAACCAGAATAGGTTTTAGCAACGTGAACAACAAAGCGTAGGTGAGACATAACCAAGCGGCGAGCCGCTTCTACATCACCATCAAAATGCAAACGCTCACCCAAAGAACGCTCCTCTTCGGCACTTAATACTGGTATAGCAGTAACAGACTGCATATATGCATCCAGATTACGTCCCGGAGAAAGTGTATCAATAACTTGTAAGCTAGTGCTCATTAATGACCTCGCATCATTTTTGCATCTTCTAAAGTTCGCAAATATGACTCAATTTATAGTACAAAAGTTCAATCTAATTTCCGTTACTTGGCATAACGGACCGAAAAATATAGCAGGATAACAATAAAACGCAAATGTTACTGCTCGATGAAATCGATTTACTGAGGTTCTATCTCTCTCAAATGACGGCCAACCGCTAATCTCGCCCCAAACAAACCCAGCAGTACTCCAACACCAATCAAGGATAGACTATCCATAAAGCCTAAGCGTTGTAATTCAAAGTCTGTTTGATATAGCTCAATAAGTTGTCCTACTGGGGCACTAATCAAAAGAAAGCTAATTTCCACAAATATCCAAGCGATAAATGAGCCGATCAGCCCAAACCAAAAACCTGTATAGATAAATGGCCGCTTAACCCAAGCATCCGTTGCGCCTACTAATTTAGCCACTTGAATTTCATCTTTACGACTTTCTATAGACAACCGAATTGTATTACCCACCACCAACAAAACGGAAAGTGCTAATAAGGCGCCTAAGACCAATACTAAACGATTTGCTAATCGAACAAAGGACGCTAAACGTTCAACCCACACCATATCGAGTACCGCGTCCTCCACCTCTGGGAGTTCGATAAGCTCTTGTTGAAGCGCGGTTAGAACAGACTTTTTGTTATCCAATGGCTGTACAACAACAACCGCTGGCAACGGGTTTTTATCGAGAAACTCCAGCACGTCCGAAAAGCCTGATATGCGCTGAAATTCATGTAAACCTTGCTCTTTAGTCACTAATTCAACCGCAGCCAAATCCGTTCGCAGTAACATTTTCTGACTAAAGCGTTCCGCTTCTTCTGCAGGCAGAGTCTTTTGTAAATAGAGAGAAATACGCGGATCACCTTTCCATTCGCCACTTAGCTGATTTATATTTTTTAGACCAACAAACATTAAGCCGGGAAGCGCTAAAGCGATCGCAAGCACCGCCAATGTCATAAAACTAGGCAGAGGAGTTAACCACAAACGCTGCAATGATTGTTTTGCCGTACTTTTGTTATGGCGAACCCAGCTTTTAAACTCTGCGACAAAATCAACCTTATGCTTTGCCGCCCCTTTATGTGCAGAAGCAGCTGCTCCATCGACTGCGGGCTTTTCTACGGACCTTTGACGCTCCGCCCCTCTTTTGACCGGTTCACGGTTAGACATTAATCAGTCTCCCTTGATCAAGGGTCAATGTCCGATAGGGCATACGTGATACTAGAGCCAAATCATGGGTTGCGATTAAAACCGTAGTACCGTGGAGATTAAATTCCATAAACAGACGCATAATCTCTTCAGACAACGCAGGGTCTAAGTTACCTGTCGGCTCATCCGCTAATAGAACTTGAGGTTTATGCACAATCGCACGGGCAATACCTATACGCTGCTGTTCACCTGTGGATAAAGTAATAGGGTTGAGCTTTTCTTTATGTAACAAACCAACTTTGTCTAACGCTGCACGTACCCGCTTACCTATATCTTCCTCATCGTAGCCGGAGATATGTAGAGGCAAAGCGACGTTTTCAAATACGCTGCGATCAAATAGCAGCTGGTGATTCTGGAAAACCACACCTATACGACGCCGATGATAAGGGATATCGTCACGACTAAACTGAGCAAGATCTTGACCTGCGATAGACACCTGTCCACGACTTGCCCTTTCCATCAACATAATTAATTTGAGAAGGGTACTTTTACCTGCGCCAGAGTGTCCTGTAAGAAAGGCCATCTCCCCGCGGTTTAGTCTAAAACTGACATCACGCAGGGCGTCATGCCCTTCTGGGTAGCGTTTACTGACGTTCTCAAACTTAATCATCGCTGACGGTCATATCCAAACACGTATACAAAAGTTAGGCTAGATGCCGCTAATCAAACAGGGCGTCTACAAACTCTTGTGAGTTAAAAGGGCGCAAATCATCAATCTGCTCACCAACACCGATAAAGCGAATCGGCAGATCCATCTGCTTAGCTATAGCAAAGATTACCCCACCTTTAGCTGTACCATCTAGCTTGGTCAGTGAGATACCTGTGACGCCAACGCTCTCTTTAAAAATCTTAGCTTGGCTCAGTGCGTTTTGGCCTGTACCGGCATCAAGTACTAACATAACTTCATGGGGCGCTTCAGGCGATAGCTTTTGCGTTACACGCACAACTTTCTCAAGCTCTTGCATCAGGTTATCTTTGTTCTGTAGACGACCTGCCGTGTCAGCGATCAAAATATCAATATTCTTCGCTTGTGCCGATTGTACAGCGTCATAGATAACCGAGGCAGAATCGGCTCCTGTATGTTGAGCTACGACGGGAACTTTATTACGCTCCCCCCAAACTTGTAACTGCTCAACAGCGGCCGCACGGAAGGTATCACCCGCAGCCAACATGACAGACTTACCTTCACTTTGGAACTTCTTAGCCAACTTACCGATGGTCGTCGTTTTGCCTACACCATTAACACCTACCATCAAAATAACATAAGGCTTTTGACTGCAATCAATCTGCAATGGTTGTTCTGATTGATGTAAAAGAGTTGATAACTCCTCTTTTAAAGCCGCCTGCAATGCCTGCGGATCGCCCAACTGCTTACGGGCAACCTTTTCTGTCAAACGACCAATAATATCGGAAGTTGCTTCAACCCCAACATCAGCCATTAACAGGAGGGTTTCAATCTCTTCAAGTAGATCATCATCGATCTCCTTAGCGCCTAAAAAGATGTTACCTAGCTGCTCAGTTAAGCTTGCTTTAGTTTTACTTAAACCTTTTTTGATTCGCGCAAAGAAGCCTTTTTTCTCCTCCACCTGATCTTCGCTTTTCAGGTCGACCTCTGCTTCTTCAAGTTCAGGTATTTCATCTATGATCGCATCAACTATCTCTTCTTTTTCAGCCGGCTCCTCAGAGAGCGTAGGCGTCTCTTCAAAAACCTCAGCGGCAATAGTTTCAGGAACGGTTTCCGGCTCAACTGTTTCTATTTCTGGTTCAACATTTTCCGTAGCAACAGGATCTTGCTCATCTATAGCTTTTGCAACCGCTGGCTGCTCTGCTTGATCCTCTTTTAGCTCAGCGATCGGCTGCTGGCTCTCTTCAACTTTCTCAACTGAGTTATTTTCTACTTCACTATGCTCAACGGTTTCTTCAGCTGAAGAGCCTCCGAACATGGATTTCAGTTTTTTAAACATTTAACGTCCTCATGCTAAGGCGTTAGACAACCCCAACCTCAGCTTAAAAAAATTCGATTATTGCCAATAGCAAATCAATCGGATGAATTGTCATCACGAAGATAACGATAGATACCCGCCAACACGACAACTGTAATAAAGGCACCGGCATAAGCGATGTAACTGGTATCCCAACCTTTATCAACAAACATCTCTTGTAAACTTAACATCCGCTATCCACTCTCAATTACCTTATAACAACTGAAAAATCAGCAGTTCATCGACAAAGTCTGGTATCTTATCACAGTAAATCGGCAGCATAACCCAGATCAGAGACCCAAGCGGTTCTATCTTTATGCTTAGGCCTAATTGGTTTAAGCCAAAGCGCCGTTATATGAACATTTAGTGCCTGAGAATCTTCAAGATGACAAACGAGTACCGCCCCATTTTCAATCGCAAATATCTTGTAGGCTTAGTATGGTTCAGCCTCATCGCCATTCTTATTCTTTCATCTATGGGACCCGGTGCGGTTAAGTATCACAGCATCGAAAACAACGACAGTAAAACCATCTATTGGATGGAACTGGACGACCAACCGATGCAGCTGGTTTTTCTTTTAGCTACTCAGCCAGCGCTCAATAATACTCAGCAACAACTTCAGCAATTAAAAAGCTTAATTTTACAGCAACGCTTACGGGCATTAGCCAGCCCCACCTATAGCTATAACGTCAATCCTAAGCAAGACCGTATCGAAGTTACTTTATCTTGGGCTAGTGGCCAACCATTACCAGAGCTCAACACTATATGGAAAACCCTAAATAAGCCGGTTGATAGTGTTCGCTGGAAGGAGCCGTTTACAAAAATTCAGGCACGTTACTATTTAGCTGATCAATCAGAAGAACAAAAATTGATTAACTATTTCTATCAACAGCTCCAACCCAGCAATAATACTGCCGTACTCAGTCTGCTTAACGACTCCTATCTTGGGTTATTTGACGCACCTATATTTGCTATCAGTGGAGAGGATGCGGAGGATTATGTTGAGGTTATTGAGGAGCAACTACCACACTCGCTACAATCACACCAAACCCAAAAAGCTCAAATTAAGAGCGCCGCGCTGGTTCGCGAACAAAGCCTAGGAGATAGATTCCGTTTACTGCTTGGGCAATCTCTTCCTCCGCGAGCATCACAGGACTTTGTTACACACCGCATTACCGCTCAAGTCGTGCAAGATCTACTGACCGAATACAAAGAACAACACAAACTAAACTTCCGCATTCTCTGGGCTTCCCTCAAGGATATAGGTTTTCAGGCGCTTATTTTTGAAGGCGATCAGAACCCCGAGCCTATTCTGCCTCAACTACAGCAACAGATTAATGAGGATTTAGTTGAGCAGAGTAAAAACCGACTCGCAGCAAACTGGCAAGAACGTATGCGTGACAATATGAACCAAGTCACCGCTTTGAGCTTAATCGCTTTTTATCAGCTGCCAACTGATACAATGGAAATCTATATTGATCAGATTCTAGATCAAGACGCGGATGATATTATTAAGCAGACACAGCAAGCACTGGATAGATCGCAACCTATTAGCCTTTTCCAATCTCCAGTGCTTTAAGGACCATAAATGAGCCATAAAAACCCACCTCGTCGCAAACAAGGCAAACCATCTACACCAAGCTCTCAGCTACGCATTATTGGTGGTGAATGGAGAGGGCGTAAACTTGAGTTTTTAGCCACAGAAGGCTTACGCCCTACACCTGATCGTGTCAGAGAAACGCTATTTAATTGGATACAAACGATCGTACCCGGCGCTCAATCTTTAGATCTGTTTAGTGGTAGTGGTGCTCTGGGCTTGGAGGCTCTCTCTCGAGGTGCAGAACGTACCACCTTCATAGAGAAAGATACGGCAGCTGCTCGTCAATTAAATAACAATCTACAGCGTTTAAAAGCTCAAAATGGAGAGGTTATTCAAGCTGATGTACTAGAATGGCTGGAGTCTCGACAACAAGATCAGGAAAGTAAGTATGACCTAATCTTTATGGACCCACCCTTTAGGAAAAACCTAATAGCCCCCTGCTGTGAACTACTGGAAAAGAGAAATTTGCTCCGCGACAACGCTTATATCTACATTGAAACCGAAGCAGAACTTATAGACCCCAACGTTCCAGCCCATTGGCATGAGCATCGTAAAAAAACGGCGGGGCAGGTTACTTACCGCCTATATCAACGAATCTCAGAATCTGAGATATAAGCATTTATTATGCTTATATCTCCAAGCCATATAAAAAATGTTGAGTAAGACATTTAATTTGCTGCTTGCTATCGACCAACCCAGATCCCGTATTACGAATACTTGTTGTAATACCCATGATCAAACCTAAAGCTGCGGCCGGTATAGGATCGCCTCCCCGTGAAGGCTTCTGAGCAATCTGCTTCTGCTTACGTGCTTTTTTAACAATTTTTGCTAATAGGTGTAACCACTCTCGGTGTTCATCCCGAATCTTATCCGAGATTGCTTGTAGCTCAACTGTGTGAGCAACACCTTGATGGAAAACCTGCCAGATACGTGCAGGGCGCCCTTCGGCTAATATGAGCGCGCTCCACTGCGTGATAAATTCACCCAATGACTCTAACGCATCTTGTCGTGCCGATTGCAGCTGATCGATAAAGATATCGTCTATAGGAAAACGACATTCATCATACAGCGCCTCAACAAGGTTTGTACGGTTTTTAAAATGCCAATAAAGCGCACCGTGAGTCAGCCCCGCCGCTGACGCAACATCTTTCAAGCTAGTATTAGAGATACCTCTCTCAGCAAATAAAGTTAATGCTGTATCCAAAAGCAACTGGCGTGTTTGTTCTGCTTCTTCTTTGGTCCTTCGTGACATATACCTTTAACAACCGTCCATTAAATCAGATACGCATTATATAGTAGTCACTACACTCAATAAGTTACAGAAAGATTAAGTCTCTTATGAAAACACCTATAAAAGTAAAATTAGCGCGCGGCTTGCACATCATCCAAATATAATTTGGCGCTGTATTTTTTAAGGTCATCAACATTAAGCGAGTTTGGCAGTGAAAATCTCGCTGTAAAAACTTGTCCTGGTTTGATATATCCGTCCACATGGGAAACATAACGCTCTATTTTCCCATTACGTTTTAGATATAACCCCATCACAACATTAGTTAAGGTAGATCCATTAGCAGCATAGCGCCAACGGGTATCTAAAAGATGAGACCCCGCCTTGCGCGTTGACTCAACCTTGAGAACAGACTCCACCGACTTAACAAAATTCGCTTGCTGAAGCTGACGTAGCTCTTCACCTTTAGCTTGCTGATGCTGGACATATGCGCCTAGAGCAGTCGATAACAACGCTGTAACTCCACCCCCTTCACCAGCAGCAACCTCATTACTATTTTTTTGCCACAGCACGTTATTATCTAGCAGGGCAGCAGCGCGTGGATTAATTTGATTCTTTTTGTAATAGGGCAGTACCTTCGTCCCTACAGTTTTTGCTTCTTGATAACGTTCGGCATTCACTGGGTGATCATGGTGAAACAGCGCACGAGCATTCCCCTCCTGCGTATATTTACGCTGCCAAATACGGCTTGCAGCGAGAGGGTCATAGCCCGCCAGCGCTGTATACAAAATACCAATGCGATCCGCCTCTCGCTCACTCTCATGGGTAAATGCAGCTTGATAGCCACTACGTCCCGCAGAATTAGAACCAACCAAGGCACTAACCTGCGCATGTGTTTGACGCTCATAAACATGGTTAGCCACAGTATGTGCTATCTCATGCCCCAATACAGCGGCAAGTTCGGCATCATCTTTCAAATCGGTCATCAACTGCGAATGAACAACAATATAAGTGCCCCCCGTAGTAAATGCGTTAAATGAATTACGCTTAATCAACAGCGGCTGCCAACGCTCCTGCTTCAGATGAGAAACTTTGTGAATACGGTCAAAGATACGAACAAGGCGCTGATATTGCGTCCGGCTAATTGCCGCATTAATCGGGCGCTTATTTTTTTGTTCCTGTGCAATGATCTTTTCAACATAGGCATTTCCCTGCTCTATCTGCGCACTACGATTAGCCATACTCAAACTTCGCTGCCCAGTAACGCGGTCACGCTCACTAACAGACTCCGCCACTTGATATAAACCTTGATCAACTTTTTGTAGCGCTTGGCACCCTGATAAAGCTACCAATATCAGAGCAACAAAACCTATTCGCCATGACCGAATCACACTAATACCCCTAAAATCCTTATAGTTATTTGTAATAACGGATTGTTTTTTTATAACCGATAGAGATCAACACATTCCATTATAGTATTTGTACAGCCCGAACAATTCGGATAATATGCCGCAATTGCAAACTTGCTATGTCACTAGAACTTGATTAAGCGAGTTTTAAGTAGACAATAACTCCTGTGAACCATATATGAATATTGCTGTTTATCCAGGAACTTTTGACCCAATAACGAATGGCCATGCTGATCTTATTCAACGTGCAGCCAAACTTTTCGATAAAGTCGTTGTCTCAGTTGCTGAAAGTCCCAAAAAACAACCCATGCTATCCTTAGAAACTCGTGTAGCATTGGTTCGTGAAGTAACTGAACACCTTGATAACATCGTCATTGTAGGTTTTGATTGTCTATTAGCAGAACTACTTGAGCAACAGAACGCTAATATTATTTTGCGTGGGTTACGTGCAGTATCGGATTTTGAGTACGAGTTTCAACTTGCTGCGATGAACCGACATTTGACACCCGATGTAGAAAGTATTTTTTTAACACCGGCGGAACACTTATCTTTTGTTTCCTCCACGCTGATCCGTGAGATCTCAAGCTTGGGTGGAGATGTAAGTAAGTTTGTACACCCTTCGGTGGCAAAGGTCCTGAGTGAGCACCTGGACCATTAATTTATAGAGTGATAGTGAGGTAGCCACCATGGCATTGATCATTACTGACGAATGCATCAACTGTGATGTATGTGAGCCGGAATGCCCTAACGAGGCAATCTCTCCAGGTGATGAAATTTATGAGATTGAGCCTTCAAAATGTACTGAGTGTGTAGGTCATTACGACACACCACAGTGTGTTGAAGTTTGCCCAGTTGACTGTATCCCTAAAGATCCGGATCATGTTGAAACTGAAGCACAGCTAATGGAAAAATACACTAAGCTTACCGGCTAATTGTATTTCCCTTAGCACAATAAAAAAGCAGGCTTAGCCTGCTTTTTTATTGTCTAAATATTACCCAAGTTTACTGATAACGCTCCTGCCAGAAGATCATACGATCACTCCCTCGCGCACGTCCAAACGTCACTATCGCATTCGGAAGATTAGCATCATCGCCACTACCATCTTGATTCCAATCATAGCGTAACCAAGCATCAAGATTGACCACTGCGACAGGAAAAGATCCTGTATTATCATCGCCTCCAGTTCCAACGCCCGGCGCACTAAAGCCTAAATTAAATTCACCGGCACTTGCCGCAGCATTAACACCTGTAATATTTAACGAACCTAGCGTACTACCATCACCAACAGACACCGTTCGCTCTGCATCAGTCACTCCACTTAGAGTGCTATCGAAAGTAATTGAGCTTAAAGGCAATACAGTACAACTGTCGTCAAGGCTAGTTACAAAAGCGCTACCATCCCAATATTGCACAGAGAAAGGCACCTTAAGATCTTCACTCTCAGGCCCATGAACTGATTGAATTTGCAGGCGGCCATAACGCAGAATTTGCTCGCCACCTATAGCGGCCGCTGAACAGTTACCATCGACAACACAATCGTTATTATCTGCAGCATTCATTGTAAGTTCGCTCGTAGAGAACCCTCTAGCATCTCGCTCACTTGAAATACTTAGGCCTAACTGCAGTTTATTAAACGGGCCATCTTCTAGCCCCGCCGCATCTGGATTTCGGCTAAAGAAAGTGCTCGTGCTATCAAAGGCATATTCACCCAATTGCCAATTATCACTATTAGAATAGCCACCCAGTCTCGTGCCTAAATCTATACCTAAATTATCATTTTCAGCTTCTGCTTGAATAGTTGCAGTCCCGCTGTATTCGTTATAATCATAATTCTGAGTAATCCGTTGCGCGTCACTCGCCGTACTATCAGTCACCCCTGCTGGCCGAGCCTCTATAGTGTATTTAAACTCAGCGAAAGGTTGCTGCATATAAGTAAATGAAGATGAGCAACTTGCCACAATGCTATCACTAACGATCGCAAAGTGGTCGGGGTAGAAGCGTCCAACCTTGACTGGAACACTGGTAATATCCCCGGCAATACTACCCAGATAATTAGCAAGGGATGCTTTTATATTGATACTACCCACTTCATCATATTGAAGAGTTCCGGTGACTGCCGTGCCACCTCGGGTTAAATATGACTCAAACGTTAAAGGGCTCTCCCCCGTTAAATTACCTTCTATACCACTCGCCGGTGTAAAAGAGTCGAGACTTAACTCAACGTCACCGGCAAAATTTGGAGTGATGCTATTATTGACCGTAACATCCACACCATCATCAGGGGCACCATCTCGGTCCGTGTCATAAGCGCTTTGATAAAGATAAGCATTAAGCGTGACATCAAAATCGCTCCCTGCAGAGGTGAACCCAGAACCTGAAGTTTCATCACCTTCAGGGTTATTAACTGTACCGGCGTTAATTGAAGAGAAACCAAATGCAAAAGGTCTCACTACAAATGAGTTACTGCTCCCACTGATCGTTGCTTTACCACTGCCTCCAGTAACATCAACTTCGGCCTGAGCATAAAGCTGAATTTGTCCAGCATCTTGATAGTTAATAACAATCTCACCTTCTCCCTCCACATTAAAATCAACAGAAGAGGTAAGGTAAGTTGGTGTTTCGGAAAGATCGGCCCCTGGGGCAGGCGTTCCGTTGCCATTAACAAATAATGCATCGTCAGCAGCACAGGTATTGGGGGAGATACACTGATAACCAAAACCAACATCAACGCTGTTTCCTGGTTTTAGGGCGGTACATCGACCTGTATCAGGATCAGTTTGAATTGCTTTGATAGTTATCGTCTGCGCATTAGGCGTTTGGTTGTTAAGCTTTCCGGCTATCTGTATATCGATCTCTTCTAAAAAGCCATCAGCATAAAACTTAAACGCCGCATCCGCGTATTCAATATTAGGATCGGAAGCTTCTCCATCACGATCGGTCGCAGAACCATCGTCCACATCTATATCCAAAACACCAACAGAGGTTCGAATCAACTGCACGGTTGTCGCCATTGCGCTGCCATCAAACGTATATGTTGCTGGGCTAAACGTATTGGTGACGTTAGTTCCGGACACTAATTCACTCGATAAGCTAATCGTGGTTCCACTCTCAGGAGCAATACTTTGCCCACTCTCATCTTTAGCCGTAATCGTTATATTGGCCGCTTCACAAGTGAGCGCAGGAGAGCTATGGCTTATCTCATAGTAAGAGACGGCAGAAGCACACTCCTCTCGAACCGTACCATTCCAGTTTTTACCCGCAACTTGATTAGCATAAATATCGCTGACATCACTATCGGCTAAAACATCTTCAAAAATAATAACTTCATCCAACTGACCTTCGAAGTAAACGGGCGTCCCTTGGGTGTTCTCCATACGTCCGATGGATGAAAAGCCATTACCAATATCACCCGTAGAGCTTGTTCCGCTTTTATCCAACGCCCCGTCGATGTAAATTTTATATTCACCCGACACCACCTCTCGTGTTAACACTACATGGTGCCAACTCCCATCATTTATCACTGTATTGGACTTGGTCGCTGCGTAATCATCGCCGACGGTTAGCCCTATATGTCCTGACGCATCAATCCATCCCCAAAAGATATCATCAGCACCGCCATTCTCCTCTATACCCGCCACACCGGGCGCTTGCCATGCCACATCATTCCCTGATTGAGTAGTTTTAATCCAAAAAATCAAACTCGCAGTTGTCTGTAACTGCGACAGGTCGGTAGCCGTTACATAATCAGTAACACCATCAAAATCACCCGCCCGACAAATAGCTCCAGAGGAAATTGTATCTGCATTTTGAGCCACGCCGTGATTATCATTACCACTGCTATCTTCAACTTCGTCAGCAGTTCCATTCCAGCCACTTTCATCAAAATGCCAATCGGCCAACGCGGAACAACCGGGACGCAAAGAACCATCATAGTTTTTGCCTGCATTTTGGTTAGTGTAGATGCTAGATATATCCGCGTTACTTAACACGGAATTAAAAATAAGTATTTCATCCACATCACCATTCGCAGAGTTAGCACCCTCACCGGCAATATAACTACCACGATTATCACCCACATAAAGCGATAGCAGTTCACCAATACCCAGACTTGAAGGGATACTGCTATTTATCTCCTCCTCTCCATTTACAAATAGCTGCATCTGCTGGCCCGTCATATCCCATGTTACAACGAGGTGTACCCAATCAGATGAACCATAGCTAAATGTGCTTGAAGAGGAGTAACGATAATCTGCATCAGAGGTATTTTCCAAACCAAACCGGAGACGACTATCGGTTTCTTCGGTTAAGAAAAAATACTTATTATTTGGATCAGGTGTTGAGGCACTGAGCAAGACTTTACGGCCATCTGTTCCCCATGTAGTGGAGGATCGGTACCAAAAGCTTATCGTGCCGGTATTACCCACTTGGTCATCAATGTCGATCGTAGTATCAATCGCATACTGTTCAGCAGCTGTTGTATTTTGGCCTATATTCCCTGCACGGCAAACTTTACCGTCAACAATACTAGTTACATTTCCGCTGCCTGTATCAACAATAGAGCCGTTATTGCTACCAATACTGTCAACTATTTCACCACTAACGCCACTCCAACTACCCTCATCCAAACGGTATTCGGCAAGGGGGGTTGGTAGTACACTGGTACAGGTCACCGACGCCCGCGTACTTCCATCAGCGTTTAAACCATTACCTTCATTTGTATAGATCTGGCTGGCATGGGAGGCATCTAACTCTGCAGCATAAATTTTAAATTCATCCATATAGCCATCAAAAGCTTGGCTACTACTGAAACTCCCGCCAAAGGCGTCTTGCTCCTGCCCGATAACAACAGCCGATGCATCATTAATTGAAATTTGCCCAGAACTACCAGAGGTATGACAGCCGGCTAACCCACCATCCACATAAAGACACATCCCGTTCCCGCTACGGGTTACTAACAAGTGATGCCAACTGTCATCGGTCAGTGTAGTGCCAGCACTTATCGTCGCACCGCTATCTCCGACATTAAGTCTCACTTGAGTACTGTTGACGAGGTAGATCTCAATCTCCTCATCCCCAGTAGAGCTACCTAAGGCATGGAAGATCTCTTGCTGGGATTTAGAAACGGCTGTTTTAATCCAAACCGAGACACTAAAATCATTTAAAGAGTTCACCGCACTTTGAGGTACGGTAATCCAGTCTAGCGTGCCCGTTGCGCTCAGGTCTAAACTTCGATTAATCTGCGCCACACTATCCGTGCTATCGGCACTATTTGCTGTACCATCATAAAAACTCGCGCTATCGGTTACACCCGTTGCCAGTGAACATTCATCAAACCGATACTCTAAACGCGGGCTAGGCAGAGCTATTGACGTGGTTTCTAACTCAATTTTCACATAATCAGTATAGTGTGTAGCGCTTTGATTATTATTCTGTTTCCGCCCACTGTTAACCGATAATATTTCGATCTCCCCATCATCAATATAATTAGAAATATTAGAAGAGACCGATCCAGTCAACGTATCAAGACTTGAGCTGCTGCTACTATCAAGCTGCTCGAAACTACCATTAAAGTTACGTATATAAAGAACCGCACCTCGCTGACCATTACTTGAATGATCCCCAAACCCAACCCAAGTGGCGGTAATAGAATTTATATCGGCAGCATCTTCATTAATCGAAAATCGATACAACATTTTGGGATAATGACGGCGAGTAGAGGCGCTATAACTGGCACTTGAACCGTTCTGAGTATTTATATTGGAGTCAGTGAAGCTGCTTAGATCACTAATCGCAGTTAACGTTGTATTGCTACCTCGTAAGGAGGTGTGATTACCAGAACTAAAGTCATAAGTGACCGTTGCCGCGTTAAGATGCAGTGACAAACCACAGAGTACTAAAAAACACCCACACATGCTGCGCATAGTCTGGCTAAGCATTTAAAACTCCTGTGTAATTAACGACAACGGCCCCTTGAGTATAAACAAGAAGTTAGCAACTTTCCGTAGATAAGATTTCTACTGGCCATTTAACGCGTTGCTTGTAGGGAGGCAAGATCAAATCGCTGATCTAATATTCGTCCAATCACCGAGCCTTCAGCCAGATGATAGGCATACTGCATATGCAAGCAGCGGATCTTATCCCAGTGCGAGATGCCACCGATGCCATACTGCTTATAAAGCGGAGTAAAACCTAACGCATCAATACGTGACTTTTGATCATCAGTTACGGTTGACCAGCGCAGATCCACATAACGCTGCTGATCAGCAAGGTGTTCAGTAAGAAGAGCTTCATCCTCCAGCAACTCCTGCTCCAACTGCTTTACAGCTCCTGAAGTCTCAATCTCCGCTATCGCTTGGTAGATATCTTTGCTCGATAACCAAAATAGGGTCGGGAACGGCTTATCATCAACTAAAGCCTCCATCTGTAAAACAAGGGGAACACCCTGCTCATTCTGTACGGCAATTCCTGCTAATCCACGTGGTGTACGCCCTAGTTGCTGGCATATAAGTTCTAATTGCTGTTCTGTCGGTTTAATCAAAGCACTTCTCATTATCAATGGAATATCACAACTATCTATCAGCAAAGGCTTATTAATATTTGGAATAATTATACGTTGCCATAATCCTCACCCCGACCTAACCAACGCTGGACCAGAGATTCAGAACTGTCAGGCCAGTCTTGCATGTGAGAGGCGAGCATTTTAACTCGGCTTAATAGATCTGAATCCCGCTGCAGATCGGCCATTTTAAACTGCATCACGCCTGTCTGTCTTGTTCCTAAAACTTCACCGGGGCCACGTAATTCAAGATCTTTCTCAGCGATACGGAAGCCATCGGTTGTTTCTCGCATTACACTCAGTCGCTCACGCCCCTGTTTGGAGAGTGGCGCATGGTACATCAGCACACAATGGCTCTCTACCGAGCCTCGCCCTACACGTCCCCGCAGCTGATGGAGCTGAGCTAAACCGAGCCGCTCGGGATTTTCTATAATCATCACACTGGCATTAGGTACATCCACACCCACTTCAATCACCGTAGTGGCCACCAGCAGATCTAACTCAGCCGCTTTAAACTGACGCATAATGTCTGCTTTTTCTGCAGGCTTCATACGACCATGTACTAAACCCACTCTTAGTTCGGATAACGTTTCTTTTAACGTTTCAGCTGTGACCTCTGCCGCTTGACATTGCAAGGCTTCAGATTCTTCGATCAGCGTACACACCCAATAAACCTGACGCTGATCTTTACATGCATTTCTCACCCGCTGGATAACTTCTTCGCGACGGTTATCAGCAATCACCACTGTATTAACAGGTGTGCGGCCGGGTGGTAATTCATCAATAATTGAGCAATCTAAATCAGCGTAAGCGCTCATTGTTAACGTACGAGGGATAGGCGTGGCTGTCATAATTAACTGATGAGGCGCCAATTCACCATTACGGCCTTTCTCCCGTAAAGAGAGGCGTTGATGTACACCAAAACGATGCTGCTCATCAATCACTATCAACCCTAAATCGGAAAACACGACCTCTTCCTGAAATAGCGCATGGGTACCTACAACCACGCGCGCCTCACCACTACGGATTAATTCAAGCTGCTCTTTTCGCGCTTTACCTTTTAGCTTACCTGCCAACCACGCAACTTTGACCCCTAAAGGCTCCAGCCATTGGCTAAAGTTCAAAAAGTGCTGTTCCGCAAGAATCTCAGTAGGAGCCATCACCGTAGCTTGAAGCCCACTCTCGACGGACTGAATGGCCGCTAGGGCCGCCACAACCGTTTTGCCGGAACCTACATCTCCTTGCACCAGTCGCAGCATAGGGAAGGCCTGAGAGAGGTCAGCAGCGACTTCATCACTAACCCGAGTTTGAGCACCGGTCAACGGAAAAGGCAGCTGATTTAGAAACTTGGCTTTCAGCTCACCACTGCCCGGCAACTCTGGAGCCCCTTTTTGACGTGTTTTTTGACGTAGCTTCAACAGCGATAGGTGGTGGGCTAGCAGCTCCTCAAACGCCAAACGTCTCTGCGCTGGATGCATACCTTCTAATAAAAGTTGTTTTTCTGCATCAACCGGAGGTCGATGTAGAAAAGCAACGGCACTATCTAAGCCGGGAAACTGCCAACCTTGTCTTAAAGATTCGGGAACAAGTTCCTGTAAAGCACCTTGCTCAAGGTAACCTAGTGCTTGCTCAGTTAAGGCGCGTAAACGTCCTTGATGAAGCCCTTCAGTCGTGGGGTAAATCGGTGTTAAATGCTCCTCCACAGGCACAAGGTCATCAGGATCAACCTTTTTGTATTCAGGGTGAACAATCTCTAAACCATTAGCACCAGTGCGTGCCTCACCAAAACAGCGGATCCGTACCCCCGGTTTAAGGTTATTCTTCTGTGCCGCAGAGAAATGAAAAAAGCGTAGGGTCAGCATACCTGTCCCATCTTGAATCCGACAAAGCAAACTACGGCGGCGCCCTTTGCTCACATCAGCAAGCTTTACCTCACCCTCAACAACACATTCATCTCCCGGCCTTAAAGCACCTATAGGCACAATATGCGTTCGATCTTGGTATCGTAAAGGCAGGTGAAAAAGGAGATCCTGCAAGGTACGAATACCTAAGTTATGGAGCTTAATTTCTAGTGCAGCTCCTACACCTTTAAGCTCGCTAACCGGTATATCGGCTAGAGATGTCGTCATTGTTTACTCGCAGGGTTAAAACTACCAATCGCATCAATCAATACATCAATTGCCTGCGGCCGAGGATAGCTCGCACGCCATGCAACACCTACTGTTCGCTGAGGCACTGGGTCTTTAAAGGGACGTGTAACAACAAGATCTGAAGAAGCGGGGCCATAAACAGCCGACTGAGGCAGTACGGAACAACCCAATCCAGAACCCACCATCATACGTATAGTTTCGAGTGAACTTCCCTCGGTAATAGTGTGTTGGTCATGGAGCGTTTGCGATAAGGTAGGACAAGACTCCAACACTTGATCGCGAAAACAGTGACCCTCACCCAGCAGCAGCAAAGGCGTTTGCGGCAGGTCTTCACTGTTGATCGTTTTATATTGCGCCCAAGGATGGTTCTTTGGCATCAACATCTCAAAATCTTCATCATATAAAGGGCGAGTAAGGATATCCGGTTCACTAAAAGGCAAAGCAACAATAATGGCATCCAACTCACCATTACGAATTTTCAAACGTAGGCTTTCTGTGAAGTTTTCTTCAATATACAGCGGCATATCTGGCGCTAGCTTCTGCACTTGAGAGACGAGATGGGGAAATAGATAAGGTCCAATCGTATAGATAGCACCGACTCTTAATGGGCTTTTAAGTTGATCTTTACCCTCAAGTGCCAAATCTTTGATTGTGTCAGCCTGCTCGAGAACGCGTTGCGCCTGCTGGACAACTTTTTCGCCTACAGGCGTCAAACGAACTGAGTTTTTACTACGTTCAAATAGAGGAACACCTAGCTCCTCTTCTAATTTCTTGACCGCGATAGATAAGGTGGGCTGGCTGACAAAGCATTTTTCTGCAGCGTGGCCAAAATGCTGTTCTCGGGCCAACGTCACGATATATCGCAGTTCTGTTAGAGTCATTCAGCGTTATCCTTTGCTATGATGCCATTTGGTTAATTGGAGGCCTTATGCAACTGAATACACAACAACACACTATTCTGATCGCAGGTTGTGGCGATGTAGGTTCAACCTTAGGTCAGTTATTAACTACTCAAGGGAAAGAAGTCATTGGCCTGAGACGTAATATAAACCAGCTTCCACAAGGCATCCAAGGAATAAGCGCAGATCTATCACAATTTGATGATCTGAAAGCAAAGTTACAAGGTATTCATTGCGATATTGTAGTTTATGCAGCCTCTGCACCCAGCTTTACCCCTGAAGCTTATCAACAAACCTATGTCGATGGCCTAAAAAATATTATTAACAGCCTAGACTCTCCACCTAAACATCTATTTTTTACCTCTAGCTCAGGCGTCTATCACCAAAATGATCACGGCTGGGTTGATGAACAGAGTCCTTGTTTACCCTCTGCGTTTAGTGGGCAGATAATGCTAGAAGCGGAACAAACAGCTTTAAGTACAGAGTATCCGGCAACGGCGGTACGCTTTACTGGAATCTATGGACCGAATCGTAATCACTTATTAAACAGGGTAAGCCGGGGAGATGTAGCTCCTGAATCCCCTACCCAATTTACAAATAGGATTCATCGCGATGACTGTGCGGGTGTTCTTGCACACTTAATCACAAAAGCCTTAAATGATGAGCCTCTTGAGACTATCTACCTCGCAACCGACGATACTCCTGCCACAATGTATGATGTAACCCATTGGATGGCACAACAACTCAGCATTAAGGTCATCTCCGAATCTGCTTCTCGACGGGCAGGAAGCAAACGCTGTAGCAATCAACGCTTAAAAGAGAGTGGCTACAGCTTTAAATATCCTAGCTATAAAGAGGGTTATAGCGCGTTATTAGATCCTGATCGTTAAGATTGCTCGATAACAACAAGCACAAAAAAGCCCAACGCTGAGCTGGGCTTTTTATTCACTTAAGATTTACACTTATCGTTATCGTGCAAACTCTTCAAGCAATGTTTGTTGCGCAGAGAAGACCTCTTCATCTTCAGCTGGCTGGTTTTGCAAATAACTACCATCCGCCTGCAATTCCCAGCTTTGGCAGTTATCTTTCATATAGTAATCCAGTTCACGCTTCAAACGTTCCGCATGCTTGCCAAATACTTGGAAGCCGGTTTCCACACGATTAAGCATGTTACGCTCCATCCAATCGGCACTTGCACAAAACACCTCGGGCTTACCATTATTACCAAAATAGTAAACTCGGGTATGCTCTAAGAAACGACCAATAATAGAACGCACATGAATATTATCAGATAGCCCTTCAATACCAGGGCGTAAGCGACACATACCACGAATAATCAGATCAATTTTAACGCCCGCAGCCGACGCTTCATAAAGCGCTCGAATCATCTTAGGCTCAGTTAAACCATTAACTTTGACCATAATATGGCCCTGCTTTCCTGATTTAGCTAAACGGGTTTCATTACGAATTAGCTCGATCATTTTTGCATGCAATGTAAAAGGTGCGTTATACAGCTTTTTAAGCTTCTGTATTTTACCCATACCCGTAAGCTGCTGGAAAACCTTATGTACATCTTCACCTACATCTTGATCCGCGGTGAGATAACTATAATCTGTATACAAACGGGCGGTGCCTGAGTGGTAGTTACCTGTCCCTAAGTGGGAGTAACGCACCAACTTTTGCCCCTCTTCGCGAATGATCAACATCGCTTTCGCATGACACTTATAGCCAACCACACCATACACAACAAGACAGCCGGCCTCTTGCAGCCGTGCCGCTAAATGCAGGTTGCTCTCTTCATCAAAACGCGCTCTAAGCTCAATAACAACAGTTACTTCTTTCCCAGACCGTGCAGCTTCCACTAACGCGTTAACAATGTCGGATTTAACACCCGTACGGTAAAGCGTCTGCTTAATTGCAACCACATCAGGGTCTTTCGCCGCTTGACGGAGTAGGTCGACCACTGGCGTGAATGATTGGAATGGGTGCATCAAAAGCTGATCGCCAGATTTAAGCGCTTCAAAGGCATTATCCCCTTTAAGCTTACCAGGCACACCGGGTGAGAAAGGCTTCCAACGTAGATCATTACGTTCAACCAAATCGCGAACAGCCATTAGACGCGTCAGGTTCACCGGGCCATTAACACGGTAGGTCTGAGACTCATCAAGCTTGTACTCTTTCTGCAAAAATGCGATCAGTTCTTCCGGGGTACGCTGGTCAACCTCAAGTCGTACAGCATCACCATACTTACGCGAATGAAGCTCACCACGTAATGTATTTGCAAGATCTTCCACCTCTTCCATATCAAAGGTCATATCCGCATTACGGGTAATACGGAACTGGAAACAACCTTCTACCTTCATGCCAGGGAACAGTTCATCTGCAAATTCATGGATAATAGAGGAGAGAAAGATAAGATTATCCCCCCCATCACACAGCTCATCGGGAAGACGAATTAAGCGCGGCAGAGAGCGAGGCGCAGGAATAATAGCCATACCAGTTTCACGACCAAAGGCATCTTTACCATCTAATTCCACAATAAAGTTTAAACTTTTATTAACAAGACGTGGAAAAGGGTGTGATGGGTCTAAGCCAACAGGGCTAATAACCGGTACGACTTTTTCTTGAAAATAATTTTCGACCCAAGCTTTCTGGTCATCCGTCCATAAATGACGTCGAATAAAGTGGATATCCTCCTTCTCCATCTCCAAGAAGAGCATATCATTTAAGATTCGATATTGACGATCAACGACCAAGTGGCAGATCTCACTAATACGATCTAGCACTGTTTTAGGGTGCATCGCATCAGGTCCTACCGCTTCTCGGCCATATTTAAGCTGCTTCATCTGCTCAGCAACACGAATCTCAAAAAACTCATCAAGATTGCTAGAAAAGATCAAGAGAAACATCAAGCGCTCTAGCAGAGGATGTTGCTCATCCAACGCTTGTTCAAGTACGCGAATATTAAATTGAAGATGGCTCAGCTCTCGGTTGATATATAACTCAGGCGCCTTTAAATCGACCGGTGTCTCTTCAACTTCCTGCTCTGTAATCGCTACACTTTCACGACTTTCCAGCAGTGCGGCTGCAGCTTCCCTCTGCTCAAACGCCGCGGCGGCTTCACTTTGTGCAAGCGCCGTTGCCGCTTCATTCTGTTCAACTGTATCAACCATACTAACTCAGCCTATTTCCTTGATCATTTCAGCCTAAACAATAGTAGACTGATTACTCATTTAATAACTGTGCAACACGTTTAGCAAAATATGTCAGCACACCATCAGCCCCAGCACGCTTAAATGCGACAAGAGATTCCAACATCACACTACGCTCATCCAGCCAACCATTTTGGAAAGCTGCCATATGCATAGCGTATTCACCACTTACCTGATAAGCATAAGTAGGTGCTTTTAATTCATCTTTTACGCGACGGACAATATCTAAATATGGCATCCCTGGTTTAACCATGACCATATCTGCGCCTTCAGCTAAATCCAATGCAACTTCATGTAAAGCTTCGTCACTGTTCGCAGGGTCCATTTGATAACTAAACTTGTTACCTTTACCTATATTCCCTGCAGAGCCTACAGCGTCACGGAAAGGTCCGTAGTAAGCACTTGCATATTTAGCAGAGTAGGCCATGATCAGCGTATTAACAAAGCCTCCACTTTCTAGCTCATCGCGAATAGCACCTATACGACCATCCATCATATCGCTCGGCGCAATCACGTCTGCACCCGCTTCAGCATGGGAGACCGCTTGCTGAATTAACGTATCAACTGTGCGGTCATTAAGAACATAACCCGTCTCATCGATGATGCCGTCCTGTCCATGGGTAGTAAATGGATCAAGCGCCACGTCCGTCATAATACCCATATCCGGACAGGCATCTTTAATCGCTTTAACTGCGCGCTGAGCAAGACCGTCAGGGTTATACGCTTCTTCCGCAAATTCTGTTTTTACATTAAGAGGGGTCACAGGAAATAACGCCATCGCGGGTACACCCAACGAACTCAGCTCTTTAGCTTCCTTGACCAATAGATCGATACTCATCCGCTCAACACCAGGCATAGAAGCAACCTGTTCAGTTTCATTTTGCCCTTCAATGACAAAAACTGGATAGATGAGATCATCTGGCGTCAGAACGTTCTCTCGCATAAGACGACGTGAGAAATCACTCGCACGCATACGACGCATACGGGTTTCTGGAAAAAAGCGCTGGCTGTTATTAAAGGACACGGTAACTCCCTTCTAATATAGATAGGTGATTGGACATAAAAAAGATGACAAGCATATGACATCAGGACTTAAAACTGAGTTTAAACCTATTTTTCGGTCATTCTTTATCATAATAGTAATAAAATAGATCTTATCTTAATCTCTACCCAAAAGGGTATGACCGAACTCATATGATGCAAAGTTAAAGGACTTAAAGTTATGAAAAAAATCGCTGTGATTTTATCAGGCTGTGGTGTTTATGATGGTTCTGAAATTTATGAATCAGTGCTCACTCTATTAGAAATTGCAAAAAATGGGGCTGAATATCAATGTATGGCTCCTAATATCGAACAATTTCATGTTATCAACCATCTGAGTGGCGACATTGCAGAGAATGAAAAGCGTAACGTGCTCACTGAAGCCGCCCGCCTAGCCCGGGGTGATATTATCGACTTAGCAACAGCAAAAGCGGAAGACTATGACGCATTAATCATTCCTGGTGGCTTTGGAGCAGCGAAGAATTTATCTGATTTTGCAATCAATGGCTCCAACTGTCAGGTCAATGGCGATGTTGCTGCTTTTACTCAAGCAATGCATAAAGCAGGCAAACCGGTAGGTTTGATCTGTATAACGCCAGCGATTAGTCCACTTCTATTCGGAAATACCGTTAAATTCACCCTTGGGAACGATATAGACACAATTCAAACTGCAGAAGCGATGGGCGGCACTCATATCAACTGCGCAGTTAACGATATTGTGGTCGATGAAACTCTAAAAGTCGTAACAACACCCGCCTATATGCTTGCAGGCTCAATCACTGAAGCAGCGGCCGGTATTGAAAAACTGGTGAAAAAAGTTCTTCTACTTGCCTAACAACTTAAGTATATAAAAACCCTTCCCATTGTCTCAGGGAAGGGTAAGAACACTACTTATTTAGGTGTTTTTTGGCAGGGAAATTCTGATTTAAGGCCGGTGAAAATAGAATTTTTAAGCGCGGTCGCATCATCATCTCTATCAGAAAGATAAGGTGCTAATTGCTCAATCACATCCGCTCTAGCTTTTGAACTAGGCACACAGAAGTGAAGGTAGCTATCATCCGAACCTCGATCGCCCAATCGCGTACGTAATGCCCGCTCCATAAAGCCACTTTTTTCCGCCTGTTTTAGCTCATCGGCATTATTCTTATCTGTAACTAATGCACCATCTAAAAATCCGCTGATATAGGTCGCGCAAGCAAGAGCCTCTTCTGAAGCTGGATTTTTATGCAACAAATGACAAGAATTTAACAGTTCATCTTCATGCATCTGAAGTAAAGCAGCAGAAGCTGAAAAGGAGGTAAGACTGATCGCAATCGCTAAACAAAATTGAATCTTAGCGCGACGATAAAGACGTTTATTGTTTTTAGTGTTCATGCCGATACCTCTGTAAAAATAACATGTCGTAGTACTTTAGCCTCTATCAACAAGTATCATCAATAAAACAATCGTATATTATTAATAAAAGAGTTGATTTAGTTCAGCTGTTACATAAATCATAACGATATAGACCCATATTCTGAGTGCAACTCAATCATAAAAAGGCCCATTCTCTTGGCCGCAGACAATAAAAAAGCCCCTTTCGGAGCTTTACTTAACCTACAGTTCGAAAAAGGATATTAAAGGCGAACCTCGATACCATTTTTACGCATATGTTCTTTTGCTTGAGGAATAGAGTACTCATTAAAATGGAAGATTGAAGCCGCTAAGACAGCATCCGCCTTTCCTTCAATACAGCCTTCAACAAGATGATCTAAATTACCAACGCCACCAGAAGCAATAATCGGCACATTTACCGCTTCACTGATTGCACGCGTGACTTCAAGATCATAACCATTTTTCACCCCATCCTGATCCATAGAGGTTAGCAATATCTCACCAGCACCTAACTCAACCATTTTTTGCGCCCATTCGACCGCATCAATACCTGTAGGCTTTCGCCCACCGTGGGTAAAAATCTCCCAACGGTTCTCTTCACCCTCGTTAGAAACTTTCTTGGCATCAATTGCGACCACAATACACTGAGAACCAAAGCGGTCGGCGGCTTCTTTTACAAATTCAGGATTAAATACTGCAGCAGAGTTAATCGAGACTTTATCTGCACCCGCATTAAGCATAGTGCGTATATCATCGCAGGTACGAATACCGCCGCCAACAGTCAGTGGGATAAACACTTGAGAAGCCATACGTTCTACCGTATGAACCATAGTGTCACGACCTTCGTGAGTTGCAGTGATATCAAGAAAAGTGATCTCATCAGCCCCCTGCTCATCATAGCGTTTAGCTACTTCCACAGGATCCCCCGCATCACGAATATCGACAAACTGAACACCCTTAACAACGCGACCGTTTTCTACGTCTAAGCAGGGAATAATGCGTTTTGCTAATGCCATTAGATTTTACCGTCCCAGTTAAGGAAGTTCTTCAACAATTGCAGACCCGCTTTTGAGCTTTTTTCTGGATGGAACTGCACGGCAAAAGCATTATCTCTCGCCAACGCCACATCAAACTGTTTGCCATAATGACAAACACCTGCCACAAGATCGCGGTGCTTTGCTTCCACATAATAGCTGTGGACAAAATAGAAGCGGCTGCCATCAGCTATATCAGCCCACAAAGGATGGTCACCTAACTGAGAAACCTCATTCCAGCCCATATGTGGTACTTTTAGACGTTCGCCGTTTTCCTTTAGGTCATCACCAAAGTATTTCACATTGCCCGCAAACTGTGACAAACACTCAACACCACCGTTCTCTTCGGAATGCTCCATCAACGCTTGCATACCCACACAGATACCTAAAAACGGCTTACCGGACTCAATAGCCTCTGTGACTTCTTTATCAACCCCAAGACGTAGCATCTCAGCAACGCAATCACGAATAGCACCAACACCAGGCAAAATAACACGATCAGCACTAGCCACTAGAGCAGGATCTGCAGTTACACGCACCTCAACACCCGGTTCAACAAATTCCAACGCTTTGGCAACAGAGTGCAAGTTGCCCATTCCATAGTCGATTACAGCTACACTCGACATAGTTTATAGGCACCCTTTTGTAGATGGCATGACATTAGCCGCACGCGCATCTATCTCTAATGCATAACGTAGCGCACGACCGAAAGCTTTGAAAATCGTTTCTGCTTGGTGATGAGCATTAAAACCTTTCAAGTTATCCACATGCAGCGTAACCCCGGCATGATTTACAAAACCTTGGAAGAACTCCCAGAACAGCTGAGTATCAAAACTCCCTATATTTCCACGGGTAAAATCAACCTTCATCTCTAAACCTGGACGGCCGGAAAAGTCGATAACTACACGCGACAAGGCTTCATCCAGCGGGCAATAAGCATGGCCATAACGCATAATGCCTTTACGATCACCTACCGCTTCTTTAAACGCTTGGCCTAAGGTAATTCCTATATCTTCTACAGTGTGATGATCATCAATGTGGTTATCGCCTTTTGCCTGGATGTCCAGATCAATAAGGCCATGACGGGAGATCTGCTCCATCATATGCTCTAAAAAAGGCACACCGGTGTCTGCCTTAAATTGGCCAGTACCATCAATATTTACGGACACAGTAATTTGTGTCTCTAAAGTGTTTCGGCTTACCTTGGCTGTGCGTTCCGCCATGGTTATCTCCCGCTAGTATTATCAGAGCAGCAATTATACAACCATAGTCATCTCCATGCACCGTTACATCAGCATTCGTTTCAAGCAAAAGTTGCATAGATGAACTATCTTGAAAGGAGAGCAAATAAGCTAGGCACATAATTCAGATGGATGATACAAAGCTACATCAACTTTTGCGGGATAATAATAAAGCGCTACTCTTAGTGATAGACGCTTTACCTTTTCCTATCTATTACAAAGATATTCATGGCAGATACCTTGGTTGCAATAAAGCCTATACCGAATATGTTGGGGTCGAAAGGGAAGTTATTATTGGTAAAACCGCATATCAACTCTTTGCCCCTGAAGTTGCTGATATTTTTACCGCTTTAGATAAACAACTGATTAATGAGCCGGGGATTCAAATCAATGAAACACCTATTCATAGGTCCGATAAAGATAGCAGCTATGTCAAACTGCATAAGGCAACCTTTTGTGATGAAACAGGGAGTGTTGCTGGGTTAATTGGTGCGATCATTGATATTACGGAACAGAAAAATCTAGAAAATAAATTCCAACACTTAGCCTCCTATGACGATCTGACCGGCATCTACAATCGCAGAGAAGGGACTAAGCAGTTAATCAACCTTTGCACTGAAACTATACGAAAAAAGCGCCCACTATCCCTTATCATATTAGACCTAGATAATTTCAAGAGAGTTAATGACACTTATGGTCACGGTTCAGGCGATGTGGTTTTAAAAATGGCCGCACAAACCCTCGAACACAATTCACGAACCAGCGATATCATCTGCCGTTATGGCGGCGAAGAGTTTTTAATCATACTTCCAGAAACTACAACAGCTGGAGCTATTATTATCGCTGAGCGCTATAGATTGCTACTTGAACAATTAAACGTCCAAATCACCAGTAGTGATAGCTTAACCATCACAGCAAGTATGGGCATTGGCGAGTTAGATTTAAACTTCCCAGACCAAGAGCTAATGCTAAAACAAGCCGACAAAGCTCTCTATAAAGCCAAGGAAAATGGCAAAAACCAAGTCTGCTATTAAAATTTATTCATCCCCTCTTAAGCGTAAAAGATTGAAACTTCACTAATACTGTTTATCCTCACAGATCAAACCACTAGCCAAGGAGAGAATAATGAAAGGTTTGCTGAAACTTGTCGCTGGATTAGGCGTACTGGTGATTGTATTAATTGTTGCCGGTGGTGCTATTCTCGGCGCGTTTTTCGACCCAAATGAATATAAGCCTGAAATTGAAAAAGCAGCTTTAAAAGAAGGCGGCATTGAGCTTAAGATCAATGGCGATATAGGCTGGTCAGTTTTTCCTTGGCTTGGGCTAGAAGTTAATAAAATTGATGTTAAGTTCCCAGGCAAAAACGATCTGGCTAGCTTAAACAAAGCACAGTTAGCGGTTCGTATTCCTGCACTGATCTCAGGCAAGGTTGAGATGAAGAGCATCGTTGTCGATGGACTTCAGTTAAACCTTGTTAAAGAGAAAGATGGCTCAACAAACTGGATCGCAGAGGTTAGCAGTACAGTCTCTAGTGAAAGTGAGACAAATACGAAAACTGAAACCAGCACGGAAAAGTCATCATCTCCAGCGATTGCTCTTAATATAGATAGCATCCAAATAAGCAACAGTAATATTAACTATTTAGATAAAAGCACAGACACTCAAGCACTGCTAAGTGATTTTAATATGAGTTCTGGCCAAGTCGTTACTAATGCTTTTTTCCCTGCAGAGTTGAGCTTCAATGCAACACAACTAGTCAAAGGTGAAGAACAGGTAAAAGCTGCGGCTAATCTATCTGCTGAGTTTTTCTTAGATCTTGATAACCAGCTTTACAAAATTAAAGGCCTAGATAGTAAGTTTAATTTATCGGGCAAACCTTTAGCGGGCAAAAGCTTAGAGATCACAAGCACAGCAAACATAGAAGCTAATTTAGCGACACAACAGCTAACCCTATCTGACCTAACCCTTTCCTTAGCAAACCTTAAAGCTACAGGTAATCTAGCGGTAAGTAGCTTCGCGGCACCGATTATCACTGGTAAACTATCTGTAGCATCCTTTGATCTCAATAAATTATTGACCTCTATAGGACAAGCCGAGATTGAAACTACAGATTCTGATGCCCTCTCAGCCATTAGCTTCAATACAGAGCTGGCAGGTCCCGCCAACACAGTAACAGCTAAAACATTGAACCTAACCTTGGACGACACTAAGTTCAGTGGTTCGGCAGCCTTTAACCTAGCTAACAGCAACATCAGCCTGAATATTCAAGGCGACAAACTAGATGCTGATCGCTACATGCCACCAGCAACAGATAAAAAAGCATCAGAAGCCTCTACAGCAGAAAAAAGTGCTTCAACAACGGCTAGTACCGGCTATTCAAAAGATGAAATATTACCCATCGATACTCTCCGCTCATTAGCTCTCGACCTTAGCGTTGGCTTAAAAGCATTACATGTCGCAAACCTCGATGTGAGTAATATCTTAGTAAAGGTAAGTGCTCATAATGGGTTAATAAAAGCGAGCAAAATTGATGCGGATCTGTACAAAGGTAGCGTTAAAAATAATGTAACTATTGATGTACGCAACAACACACCGATCATTACGTCACAGAAATCTATCTCAGGTATCCAGATCGGTGACATGCTCAAAGCACTCGCGGATGTGGACCAGCTTACCGGTTCGTTAAATTCTCAATCCAATTTAACCTTACGCGGTAACTCTGTATTTGATTTTGTTAACAGCGTTACAGGTACAGCAAACGTCAACATGAAAGATGGCGAACTGCACGGTATCGATATGGCCCAAACGGTTTGCCAAGGTCTTAACAATCTTAGTTCGCTTGGTGTTAACACAACAGAAGTCGACAAATCCACCCCGTTTGCCAATATGGGTGCATCCGCCAATATTAAAAATGGTGTCATTAACAACCAAGATTTAAAAGCCGCTCTGGATGCGATGAGCTTAAGCGGCAAAGGCACAGTAAACCTACCTAAACAGCTGCTTGATTACCGTTTAGGCTTTATGGTCGAAAAGAATCTATTTAAGGAAACCTGCTCTTTCCCTGACAAACTTGAAGGCGTAGAGATTCCAATCGATTGTAAAGGTAGCTTTGATACCGATCCGGTAAAACTGTGTAAACCTGATTTCAGCTTTATTAGCGATGCGCTAAAAAATCAGGTAAAGGAAAAAGTTGAGGCTCAAAAAGCAGAAGTGAAAGAAAAAGTGGAAGCCAAGAAGGAAGAAGCTAAAGAAAAACTTAAAGATAAGCTTGATAGCAAACTTAAAGGGCTTTTCTAAATATAATGCTCTCCGAGAACTTCTCAAGCGCCGTGTTGGACTGGTTTGACCAGCACGGCCGCCATGATCTTCCATGGCAGCAAAACAAAGACGCTTACCACACTTGGATCTCGGAGATAATGCTTCAACAGACCCAAGTCACCACGGTTATTCCATACTACCAACGCTTTATTGAACGCTTTCCTACTGTGGACTCTTTAGCTAAAGCTGAGCAAGATGAAGTCCTACACTTATGGACAGGCTTAGGCTATTACGCCCGTGCCCGCAATCTTCATAAAACGGCCCAAATAGTCGCCAATGAACTCAACGGACAGTTCCCCGAAACCGTTCTTGAACTAGAAGCACTACCTGGAATAGGCCGCTCTACTGCTGGCGCTATCTTATCGATCAGCACTGGAAAGTGGGCACCTATTCTTGATGGTAATGTTAAAAGAGTACTCGCGCGTTTCTATGCGATAGAAGGCTGGCCAGGTACAACCGCAAACCAGAAAACCTTGTGGCAATATGCAGAGCAAAATACGCCTCAAGAACGAGTTGCAGACTACACCCAAGCGATGATGGACTTAGGTGCAACCCTTTGTACTCGGAGCAAACCTAGCTGCTTACTCTGCCCACTACAACAAGGGTGCAAAGCATGGGAGTTAGGTAAAACCGATCAGTTGCCTACACCTAAGCCGAAAAAGACCCTGCCAATTAAACAAACTTATATGTTGATCCTGCAACAACATAAAGAAAATGAAGTACTGCTTTATCAGCGCCCACCTAGTGGTTTATGGGGCGGCTTATGGAGTTTTCCACAAGTGGCTGATCTTAGAGATACCTTCAATGAAACAGGCTTAGAGCTAGATCAGGCGTCTATACAAACCTTAGCTCCAATCCGCCATACCTTTAGTCACTTCCATTTAGATATCACACCTGTACAAGCACAAATAAATACCCCTACAGACTGTGTCATGGAAGGAAAACCTATGCTCTGGTATAACATACAGCAACCAGAAAATGTTGGCCTAGCAGCACCAGTGAAAAAACTACTGGAATCACTGGCTAACTAATAACCTAGAAATGAACGCTTTCGGAGTCACAAATGAGCCGCACTGTTTTATGTCGAAAATACAAAGAGGAACTTGAAGGGTTAGATCGTCCACCCTATCCAGGACCTAAAGGCCAAGATATTTATGACAACGTATCCAAAAAAGCATGGAAAGAGTGGACTGACCATCAAACCATGATTATTAACGAAAAACATTTAAGCCTTATGGACCCATCAACTCGTGAATATCTTCAATCTGAGATGGAAAAATTCATGACCGGTGACGACTATGAAAAGGCCGAAGGTTATGTGCCCCCTTCGAAATAGTTTTTTTCTAACAAGTGGTTGACAGTTTTACGCGAAGACGGTTTAATACGCGCCACTTGAGTAGCCCAGATAGCTCAGTCGGTAGAGCAGAGGATTGAAAATCCTCGTGTCGGCGGTTCGATTCCGTCTCTGGGCACCAC
>NZ_JAUOQR010000009.1 GCF_030547185.1 Neptuniibacter sp. 1_MG-2023
TAAATCGCTATGGATGGTGACCTTCCTACAGAGGACTTTCACCTCATTAGTTCATGCCCATGCTGGGCGTACACAAGTCGCTGCAATTGACAAAAATACCTGCCACGAATTTTGCTTCGCAAAATATAGCGCTAGGTATTTTTGCAACTGAGCTCAGCGTTAGGCTTTTGGTCATGGTAGATATTCGAGAAAAACGGAAAGTAACTATTAGCACGATTAAAGAGATCGGAAATCCACAAATATTCGCTCAACTAGGTTACGATGTTCTCAGTGAGGCACCAGCGATGGGGTTCGAGGGACTGGATGGTCAATCAGTTACAACGGTCTAAATGTGTCGCATGTTGGCCTAATAAAAACAGGCAGCAGGATGCTCGCAAGCTCGCAAGCTCGCGATTCTGCTGTAGACGTTCTGTACTTATACTGGGTGTGAAATGGAATCAAAATTAGTGTTAATAACGGGTGGTAGTCGAGGCATAGGGGCAGAGTCTGCACTATTGGCCGCCAAAAAAGGTTGGGATGTTGTTATTACTTATCGCAATCAAATTTCTGAAGCTGAATCGATTGTTGATAAAATATTACAGCTCGGTCGTAGCGCCTTGGCCATTCAGGTTGATGTAAGTAATGAGCAAGATATTTACGATTTGTTTAAAACTATTGATGAAAAGTTTGGCCGTTTGGATGCATTTGTAAACAATGCTGCTGTAATTACTCCTATATCTTCTTTCGTCGATATGCCACCTTCCAGAATCCGTGACGTCTTTAATACTAATGTTGTTGGAGCCTTTATTTGTGCGCAAGAAGCGGTAAAAAGAATGTCCTGTAATAGTGGGGGCCAAGGTGGGTCTATTGTAAACCTGTCTTCTGCCGCTGCAAGAATTGGTTCACCTAATGAGTTTATTGATTACGCAGCATCTAAGGGCGCAATAGATACTTTAACTTTAGGGCTGTCTAAAGAAGTGGCATCACAAGGCATTAGAGTCAATGCTGTTCGTCCTGGGCTTATTTCTACTGATATGCATGCTGATGCTGGCGATAAAGATAGACCTGAAAAATTGAAAAAATTTATACCCATGCAACGTGCCGGTTTTGCATTAGAGGTGGCTAACTCTATAGTATGGCTAATTTCTGATGAAGCATCGTATGTAAATGGTGCTTTACTAGATGTTGCAGGTGGACGGTAAAACATCTAATAAACACATTAAAAATCGCCCATAAAACGTGGGCTGGACTTGCTAACGCGTGCCTTTTATAGCGGTGTTATGTGTAATGAAGAATGATCAATGAAATCAGAATACCAGTTATTTTTCTGTGATACCTCTGGCACTCATGAGCCAGTAGTTTCGTTTGAGTCAGAGTCACCTTTTCCTACACTCTTTGTCGGTCAGCGTGTGGATGATCATGGCTGGGATAGATTGAGAGGTGTCGGAGTATTAGGTTCTGAAGAAAACCCGATACGTTACACAGTCCATAGCTTGAAATCGGTTGTATTTGTTGAGAATGGAAAAAATATAATCCAAAGCTGGGTAAATTTCAAACCTTACTCTGGTGAAAGGTCACCAGTGTTTGGTAATACAGAGCCTGCAATGTCTTCAAGTGAGGCTTTAGGAAAATGAAAACACATAACAAACACATTAAAAATCGACCACAAAAAAACGTGGGCTGCACTCGCTAACGCTCGCCTTTTATGTGGGCGATGTCTCCGGAGAGAGTTATGGATAAATACCTAATCACTAAAGAAGAAATTGATCAATTTGAAGGTATATCTAAAACTCATTTTCTGAACGAAAACGCGAAACGAACTAATAAGTCTCTTGGTGATCTCGCCGGCTTAACGGGCTTTGGGTTTCATATAATTGAAATTCAGCCCAGCCATGAATCTACAGAGTTTCATAAGCACTACCATGAGGATGAGTGCGTTTATATTTTGGAAGGTGTCGCTGAAGCTCAGATAGGCGAGCAAATATACTCAGTAAAAGCGGGGGATTTTATAGGCTATCGAGCAGGTGGCGAAGCTCATGCACTGAGAAATATTAGTGATTCGATCGTATTAAAATGTATTGTAGTCGGGCAGCGTCTTGATCATGATGTGGGTGATTACCCAAAACTGAATAAGCGTATTTATCGGCATAAAAATATGCCGTGGAACCTCGTCGATATTGATAAAATTGATGAGCCTAATGCAGGTAAAAAATAATAAGTGGGGAGCGACGCTTTTTTCTACACCACACTTGAAGCTTTGGCAAAGGCTGGCCTCCTACTAGGGAGGTTATCATTAGGAAGTCAGCCGAATGCTTAATAAGTGCCAAAGCGAAAGGTTAATAGCCGATGAATGCGTCTAATGGGGGGTAAGCAATACCAACCACTTATAGTGTTAATTGTGCTCGGCTTTAATTAAAATTTGAATCTCTCTATATAAAAAGGTCCGTTAATGGGTATAGAAAACGCTCCTGTTAATCATCATGATTACTATCATGCCCATGTGTATTTTGAACAGGAAACCTTAGCCTTTGCCACAAAGCTATGTGAACAAGCAGGTGAACGGTTTGGCTTATCGATTGGTAGGGCTCACCAAAAAAATGTGGGGCCTCATCCTAAATGGAGCTGTCAAATAAGCTTCTCATCCAGTGAGTTTGATTTATTTATTCCATGGTTAGAGAAAGAACGTCATGGTTTAACCGTATTGGTCCATGCACTAACCGGTAATAACCTAAAAGATCATACGGATTATGCTTATTGGTTAGGAAAGCCGGCAGAACTTAATTTATCTATATTTAAAAACTAACAAAAAAACATACGAAATAAATTGCGTCGGCTGATGCTTTTAGTTCCGTGGCCGACTTCCGGCCAAAGGTTGGCCTTCTTCAAGGGAGACTCTGATGTAAGAGCTCACCCTGAGAGCGAAAGGTCCATGAGTATTAACCTGATTTATATAATGACCTTAATGCGCTTAGATAAGTTTGTTTGCAGAGGGAGGGGGCAGCTCTTGCATCGTGCATATAGGTCACTGATACCTAATTAGGGCCATATTCTTTTAAGTTGATTATTGTGATTTTTGATAGACTTTCACAAGGCGTGTGAATTATGTCACGACCGCTAATAATTGAGTTCTCAGGTGTGTTATATCGCTTAACTTCCAGAGGCAATCCGCACAATGTAAGATCTTACCCTTAAGTTCTTCACACATAAGAGAGTATGGAATGTTTAGTCATGTAATGGTTGGATCAGATGACATTGAAAGATCAAAGAACTTTTATAACTCAGTACTTGGAGTTCTGGGTGTAAAAGAGCCCGTTGTCAATGTTAACGACACAGGGCAGACACGGCTTTTCTATATTCATAATGATTCGATTTTCTGCGTAACTGAGCCAATAAACGGTAAGCCAATGAGTGCAGCAAATGGTTCCACTATTGGTTTTACATGCGATTCGTCAGAGCAAGTAAAAGAGTTACATGACGTTGCCGTAGCAAATGGAGGAACGAGTATTGAAAGTCCTCCAGGTTTGCGAAATAACACAACGGGGAAAAAGCATTTGTGTTATTTCTTAGACCCAGATGGTCATAAAATTTGTGGCATGTACCGTTGCGATTAGCTATGCCTAACAAGGGCATTTAAAGAGCTTGCTCTAGGTGCTGGGGCTAGCGAAGTATATGTTCAGCAAGGCCCAGCCCTCTCATTTAATAGCTTCGATATTGATAGACTATTTGAGGGCAAAAACAACTCAAAATGAAAGGGGTTAGCCCTTTAAACTAGTTTTTTATCTGTATCCAACTGTGATCATTAATGGCCAAGGGTAGGGGAAAGTGGCTTATAATCATTGTTATTACCAGATCGGTTTCCTATAACAAGCAGGTCCTTTATATACGCTTTTCTTCTCTTTACAGTTAAAAAAGTCTTCGAGATCCACTTTAAGTTGACAGAAAATATCCCCGTTACGATCAGGTGATGCAATAATTGTAAGATCTCTATTGCTACCTGTAATCGATAGTTCGTAGACTCGTCCACTAGGCTTACTAAATAATTCAGCTACACCTGCAGCAGATATGTCGATTTCTTCTATCTCCCCTAGAGGCTCTTTATTTTTAATCTTATTATTAAAGGATAGAACTTTTACATCACCGTTTTTATAAATTGCGACTCTCTTATCAAAGAAGGGGTTCTGGGACATGTCAATATAAAATTTTAAGCCCAGAAGCGCTAAAAAAGTATATGTAGGATAGGCCCACCAAAATGAGGTGAGCGTAGCGGCTGACAATAAAACTGGGTATACCCATAGGTATAAGTTATTAATAAGCAAAATATGATTGTCTGCGTAATAGACAGTGATGTGAGGGTACATGCGCCTAATGTAAACTTTCTCAAACTCTTCTTTGTTTAAGTTCATAGTCATTCCTTAACTTAATATTTACATATCAGTATATCTGTCGATCAAAGGGTTAAAACTAAAGCTAAGTTTCTCCAACCAGAAGCAGGTTAAATCGCTGATTAGTCAGAGCCTAGGTTGTTTCCTCTTCTTTTTATTAGCATCGTGTACATCATGAATATCGCTTTCCTCAAAAAGAATTAGTCCACTTCCAAGCAAACAGAGGAAAGGACATGAACGATATTGCGATTAAAACTAAATAGTCTCAACTTTATTCTCCAAGGATAGGTGTAGCTATATTCATACCTGTAAGAGTCTCAGTTTGCGATTCGTTAATCAATATCTGCTTCATGATTGGTGTTGTGCATATGATGTAGCTGAAAAACGTTGCGATGACGGGGTTTCGGCCAAAGGTTGGCCTCCTACAAAAGACCTTTAGGAGGTAGGAACTCACCCTTTATACCCAGAACTGCATTCTCCTTTATCCGCCTGTTTTATCTTCACTATATAGAAGTGTTTATCCTTGCTGAGGGATATGTCTGTCTGCCTTTTATTGGAGGGCTGGTGGAAAAGGGATGAAACAGACTGTCGCTAAAAGTGAATCATATAGGTTTACATGCAGCTGTCTATATTTTAAATATCCTTTATAAACAATAAATTATGTCTATGGCATATAGTTTGCTTTTGATCTTGCCTAACAATAATAAGTAAAGGGGTACGCCGACTGTGGCGTAAAGCATTCTATGTCATCATCTGAAACTAATCCTACTCAACGAATCAATGAGCTTTATTGGGGTTTTGTTATCTCTAGAGCTATTCATGTGGCAGCCAAATTAGGTATTGCTGACCATGTAAGCGGCACGGCTGTCCATGCAAAAGATATAGCTAAACATTTATCATTGAATGAAGATCGTCTTTATCGGTTGATGCGCTTATTGGCTTCTTATGGGATTTTTGAAGAGACCGATAAAGGAATGTTTTTGGCTACACCGCTCTCAAGTTCAATTAGTAGCGACGGTGAGTTTTCGATTCGTAATGCCGCGCACATGGTTACAAAATCTATGTGGGAGGCATACGGCCATTTAGAGCATAGCGTATGCACGGGTGAAGATAGCTATACAGAACTTTTTGGCAAAGGTGTTTTTGAGTACTTAGATGAAGACGCTGAAGAGAATAATCAGTTTGCCAGAGCTATGCATAATTATGCAGAGTTAGAGAATCCTGTTATTGCTGAATGCTGCCCTCTGAGCGATGCGAAAACATTAGTGGATGTAGGAGGAGGGCAAGGAGGCTTTATTAAAGCGCTTCTTTCTCAAAATGAACAGCTTAATGGTACCTTGTTTGATCAGCCACATATTGTCAATCAAGCCACTCATATAGAAGAGCAATCTGCACTTAACTTACGTTTTGATAAGAGCCATGGCAGCTTTTTTGAGAAGATCCCTTCCGGAGCGGATGCTTATGTTCTTAAACGGATTCTACATGATTGGAGTGATGAGGATTGCTGCAAAATACTGCAAACAGTCAAAGCCGCAATGACGCCTGAAAGTAAACTTTATGTGATCGACGCTATTGTACCTGAAGGAAATGTCCCACATTTCTCAAAAGATATAGAAGCTTTTCTTATGACCTGGGGCGGGCAGGAACGTGATAAAGAGGAGTTTGAGAAACTATTTAGCCAAGTAGGTTTAACTCTATCCGCTATTATCGAAACACCTACACCTCTATCGGTACTTGAGGTGCAGCTGCCATCGTAGATGTTTTATAACCTATTCCCATAACGGGCTATTGATACATAGAGTCAAACCCAGGGATGTTATTTTCCCAAATGGGTTTGTCTTTTCCTATGAATTCACGCACGGCATCAAAGAAGAGTTGTGTACGTACTGGTAGTTCGCGATGTGGATAGATGGCATAAAGGTGATTAAATTCAGGTAATTTAATATGAGTCAAAATAGGTGTTAATAGACCTTGTTTAATTTCATCTGAGACTAAAAAGGCAGGTGTTAAAAAGTAGGTACTTCCAGATAGGGCTTTTAAGCGAATCGCATCCCCATCATTTGATCGGAAGGTACTATGGATAGGTACCGCAACTTCTGCACCTTGGTCGTTGATGTAACTAACTTCATCTATACGTAAGGTGTTGCTGGCATAACTTGCCGCAGGTAATTTAGCGAGCTCTTCAAGTGTTGCAGGTTCACCATAAGTTTGTAGGAATTCCGGTGTGGCTAAAATGACTAGGCGGTTGCGAGCGAGTTGGCGTGAAATTAAATTTGATACTTTAGGTTGGCCGATACGAAAAGCAAGATCATAACCTTCACCGACTACATCGACCATGCGATCTTCTAAGTTTAATTCGACTTCTACCTGCGGAAAGCGTTTTTGAAAATCGTTTATTACGGGTAGTAAATAGCGGCGCCCAATAATCGCTGAACTGGTTATTTTTAAGAGGCCGCGGGGTTCAGTGTGATAGTTTTCGGCAATTTGTATAGTTTCACTTAATAAAAAGCGCATTTCGGTGGCTTTTTTGACCATCTCGGCGCCTGCGGCGGTTAAAGAGATAGTGCGAGTAGAGCGGTTAAGTAAACGTACGCCTAACTCCTCTTCCAATTTATTCATCTGTTTGGAAACAACTGAACGATCGATACGGTGAGATTCAGCAACTTTTGCGAAGTTACCGAGCTCTACAACATCTAGAAACATTAGCAAACGACTCGTTGTATCCATTGGATCTCTCTTCTCAAAAGTCTATTGGTGCTATTTTTGCACTAATCAAATGATAAATTGATTCTATTTTAACACATTCATAACCTTTATGATGATTGCAATTAAATTTAGAGGGATAGGCTATGTCATTCAATAAACACAGCAAAATAATTACTATAAGTGTTTTGCTTAGTGCACTCGTCGCTTGTAGTGAGCCGGCAGAACAAGCAAAAGCGCCTGCACAAAGGCCTTTGACGCAAATTGATGTAGCACAAGTCATTTATAAGCCAGTTCAAACTTGGTTTACTTACACGACACGTTTAGAGGCACCTCAGCAGGTTGCTTTAAAACCACGTGTGTCCGGTGTTGTGAATACAATTGATTTTGTTGAAGGTCAGCAGGTAAAACAGGGCGATCTATTATTTAGTCTTGATCCACGTCCATTTGAAGCTCAAGTCGCAAGCTTAAATGCTCAAGTAGCTAGTGCGGTGGCGGAATATCAACAAGCTAAAAGTGAAGCGGCAAGGGCAACACGATTACGTAAACGTGATGCGATCTCTTCCGAAGAAGCTGAATCTAGAGCGACCGCTGCTAAAAAAGCACAAGCGCAAATCTCTGCATTAAGAGCGCAGCTTCAGGCGGCTCAGCTTGATTTAGAGTTTTCGAAAATTACCGCACCTATTGATGGCATTATCTCACGTGCTGAGATTACTCGTGGTAACACGGTGAATGCTAATCAAAGCACACTAACCAGCATTGTCTCTAACCAAAAAATGTATGCGTACTTTGATATTGATGAGCGTACATGGAATAGCAACTTTGAACAGGCTAAAGCCAGCGACAACTTACCTGTTGTTATGCAGTTGTTAGGTAGTGAACAGTTTACTTATAAAGGCCATGTAGACTTTATTGATAATCAAATCAATACCTCTACAGGTACATTGCGTGTACGTGCCACTTTTATTGATGATGATCATAAGCTGCGTAGCGGTGCATTCGCCCGTATTCGTCTAGCGAGCCAAGAAGCAAAACAGCAGGTCTTGATTCCTGAAAGAGCTATAGGCACGGATCTGAAAAACCGTTTTGTATTAATTGTCGATGATAAAAACACATTACAGTATCGCCCAATTAGCGTGGGTGATCGTTATGGTGAATTTCGCGCAATCACGGCTGGTTTAGGTGAAAACGATATTATTGCAGTGAATGGCCCAGCTAAAGTTGGACCCGGTATGCCAATTGAACCACGAACAACTCAGCTAAATGCTGATGCTATCGGGTCAACCTTAAGCGCACCAAAAACCCAAACTCTATTAACGGCTAAGTGATAAGAAGCGGCTCATGAATTTTTCACATTTTTTTATAAAACGGCCGATCTTTGCTGCCGTATTATCATTGGTTATTTTTATCGGTGGTGCCATTTCACTGTTTCAATTACCGGTCAGTGAATACCCAGAAGTTACACCGCCAACGGTTGTTGTAACTGCGAATTACCCCGGTGCAAACCCAAAAGTTATAGCGGAAACTGTTGCAACACCACTGGAGCAAGAGATTAACGGTGTTGAAAGCATGCTGTATATGTTTTCACAAGCGACTAGCGATGGTCGTATGACACTGACCGTCACATTTGCATTAGGTACTGATTTAGATCGTGCCCAAGTTCGTGTGCAAAACCGTGTCAATAGTGCTTTACCGCGTTTGCCGCAGGAAGTGCAGCGCTTAGGTGTTGTTGCGAAAAAAGCATCCCCTGATTTAACTATGGTGGTGCATCTATTTTCGAAAGAGAAAATTAGAGAAGCAGATTATTTATCTAACTACGCCGATTTATACGTAAAAGATCAAATAGCCCGTCTTGGCGGTGTAGGTGAAGTGCGCGTATTTGGTGGTGGTAAGTATTCGATGCGTGTTTGGTTAAATCCAGATGCCTTAGCTTCACGTCAGTTAACGGCAACCGATGTTGTTAACTCACTACGTGAACAAAACCAACAAGTTGCTGCCGGTTCCCTAGGCTCTCAGCCCGCATCTAATTCAGCACAGTTTCAAGTACTGTTAAACGTCAAAGGTCGTTTAACGAGTGTTGAAGAGTTTGAAGACGTTATTATTAAGGTTGACGAAGGTGGGGCAATTACTCGACTGGGCGACATTGCGCGCGTCGAAGTTGGGCAAGATACTTACGCGTTGCGCTCATTATTAAATGGTCAGCCTGCGGTAGCGATACCGGTTTTCCAACGTCCGGGTTCTAACGCTATAGAATTATCGAACCAAGTTCGTGAAACAATGAAAAGACTATCGGAAGATTTTCCTGCCGGTGTTAATTATGACATTGTATATGACCCAACAGTATTCGTTCGTGGATCTATCGAAGCGGTTATAACCACCTTATTAGAAGCGATTGCCCTTGTGGTTATCGTGGTTATCGTGTTTTTGCAAACATGGCGCGCATCGATTATTCCATTAATCGCGGTGCCCGTTTCACTCATTGGTACCTTTGCGGTAATGCAGTGGTTGGGCGTGAGTATCAATACCTTATCTCTCTTTGGTCTCGTATTGGCCATAGGTATTGTGGTAGATGATGCCATCGTTGTAGTGGAAAATGTTGAGCGTAATATAGAGAAAGGGTTATCGCCTGTTGAAGCGTCTCGCGTTGCAATGAGCGAAGTGACCGGACCTATTATTGCGATTGCACTTGTATTACTGGCGGTATTTATCCCGACTGCGTTTATTACTGGCTTAACAGGGCAGTTCTATAAGCAGTTTGCCTTAACGATTACAATCTCGACCGTTATTTCTGCGTTTAACTCGTTAACATTATCCCCAGCATTGTCGGCGTTGCTATTAAAACCGCACGGTGCAAAACCTGACCTTTTAACGCGAATCTTAAACGCTATTTTTGGACGCTTTCTCTTCCGACCTTTCAACCGTCTATTTGAAAAAGGTTCATTGGCATATCAAGCGGTAATTAAAAAGCTAATTCGTTTTAGCGTTATTGTTGGCATCATTTATATTGCCTTATTAGGTTCGACTGCCGGTCTGTTTAATACAGTGCCCGGTGGCTTTATTCCAGCACAGGATAAGCAATATCTGGTTTCTATTGCCCAGTTGCCTGATGCTTCAAGCCTAGATAGAACCGAAGCCGTTGTTAGAGAGATGTCGGCCATTGCACAAGAGGTTCCGGGTGTTGAACACATTGTTGCTTTCCCTGGTTTGTCGGTTAATGGTTTTACTAACAGTCCAAATAGTGCAGTTGTTTTTACACCCCTTAAAGACTTCTCTGAACGTCAAGGGCCTGGATTGTCGGCTGCAGCTATAGCAGGGGAGTTGAATAAACGCTTTTCAGTGATTGATGAAGCTTTTGTTGCTGTTTTCCCGCCACCACCTATTCGTGGATTAGGTACAACGGGTGGCTTCAAACTGCAACTTGAAGATCGTTCAAACTTAGGCTTTGAAACCTTATTTAATACATTACAAACGGTTATTAATGAAGCAAGAAAACGCCCTGAACTGATGGGTCTGTATTCAAGTTTCCGTATTCAAGTACCGCAAATGGATATTGAAATTGACCGTGAACAAGCGATGTTACAGGGTATTGCGTTAGATGAAGTGTTTAATGCATTACAAATATATCTTGGTTCACTGTATGTAAACGATTTCAATATGTTTGGTCGAACTTACCAAGTAAATGCCCAAGCGGATGGTGACTTTAGATTAGATGCTAAGCAGATCTTGAATTTAAAAGTGCGTAATAGCCAAGGTGCTATGGTACCGCTGGGTGCTGTATTGAGTGCGACTCCAACGACAGGCCCAGACCGTGTAATGCATTATAACGGTTACCCTAGTGCTGAACTAAACGGCAGCCCAGGTGCGGGCTTCAGTTCGGACCAAGCTCAGCAAGCGATTGAAGAAGTGTTAGCTGAAAACTTACCTGAAGGTCTTGTTTATGAGTGGACTGACGTAACTTATCAGCAAATTCTCGCAGGTAACACAATGGTATATATTTTCCCATTAGTGGTGCTGCTAGTGTTTATGGTGTTGGCTGCTCAATATGAAAGCTTACGTTTACCATTAGCTATCATTTTGATTGTGCCGATGACTATATTCTCCGCTCTGTGTGGGGTCTGGTTAATTGGTGGTGATAACAACATTTTCACCCAAATAGCTTTAATCGTGCTGGTGGCCTTGGCCTGTAAAAATGCCATATTAATGGTTGAGTTTGCGAAGGAGGAGCAAGAGGCTGGATTGACACGTTTAGAGGCTATTATTCATGCTGGTCGTATGCGTTTGCGTCCAATATTAATGACCTCCATCGCCTTTACTGCCGGTGTTATTCCTCTGGTACTCGCTACGGGTGCGGGTTCTGAAATGCGTCAAGCTATGGGGATTGCCGTATTCTCTGGCATGATCGGTGTGACGCTCTTTGGCTTGTTATTTACGCCTGTCTTTTATGCTTTAGTTGCTAAAAAGTCAGCGACTGAGATTAGTGACAAGAAGGAAGACGCGCATGTTTAAGTTGAACTTAACATCAACCGCTAAGCTTTCTACATTAGCGGTGGCTATAACCTTGGCGGGCTGCGCAAGCAGCTCTAACCTTGGAGAAAGTAGTTTAGAAAAAGAGGCTTTTTTTGCAGCTCAAAGTTATGCCGCTGAATTGACTGAAAGTGGTGCAAATAATCAATGGTGGGAAACCTACCAAAGCCAGCAATTAGATGCTTTTGTTAAGCAAGCACTGGAATCTAATCGTAATTTACAAGCGGCTCAACAGCGCCTAAAAGCGTCCATGGAACAACTTGGTTACGAAGAAGCTCAATATTTACCGCAAGGTGATGTAACCGCATTAGGTAACCGTGAATCAACTGCGGGCGTAATTGAAAGTAATGCTAGTTTAGGTGCCAATTTTAGTTGGCAGCTTGATCTGTTTGGGCGAATCTCCGCTTTGATTAAAGGTGCTGAGGCCAAGAGCTTTCAAGCACAAGAGCAAAAAACACAGTTAGTGGCAGAGATCGTTAGTGGCGTGACCCGAAGCTTTTTTGAGTGGCAAGGTAATCAGTTAAAATTGCAAATTGTAAATCAACAAATTAGCGCGTTAACGGAAAGTATCGATGTATTACAAGCGCGGGTTGATGAAGGTTTTGCTTCTAAGCTAGATATTAATCGGACCTATGCTCAGTTAAATGAGCAAAAAACACTGTTGCCACAGATAGAAACTGCACTGTATCAAAATAAGGCAACATTGGCGGTTTTGTTAGGACAGACGCCTGAACAAGTACAGTTGAGTTTTGAAACAGATCTAATTAACAGTAATCTAATCCAGCCGGTAGCTTTAACTCAGCCAGAGAAAGCGGTGAGTCTACGTCCTGAGATTAGCATTGCCCGCTATCAGCTACTTGAGCAAAGTGCGCTGGCGGATGCCGCAAGAGCGGCCTTGTATCCGGATATTTCTATCTCGGGCTTTGTTGGGCTAATTAATCCTATTGGCGGTCAATTATCGAGTAATGACGATGCTTGGTCGCTGACGCCTCAGCTAAGCTGGTCAATTTTAAGCTGGCCCGCATTAAAGGCGCAGGCAAGAGCTCAAAGTTCACTAAGCCAAGCTGCATTTTCTGATTATGAAAATACGATTGTTAGCATTATTGCTGAATCACAAACCGCGTTGGTTAGCATGAAGCAGTCAAAAAACCTGCATGAGTTTGCAGAAAAAAGACTACATCACGCTGAAATTGCACATGAACAGGCCAAGGCAATGTATGAAGAGGGGCAGATGCCTTATCTAGATTTATTGTCAGCTCGTCAAGATGCCTTAGTTGCTAAACAAGCAGCGGTTGATGCAAAAATCGCCTTTATGCTCGCTAAAATCTCTACTTACAAAGCGTTTAGTGGTGGTTGGAGTAGAACACTAGTGTTGTAACTGGTGTTTATATTAAGAAAAAAGAAAAGGTAATAATTGTGGTTAACATAGCCAGCACGATGCAAGCAATCACCTTGGGAGAAGTCGGGGATGACTTTTCTTTGGTAAAGCAGGAGATGCCCACGCCGCAGCGGAAAGAAAGTGAACTGCTGATTCGTGTTGAATATGTTGGCCTTAATCCCATTGATGCAAAGTTAGCTAAACATGGTTTCCCTGATTGGCAATATCCGCATATTTTGGGTTTAGACGCTGTAGGTACCGTGGTGGATGCCCCTGTCGGTGTAAGCCCTAATATTGGTGATCGAGTGATGTGGCATGCCAATATTAAGCAACAGGGGATGTTAGCAAACTATGTTGCAGTACCTAATTTTGCAGTCTCTAAATTACCTGAAGGACTCGCACCTGAAGTTGCTGCTGCTCTGCCTTGTGCCGGAATGGCAGCTATTTTCGCTCTAGATAAATTGCAAATCCAAGAGGGTGAGAACTTGCTGATAGATGCAGGTGCGGGAGCGGTTGGTCAATTTGCTATTCAATTTGCGAAACAGCGTGGTGCTACGGTCTTTACTGTCTCAGCTAAAAATACTCATGCTTATTTGAAAAAAATAGGCGCTGATAAGTGTTTTGATTATAACGATAAAAATTTACTTAAAAAATTCAAGCTAGCATTAGGGCATAGTCAATTTGACGCTGTTGTTGATACTGTAGGTGGCGCAAATACTATTCGTAATATAGAACTATTACGTTTTTGCGGAAGAATTGCCTGTTTAAATGGTTTGCCTGAATTACCCTCCTCATTGTTATTTTATAAAGCCCCGGTTATTAATATTGTTTCTTTAAGTGGCGCTTGGTTAACCGAAAGCTTATGTGCTCAACAAAAGATGAGCTTTATGGGTAATTTGTTAATGAATAGCGTTAATGATGGCAGTATTAAAGCGCCTAGCATTATTCCTGTTTCGTTTGAGGCTGAGGAAATTACTCAAGCTTTAAAACAGCAGCTAAAAGGTTGTGTTTTTGGCAAGCAGGTAGTGCAAGTTCCGACTCAGTAAAACCTTACTTGGTTTGCTTGAAGTGATTCTGCTTGATCCTCAACGTTGCCGTCTTTTATCCTCCGTTACTAAGCGTCCATTTTAAAGTGGTAGGCAACTTGAAAGCGTGATTTTAGGTAAAGCTCTGCCTAGAAAATCTTATGCCTACACAGCTTATATCTGCAAAAATAAGCTTGAAAGTCCTTTCTCCTGTTTGTTTATATTCTGTGAATTTTGTTGCTTTAACGCTAGTGATAGTCCAGTTTGTTAAGCTGACCTTGTCTGTTTTAGAGGGGAAGTTTTGCCTAAAGTTATACTGCAAGGGTTTATTCTTGTGCCTGACTCCGATCTTGAGAGAGTTAAACGTGAGCTGCCAAAGCATGAAAAACTCACCTTAGAAGAATCCGGTTGTTTAGTTTTTATGGTGACTCCTGATCTAGTTAATAGAAATAAATTTAATGTTTATGAAGAGTTCGTGAGTCGTATGGCTTTTGATCATCACCAAGCCAGAGTTCGATCCTCTATATGGGGGGAGGTGACTCAAGGTGTTGAAAGGCATTACCAAATCAGTGAAGAGGTTTCTGTGTAGGCTTGTCCGTCAGTAGGCATATAGGTTGTGTGAAGTATTAGTATGCTACATTAAGAGATGTTTTTAATAGCAGCTCGAAACTAGTAATCAGTTATAGCGATCCTTATGCATATTCTAGTGAGTAGGTGAATAAGTGGAAAATTCCCATGAAGCTTTAAGGCTGATTCTCGATTCAATTACTGAACATATTGTTGTTATTGATGATATGGGAACGATTCAGTATGCCAATAAAAGTTGGTCGGATTTTGGTAGTAACAATGCTTGCTCCGTTGGTGAAAATTGGCGGGGTATTAATTACATTGATGAATGTGATAAAGCTGCGGCAATGGGGGATGACTTCGGAGAAAAGGCAAGAAATGGTATTTTAAGTGTTATTAACAAAGAGACGCCCGCGTTTTACTTTGAATACCCCTGTCATAGTCCGGATGAAAAACGTTGGTTTATGATGCGAGTAACTGCGCTGCAGATGTCGTGTCAGGATTACTTTGTTATTTCACACCAAAACATTACCGAGAGAAAATTGGCTGAAGAAGAGGTAAGAAATCTTGCTCGGCTTGATGGGCTTACTGATATTCCTAATCGCCGAGCTTTTGATGAGTTTCTTTATAATGAGTGGCGGCGATGTTTAAGATTAAAACAACCTATCAGTTTAGCAATAGTCGATTTAGACCATTTTAAACTTCTCAATGATATCTATGGGCACCAATCGGGTGATGAGTGTTTAATCAAGATAGGTGCCTTATTGAAAGAGTTTGCTAGTAGACCCGGCGATATTTGTGCGCGATACGGCGGTGAAGAGTTTGCTTTGGTATGGGGAGGGACTTCGCTTGAACAGGCTGAAACGCTTTCAAATAGATTGTTGGAGGAAATTCTTGCTCTAAATATCAATAATAGTGATTCACCTATCAACAAGTACCTAACGGCCAGTGTGGGTTTAGCTGAGATGGTTCCCCACTTAGGTTGTAATGAGGAAGAGTTGATTAGCAAAGCCGACAGCATGCTATATAAAGCGAAAGATCAGGGTAGAAATAGAGTTGAATGTTAGGCGATAAAAATATGATGTGTTGATCTTCTGAATCAACATGATTAAGCATCGCCTCAAGGCTGCTAAGCAGCCCATATGGCATTATTCAGCTAAGATCATTCTCTTGTGGGCTTTAAAGCTTATCGTCCGCGTGGGCTAATACATAGAGTCCTACATCAATAGAACCATGTTCAAAACCTCCCTCACAGTAAGCTAGATAGTAGCGCCATAAACGGTGGAAGGTTTCATCAAACCCTTGTGCTTTAATATCTCCCCAGGATTTTTCAAAATCGCTATACCATTCGCGTATAGTTCTGGCGTAGTCTTTACCGAATAGTTGATGTTTTTTAAGTATAAAGCCATGTTCGCTTAGTTTTTCTTTAAAGGCTGATACGCTAGGTAGCATACCGCCAGGGAACACATAGCGTTGGATGAAATCGGCTTGTTTTCTGTAGCTATGGAAGCGCTCATCCTCGATGGTTATCACTTGCAGTACAGCTTGGCCTCCAGGTTTTAATACGCGTTTTAACGTTTCAAAATAAGTATCCCAATGGGCTTCACCGACCGCTTCAAACATCTCAATAGAAACCACCGCATCATATTGGGTATGGAGGTCACGGTAATCGGTTAAACTCAGATGGACTTTATCGGTAAGATTATCATCTTTAATACGTTGTTTAGCCCATTTTAGTTGTTCTTGGGATAAGGTTATGCCGTGAATTTTTAGATCATGCTCTTTGCTTGCTTGGGCTGCAAAACCTCCCCAGCCGCAGCCTATCTCGACCACATGCTCACCCGGTTGGGCATTGAGTAGTTCGAGAATGCGCGCGTTTTTTCTTTGTTGAGCTGATAGAAGGGGTTCGTCTGAGTGACTATATAACGCAGAAGAATAGGTCATAGAACTATCAAGCCAGTGTTTGTAAAAATCATTCCCTAAGTCGTAGTGGGCTGCGATATTTTTCCGGCTTCCCGTCAGTGTATTGTCGCGCGTCCAGTGATAGATATTGTGGAGTGTACTTGTCACTATGCGTGCTTTAGATAGGTCCGCTAGGGAGCTTTCATAAGCGAGCGCCCATTTTACTAACTCTGTAAGATTTGAACTTTCCCATTCTCCCGCTAGGTAGCTTTCTGAACCACCATTGATACCGCCAAAAAATAGGCGATAGAGTGGTCGAAAGTTGTTTAATTGGATATCGGCTTCTGGCTGACTATGACCAATCTTGCATGTAAAACCACTTGGTAGCGTTAGGCGAAGTGTGCCTTGATGACCATTCAGTTTTTTATGGAATAGACTAAGGAGCTTTTTTTCAAACCAAGTGGCTTGAGAATAGGGAGCTTTAAGGGGTGTTGTTTGCTGCTCATAAGCTTTCATAATGGGTCACTCCGCTTTTGTCCTGCCAGCTAATACTGTGTTTTTGTCGCGTATCTCTAGGCTGTAAACTTAGTTTTTTGCGCCATAACCTGAGTGCTTCCCAATGGATAGCTAGAATGACTTTTAAGGTCATTAGGGGGTATTTAAAAAACACTTTTAGTAAGGTTTTATCCGTTAACTCGCTTTGGGTTCCCGTAAATGTCGCTTGCAAAATAGGTTGCCTTGCTCCTAGTGTTGATTGCTCTGTTTGTCGAATGCTGACGGCGACCTTATCTGAAGGTGGGGAGATACGAAAAGAGTAGGCTGTATCCATAGGTATAAAGGGGCTCACATACATCTCTTTATTGCAGGAATGCCGTATTTGATCGGTTTTACTATCAGCCTCAAGCAGGTAAGTATGTCGCGAGCCGAATGTATTACTGACCTCGTAGAGGATCACGTCTAATTGATCATCTTGGTTGTAACAGAAATACACGCTAAGTGGATTGAAAGCATAGCCTAGAATACGTGGGTAACAGAGTAGGCGTATTCGATGTGTTGCTTGGTTATAACCCCGTTGAGTTAGTAACTGACGGATGTTTTCAGCTAAGTTGCCGTGACCGCTACCATGATCTTTTTCATTAAATGAAAAAAGATTAAAACGGTTAATAGAGAGCCATCTAAATCGGTCTAAACGGGGTAGCTCATCTATATCTAGGCAAAGTGAGAAAACCTTATAGATAAATCGGTGTTTTGCAGGGCGAAAACGATGATGCATAACGGCCCCTTGATAGAGGCAAGAGCTTAATTTAACCATGGGCTTTAACCTGTTCAGCTGGGGCTGTTTCTCTACTTTGTGGTTTGCTAACAAAAATGCGACTATTTTTGTCTTCGAGTGTCCAAGGTCGAGGTATACCGCCAAGCTGTTCAGCTACGGCGAGACCCGCTTGCAACCCGTCTTCATGGAAACCATAGCCAAAGTAAGCACCACAAAACCAAGTTCGCTTTTTGCCTTGTAGTTGCCATAACTCTTTTTGCATATTAAGAGCACCTTGAGAAAACTCAGGATGGTCATAAAAAAAGGTGCGAATGATGCTTCCATCTTGAGGATCTTTTAGCGGGTTAAGTGAAAGAAATAGAGGCTGCTCAGTGTTAAGCGGTTGTAATTGGTTCATCCAATAAGTTACTGATACCTCTTGAGATTGATCCCGTTGTCCAGTGGATATGTAGTTCCAGCTTGACCAAACCGCTTTACGTTTTGGCATTAAGGATGGATCTGTATGTAAATATGCTTTATTACGCTGATATGGGAAGTGGTTAAGCAGGCGTTTCTCATCATCCGTTGGCGCCTCTAATAAAGCGAGGGCTTGATCCGAATGACAGGCTAGCACTATATCATCGTAGTATTCACGTTTACCGTGTAGATCTTCAATAATCACATGATCGTCACAACGAATAACTTTGTGAATACGGCTATTTAAGCGGATTTTATTCTCTAGGGAATCGGCTATTTTATTAACATAGCAGTGACTTCCGCCAATTACTGTTTTCCATTGAGGGCGATCTTTAAGCTGAGCCAGTCCATGGTTTTTACAGAAGCGGAGAAAACTGCTGGCCGGGTAGTTCAACATTTTTTCTACAGGCATTGACCAGATCGCGGCACCCATAGGTAGTAGGTGATTATAAATAAAAGCATCACCATAGTTATGCTGGTGTAAAAGCTCTCCTAAGGTCAGTTCATTGATATCTGACTGAGCTAGCATTGTGTTTGCATCGTTATAAAATCTAAGCAGCTCACGAACCATTTGCCAAAAACTAGGCTTTATCATATTGCGCTTTTGCGCGAGTAAACCGGATAAACCTGTACCAGAATATTCCAGTGCACCTTGGTTAATCGATACAGCGAAAGACATGTCCGTTTCACAGGTATTGATTTTTAGTGTTTCAAAAAGCTTCACTAGGTTCGGGTAATTTGGAGGGTTAAAAACAATGAAGCCTGTATCTACATCCACCTGCTTACCTTGAATATCACAAGTGACTGTATTTGAGTGCCCACCTAGTCGATCGTCCTTTTCGTACAGTGTTACATCGTGTGCCTTGTTTAATAGCCAAGCACAGCTTAGTCCTGAAATACCAGAACCGATCACTGCAATTCTTTTTGGACGAATAGAGGCAATATTCATTTTATGATCCATATTTAATTATATATTCATCGTTTGTTACGCAGGGTGAAGAAAAAAAGATCATGTACTATGCATATATATTTTCAGTTATATGATTTGGGGTGATCCAATCTTTGTAAGGTATCGTAAGGGATAGTATGGAAAATAAACCACCAGGTGAAGATGTGGAAAATGTTGTAGCTATGCCATCGATGTCAAACCGTCTAAGCGGTGCAGATCCCGATTGGAGCGAGATGCTATCTCGTTTAGCGGAGAGTAAAGATAAAACGCTGTATATAGCGTTGTTTCGGCATTTTGCGCCAAGAGTTAAATCTTACCTTATACGTCTAGGGCTTGTGGATACAGTTGCAGAAGAGTTAATGCAGGAGACCATGCTCGCTGTTTGGCGTAAATCTCATCTTTACAATAGTAATAAAGCTGCCGCGAGCACTTGGATATTCACCTTGGCTAGAAACAAAAGTATCGACTTAATGCGTAAGCAGAAATATCCAGAATACGATCTGGAAGAGTGGCAAGAAGAGCCAGATCATCAGGATAACCCATGTGAGCAAGGGGTTATTTCTGACAGGATGAATAGTGCGATTAACACTTTACCGGAAAACCAAGCACAGGTTATCTATATGTCTTTTTTTGAAGGGCGATCTCACGCAGATATCTCTGATCGTCTAGGCGTGCCTTTAGGTAGCGTCAAATCAAGAATTAGGTTGGCATCTGAAAAGTTAAAAACTATGTGGAGGGATGGTGTATGAATATTAAGCATCATCTTGATGAGGCAACATTAGTTAGCTATGCCGCGGGCTCAATGTCCCAAGCAATGGCTTTAGTGACCGCTTGTCATCTCTCTATGTGCCCCCAGTGTCGTGAACGATTAGCTCACTCTGAAGCAATGGGAGGTGTTATATTAGATGCTTTACCACCAGCAGAGGTCGCTGAGGATTCACTACAGAAGCTATTAGCCTGTATTGATGAGGAATCTGATATAGAGGCGGTGCTGTTGGATCGTCCTGATATCAATAGGCCTCATAAAGATCACAGTGATAAAGGTATCCCAACAGCCTTAGGGGATTATATTGGTGGTTCATTGGCAAATGTTGAATGGAAACGAATAGTCCCAGGTGTGTATTTTCATGATCTTCCCTGTAAAAGCGAGCGGGGCGGTGTATCACGATTGCTACGGATTGCCCCAGGCAAGGCTATGTTGCCTCACAGTCATGATGGTAATGAACTAACCTTAATATTGCAGGGGTCTTTTTCTGATGAAATTGGCCGCTTTACAGTGGGTGATATCGCTGACCTTGATAGTGAAGTGGAGCATCAGCCGCTGGTGGATAGTGATGTGGATTGTATCTGTTTAATTGCAACGGATGCACCACTCAAATTTAGTACATTACTAGGAAAGATTGTTCAGCCGATGACCGGTTTTTAAATAGTCTTTGAGCCGAATAATTAAGTATTTAGAGGGTGTTGGAATGGAAATTAGTGAGCTTAAACTCTCAATTCCTGTCGGTGTTAGTGCTTGTCTTCTTGGGCACAAAGTTCGCTATGACGGTGGTCATAAGCGTTCCAAGTATTGCTTGAATGTATTGAGTGAATGTTTCGATCTAAAACCTTTTTGTCCGGAAGTTGCCATAGGATTGAGTACTCCCCGTGAACCTATACGTTTAGTCGGCAGTGCTGAGGCTCCACGTGTTGTTGGGGTTAAGGATCCTACACTTGATGTGACTGATCGGCTTACGGCTTATGCTGATCAAGTGAGCAGTACAGAGAAAGACCTTTGTGGTTATATATTAATGCAGGGCTCGCCTAGTTGTGGCATGGAAAGAGTCAAGGTTTACCATGAAAATGGGATGCCTAATGTATCCGGTAGCGGCGCTTATGCGGCAAGATTAATGAAGCATAATCCAGCCTTACCGGTGGAAGAAGATGGTCGTTTAAATGATGCCGTACTGCGGGAAAATTTTATTACGCGGGTCTTTGTTTACTATAACTGGCAACAGGAGGTTATGAGTGATCCTAGCTTACATAAAATTATTCAGTTCCATAGCCGTCATAAGTATCAATTAATGGCGCATAGTTATGAGGGGTATAAGCAGTTAGGTAAGTATCTAGCGGATGAAGCATGTAAGCAGTCTGTAGATGAGGTTGTACAAAAATATATTCTTGATCTGATGACCTATCTGACCAAAAAAGCGGACCGTAAAAGTCATACCAATGTGCTTATGCATATTATGGGCTACCTCAAAAAAGAGATTGATGCCGAAACTAAACAGGATCTATTAGAAGCGATTGAGCAATATAGAACCAATAAAGTGCATTTAGTTGTTCCTTTAGCATTACTCAAACATTATTTAAAACGACATGGCTCTGATTATATTAAATCCCAAGCTTATCTTGATCCTTACCCCCATGAGCTTGGGTTAAGAAATTATATCTAACAGGGTTCTTTCCTATGGAACTGGCTTAAGAGCTGCGTTTAAACTTTTTTATTGAGATGTCGTGAAAAATATAAAACTAGTTTGGTTTAGAAATGACCTTCGTACCCGTGACCATCGTGCCCTTTATACGGCCTGTGAGCATGTTGCTCAGAGCACAAGTAGCGCTGAAATGGGTGTTATTGCCGTTGCTGCGATTTCATCTAAACAGTGGATGCTGCAAGATGAATCTAAGAGTCGAGTTCAGTTTTGGTTAGCTAATCTCCATTCATTAAAGGATGAGTTGGCTGGGCTTAATATTCCGTTAAAGCTTATTCATGCAGAGACTAATCAAGAGATCCCACAGCAGCTACTTAGATTAGCTAAGCAATATAATGTAAAAGCTCTCTATTTTAACGATGAAGTACCAGAATATGAGCAGCAACGAGATCAGCAAGTAGAACAACTTTTTCAACAGCAAGGGATAGGTTGTCATCGTTTTGAATCAGATCTAGTGCTTCCAGCGGGGTCTGTGCTTAACCAACAAGGCTTGCCTTATAAAGTATTCACACCATTCAGTAAGGCTTGGCGACAACAATTTATACAGAGTGAGCAGGGGCCTTTACCCGCTCCCCAGCCTTTGTCGTCTAAGGTTTATACTGCTATTGAAACGGATAATATTCCAGAGGATATAGGTTATGGCCTAAGGCTTGGAGCTGACTGGAATAAACAGATCTGGCCAGCAGGTACAGAAAGTGCGCATCGGAAGCTACAGCAGTTTGTGTCAGAGCAGTTAACCGATTATAGCCAGTTAAGGGACTTTCCTGCGCAAACGGGAACCTCCTCACTTTCACCTTATTTAAGTGTTGGTGTACTAACAGCAAGGCAGTGTATTGCAGGTGTGCAAGCTTATTCAGATGATCCTGAATGGTTTTATAATCAATGGGTTACTGAGCTTATTTGGCGGGAATTCTATCGTCATCTTTTAATTCTTTTTCCTGAAATGAACCGTTGGAAACCCTTTAAACCTGATATAGAAAAGAAAATAGCTTGGCAGCATGACAAAGCCAAATTTGATGCTTGGTGCAAGGGTGAAACAGGCTTTGATATTGTTGATGCAGGGATGAAGCAGTTGTTAGAAACAGGATGGATGCATAATCGTGTGAGAATGATAACGGCTTCGTTTTTAACAAAACTACTGCGTCAAGATTGGCGTTTAGGTGCGCGTTTTTTTATGCAGCATTTAATTGATGGTGATTTTTCTTCTAATTTAGGTGGTTGGCAGTGGAGTGCATCGGTTGGTGCTGATGCAGCGCCTTATTTTAGGATTTTTAATCCAATGCGACAGGCTGATCGTTTTGATGCAAAAGGCCTTTATTCTCAGCAGTGGTTGGACTTGGGCCATCCAGGCGACACCAATATGGATACTGATCTATTGGGTGATGCTTTGCCTTCTGATTTAGGCCAACGACCTCAACCTATTATTGATTATGCAGCTGAACGTAGGCGTAGTATTGAAGAGTACCAGTAAGTATTTAAACGTACCTTAATGCTGATCTAGGCTAGCGGGTTAATATTTATGGTTATAACCTTCGTTATTAATTGGGCAGAATTTATCAAATGAATCAATTTAATCCTAATAAACTCCTGCTTTCCAAGTGGACGGCGGTTAAGCCGGTCGAGAAAAGGAAACACTTTATTGTCACTGAGCTTGTTAAGGATGAGTTGGAACAACAGGTCATCGGTTGTGTCTTAGAAGCGGTGATCAATAAACAACAATTCCCTATGGATTTTAATGAGTTGAAAGACCAAAATCGATGGTTGCAAGGCTGGATATAAAAACCTCAATATTTTGCTTCTTTAAATACTTCTATTCGTCATCTTTTAGGATTATTATCGCAAAAAAACTGATCGGTGGTGTGTGTTAAAGCCGTTGTGAATGAGGCTGTTAGCATCTAAATCTTTCCTCAAGGTTAAAGAGAACCACTCGATTTTTCTATTGTCAGCGATATTACTTAATAGATTTGGGGAGCATGTAGATGCAACTTGATGACGCTTTCAAGTCAGATAAATTATTTAGAGATCCTAAAAACTTTCCTTACGGTTTTGCACGCAGTGGTGAGTTCACGCGTGAGCAAGCCCAGTTAATTGAGAATCATGGTCATGCTTATATTGAATTAGCATCAGGCGCACGCGCCCCTTTATGTGATCAAGAGCAATCGTTTATGGCGTTCTGCAAAGGTGATAAAGACGCAGAATCTCTCCATGAGCGAACTTGGAAGCGTTACCAAGATAAAGTAAACCGTAAAATAAACTGCTATACCTTGGCGAGTATTCCTTCTGTATCGGATGATGATACCTCCGATGATGACGATTAAGGGTTTTAACCTTTATAAAAACAGCACCTCTAAGCCTTTATAACGCTTAGAGGCGCTATTCATAATGTCTTTTGATAAAGTACTCAAACAGTCAGCACTAAAATACCAGTATAACTACGTCGATGTATTGTTTTGTTCGTCTAAACAGAATGATGCATCAGCTGTTGGCGAAGCGACCCGATCGTTGCTCTTTAATCTCAATCTGAGATCTAATCCAAGACTAAAATGGTAACTATTATGAAAAAGGCAAACGGCTTCTATTCACTCGTTTTACCATTCTTTTGTTTACTATTCGCGGTTGGAAATACTTATGGCGACGCTTCTGAAACGACTCGAGTTCTGAATGGAACTCAAATCACGTATATGTACTCGAGTGGCCGTTCATATAATGTGAAGTTTGAAGAGAAGGGAGTTAGCTACCGCTATCTGACAGGCTCAAAACCGGATGTGTGGTGGGGGCCTTTTCCATATCAAGCAATGGAGGTGGAAGATAATCTTTATTTTGCCTCCTGGTTTGAGAAAGGCTACGGTGATTACGTTACCTTGCTGATTAATTTTGATAAAAACGTTATACATGGCAGTGCCATTATAGGTGGAAACGAAGTGCACTTTCATAAAGCTGAGCTTGTGGAGGTTGCTAAGCCTTGAGTCTTTATCTGTGGTTAGCAGATTAAGATAATAGTTATAAAAACCACTGATTACAGGCTATATGCCCCATTGTTCGATGGGGTATCTTATCAGCGATATAGGCTTAACTTGTGTCAGTTAGGATTTAATTGGTTTTGAGTAAGTCTTCTAACTCTCTGTTTTTGATTAATTTTCATAGAAAGGCAGGCATAAGCTTTTAACCGTGCTAGTCTTTCCTAAAGACTGATAATAATAAGATAAATGATAACTGTAGATCAGAGGATGGATCTGACGCGTTATGGTCATTATACCAACGGAAAAACGATTTGATTGGAAGCGCCCTCCAATCATGCTGTTCATCTTGGTGCTCACCAATGTGATTGTTTTCTTTGTATATCAAGGAGGAGATGAAAAAAAGCTTCAAGGTGCTTTAGATCGTTATGACAGGTTGGAATACTTTGAAACAGAGTGGCCTGTCTATCTTGATTATCTTCAAAGTAATGATGTTCCTGAAGCTATTATCTCCGATTACCAAACACTTTATAACCAAGGCCATCACCAGCAGCTTAGTTTTTATATCCTTAGCGATTTTCACTTTCTTGACTATTTAAATGCCCACTGGGTTAGTTTTCAAGAACCTACAAAAGGGGATTATTGGAAAGATAGGCGGCAAATACACGATGAATTTGAATCAACCGCCCTTTATGGTTTCGGTTTAAAGCCTAAAGATCTTGGTCTTGCTGAATTAGTCACCTATCAATTTTTGCATGGTAGTCCTATGCACCTATTTGGAAATATGTTTTTCCTCGTTATTTTCGGTTTTGCTGTTGAAGCAGCTATAGGGCACTTTCGGTTTCTTCTGTTTTACCTTGTCTCCGGTATCGCTGGTGGCGTTCTGTTTGTCATGGTCAATCAATACAGTCCAAATGCGCTGGTGGGTGCCTCCGGTGCTATTTCCGGAGTGATGGCTATGTATTTAGGTGTGTTTCGTTTTAGGAAGATAGAGTTTTTTTACTGGTTTTTTGTTTTTGTTGGTTTTATTCGAGCCCCAGCACTGTTTATTCTCCCGCTCTATATAGCAAATGAGCTCTATAACTATCTCACTTATACGGACTCTAATGTTGCCTTTATGGCTCATACAGGGGGCTTTATTAGTGGGGCTATCTTGATATTGACTGCATTGCTGGTCGATCCAAAAATGTTGGATGAGGAATATCTGGCAGAGGATGAGGTTGAGTCTCCAAAGCAGAGAGATTTAGATAAAATTTATAAAGCCTTAGGCCGTTTCTCTTTTGATACGGCTTTAAAAGCGTTAGATGAGTTTATTGATACTTATGGCGAAGATTTTGACCTGCTGAAATTGAAATACTCAATATTAAAAGGACGTGAAGATCCAGAGCAGGAAGCCGCACTTATCAAGCTATTGAATATGGAAAAACTCAATCTTAACCAGTTGGAAAGGGTGGAAACACTTTGGTTAGATAATGAAAGCCTGAAACAGAGCATGTCTAATGATGAGGTTCTTCAGCTAGGCTGGCGCTTGTCAGCCTTGCCTAGCCTAATGACCTCTGAACAGATTTTTATTTATCTTTATTCTAACGGGATCAAAAATGAGACCTTGAGCCACTTTGCAAGAAAGCTTTCCATCGGCTTTGGTGAGCGAGAGCATGAGGCGAAAAAAGTAAAATATGAAAAAGCGGCTGTTGAGATCTATGAACGATGCCGTAGATATTAAATGTTATAGAGCTAGGATGACTCATTAAGTGATATGGGTGATTTAATACGCCGAGTTTTTATCGGTTTAACAACCGCTTGTAGGAGTTAAATGCAATATGGAGTATTGCAAATACCATCCACTAACTGCAGCAACCTATCATTGTGAACATTGTCAGATCAGTTTATGCGATCACTGTATTGATGATGATCCTGAATACCCCGAGCCGCGCTGTTTTGTCTGTGGGGGTGAGGTTGATAGTTTAGGTTCTGCCGATATCGCGCCTTTCTGGCGGAGGTTGGATAGTGCTTTTCAATATCCAATGAATAAACAAACTATATTATTGATCATGATTGCATCGGTTCTCACCTCTATAGGTGCATTTATTGGCGGGATAACGGGTTTTTGTATATCTCTCGCAATAACAGCTATCACAACCAAATACAGTTTTCTGTGCTTACAAGGCACGACAATGGGGGTTCTCAGAGCACCTGATATGAATGAAGCGTTTTCCGGCGGCTTTAAAATCATATGGCATATTATTGTGATATTGATTGTTATCAGTTTAATGATTTCAGGTGTTGAAAGAGTCTTTGGGGGGCTTGTTGCCGTCTTATTTTTGATCTTTTGGATAGTCTGTTTGCCTGCTGTTTTTATTAACTATGCGCGGTTTGAGGATATAGGCCCAGCGATTAATCCCATTGAGATTGGGCGATTGGTTGTGACGCTAGGTAGTGCTTATCTGCTCTTACTATTATTTATTACGATCATGATGGCTTCGGTTGGTACCTTGCATGAGATATTAGACGAGCAATTCTATTTTTTCTCGGCGGTTTTACAGAGCATCGTCTCTTACTATTATCTGATAGTGATATTCCACTTAATGGGTTATCTCATTTTTCAGAAACAAAAAGCATTAGGTTTTTCTAGCCGTTTAGAATCATCGACACCTTCAGATCAACGCTCTGAGAAAAATAGAGTGTTGTCTAAAGTTGATATTCTTACCAAAGAGGGTGACTTTGAAGGGGCGCTGGCTACGTTTAAGCAGGGGACTAAAGTCGTCATCAATGATTATGATTTTTATAGCCGTTTCTTTGATTTTCTTTGTGGCATAAAGAGAATCAAGGAGATCGATAATCTCTTAGTCGATTATTTAGCGATTTTAAAAAACTATGGTCGGGAGAATCTATTAACAACGGTTTATCAGCGTATTTTGCTGCTCGATAAGCAATATGTACCGGCATCACCTGAAGTGCGTTATCAACTCGCCCTAGGGTGCTTTGATTCGGGAAAATCCCTTTTTGTTGTGAAATTACTGAATGGTTTACACCGGGATTTTCCTGATTATAAGGAGCTTATACCTGCATATGAGCTGATGGCTAAAGCACTCGATGATCTTCCGAATAAAAAGCATCAAGCCGAAAAATTTCGTGGATTAGTGCAGCAGTTAAAAGAAGCCTCAACGCAGGACTAATTCATCCTGCGATTGAGCCCTGCTTGCGCCATAATTCGGGTAGATATCTCTTCTATAGAGAAGTTGGTTGTATTAATACTGGGAATATTAAGTTTCTTAAATAGCTTCTCTACTTCACGCACTTCAAAATCACACTGGTCTAGAGAAGCGTATTTACTGTTAGCGCGGCGCTCATGCCGTATTGCCGCTAACTGAAATGAGTCAATTGTTAAGCCGTATAGCTTATGTCTATATTTTTCAAGAACATCAGGTAACTTATTGAATTCTAAGTCTTCTTCTGTGAGAGGGTAGTTGGCCGCTTTGATTCCAAACTGCATCGCCATATAAAGGCAGGTGGGTGTTTTACCGCATCGAGATACACCCACTAAGATAATATCGGCATTTGCATATTGGCGTGTTCTGGCACCATCGTCGTTGTCTATTGCGAAGTTGACGGAATCAATTCTATCTTTGTAACGCGTCTGCTCAACAATACCGTGGGACTTACCAACAGAGTAATTCGAGCGGGCATTGAGTTCGCTTTCGAGTGGTTTTAAAAAGCTTGAAAAAACATCAATTTTGAATGCGACAGATTCAGCAATAATGGCGCGAATATCTTCATTAACTACTGTATCGAAAATAAGCGGTCTTGTGCCATCTTTAGTTGCTGCATTGTTGATACGAGATACCGCTTCTTGCGCTTTTTCGGGCGTATCTATGTAAGGAAGTGTTATCTGCTCAAACTCTATACTATCGAATTGGGCTAAAAGACTGTGTCCTAAAGCTTCAGAGGTAATGCCGGTGCCATCAGAGATAAAAAAAGCTGTTCGTTTCATCATTGGTTTATAAATATAGCGGACAATAGAGTGAGCACTATAACAGATTGGCTAAAGTAGAGGGATTTTGATCCGGCTTAAGTAGATCTGAAAAACACTATAAATAGAGTTTTAAGTCTGTAAATGCATTCGGGCTCTGCGATTTTCGCCTGTTTTAAATCATTTAAACTGGGCTTGGTAAGGATTTTTTGTTTTCACTCAAGTAAGATCAAAGTCAGATTAGCGCTCTTTTCGACGTTTAATCACATTATAATAAGTAGGAAAAGGTCAGCAAAATGTAATGCTGATAGATCCCCATGGGGTTGATAAACAGTTACGACAGCCGAGTAGGAGATAGACCGTTGCAGAACTATGTACTGCGCCTTGATCAGGTAGGTATGAATGATATAGAGAAAGTGGGTGGTAAAAACGCTTCTCTAGGGGAGATGTTGCAAGAGCTGGCGGGGGCAAATGTTAAAGTCCCGAACGGCTTCGCAACGACCGCGCTTGCCTACAAAGATTTTTTAACTTATGGCGGCTTAGAAGACCAAATTAAGGATAAGCTAGAGCAACTGGATACGAATAATATCCAAGATCTTAAAGAGGCAGGAAAAGCAATTCGTGCCTTAATTATGGGTGCTGAGTTTCAACCGCAACTTAATAGCGCGATTGAAGCCGCTTGGGCAGAAATGTCTAATGGCGAAGATATTGCGGTCGCTGTCCGTTCATCTGCAACAGCGGAAGATCTTCCAGATGCATCCTTTGCCGGCCAGCAGGAAACCTTTCTTAATGTTCGCGGGCTTGAGGATATTAAAGCCTCGATAAAAGAGGTGTTTGCATCGCTGTACAATGACAGAGCCATCTCCTATCGCGTTCATCACGGTTTTGAACATAGCGAAGTGGCCTTATCTGCCGGTGTTCAGAGAATGGTTAGAAGTGAGACCGGTGCTTCAGGTGTTATGTTTACCTTAGATACTGAGTCCGGTTTTAACCATGTGGTCTTTATTACTGCTGCCTATGGGTTAGGTGAAACCGTTGTGCAAGGTGCGGTAAATCCCGATGAGTTCTATGTTTATAAACCTACGCTTAAAATGGGTGCGCCTGCGATTATTCGCCGAACTATAGGTTCTAAAGCGATCAAGATGGTTTATTCCGAACCCGGTTCCGAGAGCCCCGTTTCTACTGTTCAGGTTAGCCCAGAAGAGCGCTGTAGCTTCTCTATTGATGATGGCGATGTGGAAACGCTTGCTAAGATTGCTCTAGAAATAGAATCCCATTACGGGCGTCCTATGGATATTGAATGGGCGAAGGATGGGGATACAGGTGAAATATTTGTTGTACAAGCACGCCCTGAAACGGTGAAGAGCCGCAGTAATCAGGCTGTGATTGAACGCTATTTACTGAAAGAAACAAGCCGAGTTCTAGTTGAGGGTCGCTCTATTGGCCACCGAATTGGCTCCGGCAAAGTACGTATTGTCTATGACCTTAGCGAAATGGATAAGGTCCAACCCGGTGAAGTACTTGTTACGGATATGACAGACCCTGACTGGGAACCTGTTATGAAACGCGCCGCTGCAATCATTACTAACCGTGGTGGGCGTACTTGTCATGCGGCGATTATTGCCCGTGAACTAGGTATTCCTGCAATTGTTGGTTGTGGTGATGCGACAGAGCAGTTTGTTAATGGTCAGTTGGTGACAGCATCTTGTGCTGAAGGTGATACTGGGCGAGTGTATGAAGGCAAGTTAGATTACGAGCATCAATCTAATAGTGTCGAATCTATGCCGGAGTTACCTTTCCAAATTATGATGAATGTTGGAAATCCGGATAGGGCGTTTGATTTTCAGGCGTTACCTAGTGCTGGAGTCGGTCTTGCGAGATTGGAATTTATTATCAATCGCATGATTGGTATACACCCTAAAGCCTTGTTGAACTTTGATCAGCAAGCTCCTTCATTACAGCAAACGATTAAACGTCGTATCTCTGGTTATAAAAGCCCCGTCGATTTTTATGTTGACCGTCTTGTTGAGGGTATATCTACCTTGGCAGCGGCTTTCTATCCAAAGAAAGTGATAGTGCGTATGTCGGACTTTAAGTCCAATGAATACGGACACCTGATTGGCGGTGATATGTATGAGCCAAACGAAGAAAACCCTATGTTAGGGTTTCGTGGGGCTACTCGGTATATATCAGAATCATTTCGTGATTGCTTTGAGTTAGAGTGCCGAGCGCTTAAGCGTGTTCGTGATGAGATGCAGCTAACCAATGTGGAAGTGATGATCCCATTTGTGCGCACCCCAGGAGAGGCTAAGCAAGTGGTTGATCTTCTTGCGGCTAATGGTCTCAAACGAGGAGAAAATAGCTTACGTGTCATTATGATGTGCGAGATACCTTCCAATGCTTTGTTGGCTGAAGAGTTTTTAGAGCATTTTGATGGTTTCTCTATAGGGTCAAATGATTTGACTCAGTTAACATTAGGGCTCGATCGAGATTCTGGCGTTATTGCCCATCTTTTTGATGAACGAGATGAAGCGGTTAAAAAACTACTCTCTATGGCGATCTCTGCTTGTAAAAAACAAGGTAAATACATTGGTATTTGCGGCCAAGGCCCATCAGATCATCCTGATCTTGCGCGTTGGTTGATGGAACAGGGGATTGATACAATTTCCTTAAATCCAGATTCAGTGTTAGATACGTGGTTTTTCTTAGCTAATAACGAAAAATAAAGCTTAACCGCTTGGTTTAAGGGAGATTACTTATCGAGTGATCTTCCGCCAAGCGGGTTTTCTATAGCGCATTACCTGTAGGCTTATCCTCCTGTCTTTTTGAGCGTAAACGCTCGCCTTAAGTGAATACTCTTTTGCTTTTTAATCGTTATTTCGCCGATCGGTTTCGTCTATATAGGCACCATAGTGCAATGCCAATTGCTGCGCCAATTAGATGAGCGGGTGGATATAGGCTCCATCCCTCTGTGACAAATAGAGCGTTTTGAGCCGTTAGTTCTACGATGGTTTTAATGAGAATCATAAGCAAAGGAACAAGGCCCAGTAGGGATGGTTCTTTTTTATACCAAAACAGAGCGGTGAGGGTGATCACTGTATATAGAACACCTGAGATTCCTGCATAGCTTTCAAGGCTTGAAAGAGGTGAAAGTAGGTACAGATCTAACGCCGTAGCGGAGACAACTATTCCGTATATTAAAAGCTTAGGGCTTTGCTTTTCGAGATAAAATGCGGCAACAGAAAAGGTTGTTAAATCCCATAACAGATGGTTCCACGAGCTGTGTATTAAATGGCCGGTTATCAGCCGCCAATACTGTTGTTGTTCGATAATGGCGACGTAATCAAAACTTAATGAGTGAAGCCCTACTAAGCTGTTGGGTAGAACACCTAAAATCAACATTATTGCGCAGGCTATAAGAGTTACATAGGGGGTGGAGCCTTTATGAGGCGAAAGCCCCCCCCTTGGGGAGGCTGTGAATGTGTCGTTAAATAAGGAACGCATAATCATCATACCTTGCTATTAAACGTCTTTAGAGCGGTTTGAATGAGAGCGACTTAATTGAACTAATGCAATACTGGCGGCCATCAAGATAACCAACCAAGGGGATATGGCGCCACCTCCGGATCCAGAGCGGCTAGGCGATACGGATGCACGCTGCTGACTTTGGTTGGGTTGAGCAGAGGACGAGTCAATAAACATCGGCTGTTGTTGATCAACGCGGTTTTGCTGTGCCGTAACGGGTTGTTGTGCACGTAACTCGCGGGCTTTCTGTTCTTTCTCTACCCGTTGCTGATTATTACGTTGAATGTTTAATGCTTTAAATACCTCATCTCGTACCACAATCATTGAGGTGTAATCTGTTACTAAACCATATTCAATAGCCGTATCCGTTATCGCTTGCTCGGCGTCTTTATCTGTTCCTAAATAATCAATCTTTGCTTGTAGCTCCTCAATTGCTGCATAAGCCCATAAACGTTCGAGTTCTGGATGCTGAGTGGATTGTTCTGGAAGCATAAAACGTGTTTTGTAGCTCTTCTCTTTGCCATTAACAGTACCTGTTAATGTGATTTCAGCTTCGCCAGGCTGATAATAGTGACCAAAGACAGTTAACTGCTGACCATGATAAAGGGTGTTCGCTAAACGAGGTTTTACGATCTCTTTACTACGTACGCCTGATACTTTTAGGCTGACATCGCGCATAGCTGCATGAGACATTTTGCCCTTTGCTAGCATTAATTGGCCCATAATGTCGTCAGCATTAGAGATTGACATAGCAAAGCCATTAGATACCCGTGTCATCTCCTCTAGTAGAGGGCGGTTGGCACTATTACCCATAATAAAGGTAAATAAGCGCGCATCACGTTTTTCTAGGAGATTAAGGAATTTTGATTTCTCAGTTTCACCAACATTAGCAACACCATCAGTAACAAGGATAATCGCAGTGCTACGGTCGGAATCTAGTTGATCAATGCCATTTTTTAATCCTGCATATAGGTTGGTGCCATTTCCGGGTTGTACATTATCAAGCTGGGTCATAACGCGCTTAATGGTCTGTTTATCTGCGGGTTGATAACCTTGAGTGAAATTCTGTGCCTGATTATTAAAGAGAACGACTTTAAAACGATCTTGAGGCGGTAGCTGTCCCAGTCCCTGACGTACACCTTCTACTAAACTTGAGAATTTACCTTGCATTGAGCCGGATATGTCTAAGACGAAGACCCAGTCTCGTCCTTGTGTAACAAGAGGTAGATCAGTACCCGGTGTTAAGGTTAGCTTAAAGGTACCTTTACTGTTATTCGCCTCTTTATAGCTAATCATATCGACGCTGGCAGGAAGCCCCTCAGCTTGCCTCCAGTAGAGAAGAATATCTTTATTTAATTGTGTCAGTGTTGTTGGTTGGTTAAGTGTTTTTGTATCTGTTTCATCGTTAAGGTCTAAATGAGTGGGCGTATTCGTGTCCGGTGTTTCCAGGTCCGGTGAGATAGTGTGATCAATCCTATTGTGTACCTGTGTAGCGGTTTGGTTAATGAGCGCAGCTTGCCATTCATAAGGAGCGACTTGTTGTAGTTGGGCATTTGGATGTTGAGGCATGCGCAGCCCATCGACTGGATAGCTTGTACGCAGTTTTACATTAAAGGTAAACGCTTCTTCAACGGTTTCATTGCGGCTCCAAAAGCTGTGTTTTTCAACATCTACACCGCCATCTTCAAGTGGATAAACATAACGACCTATACCTGTGTCCGTTTGAGTGTTTTGTAGATAGACCAGTTTTATTTTTACGTCTTGGTTTGCTTTAACTGGAAAAACGGAGATATCAAAAGTTTTATACTTATCTTTTTCCACAAGAGCTGTTTCATTGCCTTGTGCTTTCTGTTGTTCATAAACCTGTCGTGCTTGTTGCTTTTCGACGACTTCGCCAGTGACCGGTTTACCATCTATCCAGTAGCTGAACTCGCCAACAGCCGCTTTTTCTGGCACAGGAAACGAATAGATCGCTTCGAGGTCATTGCTGTTGGGATTGTGGAAGGTCTGCTCGATGGTCGTGGTGGCATACATATCTTCGATAACAACATTAACGTGGTGTTCTTTGATCTGTAAGTCAGTGTAATTTGCATTATGGGGTTTGAGTAAGCCCGCAGCTTCTATGGAAGGTGAATAGAATAGGGATGAGCTTAAACCAAAGCTTAGACCTAACGCTGTTAAGAGTGCTGTTTTGTGTGTGCTTGTTAAGTTAGTCATTATGTTTCCCTCGTGAATGAACGAGGGAAAGATTGATGGAATTTGTTTTTAACTAATACGTTTCTATGTAAAGTTACGAGATATTGAACTTTAGGTATTATATTTCAATACCATAACTTGTTTTTGGTTGAGTAAGACGCTTATTGCATTGATGTGGTTTCAGCAATGGATTGAAAGGAGGCGCCAAATTGATTTGTGAGATCCATATAGTTTTGGGGTTTGCTAAATAAATAGCCTTGTAAATAGTGAACGCCGAGCGTTTTTAGTGTGTTTTTTTGCTCAACTGTTTCTACACCTTCAGCAACAACTTTATAGTTAAGTTCATTGGCCATTAGCATTACTGCTTTAATAATAGTCGCTCCATTTGAATCTAGTTTGTTGACGAAGGAGCGATCAATCTTAACAATATTTACCGCTAGGTCTTGAATAACTGATAATGATGAATAGCCGGTTCCAAAGTCATCGACGGAGATAAAAAAACCTAAGGTTTGTAGCTGTTTAATTGCCTGTAAAAGCTTTGGCTTATCACTAGAGAAAACTGATTCTGTAATCTCGATATGGAAGAGGTTAGTATCAACTTGGTACTTATCTATCATATTCCTAACGATGTTTACAAACTCAGCATCTTCAAATTGAACGATAGAGACATTGATACAGATTTTTATATTTAAGCCATCTTGCATCATTAATTTTTGCTGTTGTATCGCTTTCTCAAGCACCCAATAGCCAATCTCTCGTATAGCGCCATGTTTTTCTGCTAAAGGGATAAACACATCAGGGGGAATCGCTTTTCCTTTATGCTCCCATCGCAGCAAGGCTTCCACAGCGTGGCATTCACCATTTCTAGTATCAATGATAGGTTGATACACAAGGTTAAGCTGTTTTCTAGAAACTGCCTTTCTGATAGCGGAAGAGAGTGCAAAGTCGCGTTGTACCTTTTCTGCTAGATCTTTGCTAAAAAGCACATAGTCCGTTTTTTGTGTATGTTTATTTTCATACATTGAGACATCGGCGAAAGAGATCAATTCCTCTATAGATTGGCTATGGCTGGGAAAAATAGATACGCCAATGGATGCATTTAAGTCAATTTTATACTCATCAAATATAAAGGTAGATTCAATCAGGGTATTGATTTTATTGGCAATTATCTCGACTTGTTTTTTGTTAGTTGTTTTAGCAAGGATAATAAATTCATCGCCACCCCAACGGCAGATTAAGGCATTATTATCGAAATTCTCTTTTAAACGTGATGCCAATTGTTTAAGAAGAGTATCTCCCACATGATGTCCGAAATTATCATTCACTGGTTTAAAACTGTCTAAATCAATAAAAAATACAGATAGATGTTTGTCTTTGGCAGTATGTTTTATCTGCTCATTTGCTGCTTCGATAAAGGCGGGTCGGTTTAAGAGCTTAGTGAGTGAGTCTAGCTGACTTAATTCAATGATCTTGTCTGTTCTTGATTCAACTTCACTTTGCATGTTTTTGAGCAGTAGAGTGTGTTGATAGCGGAGCCTGATGGAGTCTAAAGTGAATCGAGCCGATTTATACGCACTAAAGAATATAATGCCAGCGAAGATTAAGCCTAAAACCCCTAGTAGTTGGTGCTCAGGCGTACTTGATGAAGTTAATAGTAGTGAATAGGGGACGAGTAAAATTTGCGGGTAGAGGATTGCAAGCAGTAGATCTCCGGATAAAACGGTGGATGCGCCGCCTGCTAAGGTTGCAACAATAACCATTGATATACAAAGTTGATAAAGATCAGAGTCGGAATAAAAGTAAATACAATAAAAGGCCCAGAGTGAAGCGGTAAGTAATGCGCCTATGCGGAACCGTAAGAGGTCGCTGGATGTCCCTAGTTCGCCTTGTTTTGACTTAACACACCAAGTGTAACTGTGGAATAGTCGCCATAGCATCAATAACAATACAGCTACCCACCAGCCCAGTCTTACGTATGCATGGCTTGTTGAATCAAACCAAAAGACTAAGCCTGAAGCAGCGGCTAGCATTATTAGAAAGCCTGCATAGGAACTCCGATAGAGAAACTCTAATCGATCATTCAGTTCAACTTTATGATTACAGGAACGCAATATCAAACTCCATTAACATAAAAAACACTTTTTATGTCAGATAAAAAACGACCAGAGCCTACGGTAAGTGTAGTTAACTTATACTTAATTGATTTTGTAAGTGTATTCCTAGATTCGCATTCCTTCCAGTAGCGTTTTGTTGAACAAGGTTAGCGCTAACCGTTTTCTGTTTTTATAAGGGATATTTACTTACTCATTTTCTTAAATAGAGAGTACTGCCATTGGCGAATGGCTAAAACCATAGTTGTGCCATTTTTTTGCTGGCTTGGTGCTGCATGATCCTCTTGCATCAGTTCATTAAACTCAGCGGCTAAGCGCTCCATCTTTTTTTGTAAGCGGGCGTTAGAGCTATCGGTAAGGATCGCGTTGGTGACGATGAGTTTTTCGTTAGCTTTATCAAAACGAGAATTGAAAAAGTCTTGTTCTACCTTCTCTTGAAAGAACTGCTGTATGGGACCATTTGGTAACCAGTGAAAATTAGGGGCGACTAAAAGTTTGACTCTATTGTTGGGTAGTAGATCTATAATTTTTAATCGATCAAGCTGTGCTAACTTTTGAATACAGGTAGTTTCAGGGATATCATATGTGTAGATAATATCGTCATAAGACATACCGCTTATAACGCTTACAGTGATTAGCAGAAGGGTTAAATCGTTAGCGATCTCTTTTTCCTGCTCTCGGGTTAGCTGTATGAGTTGATGTTGCGCTTTACTCATCCGTTGTACTAACTCGGATAGCTCGATATTTAGCATATCGCAAATGCGCTCTAAGCGTTCTAAGGTAAAGTTTTTATCTGCAAAAAGGCGCTTTACTGATGCTTCACTCAGTTCTAGAGCGTTAGCAACATCCACATAGGTTTTTCCTTGTGCCTTCAACTCGCGCTTTAGAGTATCAATCAGTGGTCCTGCTTGTGCCATAAATAAGCCTTTAAATAGAAAGGAGATCGGGTTGTTATCTTATCTGAAACAATAATTGCGCGTCAGTAAGCGTTTAACGAATACTCTTGTTAAAAAGATCGGCGGATAAAATTGCTTCTTTTTATTTCATATAGTTTCATATGTACTCTAATCCATGTATAAGGGCACCATGAAAATCCCTAAAAGAATACAACCACTTGTTGATGATGGTCTAGTCGATGAAGTTCTCAGGCAGTTAATGAGTGGCAAAGAGGCGGTAGTGTACGTGGTACGTTGTGGATCAGAGATCCGTTGTGCCAAAGTTTATAAAGAAGCGGCAAAACGTAGCTTTAAGCAAGCCGTACAGTACCAAGAAGGCCGAAAAGTGCGGAATAGTCGCCGTGCGCGCGCCATGGAAAAAGGTTCTAAATTTGGTCGAGACCAGCAGGAAACTCTTTGGCACAATGCTGAAGTCGATGCTCTTTACCGTTTAGCTGCGGCAGGGGTTAGAGTTCCTGAGCCTTATGGCTGTTTCGACGGCGTTTTGCTGATGGAATTAGTTACGGACGATAATGGTGAAGTCGCACCACGTCTTAATGATGTGGCGATGAGTGCCGAGCAGGCCTTAGCGGATCATGCGGTTGTGATTCGCGATATCGTTAGAATGCTCTGTGCCGGCTTAGTTCACGGTGACCTATCTGAATTTAATGTGCTAGTTGATGCCTACGGCCCCGTTATTATTGATCTTCCTCAGGCGGTTGATGCGGCAGCGAATAATCACGCCCAGTGGATGCTGGAACGTGATGTTAATAATATGCGTAGCTATTATGGGCAGTACGCGCCGGAGCTATTAAATACGCAGTATGCTAAAGAGATCTGGGCACTCTATGAAGAGGGCGATCTAACCCCCGATACTGAATTAACTGGGTTATTTGAAGAGAGTGGCGAAGCCGCTGATGTTGATTCAGTTCTACTTGAGATCAAAGAAGCCTTTGCTGAAGAGCAAGAGCGCCTTGCGCGTATAAACGACTCAGAAGAGTCTTGATTGATTTAGGTTAAGGGAGCCGCTTTAGTTACATGATTGGGTAATTGAGTCGTTTTAAAATAGTCCTGTAGCATAATGATCATTGTTTCTGCGGCAGGACTTAGCGCGCGACCTTTACGGGTAATAATGTAAATTTTCCGTTGTAGTTCAGGTGATTGTAAAGGCACAAATATTAGCGTTGAAAAAGCGCTAGTGCTGGCCGCAAGTGCCGGAAGTATAGAAACACCTAGCCCCGCTTTTACCATATCTGCCAGTCCCGCTGGGGTTGAGACTTCAATCAATGGGCTTTGGGTGTTTAATCCCAGATTGTTTTCCCTTTCTAATTTATATAACTGTGAACGGGTGCCGGTATCTGTGGTTAAATGGATTCTTGGTAGTGAGCTCACCTGTGCCCAACTGAGTTGTGTCGCTTTACTCATAGGGTGGTTTGAGGGGAGAACAATACCGTACTGATCCATTAAAACCGGTTGATAGTTTAATTCCGGTTGATTCGAATGATTACCTCCTAAGCCAAAATCCACATCATTTTCTAATACCCGTTGTTCGATGCCACTCGCATTATCATCACGCAGATAAAGCCCTATATTGGCATAGGCTTGATGGTAGGATTTAATAATCTCGGGTAGCATTCTGCCGATCATTGAGGGCGAGGCCGCAATACCAATCTTACCTTTTTGTTGAGAGGTGGTTGCTTTTAGGTCATTAAAGGCAGTATCAAAATCGGAGATTAGCTTTTCAGCCACTGGGAAGAAGTTTTCCCCTTCGCCGGTTAGCATCACGCGGCGGGTTGTGCGGTCAAACAGCTTCAATTCCACCTGCTCTTCGAGCTGTTTTATGGTGGCGGTAAGTGTTGATTGAGTCAGGTGCAGGTTTTCGGCAGCCCGCGTAAAACTACCACTTTTGGCAATTTCAGTGAAAGCACGTAGATGGCGTATAGATATATTATTCGACATAATCAATTAATTAATAGAATTTTATCGTTTGATTGATAAATAACAATTCTGCATCATAGCACCCAATATCACAAATTTGAGCAACAACCGCGATATAAGCCTGATTTTTGAGCAGATCAGTGCTGCGGTTGCCTATAGAGGTCCTAAAAGATGATCCCTCGTCTTTCGCAAGTCGAAACCACTAACGCCCTGTATCTTGATTATATTGATGCACTTAAACAAAACGGTTTTTCCGGTGATCTAAACCCCGATTACGCGAACCGCATTGTGCTATCTACGGATAACAGTATCTACCAGATGTTACCGCAAGGGGTGCTTTACCCGCGATCAGAACAGGATTTGGTACTTATTGCTAAGTTGGCGGATGAAACGCGGTTTGCCGAGGTGAAACTAAGTGCCCGTGGCGGTGGTACAGGGACTAATGGTCAATCTTTAACAGACGGTTTGATCGTTGATGTTTCCAAGCATATGAATCAGGTACTAGAGATCAATGCAGAGGAACGCTGGGTCCGTGTTCAGGGCGGTGTAGTTAAAGATCAATTAAATCGTGCTCTAAAGCCGTATGGTTTGTTTTTTGCACCCGAGCTATCCACCAGTAACCGTGCAACCATTGGGGGCATGATCAATACCGATGCCAGTGGTCAAGGCTCTGTTATGTACGGAAAAACCCGTGACCATGTGCTTGAGCTTAACTCAGTGTTTCTCGGCGGAGAGGTTTGGTCATCTAAGCCTATTACGGATGACGAACTGGCTGAGATCAAAAAGCGTGACGACAAAGTAGGCGAGGTGCATCGCCAAATTGATGCGATTTTCACTGAAAAGAAAGAGCTTATTGATGCGAAATTCCCTAAGCTTAACCGCTGCCTTACCGGTTATGATCTTGCACATATTCGCGATGAAAACGGTCTTTTTAATCTAAATTCTGTGTTGTGTGGTGGTGAAGGCTCTCTCGCTTTTATTACGGAAGCGAAGCTTAATGTTTTATCTATTCCCAAATATGCAGCGCTGGTTAATATCAAATACGATAGTTTTGAAACCTCATTGCGTGACGCGACAGACTTAATGGAGTTTGGCCCAACATCTATAGAAACTATTGATTCTAAAGTACTTAACTTGGCAATGGGCGATATTATTTGGGATACAGTCAGTGCTTATTTTCCAAGCGAAGCGGGCGAGCCTGATATAAAAGGGATCAACTTAGTTGAATACACCTCTGATGATGAGGCCGCATTAAAAGCAGATGTTGCAAAGTTAGAAGCCCATTTAAAGACCGTTGAAGGTGAAGAGGGTAAAAGCTTTGGTTTCTCGGTGGTCTATGGCGCGACGGAAATTAACAAAGTCTGGGCCATGCGTAAAAAGTCGGTTGGCTTATTAGGCAACGCTAAAGGCCAAGAGCGTCCTATCCCTTTTGTTGAAGATACCGCGGTTCCACCAGAAAACCTTGCTGACTTTATTATGGAGTTCCGTAAGGTCTTAGATGATAGAGATCTGCCATATGGCATGTTTGGTCATGTGGATGCGGGTGTTTTACATGTTCGTCCGGCAATCGATATGAAGGATGAGCGGCAAGAATCGCTGATTCGTGAGATTACTGACCAAGTGGTGGCACTCACGGTTAAATATAAAGGGCTTTTGTGGGGGGAGCACGGTAAAGGGGTTCGGTCGGAATATTCACCTGAATTTTTTGGTGAACTCTATCCTGAGCTGCAAAAAATTAAAGCCGCCTTTGATCCACGAAATCAAATGAACCCTGGCAAGATTGCTACCCCTGCAATTGACGGGGCTGAACTGCTTAAAATTGATCAAGTGCCAACCCGTGGTCAATTTGATCGTCAGATCAGTGCTGCTGTACGGGAAGAGTATGACTCTGCCATGTTCTGTAACGGCAATGGTGCATGTTTTAACTATGATCCGAATGACGCTATGTGTCCCTCTTGGAAAGGCACGCGTCAACGTATTAATTCCCCTAAAGGCCGTTCGTCATTAATTAGAGAGTGGCTTCGTTTAGTGGAAAAAACAGGTACTGACTTACAAGCTGAATCAGCTAAAGTGAAAACCCGTTCGTTTATCGCTTCACTGCCGAGTCGTATTAAAAATACATTGGCAAAAACAAAAGATAATGAATATGACTTCTCTCACGAAGTACATGAATCCATGATGGCTTGCTTGGCTTGCAAATCTTGCGTTGGTCAGTGTCCCATTAAGGTTAATGTTCCCGATTTTAGAGCGCGCTTTTTAGAGGTGTACTACGGGCGTTACTTGCGTCCAGCTAAAGATTATATGGTGGGCAGTTTGGAATACATGATTCCATGGCTGGCTAAGTTTCCGGCACCTTACAACTGGGCTATGAAGAATAGGGCGCTTAAAGCTATTTTCCGTAAACATGTAGGTATGGTTGATAGCCCAGCTATTTGTACCAATAGTCTTATTTCTGGCATGAAAGCTCGGGGGGTTCAATTTGCGACGCCTGATCTTATAAAAGATTTAAGTGCGGAGGATCGTGATAATGCCGTTATTATCGTACAGGACGCTTTTACGAGCTATTTTGAATCTCAACTTGTCTTGGATCTAGTTGATCTCTTAACGGGCCTAGGTTTTTATGTGCTGATGGCACCCTTTAAACCCAACGGCAAGCCACTACATGTGCATGGTTTTATGAAAGCGTTTGAGAAAGCTGCTGAATCTAATGGGAGCATGCTTAAGGCTTTAGATGAAACCGGTGTACCTTTGATTGGTGTTGATCCCTCAATGACCTTAACTTACCGTCAAGAGTATGGGTATGTTATACCTGAAAAAGATCTACCTAAGGTTCAGTTGATTCAGGAGTGGTTGGTAACACATGTTGATCGCCTTAAATCCTATAATTCAGCCAATTTGCCGAGCGCTGAATTTAAGTTGCTTGCGCACTGTACAGAAAAAACCTCCGAAGCCCCATCTATTCGCCTTTGGCAGGAAATTTATGAAGCTATGGGGCAAAAGCTAAGTATCCAAGCGGTCGGCTGTTGCGGCATGTCGGGGACTTATGGTCATGAGACTCAAAATGCAGAGACCTCTAGGACGATCTACCAATTGAGTTGGTCCGATGTGGTAAATGCGCCTGAGAATAAGAATAAGCTGGTTGCTACCGGTTATTCGTGTCGTAGCCAAGTTAAGCGAATAGATGAGCAAGTTATTCCTCATCCTATTCAAATGTTACTGGCTCAGTTGAAAACTAAACATTAGTAGTGATTTTCTTGCCGTATAAAAAACGCAGCTAATTGAGCTGCGTTTTTTTATTTTATTTGAACCTATATTGATTGCCTTTGTACTGATTTTGCATGTGCGAGAGGGTTTTGATTGAGAGTGCCTAATCTCCTGTTTGTGGTCAGTGATTATTGGGGTTTTACGTCATTAAAAACCTTCGCTTGGTCATAAATGAATTTTGCTAAGTTGTTTTTTTACGATTGAAGAAGAGATCATATTTATCGTAGATTCTGTGCATAGTGCACAATGGCAGGGTCTAGGTTGCTGCTTTTTTAGTAAGTATTGAACTGTAAAGTTGAGGTTGCTTATGGCCGAATGAGCAGCGGGTGATTTTATTCTTCTAAAGCTTATTTCAACTAATGACCCTTAAATTCCTGCCTAAGTTGTAGTGCAATTGCACAATGAATCGGCGAATATACATTTTTTACTTTAAGCTATGCAGTATAGCTGCTGCGCACAAAACTCAATTAAGGAGCTAACCGTGGAAGATCTATTACCTGAACTATGTGATCAATTCCCAGACCTGGTACAGGTCGTAGAGCCAATGTTTGGTAATTTTGGTGGTAAAGAGCGTTTTGGGGGTGAAATTGTCACGCTAAAAGCATTTGAAGATAACTCTTTAGTTCGTGAACAGGTTGCGCTTCCAGGTAAAGGTAAAGTGCTCGTTGTTGACGGTGGCGGTTCTATGCGTAAAGCCATGTTGGGTGACATGCTAGCTGAAAAAGCGACGGTTAATGGCTGGGAAGGCATTATTATCTACGGTTGTATCCGTGATGTTAACGCGATTGCTGATCTTAATATTGGAGTTCAGGCGTTGGGGGCACATCCGATGAAAACTGATAAAAAAGGGTTGGGTGAACTTAATGTAAGCCTAACCTTTGGCGGTGTAACGTTCCACCCTGGAGAGTATGTATATGCTGATAACAATGGCGTATTGATCTCACCTGAAAAGCTTGACGTATCAGAAGGCTAAGTTGTCAGTTATTTTTAAAAGCCCGTGTTTGAGATTTTTTTATTTCAAGCTTGGGCTTTTTTCTAGGTTTATTTTTATGGCCTTAGTGTTTTGCGTGGTCAATGTTTAACTGTTTGAGAGGGGAGTTACCCTGCGCTGCGAGCAATGAGAAGTGTGCGCATTTTAGGATTAGTTAACAGATCTTCAAGGGTGTATTTTTCCAATACTTTTATAAATGCTTGCTGGGCCTCTACTAAGACCTCTTGGAGTGAGCATTGATTGGTCAGGCAGCAGGTTTGTTCCGCACAGTTAATTAACGGCTGTGAGCCTTCTGATTGATTAACAATGTCAGCAAGGTTTATTTCTGCTGTTGCTTGCGCTAATTTTATGCCGCCTTTTTTTCCGCGAAATGTGGCTAAGTAGCCCGATTTAGCTAAAGCATGTACAACCTTTCTAAGATGTTCAATAGATATATCATAGTAGTTAGCTATCTCTGAAAGTGTGACGAGACGGTCATTATGAATAGCAGCATAGAAAAGCACGCGAAGTGTATAATCGGTAAATCGACTTAATTGCATTTTTAACTTTTTTTAGGGATAAGTTCCTAAAATATACGTTACGTCACTTAAGTAAAGCAAGATATAGGTCAAGAATTAATAAGTTTGCTTGAAGTTTACGCTCAGTCCTATATATAGATGTATTCTCACTAATTAAGATGGCTCAAGGGAGTTTTGTGTATAAGTTATTGATTTTTGATTGGGATGGTACGGTTATTGATTCAACTGCACGTATCATTTCTAGCATGCAAGCGGCAGCGCTTGATTGTGATTTTCCCGTGCCATCCAGTGCTTCTGTGATGAATATTATCGGCCTAGGCTTACCTGAGGCGATCAGAATACTGATTCCAGATATAGATGATTCTGGTATTGAGCTGATGCGTGTTCAGTATGGTCATCATTTCTTAGGCGTTAATGAAACCCCAACCCCTTTGTTTCCGGGTGTGCAAAATACTTTAGAGAGTATGCATGCTAAGGGGATGCGTATGGCGGTTGCAACGGGCAAAAGTCGTCGTGGTTTAGATAGAGCTTTTGCTCAAACGGGTCTGGCTTACCTTTTTGAAATTTCGCGTTGTGCGGATGAAACTATATCTAAACCTAACCCTCTTATGTTGGAAGAGATATTAGCTGAAACAGGGGTGCTTGCCTCTGAAGCGATAATGATAGGCGATACGGAATATGATCTCGAGATGGGTAAACGAGCAGGTATGGATGTGATTGCGGTAAGTTATGGTGCGCATCATATTGATCGTTTAAAAGGTTTTGATCCTGTTTTGGAGGTGGACAACTTTCCAGAACTGGAGCATTGGTTAGATAGTAAAGGCGCTTTTGCCTAACAGGAGTGATTTGTGTCTGATAATCCATGGAATGAAAAAAAAGGCCAAGCGTCAGAGGCCGAAGCTATTAATGATTCAGTAAGTGATACTCAATCTGATATAGATGCGAATAGTAAATTAGGTAAAGCGGTAGAGAATGCTAAACAGGACTCCTCAAGTAAAAAAGAGTGGAAGCTTATAGAGAAACTCTTAAATGGGATGTTTGTTGAACAGCGTAGAGCTCGCCGCTGGGGGATCTTCTTTAAATTTCTGACTTTTGGGTACCTGTTTGCGTTGATGGGGCTTCTACTTTTTAATAATGATTTAGAAAAAAGCTCCTCGTTTGAAGCACATACTGCCGTTATAGAAGTTAAAGGGCCAATTAGTGCTGATGATGAGGCGAGTGCCGATGCGATTATTTGGTCACTTCGTGAAGCTTTTGATGAAGATAATGCAAAAGCGGTTATTTTGCGTATAAATAGTCCTGGCGGTAGCCCTGTTCAAGCAGGCTATATCTATGATGAGATTAAGCGTCTTCGCACGATGCACCCAGAGAAGCCTCTCTATTCTGTTATTGCGGATATTGGTGCGTCAGGGGCTTATTATATAGCGGCGGCATCGGATGCTATCTATGCAGATAAAGCAAGTTTAGTAGGCTCTATTGGCGTTGTGGCAGGTGGATTTGGTTTTGTTGACCTTATGGATAAAGTAGGGGTTGAACGCCGTCTTTATACTGCAGGTGAGCATAAGGCTTTTCTTGATCCTTACTCTCCAAGTAATGAAGCCGAAAAAGAATTTTGGCAAAGCGTACTTAATACCACGCATAAGCAGTTTATTGATCAAGTTAAGCAGGGGCGTGGTGATCGCTTAAAAGACGATCCACGTTTGTTTAGTGGGCTTGTGTGGACGGGTGAACAGGCCGTTGACTTAGGGCTTATTGATGGCTTAGGTAGTACGAGTTCAGTGGCACGAGAAGTCGTTAAAGTTGAAAAGCTTGTCGACTACACACCAAAACGTCAACCATGGAAGCAGATTGTGGATGAGCTTGGTGTTAGTTTTACCAAGGCGATAAGTACACAGTTGGGCTTAAGTCAGGGTGCGCAGCTACGCTAATTAGCGGGCTTATGAGAAAAAATGGAGGGCTAAGCCCTCCATTTTTTTTACCTAACACTCTGTTAGCAGTTAAATTTTAGCATTACAGGACATTGAATCCCTCTTTTTCCAGCATACGCACTAAACGAATTAACGGTAGGCCGATCAGGGTATTCGGATCTTCGCCTTCTAAACGTTCAAATAATACGATGCCGAGTGCCTCTGATTTAAAACTGCCTGCGCAATTGTAGGGTTGCTCTGCGTGCAGGTAATGTTCAATCATCTCATCAGTTAATGTTCTAAAAACAACTTTAAATGGCACCGTTTCGCTTTGAACCTTGCCACTTTTTGAATTAATCAGGGCTAGGCCTGTTAAAAAAGTAACGGTGTGGCCTGATAGTTTTTGTAGCTGTTTGACTGCATTTTCATGAGTATGGGGCTTGCCTAAAATTTCATTGCCTAAAACAGCGACTTGGTCGGAGCCTATGATTAAACTATCGGGCTCAGTTTTGGCTACTTTTTGTGCTTTTTCTATGGCTAATCGTGCAACGAGATTCTCGGGTGTTTCATTAGCTAGAGGTGATTCATCTATATCTGGAGAAATACAGGCGTATTTAAGCTGTAGTTTGTCTAAAATTTGACGACGAAACGGTGAACTAGATGCTAAAATCAGGTTTCTCATGTCTTTTTTTAACCGTTAATGTATGAAGGCTCGAATATTAGCGGTTTTATTACATAATTAAACCCCAAAGTCTTTGACAGATGGGTTTTCGAGCCCTAGAATTGCGCGCTTATGTCAAACGGTCCATTACCTAACAAAGTAGACCCGCGAAAACTTGCTGAGCGGGAAGTGCGGATAACAGGTGCAGTCGCCTTAGATAGGATGCCTATACTTTGCCAATCATTGATTGGTACAGAAGGCTCTATTGATGTCGATCTCCAGTTTGCTGTTGATGAACAGCGTATTCGTACCATTACTGGCAGCGCTGAAGGTCATGTTTTCATGACATGTCAACGTTGCTTAGATCCAGTAGAGGTTGCCGTAGAGGTAGATTTTAATCTTGGCCTTGCTGCCAGTGAGGATGCTGCAAAACAGCTTCCTCGCATTTATGATCCTCTGATAGTAGGGGATGAAGAGATTGAGTTGCTTTCTGTGGTTGAAGAAGAGTTGATTTTAAGCCTTCCTCATGATGCTTATCATGAAGATTGCTCGATCAAAACTTCATACGGCGATGCCGGGGCAGTGGCAGAAAACAACGATAAACCGAATCCATTTAGTGTGTTGGCGCAATTAAAAGCCAATAACAAATAGAAAGAACCAGGAGCTATTTAGTCATGGCAGTTCAGAAAAGTAAGAAGTCACGTTCCCGTCGCGATATGCGTCGTTCACACGATGCGCTAGGTAACCCGACTCTATCTGTAGAAGCAACTACAGGTGAAACGCACCTTCGTCACCATGTATCTGCTGACGGTTTCTACCGTGGCAAGCAAGTAATTAAGCAGGATGACGAGTAATATTGTCAGCCTACTACACCATTGCAGTTGATGTGATGGGCGGGGACTTCGGTCCCCGCATTACGATCCCCGCTACAATCGACGCATTAAAACGTTACCCGCATCTTTCGGTCAAACTTGTTGGCCATCAAGAAGCTATTACCCCTCTTTTGACCCAATTAAGCTCTGAAATTGCCTGTCGTCTTGATGTTGTTCATGCGGCTGAGACTATCTCAATGTGCGCGAAACCTTCGCTAACGATTCGTAACGGTCAAGAGTCTTCAATGTTTAAATCCCTTCAGTTAGTTGCTGATAAGCAGGCGCAGGCGTGTGTCAGCGCTGGGAATACTGGAGCTTTGATGGTTTTGGGGCGGTATATATTACGCACATTGCCTAATGTGGATCGACCCGCTATTACTTCAACTGTTCCGACTGCTGATGGGCATTGCCATATGCTTGATCTTGGCGCTAATGTTGATTGCAGTGCTGAACACCTCCTTCAGTTTGCTATAATGGGGTCAGTGATGGTGCAAGCGGTGGATGGTATAACTGAGCCTAGAATCGGCTTGCTCAATATAGGTGCCGAGGAAGTTAAAGGTAATGAGCAGGTTAAGCTTGCTTCTCGCTTAATTGAGGAGAAGGGTGGTCTTAATTATATAGGCTACATTGAAGGGGACGATATATATAAAGGCAAAGCCGATGTTGTTGTTTGTGATGGTTTTGTCGGTAATATAGCGCTTAAAAGTAGTGAAGGCTTAGCGCGATTAATGAGCCATAAATTCCAATCGAGTTTTAAAAAAGGCCTGTATCGTAAAGTATTAGCCTTTCTTGCTAGTCCGATTTTAAGTGAAATAAAGCAGCAGCTGGATCCATCACGACGCAATGGTGCAAGCTTGTTAGGTTTGCAAGGAATTGTTATCAAGAGTCATGGGGCAGCTAATAAAACCTGTTTTGGTTATGCTCTAGATCAAGCTGTAGCCGAAGTAGAGCAAAACCTTCCAAGTAAGATATGCAATGAAATTGAGCATAAGCTTGCTTGATTCGCTTTATAGCGGTTTTAATTACCTCGTAATGTTGTAAACTACGCCCCTTTGGCCTGTGTTCTTTTATCAATCCGCAGGCTTGCTATTAATTTTATTGTCGATTTGAGGAAATCATGTCGCAAAAACTCGCTTTTGTTTTTCCGGGACAAGGCTCCCAACAACAGGGAATGCTTGCTGAATTAGCAGAATCTCATCCTGTGATTACCGATACCTTTGCTGAAGCATCTGAGGTTCTAGGTTATGACCTATGGGAGCTTGTTCAGAATGGTCCTTCAGAAGATCTAGATCGGACAGATAAAACCCAGCCTGCGTTGTTAACGGCTGGTGTGGCTTTGTGGCGACTTTGGCAGGAGATGGGGGGTGAAATGCCTACTGTTCTTGCGGGTCATAGTCTAGGAGAGTACACAGCATTGGTTTGTGCTGGTGCTATTAGTTTTGCGGATGGCGTGAAACTTGTGAAAATGCGCGGTGAATTCATGCAAACGGCTGTTCCTGCGGGCGCCGGTGCTATGGCTGCCATTCTTGGTCTTGAAGATGCTGCTATTGCGCGTGCTTGTAAAGATGCGGAGCAGGGTGAAGTAGTTTCTCCTGTAAATTACAACTGTCCAGGTCAGGTTGTTATTGCAGGTCATAAAGATGCCGTTGCTCGCGCTATCGTGAATTGTAAAGAAGCGGGTGCAAAAAGAGCAATTCCTTTACCTGTAAGCGTTCCCTCTCATTGTGATTTAATGAGACCTGCCGCTGAGCAGATGGCGATTGAACTATCAAATATTGAAGTTCGTATGCCGAAAATTCAGGTTTTACAAAACACGACGGCGAAAGTACCCTCATCAGTGGATGAGCTAAAAGAAAATCTGTTAAGTCAGCTGTATAGCCCTGTACTTTGGACCAAAAGTGTTCAAAATATGGTCGCGCAAGGTATTGAAAACGCACTAGAATGTGGGCCAGGTAAAGTATTATCGGGTCTGAACAAAAAGATTCATAGACCTCTGATCGTAGCTGCGATTAATGATGCGGCGGGCCTTGAAAAAGCGCTTAATGCATAATCGTACGAGCAAGGAATAATAAGAATGAGTATTGAAGGTAAGGTAGCGCTTGTAAGCGGCGCAACACGCGGTATAGGTAAAGCGATTGCGCTCGAGCTGGGTAAGCAGGGTGCGGTTGTTATTGGCACTGCAACAAGTGAAAATGGCGCTACATCCATTGGCGAGTATCTATCCGAATCGGGTATTAAAGGTACGGGCTTAGTTTTGGATGTTGCAAGTAGTGACTCCGTTGCCGATGTGCTTAAAACAGTACAAACAGATTTCGGTACAATCGAGATACTTGTTAATAATGCAGGTATTACTCGTGATAATATCTTAATGCGTATGAAAGACGATGAATGGGATTCAGTTTTAAATACTAATCTTAATTCTGTTTTTCGCTTGGTCAAAGGCTGCCTAAGAGGCATGACTAAAGCTCGCTGGGGGCGTATTATAAGCGTCAGTTCAGTCGTTGCATCTATGGGTAACGCTGGGCAGGCTAACTATGCGGCCGCTAAATCAGGCATGGAAGGCTTTACCCGTGCTTTGGCTCGAGAAGTAGGTTCCCGTAACATTACGGTAAACTGTGTAGCGCCTGGGTTTATCGATACAGATATGACCAGTGGGCTTGCTGATGAGCATAAAGAAGCGTTGAAATCACAGATTCCTCTGAATCGTCTTGGGCGACCAGAAGAAATTGCATCAGTTGTTGGTTTTTTAGCCAGCGAAAGTGGTGGATATGTGACTGGAGAGTCGATTCAGGTCAATGGTGGCATGTATATGGGCTAAAAGCGGCCTAGGGGAATTGTTTTTTTCCTCGAAATGTTGATAATGTGCCGTCAGGTAGAGAATGTTTTCATTTTAGCTGAGTTAGGTTTAAGTTAACTTGGTTGGCTGAAATGCTTTTAATAAAATTTCTTTCCGTATGCTAAATCGGTATATGGTGTTAATAAGAAGATAGGAAGAGATATGAGCAGCATTGAAGAGCGCGTAAAAAAGATCATCGCAGAGCAGTTGGGTGTTAAAGAAGAAGAAGTTACTCAAGAAGCTTCTTTCGTTGAAGATCTGGGCGCTGACTCCCTAGACACTGTTGAGTTAGTAATGGCTCTAGAAGAAGAATTCGAAACAGAGATCCCAGACGAAGAAGCTGAGAAAATCACTACAGTTCAGCTAGCAATCGATTACATCAACGCACACCAGTAATCGCTAATAGCACGAATCTCTGACAAGCCGCCTATCCTAGATAGCGCGGCTTTTCTTTTGTCTGTCAGTCTTATTTTATACATCTGTATTCCGTGTATGGAGATATTCAATGGCACATAGGCGTGTAGTTGTCACTGGAATTGGCATGTTAACGCCAATAGGTAATACCGTCGCTGAAACTTGGTCTCAGTTATTATTAGGTAAAAGTGGTGCGGCACCCATTACTCACTTCGATGCATCCTCCTATGGGACACGTTTCGCTTCCTCAGTTAAAAACTTCGATGTAACTCAATATGTGAGCCAAAAAGAAGCGCGTAAAATGGATCTTTTTATCCAGTATGGGTTGGCTGCAGGGATACAAGCGATTGAAGACGCTGCTTTCGAAGTTACGGAGGAAAATGCTGGGCGTATAGGATGCGCAATAGGCTCGGGCATTGGTGGTTTACCAATGATCGAGAAGAACATTGATATACTGGGTCAGTCTGGCCCTCGTCGAGTTTCTCCTTTTTTTGTTCCCGGTAGTATTATTAATATGATTTCCGGTAACTTGGCCATTAAGTATGGTTTTAAAGGGCCGAATATCGCAATTACAACGGCCTGCACAACAGGAACGCACAATATTGGTCAGGCAATGCGTATGATTCAATATGGCGATGCAGATGTTATGTTGGCCGGCGGTGCTGAGATGGCGACAACACCTCTAGGCATTGCTGGTTTTTCAGCGGCTAGAGCTTTATCGACGCGTAATGAAGATCCTGAAGCGGCTAGTCGTCCTTGGGATAAAGATCGTGATGGTTTTGTTCTTGGGGATGGCGCTGGCATACTTGTTCTTGAAGAGTATGAACATGCTAAAGGGAGAGGCGCAGAGATCTATTGCGAGTTGGCTGGTTTTGGTATGAGTGATGATGCATATCATATGACCGCGCCGCCTGAATCGGGAGAAGGGGCTGCATTAGCGATGAGCAACTCAATTGCTGATGCTAAAATTTCATTAGATAAAATCCATTATATTAATGCGCATGGCACTTCGACTCCCGCAGGGGATGTGGCTGAATCTAATGCAGCTAAACAGGTTTTAGGGAGTGCGGCTGATAGTGTTCGGATGAGTTCAACAAAATCAATGATAGGGCATCTACTCGGTGCTGCGGGCGCTGTTGAAGCTATATTCTGTATAAAAGCATTGAAGCATCAAATCGCACCTGCAACTATTAATTTAGATCAACCATCTGAAGGCTGTGATCTGAATTATGTGCCTCATACGCCGCAAGCGTGTGTTATAGAGGCTGCTTTATCCAATTCCTTTGGCTTTGGCGGGACTAACGCATCACTACTCTTTAAGAAAATTTAATTGTTTATTAGGTAAGTTATGCAGGCTGCTTGGGTAAATGGTATTTCTACCGATCAGATAAAAGTTGCTGATCGGGGATTGTGTTACGGCGATGGGGTATTTGAAACGATTGCTGTTGTAGATGGGCGCCCACAGCTTCTGTCTCAGCACTTAAGCCGTATGCGTTCTAGCTTAGAAAGGCTAGGGTTTCCCGAAGGAATAGAGTCTGCAATTGAATCAGATCTTGCTCTACTGCCGTTTGAGGGAGATCAAACACTCAAGTTGATCGTGACAAGGGGAGATGGGATTCGCGGTTATATGCCCCCTCAAGAGGTTTCAGCGACCCGTGTTGTGACGCTAACGGATCGAGTGATAAATAATGATAGGGCTGATCGAGGTATTGCTACCCGGTTGTGTAACTATCGTTTGCCTCTCAACCCTGCGTTGGCGCAATTAAAGCATCTGAACCGTTTAGATCAAGTAATGGCCCGTAATGAGTGGCATGATCCTAATATTGCAGAAGGCATTATGTTAGATTCAGAAGGGTTTGTGGTTGAAGGTACAATGAGTAATCTATTTTGGTTGAATTCCGCAACAGGAGAGCTTCAGACACCGCTTATTGATCGTTGTGGGGTTAAAGGTGTGATGCGCGATCATATTATCTCTCTATTGCAGAGAGAAGATATAAGGGTTGTGGAAGGGCGCTTTGCCCCATCTGTTTTGAGTGAAGCGAGTGAAGCATTTGTTTGTAATAGTCTGATTGGTATCTGGCCAATTATTGCTTTAGATCGTAATCATTATAAGATCGGTTCCATGACTCGAAAGCTGCAATCAATTCTTGCTCGAGAGTTAGATTGAATTTGAGAGATTATTCGCCTTTTATTAGCTCAGGAAGTTAAGTAGTTGAGAAAAATATTATCTGTTATTGCTTGCGTACTATTGATTGCCGTTGCTGCTGCATATTGGTTGTATAGTGATTTTAAACTTTATATCGCCACGCCTTTGAATTTTTCTGAGAATGAAGTTGTTGTCGTAGATAAAGGATTATCTTTCAATGGCTTGGTCAATAAACTTAAAGCTAAAAATGATAATATAAATATTTATTATCTTAAGCTCTATGCTCGTCAAACAGGGCTTGGCAGAAAAATTAAAGCGGGCGAATACCACTTAACCTCCGATATGACGCCTGTCATGTTATTGAAGAAAATAACCTCAGGGCGCTCGATAAATTACAATTTCACAATTGTCGAAGGTAGTAATTATAAGCAGCTATTGGCTGCGCTACAGTCAAATCAATATTTAAATAACGATATTGAAGGGCTTTCGCCAGAACAGTTACTCGAGCAGCTAGATACAGAATATAAACATCTTGAAGGCCTCTTTCTTGCTGAAACCTATAGTTTTGAAAAAAACAGTTCAGCTTTTGCATTACTCAAACGGTCGCATAAAATGCTTGTTGATCGGTTAGAGCAACAGTGGGCGTCTCGAGATAAAAAGCTGCCTTATAAATCAGCGTATGAAGCCTTGATCATGGCTTCGATTGTTGAAAAAGAGACGGCACGTGCTGATGAAAGGCCAATTATTGCCGGTGTGTTTGTGCGTCGTTTAAATATAGGTATGCGTTTACAGACGGATCCTACGGTTATCTATGGTATGGGCGATAATTACAAAGGTAATATACGTCGTTCAGATCTACGTAAGCCGACACCTTATAATACCTATACTATTTCAGGACTGCCGCCAACGCCTATTGCTATGGTTGGGCCTGATGCGATTACTGCGGCACTTCACCCTAAAGAGAGCAAAGCACTCTATTTTGTTGCAAAAGGTGATGGAAGCCATTACTTTTCTTCAACGCTTAGAGAACACAATAATGCAGTAAAAAAGTACCAGTTGTCGCGTCGTAAAGATTATCGTTCATCACCGTAAATAATAAACAGGAATATATGACTAGAGTTCAGCGAGGCCGCTTTATCACTGTTGAAGGTACGGAAGGGGTTGGTAAATCGACGAATATTGATTTCCTATGCAACCTTCTGAAAGCGCGTGGGATCGAGATTGTGTTGACGCGAGAGCCGGGTGGTACACCACTCGCTGAGGAGTTGCGCGCACTTTTACTGAGTCCACGTGATGAGCGTGTAAGCGAAGATACTGAGCTTTTACTGATGTTTGCCGCTAGGGCTCAGCATATAGAAAACGTCATTCGTCCCGCATTAGATCGAGGTGCTTGGGTGATCAGTGATCGTTTCACTGATGCGACCTTTGCTTATCAAGGCGGTGGACGTGGCATTGATTACGAGCATATAAGCCTATTAGAAAAACTGGTTCAGCATGGTCTTCATCCGGATTTAACCTTGTTATTGGATCTGGATGTTGACGTCGGTTTGAAGCGCGCTTCTGCGCGTAGCGAACCCGATCGATTTGAACAAGAAAAAATCGACTTTTTTAGCAAAGTTCGAGACGCTTACCTTCAGCGAGCTAAAAATGAGCCTCAGCGTTTCGCTATTATTGATGCGTCAGTTCCATTGCCTGAAGTTCAGCAGCAGATAGCATCCGCAGTCAGTTTGTACTTGGGTAATTAGATTTATGTCTGAGCTTGTATCAATTCATCCTTGGTTTAATGATCGCTTTCGACATCTTGCTCAGTTACATCAAGATAAACGGCTTCCTCATGCGCTTTTACTGCATGGTATGTCAGGTATAGGTAAAGTCGATTTTGCTAAAGCCTTTGCTCACTATCTACTTTGTCAGAGCCCTGAAAATGGTAAAGCTTGTGGGCATTGTAAGCCTTGTGAGTTGAACCTAGCTGGTAGTCATCCGGACCTGTATTTGCTAGAACCTGAAGAGCAAGGTAAGCAATTAAAAGTTGATCAAGTTCGAGCATTAAACGAATTTATTTACAGTACGGCACAGCAAGGCGGGTATAGAGTTGTTGTGCTTAACCCTGCGGATTCAATGAATATCGCATCTGCAAATGCTCTATTAAAAATGCTTGAAGAGCCGGGCAGGGATACGCTGATTTTGCTGATCACCTCAAAAATGGGACAGCTATTGCCAACCATTAAAAGTCGTTGTCAGCATGTTGAGTGCCATCCTCCAGCTGAAGCTGAAGCGATTAGCTGGTTAATGAATGCAGCGGAGTTAGATGAAGAGCGTGCTAAAAATATACTTCATATTAATTTAGGTGCGCCTATGGAGGCGTTAGCTTATATTGATAATGGTTTAAATGAGCAGAGGGCGCAGCTTGTTAGAGGTTTGGCCGATATACTTAAGCAACGCCGTACCGCACTTGAAGTCGCACAAAGCTGGAATAAACTAAACATTGAACTTATTTTAGGCTGGTTCTATAGCTTGCTGATTGACGCCGCGAGAGGGGCTGTATGTGAATCAAGTGAGTTTGTTCGTCAAGATGATGCTCGTAATATGATCAACGCAGTTGCTAAAAAAACTAACCCCGTTAGAATCTTCAAGTTAGCAGATAAAGTTCATGAAGAGCGCAAAGCTATATTGTTAAGGCAAAACCCTAATAAGCAATTATTGCTTGAATGCATCCTACTGGAGTGGGCTGCACTGCTCAATTAAGGAGAAAACGCTTTATGGTCGCAGTGCCACGTTTAAGCCATGGTATTTTATCGTTAACGATAAAAACCAAAGAAGAGTTGTATGAGGCTTATTTACCGTACATTGTTAATGGCGGTTTATTTATACCTACACTGCGCTCCTACCACCTTGGTGAAGAAGTTTTTATGCTACTGGAGCTGATGGAAGAGGGTGATAAGATACCGGTAACGGGTAAAGTTATCTGGGTTACCCCTAAAGGCGCTCAAGGTGGTCGTACACCCGGTATAGGTATTCAGCTATCGACTGATGATTCAACGTTGATAAACAAAATTGAAAACTACCTTGCAGGCTCTTTAAGTTCTGAGCGAAAGACTAACGCACTTTAAGTTACCCTCCCTATGTTTATTGATTCGCACTGCCATTTGGACAGGCTAGACCTGTCCCCGTACAGCAATGATTTTTCCCAGATGCTTCAGGCGGCAAGTGACCGCAAAGTCGAAAAGATGCTTTGTGTTTCCATTGATCTTGCCAATTTTGATGCTATGTATTCCCTTATTGAAAAATATAAGCAGGTTTACGCTTCGGTTGGTGTTCATCCGCTTAGTGCATCTGAAGAGCAGGTAAGTATTGGTGATCTTGTTGCGCGAGCAGAGCGTGAAAAGATCATAGCTATTGGTGAAACGGGTCTAGATTATTTCTACCAAAAAGATACACAAGAGCCGCAACAAGAGAGTTTCAAAAATCATCTGCTTGCCGCAGGTCAATTGGGGCTTCCCACTATTATCCATACTCGAGAAGCTCAACAAGACACCATCTCTTTGATTAAGGCTCATGGTAATTTAGATTCTGCTGGGGTGATGCATTGCTTTACCGAAAGCTTGGAGATGGCAAAAGCATCGCTTGATCTAAATTATATGATCTCTTTTTCGGGCATTATTACATTTAAAAATGCGGCCGATTTGCGTGAAGTCGTTAAAGCGGTGCCTCTGGATCGTATCCTGATCGAGACAGATTCGCCTTATTTAGCGCCAGTTCCTCACCGCGGTAAGAAAAATGAGCCTAAGTACGTTGTTGAGGTTGCTCAATGTGTAGCGGATTTGAAAGGCATTAGCGTGGAAGCGGTAGCCGAAGCCACCCGCGAAAACTTTTATACCTTGTTTAATCAAGCACAGAGATAAAATGCATCTATATCCACCCATTAATTATATAGAACCTGTCTTTCGTCCTCCGAGTGAGGCCAATTCGCTAATATTGCAGGTAACAAATGGGTGCAGTTGGAATCGGTGTACTTTTTGTGAAATGTATACACAGCCCCAGAAGAAGTTCAAACCTAAAGCCCAGCAAGAGATCGTTGAGGATCTTAAGCGTTGTGCGCAATCCCTCGCGGGCGTAAGGCGTGTCTTTTTAGCTGATGGTGATGCAATGGCGCTCTCCTTTGAACGCCTCAAAGACATTCTGCTGGCGATAAAAGAGTACTTACCAACGGTTAGTCGAGTTTCCTCTTATTGCTTGCCTCGTAACCTGAAAAATAAGAGTGTTGAAGAGCTAGCAGAGCTTAAACGTTTAGGCTTATCGCTACTTTATATTGGTGCAGAAAGCGGTAATGATCAGATTCTTTCAAAAATAGACAAAGGGGAAACATTCCAAACAACAGTTGATGCGCTGCATAAAATTAAAGGGGCGGCTATCAAATCATCGGTAATGATCATCAATGGTATGGGTGGCATTAATTACACTGAGCAGCATGCTTTTGATTCAGCAAGACTCGTCAATGAGACTCAGCCAGACTATTTGGCTACTCTTGTACTGTTTTTTCATCAAGGGGAAGAGGATTTTATTTCAGCATTTGGTGATGATTTTGTCATGGCATCCCAACGTCAGCTTATACAAGAGATGGAACAATTTATAACCAATCTTGAGTTAGAACAAACCATTTTCAGAAGCGATCATGCTTCAAATTATTTAGTGTTAAAGGGGGTTCTTAATCGGGATAAGGAGAAATTGTTATCCATGATTAATAGTGCGCTCTCTCTAGATAATCATATACCACTTCGTTCCGAGTCTTCTCGTGGCTTATAAGCCACTTCAAGAAATATCCTTATTGCTGGCTTTTCAGCGACGATTAGCGCTATATTTTCTATCTATAAGGTGAATTAATTACATTTCCGCTCCAAATTGTTATACTTTGGTATTAAGTATAATGATTTGTTGTAAGTATATTCTACGAGGTTATAAGGTATGAGACGTCCCGTTCGTATTGCGGTCACTGGAGCAGCTGGTGCAATAAGTTATAGCTTGTTATTCAAAATAGCCGCTGGTGAGATGATGGGCAAAGATCAACCCGTTATCCTTCAATTAATTGAATTACCTCACGCAATGGATTCATTACGCGGCGTTGCGATGGAGCTGATGGATTGTGCTTATCCTTTACTCCACACGATTACACTCCATGATAATGTTGAAGGGGGCTTCAGAGGCGCACATTATGCGCTTTTAGTCGGTGCCAAACCGCGAGGCCCAGGCATGGAACGACGTGACCTCCTTGAAGAAAATGCAGCGATCTTTGCTCGCCAAGGCAAAGCGTTAAATGATTTTGCTAACCGTGACGTAAAGGTTTTAATTACAGGTAACCCTGCAAATACGAATGCGTTGATTACCAGTCGTAACGCGCCTAACCTAAGCCCCTCACAATTTACATGTTTGACGCGTTTAGATCATAACCGCGCAAAAGGGATCCTTGCCAATCACTGTGGTGCGACTACGCGTGATATAGGTGGCATCATGATTTGGGGCAACCATTCTCCAACACAATATCCAGATCTACACCAAGCGACAATTCTTGGTAAACCCGCTATGTCTCAGATTGATACTGCGTGGTATAGAGATGAATTTATACCTAAAGTACAGCAGCGTGGTGGAGAAATTATCGAAGCTCGCGGGCTTTCAAGTGCTGCCTCAGCCGCACAGGCTATTGTTGACCAGATGCGTGATTGGGTATTAGGAACTGACCCAAGCGAGATTATCAGTATGGGTATATTAAGTGATGGTAGTTATGGGATTGCTAAAGGTATTTTCTATTCCTTCCCTGTTCGCTGTAACTATGGTCGTTATCAAATCGTTCATGATATTGAAGTAGGGGAGTTTAGTCGCCAACGTCTGACAGCGACTGAGCAAGAGCTGCTTGATGAGAAAGAGATCGTTGAGCACCTTCTACCTAAAGAAACAGAAGAATCACATCAGAATTTATCGATCTGTTTACGTTCAGGGGTTACCTTGTATGCGGATAATGCAGGCCCTGATGTAGAAAGTAAGTTTATGACAACCAACCGGGTTATGTGATTGTAGATTCCTCACCGCCATAGACTCAATATTCTTGCTAAAATGCCCCTTTTAAAAAGGGGCATTTTTTATGGTCGACATGCTTAGGGTTATTACGCGCCGCCAAGGTTTATATGAATTTACATCGGATTTAGAGCTATTAGTGGAGCGCTCAAAAGTAACTGATGGTATCTGTAATCTTTTAATTCAGCATACAAGTGCGAGTTTGGTTATTCAGGAAAATGCAGATCCTAGCGCTCAAGCGGATCTTGAAAAATGGCTTAATCGCTTAGTACCTGAAGGTGATAGTTTATATACTCATATCTTTGAAGGCGCTGATGATATGCCCGCGCATATAAAGGCAGCTTTAACCGCAAGTTCTCTTTCTATACCGATTAAAAATGGGCGATTGTGCTTAGGCGTGTGGCAAGGTGTGTTTTGTTGGGAGCATCGTCATGCGGGTAGTAGGAGGGAAATAGCTGTTCATATAGGTCAGTAATTAAAGGCTACCTTTGGCAGCCTTTAATATATTAAAAAGGCGTTTAGAAGGCCTCTTCATTTTCATCTAAAGGGGTAATGCTTTGTAGCATTTTGAATATATCTAACAAAATAATCAAAATATTATTGTAATAGCACACACCCATTACAAAGCGTTTTGTGGTTTCTTCGCCGGTTGCATTAGGGGCTCGATCAATATCATTTTGCGGCAGATTAATAACCTCATCGGCACTATCGACCACTAAGCCGACAACTTCCTGTTCGTTATATTCAACCACGATAATACGCGTATCATCATTTGGTTTGTGGGCGGCTATCCCAAATAGAAGTCGTGTATCAATAACCGTGACTACGTTACCGCGTAGATTGATAATACCTAGGACATAATCATCAGAGCCGGGAACGGGAGTTATTTCGCTGTAACGCAAAACTTCCTTAACTTGGACTACATCTATGCCATAAAGCTCATTATCAACCTTGAATGTTGCTAGTTGATGGTAGACCACTTCCTCTTGATTGCTTCGTCTGCTCTCAGATGATTCTTTTTGCTGAAAAGCTTGGTCTGTTTGTAAGCTCCGAAGGTGTTCAGCTGCTGATTCTAAACCCATGGTGTTCTACCCATCCAAATTCACTACACAAAAGGTCTCTTTAAAAAATGACTTTTTAAAAAGGTCCTATACTTTTATTCGAGTATCCCATAGCTTGGATACTATTGAAAAGCTTAGAAATATACTTTGTTAAGCATAGACTAGCTAAGCGGGGCTGAAAACCGCAGATATGGAAAAAACAGGGGTGGATTTCAGCTTATCTAATAATTTGTGGGTTAATTAAATACAGTTGTCAGGCTTAGGTAGGCCGGCAATCTTGGCAATGATTTTAGCGGGGCTTCCCGGGAATAGTTTCATCAAGTAGATACTCTTGCCTTTATCTTTTCCAAGTTTCAAGGAAACGGCTTTTACTAGCGGACGCATAGCGGGTGAAAGCTGATAAGTTTGATAAAACTCTCTTACAACATTGATAATTTCTAAATGTGCGTCGGTTAAGCTAATGCCTTCTGTAGTAGCAATTTGTATAGCCATTTCAGGAGACCAATCGCTTAAATCACGCAAATAACCCTCATCATCAAATTCTATCGGCATGTTTTAGTACCAGCTGACAATTTTGTCGTGTTCACAGCTTAGTTTAACAAAGCCTTGGTCATTAACGCTGCTAAATCTAGGTGAGAGCTTATCTTCTAGACCGCGTGCTTGGATGTCAGCTTCTAGTGCGCTTAGTTGAATATCATCAGGCGATAAAGCTTTAAAAATGCTTTGATGAGCTTCTAAGGCGCTATAAACCGCATCCTCAATAAGTAGTACGGCATCGCCAGAGGAGAGGCCATTTAACATATTTAGGTATAGCGACCTATTCTGGGGTGTTTTGTTAATTACATGTAAAGTCATAATCAAAAAGTCAGTACAGAATCATTTTGTTGGATAAGTGATGCAATAGCATCTCTTTGGATAAGTGTTACCGGTATAGCTAAATCGTTTTCAGTTAAGCCTATGCTTTCTAAGTCTTCTTCGGTTATATAGATATTTTCAATATCATACATAGGTAGAGCACTGAGCATTGCTTCATGTTTTTTCATGCTCAAGGCGTCAGGGGATTGGTTGTTGATGAGTTGGTACAAGCCATCACCGATAAAAAGAAGGGATACCGGCATTTCAAAAATAGAGCAGGTTAGCGCAACATCAAGAGACTCTCTTGCCTTGCTTGATCCATAAGGCGCCGATTGGTTGATAATTAATATGCTTTTTTTATCAATCATCTCTTAATTCCCAAAAGTGATAACACGGTCTGAAACCGCAATGGCTTCAGCAAGCTGGCCTAGTCCAGATAGTTCAAACCCTAGAGCAAGATTAGCATTTTCTTTATCGTATCGTTGGGCTTCATTATCGTCTAAAACACCGCGTTTCACTGCAGCGGCAATACATACCACAAGATCTAAGTTATGTGTTTTAGCAAGCGACTGCCAGGAGCTTAAAAGGTTAGTTTCATCTTGAGGAGGGGCAATCTGTTGATTAGCCACGAGCACGCCATCACCATAATAAAAAATACGGAATATTTGATGACCTTCCTCTAACAAGCATTTCGCATAGCGGTAAGCGGTTGAGGAGGTTTGCGCACTAAAGGGTGAGGCATGGACGATTAAAGAGAATTTCATAGTATCTGCTGGTTGGAAGTCTGAGTTAGGCGCTATTTTTCATCAGTTACAAAATAAAAAGCCCCGCTATCTTATCAAAGAAAGCGGGGCTTTTTTATACTATTACTTTAATTAGTCATCGCTAAGCACGCCAACAAGGCTAAGCAGATGAATGAATAGGTTATAGATGTTTAGGTACAAACTAACGGTCGCCATAATGTAGTTTGTGTAAGTACCGTTTACGATATTGCTTGTGTCATAAAGGATAAAACCACACATCAGCAATACGACAAGAGCGGAGAATGCCAAATGTAGGGCGCCTAGCTGTACACCGAAAAGTGGCAATACAAATAAGGCAACCATGGCAATAATCGCGACCATCATACCTGCTGCTAAAAAGCCTCCCATAAAGCTGAAGTCTTTTTTGCTTGTCAGTACATAAGCGGATAAACCAAAAAAGGTTAAGCCTGTCATGCCAAGCGCTGTCATCACAATCTGCCCACCATTTGCCATGGCAAGGTAGTTATTAATGACTGGGCCTAGTCCAAAGCCCATCATGCCGGTAAAAAGGAAGACTAGCGGAAGAGCAGCAGCACTGTTCTGCTTTTTATTCAAAATGAATAACATAACAAAACTAAGTATAAAGCTGCCTAAGTAAACGATCATTGGCATTTGTAGCAGCATTGAAATGCCTGCTGTAATTGCACTAACGACCATCGTCATAGCAAGTAGCATGTAGGTATTTCGAATTACTTTGTTCGTTTGTAAAACTGATTGTTCAGACTGAACATCATAAGTGTTTACGTTACGCATGTTATCCTCGAAGAAAATCCTTGTTTAATATACCTCTATATATAAGCATTTTACTGGGTTTTTCAAGGTCTCTTTACATAGTTTTACGCTCACGTAGAATCAGCCGTCCTCCAAACAGATGAAATAAGCATGAATAATTTAAATATACTCTTTGAAGATGATGACATTATTGCCCTAAATAAACCCTCAGGTTTATTAGTTCATCCTAGTTGGATAGCGCCGCGGGGCACGCCAAATCTAGCCTCAATGCTTAAAGAGTATTTTAATGGGGGGAGCCCTTACACAATTCACCGATTAGATCGGCCAACATCGGGGGTGATTTTGTTTGGTAAAAATAAAGAGATCGCTCAAAAAATGAATTTACTCTTTGCCGAGCGAAACGTTGAAAAAACTTACCTCTGTATGGTGAGAGGCTATACTCCCGAAGCAGATCTGATCGATTACGCGTTGAAAGAGGAGCTAGATAAGATCGCGGATAAGCACGCTAGTAAAGATAAAGAGGCGCAAGAGGCTGTTTCAGAATATCGACGATTAGCGACGGTAGAGTTAGATATTCCAGTTGGTCGATATGAAAAGTCACGCTATTCGTTGGTTGAGGTAAAGCCTAAAACGGGTAGAAAGCATCAGATTCGTCGTCATATGAAACATATCTTCCATCCCATTATTGGTGATACAAATCATGGGGATAATAAACATAACAAATCGTTTCGTGAGAACTTCGATTTACAGCGTTTAATGTTAATGGCATCCAATATTAAATTTGAGCACCCTGTCACCCAGCAGATGATGGATATTAGTGCACCAGTTGATCAATATACAGATCAATTATTTAAAAAGTTTGCTTGGGATGGATTGTACCTCTCGGAACAAACACTCATTTAAAGACAAGTATCCAGATTGGATAAGCGCAGGTGGTTAAATGCATAAATGGTTGATGTTTTTAGTTGTAATAAGCTTAGGTGTAATCAATGCTTATGCCGATGAGCCTGAGGTGGGTACTCAGATCATTAACTATTCAGGTACTGTAGTTGAGGAGCCTTATTGGTTTAAAGACAGTTTTTTAGACCTTGCCGATGATATTCAAGAAGCGGACGAGGAGGGGAAAAGCCTATTACTTTATTTTCATCAGGCTGGTTGCCCTTATTGCTATAACTTAGTGCAGCAAACCTTTTTGGATCCTCAGTTAAGCGTCTTTATTCAGGAGCATTTTGATGTTATTGCCCTTAATTTATGGGGAGATCGAGAGATAACATTACCTAGCGGTGAAGTATTTACAGAGAAAGAGCTTGCGGTTAAATGGAAAGTACAATTTACGCCAACGCTTGTCTTTTTTACAGGGGATCCAGAACCTAGTCTAAGAATTGATGGTTATCGTAGTAAAGCGATGCTCGCCAAAATTATGGACTATGTGATTAGCGGTTCACAAGAACCATTTTTAGCCCAACAGATTATCAGTAAAGCGAATGGCGTTGAGCTTTACCCTTCCTCGGTTTTTAACGAGCTAAAAACATCATCCCAATTAAATACAGATCAGCCCGTTGCTATACTATTTGAATACCCTGGCTGTGCGGATTGTGAACAGCTTCATAAAACGGTGTTATCGCGTAAAGATACCCATCAGCTACTGTCGTCTTATCAAGCGTTAAGAGTTGATCTGTCTGATGAAAAAACGCTACTTGCGCTACCGGATCAAACGCCTAAAACAGCTAAGCAGTGGGCGGATGATCTAGGCTTAACCTATTTCCCTAGTCTCGTGTTATTTGATACAAATCATCAAGAGCGTTTTAGGATTGATAGTTATGTAAGGTCATTTCATTTCCAAGCGGCTTTGGAATATGTAAGTCAAAAAATATATGAAAGAGAGCCCGAATTTCAGCGCTATATCAATGAACGTGCGGATAATTTACGAGAGATGAAGAAAAAGGTCGTAATCGTCGAATAAGCAAGACTTCAATGCTATTTTTTTGTTGACAGCTGTGATCTAATCCGCGACGGATTCTCAACATACTTTATATAATAAAACGACGGTAACAGTCTCTAATGAGCACAGATCAAAATATGGCTGATCTGCTTAAGCAGAAAAGCGGTAATGTACGCATCGGAATCATCGGTGCAATGGATGAAGAAGTGAAACTGCTTAAGGCCTCTCTTGAAAATAGAGAGGATCACACCGTTGCCGGATATCATATACATACAGGGCAATTACACGGCAAAGATATTGTCTTACTCAAGTCGGGCATAGGTAAAGTAAACGCGGCTATAGGCACGACTATTTTACTGCAAATGTTTAAGCCTGATTGCATCATAAACACAGGTTCTGCTGGTGGTTTCGATCCAGAGCTGAATGTAGGCGATGTGATTATCTCGTCTGAGGTTCGTCATCATGATGTTGACCTTACCGTGTTTGGTTATGCTTATGGACAAGTCCCTCAACAGCCTGTTTCATTTATGCCCGATGAAACCTTAGCCGCTGTCGCTGAACGCTGTATCTCTCGTATGGATGGAGTCAAAACGGTACGTGGTTTGATCGCTACCGGCGATCAATTTATGAACGATCCCGTTCGAGTTGAGCGTAAGCGTAGCCTATTTCCTACGATGAAAGCGGTCGAGATGGAAGCTGCAGCTATAGCACAAGCTTGCTATCAATTTTCAACTCCCTTTATTATTATTCGCGCACTTTCTGATATTGCCGGTAAAGAGTCAGGAGTTTCCTTCGATCAGTTTTTAACAACCGCCGCTAAACATTCTGCAGAAATGATCATTGCAATGATTGATGAGTTAGCCGTCAACTGATACAAATAGAGCCTTAATAATTTACCAGCTTTAGCAAGCGTTAAATAAGGCTCTATAATGACAACTTCTTTTCACCCCCCTGTACGTACACTTATGGGCCCTGGTCCCTCTGATGTAAGTCCTCGTGTGCTTGCCGCTATGGCGCGACCAACGATTGGGCATCTTGATCCTGAATTCATCCGTATGATGGATGAAGTGAAAGCGATGCTCAAAACCTGTTTTAAAACTAACAATGAGTTAACTATGCCTATTTCGGCCCCAGGTTCCGCTGGAATGGAAGCCTGCTTTGTTAACCTTATTGAGCCTGGTGACAAAGTTATTGTTTGCCAAAACGGTGTATTCGGTGGACGTATGAAGGAAAATGTCCTTCGCTTCGGTGGTGAGTGCATTCTTATCGAAGATGAGTGGGGAGCTCCGGTTAGCGTAGAGAAAGTAAAAGCTGCGTTTGCGGAGCACACAAATATTAAAGCCTTGGCTTTTGTGCATGCAGAAACGTCCACGGGTGTTCGCTCGGATGCTAAGGCCCTTTGCGCCATCGCCCATGCTAATAATGCACTGTCTATTGTCGATGCAGTTACCTCATTAGGTGGTATTGAACTTGATGTGGATGGCTGGGGTATTGATGCGATCTATTCAGGTACGCAGAAGTGTTTGTCATGTCCTCCGGGTATCTCGCCGGTTAGCTTTAGTGATAAGGCGGTCGATGTAGTTAAAAACCGTAAAACGCCTGTTCCAAGCTGGTTTTTAGATACAAACTTAGTGATGGGTTACTGGGGAGGGGGCGGTAAGCGCGCTTATCACCATACTGCGCCGGTAAACTCTTTATATGCGCTTCACGAGTCGTTAGTTATGCTTGAGGAGGAGGGCTTAGAAAATGCTTGGGCTCGGCATGAAAAGCATCATCAAGCGCTGCGCGCAGGTTTAGAGGCTATGGGAATCGGCTTTTTAGTTGAGGAAGATAGTCGTTTACCGCAACTGAATTCAGTTTATATCCCTGAAGGTGTTGATGATGCAGCGGTACGTACCGCATTACTGCAAAACTACAATCTTGAGATCGGAGCCGGTCTCGGCGCCTTAGCTGGTAAAGTTTGGCGCATAGGTTTGATGGGCTCAGCGGCAACGCAACGTAATGTTATGCTTTGCTTAGATGCATTGGAAAACACTTTAGTTGATATGAAAGCACCTATTAATATAGGTGTTGCAGCGCAAGCGGCTGCGGCCGTATTTGCGGCTGAATAACGTGAGTTATCTAAAGATAAACCGGCTTTTGTAAGCCGGTTTTTTTATTAGGCGTTAATGATCTATTTGTCTTTTAATGGAGAGCTTTGTTTATTAATTGGATGGAGTCATCACTATCCCAATCTCTACCGCCCAAGGTTCGTAAAATTAACTCACCTTCTTTATCCAGAAGAAGGGTCATTGGCAAACCTCTTATACCAAATCGTTGATAAGATTCTCCCTCTTCATCAAGTAAGATGGGGAAGGTCAGTTCTATCTCAAGCTCAAGTAAGAAGCTAGAAACTGCTGTTGAGCTTTCACCAATATTGATCGCTATTATTTCAAAAGGTTGCTCAGAGAAATGCTCTTTTAACCGCTGCATGGATGGCATCTCTTTTACGCAAGGCGGACACCATGTGGCCCAGAAATTAAGGAGTATTATTTTTCCTTTATAATCTGCAAGGTTCACCGTTTCATTATCTGCATCTTTTAGGCTGAGTTTATAAAGGTCAGAGCCTGTTTCCCCATGTGCGCTAAGAGTCATGCTGAAGGTAATAAATAGCATCAGCATAAGGCCAATAATTTTACGGAATTTCATTTGATTACCTACTAATGATTTTCAATCATTCTAACAAATTAGTGAGGGTTGTTTTACCTTATGCTGCTTATTGTTACCTTAATCTTATAGATATATTTTTAGCTAATGCTTGGCGGCCCAATGTTTACTTAAACTTTATAAACAACTAGAAAAAAAGAGATGCTTTTGCTTAACTGTTGATTCTTTTAAGTCGTCATGTGGCTTTTTTTAGTACCAATTCATTAGTTTAACCAGCAATTTATAGGATGATTATGAACGTAGCATTCATTGGCTTAGGCGTTATGGGATACCCAATGGCAGGGCATTTATCTAAAGCTGGCCATCAGGTTAAAGTCTATAACCGAACAACAAGTAAAGCTGAAAGCTGGGTGAAGGAACACAAAGGTAGCTACGGCATTACGCCAGCAGAGGCCGCAATAGGCGCAGAGATCATATTTGTTTGTGTAGGTAACGACAATGATTTGCGTGATGTAATTTGTGGTGAAGACGGCGTTCTCAAAGGTATTTCAGCGGGCGCGATACTCGTTGATCATACAACCGCTTCAGCAGAAGTGGCTAGAGATATCTATGCAATCGCTCAAGGACAAAATGTTGGCTTTCTTGATGCGCCCGTTTCAGGTGGTCAGGCAGGTGCAGAAAATGGTGTATTAAGTGTCATGGTTGGTGGCGATGAAACGTCGTTCGCAAAAGCCTCGCCAGTTATTGAGGCTTACGCAAAATCTATACGTTTACTGGGAGAGGTAGGCTCAGGACAGCTAGCCAAAATGGTTAATCAGATCTGTATAGGTGGATTGGTGCAGGCCCTTTCTGAGGCGGTTCATTTTGCCAAATGTTCAGGTCTGGATGCTGAGCAAGTATTCGATGTAATTCAGCATGGTGCTGCGGGCTCTTGGCAGATGGCTAATCGCCATCAAACGATGATTAATAATGAGTTTGAATTTGGTTTTGCTGTCGATTGGATGCGGAAAGATTTTGATATAGTGCTTTCTGAAGCTCGTAAAAATGGCGCTCGTTTACCTGTTACCGCATTAGTGGATCAGTTTTATGCGGACGTGCAAGCGATGGGAGGTGGGCGTTTAGATACCTCAAGTTTGCTGAAGCGATTAGAAACGGATAAATAAAACCCCTTGTTTAGTATGGTTTTTGTGGCCTAGATGCGGATAGACATCATCATTTGAAACTATATAATAAAGTCGATCTCAAAATTATTATTAAAGAATACCAAGGACCGTTCTATGGATAAGTATAGTTTGATCTCTGTTGCACCAAGCTTAGTTATTGTTGCCGCGATGATTATTGGCACAGTGGTTGGCATCGCAACCCTTAAAAAAGTTATAGCTAAAGACGCTGCTTCTGCAGAAAAATAAGTTGTAATTTTGTCAGGCAGGCTGACAATGGTTAGTCTGCCTGAATTACTGTAGGGCAGTATACTTCCTCTTATTCGCACCATTGATTAGGTACGATAAACCCCCGATCGACTTCTCCTCCTGTTGTTTTATCAAACCTAACAACCAATAACGGTTTATCCGAGCCGTCTATAACTAGTTTAAATTGGTTTAGTGTTTTTAGACTGTTTACCTTAGGTGATAGCCAATAAGGTTTTTCGAGAATAGCATAATTAAATTGCTCGCTGAGCAGATGTTGTTCCTGTTGCTTTATCCACCAGCCTTTTTTGTGATCAGGGTTGATTTCAGGATGTAAGGTGCTTAATTTGCACGGTTGTGACAAGTGGTAAAATAGATAACCTTGTAACAACATAAGTTTTTTGGAAGGGTGTATATTTAACACCTCGCACTGAGCGCGACCAGCAGGGCTATCAGATAGGCGAAGTTGGTGGTTCAATAATCGTTGGTGTTTTCGATCTAATCGGTCCCGTTTATTAGGTCCGATGAAGTGAGAAAGTTGGCTGCCGTCACCTACACAAAGATAGAATTTAACTGCACATTCTAGATGAAAATCGTACTGCTCTGTTCGGCCTAGGAAGTCATATTCGCCGAGAGTTTTCTTTTGTTCTATGACTTGTATATTTCTTTTTAATTCAATTGGTTGTATCTGCTTATTGATAACTTGATTAACAAGTTGCTCGTAGTAGTGACCTATACGATTATGGGTTGAAGCCACCTCTAGCGTTTCAAAAGCTAATGGGGTTTCAGCTTCATTAATCCAGTCGACTGCTGATGTGATCTCATCATTGGTCAGCTTCATTAAAGAGGGGCATTTTAATATCCAAAAAAGGTCGTCTATCATATGAATTATCTAGTTACACATAGGGCTTTAATCGCTTAAAGTATGCCTTAACTCGAATTTGGATTAAGAGAGAAATAATGAGCAGCACAAATAGCAATAAAAAACCGTTAAATGAGCAAAACCGTGAAGTGATGCTCTCTGATTCTGATATTAACAGTATCATAGTTAATGGGGCTCAAATTTCACTTATGAAGTTGCGTAGAGCGCGCAGCACTGATGCTCAGCTTTGCTATTACGCAGAAATTGGCGTTTATCTTGAAGTTTCTTTATCTAGAGGCGCAGGTATTACTGATGAAACTCTTGAAACCCTTGAAGAGATTCATCGTATAGCCACCCATGAATATATGGATACTCGTAAACTTGAGGCGATGGCAGATAATTAAGCGTGCAACAGGATAATACGACAGAGGGCTTTGATGCCAAAGGCTTCCTTAAGCAGCTTACAACACGCCCTGGCGTTTATCAGATGTATGATCAGGCTGATAAGTTGCTTTATATTGGTAAAGCTAAAAACTTAAAGAATCGCGTTAGTAGCTATTTCAGAGCGACGGGACTGAGCATAAAAACAGCCGCATTAGTCGCTAAAATAGCCGATGTGCATGTAACGGTCACTAATAGTGAAACCGAAGCGCTGCTGCTAGAACAGAACCTAATAAAGCAATATAGACCGCCCTACAATATCCTGCTTAGGGATGATAAGTCCTACCCCTATATTTTCATTTCCGATAAGCACGCCTATCCGGCTGTCCAGTTTAGTCGTGGAGCTAAACGGAAAAGCGGGCGTTATTTCGGTCCATTTCCTAGCGGTGGGGCTGTTCGAGATAGTTTGAACTTACTGCAAAAAATCTTTCAAATACGTCAATGTGAAGAGAGCTTCTTCAAAAACCGTTCACGACCTTGTCTTCAGTATCAAATTAAACGCTGCACAGCCCCTTGTGTTGAAGCTATCTCAGAAGAAGCTTATCGAGAAGATATACGTCATGCGGCTATGTTTCTAGAAGGAAAAAATAGTGCGGTCATGGATGAGGTGGCGAGCCGAATGGAATCAGCCTCGAATGACTTGGATTTTGAGCAGGCGGCGACCTACCGTGATCAATTGATCAGCTTGCAGAAAGTACAGGAACAGCAATATGTGTCAGGTAAGCAGGGTGATGCCGATGTGATTGCCTGTGCGATAAAGCCTGGCGGTGTTTGTATCCATATGCTTTTTGTTCGTGGTGGTCGTATTATTGGTAGTAAATCATATCACCCCAAAGTGGCTATAGAGGAGAGTGAATCAGAGATACTCTCATCGTTTATTGCACAGTGGTATCTTAGCGGCGTTCGAGATATTCCATCTTATGTTATTGCTTCTGATGAGGTTACAGATAAATCTTGTATAGAAGACGCGTTGGCAAAAGCAAAAGATAAAAAAGTCACCTTAACCCATCAGGTCAGAGGCGAAAGAGCAGGGTGGCAAAAATTGGCATATACAAATGCCGAGCAACAGCTGAATAGCTTCCTAGCCAATAAAAAGAATATTTATAATCGTTATTTGGAACTTCAAGAGCTTCTTGGACTTGAAGAAGTGCCGCAACGTTTAGAATGTTTTGATATTAGCCACAGTTCAGGTGAAGCAACGGTTGCTTCTTGTGTAGTGTTTGATCGTAACGGCCCTCTTAAAAGTGATTACCGGCATTTTAATATTGAAGGCATTACCGGCGGCGATGATTACGCCGCTATGCACCAAGCTTTACATCGGCGTTATACCCGTCTTAAAAAAGGTGAAGGGAAGCTACCTGATGTTTTGATTATTGATGGCGGTAAAGGTCAAGTCACGCAGGCTATGGAGGTATTAGATGAGCTGTCGATCAGTGGCGTGCTTGTAATTGGTATCGCAAAAGGCCCTACGCGCAAAGCTGGCTTTGAAGTGTTAATATCAGGTGATACCGGCGAAGAAACTGTACTTGAAAGCGATTCAGCGGCCTTGCACTTAATGCAGCATATTAGAGACGAGGCCCACCGTTTTGCTATTACAGGCCACCGGGCAAGACGAGGTAAAGCTCGTAAAAAATCAGTTTTAGAGGATATTCCAGGCGTTGGCCCGAAAAGACGGCGTGAATTACTGCGTCATTTCGGTGGAATACAAGAAGTTGAGCGTGCGAGTATTGAAGAAATTGCAAAAGTCTCTACCATAAGCCAGACCATAGCCGAAGAGATCTACTCGGCACTTCATCCTGATGTATAAGAATTGATGAAAATACCAAATATACTGACAAGCTTACGCATTTTACTAATACCTGTATTCGTACTCGTTTATTATTTACCTTATGAATGGGCACCTATAGCGACAGGTTGCGTGTTTGCTATCGCCGGCTTTACGGACTGGCTCGATGGCTATTTAGCTCGCAAATTGGATCAAGCGTCGCCTTTTGGGGCTTTTTTAGATCCTGTTGCTGATAAGTTACTGGTGGCTATATCGCTTGCATTGCTAGTAGAAGGGTACGCAAATTGGTGGATTACGATTCCCGCCGTGGTTATTATCGGCAGAGAGATTGTCATCTCAGCCCTACGTGAGTGGATGGCAGAGGTAGGTAAGCGCTCAAATGTTGCGGTTTCTTACATTGGTAAGGTGAAAACTGCCTTGCAGATGTTGGCCATTATGTTGATGATTGTTACTGAGCCTTATACGACTATTTCTTGGGCTGGGATTGCGGCGTTGTATATAGCAGCAATTCTAACTTTATGGTCTATGTATCAGTATCTTAGAGCTGCTTGGCCCGCTTTATCTGAAGAGATGTAAGTGGTTAATAATTAAGCATAATTTTTTTATCGTAACAGTGTTGACTTATAATAGGGGAACTCTATAATACGCACCACTTGTTACAGCAGAGCGGGAATAGCTCAGTGGTAGAGCACAACCTTGCCAAGGTTGGGGTCGCGAGTTCGAACCTCGTTTCCCGCTCCATATGCTAGATCAAGTTATAGAGGCGCGGTGGCAGAGTGGTCATGCAGCGGACTGCAACTCCGTGTACGCCGGTTCGATTCCGACCCGCGCCTCCATTAAAATTCGCCCGGGTGGTGAAATTGGTAGACACAGGAGACTTAAAATCTCCCGATCGTAAGATTGTACCGGTTCGAGTCCGGTCCCGGGCACCACTTTTCGTGGTGCACTTTAAACCCCGCAAGTTAACGCTTTCGGGGTTTTTTGTTGTCTTTTTTTATGTATGCTCCTGTAATTTATAGCCCACTCGAGTGCCGAATGAGTGCTGCCTTGATAGGCCAGTCAAGTCTCGATTAGCTTAAGGCTATAGCTCTTTTTTGTAGCGATCTGCTACAATCAGTAAAGAGTTAATAAAATGATAGAGCGTACGATATGGCAAAAGCACATTCCCCGTTGCGTTTAGATGCAAACCTAGTAGAGCAAGCCAAACTATCAGGAAAGCATCTCCACCGTTCGACAGCGGAGCAGATCGAGTATTGGGCGGACATTGGGCGCAGTGTATCTAAAGTAATTACGCCAGAGACTTTGCTACAGCTCTATGCAGGATTGGTAAAAGTTAAAGTAGAGCCGGTAGATGGTCCAACTGTAGATCCTGATAGACTCTTTGATATATTGGAAGATGATCGGGTAGCGGGTTGTCTCCAAGATAATATTACTTCTAGCTCATTAAGATATCAGGCTTCAGCTCAATATCCTGGAATGCTAGAGCAGATTGCTTTAGATGGCACTGTTATTGTAGGTCAGTTCGAAAATGGTAAATTTACCCCATCCGCTGGCGTGATTTGTGAGTAATTCCAAGCAGTTATGGATGCTTGTTGGTGGAAATGGTGCAGGCAAAAGCACCTTCTACCGTAAATACCTTGAACCAAAGGGTGTGCCATTTGTTAATGCCGATGTGCTCGCAAAGCAAGTCTTTCCTGATGATCCAGAAGGCAATAGTTACGAGGCTGCTCAGTTAGCTACGCAAATGCGTGAGCAGTTACTGATCGATGGTGCTAATTTTTGCTTTGAAACCGTTTTTTCTCATCCCTCCAAAATCGACTTTGTCGCTAAGGCTAAAGCGTTGGGTTATCAGGTTGTTTTAGTATTTATTCATGTTGATAGCCTTTCATTGAATAAAGCTCGAATATCTCAACGAGTAGAGGAAGGTGGACACTTTGTGCCGGATGATAAGGTAGAGGCCCGTATCCCGAGAACGTTAGCAAATGTCCGAAGCGTACTTCCTCTATGTGATCATGTAAGAATTTTAGATAATTCCAGTTGCTGCAGTCCGTATGAGCAAGTAGCTACTATTCGGAATCAAGCGATCACTGAGCATAAGAAACCATTGCCTGCCTGGGCGTCAGATTTGTTATACGCATAACAGGCGGCGTCATAAGTTCAATTATCCATATTATTTCGTATTCCGATTCAGGCTTGGGCTCGAGTCCCGCGTTTTTTGATGTTTTTAAGCCCCGCAAGTGAGTGCTGTCCGTTTTTTTGTTGTCTTTTTTACAGCTTAGTTGGTGTGGAATTTAGCGGCCTTTAACTTTTCTGTCTCTGTGTATCTTGGGGTGATGTGTCGTTATTGGGATTATGTCTTAATGTATCTATGCTCTTGTACCTCAGTACAATAATGCTATTTAAGCTACCAAGTTATAATCCTAGCAATTAGATATAGGTTTGATTTGAAAATTCATTAGGGCTCTGCAGCAGCTGGCTGAGCCGTTATGTGCTGCTATAATGGAATGAGTGGTTATCGCCTAGCGTGTTAAGGGCCTAAGGGAGAATGGCATGGGTGGTTTATCTAAAGGGGTATTAATTTTATTGGCCGTTGGTGTTGTCGGTGGCCAAATTTTTAGTGCGCTTGATACTAGACCATCAACTAAAATTGCGTCTAATGAATCAGCATCAAGTGAAGCTGCCTTTCTAGAGTCTATGGATAATGGAGTGGATCCAACCGATATTCTTGAGCCTACTGCGGCAGGAAAAACGCTAAACTCAGCATGTGAAGCTGGTTATATTGTGGGTGACTTAAATGATAATCGCTTCTCAGAAATCAGCTATGCATCAATTGATAGGGAAGGTATTACCTATATACAGGTTTCAAGATACAGTCCGTCCTATTTAATTCAAGAGCAAGATCAAATTGTTACAGCCACTGAAGTTGATGAAATACCAGATAGTATAAGACGTCAGTTGCAGCGAGATATTATCGAGCCGGATAGATGTAACAATTTGGACCTCTACCTTTCTAAAATAAAAACTGCAGAATAGTTGCACAGGCCGTAGGAGTATTGCTTTTCGTTAACGACCTGTGAGTTTGGTTCTATCTGTTTTTCTGGTCTTAAAAGCCTCCAATTTTGGCTATCTCTTTTGCTGTGTCCAGCATGCGATTTGAAAACCCCCATTCGTTATCGTACCAAGCAAAGACCTTGGCTTGCTCCTGGGTACAGATAGTTTGGGTGGAGTCAAAGATGCAAGAGGCTTGTTGGTGATTAAAATCAACAGATACTAATGGCTTGTCGTTGTAGGTGATCACGCTATTATTTGAGCCTTTAGAGGCCTCTTTCATAATGTTATTGATAGTCTCTGCGGTTGTTGGTGTGCTGGGTGTAAAGGTTAAATCAACAAGTGATACATTGGCTGTTGGAACGCGTACGGCCATGCCAGCAAGCTTTCCTGCAAGCTCGGGGAGGACAATTCCTACTGCATCTGCTGCGCCTGTTTTTGTTGGAATCATCGATGTTGCCGCGGCACGCGCTCTATATAAGTCACCACTAAATGCGTCTGTTAGGTGTTGATCGTTAGTGTAAGCATGAATGGTTGTCATGAGGCCTGAGCTGATACCTATAGTGTTATTGAGTGCTTGAGCCATAGGTGCCAAGCAGTTAGTGGTACATGAGGCGTTAGAGATTACTAAATGGTTTTTAGTTAGGGTGTTGTGATTTACGCCATAAACGATTGTGGCATCAGCATTTTTGGTAGGGGCGGATACTAGTACGCGTTTAGCACCACTCTTTATGTGCTCCATTGCTGCGTCTTTATTTGTAAAAAGCCCTGTGCACTCAAATACTATGTCTATCTCTAGGCGCTTCCAGGGAAGGGCGCTTATGGATTTTTCTTTAAGGATTTCTATCTGATCTCCGTTTATTTCTAAACAATGATCTTCGGCTGTGACGTTATACATAAAACGTCCGTGCACGCTATCGTATTCAGTTAGGTGGGCATTTACTTTTGGATCGCATAAGTCGTTGATGGCGATAATTTGTATTTCGCCTTGTTGGTTGGATTCGTAAATTGCACGAAGGATGTTTCTTCCAATACGGCCATAGCCATTGATTGCTATACGCATGCTCATATGAAAACTCCTTTATCGTCTTATTTTTCAGCCTAGTACAGAACGGCGGTTGGCGCTAAAAGATATTTATTAAAGCTGGTGAGGGTGGTGAAATTAGCTATAATATGTATCAATCAGTACATATTGGATATTAAAAGATGGCAAAAAAGAGCGATACACAGGATCTTGCTAAAAAGACTGCGGATATTCTTCTACAGGAAGGCATTCGCCCGACGCAGCAAAATGTAAGGGAGCGGATGGGTTGCGGCTCTATTACAACCATCAATAAAGCGTTAAATGCTTGGTGGCAGGAGCTAGGTGAGCGATTAAAGGTAAATACGAGCCATCCGATGCTGCCGGACCCTGTGGCGGAAAGTGCGAGCAAGCTATGGCTTCAGGCGCTTGCTTATGCTGAGAAGGAGCTGGAGGCACGCCGCGATAATCTTGAGCGCGAATATAGACAAAAAATCAATCAGGCCACAAATTCGTCGAAAGCGGATAACAGCGAATTAAAAGAGCTTCGCTCTCAGTGCCTTAGATTGCTTCAGGAAAATGAAAAATGCTCTGATCAAAAGCTCGTACTTCAAGGGAGGTTGTTTGAGCAAGAGAATACACTTATTGCGCTTCAAGCAAAAAATGAAACCCTGGAGCGAGAGTTAAAACAGAAGCAAATTATGAGTAAAGGTACGCAAGATATTGATGAGTATATTGAAATTCAGGTTAGCAATCGGACTCTCAAAGAGGAAAATAAGCGCCTAAGCAAGCAGATTGAATTGCTGATTAATGACAAATCATCTCTTCAAATGGAAAATATGCAGTTAAATGCAGAGGTTAGCGCGCTGAAGCAGGGGATAAGCTAGTGCAAAACTCAGAGGAATGTTAATCTATATGCTTGTATTTGATCTACGTAACTTAACCTCTATTCTGGCTTTCTTAGGTATCTAATTAATATGGATATAGTTTTAAATCTTGAAGCTGAAGATGTAGTGATATTGGATGCGCTGCATGAATGCGGTTCTGAGGATGCTGTCTGTTGCCAGGATGTGGGGACTTTTGAGCGCTCAAAGAAACTACTAATCAAAGAGAAGCTCAAGAATGTTACCGTTCAGCTGCTGGATGAGGGCGGTTACGCGATAAGACAGGTAACCAGCAAGCCTAAGAACAAAGCGCTGAGCTCAGGTTTGCTTAATAGTCGGCAGATTACCGTCATTAAGGCCTTGGAAAAGGTTTTGAAGCATTGTAAAAATGAAGGTATACAGCTTATCGGGTATAGCGATGAGTTAGTTGCTTTGCCCGCAAGTGTTTCAGATGAAGAGATTTCAAGTGCTGGCGCGTTAGATATCAATTGTCATGATGTCTACAAAGGGGCGGATGCAATCCTGCCTGATGAGGATGTGTAATCTTGTAAGAATTGGCTTGATGTTTATTATCTAATTTGTTGTTTTTAAATAAGTACTTTTGGAAAACAGCAAGAGCATATAATGAAGTAAATTACAGGAAAATAGATGACTGATCCAATTAAGATTCTCCTTGTTGATGACCATCCTTTGGTAAGGGCGGGATTTCAACGTTTGCTAATATCTGATGATAGCATTGAGATAGTTGGTGAAGCGGATAACGGCCAGTCTGCATGTGATATGTATGCCACTCACGCGCCTGATGTTGTTGTTATGGACTTAAATATGCCTAACGATTCGTCTACTAGCGATGAGGCTTGCCATAATCTAAATGGTGGATTGGAAGCAATTCGCAGAATAATATCCCATGATGCTAAAGCTAAAGTGCTTGTGTTAACTGCAATGGAGATCGATCCGTTTCCTGCGCATGTAGTTAATGCGGGCGCTAAAGGGTTCCTTACTAAGCGCTGCGCTCCTGATGAGCTACTAGCTGCCGTTAAAGCAATTCATAATGGTGAAGAGTATATTACTGAAGAGATGCGCACCCGAATCAATGGTGATGGCTCCACTGAAGCAGCGTCCATTGGTAACCTGACTAAACGCGAGCTTCAGATTTTTGCTTTGCTTGCAGAGGGAAGGACGGTTTCACAGGTTGCTGAAGAGATATTCCTAAGCCCTAAAACTATACATGCGCATCGTACTAATATTTTTAGAAAACTATCCATTAGTAATAACTCTGAACTCGTTCACCTCGCAATTCGTCACGGTATCGTCCAAGCTTAAAAATATAACTACTCATAAGGTGGGTGCACCATGAGCGTTTTAGATTTTACTGAGCTGCATATGGAAACTGAGTTTCTATGGAATGAGATATCTATCGGAGATAGCGTTATGTTAGACGCCGATCTATATGAATCCAATACGTTTAAATTACATAAATACCAAGCTTATGAGGTTGTCGCCAAGCTTCGTGCGGTAGCGCCAGAACCCTCAATGCTCATTGTTGAATCAGATATAACTGGCGAATTTATAAATCTTCACCCAGCATTACTGTGCAGCTATCAAGCACCAGATACACCAGTATCTCACGCCTAAAGCGAGCTTAAATTACCACGCATAGCCGCGAAATTGAGCGAGTTAATAGCTCAATAATCAGCGCTAAAAAACAAATCAATCCAAATAATAGTAAGCATTAGCTAATCTGCAGTCCCCTATATAGCCATAATGCTATATTCGCATAATATATATTATGTTAAATAGGATAATTGTCTAGGTATAGGTCGCTTTCCCTTTTGTTGTTTTCAGATTCAAATGACTCTTTGTCCAGTTTAGTGAATCTGTGATGCCTAAAGGTTGATACTGTTTGCAATCCAGTCCACATCCAAACTGAATTTAGAAAAGTTTGTACTTGTGAAAATGTTCATAGGCCCCGGCCCCGCCATGTGTCAGTACTAAAGCGTCAGTATAAAAACCACCGTCGAATCTTTTCCGCATTTAGGCTTATTCAGGGTTAAATTAGATCGTGCGGAGAGCTTCGAAGAATTCTTTTTCGCGGGTAAAGTGTCGTAAAGAGCAACCTAGCGCACGCTGCCCATTACTTCTTTTTAGCTGATCTTTGAGTCGTTCTGCATTCCATCCCAGAAATCAGAATCCATCTCTTTGATTTCGATATGCTGCTTAGTTTGCATGCCAAGGCTGTAGTCATACATATACTTAGCCAATTGCTCACCATTGATCAAAACCAAATTGGTAGTACCGTTTAGACTCTCGGCATAAGCAATTGCAACAGCGCTGCATGATGAAGCCGTAATAAACACACCTTTGACTGAGTGACAGCCAGAGCAACAACAAACTACTGACTTCTGAACTTCTTCACGTCCTACCGTGTTGCTTCTCGCATAACGTGTAGTTTGATATATCTTTTGTTTGGAACAAAGACATGATTTCGCTTACACCCGTATCATTTTATGGCCTGTGTGACTGTTAACGCTGTTAGCGCTTTACTGAAGACGGTATCTATATCTGGTCATAAGTGGACTGATGGATACTCTTTTTTTCAGGCTTACTGATTACCAGTCTCCAGTTATTTTTTGCTGTAAAGGCAAATCAAGTAAGTGCTTTAACTATATGAAAATAATAATTATTTATAATTATTTGTTAATATCTGAAACACCACTTTAGCAAACCCTTTAGCGACTTGTGGATTGCTTAGAACTTGCATCATCTGATTCTGGTGAGCATCAGAGCTATCCATCACAGCGTCATCTACGGCCTGCGGGAAATCACCTAAGAACGCCTGCTCAGAGGAGTTGTTTCTTATCTGGTGCATCACTCTATCGTTCTCCCCTACTTTGTCAGCCATGGTACGAGCGTAGTTGAGCATATCATCGTCCGTTAGGTTGTCTGTGATAAACAGCTCGTTAAGCCGCTTTAGAATGACAGATAGAAACTCTTCCTTTTTATCTTTAGCTTTCGCAGACCCAATATCAGTATTCGGGTCAAGCGTGTAATCTGGCGCATCTTCTTTTAGCTTCAGATCTTGCTCGCGAATCTTAGATAAGCGGTAATGACTCAGGGTGACGTTACTCAGGTCAACATCATCATCGTCACTGACTTTCTCCCGCAACATAGGCCGAAGGTGCCTAGCAAACAGGCTGAGCTTTTCCAGCTCTTTATCGTCATAATCGACGATCTGTGACATAAACTCATAAAAACGAACAAAGCTGCCCAGGTCTTTCTTAAAGATCTCTAGCCTATCTTTTTCCTGCTTACACTCTGTAAAGCTATTTTCGGCATTGGCGATCAGCGTTGCATCCCCAGTGCGCTTGGTCCGTTCAAAGATATCTTTGGCTTGCTTGTAGGCATCAATCGCAGAAGCGTAACGTTTCTGCCAACGTTCGACGGCAGGTTTACAGATATTACTGATAGCCGCATTGCTCTTGTTGGGAACAAAGAAAGCAGTACAGAACTGTTCTACTTCGCTCAAAGTAAAAATACCCTGCGCTTTAAGCTTCTCACAGAGGTCATAAACTAGATTGGGGTCAGAAACGTCGGTAAGTTCAGCGGTTTGATAATAGGGCTGAAAGGCGTCGAGAATATCCTGAGGGTCGTTAAAGAAATCCAGCACAAAGGTACCTGATTCGGCTTTGCCAGGATAAGTTCGGTTCAAACGTGACAAGGTTTGCACACATTCGACGCCTCCCAACTTTTTATCTACGTACATGGCGCAAAGCTTGGGTTGGTCAAAACCTGTCTGAAATTTATTGGCAACCAACATTACTTGATAATCATCGGAATCAAAGGCCTTACGCATATCACGCCCTTTAAGCGCGGGATTCATATTACTTTCGGTAAACTTCTCACCAATAAGCCCCGTGGCATTAGGGTCATCTTCGTTAAACTCTACCTCGCCAGAGAACGCGACCATCGCCGTGATGTTTTTGTATTTGTTCTCAGCAACGTACTTATCAAAGGCCAGCTTGTAGCGTACCGCTTCTTTGCGGGAACTGGTCACCACCATCGCCTTCGCTTGCCCACCTAATAGGCCTTTTACATTGGCTTTAAAGTGCTCGATGATTACCTGTACTTTTTGCGCAATATTGTAATCGTGTAACCGCACCCATTGGTTCAGTTTGACCTTGGCTCGCTTGCTATCAACCTCTTTATCCAGCTCTCGGGCTTTTTCCGCAAGGTTATAAGCCACCTTGTAACTGGTGTAGTTTTTCAGCACATCGAGGATAAACCCTTCCTCAATCGCTTGGCGCATACTGTAAACATGATAAGCCTCAGGCTTATTGGTGGATGAAGCAGGCAAGTCAGGATCAGGTAAGCGGCCAAACAGTTCCAAAGTTTTCGATTTAGGCGTGGCAGTAAAGGCAAAATAACTGAGGCTTTGTGAACCTTTTCGGGCGCTAATAGTAGCATCCAAAATATCTTCTGATGTTAACTCATCGTCAACCGGATCGGTCGAATCGGTCATCAACACTTCTTTCAGCTGACGCGCAGTCGAGCCTGACTGAGATGAATGGGCCTCATCGGCAATCACCGCATAGTTACGCGCTTTCAGGTTGACGCTGTTCTCAATCGCCTTCAGGACATGTGGGAAGGTCTGAATGGTCACGATAATAATCGGCTGAGCATCTTCCAACGCGCTAGCCAGTTTTTCTGATTTAGAACCCTGACCCTCTTTGTTATTGATCCGCCCGACGACACCATCCGCATGCTCAAACTGATAGATGGTGTCCTGTAGCTGATCATCGAGTACGGTACGGTCGGTTACCACAATCACCGAATGAAAGCGTTTATTACCCTTAGCATCATACAGTGAGGCGAGTTGGTGAGCGGTCCAGGCGATAGAGTTTGATTTACCCGAGCCGGCACTATGCTGCACTAAGTATTTATGGCCAGGCCCGTTGTCACGAGCATCTCCGACCAGTTTATTGACGACATCCCACTGATGATAACGGGGGAAGATCATGGTCTCTTTCTTGCTTTTTTTACCCTGCCAGTCCTCTTTATCTTCGATTTGCAGATGAACAAACTTAGCTAGAATTTTCAGCAAATTGTCGGGAGCCAGCACCTCATTCCACAGATAAGCCGTGGCATACTCATTCGGATCAGCAGGAACATCATTACCCGCCGCGCCCTCGGCAGTGCCTTTGTTGAACGGCAGGAAGAAAGTGTTCTCCCCCTCCAACTTTGTCGCCATATAAACTTCATACTGACTTACCGCAAAATGCACCAACGCGCCGCGTTTAAAGGTAAGCAGCGGTTCAGGTTTATTGGTCACGGGGTCTTTCGGCAGACGGGTCAGTTTGTATTGTTTGATCGCATTATTAACCGCCTGCTTAAACTCAGATTTCAGTTCAAGCGTGGCGATAGGCAGGCCATTAAGAAACAACACTAAATCGATGCGCCATTTTTTGGCCTGTTTACCTGTTTCAGCCAGATGCGCCTCGGTGGCATAAGGGCTATACACTAATTCAGGCACCACTCGCAGACGGTTCTTCTGGTAGCGCACTAAGGTATCAGGATTGAGATTATGATCAGGCTTAAACTGACAGAGACGAAAACGAGTACCGCGATCTTTGAGTTCATTGCGCAACACCCCCAAGGTGCCAAAGGTGCGTAGGTCTTTGCTCGCCGCGTTAGGGTCTGCCTTGGATAACTGAGAAGCCACCCGCTCCAAAAAGTGTTGTTCCGGATTTTGCGGATAGAGCTTGCCGTATTTCTGCCATTGTTCAGGCTGAGTCTCTTGCACAAAACCGAGTAGGTCCTCTTCATACAGCGCCAGCTTAGGGTTATAGCCCGAGGGTTGTCCGGGCAACCAGCCGTTAGCGATTAGCTGGTCAATGATGTCGTTTTGAAAGATAACTTCCTTTGATTTGTCGCCGTCAGATAGCTTGCTCATGGTTTCTCAAAACTCCATATTTTCTCGCATATTTTTCGGTATAATCGCTGGCGTTTAACAATATCGGCTTTATTAAATAAATCATGCGGTTCGAATGGCAGTTTGAGGTCTTCTTTCATTTTCAAAAAATTAGGATTGTTGTGATAAGTAAGTTCGCAAAGAGTTTGTACTAAAAGGTTTTCTTTAATGTAATGCGGTAGCTTTTCTTTGTATGGCTTAGCTCCATATGACTGATTAGATCCGCGAGGTAATAGAACAAGTGCACCGACACGATTTCTGTACTCTTCAAAATCACCTTTTTGATCAAACTCATTTTTGTGACGATCAAATTTGTCTGCCCAAATATGCTCAACCTCAAATGGTTTGCCATTTGGACTATGGTAGTAAGACTCAAAGGTTTCATTTTTACCCGATTTCTTATCTATAAAAGAGGATATACGTGAAAGAAGGAATTTAACAAATCGGCGGTTTTGGCCATGCAAACGGAATGTATCTAACCCACTCCAAGTTTGATCCATATCTGCTAACTTACTTGCTAAGATAAGTTGTAGTTGTGAAAGATCAGTATTTCGTATTTCCTTAACCAGCGTATACATTGTGTAGCGTATTGAGCTTGCTGAAAACTTTTTGAAGTTGACTGATCGCCGAACAACAAAAGCTTCAATATATCTGGCAACAAGATTTATCTTTTTTCTAACTGTATCTACATCATCGCTTTTAATTAAGGGGGCTAACAAAAGTGGATAACTTAGGGAGTTCGCTATTCCCCAGCGATGAATGTAATAAACGTGCTCAAGCGGCTCTAAGAATGTTGACTCAGCGTTTCTTATGGATAAATAAGCATTTCTGTAGAAATCAAAGTCCTCATTCACAAATACAGAAAAGTCATCTTGTGTAGCTGATTCAAGGCCCATTAATGAGAGGTTTTCTCTTACCCAACTATGGAAACGCGTGCCTATCTTCTCAAAATCCTCATTCTTTGAACCAGCTAAACCAGGGCGGATAGTTTTAGCATACTTCCCACGTAACCATGCCTGAAAGAAACGCTGATCATCGTCTTTATCTAAAGCATGTAACGCTTGAATTGAGCTTTTCCAGTGATCATTGGCTTTTTGCCTAAGTCCATCATCTTTAAATCGAGATAGTACAAAGCCTTTCAACATTTCAGTCGGGGTTAAATTTAGCCCCCGATCATTCATCGTCTCAAATATCGTGTATGCGTTATCATCTGAGTAGGCAACAATTTCAACCAACACAACACGTTCTTTTACCCAGTCGATAAAGTAAGGAAGAACAATGGCATCAATTTCTTTAGGAAAAGCAGACTCTATATCCTCATATCTTGATGCCATGTTGTGAGTAGATTCGTCATCATTTGGTTTTGATTGATATTCGCCAGATTCGAACAAGCTCTTCAGACATGGGATACGTTCTTTTACAATAATATTGAAAGATTTTTTTCCGAATTTTTCAGAAAATATCATCGATTCAATAGCTTCACTAATCCCCATAGATTTTTGAAGATTATTTAGATAAATCATAAATAAGGTAAGTGAGGTCAATCTTTGCTGGCCATCAATTATACTTCGATTGCCATCTCGCTCACTCAACACAAACGGCCCTAAGTAATAACTATTATAATTTTCAACCTCGTCTCGGCTATGGTTCGGTTGATACTCTATAAGGAATGCAGAGGTTAAATCCGTTACTAATTGTTCAATATGCTTTTGCTGCCAGCTGTATTCTCGCTGAAAATAGTCAACCGTATATTTCTTGTTATCCAAAACCTCAAGGATAGTCCGATCATTTGCTTCTATCTTGTTTTCTAACTTACTCATGCGGTAGCTTCCATGCTGGATTTGGGTTGTTCGAGCTGCCAGTTGCGAACGTCTATTTTGCCTGTGACGGCGGCGGAGATTAAGGCTGTGCGGCGTTCTTTTAATAGGCTTATTTGCCTAACACAAAAGCCATTTGTTTTATCAATTTTCTTCAACTTAGATTTGAGGTACTGAACAATTTCTGATTGTTCTTCTATTTGGGGGGTTGGTATTCTAAGTGCCCCAATTATTTCACAGTTCAATGCCGCTTGATTCCCTCCTCTTCCAAGTTCCCTTAAATCTTCATACATAGCTTGAAAAATAAAGAACAAAAAATCGCAATGTACATTCTGATTTGGTGTAATCGCAGCCATATTTTGGTTGATACAGGAATCAAATCTAAGAACGGAAGAACTTCCTCTAGTTTTACCCTGGCCCACCATCCCAACCAAGACTGAGTTTGCTGGTACTAATTGAACTGATGTACTTACTAGTGCTTTATCTGTAATAAACTCCACTGAAGAAAGCACTTCTGTCTCATTAAGACAAGTTGATGCAAGCCAAGGTATGGAGCCATCTAGCCAATAAGTTTTGTTGTTTTTATCTGGTGTGCTTCCATTCGATACTTTCGATAGATGAGCTACCTTTGGTAAGACCCAATGCTCTGGCACTTCTCCCAACCACTCAACACCTGAATCTTTCATCGGGACGTTGGGGTTTAGGCCTTTGGTGACGGCATGGCTGATCACCGCCTGACGCTTCTCTTTCAGCAGTTTGATCAGTTGCTGTTGCTTGTCGATCAGGGTGTCGATCTTGGCGGTTTCGTGGTCGAGGAAGTTGGCGATTTTTTCTTGTTCGTCATTCGGTGCCCTAAGGAACCCTAAATCACGTAATGTTCCTAGCGATACAAAATTCTGAACGCCGCCTCTAGCCTCTAAACTTAACTGTGAATCACATTCACTGCTTTGTAAAAAGAAATTCAAGAATGTTGTGTTTATATCCTGGTTAATTGACGTTTTGAATAACGCTAGATTTTTAATCGCAAAGTCATCTCTTTCATTGACTACGATCGGAGAACCCACTGTACCAATCATTGGCATTAATATATCGCCGACATCTACTTTAGATCGCTGGATAATAGATAAATAGTCGTCTTTAGAAATATGTTTACACTGTTCAAAACTTAACTGCCCAGAAGTAACATCTTTCGATGTTACTAAGTAAAAAGAGCTTTTAGAGGGAGAAACATATGATGGTGTATCGTGAGTTCCATCTCGAACATCAATAAGCATTTTCAATGAAGGAACAGACCAGTGGGCTGGAATAACATCAAGCCACTCCACACCTGCATCTATATATTCAGGATAAGCCTGATATTTGGCCTTCATTAGGAGTGCACCTCTTTGAGAAGCGCCATTATCTCCACGCTGATCTTATCCAGATCCGCATCAATCTCTTCCAAACTGCGTGGTGGCTGGTAAACATAGAAATGGCGATTAAAGGGGATCTCATAGCCGACAATACCAATCTCTTCATCTTTGGCGTCGCGCTTATTAGCATCGATCCAGGCATCGGGCACATGGGGGGCCACTTCACGCTCGAAGTAGCTTTCGATCAGGGTTTCGGTGGGTTGTGAGGGATCGAGGGGGACGTTTTCGTTATCCCGCAAGTCACCATCTGGTTGGTATTCCACCACGGTGGGTTTACCATTCAGAGTAACGGAGAATGCACCATATTTGGGTTGAGCCGTCTCTTTCAAAACCTTTTTGATAACAGGCTGCGCTTCAGGGTTCTTCCAACTAATCGCATCCAGCAGTTGCTTCTTCTCTTTGGCATCCAGCTTGATGCCAGCTTGTTTCATGGCAAGTTTCAGCGCGTCTTCAAACCGATTAAAGTCATCGCAGGGCTGATCAATAACCATGCTTGAGCCCATTGATGCACCCAATGTCGCTTGTAGCTCATGGCCTTTATCCAGCAAAGCTTTTTGGCTCAACCAGAGTTTGCTATCCAGTAGATCTTTGATCTGCTTCTCTTTGAGTTCAGGGTAGCTGACCTTGAGTTCCGCCCTGATTTCGATCGCAACATCGGCAAGCTCACCGTAATTCGTCTCATCCCAGTCGGCACCATAGGCCAGCCAGATCCACTGCATCGGCGCATTAAAGGGTTTCGGCGCAAAACGCAGTGCTTCCAAGCGTTCATCACTGACCTGTACTGACAGCCGTAATGGACGCTCGATGGTAATACGGCGATAGCCGAAGTCGGTGGTATCGAATATTTTGCTGGAGAAGGTTTTGGCGCTCTCGGTTTTGGGGTTGGCCGCTTGGCGTCCTCGACTGCTCTTTTGTTCAGCGGGTTTATCTAGCGATTGATTGTCGATAGTTTCAAAACCACCGAAACAACGGGTGATCATACGGATATCCTCAGCGCTCATCTCATTACGTTTAGAGCCTAGCGATTTACGCATCTTGCCGCAGAGGTTGACGGCGTTAATCAGCTGTACCTTACCTTTGCGCTCGGCTGATTTCTTGTTCGACAGCACCCAAACATACGTCGCGATGCCGGTGTTGTAAAACATATCATTCGGCAAGGCGATAATCGCTTCCAGCAGATCCGCTTCGAGGATATAGCGGCGAATCTCACTCTCCCCGCTACCCGCGCCACCGGTAAACAAAGGCGAACCGTTGAGGATAATACCGATGCGGCCACCGCCCTCAACAACGCCTGACTGGTTTATCGAGGTATCGCGCAGCTTACTGATCAGGTGCATTAGAAACAGCAGCGAGCCATCCGACACCCGTGGCAGCCCAGGCCCAAAACGGCCAGCATAGCCCTTCAGAGTATGCTCGTCCTTAATGTCGCCCTCCACCTTTTTCCAGTCCACGCCAAACGGTGGATTAGACAGCATGTAGTCGAATTTATCGGCGTAGAGTTGATCGTTTGATAACGTGTTACCCAGCTTAATACGGCTAACATCCTGTCCTTTAATCAGCATATCCGCTTTACAGATAGCGTAAGACTCTGGGTTCAACTCCTGCCCAAAGGCTCGCATAACCGCATTGGCATTGAGCTCATGCACATATTCCATACCACTGGACAGGAAGCCGCCCGTCCCTGCGGTGGGGTCATAGATGGTGCGGATAATGCCGTCTTTCGTCAGCGCGTCGTCATCCTCCATAAACACCAGTGAGGTGGTCAGGCGGACGATATCCCGTGGGGTAAAGTGTTCCCCTGCGGTCTCATTCGAGCTTTCTGCAAAACGGCGGATCAGCTCTTCAAAGACTAACCCCATCTCATGGTTAGAAATAGCATCAGGACTCAGATCGGTATTGGCAAACTTCTGCACCACTTTGTAGAGCAGGTTGGCATCACTCAGCAGGCCGACAAACTCATCAAACTTGAAGTATTCAAAAATCTCTCGGGCATCTTTAGAAAAGCATTGAACATAGTTTTCGAGGTTGTCTTTAATACCTGTTTCACCCAACTTATCGAGTGACATGGGGGATGTGTTAAAGAAGTTTTGACTGGTTGCCCGCAGAATTAACTTTTCAGCGGCTTCCTCAGGCAGGTTCATGCCCTTCACCTTCTCGCATTCGCTCAAAACCGCTTGTTTATCGGACTCAAGTACGCATTCCAAACGACGTAACAAGGTGAAAGGCAGAATTACCCGCCCATACTGACTTTGTTTGAAATCACCACGCAGAAGATCGGCCACAGACCAGATAAATGCAGCTGTTTGAGAGAAGTTAGTCATGAAATAGCTTTGCCTTATAAAACGTATTAGCAGAGCCAGCGGGGGAAAATATGAAGCGTCCGCTGCCTCTTTTTTATTAAGAATCAGTGTACTACAGGGATCAAAGCTTAGGTATATCAAGTGGTGAAAAAGGATAGATCAGGGCTATGATTTTACATGCTCAGATGTTCTTACCCTATCCTCTTACTAAGCTAATCAAACGGGTTAATGAAAACGGCTCGTTTGATCTATTTACTCTTAGTTATCGACGCATTACGAATGTTAATTTAAGCGCAAGGCTGGAAGTTATAGGTAGGAAGATCATTAAAGAGCGTTATTAGAAAATAGCGATAATAGATCTGCGGGTTGATCTAGGCGCTCTAAAATCATGTTTCTGAAAGCGGCCAGTCGGGCTGGGACTAATTTTTGATCTGCCCATACCATATAGACTATACCTGATTCGCATTGAATCTCTGGCAGCAAGAGCAACTCTCCTCGTTCTAAATATGGCTGTAAGGCGGCTTTAGGCGCCATGCAGATACCTATGCCTGAACAAGCTGCTTGTATGCATAGGCGCAGGCTATTTATGGAGTATTTAGGTTTTACGGGGATGCGGATTATTTTGTTTTGTTGCTTAAACTCCCAAAATTGCATGGTATTACCCATAAGCAGGTGATGTTTTAAAAGATCTTCTGGGGTTACGGGAGTGCCTTTTTTATCTAAGTAACTGGGAGCCGCCGCGAGTGATAAATCTATATTAAATAAACGCCGTTGAACTAAGTTTGGAGCCTGAGCTGGTCGTGTGACAATGGCTAAGTCGATCTGATCGTCGAAAAAATGGTCTATATCAGATGAAAATAGTATATGAATATTAACGCCTGGATTCTGCTCCATAAATTCGATAGCGGTTTGCTGTAGGAATATTTCAGCGAAAGTTTCAGGGCAGGAAACGTGAATATCGCCCACCAATTTAGGTTGTTTGTCTGAGAGCTTTTCCCATTCAGTATCTAGCTGCTTATAAAGGGATGAGAATTTTTGATAATAGATATCGCCAGCTTTTGTAAGCTGGAATTGCTTAGCATTGCGATGAATTAATTTTTCGCCCAAGGTCTCTTCTAATTGGGCTACCGCTCTTGAAAGCGTAGGTGCAGATACTTTGGTGTTGATGCTTGCTGCTGCAAATCCACCTGATTCTACTGACTGACAAAACCAGTAGATGTTGGTCATATCTTTAGCTTTCATATATGCATGCTTACCTTGCAATATTGCCTGTTTTTGAACGACCGTTCCGATGATAGAGTTTACTTGTGAATTAAACAACTAGGTTTAAAAATGAAGAAGCTTCCTAATAAATTCCAAGTACCTTTAGTTATGTCCATTATGGTACCGACTATGCTGCTTGGTATGCCGGCAATTGTGGTTTATCGAAATGCCACAGCGGATTCAGTTTTGTTTGATGAGTGGATAGCAACGGTAAGCCAAACGCTTCCCCTCGCCTTGTTGTTATTTTTTAGTGTGGGTTCTCTTGCTCGTTTAGTCGTAACTAAGTTCTTAGTTGAACCTAAAGAGCACTAATGGACTGTGCCGGGAAACTTAACGGCTTTTACTATTATTGCCTTACTATGTAACACATCTTGCTGACCTATTTAGTTGGGGAAAATACCTGATTTTAGGTAGCTAATTTTATTGTTCCGAAAATGGTTGGTAACCTATTTTCATGCAGGTGATATTAATCTCTTTTCGTGACTTCCTGTTTACATTTTTTACTGGTTTTATCGGCCTACCTGTTATAGCTCTTTATGTTCCCCCTTACTTTAATGGAACAGATATTCATAAATCCTAAGCTTTTTTTGGTTTATGAATTAGTTGTAATCTACTGATTTCAAAATATAAAAATATAGAATAAACAGTCCTGCTTTTTTGTGATTTTCATTGCTTATTTATAATATTAATCTAAGCTTCTATGATAATGACTAGAGCAAAGGATTCTTTATGTCAGAGTTAGAATTGTTTCATTTTTCTGAAAGTTCTATTGTTGATAAAGCGGCTGCAGCACCATGGAAAGTGCTTAGTGTTGAAGATGATCTCACTTATCAGGCATCACTGGTTTATAGCCTACAAGATTTAGTTGTTTATGAACGTCCCGTCCAAATTTTAACTGCAAATTCAGTGAGTGAAGCGGCTGATATTATCTCTCGCAATAGTGATATTAGCGTTATCTTACTAGATGTAGTTATGGAAGAAGATGATGCAGGTTTAAGACTTGCGAGCACTATTCGCGAAGTTTTAGGTAATTCCACTATTCGAATTATTTTGGTTACTGGTCAGCCAGGTATGGCACCACGTAATGATGTGATGGTTCAATATGATATTGATGAGTATTGGAATAAGTCGGATCTAATCAAAGGAACTCTGCATTCCGTGGTGAGTAGCCATATTAGGACTTGGCGCTATCTCACAGAGCTAGTTCAGGCTAAACAGGGACTGCAAATGGTAGTTGATGCAGCGCGTAGCATCAGCAGCAAACAAAGTTTAACTAGTTTTACTGAGACCGTGTTAAACGAGATCGAGCGTATCATCGGTATTCGAGAAGGCGGGATTATTTGTTTTGCCTATAAAGGTGGAGATTTCTCACCGGAGGCGCGTATATTGGCCGCGAGTGGTATCTACAGTGGTTCTACAAAAAAAACATTATCAGATCTTCAACTAGCTACTTATTATTACCCTGCTTTTATTGCCGCAACGGAACAGCGCAGTCATCTTTTTGATGATGACTTTACGGTATTACATTTTGATACGCCTCAAATAGATGAAACTCACTATATATTATTGGTTAACTCTAACCATAAGCTAACAGATAGCCATATCAATTTACTACAAGTGTTTAGTGAAAATATCAACAGCGGTTTTACGGCTGTTGCACTGGTTAACCGTCTATCTGATTTGGCTTATCGTGATCAAGTGCTTAAATCCTACAATCGAAATTGGCTCTTGCGTGAACTATCTACCATGCCTGCGGAGGAAAAAGACGAAAGCAGTTTGATTATCCTCGTTGTTAATGACTTTACAGGCATGATGGTGACTTTTGGTGAGCGATATTGTGAAAAGCTGTTGTCGGCTTTACTGGTCAATATTTGTGATTTACATCCGAATAATTTGATCGCCCGTACTGGAGATTTTACCTTTGCGATCCTGCTTAACAAAGAAAGTATGCTGACAGAGGAGCAGTTACTTAACATCATTGATCAGCGGTTGATGTTGAACCATACGGTTCATCGCTTAAGGTTAACGGTTGCTAGGGTTAATTTAAATCTACTTATGGAGTGTAAAGCTGAACAGATACTGCAGTTATCTGAATCAACTGCCAATATGGCTCGCCTCAAAGGCCAGCGGATTATCGATTATGAACCAGACATTATGCTATCCATCACCGCTAGTCATCATCTATTGATGGATTTGCACAGCGCTATAGATAATCATGAATTTTTTATTGTTTTACAACCCAAAGTAAACATGACAACGGGGGCTACCGTCGGTTTTGAAGCATTGTTGCGCTGGAGAAAACCGGATGGGCAGATCATATCCCCCACTCGGTTTATTCCACTCGCGGAAACCGCAGGTTTAATTAGTCATCTTGATATTGAGGCTGCCCGCCAAACAATTGAAGCGGCGACCTCTCTTCAAAAGGCAGGGTTTAACCTTCCGATTTCGTTTAATGCCAGTTGTGCGGATCTGAATCACAAAGATTATATTGAGTCCTTGCTAAATATGATCGTTCAAAGTGGCCTGGATGGGCAGATGCTTGAGATAGAGGTAACAGAGTCTCAGGCCATGCAAAATTATGAATATATTAATCCCGTACTAAAGCAGTTTTCCGATCGAGGAATAGGCGTTAGCATTGACGATTTTGGTACAGGTTATTCATCTTTAGCCCATGTTGCTAATTTAAAGGCAACCACACTTAAAATTGATAAAAGCTTTATCGATCATTTAGGAGAAAGCGCGGCGGGTAACCATGTTGTCGATATGGTGTTACATCTAGGTAAAAAATTTGGGTTTGTCATTATCGCGGAAGGTGTAGAAACTGAAATTCAGCGTCAGCATTTAGTGAATAGAGGATGCCATATTGCACAGGGCTATCTGTTTTCTAAGCCTATGCCTGTTAGTAATGTCGTTGAATGGTTACAAGCGCAGCCTAAAATATGAACTGGCGCCGTCAAAAGATAGATTCTGCCCATAAAAATGGCGTGGATGAAGATATCCAAAAGTTTAAGCGTAAGTACTTAGTTTTTGGTGCAGTTATTATTTTATTAGCGGTTTTAAGCGGTGTCATGCTCTATAACAGCATTAAAGGCGAGCGAATTACGCAGTTACGGGAGCGACACGAGGAGCAAATCACTTTAGCTGCTATTGATATAAACCGAGAGCTTGGAGATATAGGGAATACTGTACGACTGTTATCGACAGATAGTGATATTTTAAGCAGTTTATCTCCGTTTAATCAGCTTAATACCCTTCGCTTAAAAACTATTTTTAAGCAGTTTGGCCGAGCTATTGATAATCTTTTACAGATACGCTGGCTGGATGACACAGGGCACGAGCAGGTGCGTATTAATATTGTCGATGGAAAGGTGCACGCAGAGCCTGCAGAGATGCTCCAAGATAAAAGTAATCGTTATTACTTCCAGAACGCGATGAAGGTATTTCCGCCTGAAATTTATATTTCGCCGATCGATCTAAATATCGAACACGGTGAGATTGTAAAACCCCTACAACCTGTATTTAGAATAGGTCTTCAAACCACTGCAACAAAGGGCATGCGGCGCGGTTTGTTAATGATCAATTATGATTTAACTCATCTAATTAAAAAAATCCGCTCATTAAGTTCAGGTGAGACGGAAGTAATGTGGGTTGATGCTTGGGGAAACTGGCTGCTCCATCCTGACCCTTCATTGGAATGGGGGGCCATTTTAGGGAAGTCTAAAAATTCTCTAACGCAGTTGGACCCCCTACTCTGGGCCAAAATAAATAGCGGGGAAAACCAGATCATAATGCCTCATAACGGAGAGCTTATTAGTACTCGCCACATAGCTCTCTCTTTTACAGAAGCACCTACTGTTGCTGAAAGTATCTATATGCTCGTCCGTACGCCTAAAAAGGTTATGGAAGAGATTGAATGGAATGCAATAAAACCTACATTATTATTGGTGATAGGTATTCTTTTGATTGGGGGGAGGATCTTATGGCGCGATTACACTATGCAGCAAAGTTTGCAAAAGATGACGCTGAGGTTAGCCTGTGAAAAAAATGAGTTAAAATTCCTTAATAGCGAACTCGACAATGCTCTATCTAAACAACAATTATTGCAAAATGAGCTAGTCGAAACACGTAAACTCTCTTCTCTAGGCATGATGGTCGCTGGCGTAGCCCATGAACTTAACACCCCGATTGGAGGCGCTATTATGGCAGAGTCAACTTTGCAGAGTTCACACGATTCACTTAAAAAAGCCCTAGATGAGGGGCTTAGCCGTCAAGCGTTTGATAACTATATTAGTAATACAGAGGAAGGGTTAAAGCTAGTCGAAAGTAATCTTACCCGAGCCGCAGCTTTAGTTAAGAGCTTTAAGCGCTTAGCGTTAGATCGTGCTAATGATGAAATTGTTTCGTTTAATCTTGATCAGGTGGTTAGTGATCTGATCTATACTTTAACGCCTAAGTTGAAAAATTCAGGTACGCGTATTGTTAATGAGGTTAATACGGAACTAATGCTTGCCGGCTACCCTGGTATTGTGTCTCAGATATTACAAAACCTCATTATCAACGCCCTTACTTACGGTACTGAGGGTATGCAGCAAGGCGAGATTATCGTGCAGGCAGAATTAAATGAAGAGTGGGTTGTGCTGTCTGTTAGCGATAATGGCAAAGGGATTCCTCCCGAGTTAAGGGAGAGCTTATTTGATCCTTTTGTGACTAGTGGTCGAGGTCTTGGACACACTGGGTTGGGGTTACATTTAGTTCACCAGTGGGTCACAAATCTTATGCATGGCCAAATTAAAATGGAATCACTCTCTAGGGGAGGTACTCGCTTTGTTATTTATCTTCCTAAAAACATTCAAAGTAACCAGAGTTAAACAGCGATGCCAGTGTGGTTATTTTTTATATCTGCAGTTAACTTTTAACTGTAATTGATTGATAAAAAACATTATTTCAATCTGGGCTTGTTGCAAAAGTTTAGTTTTTTTATCTCTGTAGCTCTGTTTAATAAAACACCAATAATCTATGGTTACTCTAGTGTATTTGAGCAGTATGATGTTTGACCCATTTGAGTGCATCTAATTTTGTTTTCTGCGCCATAAAAAAGCGTTTAAGCAGAGTAGATAACGGTAACTTAAGGGTTTAACTAATAAAACAGGCTTTCGTTGCTTGGCCTAATGCTTGCTAATATTTACTCATAAATAATGACTTAAAGTCTCTTTAAAGGAATAGCTAGAATGAGCACGATTCATTTTGTAGGCGGTGAAAAAGGTGGCGTAGGAAAATCAGTTCTTTCCCGCACCTTGTCGCAGTATTTTCTTGATAACGATATAGCTTATATAGGTTTAGATGCAGACCAATCCCATCCTACGTTAACCCGTTATTACGACGGTTACACCCGCCCTATCAATCTTGATCTATTTGAGAGCATCGACACGATCATGGAGATCGCTATGGAGCAGGATGTCCATCTGTTGATCGATCTACCTGCGCAAAGTCAGCGCTTTTTGGAGCGCTGGTTTGAGGAGAACGATGTTTTATCCCTTTGCTCTGAAGTAGGTATCGACTTAGTGTATTGGTATACCGTTGATGGTGGCCCCGACTCTATTAACTTGTTAGATCGTTTTCTGGCTAAATACAGCTCTCAATTAAACTGCATAGTCGTTAAAAATTACGGCTGCGGTAATGATTTTAGCGGTATTGAAGCGTTAGCTCATTTTAATGCTGACCCACTTAAAGTCCCTGTTCTACGTCAAATGTCCCTACCCGCGCTGCATGAGTCAACGATTAATAAAATCGATAAATTAGGGTTAAGTTTCTGGGGAGCGATTAATGTTAAAGACAGTGAGTCTAAGCACCTTAGCCTAATGGAGCGACAGCGTAGTAAGGTTTGGCTTAAAAAGAGCCATGCAGCTATTAAAGAGGTTTTAACAGGTATTAGTAATTAGATCTCCCTCTAGGGCGTATTGAGCTATAAAATTTTATACTTAATCGGACAACGGAGGCTAACTAGATACATAGCCTTTGATTTGTCCGATTCTTCTCCAAGCAAACTCGTAAAATGGCTGAAAACGTTTAGTTGTTAATATGCGTAGACAGTCCGATTCTGTCCATTCAGACGCGGACAGGTCCATAATCCGTGCATCTTGTTCCCTCCTCTGCTTTGCCTTGCGCTCAGAAGCGGACATTGATTTCAGAGAACAGTGGTTTACGACCCCGTCTTGCTTTGCCTGTTCGCGCTGAGGAGGGTTGATGCGATTTAGGGTTGCTCATGTAAATCATCTACTCCATTGTTTATATTTGTGACTGTCACAAATATAAGGATAGTAGCATGATCTAGTATCAAGTACAGGCGAGACTGAGCCTACAATAAGGCTCGAAAGGTTACAGATAGATCTGATTTATAGAGAATTTAGCGGGTAAAAGTGCTTAACGACTAAAATATTGATCAATAATTATGGGGAGTTGTTCGAAGACGGCCGTTTCAAAATCCTCAATATGTTGATCGAATATCGTAAAGTATCGGGCCGCTTGTGCGCGACTAAGCATTTTCCCACTGATAGCGTAGTCAATTTCAGGAAGTGTTTTGTCGCTTCGCGGGGTCAAGTTCCAATCAATAAAATCTGAATGCAGCGCTTGCAACCTTTTATGGGCCAATATGCAGAACTGATCTATATGAGCAGGGCCTTCGGGACCTAAGCAGCCCGCTTCTATACGAAAATTAACCGTGAGGTGTGTCTGGGTTATTGTCATTTATTTACTCTTATTATCTAAAAAATATCCCACAACCGTTACTACTATAGGTTATTAAACGGTTATTTACCTATTGTGACTTTAGCTATAGTCGATCTGATTCAGTTAGCTATAACTTAATCGTTTAAATTACTTTATAATTTCCGCTTTTAGCGACTCGCGCCTAATGCGCACATTGAGAGAGATATATGAAGTTTACCGCCTTAGATCTTGCACCTGCTATCCAGCAAGCATTGGATGATTGTGGTTATGAAGAAATGACCCCGATTCAGAAGCAAGCCATTATTCCTGCGCGTCGCGGAAAGGATCTCTTAGCTAATGCTCAAACGGGTACTGGTAAAACGGCTGCATTTGCACTACCTATTTTGCAAAAATTACATGATCAGCCTAAAGAGCTAAATGCGACGCAAGTCCGGGCCGTGATATTAACTCCAACTCGCGAACTTGCCCAGCAGCTTTTTGAAACAATTTCTCGCTATAACAAGTATTTAGATCTACGTATTATTGCGGTTTATGGCGGTACTACGCTCGATACGCAAAAGAAAAAACTGCGTAACGGCACTGACATATTGATCGCTACTCCTGGTCGTTTGCTGGAACATATTACTGCTTGTAATGTATCCCTAGCGCAAACTGAGTTTGTTGTCTTAGATGAAGCCGATCGTATGCTTGATATGGGCTTCGTTAGCGATGTAATGACTATCTTAGAAAAGAGTGCGAAGAAACGTCAGACGATGCTTTTCTCTGCAACCTTATCTAGTGCAGTGCATACTCTATCCCGTAAGATTCTGACCAGTCATGAGACCATTAGCGCAGCCAAAGCCAATATTACTGCCGATACCGTGGATCATGTTGTCTATCCGGTAGAAGAGAAATGTAAAGCAGACCTGTTTGCTGAATTAATTAAAAAGCATAACTGGTTTCAAGTATTGGTTTTTACCAGTACTAAAGGTCAGGCCGATGAGCTAATGAAAGACCTGAAGTTTGACGGTATTGATGCGGTCATTTGCCATGGAGATAAAAGCCAAGGGGCTCGCCGCCGTGCGGTTGCAGATTTTAAGGCCGGTAAAGTACAAGTGCTTGTAGCAACTGAAGTTGCAGCAAGGGGACTAGATATTAAAGGCTTAGAGCATGTGGTCAACTACAACCTTCCCTACTTAGCGGAAGATTATGTTCACCGTATTGGCCGTACAGGTCGTGCGGGCGCTAAAGGTCAGGCGATCTCTTTTGTGAGCCGTGAAGAGGAAAGCGCCTTAGATAATATTGAGCGTTTTATTGGTGCGAGCATCCGTCGTGTTTACGTGCCGGGCTTTGAGGTAGGTAGCCGTGAAGGTTTGCGGAAACGAATTAGTCAAAAAGGTCCTAAAAAGCGTGTTAATAAAGCCACACGTACCAAAATAATTGGTCAAAAATCGGCAAAGAAAAACAATGCGATAGGGAATGTTAAAAAGAAACGTTAATTTAGAACACTTAGCTCACTCTCGGGTCTTGCTGTTACTTATTCATAATGCTGGAATAAAAAAAAGAGCGATGCGGTATAAGCCGATCGCTCTTTTTTATAAACTGGTTTTTGCGTACAGGGTAGAGTGTTTAATGCAGTTCTGAACTATCCATTGCCCCACGCTTCATACTACGTTCTACTAAATAATTATCCGAATCCTGTTTTTTGCGCTTGGTCTTTCCTGCCCTCTTCCTTGAATTCAATGCAGTGTTTGGCTTTTTAAAACCGTGATCAAAGTCATCATCGTCAAACGCAATCTCGCCTAATCTTAATTTGCTGCTCATTACCTTATCCTGATTTTTTGTTTTCCAATGCCTGCTGTTGTTTACAGACCATCATATGGAAACGTTTTTTTATGAACAAATCATTAAAGAAAGATTAAAAAGTAAGTTTAATCCTTTGCTAGTATAGAGTAACTCTACGATTAGACGAATATCTTTCATCAAAAGATTTAAATAAAATCAGGGGTTAAATTGAGATCTAGATAAGGTCTTATCTGGTGATGTTTGATTTATGTATAACTAAGCCCTGAGGCTAGTATTTATAGGGCCTCAGGGCTGCTTTTTTATATTATAGTTCGGCCATGATTGAACGTACTTTTTCAAGGTAGACGGTCTCAGGCAGTGCGCCTGTATCATATAAGGCCTGAAGCTGCCGTAAACGCCCTTCTATAATACTTTCTCCACGATCATTGATATGCGTGGACTGATCTCTTTCTTGTTCAAGTTGGATAATACGCGCCTCTAAAGCATCGCTGGATTGCGCTTGCTGCTGTTCGGTGAGGTATTTTGAATCTACACTTTGCTTATCTTTTTTAAGCGTGGCGTATTGGTAGGTCTTCTGTAAATCTATTGATAGCCAGTCTGTTCTGTTATCAACAAGATCGGCCCCGCTAAAATGGATTAGCTGCCACTCATTTGAGCTTGTTCCCTGAATATCGCCATTACTTAAATTGTTCTTTAGACGACCATAATTTCCTGTTATTCCCGAACGCCGTTGCTCTGCAATCAAGTCCGCATGCATAGCGCCGATGAGTAGGTTTAATTTATTATTTTTAATAAAAATAGATCCACTAATTGAGAGTCGTTTACGGCCAATATAAGCTGAACGAAAATCTGAAACAGAGAAGGTAATGACTTCGTTAGACTTTACCTGTTTAAAAGCTTGGCTAAGCTTGTTACCTAATAGATCAATTTCTCGATCGGTAAATACTCGAACAGCGACCTCCGCATCATCATCCCACATTGAGTCACTTGTATTGTATGAACTGTTCTTGACTTGAACTTGGCTGAGCAACCGCGCTATCTTCTCAACGGAAATCTCTTTGGGGTGGTTATTATTATTTGCTCCGTTTAGTGTATTGATGGCAATATAGTCGGCCTGTTTTTTCCAGATGACCTCAGGTTTTGCTTGTACTGAAATGCTGATGAGCAGCACCAAAGGCAAAATGATAACTTTTTGATATATTTTGTTAATCACGGCGTCTTCCCTTTATTTTTGTCATTGTAGGGAAACACAGAGCAAAATGTATGCCCCTGTTTGTGGTCGTTTTTTAGGCTTTTTTCATTGATTTATTGATGTTTCATAAACCAATCATCCATAAGTGCGACACTCTGTATCATTGAGCATGGACCACATCGTTCCAATAGGTAAAAACAGTGACCTATCAACCCTCCTCTTCTTAAGACAGATAATAGGTACTTAGGAATATATTTGCTCCGTTCAGTATCCCGCTGTACGGGATGCTTTTTATAGGAATATAAATTTGATGGACGCACAGTCTAGATCAGAACAGCTTAAAGGGATTTATTTTGCGAGTGCAGCCTTTGTTATGTGGGGGTTTGTACCTGTTTATTTTAAATTGGTAGATCAAGTTTCTGCGCTTGAAGTATTAGCGCACAGAGTGCTTTGGTCTGTTCTTTTTCTTGCTTTATATATTCTTGTTACTAAACGCTCACGGGAGTTCTTAAGTATATTTAGGCAACCTAAGGTTGTGTCTGCCTTAGCGCTTTCAGCGATTGTTATCTCCCTTAATTGGCTCGTTTTTATCTGGGCTGTCGGACAAGATAGAATTGTAGAGACTACCTTAGGGTATTTTATCAACCCATTGATAAATATACTTTTTGGTATGGCTTTTTTTGGTGAGCGGCTCCGTTCTATTCAATGGGTATCGGTTTGCTTGGCAGCCGGTGCCGTTGCTTATCAAGTGATTTTACTTGGGGAGTTGCCTTGGGTTGCTTTGACTTTGGCAGGTTGTTTCTCGGCATACAGTGTATTGCGTAAGAAGATCCCTGTTGATTCTGTGAGTGGATTACTTATTGAAACTTTGTGGCTACTGCCCATCGCATTAGCTTATATGGGATGGCTATTTAGCCATAATGAATTCCAGATATTAAGCGTAGACAATCATATGGTTTGGTTGCTGTTGGGCACAGGCCTTGTCACGAGTCTTCCCTTGTTGGCTTTTGCATCTGGCGCTCGCCGTTTGAGCCTCACCTTAATTGGGTTACTCCAATATATTGGCCCAAGTATCGCTTTTTTGATTGCTGTTTTTTATTACCATGAACCTATGGATGAACGTCGCTTAGTTACATTTATACTTATCTGGATTGCGCTGGCTCTTTTCAGTGCCGAAGGAATCTTATTTCAGCGTCGTAGAAACCGCCTTAAGGGTTAAATGATTGGTATTAGAAGTGCTCATATTTAATGGCTCTAAAAAGCGGCTTAAAATAGAGTAATTTTACGACTACCTTTTATCTCGAAATCACAGTACAGTGCTGCAAAATTTATCAGTTATGTGAAATTGTGATGAATATTGAAACCCTACAATCCCGTTTTTTTGAAATTAGAAGCAACAAGGCTTTTGAGCTATTCGTTGTGGCAGTCATACTCTTTTCCGCCTTAGTTATTGGCGCAAAAACCTATGATATACCTACACATATACTTTCAATTATTGTCTGGTTAGATCGCGCCATTACGGCTTTCTTTTTTATTGAGCTGACAATACGGTTTATAGGTGAACCCCATAAGAAAACGTTCTTCAAAAACCCATGGAATATTTTTGATACCCTGATTGTTGTGGTCAGTGTTATTCCTATTCAAGACAGCGAAATGGCCTTGATCGGGCGTTTAATTCGTATTTTCCGAGTTTTGCGTATGGTGTCGATTGTCCCTGAATTGCGTTTACTACTTAATTCATTGATCAAAGCGCTACCTCAGTTGGGTTATGTGATTTTGCTCATGTTTATTATTTTTTATATCTATGCAGCGATCGGTTCATCATTTTTTGTCGATATTAATCCCGTGTTATGGGGTGATATCTCTATCGCTATGCTAACGCTCTTTAGGGTAATGACCTTTGAAGATTGGACCGATGTAATGTATGAAACCATGGAGGTCTACCCTTTCAGTTGGCTTTTCTACTTAACATTTATCTTCTTAACCACCTTCGCTTTCTTGAATATGGTGATCGGTATTGTGGTCAATGTGATGGAAAATGAACACGCAGAGGAAGCTAAAGAGAAAGCGATAGCGGATGGCGATCTTACAATAGAGGATCTTTCTCGCCAGATAGCCGAGCTTAAAACCCTGCTGGAGCAGCGAAAGTAAGAGCGTGATTTTATCTAGCCGCTGACGTAAGTGATAAGCCCGAGATTGATTGTCAATTTCGGGCTTTTTTTATGGCTGTGTTAAGGGAAAAGGGTTTTAGGATCATCTCGTTGCCAAGCTGGATATTTCTGCATAATGTTGCTGAATAGCTCGGAGTCTTTAAAACGGTTTAGCCAGTTTTGAAGCTGTGTATATTGGGTTGATTCAAACCAAGCCAGATCCACATGGGCACATTGCCTTATAAATGGCAGTAGCGCCATATCAGCTAAAGTTATTTGATCGGTTACTAGGAATCCTTTGTTAGCCTCTAATAGGGATTCTAATGTTTTAAACCATGCTTCACATTGGTTCCGATAGTACGTTTCAGGCTGTTCTGGATATCGGTCTGCATATTTATAACGATCAAGCCAAGGCTTAAAGCATTGATCATTTTCTGTGATCAATGACTCAATCGTCGATATATAAGGTTCGGAATACCAGCTTTTAGGGTCCTGTTGAGTTAGAGCCCAGCGCATAATATCAATGCTTTCATCGATCACTTCGCCACTAGGTAGCTGTAAAACGGGGACCGTGCCTTTAGGAGAGATCGCTAGCATCTCTTCAGGCTTATTACGGAGCACTATTTCACGTAACTCTAGCTTTATGCCACTGTAGGCTATAGCAAGCCGAGCTCGCATTGCATAGGGGCAGCGACGGAAGGAGTATAAAATGGGCAGTTTAGTCTCGGTCATTATCTTTGCTTAGTCTATTTAGGCTGGTATGCGCAATAGTTAGGCTTTGGACCAACCATTGGATGCTTACGACAGGTATCGGGTCTATTTTCATAGATAATACATAGACGGGTTTTCTGTTCTAAATAGATACAATCGTCATTGGCATAGCGTGAGAGCGTATAGACTTCGGTTTTGTTATTAAAATGACCAACAATACCTTCCTTCATCAACCTTTTAGCTAGACGTTTAGGTTGTTCATGTACGTCAAACTCATCAAGCACACCCATTCGAACAAGATCTGCGAAGCGCACTTCGACAGGTAGGCTGCAACAGGTACCTTTGCAGGAGTCGCACATTTTACTTTTGTACTTCACCCATGTTTGTAAATCATCGACATTAGCGGCGGGAATCGGCTTATTCATGGATATCACTTAGTTGTTCTGCTGGAGTTTAAGGCGCGATCATAGCATTATCCAATAACTGAACAAGTTTTATAACACCAAGATTACACGAGTCACTTTGTAAAGAGTTTACATCTCCCTATGGGCTTAAATAACGATTTCCTTGATATTTACCGCAAGCAATCCCGCTGGCGTCTAATTAATGAACCTATTGCTGCTAGTTCCCATGCCGCTTTAAAAAGGGATAGCGAACTATTAAAAGAGGTTGCGTGCGGCAAGCGAGGTGCAACAGCGCGCCTCTGGGAGGTCCCACAATGTTTAGTGGTAACGAGAAAGGAGACGCGCTTCCCTTTCTTTGAACAGGCTTGTATGGAATTACAGGAGCAAGGATGGCCGGTCATTGTTCGTGATAGCGGTGGTACATCAGTGCCTTTACATCCAGGTATTATTAACTTCTCAATTATCTTCCCTAAAATGGGTAATGATGATTTTGATCTTGATGAGATCTATATGGCTTTATGCGAGCCCATTAAAAGGGTCTTGCAACGTTTAAACCTCTCTGCCGAGTATGGAGAAACGCCAGGTTCCTATTGTGATGGTCGATATAATTTAAATATAGGTGGCTTAAAAATAACTGGTACAGCACAAAAAATAATGGTGTCTCCGACTAATAAAAAAGGGATAAAACAGGGTGTGCTAGCACAAGCGATGCTCATGGTTGAAGCGGATGCCGTTGCTGGAACCTATTGGGTTAATCAGTTCTATACACGGGCAGGCAATAATCGGCAATTTGACCCTTTAGTGGCAACAAGTATTAAGCACTTATTGCCGCAGACTCAAACCGCTGAAGCAGTGGGCTTATTGACGACACAGGTTCGAACACTTATCTCCGAGGAGTTTAATTTACTTCTTTGCAATTAAATCATCACTTTTTTGTCATATAGAGCCCATATAATTTACTCATGTTCAAGGATAAGTAACGCCGGACGGGCAACGGACTGCCATCCCACCTAACTTCTCTCTCCTAAGTGTTTCTCCTCCCCTACTTTAATCATTTTAAGCTTCCTGATTTAATAGCAGAACATTAACTTAGATATAGAAGCGACACCTATGCGTGCAATTAAGCCTTATTCTCAAGCTGACCTTAAAAAAGTTATTAATGAGCTTGCGACTACTTTCGGTGATCGTATTCACTTATCACAGACCGTACGAGAACAACATGGCGGCGGTGATGACAGCTATGGCAACCTTCCCCCTGATGCGGTGATGTACCCCTTTAGCACAGAAGAGATCGCTCAGATCGTTACACTCTGTAATAGATATAAGATTCCGGTTATCCCTTTTGGCGCAGGTTCCTCCGTTGAAGGACACTTACTTGCGGTTAAAGGTGGGATATCTATAGATCTATCTGAAATGAATCAAATTATAGAAATTAATGCGCCCGATATGGATTGTCGTGTTCAAGCAGGCGTAACTCGAGAGCAGCTTAATAAGGCCTTGCGTTATGACGGGTTGTTTTTTCCTATAGATCCCGGCGCTAACGCGTCAATTGGTGGTATGACTGCCACTCAGGCTTCAGGCACTAATGCGGTTAAATACGGAACAATGAAAGATGCGGTTATTGGTTTAACTGCCGTTATGGCCTCAGGCGAGGTGATTAAAACCGGTTCACGAGCAAGGAAGAGTTCTGCAGGTTATGACCTTACACAGCTTTTGGTAGGCTCAGAAGGCACCTTGGCAGTAATTACTGAGGTGCAGTTACGCTTACATCCCGTCCCCGAAACAATAAAGGCTGCAGTCTGTAGTTTTGATACTGTGGCATCGGCAGTCGATACAGTGATTAACGCTATGCAGATGGCGATTCCTATGGCCAGAATTGAATTACTTAATAGTCTGCAGATGAAGGCTTGTATCCAATATTCAAAGCTTGAAGGGTTTGAAGCAAAACCGACTCTCTTTATTGAGTTTAATGGCACAGAACAAAGTGTAGCTGAGCAAATTAATTTATTTAAAGATATAAGCGGTGAATTTGGAGGCAGTGAATTTAAATGGGCAGAAACAACGGAGCAGCGCAATCTGCTTTGGAGCGCCCGTCATCACGCTTATCATGCGACTCAGCAGTTACAAGCCAACAGTAAAGTACTTACAACCGATGTTTGTGTGCCTATATCTAAATTGGCAAAAAGCATATTGCAGGCAGAGCAAGATGCTGAGGCAAGCGGACTGCAGTGTACTATTGTTGGCCATGTTGGGGATGGTAACTACCATCTATTGATAGTGATGGACCCAACTAGCCGTGATCAAATTGAGCGGGCTAAACAGTTATCATCTCAGGTAGTTAATACCGCACTTAACTTAGGTGGAACTTGTACAGGAGAACATGGAATTGGCTTAGGTAAAAAGGAGTTTCTAAAGCTGGAACATGCAACATCAATAGATGTCATGAAAACGATAAAAATGGCCTTAGATCCCAAAAATATTATGAACCCAGGTAAAGTCTTCGATCTATAGGCTCATGCATACCTTTATCATCTTTATCTATGCTGGTGGGGGTTCTAACCACACTCGCCATGTTGTTGAACCGTTAACCTGTAAATAATAGCGTCCGGGCTGCTCTAAAACATAACTATCCTCCCCGCCTCCGCCAATATGAAGATTCTCAACAACATCGCCCTCTTCGTTATAGATCGCCATAACAAAGATAGAACCGTCACTTTGAAAGCGAATCTGGGTGGGGCCAGTAAGGGTGAATAGCTCAGTTTTGAGAGTATGTTTACCGGAAAACTGGGGCTCATTGCTAACCATTAAATCTTCAATCACTAAGCTGTCATAACAACTAAGCCGCTGATCCTTATCCTCAATAGTTTTACATTGATTAAAGGCTTTAGTGATCGGGTTTGCATAAAGCTGCGCACTTAAAGAGCCCGTTAAAGCGAGTACAATTATTGGAGCTGGCCACTTGCGTTCCACAGTTAATCTCCTCACTCAGCGCTTTGTAATAATTTAAGGTTATTAAACTGTTTAGCTTCTGTTTTGATCTTACAGCTTCGCTCATCTTCAACGTTGCTACAGGTAACTTGCAGACCATCAGGGTAGTGGCTTAAATTTTTACATGAGATAAAAAACTCAATACTCCCGTCAGATCGTTCAGTGCGAAGAAGGTCATTCTTTATGCAATCAGATTTCATCGCGACAAGGCGAATTACTTGATAGTCCTGTACCGCAGCGTGGCCTTCAATAGCAAAAAGTGTAATCAGGATAGATAACAATTTACGCACAATCATGACTCCCTTTAATAATATGAGACGAGCTTAACATTAAAGGTCAATTTTCTTGATTTTCGGGAAAAAGAAAAGCACCAAAGTAGGAGTTATTTGAATAAACCCTCAGACATAAAAAAGCGGCCCTTATAGGGCCGCAATAATGCAAGAAGCTAAATGAATAGCTATGGACGATAGGTAAACTATCGTCCGAAAAGCTTCCTACTTAGAAGAAGCCTAGAGGATTAGCGCTATAGCTTACCAACATGTTTTTAGTCTGCTGGTAATGATCAAGCATCATCTTATGGTTTTCACGACCTACACCTGACTTCTTGTAACCACCGAATGCTGCATGAGCTGGGTACAAGTGGTAGCAGTTCATCCAAACACGACCCGCTTGGATACCACGACCCATACGGTATGCAAGGTTAGTATCACGAGTCCATACACCAGCACCAAGACCGAATTCAGTATCGTTAGCAATTGCTAGCGCTTCTGCTTCGTCTTTGAAAGTAGTGATGGCAACAACTGGGCCAAAGATCTCTTCTTGGAAGACACGCATATCGTTTGTGCCTTTGATCAATGTTGGCTGGATGTAGTAACCAGAACCAAATTCACCTTCCAGCTTCTCGATACCGCCACCCATTAGGATTTCAGCACCCTCTTCACGACCGATATCCATATAACCTAGGATCTTGTCGAACTGTTCTTGAGACGCCTGTGCACCAACCATTGTTTCAGTATCAAGTGGGTTACCACGTTTGATCTGGCCAGCACGCTCAATAACTTTAGCGATGAATTCATCAGCGATATCTTCTTGAACAAGAATACGTGATGGACAAGTACATACTTCACCTTGGTTGAAGTAAGCAAGTACCGCACCTTCAATCGCTTTGCTAACAAACTCATCTTCTTGAGCTAGCACGTCTTTGAAGAATACGTTTGGAGACTTACCACCTAACTCAGTCGTAGAAGGAATGATGTTTTCAGCAGCACATTTCATGATATGCGAACCTACTGGTGTAGAACCAGTGAAGGCGATTTTAGCAATACGTGTGCTAGATGCTAACGCTTGGCCTGCTTCAGCACCAAAACCGTTAACGATGTTTAGTGTGCCTGCTGGTAGAAGGTCACCAATGCATTCCATCAAGATAAGGATAGAAACAGGTGTCTGTTCAGCTGGCTTAAGAACAATTGTGTTACCTGCTGCAAGCGCTGGAGCAATTTTCCAAGCAGCCATTAGCAATGGGAAGTTCCAAGGAATGATCTGACCAACAACACCTAGAGGCTCATGGAAGTGATAAGCAACAGTCGTTTCGTCGATTTCACCGATTGAACCTTCTTGTGCGCGGATACAACCAGCAAAATAACGGAAATGATCCGCCATTAGAGGTACATCGGCAGCAAGTGTTTCACGTACTGCTTTACCGTTATCCCATGTTTCAGCAACAGCTAGACGTTCTAGGTGCTCTTCAATACGATCAGCAATTTTAAGTAGAACACCTGAGCGTTCTGCTGTAGAAGCTTTGCCCCAAGCACCTTTAGCTGCTTCTGCTGCATCAATAGCAGCATTGATATCTTCTTCCGTTGAGCGTGGGATTTCGCAGATAGCTTCGCCTGTTACTGGCGTGTGATTCGTAAAATATTGTCCGTTAATGGGTGCAACCCACTGGCCATTGATGAAGTTTCCATAACGTTCTTTGAAAGAAACTACAGCGCCGTCTGTACCTGGCTTAGCGTAAATCATCTTCTAAATGCCTCTTGTTTTTATCTACTGTCAGGAGTGTTGGACAGTATGGTTATTTTTACATACCCATATTAGCGACCCATCAAGAAGCACAGGTATCATTCCTTGGCATCAAAAAAATACTTATTTGGTAGTAGTTATCGAGGCCCCCGCTCCACATACGCAAAGCGGCTCATCACCTTTTTGACACAAAATATAACCATAACTATATGATAAATAATAGTTTATTAATTTGCTTTATATTTTTTATTCACTATAAATAAGAATATGATGATTTATTAAGATTTAGTGCTCATTACTGCACTTTGTGTACATTAACTGTTTTCAGGGATATAAACGCCTAATTGGCACCCCTTTTTTGGGCTGGAGCAATAAAGTGACAAAGCTATATGAAGTAGCAAGCTGGCAAGAGTTTTTGGCTTTAGTGGAATCGGAAGAACTTCGTGGATGGGCATTTCGCGGTCAATGTGATGCCTCTTGGGATTTAGAAAGTTCGCTGACTCGACGACTTAAACAATTCGTCCCTAAAGATCGCTGGGCAGAGCAAGAAGGAAGAGCAATACGTGTATTTAAACGCAAAGCCCATTACTTTTTAAATGATACATCGGCTTTAGATGATGATTTCCGTTGTTTGGCGCTAATGCAGCATCATGGCGCACCGACTAGGTTATTAGATTTCACTAAATCTCCTTATGTTGCTAGTTACTTCGCTCTCCACTCCAGCACAACAACGGCTGCAGTCTATGCAGTAAACACTCCCGCACTTTGGCATGAAGCAACCCCACCGGGCTTTCCTGAGCAAACAAGAGATGCCATAGACCCTCGTAACCATGACCTGCTGCACAAGTATTACCTATCCAACCAATACCCTGTGGTGTGGCCTGGAGAGCCTTGGTCTATGGACCGTCGTATTGTTGCGCAAGCAGGGACTTTTATTATCCCTGGAAAGATTGATGTATCTGTCGCTGAGTTATTAACTAATTACGATTATAACGATATTATTCTTGCCAAAATCATCATACCTAATGAGATAAGGTCTGAAGCGATGGAAGCGCTCTATCGAATGAATATTAGCCATGCAACGCTCTTCCCTGATTTGGATGGTTTAGCCCGCTCAATCTCTTATGAGCTAGAGGCTAGCTGGGTTGGCTCTTCAGCAAGCGCCAATTCAAATCAGTAAACACCTATGCTTTTTATGCGGTAGTCTCTCTATGCCTTCTTGATCTAAGTAATAACTTATTCCGAGGCGCCGCATATCAATAGATATATACATATACACTCTTTACAATAGAGCGACTTATACTCATTAGGTAGTCACAATGTATTCTCAAGCCCCTGATATAGAGTCCATTAACGCATGGACATCCCCACTCTTCGTCACTACAAATCCGGATCATGAATTTATCAAAGACGATTTGTTGGCTTATATCTATGAGTATCAAAAAAACCAATCCCATGCGATTGATAGCCATGTAGCAATAACCGCTAAACATCAGCTATTTGAAAGCAAGTTAAATTTTCTTGAGGCAGATTCTCCGGCAATCATTGAAGCCCGTCGAATGCTTGAGGAACTGCTTTCAGCGGTAGCGACCGAAGTAAACAGTGGTTGCTGGCCAGAAGGCGCGGAAGGTGATGCAACTATTATTGAATCATGGTTTCACGTTACAAGAAATGGCGGATACCATGATATTCATTCCCACCCTAATTGCTCTTGGTGCGGAATCTATTATCTGGACTCTGGCGAGTGTGAATTAAACTCTCGTAATGGCGTTAATCGCTTTTATGACCCGCGAATTAATGCTGACCATTATGCCGATGCCGGTACGGCTTACTTAGGTGAACAGGGCTTTTGGGATTTTGAGCCAGTTGAGGGGCAAATAGTTATCTTTCCCTCCTACCTAAAACACTCTGCACTGCCCTACTTCGGGCAAAAAGACAGAGTAGTTGTCGCCTTTAACAGCATTATAGATTTGGTTTAACCAGAAAAAGACTTTAAGCAAAGCCATCCAATCACCGACGGTCATACCCTGTCGGTTTTTTATATTATTTCTCTTTAAATCGCAGCTTCTACTTAGGATATCAGACCTATTAACCACAAGTACAAGTCGCAATATTCACGCCTGCTATCGCCTAAATTAGCCGTACTTTAAACAAAAAAAAGCCAACTACATGAGTTGGCTTTTTATGCTGGGACAGGCTAAGCACTGGTTACAGTGCTTAGTCGTAATTCCGAAGAATTACTAAGGTAGTTTGAATGTCCAAACTGTGCCACCTTGGTTAAGGTGTTTAACACGTTTAGCCACTTCACCACCCCATAGAGGTACTGCACCACCCCAACCAGAAACTACAGATAGGTACTGTGAACCATCCTGTTCCCAAGTGATTGGAGAGCCTACGATGCCTGAACCCGTGTTAAATTTGTATTTAACTTCACCGTTCTTAGCGTCTAGACCAAGCAAGTAACCTTCAGGTGTACCGAAGAATACTAAGTTACCTTTAGTAGATAACACACCACCCCATAGAGGAGAGTAGTTTTTGTAGCGCCATACTTCTTTACCAGTTTTTGGATCCATCGCACGCATAACACCAATGTAATCATCGTTCATTGGTTTAATCGTGAACCCAGCACCTAGGTAAGCAGCACCTTTCTTATACGCTGTTGGCTCATTCCAGATATCCATCGCCCATTCGTTTGATGGTACATAGAACAGACCTGTATCTTGGCTGTAAGAGATAGGCATCCAGTTTTTACCACCCAAGAAACCTGGGACAGCGTGTACAGAGCTACCTTTCTTACCATCTTTAGAGTCAGCAGGGTTACCTGGACGGAATGCTTCATCATAAATTGGACGACCCGTCTTAGGATCTAGACCTTTAGCCCAAGTGATTTCGTCTACAAATGGGAAACCACGGATGAAGTCACCGTTTTCACGATTTAAAACGTACATGAAACCGTTACGGTCAGCTGTTGCTGCCGCTTTAACCGTTTTGCCACCCTCTTTATAATCAAAAGAAACTAGCTCGTTTACACCATCGTAATCCCAGCCATCGTGCGGAGTTGTCTGGAAGTGCCATGAAATTTTACCTGTATCTGGATCAATCGCTAGGCGAGAAGATGAGAACAAGTTATCACCAGGACGTAGGTGAGAGTTCCAAGGAGCAGGGTTACCTGTACCGAAGAACAGTAGATCAACGTCTGCATCATAAGTACCGCCTAACCATGTAGCAGCACCACCACTTTTCCAAAGGTCGCCAGGCCATGTTTTGCCTGCTTCACCACCGGAAATGCCGTTTTCCATTTTCTTGCCATTCTTCCAGATGTAGCCCATGTGGCCTTCAACTGTAGGACGAGTCCAAGCAATTTTACCTGTTTTAGCATCGTAAGCTTCTACTTTACCAACGATACCGAATTCGCCACCAGATACACCTGTGATTACTTTACCTTTTACAATCATTGGTGCAGCTGTAATAGAGTAACCCGCTTTGTAATCTTCAACTGTTTTCTTCCAAACGACTTTACCGGTCTTGTTGTTTAGGGCAACAAGTTTAGCATCGAGCGTACCGAAGATAACAAGGTCATCATATAGTGCAACACCACGGTTGATAACGTCACAGCAAGGCATAATGCCGTCAGGTAGACGTGCATTGTATTCCCATAGCTCTTCACCTGTTTTAGTGTCAACAGCGAATACGCGAGAGTAAGATGCAGTAACGTACATTACGCCATCTTTAACCATCGGCTGAGATTCTTGACCGCGCTGTTTTTCACCACCGAAAGAAAACGCCCAAACGGGACGCATATCTTTAACTGTTTCTGTATTGATTTTGTCCATTGGACTATAGCGTTGACCACGAAGGCCCATGCCGTAAGTCAATACATCACCTGTTGTCATCTGGTCGTTAAGGATATCTTTATCAGTAACACCAGCTTGAGCCGTGCCAGCAATAGCCATTGCTGCAACTAAGGCTGACAGAGTGAATTTCTTCATTGTACGCTCCTCTACGGATATTTATTATTAGCGTTCAGAGAGAGTCGGGAAAAATTCCCAATCCATGCACACATTGTTTTTCTTTACCGCTTTTTCAACAATTAAACAGCGGAAGTAGTTTTGTCATCACTTAGTAGTAATACCAGAAATACAAGAAATACAAATACAACCAATCTGTTTTATTTATTTCTTTTAATACAATAAGTTAGCAGCCTTTCGGCTGCTGTATAGGGTAAGGGTCTGATGAAGCTACTTTTGGGAGGATTTTATAGATAGACGGGAAAGGCGCCGGGGTAATTAAAAATACAAGTCTTCGTATTTGGGATATAGGTGGGCAACCGTCTTAATGAACTCAAGTTTAGTCAATTTAATTGAGTCAAATTCCGCACTTATTGGCAGCTTAATCACTTCAGTCATGCTCAAACCTGCCTTAGCAGACTCAGTTAATGTTTTATCAAGCCATTTCAAGTATGACGTCATCTGCTCCAGCGGACGGTCATCCATAGTGACAGGGCCATGCCCAGGGACTAGATATTTATACTTATAATTTTTAAGCTGATTGATTTCATCAATCCAAACACCTAACCCAGGTGTATGCGGCGTTGTTAAGGCGCGCTGATAAAAAACAATGTCAGAAGCAAAAAGCACCCCTGTTTTTTCATCGTATATAACCAAATCCGAACCCGTATGCCCCGTAAAAGCACTAAACTTAAAACGATGGCTACCTAAGTCCAAATGATCGATGTCTAATGTTTTTGTTGGCAGAAAGACTTCTGTAGATCGCATCCAATCCCCGACTAAGCTATACATATTTTCTGCAAAGTCATTACCGTCGCTCTTGATCTGTTGCTGTGTTTTAGGAAGCGAAAGTATCTCAAGATCTTTAAACGCTTGATTCCCTAAAAAGTGATCAGGGTGATGATGGGTATTAAATACATACTTAATTGGCTTATCCGTCACCGATTCGATGACCTTGCGCATCTCTTTGCCGTATTTTAACGAAGGGCCGGTATCTATAACGACAACACCTTCTTCGGTCACCACAAACCCTGTATTGACAATATTTCCTCCATTTTTATTGGAGAAGTCTTCAAGCTTACCTTGCAAGACCCACGTATTATCAGTTATTTTTTGTGGTTTTAAATCATAGCTAAAAGGTGCCGCTAACACAGGCCCAGCTATAAATAATAAACTTGCTACAAGTGTTTTTTTGCTGATCATTAGCAATACTCCTGAACTTTAAAGTTCTTGCTCAAATTCGTTGCCGCCATTGTCTCTTAACCAGACACTGTGCTTTTTAGTGGCATCACGAACATCAAAGGAGATAACCGGATTTTCACTCACTGGAGGTGATAGCTCCATATGTGCTAATTGCTCACCTTCGGCATCACGAACAGCAATTTTTTCAATGTAAAATTCAGGTATTGCGTCAACTAACCCTGTATCCATTGGGTGAATAACTTTGAATTTATAGCGCCCACCCTCCTCTCTCGGAAAGAGTCGGCTTTTCATTTCACCTAGATGACTTTCCCAGTAAGGATCTGCATTAGCCATACTTGGCGTTGAACAACCGCCACCTGCAGCTTCTAGATAGCTGCCGCCTACATGCCAAACACCATCTTTAGTCAATACGGCAGCTCTTACAGCGGTGCTTTGCTGCACTTTAATTCGTAAAGAAACTCTAGGAACTATTTCAGGATGAGGGTAGTAGGTAAGAATATGTTGAATGGGGTTTAGATCTGCCCAGGAAACAATACGTTCAATATCACCACTTAACGCACTCGCGTCAATCGTCATAGGAACTTGTGTAGGGTCTTCAGCAAAGCTTGGTAGTTCGACTTTTATACGATCATCAAATACGTATTTATCATTACCAATAAATTTTTCTCGAAGATAGTCCCATAAAGGGGACTCTAAGGGGTCCGTAACAGCATAGGCTGGAAATGATATGACAGCACTTAACACTAAGGCTGATAGTTTACGCTTCATATTTAGACCCCTTATTATTTTTTTATTAGTTCAAGTCGTCACTCAAGTCCCCTACTATTTAGCAACCTCTAGGTACAAGGCTGGCTTTTCATAGGTTAAACCATAAGAGTGGTAGATTTTAGCCATATCACCGTTGCGGACCATTTTGTCAACAACCTCTTCGATGGCATAACCTAACTGGCGATAACTAGTTTTAACCGCCATACCAATATCCCATTTCTGTTTACCCATAGAAGGGTAGCTGTTTGTAGCAAATTTAAAGTTAGGATCACCGGCTTTATTAACTAACCAGTCAACCTCTGCCCTCATTGCCATCACTGCATCAACTTCACCTTTTTGCATCCCTTTAAAGGCTTCACGTGCATTTGTGTAGTGATGCGTTTTATCTCGCATACGGCCACCAAAAGCAGACGTTAGATAAAAGTCTGGCAGACTATCGATTTCAACACCTATAGGATGGTATTGAAAAACAGCCATTGTTGAGACGTTTTCGATTTTCCGACTATCGTAAGTCACCTTCCAACTTTCGCGCTGGTATGGACCAAACATGACCACCATGTCGTTAATAACAGCACCAGTGGAATCTTGCATGTAGGCAAATTCACGGTCATAAGGAACACGCATCATTACATCAGCTACGTTTTTGAGTGCTAGTGCCCCTTGCTCCTCATTTTTGTCTAGATAATGCCCTTTCCAAACATTATTTCGCAGATCGTCTTCAAGGTTTTCATCGGGGGTAATCCAATGGGTCTTGAAATCAACACCTAAGCCTTCAGCTATACGCTTACCAACTTCAACATCAACACCGACAGCCTCTCCATCTTCTATATAAGAATAAGGAGGGAAGTCCCGATAAAAACCAACCGTCAAATAACCGCTATCTATTACATCGTCATAATAACGAGCTTGCGCCAGACTGCTAAGCAGGCTGGCGCAAGTGAAAACAGTAGCGCAAAATAGGCTATGTTTATTCATCAGTAGCACGAGTCTCTAAGTATGCACGGATTGCCCATAAGGCTTCTTGGCTAAGTGAGTCTGCCATTTTAGGCATGTAAACACGACCATCACGTACAGCACCATTGATTACGCGATATTTAAACCATTCATCGCCTTCAAGGCCTGGTTCTAAATAACGTAGATCCGGTGCAATACCACCAGAAATAGCATCAAGACCATGACAACGTGCACAGTTTTGAGTGTAAGCAGATGTACCGATCTCTACTGCAAGCTTATGGTTTTCATAGTCAGGCGTATAGGGGTTGGACTCTAACCACTCTTCCCCTAGCATTTTAAGACCTGTTACATCAACAGCCTGTGGTGTTACATCACCGTGTGCCATTACTTGGCCAGATAGAACTGCCGTAAGCATTCCCGCTGTCGTTAATCCTAATATTTTTTTATTGATAGACATCTTCATTCACCACTTAGTTTTTATACGGTCCGCCTTGCCTGGTATAACACTGTGTCGATAAAGACCAGGCTCTACTCTTTGCAATCTTCCTAATCGCAGCCGGCGAGAATTCTTAGTTATTGGCAGAAGTCACCCACTTCAGCCGTTCTCCCTATATGATATTGCTAGTGCAAAATCAGCAAGAATTGTACTTTGGGTTCCAAAAACTACTCCCTTGGTATCAAACCATCTACACAGTAGTGCTTAAGTACTATATTCTCGCCTAGACAAATAGAACCAAAGTTCTAAGTTATCAGATATAAATACGAATGATTCTCCATTACTGGAATGGTGTTTTATACCTCCTATTCAAACTAAAAGAATGGAAGCCCCGCCGAGGAAGAGCTCTTTTCTACAAAACTGTCAAATTGATATTGATACCTTCTATGACCTCTTTTAACTGTAATCATTCAGCTCAGCCTTATATTTCATGCCCTTTCAACTTATCACCCAGCAACTGAATGCAAGATAAATAAAACATACAAATTCATTAGGATGTTTCTTTATCAATAACTTATGCGCTTTAGCAAAGTATTAGTTTTTCGCTTTTTCTCGCGAAAATATCCCGATATTGAGAGGCATATTTCCCTTAAGGAAGGGCTTCGATCCCATGTTACTTGGGCTTGTTTCCGTAGCCGCATCTCTGCTGGCAAAACTAGAATCTCAGTGCTCAATTTACAAAAAAATAAAACGCTATTCGTTTACAGGGTTTATAAAAATGACAAAAATAATAGGAACGGGAATCAAGCCTTTATGTGTTGCGATCACTTTGTCGCTCGCAGCTACTACAGCAATTGCTAAACCTGTCACTTGGAATGACATTAAGAATGATGCCAACACTCCAGAAGATGTTCTTGGTTATGGTATAGGACCAAAAGCTCAGCGCTGGAGTGATTTAACTAAAATCAACGATAAAAATATAGATGCCCTTGTTCCTGCATGGTCATTCTCTTTTGGCGATGAGAAACAGCGCGGTCAAGAATCACAAGCACTTGTGCATGATGGCATTATCTATATTACAGGTTCTTATTCACGCATATTTGCCGTAGATGCTAAAACAGGTAAAAAAATCTGGTCATACTCTTATCGCCTACCGGACGACATTCGTCCTTGCTGTGATGTAGTTAACCGTGGTGCTGCTATTTTCGGTGATCTTGTTTACTTCGGTACTCTAGATGCGGCTATCGTTGCGCTTGATAAGAAGACCGGTAAAGTTAAATGGAAGAAAAAATTCGGTGATCATACCGAAGGCTACACAATGACTGGCGCGCCGACGATCATTAAAGATCAGAAAACAGGCAAAGTTCTTTTGATTCATGGATCATCTGGTGATGAGTTCGGTGTAGTTGGTAAATTGTTTGCACGCGATCCAATGACAGGCGAAGAGATTTGGATGCGTCCTTTCGTAGAGGGACATTATGGCCGCCTAAATGGTAAAAAAGGCTCACCTACTGGCGATCCAAAAGCACCTTCTTGGCCTGATGATCCAAATTCACCAACAGGTAAAGTTGAAGCATGGAGTCATGGTGGTGGTGCCCCTTGGCAATCAGCTAGCTTTGACGTAGAAACCAACACTATTATCGTAGGTGCGGGTAACCCTGCTCCTTGGAATGGCTGGGCGAGAACATCACCAGGTGGCAATCCAGCTGATTACGATAGCTTATATACATCTGGTCAGGTTGCCGTTGATCCATCTACAGGTGAAGTTAAATGGTTCTACCAGCATACACCTAACGATGCTTGGGATTTCTCCGGTAATAACGAATTAGTACTTTTTGAGTACAAAGATAACGGTAAAACCATTAAAGCAACAGGTCATGCTGACCGTAACGGTTTCTTCTATGTAGTAAACCGTGAGAATGGTGACTTCATTCGTGGCTTCCCATTTGTTGATAATATCACTTGGGCAACACATATCGACCCTAAAACTGGCCGTCCAGTAGAAGTTGAAGGTCAGCGCCCTCCTCTACCTGAAGCAGGAAAGAAAAAAGGTAAGTCTATAGAAGTATCACCTCCTTTCTTGGGCGGTAAAAACTGGAACCCTATGGCTTACAGCCAAGATACAGGCCTCTTCTATCTAGGTGCTAACCACTGGAAAGAAGACTACTGGACTGAGGAAGTTCACTATAAAAAAGGTGCAGCATACTTAGGCCAAGGTTTCCGTATTCGTAAGATGTATGACGACCATGTAGGTGTGCTTCGCGCGGTTGATCCTAAATCAGGCAAAATCGTTTGGACTCACAAAGAGAAACTACCTTTATGGTCTGGGGTTCTTGCCACTAAAGGTAACCTTATCTTTACCGGTACTGGCGAAGGTTACTTAAAAGCATTTGATGCTAAAACAGGTAAGGAACTATGGAAGTTCCAGACAGGTTCAGGGATTGTATCCTCTCCTGTAACTTGGACTCAGGATGGTGAGCAGTATATCGGTATCGCAAGCGGTTACGGTGGTGCTGTACCTCTATGGGGTGGCGATATGGCTGACTTGACTAAGCCTGTTTCGCAAGGTGGTTCATTCTGGGCGTTTAAACTAAAGACTAAATAAGAATTAGTTTTTCGCTTTATTTAAATAGATTTTAATCTATCTATATAGCCCTCTTTCATCACTATGATAAGAGGGCTTTTTTTTGGAGCACACATGAAATTTATTATCCCTATTGGTCTCTTATTTTGCGCATCCAATCTTTTTGCAGACGAGATGATTATCAATGGCTGTAAAATAGAACCTAAAGCGCAATGTGCAAACATGGATCTATCCGGTGCTGATTTAAGACTCGTTGATCTTCGTAACGCAGACCTAAGCGGTGCGAACCTATCAGGAGCCGACTTACGTCATGCAATCTTAAAAAATGCAAACCTAGGCAAAGCGGACTTATCGGGAGCAAATCTAGCACGTGCTGATATGCGACACGCTTCAGTAAAAGGCGCTAACCTTTCATCTGCAAACTTAGAAGCTATTAATGGCTGGACGCTTTTTGGTCAAGGCGCTAACTTTAACAGCGCTAATCTATATGGTGCAAATTTAGAGTTTTCCAGATTAAGTAACGCTAAATTTGAGGGGGCGGTGTTACGAGCGGCTAACTTAGAAATGGCATGGATGACTAAGACAATTCTAACCGGCGCAAATTTAGAAAATGCCAATCTGCAGGAAGCAAAACTGAATGGCGCGTCACTAGAAAACGCTATATTCACGGGCGTACAGAAACGTTATGCCTCATTTCAAGCTACATATATGGAAGGCTGTGTAGATTGCCCGTTTGATTGGGCTAGAGATTAAACGATCATGGATTAACGCACCGGCATATAATACCGGTGCGTTCTATTTTAACTAACTTCTACACCGACCTTAACTACACCGGTTTCAATAGCTAAATGCACTAATTCCGCTGTCGAGCTTATCTGCAACTTACTTTTTAAAATCGACGTGTAGTTAGAAACTGTCTTATTACTGATAAATAACTGCTCAGAAATTTGATGTACGCTACACCCTTGTGCCAGCATAACAAAAATCTCAAACTCCCTCTGTGTCATATCTTTAAGGCGCTGGTCTTTCTGTTCAGGTCGAGTAACCGCTAAACGCATTGCCAGTTCATGTTCTACATAAAGCTGGCCTGCAGCCACTTTTTTAACCGCATCAATTAATATTTCAGGTGTGCAACTTTTAGTTATGTAGCCTTTGGCTCCAGCCTCCATTGCCTGGGCAACAACCGGTGACTCGTCATACATACTAAAAAATAAGATATTAATATTTGAATCACGTTGTAAAATTCTACGAGTTGCTTCAACGCCGCTAATCCCTTGCATGTTTACATCCATAATCACAATGTCAGGCTTATCTGTTTGGCAGAGATTAAATGCCTGATCGCCATTACTTGCTTCTAGAACATCGCAAGGCGCCAACATGGTTGATAGAAGACTTGAATAGCCTTGACGAACAACCGCATGATCGTCAGCAATAATTATTTTCATACTTCCTCCTCAACAACAGGGATTTCCATAGAAACCATGCTGCCACCTTCGGCTAACTGTTTAAAATTTAGAGTGCCTTGCATACAGCGTGCTCTTTCCCGCATCGATCTTAATCCTAGGCCTGAACCTTCTGAACATTCAGAACCTACACCATTGTCACTTACTGTTAATGCAAGCGAATTTTTATGACTGCTCAAACTTATATCCACCAAACTTGCCTGTGCATGGCGAGCAATATTATTTAATGCTTCTTGAATGATTCTATAAATATGAGTATTACTTTCATCAGATAAAGAGATCAGATCATCAGGGAGTTGGAGGTTTACTTTTATATGATGGGACTGACTCCAATTATCAACCAATGTGCGAATCGCCTCCAATAAACCCAATTGCTCTAATATAACGGGATGAAGTTTACGAATTAACTGCCTAAAGCTGATATGCATCGCATCGCAATTAACTGTAATCTGCTCTCCAACAGCTGAAACCACATCGGGGTTATTGGCCGACGCTTTAATTAAATAAGCTTGCGCCCTAATACCTGTTAAGTATTGCCCTAGATCATCATGTAGTTCTCGAGCAAGGTGAGCGCGCTCCTTTTCTTGTAAACGCATTAGCTCGTGGGTCAACCTTGTATTATCACGCTCAGCATTTTCTAGCGCATGAGCCATAGCATTAAAATGCTCTGACAAGTCATTGATTTCTCTTATTGAATAGTGATCAAGTCGCGCTGTAAATCGGCCCTTTTCTATATCTTTTAATGCATTAAGAAAATCGGTTACAGGCTTAACACCCTGTCGAACACCTATATAGATCGCAAGATTTGATAGCAGTGCACTGAGAGTAAATAGCACTAAAACATTTTGTACCGACTCCCACACCTCCTCCACTTCATCAGAAGTATCAGCCTGCAGACGTAAAGCTCGGCCATCAGATAAATATCTAAAGTATTGCTTTTCTTCTACATGATCTAAACCAGGAATTAAATTAAAAAACCACTCAGGCACTTCATCTGAGTGATGAGTTAGCGGGCTATTATCTGGCAGCTGGGTATTTTCTACGATAGACAGGTGAACATGACGTGTTTCACCTTCAAGCAGGTTTTGCAGTAAGGCTTCGTCAGTAGCCGCGGCACTCAGTAGTTGATGAGTAAAACTCACACCCGCCGTCACTTCCCGAGTAATATCTTTAGTGGCTTGTTGAAGCATGTCATATAAAGTTACCAATAAAGCAAAGGCAAATACGAGTGCAACAACTAAATTTAAACGCAAAACTGCTTTCATCTACATACCTAATTCAGAATATAGCGAAGTTAGGTTCCGCTATAGCTTAGTATGCAAACCTCATAGGGGGGAGCTGTATTCCTCTATAGCAGTATTCAAGCTAACACTTAGGTACTAGATTGCACCCGTGATTAGCATTTTAATGGGCGATTTTGATAACGCCTGCATCAATAGCTAAATGCACTAATTCGGCTGTAGAACTAATTTTTAGCTTACTTTTTATCGTAGTCACGTAATTAGATATAGTTTTAATATTTAGGTTTAGGGTGTCAGAAATGATTTGATTGCTTTGTCCGCGCGCTAGCATGACAAAAACCTCAAACTCACGCTGGGTTAATTCTCGTAACCGCTCATCAGAAATATTTTGTGAATTGAGCGCTAATTTCATAATTAACTCATACTCAATGAATATTTCACCTTTGGATATTTTTGTTACTGCTTCAACGAGGGTTTTGGGAGATCCAGATTTAGTGATATACCCCATAGCGCCAGTGTCCAGCGCTTGCTTAACGATAGGTGCTTCATCATACATACTAAAGAACAGCACTTTTGCATCATTATCTGCTTGCAAAATGCGAGTGGCAGCTTCAATGCCACTAATGCCTGGCAAGTTAATATCCATAATTACAAGGTCTGGCAACTCCTTCTGGTAGAGTTCGCAGGCCTCTTCTCCACTTGCCGCTTCAACGATTTCGCAATCCTTAATAACCGTCGGAAGAACACTTGCGTATCCTTGTCGCACAACTGAGTGGTCATCAGTAATTAGGATTTTCATGGAGTCTCCAGATAGGAAAATAATATCCCCCATCCTACCATGAAAAACAGGCTATTTTATCTATCTGTGAAGGGTAAACTAAGATAAAAATACTCGCCTAAAGGCTAAGGCGAGTATTTTGATACAAACAACAACTAAGGCGTTATTATTTAACGTTAAATACGCCTTCCATTCCTTTCTCTTCTAGGCCTTCAGCGTAAAACTCAAAGTTACCTGGCTGTAAAGGAACGAAGTAAATTTCTGCCTCAGCTTCCTGTTCAAATTCAAGCTCAGTAACAGTCATAGTTTTTATTTCCATATCGCCAGCTTCGAGTTTACGCAGGAAAATGGAAGCAAAAAATTCTGGTGCTTGTAGAGCATATTCAGTTTGACCGCTAGAGACTATTTTCAGTTTATAAGCCTTACCGGTCTCAAGTTCATACTCTTTTTGCGATAGTTCATAACGGTTATCTTCAGTTCCTAAAACAAGATCTGGTAGTTTCGTTGGCCTAGTTGTTAAATCACCTTTTGCCATTGCAGATAAACTTGAAAGAGCTAAGACAGCAGTTAGCGTTCCCATAGTAATTTTTTTTGCAAAATTCATTCTTCACCTCGAGCATTAAGAGTATTTAGTTATTATGTGCACCATGCTAAAGATAGCTCTGGGCAAAAGAATGCTACTTCGGTACTAATTGTTTTCTACTTTATTCATATTCCGAGTTCACGAATTCCCGCCTATGCTGGGATAAATACACTAACGGTAAGCTTGTATAACTATTATGTTTCATAATCATAGAAAAAACGCGCTAGCGATAACAGTGACCGCTCTATTGGGTAGCAGCAATGTTTATTCCGAGATAGAGGTTAATATCAGTTACTTACAACAGGAGATTGATCAAGGCCCCGTTTTATCTAATATCCTGCCTGAACCTGAAGATGCGGGCTTACAAGGCGCAAAACTGGCGATTCAAGATAGTAATACAACAGGCCGCTTCCTAAAGCATAAGTACCAGCTTCAAGAATTAGTTGATGAAGATCCTGAAGTTTTACTAAGCAAGGCGAAAGCGCAATATGACGCGGGTATTAGATACTTTGTTGTAAATACCGATGACCAAACAATTAGTAAATTTACAGAAACTTTAGGTAAAGATGCACTTATCTTTAACGCGGGCTCAACGACTAATGCCTTGCGACAGCATATGTGCACCCCTAACCTTTTCCATACAATACCAAGTAGAGCAATGCTAACGGATGCATTGGCACAGTGGCTTAAAGCAAAACGTTTACAAAAAATCTTTATGATTACCGGCGCCACACCTGAAGACAAAGCCTACAGCAACTCTTTCAAGCGTTCAGTGAAACGCTTCGGCTTATCAATAGTGGAAGAAAAAGACTGGAGTTTCGATACAGATTTACGCAGGACTGCACAATCAGAAATGCCTCTGTTTACTCAACACCGCGATTACGATGTTGTATTCGTGGCTGATGAGCGAGGAGATTTTGGTGAGTATGTACTCTATAACACTTGGCTACCTAGACCTGTTGTTGGAACCCAAGGACTAATGCCTGTCGCATGGCATCGTGTTGTTGAGCAATATGGTGCCGCTCAGCTGCAAAGCCGTTTTGAGAAAAGCTCTGGCCGCTGGATGAACGGCAAAGATTATTCCGCTTGGGCCGCTGTGCGAACGGTTGCAGAAGCGGTAACGCGAACACAAACTAATGATGCATCTACGAATGAAGCTTATATCAAATCAGATCAATTTCAGTTGGCTGGATTTAAAGGCCGCAAGCTTGACTTTCGTAGCTGGAATGGACAACTTAGACAGACTATTCCATTAGTTCACCCTCGTTCGTTGGTATCTCTTTCGCCTCAAGAAGGCTTTTTACACCCAACGAATGAGCTCGATACATTAGGATTTGATCAAAAAGAAACTGACTGCACCGAAACACGCAAATAAAAATTGGAATAATTATGAATTTTAAAAAATCACTTACCGCATTAGCTGTTGGTAGCTTGCTGGCCTCTTCTGCACTTTATGCAGAAACGGCTTATGTCTCCAATGAAAAAGATGACACTATCTCAATCATTGATTTAGATACGATGACTGTCACTGACACAATCGATGTTGGTGAGCGTCCTCGCGGCATAATACTTTCTAAAGATAATTCTAAACTTTATATCTGCGCATCTGATTCAGACACTGTACAAGTGATGGACCTTGCCACCAATCAGATTATAAAAGAGCTACCTTCAGGTGAAGATCCTGAACAGTTCGCCCTTCACCCAAACAATCGTCATCTATATATTTCAAATGAAGATGACGCCCTAGTTACTATCGTTGATACTGAAACAAGTGAAGTGCTTGCACAGATTGATGTAGGCGTTGAACCTGAAGGTATGGCTGTCAGCCCTGATGGAACAATGGCGGTTAATACAAGTGAAACAACCAATATGGTTCACTGGATTGATACAGAGAAACACGAATTAGTAGACAACACTTTGGTTGACCAGCGTCCACGCCATGTTGAATTCAGCAAAGACAGCAAATTGTTGTGGGCAAGTGCTGAAATTGGTGCAACGGTTTCTGTTATTGACACCGCTTCACGTAAAATAATTAAAAAAATCACCTTTGAAATTAAAGGTGTTCATAAAGACAAAATACAGCCCGTTGGCGTTAAACTTTCAGACGATGGACGTTATGCTTTCGTAGCTTTAGGACCTGCTAACCATGTTGCAGTTGTCAACGCTAAAACATATGAGGTTGAGGACTACATCTTAGTTGGCCGTCGAGTATGGCATATGGAATTCAACCAAGATCAAAGCCTACTTCTAGCAACGAACGGTATCAGTGGCGACGTATCAATCATCGATATTAGCAAAATGAAAGCCATAAAAACCATCAAGGTGGGACGGTACCCCTGGGGTGTTGTAATTAAACCATAATTTGTAAATGAGGCCTCCAATTGGAGGTCTCAACTTATTTAGGAACTGTATGACAATTTCAGTAGAGTCGCTTAGCTTCAGTTATGGCCCAAAACAAGCATTACAAGATGTTAATTTCCTACTTGAGAAAGGAGTATTTCATGCTCTGATCGGGCCGAACGGGGCCGGAAAATCCACTTTATTCGCCCTATTGACTCGTCTTTATGAGCTACAGGGGGGCAATATTTATATTGATGGACAAAGTATCAAAGAACAGCCCTCCAGCGCCATGAAGCGGATTGGTGTCGTCTTCCAGCAAAGCACCCTCGATTTAGATCTAACTGTAACTCAAAACCTTCTTTATCACGCCTCGCTACATGGAATCTCCTCCAAAGAAGCACAAAAACAGATTGATAATGAACTTGATCGTATGGAGATGAAAACACGGGCTAACGAAAAAGTGAGGGGGCTCAACGGTGGACACCGTAGACGTGTTGAGATCGCAAGAGCCTTACTTCATAAACCCGATATTTTGCTATTAGACGAACCAACCGTTGGTCTAGACCCTCAAACGCGAAGAGGACTTAATCGGCATGTTCGTAAGTTATGTGATGATGAAAACATCACAGTTTTATGGGCCACACATTTAATGGAGGAGATAGATATTAATGATCCAATCATTCTCTTGCATAAAGGCAGTATTTTGTTGGATTCAATCGCGAGTACAATGATTGAAAAATCGGGCGAGCAAAACCTAACAGATGCCTTCCATAAATTAACAGACAGTGAGTCCTTTGGAGGTGCCCAATGAAAGTTTCTGCATCCTGGTACTGCTTCAAAGGAATATTAATACGTGAGTTTTTGCGTTTTGTTCAACAACGTTCCCGTTTTTTAAGCGCATTAATTAGACCTCTACTTTGGCTTGTGGTATTTGCAGCGGGCTTTAGAGCGGCATTAGGTATCGCCATTATCGATCCCTATGAGACCTACATCACATATGAAACCTACATAGCACCGGGTTTATGCTGCATGATCTTATTGTTTAACGGTATGCAAAGCAGTCTATCGATGGTGTACGACAGAGAGATGGGGAGTATGCGAGTGTTACTGATGAGCCCTCTTCCTAGACCTTACTTATTGCTATGTAAAATGGTTTCAACCGCCCTTATATCTCTAACGCAGGTTTATGCTTTTCTCTTGATCGCATTGCTTGTTGATGTAGAGCCTCCATTGCTAGGTTACCTAACAGTATTGCCTGCTCTTTTGCTGGTCGCCCTTTTACTGAGTTCATTAGGTCTATTTCTTTCAACTAGAATTAGACAACTCGAAAACTTTGCTGGCGTGATGAATTTTGTAATCTTTCCAATGTTTTTCCTATCTTCCGCACTTTATCCCTTATGGAAAATGCAGGAAGCAAGCGAATGGTTATATTGGATCTGTGCGGTTAACCCCTTTACTCATGCAGTAGAACTGGTTAGATACGCGTTATATCTAAAACTGAATACTGATGCGATGTTTATTACTGCAGGATGTACTCTGTTTTTTGCTGTACTTGCTGTCACTGGGTTTAATCCTCAGAAATCCGGTAAGTAAGCGTAAAATAAAGCCTGATTAAATATCAGGCTTTATTTTTTTAAGTCGTCTTAAGCTAAGTAAGCCCAACAAAGGACCGGGTGCGAGTAACAACATAACCCACTCAATAGGAAAGCTATCCAATAACATGGCGGTTATTTGTGTCGCTATAATAGTGATGGTAAAACCTATTGCGTTAATCATAGTTAACGCACTGCCAACAACCTCGTTAGGTGCTGTTCGAGCGGATAAAGCTGAAAATTGAGGGGAATCAGCCACAACGGTTACCCCCCAAATAGTCCAAAATATTACTACCACAACAAATGACAGCTCGAAAATAAATGGCGAAAGCAAACAACAAACGCCTGAACAAAACAGCATAAACCTAGCAACATGCCAGCTTCCTAGTTTTAACGAAATATGCCCGCCTAACATGCACCCTAAACCACCGACACCAATCACATAGAAAGACCAAAATGGGATATTAAGATCAACCTCGTTCTGAGCTGCCCAGGCAATAAACCAATAAGGAGCTAAAGCTAACACAGCATAAAGCTCCCACATATGGCCAAAGTAGCCACCGGCGGCTGCTTGTAAAGGTTTGTCTTTCATCGCGACCCATAGATGTCTAAACCTTAAAGCACCACCTTTATGTAAAGCGGGGCCGTCAGGAACAAACAACAATACCAATAAACCGCCAATAACAGAGCAAGCACTGGTTAAGTAGATAACCGACTGCCAGTCATTAAACTCAAAAGAGGCAAAGAGGTGACCTGAGGATGTACCTAAAGCTAAAGCACCAACAAGATAGCCCAAAGCTAGGCCTAAGCCTTCAGGGTACCAACCTGTCGCGATTTTCATACCAACAGGATAGACCCCAGCTAACATCATCCCGCCAAAAAAGCGCAATAATAAAACCTGATTAAGGCTATCAGCCCAAAAAGCTATTTGAAGGTTAAAGAAAGCCGTGCCTACAGCACAGATAAAAAATAACACCCGAGGTGATATACGATCAGCTAAGGCTAAAAAGGCAAAAAACAGAGCGCCTACAATAAAGCCAAGTTGAACCGAGTTTGTTAACTCAGCCACCGCACTATTGGGGAGCGACCATTCAGCTTGTAATACAGGTAAAATAGCATTACCCGCGAACCATGTAGATGTACCAAGCAGCTGAGCTGCAACAATTGCAATAAGGATGTAGCGAGGTCTATTTGTCATTATCGTTTTTATTCTTTTAGATCATTCAGTTACCAAAGTAACCTAATGTTTTAATAACGCCTCAAGCTCATTACGAGATATATCATCAATCCTGCTGTTATAGATTACTTGGGCCGGCGAATTACCTAAGACAGAAACCCTATCACTAAGTTCAAGAGCTTCATCTAAGTCATGTGTTACGTAGAGCATACTACGAGTTGGGTGATCACAAACCAAGCGTTTTATTAAGCCCCTCATCTCTCGTGCAGTAGGAAGGTCGAGTGAGGTAAGAGGCTCATCCATCAAGACTAGCTCAGGCTCAAGTAATAAGCAGCGCACAAGCGCAACCCTACGCGCCATACCTAAAGATATCTTAGATGGGTAGTAATCCGCATAGTCTTGCAGCTTCACCTCATGTAATAGCTTAAGTACGACCTCTTTATCAGGCTCAACCAGCAATAAATTCTGCATAATTGTTCGCCAAGGTAGCAGGCGCGGCTGCTGGAATAGATAGCCTATTTCCGGTTTATGAGGCGACCAATAGTTGTCTTTCTTAGCTTCCCCCTTAATCGTTACAACATTCTCCTGCTCTAAACCTGCCATTAAATTAAGCAAGGTCGTTTTGCCACTACCTGATGGCCCTAAAAGGCAATGAGTTTCCCCTGAATTTATCTTAATATTTAGGGCTGACAGGATCTGTCTTTGGGACAAGGTTAGCCCTTCTACATGAAACTCAAACATGGCTACTACCCTTCTGCCAACGAGACGCCTTTCTATCTAAAGGCTGTAAAATAAACCATTCAATTAACTGGACCACAGAGATAAAAGCTAAGCTATAAGCCAATATAGTAGCAACATCAAATGACTGAAAAGCTAAATGTAGTTGAAAGCCTACGCCATTAGAACGTCCTAACAGCTCCACTACCAAGACAATCTTCCAAATAAGGGCAAGGCCGCTTCGCGTTGCAATCATGATGTATGGGAACAGCTGAGGCCACCAGATATGGACTAGCTTCTGCTGGAAGCTAAATTTATACATAACTGACATCTCTTCCAACTCGTGGTCAAACATGCGCCCTCCTTCTCGGAGAGTAACTGCAACATTAGGTAACTTATTAATAATCACGGCTGCAACTGCCGCAACCTCAACAAGGCCAAACCAGATATAAAGCAAAATAATGACAACGAGTGCTGGAATGTTTAACAGAATAATTAAAATAGGGTCGAGAATACGGTTAACAAGACGAAATCGGCCCATTAAAACACCAATAATGCCACCCAGTAGCATCGCGAAGACAAAGCTAATTACGACGCGTTGCAAAGTCACTAATAAGCTTTCAACTAAACGCTGCTCTCTGAACTCTTTGCTTAATGCTTCAAATACCTCTAAAGGTGCAGGTAAAAGAGGGCTAGATACAAATGAGGCGACTAGCCACCACCCCGCCAGCAAACAAGTAAGGGCAATGACCTGGTCACTAAATCTACTACTTTTCATTACAACCCCTTATAAAAAAGCTCAGGATTGAGCTGGGTGCCTGAGGGGTATGGTTTAAGCTCATCAATTATTTGATAAAAGTTCACAGCATCCTCAATCTGCTCTTGCGTAATATCGCTAGGGATACCGGCTCGATAACCTGCAACAAGTCCCTGATAGATAGCATCATTCTCTGCTTTCATTAAAGGTCGAAGCGCTGTCCATGCTTCATCATCTATAGCCAGTTGCGCTTTTGCCTGCTTAACTGCCCGATAAAAACCCGCAACCAATGTCGGGTGCTGATCTTCTAAAGATTGATTAAAGAGGTAACCCAGCATAGGAATATCACTGGTTAATCCTAACCCTTTCATAACGTCCTTAAGGCTATATAACTTACTGTACCCCTCCGCTTCCAATCGAGCGCCGTAATGCCAAAATGTTGCAAGCATATCTAACTGACCACTTCTCAGTGCCTGATTTAGCAGTGGGGGCGCTCCAAACTGTATTTTTACATCATTCTGAAGGTCGATCCCCTCCTTCTTTGCCGCAGCACGTAGCAATACCCAACCTTTATTCAATGGCCCTCCAGCAATACCAACACGTTTACCTTTTAAATCTGAAAAATTGAGTATATTGCTGCCTTTTGCAGCGATAATGCTCCCTATTTGTTGAGAAAATGGGATAAACCTCAAATTAGCTCCTTTCATATTTCGCTCAGTAACCCACAACCAATCAGAAACGATAAAGTCTGCATTACCTGAAGTGATTGCGATTCTCGCGGCAGATAAACTGGCAACGGGATCAATAACGAGATTAAAGCCGTTGTTATGGTCGAGTTGCTTATTTTTTAGGTGTTGTAATTCCCAGTTAACAGTACCGGAAGCAATGACAGTAACGCGCACCGTCGGTAACGGCTCCTTTGCCGCTAGATGTGTTGTAAAAATAATTAAAATACTAGAAAGAATTAACCGGAAAGAAATACGCATGGAATGCCTGTGATTCTGAATAAAATAGATGCTATAAAGCCCTTAACCAACATATGCTGCTAGGCTGTGTGTAAAAATAGTACTTTCGTACCTGTTTTTTTGCTCGATGGTAGGATTTTGACCAAGACTTTCGCAGGTTGTAATAGAGGCATAAAAAGAATGACAGGTAATTGACTATTTTATTACTCCGATTGTGCTTAGTAACTCTATTTATGTTGGGATCAACGATCGCTGTCGCTGCGACAAATTCTGATGCCTATGTGGAAGAGAGTGATGATGACTTTGGACTATTTAATGTAGATGGTTATCGGCTGTTTCGATATCGAAGCCCAACCCCCAACAGTAGTGAACATGCAGAGACCTTAACGCTATCAACATTATTAGCCTTACTTGAGAAAGACAAAAATGTTGTTTTGTTGGATGTTCAACCTCTTTTATGGAACCGCGTCTTTATCCAAAAAGAGCCTAGATTACATATTCCCGGCAGCCTCTGGCTGCCAAACGTAGGACGTGGTGAGTTAGAACCTGAGTGGGAAGAATATTTCCGCTCGAACCTAACGAAAATTACAGCAGGAAACAAGCAGCGCCCTATCGTTATATACTGCAGAGCTGATTGTTGGATGTCATGGAATGCCCTAAAACGCGCATCCTCATGGGGTTATAGCAGGTTATATTGGTATAGAAACGGGTCTGATGGTTGGATTGAAAACAATATGGAAACCTCAGTTGCTCAACCGATTCCGTTTCAGCCACAAGATGACCATTAACACCAGTTATTGAATAATAAATTGAAACTATACAACAAAGTTGTAACATAACTTGAAAATTACCCTTACAGTGTTGGTATGCAGGAACAGAAAGCCCAAGATGACCTATAGCACTGATTTCGGTGTTTATAATAAATATAATGAGATTGGAGAAGCATTGTGTACAAGATCCTAATCGCAGACGACCACCCGCTATTTCGTGAAGCTATCATTAATGTAATAGCAAATAGCTTTGACGACTGCAAAACACTCGAAACAGAAGATCTTGAGAGCGCGTTGGAGATTGCACAAGGAGAAGAAGATCTCGACTTGATTTTACTAGACCTTAATATGCCGGGCATGAATGGCTTGAATGGTTTAATAACATTAAGAAATGATCTGCCTACTGTTCCAGTCGTTATTGTTTCGGCAGAAGAAGATAAGCAGATCGTACTTCAAGCTATCACTTACGGTGCAGTTGGATTTATCACTAAATCATCGCCTCGTGAGCAGATGACAGATGCTTTACGACAGATTCTTGCCGGCAATGTATACCTCCCATCTGATATTATTCGAGCAAGTCAGCCTGATAATAAAAGGATGCACCGCAAAGATGACAACCAGATCCCTCCAGAACTGCTCTCATCCTTAACCCGTCGTCAGCTTTTAGTTCTTGAGCGCATGTCAAAAGGCGAATCAAATAAACAGATCGCTTACAACTTGAATATTGCTGAAACAACCGTAAAAGCACATGTCTCCGCTATTTTGCGTAAACTCGGTGTTCATAACCGCATCCAAGCAGTGCTATCTGCTGGTAATATTGATTTTAACGAGTATTTAAAACGTTAATCCTAAACAAATTTTCCTGTTGATATAAAAAAACCGCAAATGCGGTTTTTTTTTGTTTTATAGGACAACGTTTTAAAACTATGAACCAAGCATATGAATCAGCGTTGTTTTTAGTTTAAGTGGTTTAACCGGCTTGTTGACCAACATATAGTCAAGATCGCGTATCTCCTGATTTAACTCTTTACTGTAATTGGCGGTTATCATCAAAACGGGAAGATTATGCGGTACTTCACTCGTGACTATTTTTGCCGCATTAAGTCCATTTTCGCCATTGTCTAAATGGTAGTCGGCAATCAAAATATCAACTGAATCATTATGGAAATTTACTTGCGACCTTAAATCATCTAAAGATAGCGCTGTGACAATATTACACCCCCAACCTGTTAGCAGAGTCTCCATTGCTTCACAAATAGCCGCATCATTATCTATAAGCCATACATCTGCATCCACTAAACGTTCAGTAATCATTGGTATTTGTGGGCCGGTCGCCACATTAGGAAGAAGCTGTTGCGCTTTCGGCACCTCCACCGCAAATACAGAACCTTTTCCTTCAATTGAGGACACTCTAATTTTATGGCCCAGCACCCTCGATATTTTATCAACTATAGCAAGCCCTAAGCCTAAGCCTTTCTCTTGCCCAGGTTGATCCTCCTGTAGTCGTTTAAACTCTTGAAAGATCTCAACCAATTTTTCTTTAGGGATACCAGAACCTGTATCCCACACCTCTATCCATAAGGTTTCAGCGGTATGTCGGCACCCTAATAATAATCGCCCTTGTTTAGTGTAACGAATAGCATTAGTCAGGAAATTACGCAGTATACGTGCCAGTAATTGAGAATCTGAGCGAATAACAGCATCACTATGAACACATTTAAAACCTAAGCCTTCAGCCCCCGCTAACTGTGAAAACTCCGCGGCTAAAGTATCAAAAAGCCCTTGTATACTAAAATTAACAACGTCAGCTTTAACTACACCGGCATCAAGCTTAGATATATCAACTAATGTTCGTAATAAGGATTCCACATCATCTAATGAGTTGGATACCGATTGGACAAGATTATAGTTTCTAGGGTCTTTAATCTGCTCCGATAATGCCCCAGAAAATAAACGAGCGGCATTTAACGGCTGTAAAAGATCATGACTAACGGCAGCAAGGAACTTTGTTTTAGATAGATTCGCTTGATCGGCTTCTTTTTTAGCTTCTCGGAGCCGTGCTTCGACCCCCGCTCTTTCTGTAATCTCTGAGCGAAGCTGATTGTTAAGCGCTGTAAGCGCCGAGGTTCTCTCTTCAACGCGCTGCTCTAGTAGCTGATGGGACAGTTCTAAAGCTTCCGCTGAGCGTCTACGTTCGGTTATATCGCGAATCATAACAAAGAAGCCATCCGGCTGACCGTCCTTATCAATATTCGCTACATAAGATTTGAGCATATAGCGTTGCTCGCCTCTAGCGTTTGTCTGCCAAACCTCGAAAGTTACACTTTCACCTGATAAAGCCCTCTCAACATAAGGCTCTACCTCTGCATACTGATCGTCAGTATAAACCTCATGAATGCTTTCTCCATTGAGCATACCGTGGGGTTTACCAAACCATTCGTTATAAACTTTGTTGGTAAATAGATAATGTAAATTCTTATCTAGGTAAGCGATCAAGGCTGGAACGTTATCTGTAATTAGGCGTATCCATTGCTCACTTTGTCGCAGAGATTCTGCATAACGATGGCGCTCAGTAATATCTGTGTAGGTATTTACAAATCCTCCCTGAGGCATAGGGTGGGTTCGCACTTCAATAACTTGACCTAACCGCCCCGTCTGTTCAGAGGCTAAAACTTCACCCTGCTGTGCGGCCGTCAGTGCATGTTGAAGGATGGCATGATTATCCAACATAAGTGCAGCAAATGGAGGATAAGACTCAACCTGCTCGGCATCTACACCCATTAGATCAAGAAAGCGATCATTCCATAGCTCAACCCTTCCCTCCGGCGTTACTAATACAACCCCTTGAGAAAGGTTATCAACTGTACGTTGCAGTAGTTTAGTTTTTTGAGCTAGCGCTTGTTCTCTATCAGCGGTTTCCCGTTCTTTAATCGCGGTAATATCAGTATAGAGAATAACTAAACCACCATCTTGGGTTGGTCGTTCTGACATCTGCACCCAACGGCCATCACTTAAACGATAAACTTTACTGCCACTATTGGTTGCCGGGTACTCCTCATCAATTAAGCCGCTCATTCTTGCGAGACGAGTAATATCTTGAATAGTCGTGCCTGTTTTTACATCAAGGCCTGTTGATTCCCAAACATTGCTAAATTTGCTATTGAAGAGAACAATTTTCCGTTCTTGATCAAATAAAACAAAGGCATCAGAAATACTTTCGATTGCATCAACCACACGTTGGTTAGCTAAAGCGGCTTGATCATTAGCTTCTTTTAGATCTCGATGACTTGCTTTTAATTCAGATAAAACACTGTGTAGCGCATCGGTTCGTTCCCTTACTTGCTCAGCAAGCACAACGGAATGCTCAAACGCTGAGTAGGGATTCGCCCCTTGACTACCACCGGCCTCTACACGCTCAATAAGCACACTGTTGATTTTACGAAGCTTGCGATTCTCTTCTTCTAAACGCTGTACTTGAGATTCAAGGCTTTCATCACTCATTGCGATTTCTCCCTATCGCTACCGCAGTGAAGGTCTGGTTTATATGTAGCCCTTCCATCTGTTCTCCGTAGGTGTTGAAGCCAATAACATTGTGCTTTTTTAACAGCTCGGAAACTTCATCAGAATAACCCTTAATTTCACATTCCATACGCCTTAGAAAGCAATCACAACCAATAATTAATTGCGGCTTACCTATTTTTTCTTCAATGGAGTCCAGTGTTTGAATAAGATCTACAACAAGATCTTTTGCATCCATAATTGTCAGCACTATGCCGTTTTCTACTGCACAGTAAAATTTGAGGCTTAAATCATCAGTAACTTGCTGTATAGAACGAACATAGTATTCATCACCCAGCTTTACAGCGATTGGGTTTAATGCGAATACTTGATGATTTAACTCCTCAACAGAGAGACCTATAGCATCGGCGTATACTGAGGCTGCGGGTTCCGCATTTAACTCATACACACAACGGGCATCTACATCAGCAGCGGTGACAACTAATTTAATGTCTTTATGTTGCATATGGTGAGTACTAAATACTTCAAACTCATAAGCCGTATTCACCATCATGATCACTGCCGCGTCGGTGTGGAATTCACCATTATAAAAGACATGGGTTTTATAGTGATGAATATCATCAGCAGCTGAACCGCCAAAGTTAGGGATACTACCTAAGGCTGAATTTAACGTAACTAACACATTTTCTTCTTGAATGGATAGCCCATCTAAGAGCGTCAGTGCAAAGGTATTTCCTTTGATTGGAGCTACGTCTGCTTTTCTACAGCCTGCTATTAATTGATCAACCAGTGTTTGAGCATCGGTAAGGCTAAAATTATCTAAGCACTCTATCGATTGGGTATGAATAGAGAAATCAGTCGAACTAAAACCTATAGCAGTTATACAGCCTTGGCCGTAACCTAAAGGTGTGATCTCCCCTGCTGTAGTGCACCCAGAGACATCAACATTTTGAAACACTTGATTAATGGATTGAGCTAATAAAGGAAGGTCATACTCAGCGGAGCAAAAAAATATAACCGTTTTTAGATCTATTCCTGATAGCTGTTGCCCCAGATCTGCAGCTGCCTCTTTGGGGTCTGCACTAAATGATGCAGCAGTAATAAAAGCAGGTGTATTAGTCACAATGCTAATCCTCAGGAAGTAGGTTTTTTCTTTCCATTCTAGGACCTGCGACTCAATACCAATATACTACTTGAGTCCCCTTTTAATTAAATTTAAAAAAAGAGCTAAGCATTTGATAATGCCATTAAATGTTGATGATAATTAACATTGACAACATTATCAGGGCTGGCCTTATCTACTGGCATAAGTGAGTCAAAAGCGCACGAAGTTTACTTGGTTTTACCGGCTTATTAATAACAGGCAATCCCATCTCCTTAAACATCTGACCCGATTCGCTGCTTCTATCAGCTGTCAAAATAAGGGCCGGAATTAATGAAGAGTAGTTTTCTCTTATTTGTGCTATTCCATCAGTACCTAGTAAGCCATTATCTAAATGGTAGTCCGCAAGAATCACATCAGGCGTAAACTCTTCATCTTGACAAAGTATAAGGGCTTCCTCTGCACTAGATGCAGTAATAATACTGCACCCCCATTGGCTGAGTAGCGCATCCATGCTGACAAGAATATTCTCTTCGTTATCAATGACCAAAATAGATAGATCATTAAGCATATTGATTTGCGGGGGATGTAATGGCGTGAGCTCAGGGCTATCCGAAAAGTGCTCAACAAAAGGCACATCCACAGAAAAGATCGAACCTTTCCCCTCTACAGATCTAACAGATAAATCATGCCCTAATATAGTGGCTATACGTTCGACAATCGCCAAACCAAGTCCAACCCCTTGCCGGTCTTTAGCATTAGGCGTATCAAGTTGATTAAATTCTTTGAAAATAGCGTCCAGTTTATTGTCGGGAATACCTATACCTGTATCTAAGACCTGAATGCGAATAACATCTTTCTTTCGCCGACAGCCAACAAGCACTTTCCCCGCTGGGGTATATCTGATCGCATTACTAATTAGGTTGCGAATAATACGCAGCAGTAACCTTGAATCTGACTTCACAACCACACTACTTGACTGTAATCTCAGCTCTATCCCTTTATCTTCTGCTACCGGCTGGAATTCACTAACCATAGAATGAAGCAGATGATCTAATCTAAAACAGCTAACATCCAGTGTGACCGCATTTTGATCCAGTTTCGAGATATCGAGAAGATCGGTTAAAAGATCCTCGGCATTTTCTAATGCCATATGTACGCGCTCAACTAAATGGCCATCCTGCTGAGGCAAACTCCGCTCACGCAATGCTGATATAAGTAACCTAGCAGCGTTCATTGGTTGAAGCAGATCATGACTGGCGGCAGCCAAATACTTATCTTTACCTCGATTCGCCTCTTCTGCAGCCTCTTTAGCAATTTGAAGCTCTTTCTGTGCCTTCTCTCTATCACTAATCTCTTGCCAAAGCTTATTATTCAGGGAGACAAGCTCTTGCGTTCGGCTTGTAACGCGCAGCTCTAACTCTTCATTTAATTGCTTTAGCTGTCCTTCTGTTTTCTTTCTTTCCGTTATATCTTTAATAAAAGCTTCAATAGTGGGATGTTCACCTTGATTATCTTTTAATAAAGCATTGATAGAAACGTGAATACACTGGCCATCCGCACGTAAAAATATGGTTTCAAACCCAGAAACCTTACCGGACTGTACGAGGTTATATCTAAAATCTTCATATGCATCTACGCAGCAAAATAGTAAAGATTCAAGATCAGTAACGGTATCGCAGAATTCCTTAGAGGATACATAGCCGCAAATATGGACTATAGCCGGATTGGCATTGAGTATGCCGCCATCTAGCTGCGCTTGAAATATCCCATGCTGGGCATTTTCAAATAACCATTTGTAACGGTTTTTCTCTTGTTCTAATTCATCAAGCTTACTAACAAGTTCAGAATAATAGTTTTTCCGGACGGAATGATTTCCCAAACCCATCAAATTAGTAAGGGTATCATTGGCGGCGTTAGAGTGCTTCTTCATATACTGCGGCTACATCTCGCTTGTTAGACTTTCTAGGATTTGTAAGTATACAAGGGTCAAGTAAGGCATGATCAGAAAGTATGGGTATATCGCTAATATGCACCCCGGTTTCTGCCATCTTTTGAGTGAGGCCTACATCTTTTTTCAATGTAATAACAGTATTCATCAGGCGGCTTTGAATCTGTTTTGTATTTAAACCTCGCGTATCAATCCCTAATGTCTCAGCGACTATTTTAAAACGCTCGTGTGCTTCTTTATAATTAAAGTCAATAACATGCTCTAACAACATCGCATTACATAACCCATGCGGGAGATCTAGATAGCCGCCCAAACTATGGGACATCGCATGCACAGCACCCAAAATAGCGTTAGAAAATGCTAAGCCCGCTTTCATCGACCCAAGCATAATTTGCTCTCGGGTTTTAATGTCATAAGGATTGGCAACTAGAGTTACAATATTTTCATTAATAAGTCGCATGGCATCAAGCGCATGCATATCCGTTAGTGGACCAGACCCTGTAGAAACAAAAGCTTCAATTGCGTGCACAAGTGCATCAATGCCTGTGCAAGCGCTTAAAAATGGATCCATTGTTATGGTTGTTTCAGGATCGATGAGTGACACATCAGGCACAACCGCTTTACTGACAATGGATATTTTAATCTTTTCAATAGGATCGGAAATAATAGCGAACTGAGATACGTCCGCGGATGTGCCTGCCGTCGTGGGGATAAAGATCAAGGGAGGTATAGGTAAGTGAATAGTATCGATCCCTTCGTAATCAAGGATATGCTTACCGTTGGCGCTGACAATGCCAATCCCTTTTGCACAATCCATAGGGCTTCCGCCACCAATAGCTACAATGACATTACATTGAGCTTCTTGATACACCTGCGCTCCACTCATCACTTCATTAGCGCGAGGATTGGGCGATACCTCAGTAAACGTTGTATATTCTATATCTGCTTCAGATAGAAGATTACAGATCTCATCTAACCACCCGGCGGCAACAACACCTGGATCAGAAACCACCAATACTTTTCGCGCACCAAAGGTTCGCGCATAATTCGCAACAGATTTGCGCGCCCCGACCCCAAAAATAATTTCAGGAGAAACGAACTTTCTAAGATTGGAGATATCACTACTCATCATGACTACCATACCCTACCCATCAATAACGGCTAGGTCTGCATTATTGTTATGACCGCATTTAAAGCTGTGTTAAATTAGAACGAAAAAGTCGTAGTAGAAAAAGCACTTAATTTTATTATTAGTTTTTGAGCGTACCTTAAGTCTTTTACTGATACTTATTACTAGTCATTATTAAGTCATATTTTGACCTTATAATAAGCCTGCACCTAAATGATGCAGGCGCACAATAAAGAGGACCTTTAGTACTAGTCTGGTCTATAACCCCTTCGCCCCAATACTGCACACCTTCAGAATCATACCCGAAATCACTAAAGGTACAAGCACACTAAGGTTTACCTATATCTGTTCTTCTGCCTGATACAACTCAACCATCAAGTTCATGATAATCGCTGCAACGTTTAACAAAAAATAAATCCGTATTTCCGGGGGCGACATGAAAAATAATAAAGCTAAACTGTTAGCAGTAGCAGTAGCAATGGGAATCAGCACTCAGGCCAGTGCTGCAATTGAACTGTATAACCAGGATGGCACTACTTTCGCAGCAGATGGTCATTTTAACGCGTTTTACGTACAGACTGATGACGAAATTAATAACGAGAAGCAAGGCCGTGTTCGCATGGGCTTCCTACCTAACTGGATCGGTTTTAATGTAACTAAGCAGATGGGCGATCTTAAACTTGGTGGCCGCTCTTCTTTCTGGGTTTCCATCAATGATGGTCACAACAGCGTGACTGATACTGCTATCGACATTCGTCAATTTTACGGTACTGTAGATGGTGATTTCGGTCAGGTTCTTTTCGGTAAAGATTTTGGTCTATATGCCCGCACTAACATTTTCTCTGATGAACTACTTCTAGGTACAGGTCTTCCAATGCCTTCAAGCGGCGGCGTGACTTTTGGTAACATATCAACAGGTTACCCTTATGCTACTCCTGTTGCCCAGATTACATATCGCACACCTGTAAATAACGGCTTCCAGCTTGCTGTTGGTGTAATGGACCCTGATAGTGGCGAAAGCATTAATGCAAACCAAAATCAGTCTGCCCGCTTTGAAGCAGAGGGTACTTACGCAACTGATTTTGACGGCGGTAAATTTAACGCATGGTTAGGTGGTGTTGCTGGCGAATCGAATGTAGACGGCGGCAGCATTTCTGGTATTGCTTATGGCGCACGCATTGCAATGGGCGGCTTTCAATTTACAGCTTCCGGTTTTGACCAAGAAGGTATTGCAGCCGATCTAGGTAACTTCACTACAGCCTCTAACGCAGACGCTGACGGTTACCTTGTACAAGCATCTTATGCAGCCAACGGTCACCGCTTTGTACTTTCCCACGGTGAAAACGACGGTAGCGGTGCAATCTTCAGTGGCGACCAAGAAAACGATTCTATCGCATATTTCTATGATGTTAACAGCAACCTAAAAATCATTGCTGAATACGACATGTACGAAAATGCTGCTGGTCAAGATGTTGACCAGTTCGCAATCGGTGCTGCTCTAAGCTGGTAAGCCCTGCTTAAAAGTTAGAACCATTGGCCGCCGCTCTGTCCCCCCTTCTCCAGAGCCGCGGCCTTCTTTGTTTTTAATACCAGCAAACCTTCGCCGACAAGCCGAACCAATCCTCCCGCTTATTACACAGACACCTATACAAAACCCTTCGCATTAACCTCGCCAACCATTTAACGCTTAAGGTCATGTGCTACAAAGCCTCGACATACTCAACGCAGCCGTATCAGCTCAGATTACAGATATATACTATAAAAACACTTCGCTAGATAAATCGAACCCGCAAAAGATAAACCATCTAAGGCAAGGTAAAATTAGGCGGGGTTATTTCAGGCAAAAAAAAGCCTGCTAAAAAGCAGGCGAAGTACGACGGTTAGAGCTTTAGATAGAAAACTCACAAACCAGAGAGTGGATGCAAAGAGCTAGGTAAGCTCTTTAGTAGGTCTATTATCAGGCTTAATGGAAGTGATTTATGCTCTGCAACAGAACGATTTTATCTAATACTTTAGTTTCCATCCGTAAGATACGACTTGTTGTGCTATACAACAACATAGACAAAATCAGAATAAGCGAAGGCAAGAAAACAAGGGATGGTTAAGACTAACAATAGAGAGAAGTGTTACTGAGGTTCGAACAGGTACTTTCTATAAAAACTAAGCTCCTCCGCCAGCACACACACTACATTCTCTTTCTGACGAAAGCCGTGCCCCTCATCACTAAAGTAATGAGCTTCAACATCAACGCCTTTACCCTTCAGCTCAGCGACCATAGCGCGAGTCTGCTCAGGGAGTACAACTTTATCTTTTTCGCCCTGAAAAAAGATAACAGGGGATCCTATATCGGCAGCATGATAAATAGGCGACAAAGATCTGTATCGCTCAGCATCAACTATAGGATCGCCAATCAACCAGCCAAGGTAATGAGACTCAAATTTATGGGTGCAATCATTCAGCACCGCCGGATCAGTAACACCATAGAGGCTTGCTCCAGCAGTGAACAGGTCAAGCTGACATAAGGCATTTAGCGCACTATATCCTCCCGAGCTATTCCCTCGAATAAACACAGCACTAGGATCCGCAACACCTTCATTAATCAAAGAGGTAACCGCTAAGCTAATATCATTAACTTCAATGTCACCCCAAGCATGCTCAAGCGCTAATCTATAGCTTCGGCCATAATTACTACTGCCTCTATAATTGAGGTCAAGCACCGAGAACCCTCGTTGTGTCCAATACTGAAGTTTTAAATTCAATACCGGGTAGCTAGCGGCTGTAGGCCCCCCATGCAGAAAAACAACAAGCGGCTTACTCTCTTCACTTTCGCTATAACGATGGTTTTTAGCTGGGTATAAATACCCATAGCAACGATCCTTTCCTGAACCAAACACACGTGCTTTTGGCTCAGAACAGTCCGTTTTATCTAAAGGAGCCCCTCCTCCAGTTAAACGCCTAAATTGAAGTGACTCATTGACCTCAATAACTGCATCTAAGCGATCTAGAGAGCTAGCTATTGCATATAATTTCCCATTTGAGACCTGCAATGAGTGAAAATAACTCATCGTGTCTTTTTTAACACGACAACCCTGATGGTAAAGCTCACTTCCTTCATGTGCGATTAATAGGTGCGATATGCCGGAATCTGTACAGGCATAATGTCTTAAACCAGACTGCCATGGTGCAGAGATCATATCCTGAGGAGAGGACAGATGCGGTTCTAAAGCGCCATTAAGAGCGTCATAACGATAGATATTCCACCACCCATCACGATCACTAACCACATATAACTGCCCATCAGGACAGTAAAGCGGCTGCGATAGAGCCTCTTTGCTCGCCCGCCCTGCTATTACGCTGACAGCAAGATCTTTAAGTTGAAGAGAAACCAGCTCCGTGGATATCCAAGGTTGAAATGGATGATTCCATGCAATAAATGCTAACTCGTTATTCTGTGGATTAAGTGTAGGGTAGCTATAAAAACTATAGCCTTCATGAAGCAACTTTACTTTGCCTGTAGTTAAAGAGATCGCAACTAGGCGATTGATAACATTGTCAGAGTTATGCTGCTCTTCTATCGCTATAATTTGACGGTTAGGCTGATCCCATACAGGCTCTATAAAACGAGAATTAATTTCTGCTGTGATCTGCTGACAAGAAGGCAAGGAATCCGATAAGTTTTTTTGCAGATAGAGCTGCTGATCATATTCATTGACGAAAATGAGCCCTTCATCAACAAAACACCAGCTTTGCCCACCATACTCATGCACTTTGCTACGAACACTATATTCTGTAGGCGTAACATCAACGATCGCCCCCTCTTTTTCATAACATAAAACACAGCGGGAGTGATCGTCGGGCCTAAGCTCTACCCAGTAAGGCACTCCGTCAAATGAGCATCGCAGTTGGCTATATTCAACATTACCGCTGACTACTTTTTGCTCACTTAGTTCTGTAGACCAGAACCCCGGGCGCGCCTTTTCATTAAACTTAGGAATCGAATCTGCTTTCAACATTAACTCTTAGCAAATACTTTAGAGTTACGCTCATTTCTGAAGGTAAACTCATCAGGATTATTAACCACCGCTTCCGCACGTTCCCGCGCTTCTTCGATCAGGTGATGATGCTCCGACTTAGCACAGACCGGATCCGCATTGTACATATCCCCTGTCAGCATAAAGGCCTGACAGTGACAGCCACCAAAGTCTTTATCTTTCTCATCACAGCTACGGCAAGGCTCTTTCATCCATGCATTACCACGGAAGTGATTAAACCCAGGACTCGTATCCCAGATCTCTTGCAAGCTCACCTCAGTGACATTGGGGAACTCGATCGGCAACATACGTGCACTATGGCAAGGAAGCGCTTTACCATCCGGCGTAACCGTCAGGAACACTTGCCCCCAACCGTTCATGCAGCCTTTAGGGCGCTCTTCGTAGTAATCGGGCGTGACGAAGATCAGTTTGATCGGATTACCTTCAGCCGCTAGTTTGGCACGATACTCATTGGTAATACGTTCAGCCCGCTCGAGTTGCGCACGGGTCGGTAGGAGCTGCTCTACGTTTTCATAAGCCCAGCCGTAGTATTGGCAGGTCGCTAACTCAACATAGTCTGCATCAAGTTCAACACACAGCTCTATAATACGGTCGATACGATCGATATTATGCCGATGGGTCACGAAGTTAAGCACCATCGGATAACCTTGGGCTTTAACCTCTTTGGCCATTTTTAGCTTTTGCTCAAAGGCTTTTTTCGAACCGGATAACATGCTGTTAACGGATTCATCACTGGCCTGAAAGCTGACTTGGATATGGTCTAAACCCGCTTGCTGGAACTCAGCCATTTTATGTTCATTCAGGCCGACACCTGAAGTGATCAGGTTCGTGTAGTACCCCATCTCATGGGCACCTCCGATCAGCTGGATCAGGTCCTGTCGTACTAAAGGCTCACCGCCTGAAAAACCCAACTGAACCGCCCCCAGATCTCGCCCTTGCTGGAAAACATCAAGCCATTGCTGGGTTGTAAGTTCACCACCAAAGTCAGAAAAATCAAGCGGGTTCGAGCAGTATGGGCATTGCAGTGGGCATTTGTAGGTCAGCTCTGCGAGCAGCCAAAGTGGCTGCCCGTGAGATTTGTCATCGCTAATAATCGGCGGTGTCGGTTGTGCGTTACAAGGTGATCCAGTGTTGGCCATGCGCTTCTCCTAGAAACTCGATAATATCGCCACTCAGATCACCCGCATCGGGGAACTTGGCTTCCAGCTCTGATGTAATGGCCGCGACGGAACGCTCGCCATCCACTAAGCCTAGAATCTCTCCAGCGGGACCGTTGAGTTGAATCATCCCTTCAGGGTAAAGCAACACAAAACAGTTCTGTGCTTTTTCCCATTGAAAGCGAAACATCTTATTTAACACCGGCACTGAGGCTGCTGTTATCTCAATATCACTCATTAAATAGCCCTTTGTGATAAACCCGTTGATCCGTCACGGTATGGTACGGTGGACGTTTCAGCTCATAGGCCATGGCCATTGCATCCAGCATGCTCCAGAGGACATCCAGTTTAAACTGGAGGATCTCAAGCATACGCTCTTGCTGCTCACGGGTGGTGTAGTGATCTAGGGTAATACCTAACCCATGCTCCACATCACGACGGGCTTCCGTTAGACGGTTTTTAAAGTACTGATAACCATCATCTTTTATCCAAGGATAATGTTGCGGCCACGTATCTAAACGATTTTGGTGAATCGTAGGGGCAAACATCTCGGTTAGCGAGGAGCTTGCGGCTTCTTGCCACGAGGCACGACGGGCAAAGTTAATATACGCATCAACCGCAAAGCGCACACCCGGCAGGACATGCTCACAGGAGAGGATCTCTTCTCGACTCAGGCCTACGGCCTCACCAAGACACAACCAGGCTTCGATCCCACCGACGGCACCGTTGTAGCCATCATGATCCAACACTCGTTGCACCCAATGTCTGCGCACATCACGATCAGGGCAGTTTGCCATAATCGCGGCATCTTTTACGGGAATGCTAATTTGGTAATAGAAACGGTTAGCTACCCAACCACGAATCTGTTCGGGGGTGCATTTACCGTCATACATGGCGATATGGTAAGGGTGTTGCGTATGATAAAAATCGCC